>CAWANG010000021.1:0-30839 GCA_963783175.1 uncultured Alphaproteobacteria bacterium
TCGCCGCGGTCGAGCGCGAAGGCGGGCATTGCCGCGAGAAACCAAGCTTCGAGCCGCAATCATAGGTCTTGCCCGTCGAAGCGCACGCCATGGAAGGCCTCGGCGCGCGGCGAGCGCCTTCATGCCGTCGGTCAGCTGGATCCCGCCACCCGCGCCCTTCTCGATCTTGCCGAGGATCAGAAAATCTGGGGCCGAGGATGTAGCGCCCCGAGACGATGAGGTTCGAGGGGCCGGCCCCGGCCGCGGCTCTTCCACCATGCCGTGATCTCGAAAGAGGCGCCGAAATCCTCGCCGACCGAGACGATGCCGTACTGATGCGTCTCGCGGCCGGACTTCCTTGACCGCGATGATGTCGCCGCCATGCTTGTCATAAGCCGCGACGCATTGCGCGAGGCAGCGTCCGCCGCTCGGGCCGCCCATCGTCACCATGTCCGGCAGCAGCACGGGAAGGGTTCGGCGCCGACGAGTTCGGCGCGCACCAGATCGCGTGGCCGAGCCCCAGCGGCGCCTGCTGGCGCGTGAAGCGGCCGCGCCGGCGGCGGCAATGCCTTCAGCGCGTTATACTAGATCATCTTGCCCTCCTCTTTTGAAAGGCGTCATCGAGTTCGTAGGCAATATCGAAGTGATCCTCGATCACCGCCTTGTTGCGGCCGGTGACGAAGATGAAGTGCTCGATCCCCGCCTCGCGCGCCTCGTCGACGACATGCTGCAGAACGGGGCGATCGAGGATCGTCAGCATTTTCTTTCGCATCGATTTGGTGGCCGGAAGAAACGTGTTCTGAGCCCCGCGACGGGAAAAACAGCCTTGCGAATACTCCTTCGTCCATTGCTGACCTCCCTGCTCCTGCCCCGCGCGGCGCGTAACGACCGGCGGCGAGAATCCGCCCGTCTAAACCAGATCGCCAGGCCCTTCCATCCGGCCCCTTTTCCGGATGAGGCCGCGCCGCGAAAAGCGGCGGGGGCGAGGCATGAGCGTACTGGTCACCGGCGGCGCCGGCTATATCGGCGGTCATATGACGCTCGGGCTCCTCGACGCCGGCGAGACGGTCGTGGTGCTCGACGATCTGTCGACCGGCTTCGCCTCGGCGGTTCCGCCCGAAGCAAAGCTCGTCGTCGGCGACGTCGGCGACGCGGGCCTCGTCGCGCGCTTGATCCGCGAGCATGCGGTCGATGCGATCGCGCATTTCGCCGCCAAGATCGTCGTCCCGAAGTCGGTCGACGATCCCCTCGCCTATTATCTCAACAATGCGTCGAAGGCGCGCACGCTGATCGAAGCGCGGTCAGGGGCGGCGTAAGCACTTCATTTTTTCATCGACCGCGGCGGTTTATGGCGAGACCGACGCCGATCCGGTGTCGGAAGACGCTCCGCTCGCGCCCGTCTCACCCTATGGCCGCTCCAAGCTGATGGTCGAATGGATGCTGCAGGACGCGTCGCGCGCCTTCGTTTCCGCTACGTGGCGCTGCGCTATTTCAATGTCGCCGGGGCCGATCCAGGGCCGTCTCGGCCAGTCGACGCCGAACGCCACCCATCTCATCAAGGTCGCCTCCAGGCCGCGCTCGGGCTGCATCCGAAGATCGAGTGTTCGGCCCGGACTATCCCACGCGCGACGGCACCTGCGTGCGCGACTATATTCAGGTCACCGACCTCATCGACGCGCATTTGCGCGCGCTCGCCTATCTGCGGGCGGGCGGCGAGAGCCTCATCTGCAATTGCGGCTACGGACGCGGGCAGACGGTCAAGGAGGTCGTCGCTGTCGTCAAACGGGTATCGGGCGTCGACTTTCCGGTCGTCCTGTCCGGACGGCGAGCCGGCGATCCCGCCGCCATCGTCGCCAAGGCCGACCGGGTGAAGAGCGTGCTCGGCTGGAAACCTTCCCGCGACAATCTCGACGACATCGTGCGCCAGGCGCTCGACTGGGAGCGCCGCCTGCACAACCGCCGCACAAACGGGTAGTCGAAACGGCAGATAGAAATGTCGCATGGAGCTCGCGTCCCGCCCCGTCCCCACCGGCAGGGGCGTTTTGGGCGTCGGGCCGTTGTCTTTTTGGACTTTACAACCGGCGCGCCAGCGGGTTGATTGGCTTCCATCTTCATTTGGGGGGAAGCGCATGCGCTCGGCCGACCGGCGAGAATGAGCATGGACGATATTCTCGTCACCGACGGCCTCAGCAAGAGCTTCGGCGACTTCCGCGCAGTGAGCGACGTTTCCCTGCGGGTCCGGCGCGGGACGATCCACGCCCTGATCGGCCCGAACGGCGCCGGCAAGACCACCTGCTTCAACATGCTGACGAAATTCATCGTCCCGACCGACGGGCGGATTACTTTCAACGGGCGCGACATTACGAGCCTGAGGCCGGCCGACGTGGCGCGGCTCGGCCTCGTCCGTTCGTTCCAGATCTCGGCGGTCTTCCCCCATCTGACCGCGTTCGAGAACGTGCGCATCGCCCTGCAACGAAAGCGCGGCGATTCGTTCGACTTCTGGCGCTCTAAGGCGGCCCTCGAGCCGCTCAACCATAGGGCGCGGGCGCTGCTTGACGATGTCGGGCTGACGCCCTTCGCCAATTCGAAGGCAGGCGAGATTTCCTATGGCCGCAAGCGGGCGCTGGAATTGGCGACGACGCTCGCGGTCGAGCCCGAGATGCTGCTGCTCGACGAGCCGATGGCGGGCATGGGCCACGAGGACATCGATCGCACAGCGGAGCTCATTCGCCGGGTCTCGGCGAACCGCACCATCCTGATGGTCGAGCACAATCTCAAAGTGGTCGCCAATCTCTCTGATCGCATCACCGTGCTCACGCGCGGGCGCGTTCTGGCGGAGGGCGACTATCGCGAGGTGTCGGAGAACGAGGAGGTGAAGCAGGCCTATATGGGTGTGGGGAATGGCTGAGGCCCCGCTTTCTCAGACGAGGGCGGCGAGCGGGCCGGCGGTGCTCAGCGTCAGTGGGCTGCAGGCCTGGTACAACGAATCGCACATTCTTCACGGGGTCGATCTTGACGTGCGGGAGGGCGAGGTCGTCACCCTGCTCGGGCGGAACGGGGCCGGCAAGACGACGACCCTCAAGGCGATCATGGGCATCGTCCGCAAGCGCACCGGATCGGTCGTGTTCGGCGGCAAAGAACTCATCGATCTCTCGATCGACCGCATCGCCCGGCTTGGCGTCGCGTTCTGTCCGGAGGAACGGGCGATATTCGCCAGCCTCTCGGTCAAGGAGAATCTGTTCCTCCCGCCTCAAATCGGCAAGATCGGCGGGATGAGTGTCGAGCGGATCTTCTCGCTCTTTCCCAACTTGCGCGAGCGTCTCGCCAGCGGCGGCGGCAAGCTGTCGGGCGGCGAGCAGCAGATGTTGGCGATCGCGCGAATCCTGCGCACCGGCTCGCAATTCTTGATGCTCGACGAACCGACTGAGGGCCTAGCGCCAGTCATCATTCAACAAATCGGCCGCACCGTCGCCGAGCTCAAGCGGGAGGGTTTCACAATCCTGCTTGTCGAGCAGAATTTCCGCTTCGCCTCGACTTTGGCCGATCGATTTTTCGTCATGGAGCACGGGAAGATCATCGACGCGTTCACCAATTCGGAGCTCGCGGGGCGGATGGACAGGCTGCATGAAGCGCTGGGGGTGTGATGACTGTCGCGAAACGGCTTGCCCTCACCCCGGCCTTCTCCCGTTCGCGGGAGCAGGCGGCCGCGACGCGGCCGGATGAGGGGGAGCCATAGGTGAACATATTCGGCCACGCCATCAGCATGCCGCAGCTCTACGGCCAGTTGCTGATCGGGCTCATCAACGGCTCGTTTTATGCGCTCTTGAGTCTGGGCCTTGCCGTCATTTTCGGCATGCTCACGATCGTCAACTTCGCCCATGGCGCGTTCTACATGATGGGGGCCTTCGCCGCCTATTTTCTGCTTCAATACGCCGGCCTCAACTATTGGTTGGCGCTCATCCTCTCGCCGCTCGCGGTCGGCGCGGTCGGCGCGATCGTCGAGCAGCTGTTCCTGAAGCGGCTCGCCGGCTTCGATCCGCTCTATAGCCTGCTGCTCACCTTCGGTTTGGCGCTGATCATTCAGGGCCTGTTCCAGAATTATTTCGGCGCCTCGGGCCTGCCCTACGCGATCCCCAAACAGCTCAGCGGCGCCTACAATCTCGGCTTCATGTTCCTGCCGGTCTATCGCGGCTGGGTGATCCTCGCCTCAGCGGGTGTGTGCCTGGCGACCTGGCTCATCATCGAGAAGACCAAGCTTGGCGCCTACCTACGCGCCGGCACTGAGAACCCGACCATGGTGCGGGCCTTCGGCATCAATGTGCCGCGCATGGTCACGCTGACCTACGGCTTCGGCGTCGCGCTCGCGGCGTTCGCCGGCGTACTCGCCGCGCCGATCACTCAGGTCCGCCCGGGCATGGGCGCCGACATCATCGCCGTCGTCTTCGCTGTCGTGGTGATCGGCGGCATGGGGTCGATCCTGGGCTCGATCGTGACCGGCTTCGTGCTCGGCGTCGTCGAAGGCCTGACCAAGGTGTTCTACCCCGAGGCGTCGAACACGGTGGTGTTCGTCATCATGGCGATCGTCCTCCTTATCCGGCCGACCGGCCTCTTTGGAAGGGCGGCCTGAAAATGAGCCTCGAAGCCTCCGTCGCCGCGGCGGATATGACGAGCCGCGATCGTCGCGCCAACGCGATCGCCTTCGCGATCATGGTCGCGCTTATCGTAATCGCGCCGTTCGTTGCCTATCCGTTCTTCATCATGCAGGCCCTGTGCTTCGCGCTCTTCGCCTGCGCGTTCAATCTCCTGCTTGGCTACGCCAACCTGCTTTCGCTCGGCCATGCGATGTTCCTTGGCCTCGCGAGCTACGTCTGCGCCCACGCCGCCAAAGTGTGGGGACTGGAGCCGGTTTCGGCGATCGCGCTGGGCGTCGCGGCGTCCGCCGTGCTCGGCTTCGTCACCGGAGCGCTCGCCATCCGCAGTGTCGGCATCTATTTCGCCATGATCACCGTCGCCTTTTCGCAGATGGTGTTCTTCTTCTGCGTCGAGGCGCCCTTCACCCATGGCGAGGACGGCATCCAGGCGGTGCCGCAGGGCAAGGCGCTCGGGCTCATCGATCTCTCCAATCCGTGGATCCTCTACGTCTTCGTCGCCGCGGTCTTCCTGTTCGGCTTCCTTGCCGTGCAGCGTACGGTCAACTCGCCGTTCGGCGAAATATTGAAGGCGATCCGCGAGAACGAGCCGCGCGCAATATCGCTCGGCTATCGCACCCTCCAGTACAAGCTCGCGGCCTTCGTCCTCTCGGCCGCGATCGCCGGCCTCGCCGGCGCGGTCAAGGCGATCGTCGCCCAGAACGCGTCGCTGACCGACGTCTCGTTTTCGACTTCGGGCGAGGTCGTGCTGATGACGCTGGTCGGCGGCATGGGGACCTTCTATGGCCCGGTGGTGGGCGCGTTCATCGTCGTCTCGATGCAGAACTATCTCGCCCAGTTCGGCGAGTGGGTGACGGTGATCCAGGGTGTGGTCTTCGTCGCCTGCGTGCTTGCGTTCCGTCGCGGCATCGTCGGCGAACTGGCGGCGTGGGCGAAGATTTCGCTTTAAGGGGCAAGCCGCGATCGGGTTTTCCAAGCCAAATCCAAATTTTTCCAAGCCAGGCCAAATTTTGCAAAGGCAGGCAAAGACAATCAAAGAAAAAAGGCTTGGATTCCCTTGCTTTCTCTTGTCCGGATCGAGCCTTTTCAGGGGGTTGCGCCGACCCCCTGGGCCATTTTTTCTTTTCTTGGCGTATCCGGGCGAATGAAGATCATAATGACGGTGTGCAATAGACGGGCGCGTCCGCTTGGCGGCGCTCGATGCCCTGGTTGCTTGCGGACCGCCGATCGCCAGGGTCATGGCGAAATGTATAGCACGAGTTTCCTATTTTTCGGAAGACATTGTTTAGACAAACAGTATAACTTATCTCAGATGTTATCTAGGCTTGACGGCGCAATACGCCCGAACCGAGATTCCCGTCTATAGGTCGGCTGATCCCTCTGTGATCAGCCGCTTCGCTTCGCAAGCGCCCTCAGGTCGAACGCCGGGTCGGCGGCTTCCTCCGGCGTCAGCGTCTTCGTCGTGCCGATGATGCGCTTGGCGGCGGCGTGGTCGCCGGCGCGGTTGACCGATTCGACCACCGCGAGCCTGCCGGCGCGAAAGCCGAAGGTCGAGAACGCCCGCGTCGCCGGATCGCCGCGCACGACCCATTCGTCGACGCCGTGCGAGAGGCCGGCGATCATCAGCTTCAGATCCTGCTGGTCGCTCCAGAACCAGGCGAGATCGTCGTAGGGCTTGGGCTTGCCGGCGAGGCGGCGGGCGACCGAGCGTCCCTGATCGACCGCGTTCTGCACCGATTCGAGCCGGGTGCGGAAACCGAGCGCGGCATTGGGAAAATCTGCGCAGTCGCCGGTCGCAGAAATCGCTGGGTCCGAGGTCGTGAGGTGCTCGTCGACCACGATCCCGTTCGCGCATTCGAGGCCGCACGCCCGCGCGAGCGAATCCTCGGCGACGACGCCGATCCCGACGACGACCATGTCCGCGCTCAACGCTTCGCCGTCGCTGAGGATGACGGTTTCGGCATGCTCGCGGCCCTTGATTGCCGCGACGCCGACGCCGAGCTTAAAGCGCGCGCCGAAGGCGGCGTGCGCATCGAGGAAGAAATCCGACATGATCGGCGAGACGGCGCGCCCCATCGGCCGGGCGATCTCGACGATGGTCGCGTCGGCCCCGAGGCCGGTCGCGGTGGCGGCGATTTCGAGGCCGATGAATCCAGCCCCGATGATGACGACCTTGCGTCCTTGGCCAAGCCGCTCGCGGATTTGGGTGGCGTCGGCGATGTCGCGCAGCGCATAAACGCCGGGCAGATCGACGCCGGGGACGTCGAGCCGCCGTTGCCTCGCGCCGGTGGCGAGGATGAGATGCCCATAGCCGACCGCGCTGCCGTCGCTGAGCTCGACCCGCCGCGCGGCCCGGTCGATCCTGGTTGCGCTGACGCCGAGCCTGAGCTCGATGCGCTGGTCGCGAAAGTGGGCTTCGGCCCTGAGCGGCAGGCCGTGGATGTCCATCTCGCCCTTCAGAAACGCCTTCGACAGCGGGGGGCGCTGATAGGGCAGATCCTTCTCGGCGGAGAGAAGGACGACCTCGCCGCCGAACCCCTCTTCGCGCAGGCTCACGGCCGCCTGAACCCCCGCGTGGCCCGCGCCGACGATGACGACCGAGTCAGGCGACATCGCTTATCGCCATAGCGCGGACCGAAATCCTCGTCCTGAGGAGCGATACGAAGCATTGCGTCTTGAAGGGCGCGATCGAGGCCTCGATTCGGCTCCGATCGGGTCGCCCGGAAGCGGTTTCATTCATTGGCGTAGAGCCGGAAGCCGTGCGGCTTCGCTTCCGGTTCCTCCGGGCCGGGGTCGTCGGGCGCCATCGACGCCGGATCGATGATGACGCCCGTGCGGGCCGCGGGAACGACGGAGGGACTGTAAGCAGGGGCGGCGTGGCGTTCAGGTTCGACGGCCTGCGGCGCGAGCGCGAGCGTGGGAGCGGGTGGCGGAGCGGGCGGGACGATCGCCTCGACCGCCGGCGCCGCCGGTTCGGGCGCCGCGGGCTCCGCCGGGAGGGCGAAGCGTTCGTCCGGGGTCCGCCAGACGAAAGCGTCGAGCGCGCCCGACGGCGAGACCGGCGCCCAACGGTCGGTGATGACCCCGTCCGCCACCCAGGCCTTGTCGCGCGGGGCCCGCGCCGCCCGGCCGAGCCACTCGCGCACTGCGCCGTGATGCCCGTCCGCCTCCTCGATGTCGGCCATGAGGAGGCAGGCCCGCCGGGTCGGGCGTCCATGCGGCGAATCGGAGGCGAGGAGTGGGGCGATCGCCGCGCGCGCTGCTGCGTCGTCATGCGCCTCGAGCGCGGCGCGCCCCACGGTCAGGAGCGATTCGGGATCGTTGGGCGCGACCCGGGCGAGGGCGCGGGCGCGGGCCAGCCGGTCCTCGGTCGAATCGCCATGGCGGACGCGGATGTAGGCGGCGGCGAGGTCAGGATGCGGCGTCTGCGCATAGGCGGCCTCGAGAATGCGGCTGGCGCGGCGATAGTCGCCCGCCTGCGCCATGAGCCGGCCGCAGATCGCAGCCGCGGGCACGAGCGTCGGCGCCAGCCGGCATGCCTCCTGCGCCAGCGCGAGCGCGTGCTTCGGATCGCGCTCCATCGCCGCGTCGGCCATCGCGGTCTTGATCACTGCCCGCCAGCGGTTCGCGGTCGGCTTGTCGATGAGCCGGGCGGCGGCGTTGACATCGACGGTCGCGAGCGCGCCCGCCCAGTCGCCGCGCCGCGTGCGGTCGTCGAGCACCGCCTGACCCGCCCAGGCCGCAGGCGCGCGCGCATTGGCGCGTATCGCATATTCGAGCGCCGCCTCGTGTTCGCCGGCGCGCCGCGCTTCGACATGCAGGCCGCGCAGGCCGAGGCCATGGGTCTCGTGATGGTCGAGCATCGCATTATACGCCGCGACCGCGCGCTCGCGGTCGCCTGCGAGTTGCGCCGACTGGGCTTGCAGAAGCTTGGTCATCGGCTCGTGCGCGACGAGGCGGCTCGCCTCGGAGGCGTGTTTGGCGGCGGCCCGGGCGTCGCCGGCGCCGACGGCAATCATGCCCCGCGACAGCGCCAGGAAGCCCTTCTCGCGCTTACGCGCCCGCGAGGCGAGCGAGACCAGCGAGGGGATGCGAAAGATGAACCTGAGCACGGCCCAAACGATCGACAGCAGGACCGCAAGCGCCAGGACGGCGCCGAGCGCCAGCATCAGCGAGACCCGATACTCGATCCCTCGCCAGGTCACCGTCACGACGCCGGGATTGTCCGCGAGCCAGGTCAGGCCCCAGGTGGCGAGCGCCAGCGCTGCCAGGAATATCAACAGGCGAAGCATCTCGTCTCCGATTCAGAACGCCCGGGCCGGGCGCCGGAAGCCGCGCGAGCCGCCGGCCGCCGCAATGTCATGGGCCAGCGCCGCCGGCGAGCCGCCCGATCGCCGCCTCGCGGATCGACTGCAGGGCGGCGTCCGCCGCCTGCCTCGCGCGGGCCTTGACCGGCCAATCGCCCGCCGCCTGACGCGCTGCTTCCGGCAGCTTGTCGAACGCGGCGAGCGCGCCCGAGATGTCGTCGCGGCGGCTGGCTGCCTCGATACGGGAGACTGTCGCCTGGGGATCGTCGCCGGTCGTATCGTTCAGGTCACGTACCTGGACGAGGCCGCGCAGATGGGCGAGAAGGCGATCCACGATCCCGCCTTTCTCTTCCGGCGACGCGGCGGCCAGAACCCGCAGCGCAATCGCGTCGAACGATGCGGCCAAAGCGCTCCCGGTCAGGGCTCCCTCGGCCACCGCTTGCAGCGCCGCCAGTCCGGCCGGATCGACCCCGAGACGCTGAAGCGCCGCGACCTCGGTTCCGAACGGCGCGCCCGCAGCGAGCCTATCCGCAATCGCGCCTGCGATGATCGCGATCGCCGTGGCGTTGTCGGCGGCCGCCGGCTTCTCGGGGGCGACGCGGGTTTCGCTCTTCGGCGCGGCGAGCGCCGCCTCGAGCTTGTCGAGCCGGGCGGCGAGGGCGGAAAGATCGGCGCCGTTCGCCGTCGGCGCTCCGGTCTCGAGCTTCGCGACTCGCGCCGCCAGCCCTGGAATCTCGCCGCGCGCGGCGTCGATGTCGGCCCGCAAGTCCTTAACCTGCGTCGCCAATTGCTGGTCGGCTTGCGCGACGGCGGCGGCTTTAGGCGCGTAATCCGCATTCGCCGCCTCCAGCGCCGAGACGCGCTTGTCGAGGTCCGCGACGCCCGACGTCCCCGCGCCCGCCTCGAGCGCGCCCACCCGCTTGTCGAGGTTCGATAAGGCGGCGCTGTCGCGCTTGGCTTCCGCGTCCAGCGCCGCGTTCCCCCTCTGAGTCTGCGCTTCGACTTCGGCCAGCCGGTCTGCGTTCTCCGCGACATCCGCCTTCGGCGCCAGGAGCGAATAGCCCGCGGCGAGGGCCAGCGCCGAGACGATGAATCCGGCGAGCGCTCCCGCCAGAACGCTCCGAGCGCCTGTGCGCTGCGGCTCGGCGGCAGGCTGCGGGCGAGGTTGAGCGGCGCCCTCGGGCGCGGGCGCGGCGGACGGGGGCGGCTGGCGATCGTCGGGCGCGCGGGCGGCCATCTCGCCTTCGATGACGCCCGGGTCCCGACGCGCGTCGCGATTGGGCGGGGAGCCTGCAGGCCCAGCCGAAACGTCCTGGGTTTCCTCGTCGACCATCGCCTCGCGCCTTTGATCTCTCGCGGCCTATATACGGGACGCCCCAAGCGAAGGAAACCCGCCGAGGCTGCTGCATAAAGCGCGAAAAAGGCCCGCCTCGTCAGGCGTATCGGCGATTGCGATTCGGGTCGCGCCGGCCGCCTTAAGCGGTTCGGCGACGTCGCGCGACAGGCAGACGTGCTCAAGCGCGAGAAAGCGCGCCTCGACGCCCGAGGCTTTGGCCAGCGCCGCCGCGAGTCCGGCCGAGCGCCGCGAGTAGTGCAGCGCCGCGCCGCAGGAGGCAAGCGCGCGCGCCTCCGAAGGGCGCCAGGCCTCGCGCGCCTCGGCGGCATAGGCTTCGACGACCTCGAGCGCGAAAGCGCTCTCGAGCGCCGCCTCGATTGTCCCCTTGCGGTTGCGTCCGGCGAGGTAGAGTACGCTCGCGCCCGGCTCGAGCGCCTCGTTTAGCGTCTCGGTCAGCTTTGTGGAGTCCGGCGCCGGCGGAGAGGCAAGCCGCCAGCCGCGCGCTTTTGCCGCACGCCCGGTGTGGACGCCGACGACATAGAGGGGCGACGACGTATCGCTTGGCCCTTCGGCCACGAACGCCTTAGCGCTGGTCGCGACCACGGCGTCATAGCGCGACCGCTTCGGTCGGACGGCTTGAGCCTCGATCTCTATCGCCGGCAGGCAAGAAACGGAAAGGCCGAGCCGGCGCAGCCGCGCCGCGCTCGCCGCCGCGTCCTCGCGAGCGCGAAACAGCGCGACCCTCGGGGTCATGGGGCCTCTTCGTCGGTATGCGCTAGGTTATAGGCCGCGCCGGCGCTTCGCGGACGTGCGAAGTGGCGCGGGGGGCGCATCGGCGCGAACGAACCGGAGGCCAGTCTCAGCCCGCGTCTGCGCCGGTCATCGCCGGCGAATGGGCGTCGCGCGGCGACCCGCCGCGATGGCGAGCAGGAGCGGTCATCCCGCCGCCACGGACTGGGGATGGGACTGCGGGTGGACGATCGGATCGAGCCGCGTCAGCCGCACGGCCGCCTGGACGTCCGCATTGAGTTTGGAATCGACCGCGTAATCCTGGAGATGCAGCAGGCAAAGACGGTCGCTCTTGTTATCGTCGGAACACCAGCCGTCGAAGGTGAGAAACTCGAGATCGGGCACGCCGATCGCCTCTTTGACCCACAAGGCCGACGCGATCTGCATCGCGTCGCCGAGCGACATCGTTCGCGGCTTTCCTCCCGGTTGATGAGCGTCGGCGGGCCGCTGCCATTTTGCGTCGCGCAGCCGCGCCACGCGCATCATGGTGTTCGGATCCGGCGTCACCAGGGTCGCCAGCGCTCGGATATAGCGGGTCAATTCGAACAGCGTGGCGAAGCGTCCCGGGACGAATGTCGAGGGCCTAAGCTCGGCGAACAGGATGCTGCTGACCCAAACGCGCCGCTTCGCTACCGCCGCCTCGGTCAGGATCGTTTCGATGTGCTGCTCCGCCTCGCCCGAATTCCCGTTGGCGTGGCGAAGCACGACACTTGTATGGAGGAAATGCTTATCGCTACTCGACGTAATCAAAATCGTCCCTCTCTGAAAACTGTGTTAGACACAACGAACCCCGGATGTCGATCGCCGCTTTCACGTGCGCTCTTTCCTCGATGCTTATCACTTCTATGCGCTCGGGAAGTTGACTGTCTCCTGTGTATATTGCCCTTCCTGTTATGCAAACATTTTTATTGCCGAACGGATTCAACGCATCTTCTCCCTGCGACTTATCAAAAACGCATTCGATATGGGTCGTGCCGGCCGGAAGCATCAAATCGCCGGTCCATACTGCCCCGCGATAGTCGATTTCATCGAGCCGGCCCTCGAACGACATCATTGCGCTTCCGAGAAACCAGTTATCCGCTTGCGAGCCCGGGTCATCCTTGAATCCGACGCGATCAACCTGGCGGCCGAAGAAATCGTCGACGGGCAATTCAGTATCGGAGAATTGAGCGAGGACATGAAAACTCGGGTCGAGCGCCTTGACAATTCGGATGAACGCCCTTGTCAGCCGCGGATGACGAACGACCGTCTGGTAATCGCTGCGGTAAATGCCCTCGGCGCAGCGGCGAAAGTACTCGATCGCCGATGGGCTGCTTTGCCCATAGGATCGTCTTTTCTCCAAAACTCCGAATTCATACGGATTAAGCGCCAGCTGCGAGATGAAGAACTCGCTCGATCTCGCTTTCGGTTGCAATTCGCGGTCTGTCACCTGGAGCGCAGTCAGAAAGGCGTCGAAGGTCTTTTTGAAAAGTTCGGCCGGAATGGGGCCAAGGTCGTAGTCGCGCGCTTCGACCGGCCGGATCACGACGCGAATTTCATTCGGCCCAATGGGGCTGGCCATTGCCTACTCCTTTTGCCGTAACCTTACCATGCCTCGAAAAGCGATAACAGGGCGATCGAAAGTTTAGGCCGGCCAAGCGCCGAGCAGCGGGAAGCGGGTTTTCTCGGCTCCCGGTTCACGCTAAGGGCGTCTACCCCGCTCGGATTTGGCCGGCCGGAGCAGAAAGTCGACGGATGCGGGTTCTAGGCATCGAGACCACTTGCGACGAGACGGCGGCGGCGGTGGTGCGGCTCAGGCCCGACGGCGCGGGCGAGATTCTCGCCGACGAGGTGATGAGTCAGATCGCGGCCCATGCGCCCTTCGGCGGCGTCGTGCCGGAGATTGCGGCGCGCGCCCATGTCGAGATCATCGACCTATTGATCGCCCGCGCTCTCGGGCGGGCGGGCGTCGCGGCGAAGGACCTCGACGGGGTGGCGGCGGCCGCGGGGCCTGGTCTCATCGGCGGCGTACTGGTCGGGCTGATGGCGGGCAAGGGCGTGGCGTTGGCCTGCGGCAAGCCTTTCGTCGCCGTCAACCATCTCGAGGCGCACACGCTGACCGCCCGCCTCACCGCCAATGTCGCTTTTCCCTATCTCGTTCTCCTCGCCTCGGGCGGCCATACCCAGATACTCGCGGCCAAGGGGGTCGGCGACTACGATCGGCTCGGCGCGACTATGGACGACGCCATCGGCGAAGCGTTCGACAAGACGGCCAAGCTCCTGGGGCTGTCGTTTCCGGGCGGTCCGGCGGTCGAGGCGGCGGCCGAAGAGGGCGATCCCACCCGATTCGCGCTTCCGCGGCCGATGATCGGCAGGCCGAACGCCGACTTCTCGCTTTCGGGGCTGAAAACCGCCGTGCGGTTGGCTGCGGAATCAGTCGCGCCATTGCGCCCGCGCGACATCGCCGATCTCTGCGCCTCCTTTCAGGCGGCGATCGTGGACGTGGTCGAGGATCGCATTCGAACAGGCCTGAAGCTGTTTCGCCGGCGGATCAGCGCGTCGCCCAGGGCGGTGGTCGTCGCCGGCGGCGTGGCGGCGAACGCGGCGCTGCGCGACGCGCTGACCCACTTCTGCGCCGAGGCGGGCCTGCCGTTCGTCGCGCCGCCGCAACGGCTGTGCACCGACAACGGGGCAATGATCGCCTGGGCGGGGATCGAGCGGCTCAGGCTAGGGCTCATCGACGGACTCGACGCTCCCGGCCGGCCGCGCTGGTCGCTGGACCCGAAATCCGAGCGCGCGCTTAATAACAAAGCCTGACGCGGAAGAGCCGCGAGGTCAGTACCCCTTCGGCGCGGGCGCGGTCTGCTCGCCCTGGACAGCGGCGTCGGGCGGCTGTTTGTCCTTTTCGTTGGCGAGATGGTGACCGACGGCGCAGCCGCCGAGCGCGCCCAGGACGGCATGATGGCCAGCGTAATGGCCAGCGACGCCGCCAACCAGCGCGCCCTTGAGGCAGCCCTTGGCGTCGGCGGGCGCGGGCGCGATCGCGGACGCTAAGGTCAGACCAAATGTTATGACGGCGATTGTTGCGAATTTCATCATACCAGTTCCGTTGTTCAGGGAGCGAACCCGCGAGAGTGGATGAAGCCGAGTGAGGCAGCGATTTGGGTTCTGGCCGCTCCGTTGGCAAGGGTCAGCTGGCCCATTTCGCGAACGCGGCCCGTTGTCGATCATTGCAATTTGGCCCGTCCTCGCCTATACAACGCTTTTCCCCTCAAGTTTGATCCGTTGAGGCTGAGTTTGCTCAAGGGCGAAACCCGCGGGCGCGCGCCTAGCCGATCATCAAGGAGCTTTTCGTCCATGAGCGACGCGCCGTTGATGCCGAAGGCGACCGCTGTCTGGTTGGTCGAGAACACTTCTCTGACCTTCGACCAGATCGCCGAGTTCTGCAAACTGCACCCTCTTGAGGTCAAAGGGATCGCCGACGGCGAAGTGGCGACCGGAATCAAGGGCTATGATCCGATCTCGACCGGCCAGCTCACGCGCGAGGAAATCGCCGCCGCCGAGCAGGAGCCCGATCATCGCCTGCACCTGTCGACCTCGAAGGTGCGCACGCCCGAGTTCAAGAAGGCCCGCGGCGCGCGCTACACCCCGCTGTCGCGCCGGCATGACCGTCCGAACGCGGTCTTATGGCTGTTGCGCAACCATCCCGAACTCAAGGACGCGCAGATCATGCGCCTGGTCGGAACGACCAAGCACACGCTTCAGGCAATTCGCGAGCGCACCCACTGGAACTCGGCCAATCTTCAGCCGATGGACCCGGTGACGCTCGGCTTGTGCTCGCAGATCGACCTCGACTTCGAGGTCAATCGCGCCGCCAAGGAACGCCCGAAGGTCGAGGACGATCGCAGCCAGACGCTGGTGTCGGCGGAAATCACCACCGCCCGGCCCACTTCGGCACCCGCGAGCCAACTCGAAGTCTTCGGCGTTCCGACGCCCAAGCCCAAGCCGACCGAAGAGCGTGTCGACGTCAATTCGGTGTTCGGCAAGCTCAAGGACAAGGCGCCGCCAGCAGCCGGCTGACGCTCACTCGGCAGCTTTCGCGACGCCAGGATTGTTGGGATGCGTCGTCCAGTTGGCGGGCGGGCGCGCGTAGTCGAGGCCGGTGCGCGGATCGACGCCCGCGACTTTATGCACGAGGGTGATGCAGTCCTCGACGGGACAGACGAGTGCGCACAGATTGCAGCCCACGCATTCGGCCTCGTTGACGACGAATTTCCTCTTCCCGTTGAGACTGGCGAAAATCGCCTGGTGCGAAGTGTCCTCGCAGACGATGTGGCAGCGTCCGCATTGAATGCAGAGGCCCTGATCGATCTCGGCCTTGGCGACGTAATTGAGATTGAGATACTGCCAGTCGGTGATCGAGGGGATGGCGCGGCCGCGGAAGTCCTCGATCGTCGCATAGCCCTTGGCGTCCATATAGTCGGCGAGGCCGGTGACCATCTCTTGGACGACCTTGAAGCCATAGGTCATCGCGGCGGTGCAGACCTGCACGTTTCCTGCGCCGAGCGCGATGAACTCGGCCGCGTCGCGCCAGGTGGTGATCCCCCCGATGGCAGAGATCGGCAGGCCGGCGCAGGCGGGATCGCGGGCGATTTCCGACACCATCGACAGAGCGATCGGTTTGACCGCGGGGCCGCACATGCCCCCATGCGTGCCCTTTCCGTCGATGGCGACGTCGGGCGTCATGGCGTCGAGATCGATGTTCATGATCGAGTTGATGGTGTTGATGAGCGACACCGCGTCGCTGCCGCCCTTTTTCGCCGCGCGCGCCGGCTGGCGCACGTCGGTGATGTTGGGCGTCAGCTTGACGATCACCGGCATGCGGGTGTGCGCCTTGCACCAGCGCGCGACCATTTCGACATATTCCGGCACCTGGCCGACCGCCGAGCCCATGCCGCGCTCCGACATGCCATGAGGGCAGCCGAAATTGAGTTCGACGCCGTCGCATTCGGTCTCCTCCACCCGGGCGAGGATCGCCTTCCATGATTCCTCATCGCAGGGAACCATCAGCGACACGACAAGCGCGCGGTCGGGCCAGGCGCGCTTGACCTCCTTGATCTCGCGCAGGTTGATCTCGAGGTCGCGGTCGGTGATGAGCTCAATGTTGTTCATCGCGATCAGCCGACGGTCGGGTCCATGGATGGCTCCGTAGCGCGCGCCAGACACATTGACGACCGGCGGCCCTGCTTCGCCGAGCGTCTTCCACACGACGCCGCCCCAGCCCTCTCGGAACGCGCGTTCGACATTGACCTTGCGGTCGGTCGGCGGAGCGGAGGCGAGCCAGAACGGATTGGGCGATTTGACGCCGAGAAAGTTCACGCGCAGATCGGCCATGGGACCCTCGCTTCGAGTCAGGCGCGCGCCGCGCCGAGCGCGGCGGCGATCGAGCGCGCCGCCTGCTTGCCGTCCTCAACGGCGCTGACGGTCAGATCCTGACCGCCATAGACGCAGTCGCCGCCGGCCCAGACGCCTTTGAGGCTGGTGCGGCGCTCGGCGTCGACGACAATGCGGCTGTCTTTCATCTCGATCGCCGCTCCGTCCAGCGCTTCCGGCGCGCCGCGCTGCCCGATCGCGGTGAACAGCACGTCGGCTTCGATTCGGAAGACCGAGCCGGGCGATGCCAGCATGCCGGCGTGATCATGGGTATTCTCGAACACGACGCCGCTGAGCGCCCCGGCATGGCCTTCGAGCGATACGGGTTGCGCCCAATAGCGGATCACGACTCCACTCGTCTGCGCCAGTTCGCGTTCGTATAGGCTCGCCTTCATCTGCGCCGGCCCCCGCCGGTAGACCATGGTGACGGTCTCGGCGCCGAGCTTTTTCGACTGCACCGCAATGTCGATCGCGGTCATGCCGCCGCCGATCACCAAGACCCGCCGGCCGACCGGCAACGCGGAAAGGTCCTTCGCCTGTCTTAAGCGCGCGATATATTCGACCGCGTCGATCACGTTTTCGAGCTCGGCCTCTCTCGGCAATCCCAATTTGTTGGTCGAGCCCAGGCCCGTGCCGAGGAACACCGCATCGTAGTCGCGCCGCAGTCGTTCGAGCGTGACATCGCGACCGAGAGCCTGGCCGTGACGAACCTCGATGCCGCCGATCGAGAGGATGAAAGCGGCCTCCCGGGCGGCGAACTCGTCGATCATCTTATACGCGGCGATGCCATATTCGTTGAGGCCGCCGGATTTCCCGCGCGGGTCGTAGATCGTCGTCTCGATGCCCGCGACCGCGAGCGCATGGGCGCAGGCCAGGCCCGCCGGGCCGGCGCCGACGATCGCGACCCGCTTGCCGGTCGCACCTCCGCGCGAATAGGGCGATTTGCCAGTCGCGATCACCGGATCGACCGCGTAGCGCTGCAATTGGCCGATGCTGACCGGCTTCATCTCGGCGGCCTCGCGCACGCACGCCTCCTCGCACAAAGTCTCGGTCGGGCAGACGCGCGAGCAAGTCCCGCCCATGATGTTGGCGTCGAGAATGGTCATCGCCGCCCCGGTGCGATTGCCGGCGGCGATCTGGCGGATGAAGAGGGGGATGTCGATCGCAGTCGGACAGGCCCGCTGACAGGGAGCGTCGAAGCAGAAATAGCAGCGCTCGGCCTCGACCTTCGCCTCGTGGAAAGTCAGCGGGGGATGCAAGTCGGCGAAATTGGCCTGAAGAGCCGCGCCATCCAAGCGGCCGGGGCGGATATCGGACGTGCCCGGCGGGTTGGCGGCGATCGTCATGGGCGAATCCCTGGGGGCTTCGGAGGCGACGGGCCAAGTCCGTTCCTGACCGTTTGGTCAATCGTGCGCGCCGCCTGCGGCGTCTGTCAAGCCCAGCAATTCCCATAGCACGGCGGGGCCGGCAAAGCCGCCGGAGCTGCTCGGCGGCGCCATTGTCCGCGAATAAACCGTCGCCAGCCGTATCGGCCGCGCCACCATTGTGGGTAACGAAATATTGACGGCGGAATAGATTTGCTGCGCTGCAACAATTCTGCTAGTATTCCCGTTCAATTGCAATTCGGAGGGGCGCATGGCGGCCACCTGGAAGACCAAATGGGGCGTTCGGCGCGTTCGCCGCGACACTCCGACGATCGAGGAAGCTCTGATTGCGGCCGAAAGTCTGGCCAATGACCCCAGCCAGCGGGCGGAGATCGCCGCTTCGCTCATGGGCGTGCCGGTCGAAGAGGTCAAAGTGCTCGCGGCCAAACAGGCGGCGAAGACGCGCGGCCGCGCGAGTCTGGTTGCCGGCCGCACGCGCGCGGTCGTTGTCGAGTACAAGCGTCCGCGCATGGCCCGTGGACCGATGTCGTTCGCCAGCAAGCGCTGAGAGCCGGGCAACCGCGCTCCTCCGGCCTCACAAATTCGCCAGCTTCGCCGCTGAGGGCCGGGTGGTGCGGTATTGGCTGCGCGCCGCCACATCGGTCGAGAGGACGGCGACCGCGATCAGGGTCAGGGTCGTCATTTCGACGAAATCCACATTGAGGAAGGCGAGCGCAACCACGGCGGAGAAGGCCGCGGCCATATAGGGCGCGAGCCGCGGCGGCGCCCGCGCGAGATCGCGGAACGCGAACCAAGCGCCTGCCGCAGCCAGCATTGCGCCGACGACGCCAAGCTCATACCAGACCGTGAACGCGAGCGCGCGAGGCGTCTGGGGAGGCAGGATGCCGTCGCGGACGCCGCGGCTCACGGTCGCGAATCCGCGGCCTGTGATCAGCCTAAGCTTGTCGTGGGTGAAAACGTCCGCCGCCACGGCAAGCGATGGGTAGGGCGCCGGCAGCGACGTGAGCCGCGCGTGGAAGATCCAGGCCGAGACGGTGGGCGCAAGCGCCGGGATGAGCGGCGACAGCACGATGAGCGCGGCTGCGCCCCAGGCCAATTCGCGCGCCGTCCGCTTGAGGTCGGAGATCGCGAACGACAGCGCCAGATAACCGGCAAACACGGCAATGGTGAGCGGCGCGTAACTGTCGATGTAGGCGAAACACAAGGCGACGATCAGAAGCAGTCGCGCGAGACCGTTGCGTCCGCGCGCCGCGAGCCCGCCGATCGCCGGAAACAGCAGCACCGCGATTGCGACCGCGCCGGCCGCGAGCCGGCCGTCGTCCGGCGCTCCGGTCAAGGTCTGGGCGAGCGCGCGCGCCGCCGTGGTCGCCATGCCGGCGACCACGCCGATCGGGAACAGATAAAGATCGGTCGCGCTCGCGTTTTCTCGCGGCGCCGCCACCGCCAGCAGCGTCGCCGCGAGCAGCACGCTCATTTTCAACAAGAGCTGCCCGGCCGCGACCGGATAAGGCGTCCACAACATCGAGAGCGCCGCCCAGGCCAATCCCGCGAGCAAGGCGAGGAAGGCCGGAAGTGCAAAGGGCCGGATGAACCGATTGAAAAACCCGGGCTCGGCGTCGAGCGCCGCGGCGATCAGAATGAGGGCAACGCCGATCGAGAACATCACGTAAAGGCCAAGCGCGTGCAGCACCACCCCGACCGGCGCGCCGACCGCCAGCACAAGGTAGCCGATGCGAGAGAAAAATCGTGACGCGTCCGCGGCGTCGTCGCGATTCGAGTCTCTCGAGCCTTTCCTGTCCGCCGCGATGGCCATGACTCCAAAACCGGGTCGCGCCGCGTTCTTTCCGCGTCGCCCGCGAGGACTTATACGACGTCGGCGGCGGGGCGCCTGTGTGCGCTGCGCAACACCTTCGCGTCATTTTCCCGATTGGCGACATGCGCCTGGCGCCGGCGAGCGATGATTGACGAGAAGCGCGCTTGCGTGCGACGGACTGCCGCGCGCGCAACGGCGGAGAGAAGGGCGAAGGCTACGAGGTGAGCGGCCATTCGACCGTCGATGCCGCCGCGCGGGCCGAGCCAAGACCGCGCCGCGCCGGCTGGCTCGGCTTTTGCGCCTTCGCCGCGACGATTGCGCTCTTGGCTGCGCAGGCGCTCGTCGCCAGGCGGCTCGAGCTTACCTTCGACGAAGCCTATTATACGTATTGGTCGCGGGCGCTTTCTTTTGGGTATCTCGATCATCCGCCGATGGTCGCCCTCCTCATCCGCGCCTCGACGGCTCTGTTCGGCGATTCCGAATTCGGCGTGCGAGCGTTTTCCCTCCTCTTGGTCGGCGCGATGCCGGCCCTCATCGCGCTGATCGCGTGGCGCCTGTTCGGCTCGGCGGAAAAGACCGCGCTTTCTGCGCTGATGTGGATCGCGATGCCCCTGGTCCTTATCGGCGCGGTTTTCGTCACCCCCGACACGCCGCTAGTGCTGTTCTGGACCCTCGGCCTTGCGGCCCTGGTCGAGCTCTGGCGCACCGGCGAGGCGCGTTGGTTGGTCGCGATTGGGCTGGCGCTCGGCTTGGCGTTGCAATCGAAGTTCACCGCCGTCTTTTTCGGCGCCGGCGTCGGCCTCGCGCTGGCCGCCGCTCCGTCGCTGCGGCGCTGGCTCGCCTCGCCGGCGCTGTTCGCCGGGCTCGCCGTCGCGCTGGCGATCTTCAGCCCCTTCGTCGCCTGGAACGCCGAGCACGGCTGGGCGACTTTCGCCAAGCAGCTCGGACGCGCGCCGCCGCATGGTTTTATGCCCTTCTACATTGCCGAATTCCTTGTTTCGCAGGTCGGCCTTATCAACCCGCTCGTCTTCGCCGCCCTCATCCCCGCGATCGCGACCATTCCGTGGCGCAACCCCGTCTCTCCGCGATCGCGCGACGAGGCCCGGCGCATACTCGCCTGCACGATCGCGCCCGCAGCGGTCTACTTCCTTCTGCATTCCATCCACGATCGCGTCCAGGGCAACTGGCTCGCCCCGCTCTATCCGGCGGCGGCGATTCTGGCCGCCGACTGGGTCGCCGAGGTCCGCCGCACGGGCGGGGCCGGCCTCGCCACGCTGATCGCAAAGGCGGGGCTATGGGCGGCGCCGCTCGGGCTCATCTTTGCAGCGCTGGCGTTCGCCGAGATCTTGACCGGCGCTATCCCGCTCGGGCCGGCCAATCCGCTGGCGCGGCTCGACGGGTTTCGGGCGCTCGCGGGCGAACTCGACGCCGCCGCGCGCGCCGACGACGCTGCCTATATCCTTACCCAGGGCTACGCGCTGACCTCGCTCATGTCCTATTACGGCGATCAGGCAATCCCGGTCGTGCAGCCCGAGCAGCGGATGCGCTGGATATTCGAGCCCGCGCCGCCGGAGACGCTGTTTGCCGCGCCCGGCCTCGCGCTGGGTGAGCCGGGCCGCCGGTTCGACCTCATCCTGGGGATGCGCTTCCGCAAGGTCGAGCCGGCCGGCCTGCTTGAGCGGCGCGGCGCCGGCGGAACGGTCGAAGCTTACCAGCTCTACCGGGTCGCCGATCCTTACGCGCCGGTTCTGGACCCCATCTGTCCGCGTGGCGAGGTCGATCTCGCTCGCCAATGTCCATCGTGATCGCCGCGTTTGCGCTGGGTTCGGTCCGCCGCCAGCGGGCTCGAGCCGAGGCGCGCGGCGTCTTCGTGCGCGTCGGGGAGCGCACCGAGGCTCAGCGGCTGTTCGAGACCGGCGGCCTGCGCTGGCGCTTTCCGCGCTCGTCGCGCCCGTGCGAGGCCGCGATCGTCAACACCGGGGGCGGCGTCGCGGGGGGCGACTCCTATCGTCTCAGCCTCGAGCTCGGAGAGGGCGCCGAGGTCGAGGCGACCACGCCGTCGGCGGAAAGAATCTATCGCAGCGACGGACCGGCGGCCGACGTCGCGACCCGGCTCTCGCTTGCGCCGGGCGCGCAGCTGTTCTGGCTGCCGCAGGAGACGCTCATGTTCGACGGCGCGGCGCTGGAGCGGCGCCTCGAGGTCGAGATG
Source organism: uncultured Alphaproteobacteria bacterium (assembly GCA_963783175.1). GTDB lineage: Bacteria > Pseudomonadota > Alphaproteobacteria > Rhizobiales > Beijerinckiaceae > Roseiarcus. Next base: position 21,880 of record CAWANG010000021.1, read on the forward strand.
TCGGCGGAGGCCAGTCTGGTGATCGCCGAAACGCTGGTGTTCGGCCGCCTGGCAATGGGCGAAAGCCGAATCGACGCCAGCTTAAGGGACTCCTGGCGGGTGTGGCGCGGCGGCCGGCTCGTATTCGCCGACGAGACGCGGCTAAAGCACGTCGGCGCGGCGCTCGAGCGCAAGGCGGTGGGCGGGGGAGCGCGCGCCTTGGCCACAATCGTCGCCGCGGCGCCCAATATCGAGGCCCGCCTGCCCGATTTGCGGTCGGCGCTCGAGGCTGAGGGCAGCGGCGTCGAAGCCGGCGCGAGCGCATTCGACGGCTTCATCGTCGCTCGCCTTGTCTCCCCTTCGCCTTCCCGATTGCGCGCCGCGCTGATCGCGGCCATTGTCGCGCTCGGCGGACGCAAGCCTCGGCTCTGGGCATGAGCGAAGGCGCGGAATTTGCTGGACCGATGAAAGACGTGAGGAGGGACGAGGGCCCATGAATCTGACGCCGCGCGAAAAAGACAAGCTCCTGATCGCGATGGCGGCGATGGTGGCCCGGCGCAGGCTCGAGCGCGGCGTCAAACTGAACCATCCTGAGGCGGTCGCGCTAATCACTGATTTCGTCGTCGAGGGCGCGCGCGACGGACGCTCGGTCGCCGAGCTCATGGAGGCTGGCGCGCACGTCGTCGGCCCCGATCAGGTGATGGACGGCATCGCCTCGATGATCCATGACATCCAGGTCGAAGCCACTTTTCCCGACGGCACCAAGCTGGTCACCGTCCACAATCCGATCCGGGGCGCAGATGACAAGCAGATTCCGGGCGAAGTGGTCACCGAACCCGGCGACATTGTCATGAACGAGGGGCGCGCGACGCTGACGATCGAGGTCGCCAATTCCGGCGACCGGCCGATCCAGGTCGGCTCGCACTATCATTTCTTCGAGACCAATCCGGCGCTCAAGTTCGAGCGCGCGAAGGCGAAGGGCTACCGGCTCGACATTCCGGCCGGGACCGCGGTCCGCTTCGAGCCCGGCCAGAGCCGATCCGTGCGCCTGGTAGCCATCGCCGGCAAACGCGAGGTCTACGGCTTCCGCCAGGAGGTGATGGGGAAGGTGTAAATCTCCCTCCCCCTTGCGGGAGAGGGTCGGGGGTGGCTGGTTCGACGGGCATGCGCCTTCTGATAGCGCCTCGCCGCGCGGACCCCTCATCCGGCCCTTCGGGCCGCCTTCTCCCACAAGGGGGGAGAAGAGATCGCTGCAAGTGTCCCTCGGTTTTCGTTAGTCGTTGAGAATCCTCCCATGCCCCCTTCCCGCAATTCTCTTCCCCCGACCTCCCTTCCTCGCGCCCATTACGCCGAGATGTTCGGGCCGACCAAGGGCGACCGGCTGCGCCTCGCCGACACCGAGCTTTTCATCGAGGTCGAGAAGGACTTCACCACCTATGGCGAGGAGGTAAAGTTCGGCGGCGGCAAGGTGATCCGCGACGGCATGGGACAGGCGCAGACCACGCGTGCGCGGGGCGCGGTCGACACCGTCATCACCAACGCCGTCATCCTCGATCATTGGGGGATTGTGAAGGCCGACGTCGGCCTGAAAGACGGGCTCATCCATGCGATCGGCAAGGCTGGCAATCCGGACATCCAGCCCGGCGTCACCATCATCGTCGGGCCGGGGACGGAAGTGATCGCGGGCGAAGGCAAGATCCTGACCGCCGGCGGCTTCGACACCCATATCCATTTCATCTGCCCGCAGCAGATCGAGGAAGCGCTGATGTCGGGCGTGACCTCGATGCTGGGCGGCGGCACTGGCCCTGCGACCGGCACCTTCGCCACCACCTGCACGCCCGGCCCCTGGCACATCCAGCGCATGATCGAGGCGGCGGACGCTTACCCGATGAACCTCGGCTTCGCCGGCAAGGGCAATGCGTCCAAGCCCGCCGCGCTGGTCGAGCAGGTCAAGGCGGGCGCCTGCGCGCTCAAACTCCACGAGGACTGGGGCACGACGCCGGCGGCGATCGACTGCTGCCTTTCGGTGGCCGACGACCATGACATCCAGGTGATGATCCACACCGATACGCTGAACGAATCGGGCTTCGTCGAGGACACGATCGCGCGTTCAAGGGCCGCACCATCCACGCCTTCCACACCGAGGGCGCGGGCGGCGGGCATGCGCCCGACATCATGAAGGTCGCGGGGCTAGCCAACGTGCTGCCGTCGTCGACCAACCCGACCCGGCCCTATACGAGGAACACGCTCGACGAGCATCTCGACATGCTGATGGTCTGCCATCACCTCGACCAGACCATCCCCGAGGATCTCGCCTTCGCCGAGAGCCGGATCCGCAAGGAGACGATCGCCGCCGAGGACATCCTGCACGATCTCGGCGCGCTCTCGATGATGTCGAGCGATTCCCAGGCGATGGGGCGGGTCGGCGAGGTCATCATCCGCACCTGGCAGACGGCCGACAAGATGAAGCGCCAGCGCGGCGCGCTTCCCGGCGACGGCCCCCGCAACGACAACGCGCGCGCCAAGCGCTACGTCGCCAAATACACCATCAACCCCGCGATCGCGCATGGCGTCTCCCAGCACATCGGCTCGGTCGAGAAGGGCAAGCTCGCCGACCTCGTGCTGTGGACGCCCGCCTTCTTCGGCGTGAAGCCCGATAGCATCATCAAGGGCGGCGCGATCGCCGCGGCGCTGATGGGCGACCCCAACGCCTCGATCCCCACGCCCCAGCCCGTCCACTACCGGCCGATGTTCCGCTCGCACGGCCGGGCGCTGCACACCTCCTCGCTGACCTTCGTCTCGGACGCTGCGCTCGCCGCGGGCCTCGCGCGCAAGCTGAAAGTTCAGCGGCGCCTGGTCGCGGTCGAGAACACGCGCGGCAAGATCGGCAAGAAGAGCATGATCCACAACAGCGCGACGCCGAAGATCGAGATCGACCCGGAGACCTACGACGTCAGGGCCGACGGCGAGCTTCTGGTCTGCGAGCCGGCGGACAAGCTGCCGATGGCGCAGAGGTACTTTTTGTTTTGAATGAACGATGGCGTTATCTCGACGCACGCTATCATTAAATAATTTATTCATTTATAAACTAAGTGACTGGTTGATGCTGCTCGTGACAGCTTTCGCAGCTCTGGCAGCAGGCGGATCCTTTTTGGGCTGCCTTGAAGCAGGAGCAAGCTACTTTCACGAGGAGTTTCTATACTAAGCAAACCAATTCCTCGGCAGCGTTGTTCTTGGGGACGACGCGGCTCGAGCAGGAATTACAAGAACTTCTTTGTTATCAAAGACGCGGACCAGATAACCAAATTTTTTCTCGAACCCCTACCGGAACTGTCCAAGAATGCTCTGCGCGATTTAGATCCAGTAATTACTTCGATTTCTCGTGACATCCTAATGTCTCAGGAGTTTGCCTCTCTCGTGTTTCCAACATTGCTGAAGGACCATTTTGCGGCGCTAGGTTTTTTGCAATGAGATTGGCACATAGAATTCACATATTAAAACTAGCGCTGGTTGACGGCGCGTATAACGACGTCGACAAAGGGGATTTGATGAAAACCCAGATTGACGGTATTTTTACAGCAAGGCGGAGCCTAAATGAGGACGCATTGTTCCTGTTTACTTGTGTTCATGATATTCTACTCGATGGAAGCCAATTTCAGCCGCGGACGAAAAAAGGTGTCTCCAGAGTCCTAGCGCGCCCGAAATATATTCTTGGGAACGTTAACGAGCCCAATGCCCCTACGCGCCAAAGCCACGCCCCACGTCCACATCTCCGAGCCGGATGTGCGCGTCACCGAGTGGCGGTTCGTTCCCGGCGCGGAGACGGGATGGCACCGGCATGAGGCCGACTATGTGGTCGTGCCGCTTCTCGATGGCGACCTCCTGCTGGAGGAGCCGGGCGGCGCCTCACGCACGGCGACGCTCAAACGGCACGTCCCCTACGCGCGGCGCGAGGGCGTCGAGCACAATGTGGTCAACGCCAATCCGTTCGATTTCGCCTTCATCGAGATCGAGCACCTGAAACCGTGAATGGTCCTCGTTGCCAAGATCGTCCCTCGGTCCTGATCACAATCCGCGTTCTGACTCCCGTTCGGAGCCGCTGCGCCGGATCGTGGTCGCTATCCGCGAACTGCTCGAAGCTGCCGGCCCGGAGGCTCACGCCTTCATCCGCGACTGGCCGCGGGAGTTGATCGCGCGGCCGGTCGCCGCACGCTCGCTTCCGGTGGTCGCGGCGCTGCAAGGCCTGTCGCAGTTCGCTGCGCCTCAGACACGCGCTCTTGTCGACGGCGTCGCGACGCTCGCCGGCACGCTCGACTGGCGGCAGACCTATTCGAGCGCCGATTTCGGCCAGCGATTCCTCGACAACTACGGCTTCAGCGAATGGATCGGCGAGCGCGGCGCCTTCATCAGCGACGTCATCGCCTGCGGCGTTCTCCTGCTCGGCCCGGACATCGAGTATCCTGCCCACTCCCATGAGGCCGAAGAGCTCTATCTCCCGCTCGCGGGCCAGGCCTGGTGGCGTTCCGGCAAATCCGATTGGCGCCTTCGCCCGCCGGGGATATGGATCCATCATCCCTCCTGGACCGTCCACGCCATGCGGACCGACCACGAGCCGCTGCTCGCGGCCTATGTCTGGCGCGCGGGCGATCTCAGCGCGAAGTCGCGCATCGACAGGTGAATGGCGCGGAAGGGGATACCCGTATTGGGTCGGTCGGAGTCCCCAAAATCCGCACGCATATGCTAAACGCGCAGAGCGACCACGTTTCTCTTGAGGGGCGCAGGAAGCAGGCGAGCCCAGCGGTCGAATGGCCAACCCGTTCTTCACCATCGGACATTCCACTCGTCCGATCGAAGAATTCGTGAGCTTGCTCATGGAAGCGGAGGCGGCGCTGGTTGTGGATGTGCGTACAGTTCCGCGCTCGCGCTTCAATCCGCAATTCAACCGCGACGCGCTCTCAGCTTCGCTCGCCGCGCGCGGCGTCGCCTACGAGCATCTCGCCGCGCTCGGGGGTTTGCGCGGAACCCAGAGCGACGTAGCGCCCGAGACCAACGCCTTCTGGGAGAACGCGAGCTTTCACAACTACGCCGATTACGCCATGGGCGAAGACTTCCGATCGGGCCTTCGAACCTTGCGAGAACTGGGCAAAACCGCGCGCTCATGCGTGATGTGCGCGGAAAGCCTCTGGTGGCGCTGCCATCGCCGCATCATCGCCGATTACCTCATCGCCGCCGGCGAGGACGTCTTCCACATTTTGGGCGAAGGCCACATCGAGCCAGCGCATTCAACGCCTGCGGCCCGGCTCGGGCCGAGGGGAACCCTGGTCTATCCCAAGGAGCATCGTGAGACGGGGCCGAGCGATGAGCCGCCCCGGCCGGCCGGTTGACGCGGACGGGGAGCTTACGCGACCCTTCCGCCGGCGCTCCTGATCCGGCGCTGTCGATATCGAATGGGGTTGGGATGATTTTCGCCAGGCGCGCGGTTCTGGTCGGTTGCGTCATCTTCGCCGGCTGCATGGTCGGCGTTCTGTTGCAAAGCCTTCTGCCGACGCAGCATCTCGCCGACGCGAAGGGCGCCATCACCACCATTCAGGGACTGGTGTCCTTGCTGCTCGCGCTGGTGCTCGGGTTTCTCATCTGGACCAGCTACGGCGTCTATTCGCAACAGCAGTCGGAGGCGCTGACTCTCGGCTCACAGATCTTGCAGCTCGACCTCGCGCTGGATCGCTATGGTCCGGAAGCCGATCGCGGCCGCGAGCTGCTCAAGAAAGAGATGGTCGCGACCCGCGAGCGTTTTTGGGGCGAAAACGGTGATTCAGGGCGGCTAGGCTATGGCAAATCGCGCGCCGAATTGCGCGACTTCGACGGCTTCTTCGCGGCGCTCAAGCCCGCCACCGACGAGCAGCGCCGCCTTCTCGACGCCGCCCGCCAATTGTCATCCTCGATTGTCCAAACGCACTACCTGATGTCGAGGCAGCTCCGGAACCCCTTTCCGAGGGTGCTGCTGATTTGTGTTGTCTGTTGGGCGACGCTTCTGTTCACCTGCGTCGGCGCGCTGTCGACCGTCAATGCGCTTTCGGTCGTCTATGAGGCTCTGGGCGCCGCCTCGGTAGCGAGCGCCATCTACCTCATTCTCGAGTTCAGCCAGCCCTATCAGGGATTGTTCAGGATCCCGTCGGAAAGCGTCGATCAGGTCATCGCCGCCCTGTCCGCCAATCAGCCGCGCGGCGTTTGACGGCGCGGTCCAGGTAGGCCTGGCGCCGTTTGCATCGCCCTTCGCCAGTCGAGACTGTGACGCGGCTCACAGCGTCCCGCCGCGCGCAATGCTTCAGTCTAATCGCATTGCGAAGGGGAGAATTTCCTTTTCGAATCAAGGGCGCGCCGCAGCTCCGCGGTCGTGAAGGAGATACCGTGATGAGCGTTGTTGAAAAGCGATCCCCTTCGTACGCGGTCGATCCGATCGCCTCCGACAGCGGGATGTCCGCGACGACTAGCATTTGTGTCGCGCTGGTCGTTGCGCTGATCGTTTATGTGCTCGGGTCCGCAGTTTTACAGCAAAGCGTCGTTGCAGGGGCTCCGCAGCAAACGGGCGCAGCCGTCGAAATGTCGTTTCACGGTCCCTGAATTTTGCACGAGGCGCTCCGCCGACGCGGCGCCTGCCGCTCGAGAACGGAGGAATGTCATGACTCATTTTGAGAGGCTCGGCTTCCGCGACGGCTTTCCGCCGGTCCGCCGAGTCACGCCGATTTCGCCAACCCTCAAGACCGCGGCCCTGCTGGCCGCGTTGGCGGCCTACGCGATCGGGTTCGCTATTCTTTACCCGCTAGCCCAGGCGAGCGTGTCAAAGAGCGCGGCCGACGGCAATGACCCCGCGCTGATGGATTTCGTCAGCCCTTGATCGGACCAGGCGGCCGCGGAGGCGCGTCGAACTGCGTCGCGTGGGAGTCGGAGCTGCGCAGACACTAAATGTCCGAGCCCAGCCGATCGACATAAGGGTGGGCTACGCCTCGCAAGTCGGTCACCATGTGTGCTCCGTCTCCCTCGCTATGGATCCATTGCGGCCCGATCGGGACCTTGCCCCGCCCGCCGGGAATGTCGAGCACGTAGGTCGGCGTCGCCAGCCCCGAAAGCCGGCCGCGCAAGACCCGCATCAATTCCTGGCCTTTTGCGATCGGCACGCGCCAGTGCGCCGTGCCGGGCGCGAGATCGCCGTGATGCAGATAGTAAGGCTTCACCCGCGCCTCGACGAAAGCCCGCATCAGGTCGATCAGCGTCTCCGGGTCGTCGTTGACGCCCTTCAGAAGGACGCTCTGGCTGACCAGCATCGCGCCAGCGGCCGCAAGGCGGCGGCAGGCGGAGCGCGCGGCCTCGGTGAGTTCGCGCGGATGGTTGGCGTGCACGGCGACCACGGTCGTCTTGCCGTCGGTGATGAGCGCCCGCGCCGTCGCCTTCGTCATTCGCTCCGGCGCCGCGACCGGCAGGCGGGTATGCCAGCGCAGCGTTTTCACGTGCGGAATGGCCGCGAGCGCCTTCGTCACCTCGGCGATCCGGCGCGGCGACAGGATCAGCGGATCGCCGCCGGTGAGGATGACCTCCCAGATGCCCGTGTGCGCGCGAACGTAGTCGAGCGCCGCGGCGAAGTCGGCGGCGCTCAGGGCGCCCGCGCCGGGACCGACCCTTTCACGGCGAAAGCAGAAGCGGCAATAGACCGCGCAAGCCGCGACCAGCTTGATCAGCACCCGATCGGGATAGCGATGCACCAGTCCGTTGACCGGGCTCATCGCGTCGTCGCCGATAGGGTCGTCGCTCTCGCCCGGATGGCGGATGAGCTCGCGGGCGTCGGGCACGAATTGGCGCGCGATCGGGTCGGCTCGATCGCCGGCCTTGACGAGCGCGGCGAGCGCCGGCGTGACTGCGATCGCATAGCGGTCGGCGACAGCCTCGAGCTCCTTGAGCCGCTCCTGCGCGGCGAGCCCGCTTCGATCAGCGATCGGGGGGTGGTCAAACGTTTAGGCGATCGCTCGATCGTCATGCGTGCTGCCGGTTCGGCAATGGCTGCTTCGGATGGCGGCGCCGGCTGGCGCGGACGACACGATCCGCGAGGGCATTCCGGAACCGCGATGCCTATAGTGCGTTCTTTGCTCATGTTCCTGCAAATCGCTGGCGGCGTGGACGACGCCACTTGGCTGCATCATCCCAAGGCGCATAACTATTCGCGCTGGATGGAGGAGGCGATCAAGGACGCCGATCTCTCGGCCGATGTGAGGCGGGCGGAGGACGAAGAGGGGAGCCGCCTCGACTCGAAGCAAGTGAAGGGGAGCCGTGGAGTGTCGTTATACCGCCCCGGGCGGCGCTATCGAAACCGCGAGTCCCGGTCAGCCGGCTCCCCTTCCACTGTCATCGGGTTGCAATTCTCGCGTCGTATTCGTTCTGGGCGCGCGTCTGTCCGACCTTCCGGGACCGCGCCCTGCGCCCCGCCCAGCGTCTCCCATCTGGGCGGGGATTCGCCTTCTTAAGCCTTGGAAGCCTCGATTGGCGTGATATGCTCCGCGCCATGGGCTTTCGGGTAATTTTCGGCGCGGCGCTTCTGGAGTTCGTCGAGAACATCGAGAGTGCGACGGCGGCCCTCGACCGGGTGCGCGAGCTTATCGAATCGCGCTCGCCCAATATCCGGATCTTGGCTGAAGACGGCCGCGTCTGCTCCCTCAAGGAGCTCGAAGGCCTGGCGGAATTCGAAACAAATCGGACGACGCGTGAGGCTTGGTGCGGACGGCGGGGGTCCGCCTTCGTCGCAAATAGCTTTGATATCTCATGGCTTTTTAGAGCGCCGTCGAGCGCGTTTGTAGCGGTCTTTGTAGCGGCAGGCAAGCGGCAATGTCCGCCTGGCATCCGCTCAGTCACGGCTGGCGTAACACGTTCAAGACGATCGGTCGCGAGGCCAGCATTGAGGACAGCGCACTGGACGCCGTTTGCGGGCATGCGCC
>CAWANG010000022.1:0-200559 GCA_963783175.1 uncultured Alphaproteobacteria bacterium
ATGGTGGGCGCACAAGGGCTCGAACCTTGGACCCGCTGATTAAGAGTCAGCTGCTCTACCAACTGAGCTATGCGCCCATCGCCTTGGCCGTGCGGCTCCGCTCGGCAAGGGCCGGCGTTTAGCAAAGGCGAAGGGGGCTGTCCAGCGGAAACGAGGGGACGGGATTCCGCCGCGGCTAGGGTCCAATTGCTACGTCATTCCAACTCATAGGCGTGGAAACACGCCCATCTTTTGACGGGCGAGGGCGAGCAATCCATAGAACGTAGGGCGCTCCCCGTTCTCCGGAATGCTTCGTCGCCGCGCTCCTCGCAAAGACAGTCCAGCGCGAAGCGGTGAGCCCGTGCGTCGCAGCCGGCCGCGTCAGTTCTTCCCCTTGTCAACGAGCTTGTTTTTGCCGATCCACGGCATCATCGCGCGCAGTTTCGCCCCGACCTCTTCGATCGGATGGGCATTGGCGCGGGCGCGCATCGCCTTGAACGAGGTCTGGTTAACCCGGTTCTCGAGCATCCAGTCGCGGGCGAATTTGCCGGACTGGATGTCGTCGAGGACGCGCTTCATCTCGGCCTTGGTCGCCCCGGTGATGATGCGCGGCCCGGAGACGTATTCGCCATATTCGGCGGTGTTGGAGATCGAGTAGTTCATATTGGCGATCCCGCCTTCGTAAATGAGGTCGACGATCAGCTTCACCTCGTGCAGGCACTCGAAATAGGCCATTTCCGGTGCGTAGCCGGCGTCAACCAAAGTCTCGTAACCGCTGCGGATAAGCTCGACCAAGCCGCCGCATAGCACCACCTGCTCGCCGAAGAGGTCGGTCTCGCATTCCTCGCGGAACGAAGTCTCGATCACTCCCGCGCGCCCGCCGCCGATCGCGGAAGCGTAGGACAGGCCGAGATCATGGGCGTTGCCGCTTGCGTTCTGATGGATCGCGATCAGGCAGGGCACGCCGCCGCCGCGCTTGTACTCGGAGCGCACCGTGTGGCCGGGGCCCTTAGGCGCAACCATCAGCACGTCGAGATCGGAGCGCGGCTCGATCAGATTGAAGTGGACATTGAGCCCATGGGCGAACATAAGCGCCGCGCCCTTCTTCATATTGGGCGCGAGCTCATTGCGATAGATCTCGGCCTGCAACTCGTCCGGGGTCAGCATCATCACAATGTCGGCCCACTTGGCCGCCTGGGCGACCTCCATGACCTTGATTCCCTCGGCTTCAGCCTTCTTGGCCGAGGCCGAGTCGGGTCTGAGCGCCACCGCAATGTTCTTGACTCCGCTGTCGCGCATGTTGAGCAGATGCGCGTGGCCCTGGCTGCCGTAGCCGATGACGGCCACCTTCTTGCCTTTGATCAGATTGAGATCGGAGTCTTGATCGTAATAAACGCGCATGTCTTGTCCTGGTGTCTCGCGCGCCAAACGCGGCTTCGCGCTGACGAGAGGGTCGGGCGTCGGGGCCGCCCACGCCGATGGTCGGGGTTTTTAGTGAATGCGGGCGAGGCGATCAAGCGCGGCCCTGTGGGTGCGGCATCGTGGCCGGTTGGCCTTATCTGCGCGGGCGCCCTATTATTCGCTCTGGCCCGCGAAGCGTCCGGGTCGTGGACGGGAGGGGGTGATTCCCATGCGCTTGCTTCAACGATTGCGATCGCTCGCCGTTCTGGCGCTGATCGCCGTTTCGGTCTCGGCCTGCGGCTACAATGTCATACCCGACAAAGCAGGAGGCCGCCAACGCGGCTTGGGCGGAAGTCCAGAACCAATATCAGCGCCGCGCCGACCTCGTTCCAAATCTCGTCGCCACGGTTCAGGGATACGCCAAACAGGAAAAGGACGTCTTTGTCCAGGTCACCGAGGCGCGCGCCAAGGCGACGTCGATTCACCTCAACGCCGACGACCTGACTGACCCGGCAAAAGTCAAGGAGTTGCAGGATGCGCAAAATGCGCTTAGCGGCGCCCTTGGCCGTCTGCTCGCGGTCAGCGAAAACTATCCCGACCTCAAATCGAACCAGAATTTCCTGGCGCTGCAATCCCAGCTCGAGGGGACCGAAAACCGGATCGCCGTCGCGCGCAGGGATTACATCGCCTCGGTCCAGGACTTCAACACCACGCTCAGGACCTTCCCGAGCGTTCTCTGGGCGCAGACGGTGTTTCGCTCGATCAAGCCGCTGGTTCCTTTCACCGCCAACTCCGAAGCCCAAGCGGCGCCGAAGGTGAAGTTCTAGTCCTCGAACGGGGAGCGTCCGGATGCTTCGCCTCTGGCCGCGGGCCTTGATCGCCGCCATGATCGCGGCCCTTTGGGTTGGCGTGGCGCTTGCGGCGGCCAACTTTCCGCCGCTCACCGGAAGGGTGGTCGACCAGGCGAAGATCCTGTCGCCGGTCACGGTTGCCGACCTCGAGCGCAAGCTCTCCGATCTCGAGCAGAAGTCCGGCATTCAGCTCGTCGTGGCGACCGTGCCCTCGCTCGGCGGCGAGGAGATCGAGCCCTACGCCAACGAGCTCTTCCGCGCCTGGAGACTGGGCGAGGCGAAACAGAACAACGGCGCTCTCCTCCTGATCGCGCCGAAGGAGCGCCGGATGCGCATCGAGGTCGGCTACGGCCTCGAGGGCACGTTGACCGACGCGGTCTCCAGCATCATCATTTCCAACGCGATTGCGCCGCGATTCAAGGCCGGCGATTTCAACGGCGGCGTCACCCGCGGCGTCGACGACATCATCACCGCGCTCACCACCAACTCGGCCGAATGGAAGCCGAAGCCGACTGACATGCGCGCGGAGCACGACGCTTCGCTGCTCGACACGCTCGCGCCATTCCTTATTTTCCTGTTCATCATGTTCGTGATTTCGCGCATCTCCCGGCGGAGCGGCGGCGGCAACGTGATTTTCATTCCGATGGGCGGGGGAGGTTTTGGTCGCGGGGGTTTTGGCGGCGGCTTCGGCGGCGGCGGGGGGTTTGGCGGTGGTTTTTCCGGCGGCGGCGGCTCGTCGGGCGGCGGCGGCGCGTCGGGAGGGTGGTGATGATCCTCGACCCGGCCGAGGCGGCGCGCGTCGAGGCAGCATATGAGGCAGCGCAGCTCAAGACCCGCGCGCCGCTCGTCTGCGTGCTCGCCGGCTCTTCCGCCGCCCGCGACGCGGAGTTTCTGCTCGGCGCCTGCATCCTTGCGCTGGCGACGCCATTGCCGCTGCTGCTGTTCACCGAGCTTTCCGCCCACCGCATTTATGTCGCTCAACTGCTCGTTGCCATTCTCGCCGCGGTTTTGGGTTCGCTGCCCCCGGTTCGGCGCTGGCTCGTCCCGAAGCGCTGGGCGCGCTCAGCCGGGCACCGGGCGGCGCTGGCGCAATTCGTGCTGCGGGGAATCGATCGCTCGCAGTGCGGCGCCCTCATCTACGTATCGATCGCCGAGCATTACATCCGCATCGTTCCGGCCGAGGACGCGGCGCGGGCCGTCGCCCACGAGCAATGGCAGGCCGCCATCGATGGAGCGCTCGGACCGCTCGCCGCCGGGGCGACCGAAACGGCGCTGACCGGGCTCGCCCAGCGCTGCGGCGACCTTCTTGCCGGGCCATTTCCGCCGGGAGCGTCCGTGGACCTGCTGAAGCGACAACGGTTCCACATCGTCTAGGTCGCAACTGCGAAGCTGGCATGGCCGCTTTGGACGCGGGCCGAAACGGCTTCGTGTGCGTGCCAGCGGCTTGAGATTGCGGGGAATATCGTCTAGGAACTGACCTGCTTCCGAGGCTCGCGGGGACCCAATGATAGCACTTGGCGTGGGCTCGATTGGACGGCGGGCGATTATTAGCCTCGTCGCCATACTCGCGATCGGGGCCGTTTCGGCGCAGGCGACGCCGTATCTGGTCGCCGACGCCGACAGCGGGCAGGTCTTGGTCGACAACGAGGCGACCGCCCCGTGGTATCCGGCGTCGCTCACCAAGCTGATGACGGTCTATGTCGCGCTCGACGCCGTGCGCAGCGGCAAGCTCACTCTCGACACGCCGCTCATCATGTCGGCGCGCGCGGCGCGAATGCCGCCGTCGAAAATGGGATTCCGGCCGGGCACCGAAGTGACGCTCGACAACGCCCTCAAGATGCTGATGGTCAAGTCGCCCAACGACGTCGCGGTGATGGTCGCCGAGGGGGTTTCGGGCTCCGTCGAAGCCTTCGCCAGCGACATGAACGGGGCGGCGCAGCGCCTGGGCCTGCAGGAATCGCATTTCGTCAATCCCAACGGCTTGCATGATCCCGCCCACGTGTCGTCCGCCCGCGACATGGCGATGATCGCCCGGGCGCTGCTGCGCGAGTTTCCCGAGCATGCCGACCTCTTCAGCATCGGCGCGCTTCAGCTCGGCAACCAGTACATCCCCAACCATAACGGCCTGCTTGGACGCTATCCGGGCGCCGACGGGATGAAGACCGGCTTCACCTGCCCGGCGGGTTTCAATGTGGTGGCGAGCGCCGACCATTCCGGGCGGCGCCTGATTGTCGTCGTGCTCGGCGCGCCGACGGCGAAGTCGCGCAATCAGGAAGCCGCGGACCTCTTCGACCGCGGCTTCGCCATGAACGGCGGCGTCGGCGCGCTCGAATCGCTGCCATCGGGCTCAGGCCCGGCTCCAAACATGCGCGCCGACGTTTGCCTGCGCCGCAACGCGGCGGCGATCGCCGCCGCCGAGGACGAGGGCATCGCCGAGCCGGTCCAGGGGACCTCGTCCGCGGGCCGCGGGGTTTCGTTCCCCAACCCCTTCGCGGCGCTGCTCGCGCCCGTGGCGCACACCCAGCTATCGGACGAAAGGATCCGTTTCGATCCGGTTAGGGTCTTTCTCGGCCCCGCCCCGGGGTGGAAAGGTCCGGCGCTGGGCGCCCGCCCGAACGGCGTGGCGACCGCAGCCGTCGCTGCTCAGGGCGATGAGGCCGCGCCAGCGTCGCGTCATGGCGCGAGGGAGAAGTCCAAGGAGAAGCTCATCCGCCACGCCGCGCTGGAGGCCAAGACGCAGAAACTTATGGCCGCGAAGACCGTTAAGCCCAAGACCGAAAACGGCGAGACTGACAAGTAGGAAAATAACGATTATTTGATCGAGCTTCAGACCTGACGGAAGTTGAGACGGGGGCGGCCGAATGTAGAGTGTTTTTTTACAACATGCCTTAGTTTGGCCAGTTTGTGGTCAAGCGCGCGCCGCAACGGCGGATCATGTTGTGAGTGTGCCGCGTGGGATCGGCTCGCGGTTAGCTCGGTTTTCTTGCCCCCCAGCCCCCGAGCGCCAAGACGGGCCGAAGGCATTCCACGAAGGCTAGCGGATCGGCGGGCCCCCTCCTAGCCGATCCGCTCTTTTTTTGCTCGAACGGCAAAGGGCGCTGACCTGGTCAGCTGAATTTCACCCCCTCGTAGGCCCATTGCCGCAGGAGGTGATGCGCGATAGCTACCGGCGTTGGAGCCGTCAGGCGGTGGGGATGGCGCCGTTCAATCAGCGCCACCGCCTCGTCGCGGGTGAACCAGCGGGCGTCCTCCAACTCGACGCGATCGACCTTAAGGCTCCGGCCACGAGCCTCGGCAAAGCAGCCGATCATCAGCGAGGCCGGGAAAGGCCAAGGCTGCGAAGCAAAATACCGCACCGCGCCGCAGGCGACGCCGGCCTCCTCCGCGATCTCGCGCCTGACGGCGGCCTCGATCGTCTCGCCGGGTTCTACGAATCCAGCCAGAGCCGAATACATGCCCTTCGGGAATCTCGGCTGGCGGCCGAGCACGCAGGCGTCGCCCTCAACGGCGAGCATGATTACGACCGGATCGGTGCGCGGGAAATGGGTGGCCTTGCAGACCTTGCAGTCCCGTCGCCAGCCTGCCGCGGCGACGTCGCTCGGTGCGCCGCAATTGGCGCAGAAGCCGTGTCGCGCGTGCCAGTGCATGAGCGCCTTGGCCGCGGCCAGCATCGCCGCCTGCTCGTGCGGCACGAGGCCTCCGACAGCGACCGAGCGCAGGTCAATGAGCTTCAGATCCTCACGCCCCGGGACGGCCAGAATCCGCCGATCGAGAAAGCCGTCGCCCAGGTCCGAGCGCTGTTCGACCGCTTCGTCCGCCAACAGGGCGACGAAAATCGGCGCGCCGTTGGCCGCGAAGCCCAGCAGCGCCTCGACCCGGGCCCCTCCGAGCGCCTCGATCTCGCTGGTCGGCATGAGCGAATCGAGCCCGTTCGCCGTGCTGCGCAACACCGGCATGTCGCGAGCGATCAGAAGCGCGCGCGCATCGTCAAGGGCGCGCAGGCGGGCGACTTCGACCGGGTCCTCGCGCCGGTAGGATCCGCGGTCGAACCCATCGACGACAAAGCCGAGGCTTTCGAGATGAGCCAATGCTTGACCTCCTTCAGCCGCTCCGGCCGGCGGGTTGACGTGGACGGCGGGGGCAATCCAAGCGGTGCCCGGGCGAGGCCGTAAGCTCAGGGATAGCGCGCCTTGAGGCTCGAGACGCGGTCGGCGTCGTAGTCGATGATGCAGCGCAAACGCGGATCGCCGCCCTTGGCGTCCATGCCCGATTCGAATGGCGCCACGTCCTGGCATTCCGAATCGCGCCAGGCGACCCATTGCGCCTGGGCGTCGCTAAGGGAGCGCCGCCAACGGGCTTTTTGCGACGACAGCAAGCCCTGGCGAGCGTCGATCGTTTTGGTCGCCGCCTCAACTGCCGCCGCAAGTTGCTTCTCGGACTTGTCGGCGTTGGTTCTCAGGCACTCGGCAAGCTCGCGGGCGCCAATCTTATTGGCGTCGCAGGCCGCCTGCGATGGGCGTACATCCTCCGCGTGGGCGAACGACGACAGGGCGATCGCTGCGGCGGCAAGCACCAGGGGTCGCATGATCACGTTCTTCACCCACAAAAAGCCCACGGAGGAGCGCGTCACAAGTTCGACGCCGCGCGCGCTGGGCGGCTGAGAAAGTCCTGGATGCGCTCGAGCGCGCGTTCGATATTTTCCAACGAATTGGCATAGGACAGCCGCAGGTAACCCTCCCCATGGACGCCGAAATCAGGGCCGCCGATCACCGCAACGCCTGCGTCCTGCAACAGGGCCGAGGCGAGGGGCTTCGCCTTCCAGCCCGTGCGGGAGACATTCGGAAAGGCATAGAAGGCGCCCTTGGGTGTCACCGCGCGAACGCCGGGCAGCCGATTAAGGCCGGCGGTCACCGCTTTTCGCCGCCGGTCGAACTCTCTCCGCATGGCTTCGACGGAGTCCTGAGGACCCTTTAGCGCGGCGATCCCGGCGAATTGCGCGGCTGCGTTGACGCAGGAATAAGAATTGACCGCAAGCTTCCGCGCAATCTCGCGCCAGGGTTTCGGCCACACGGAATAGCCGAGCCGCCAGCCGGTCATGGCGTAGGTCTTCGACCAGCCGTCGAGCAGGATCAGCCGGTCCTGGATCTCGGGATAGGCCAGCAGCGACTGATGGGCGAGACCGTCGTAAGTCAATTGCCCGTAGATTTCGTCCGACAGGATCGCAGCGTTCGGCCATTGCGCGAGCCCGGCGACCAGTTTGTCGATCTCTTCGCCCGGGGTCACGCCGCCGGTCGGATTGGCGGGCGAATTGAGAATGACGAGGCGCGTCGCAGGCGTCATCAGCTTCAGCGCCTCCTCGGCCGAAAAGGCGAAGCCGTTCGCTTCCCGCATCGGAAGGGGGATTGGCCGTGCGCCGGTGAATTCAATCATCGAGCGGTAGATGGGAAAGCCGGGATCGGGATAGACGATGTCGGCGCCTTTTTCGCCGAACATCTGGATCGCCATGAACATCGTCACCTTGCCGCCCGGCACGATCAGGACCAGGTCCGGCGACACTTGGACCTCGAGGCGGCGGCGCAAGTCCTCCGCCACTGCCTCGCGCAACGGCGCAATTCCAGTCGCGTCGGTATAGCCATGCTCGCCGTCGCGCAGCGCCTTGACGGCGGCCTCGACGATATGCGCCGGGGTTTTGAAATCCGGCTGGCCGATGCCGAGATTAATGATGTCGCGCCCCTGGCGCTGCGAGTTCGGCCGCCCTCGCGAGCACCGCGAACGCGTTCTCCTCCCCCATCCGCCCGAAGGCGGAATTGATTGCGATCAAGGCAGCTGGCTCCAGTAAGGCCGCCCCTTTTGGCAAAGCCGCGCCCGCGGAGCAAGCGAAAGACTCATGAGAGCCGGAGATCGGCGGCCAAAGCCAGGCCTCAACGATCGCGTCTCAGCCCGTCGTTGCGAGCGCCTTCTCCATCACCCGCCTGAGCCGCGCGGCGAAGGCGGGCGGGTCTTCGACCGACGCCCCCTCCATGAGCCGGGCCTCGTCGAGCACGAGCCACGCCGCGTCCTCGATCAGCCCCTTGTCCTTGCCCTCCTTGAAGCGGCCGGCGAGGGCTTTGGTCAGGCGATGGGTCGGGTTGACCTCGAGGATGGGTTTCATCCGCTCGGCGATCCGCCCGTGCGCGGCAAGCATTTTTTCGAGTTGCCGGTCGGGGCCGAATTCGGGCGCGATAAGACAGGCGACGCTGTCGGTCAGGCGGTCCGAGGCGCGCACTTCGGCGACCTCGTCCCCTAGCGTCTGCTTGAAAAATGCAAACAGCGTCGCCACCTCGCCGCTCGCCTCGGCCGGCGCGTTCGCACCTTCAACAAGGGCGATTGACTTGATGTCGGGGGCGCCCTGGCTCACCGACTTGAACGGCTTGCCTTCGAATCCCGCCGCCGTCGACACCCAGAAGGCGTCGACCGGGTCGGCGAGCAGCAGAACCTCGACGCCGCGGGCCCTGAACCCCTCGAGCTGGGGGCTCGCGGCGAGGCGTTTGGCGTCGTCGCCGGTGAGGTAATAGATCGCTGTCTGGTTCTCGCGCAGCGACGCGACATATTGCGCCAGCGTTCGGTCTCCGGCCGGGTTGGTGGTGGACACGAAGCGGGCGATCTTGAACAGGCCGTCGCGTCGCTCGGGGTCCTCGTAAAGGCCTTCCTTGATGACCGGGCCGAAATGTTCCCAGACGTTAGCGAACTTGTCCGGCTCCGCCTCGGCGAGCTTGCCGAGCTCCTGGACTATCCGATTGGTCACGCCCTTGCGGATCGCCGCAAAGACGTCGCTCTTTTGGATCAGCTCGCGGGAGACGTTGAGCGGCAGATCGGCGCTGTCGACAACGAGGCGGACAAAGCGCAGCCAGCCGGGAAGGATGTCGGCGTCCTCCGTGATCAGCACCCGGCGCACATAGAGCTTGTTGCGCCCTTTTCGCGCCGGATCGAACAGATCGAACGGCCGCGAGCCGGGGATGAAGGCGAGCACGGTATATTCGTGCCGCCCTTCCGCGCGCCAATGAAGGGTCAGCGCCGGCTCGTCGTATTGACCGGAGAGGCCACGGTAGAATTCAGTATATTCCTCCGCGGTCACCTCTGACTTGGGCTTGGCCCAGATCGCAGCGCCGTCGGCGATCCGGCGCTTCTCGGCTCCGAGTTTCTCGATCAGGTCGATCGGGACCGCGACCGCGCCGGAATGCTCGCGCACGATCCGCTCGAGCCGGCGCGGCTCGGCGAATTCGTGCGAAGCCTCGTTGAGATGAAGGACGACGCGGGTTCCTCGCTTCGGCGCGGATTCGAGCGCAAGCGGCGCGATGGTGAACGAGCCCTTGCCGTCGGACGACCACCGCCAGGCCTCGTCGGTCCCGGCGCGGCGCGTGACGACCACGACTTCGTCCGCGACCATGAAGCACGAGTAAAAGCCGATGCCGAACTGGCCGATGAGGGACGCCGCTTCCTTGCTCGCGTCATCGGCAGCAAGCTTGTCCAGAAATGCCTTGGTGCCGGAACGGGCGATGGTGCCAAGGCCCTGGGTCAAGTCTTCGCGGGTCATCCCGACGCCGTTGTCGGAGAAGGTCAACGTCTTGGCGTCCGGATTGATCGCTATCTCGATCGCGAACGGGGCGCCGTCCTCAATAAGCTCAGGCCTGGCGATCGCCTCGTATCGCAATTTCTCGCAGGCGTCGGCGGCGTTGGAGACGAGCTCGCGGACGAAGATCGCGCGGTCGGAATAGACCGAATGGACCATCAGGTGGAGCAGGCGCGAAACGTCGGCCTCGAAGCTCTGGGTGCTCGCTTCGGTGGTCGGGGTGCTGGCGTCGGCGGTCAATGTTCTGCCTCGTTTTGAAGATCCGTGATGTCAGGAGCTGCGCGTGAAAAAGCGCGGCGGGCGCAGATATCGTCGCCTTTTGCCGAGGTTTCAAGACTATGCGGCGTGCCTCCCTCACGGCGGCGGCGCAAAACTCGCCTAACCCGGCTCGATCTCCCATTCATTGGCCCACTCGACGAGCGGCAACAGCAGTTTCACGAGCTCAACGCCCCTCGCGCTGAGGCGATAGCCGTCGGCGTCGTGGAAAACGAGCCCGCCTATGCGCAGTTCTTTGAGGCGGGTGTTGAGCAATGCGGGGTTGGTCTCGGCCGCGCTCTGGAGCGCCCGGAATGTGAGGGCGTGATCGGCGCGCGACAGCTCCCACAGAATGCGCAAGGCAGTCCTGCGGCCAAGCAGATCGAGCAGCGCCATCACCGGCCGGCCCGTACGCGACCCGCGCACCGGAACCCCCGGCCTTGGAATCGTCATGCTTTACTTTCCATAGCGACCGAGCTACGCAGTGCTACACAAATGATAGCACAGGGAGTTCGTCATGTCGGCTCGCATCGCCCCAGTCAAGCCGCCATTTTCCGAGGACATCAAGGCTGTGTTCGACCGAATCATGCCACCGGGCACGCCGCCGCTGGCGCTATTCACGACGCTGGCGCGCGATGCGCGGCTGTTCGAGCGCCTGCGAGGCGGGGCGCTGCTCGACAAGGGGCATCTCACGCTCCGCCAGCGGGAGGTCGTCATCGATCGCGTGACCGCACTTTCAGGCTCGGAGTACGAATGGGGGGTGCATGTAGCGTTCTTTGGTAAAGCGGCGAGGCTCGACGCGGCGAATCTGGACTCGCTGGTGAACGGCGGCGCCGACGATCCCTGCTGGTCGTTCGAAGATGGCCTCCTGATCCGCGCTTGCGACCAGCTTCATGCGGGATCGGACATCGACGACGCGCTTTGGTCCGGGATGTCGAGACAGTTCGGCGAAATGGGTTTGATCGAGGTTCTCATGCTCGCAGGCTTCTATCGAACCGTGAGCTATCTCACGAACGCGCTCCGTCTCCCCCTTGAAAGCTACGGCGCGCGATTCCCGCGCCGCCGTAGCTCCGGCGACGCGCCAACCGCTCAACCCTAGCCTTCCGATGTCGTTAGCGCGAGTGCGTGCAATTCGCCGCCCATCTTTCCCTTGAGCGCGGCGTAAACCATCTGGTGCTGCTTCACCTTGCTCGCGCCTTTGAAGGCTGAGGAGACGACACTGGCCGAATAGTGGTTTCCGTCGCCCGCCAGGTCCTTCACCTCGACGCGCGCGTCGGGGAACGCCTCGCGAATCATCCGCTCAATCTCGGTTTGGGACATGGCCATGGCGGTTGCGCTCCTTGATTGCCTCAGCCGCGTGATCCTCTTCCTCGGCCTCCGCTTCGAGCCGCGCGACGACGTCCTCGGCCGGTTCGGTGGCGGCGATGGTGACGCCGTCGGTCATGAGGATCATACAGTCGGCGGAATCGGAGGCGTTGATGGCGACGACGTGCTCGGGCCGTACGTAGGCGAAACCCGCCTTGGTCTTGACGATGACGAACGGTATCATGCGTTTAAACCCCTTAGGAGCGATACATAAGGTCCGGAAGCCAGTTTTCATGGGCTTGCTTCAGCGCCGCAAGAGCAACCGGAGCCGCGCTGCCGAGCCTCAGCGTCTCGCCACCGGTCAGGCCGATGCGCATCAGCGGGACCTCAAGCTGCTTCGCCTCCTCGGCGATCGCCGCCGTCTCGGCCGGCCGCGCGGTCAATAGGTATCGGCCTTGGTCCTCGCCGAAGAAGAATGCGTGCTCGGGGTCCTCGGCGTCGATCGTGGCGCCGATCCCTCCCGTCAATGCCATTTCGGCGAGCGCCACGGCAAGGCCCCCGTCGGAGAGGTCATGGACGGCGCTCACTCGCTGCGCCCGGATGAGCGAAGCGACGAACGCGCCGTTGCGGCGTTCGGCGGCGAGATCGACGGGAGGAGGCGCGCCCTCCTCACGGTCTGCGACCGTCGTAAGCCAGGCGGAGCGGCCGAGCCAGGAGGGCGACCCGCCGACGAGCAGAATGTCGTCGCCCGCCACCTTGAACGCGAGCGTCGCCGACTTCGTCACATCGTCGATCAGGCCGACGCCGCCGATCGCCGGCGTCGGCGGAATCCCTTCGCCCATCGTCTCGTTGTAGAGCGACACGTTGCCCGAAACGACCGGAAAGTCGAGCGCCCGCGCCGCCTCGGCGACGCCCTCGATGCAGCCGACCAGTTCCCCCATCGTCTCGGCGCGCTCGGGATTGCCGAAATTGAGGTTGTCGGTCAGCGCGAGCGGGCGCGCGCCGACGGCGATCAGGTTGCGCCACGCCTCCGCGACCGCCTGCTTTCCGCCTTCGCGCGGATCGGCGGCGCAATAGCGCTCGGTGCAGTCGGTGGTCAGCGCGAGGCCCTTCGGCCCCTGGCCGAGCCTAACCACCGCGGCGTCGCCGCCGGGGCCTTCAATGGTGTTGCCGAGGATGAGGGTGTCGTATTGCTCGGTGATCCAGCGCTTGGAGCAGAGATCGGGCGAGCCCAGGAGCTTGATCAGGGCGGCGTCGGTCGACATTGGCGGAGTGATCGGCGGGTCGATGATGGGCGAGGGTGGCGTCGCGATCCACGGGCGGTCATAGAGCGGCGCTTCGGCTCCAAGCTCCTTTATCGGCAGGTCAGCCTTGACCTCGCCGCCTCGCCTGACGACGAAGCGCCTGGAATCGGTCGTCCTGCCGATGACGGCGAAATCGAGCCCCCACTTGCGGAAGATGGCCTCGGCCTCGGGCTCCTTCTCCGGCCGGAGCACCATAAGCATCCGCTCCTGGCTCTCGGACAGCATGATTTCATAGGCGCTCATGCCCTCCTCACGGCAGGGCACGCGGTCGAGGTCCAGCTCGACGCCAAGATCGCCCTTGGCACCCATTTCGGCCGCCGACGAGGTGAGGCCCGCTGCGCCCATGTCCTGGATGGCGATGACCGCGCCGGACGCCATCAATTCGAGACAGGCTTCGAGCAGGAGCTTCTCGGCGAACGGATCGCCGACCTGGACGGTCGGGCGCCGCTCCTCAGCGTCAGCCGCGAACGACGCCGAGGCCATGGTCGCGCCATGGATACCGTCGCGCCCGGTCTTCGAGCCGAGATAGACGATCGGATTGCGGACGCCCGCAGCCTTCGAGGTGAAGATCGCATCCCGCCTGGCGACGCCGACCGCCATCGCATTGACGAGGATGTTGCCGTCATAGCGTCTATGGAAGCCGACCGAGCCGCCGACCGTCGGCACTCCGAACGAATTGCCGTAGCCGCCGATGCCCGCCGCCACCCCGGCGACCAGCCGACGCGTCTTGGGGTGATCGGGTGCGCCGAAGCGGAGGAAGTTGAGCGCGGCGATGGGCCTTGCGCCCATCGTGAAGACGTCGCGCAGGATTCCGCCGACTCCCGTCGCCGCGCCCTGATAGGGCTCGATGAACGAGGGGTGATTGTGGCTCTCCATCTTGAACACACAGACGTCGCCGTCACCGATGTCGATCACACCGGCGTTCTCGCCTGGGCCCTGGATGACTTGAGGGCCTTTCGTCGGTAGCTTGCGCAGATGGAGGCGCGAGGATTTGTAGGAGCAATGCTCGTTCCACATCGCCGAGACGATGCCGAGCTCGGTGAAGGTGGGCGTGCGGCCGATGAGCGCGACAAGCCGCGCATATTCGTCCGGCTTGAAGCCATGCGCAACAGCGAGCGCCTCGTCGACCTTGGGTTCCGGGGCGCTCAACGGCTCGGCTCTCTCGTCCTCGATCCATCCGCCCATTACCGGCGGCGGGGCTCGAGGGCAACAGCGATCACCCGACAACACGGCAGGCGCTTCGCGATTGCGCCGCGCGGTCTATAGCTGCGGCAAGCGCTCGAAGGCCGGCACGCCGTCGGGAATGTGATGGAAGGCCTGCTTGTCGATGGTGTAAATCGCCATCCTGGGGCCGCGGAAAACCCTCGGATCGTCGAGCGTGCCGACTTTGAGGATGATGGCCTTGAGCCCCGGCCGCCGCATAATGAGGTGCGTGCCACATTCGGCGCAGAACTCCCGGGTCACGGGATGATCGAGATCCTTGCGCGCAAATTGCTTGGGGGCGCCGCGGGTGTATCTGAATCCTTCCGGCGGCATCAGCATATACATGTTTGGCCCGCCGCCGGAGATGTATTGGCACTCCCGGCAATGGCATTGCGCCTTGAGCATCGGCGCGCCTTCGGCTGCGTAACGAACCGCGCCGCAATAACAACCGCCTTCGAGCTTCATTCTGCTCCCCACGACTCTCCGATCGCGCGCCCGCGGTCTCGATGTTCACCGCTCGCGCCGCGCGCCGTGTACGCTGGCCAAGGCGGCCTTGGCCAGCGCCTTTCGCGTCAGCCGCGGTCCGGCGGCGTGGTGAAGAACCAAGGGTGCCCTTCCAGGTCGCGCGCACTATAGCTGCGCCCGTAGGGCAGATCTTCGAGCGGCCTGACGATTTCGGCCCCCGCCGCGCGCCCGCGCGCAATGACCATCGACATCGGCCAGGCAGATGAAGACGCCCTGAGTCGCCGTCCCGGTTTCGCGGACGCTCGCCATTCCCCGATCCTTCGCGCCCTGGCCCATCATCATGAGCCGCCCATCGAAGGTCATTTCGCCATGCACTCCGCCGGAGGGCAGCGCTTCCCGCATCGTCTCGACGAAGCCGAACGCTTTTGCGAGCCATTCGAGCGCCGCCGGAACGTCGCGGTAGAAAATATAGGGTACGACCTGGGTCGAGACTTCGGACTTGAGCGCGGCCATTCTCGGGTCTCCTTGAGCTTGGTCGACGCAGTCTGCCATTCGCCCGACCGTGCCGTCTTGAACCTTTGTTACCTCGCACCTTGATCCCGCGCGTCAGTCGACAAATCCGCCTTCGTCGGGCAGTTTGCGGCGCAGAAACGCCGCGGGCGGGCTGCCGGCAAACTCGCAAAATCGCGGGTCAGGTACGCCTGATCGGCATAGCCGCAGTCACTGGCCAACTCAGCCAGGCTTGCGACGCGGTCTCGCCGCATCAATTCGATGGCGCGGTCAAATCGGGCCACACGTGCAAAAAGCTTCGGCGGCAGGCCGAATTCTCGCCGGAAGCGAACGGTCAGATGTTTACGGCTGCATCCGAGCTCCTGAGCGAGCGCATTCACCCCGATGCGGCCGCACGTCGCCTCCAACTGCTGCAATGCCCAGACAAGATCGCGCGAAGGTCCATCGCGCGAGTTCGTGAGGCGCCGCGTCATCTTCCCCTCCAGGATGGCGAGCCGGCCTCCCGACGAATTGGTTTCCTGCAGACGTTCGGCCATCTCGCGCGCCGCAGCGCCGATGAGATCGCACGGATCGATCAGCCGGTCGCCGACCTCGTCGAGCGGAAAGCCGAGCAGGCGACGCGCGCCGAGCGGGGTCAGCGTGATCTGCGCGCCTTGCTGGGAGCGGTCGGTCTCGGTCACGGCGTAGGTGGCGCTCATGCCGGAGTAGAAGGCGGCGCCGGCGCGATAGGTCGTGCTTGTCTTCAACGGATGTTCGACGCGAAGGTCGCAGCCCAGATTGAAAACCAAAGTCGCGAGAGGGGAGGGAAGCTCGCGCCTGCGGGCGAACCCGGTGTCGCGCTCGGCATAGACGTTGAAGCGTCGGACGTAGGGCGCCAGACGCTCGCTCGGCGCGAGGAACTCCATCCGCCACGAGCCAAGTTGCGAAGCGTGCTTGGCGACGGCGGTGCGCGACGCCTGCTCGTCCATTGACGCATCCGCATTCATGCTCGTCTTTGTCGACCGCCGCTCTACCTTCGCCCGAACAGCCGCTCGATGTCCGCGAGCTTGAGCTCGACGTAGGTCGGGCGGCCATGATTGCATTGGCCGGCGCCCGGCGTCGACTCCATCTCGCGCAGGAGTGCGTTCATCTCCTCAGGCTTGAGCAGCCGCCCCGAACGCACCGAATGGTGGCAGGCGAAAGTTCCAAGCCAACGATCGAGCCGGCGCGCGAGGCTCTGGGCGCCGTCGTCTGCCGCGAGATCGGCGGCGAGGTCCCGCATGAGGCCGGCGAGGTCGCCTTGAGCGATCGCCGAGGGCGCTTCGCGCACCATGACCGCCCCGGGGCCGAAGCCCTCGACGATCATGCCCAGGCCGGCGAGCTCCTCAGCATGGGCGTCGATCAGCGCCGCCGCGTCGGGGTCGAGGTCGACCACGAGCGGGGTTAGAAACGTCTGCCGCTCGATCGTGCCGCCCTCGCGCTGGCGCTTGAGCTTCTCATAGACGATGCGCTCGTGCGCCGCGTGCTGGTCGACGATGACGAGGCCGTCCGCGGTCTGGGCGACGATGTAGTTCCCATGCACTTGCGCCCGCGCGGCGCCGAGCGGCGCCATGAGGTCGCGCTCGTTCGCCGGCGCGGCAGGCGCAGGCGCCGAGAGCTCGATTTCGGCGAAGCTCGCCTGAGCCGGCTCGGCGAGCCGCGGCGCGGTGGGCGAGCCCCGCCAGTCCCAGCGGGGCGAAGACGGCGCGCCCCGCCAGGGCTGCGGCGGACGCATGGCGAGGATCGTCGCCGTCCCGCCGGTCGTCGTCGCCCGATGCAGCGCTTGGCTTAAGCCCTGCCGGATCGCGCGGACGACGAGGCCCCGGACGGCAGCGCCGTCGCGGAAGCGCACTTCGGCTTTCGCCGGGTGGACGTTGACGTCGACTTCGGCCGGATCGCAGTCGACGAAGAGGGCAGCGACCGCGTGCCGGTCGGGGGGGAGGAAATCGAGATAGGCCCCGCGCAGCGCCCCGGCGAGGGTCTTGTCGCGCACCGCCCGCCCGTTGACGAACAGGAACTGCTGGGAGGCGTTCGGCCGGCTGTAGGTGGGCAGGCCGACACGGCCCGAAAGCCGAGCGCCCTCGCGGGCTGCGTCGAGGGAAATCGAATTGGCCGCGAAGTCGTTGCCGAGCGCCTGGCGCAGCCGCTCAGCGAAGCCTGCTTCGCTGTCGCCGCAGGCGGGCCAGTCGAAGGGGGCGCCGATGTCGGTCGCAAACGAAAAGCGCACATGAGGCGTAGCCATCGCCAGCCTTCTCACCGCGTCTGCCGCGGCCAGCGCTTCCGCCCGGTCGGATTTGAGGAACTTGAGCCGCGCAGGCGTCGCGGCGAAGAGATCGCGCGCCTCGACCCGCGCGCCGATCGGCGCGGCGCAGGGTTCGATTAGGCTCTTGATCCCGTCCTCGACCACGAGCTTGAGGCCCGTCGGCGCGCCTTCGCTGCGGGTGCGGATTTCGAGCCGCGACACAGAAGCGATCGAGGGCAGCGCCTCGCCGCGGAAGCCGAAGGTGGCGATCGCCGTCAGGTCGCCGTCGGCGATTTTCGACGTCGCGTGCCGCTCGACGCTTAGCGCGAGGTCCGCCTCGTCCATGCCTCGCCCGTCGTCGACGACTCGGATGAGCCTTCGCCCGCCGGCCTCGATGGCGATCTCGATCGTGTTCGCTCCGGCGTCGAGCGCGTTTTCGATGAGTTCCTTGATCGCCGCCGCCGGCCGCTCGATCACCTCGCCCGCGGCGATGCGGTCGATGACAAGCGGATCGAGACGGCGAATCGGCATGGGGCGCGGACCTCACGCAGGTTATCGCATTTGACGTGCAGCGGGGGAAGGCAGGAACTCCCCCTCTCCCGCGAAGCGGGAGAGGGGGTGAAGGCGAACCCCTCATCCGGCGCTTCGCGCCACCTTCTCCCGCGAGCGGGAGAAGGGTTAGAACCCCTCCGGCCTTCCCACAACTGTCGTCAGCAGCGAGCCGTCGCCGAAGGCGCGGTGAGCGGCGCGGCGGACGCTCCCGATCGTGACGCCCGCGATCTCTCGGTTGCGCCCGACGAGCCAGTCCGGCGTCCGGCCTTCGAGCTGGATGTGGATGAGCTGCGAGGCGATCTTGGCGGAAGTGTCGAAGCGCAGCGGATAGGAGCCGATGAGATAGGTCTTGCCCTTCTCGAGTTCCTCCTCGTTGAGGCCGTTCAGCGCCACGTCGCGGACTTCCGCCGCGGCGACATCGAAGGATTCGCGCGCCCGCTCGTTCTTGGTCGTCGTGCCGCCGTAGAAGTAGGTCCCCTGTTCGAGCGCGTAGAAAGTTCCAAACACGGTGTAGGCGAGGCCGCGTTTCTCACGCACTTCGCGAAACAGCCGCGAGGTCATCGAGCCCGACCCGCCCAGCACATGGGCGGCGACCACGCTCGCGATATAGTCCGGATCGTCGCGCTTGAGCGCCGGCCGGCCGAAGCGGATGGTCGATTGCGGAACGTCGAGGTTGATGATGTCGATCTCGCCCAGGCCGGAGAAGGCCGCCTCAGGGACGGGCTTGAGGCGCGCCTTGGCCGGCAAGTCGGCGAACGCCTTGTCGACCAGCTCCGCCGCCCTCTTCTCGTCGATCGCTCCAACGACCGCTATCATCAATTGGTCGCGCGCAATCCCGCGTTTGGCGGCCTCGACGAGGTCGGTCCGCTCGATTCGGGCGAGGGTCTCGAGCGAGCCGTCGGCCGGCTGGCCATAAGGGTGGCCGGGGAACGCCTTCGCCTTCCAGTTGCGGCCGGCGAGCGTGCCTGGATCGTTGGCGACGTGGCGCAGGCGCGCGTTCATGTGCTCGCGCACACGTTCGAACGGCTCCTCGTCGAATCGCGGCGCGTTGACCGCGACACTAAGGAGCTCGGCGGCGCGATCCAGGTTCTTGGTCAGCGTGCGCATCCGCCCGCTCCAATGATCGCGGTCGCAATGGAACGACATCTCGACGGCCTTCTCGTCGAGGGCGCGGTGAAAGGCTTGCGAATCGAGGTCGTCCGCGCCCTCGTCGAGCAGCCCCGAGGTGAGCGAACCCAGCCCCGCCTTCTCGGCCGGGTCCTGCGCTGCGCCGCCGCGTACGGCGAACTCGAGCGACACCAGCGGCACCGCATACGAGCGGACGAGCCACAGCGTGAGGCCACGCGGGGTCGTGACGACGTCGACGTTGACGGCCGATTGGGATGGGGAAAGGGCGATGTGTTTCTGCATGGGCGTTTCCAGGTTTTTCGTTTTGTCGGCTTGGCGCCTGAGCGCGCGGCGGGCGAAACTTTAGCGCTTCCTATGCGGCCTCGCTCTCGAGCGGCAGAAGATGCCCGGTCACCGCGGGCTTGTGATCGAGCCAGCGCCGCGCCGCCTCGACGACCGCCCCGGCGCTGACCGCCTCGATCCGCGCCGGCCATTCCTCGACGTCGCGGAGCGTCTGGCCGATCGCCAGCGACGAACCGTACCAGCGCGCGAGGTCCGACTGGCTGTCGCGTGCGTAAGTCGCGTCGGCGACGAGCCGCGTCTTGGCGCGCTCGAGGTCGCCCGGGTCGACGCCCTCGTGCAGGAACCTAGCCAGCGCCCGGTCGAACGCCTTGTCGAGCGCTTCCAGCGTGACGCCGGGCACCGGCGTCAGGTTAACGATGAACCGGCTCTGATCGAGCGCCGTGCCGTGGTAATAGGCCCAGGCCGAGACGGCGAGCTTCTCCTCCATCACCAGCGTGCGATAGAGCACGCTCGTCTGGCCGCCGCCCAGGAGATGGCCGAGCACTTCGAGCGCTTCGGCTTCGCCGTCCTTCGCGGTGCGGGCGGACGGGGCGAGATAGTGCCGCTGCCAGCCGGGCTGCTCGACCTTTTCGTCGGCGACCGTCACCACCCGGCTCGCGACGGTCGGGGGCTCCATCGGCCGCACCCGCTCGGGCTTGGCTCCGCGCGGCTTGATCTTGCCGTAAGTCTCCTCGGCGAGCGCGCGGGCCTCCTCCGGCTCGACGTCGCCCGCCACCACCAGGATGGCGTTCTCGGGAGTATAGAAGCGCTTGTAATAGGCGAGCGCGTCCTCACGCTTCAGGCCCTCGATCTCGTGCCCCCAGCCGATCACCGGAATGCCGTAGGGATGGTGGGTGAAGAGCGTCGCCTGGACCGCTTCGCCGAGTTGTGCGCCCGGGTCGGTGTCGCAATGCATGCGCCGCTCCTCGAGCACCACGTCGCGCTCGGGTGCGACGATGTCGTCGGTCAGCGTGAGGCCGGTCATCCGGTCGGCCTCGAACTCCATGCAGGTCTTCAGGTGCTGCTTGGCGACCTGCTGGAAATAGGCGGTGAAATCATTGCCGGTGAAGGCGTTCTCCTGGCCGCCGACCTCGGACACGAACTCGGAGAACTCGCCCTTGGGATGGCGCTTGGTGCCCTTGAACATCAGATGCTCGAGGAAATGGGCGATGCCCGATTTTCCGGTCGGATCGTCGGCCGCGCCGTTGCGGTACCAGACCATATGGGTGACGACGGGGGCGCGATGATCTGGAATGACGACAACGTCGAGGCCGTTGGCGAGAGTGAAATGCGCGACCTTGGCCGCTGGCTGGACATGAGACGTCATCCGCGTTCCGTTTTTCGTTACTTGGACCCTCGCCCGCGATGGCGCTTCAAGGCGGCCCAATCGTGACGATCCCGCGACATATAGGGCGCCGCCGCGCGGCTTGCGAGTCGGGGGTTCCACGCGAGCGGCGCGCCGCTCACTCGTCGAGCCCCTCCGCGCGGCGCCAGTCGATGAGCAGCGCCCGGCGCCGTTTTGGCGGGCGCTCGTCGAGGACCGCGACCGCCGCCATCCGGTCGAGGCGGAAATGGCGGAAGTCGGCGCGCGTCTCGCACCAGGCGGCGAGCATCCGCGCATGGTCGAAGAAGCCGAGCGCAACCGGCCAGACGACCCGCGTCGACGAGCGTCCGTCCTTGTCGACATAGGCGAGCTTGAGCTTGCGCTCGGCGCCGAGCGCTTCGCGGATCAAGGGAAGGCTTGCGCCTTCCCGCTCCCCCGTCGCCCCCGCGCCGGCGAGCATCGTCGGCCAATCGAGCGCCTCCGCTCGTTCCGGCGGCAGGACCGCGGCGATCTTCGCCAGGGCGCCGCGCGCCGCCTTCGTGAGGCCGGGGTCGGCGCGGCCCTCAACCCAGCGGGCACCGAGCGCAAGCGCCTCGACCTCCTCGAGGCTGAACATCAGCGGCGGCAGGGTGAAGCCGGCCTTGAGCACGTAGCCGAGACCCGCTTCGCCCTCGATCCGCGCCCCCTGGGCCTTCAAAGCCTCGATGTCGCGGTAGAGCGTGCGCAGAGATACGCCGAGTTCCTCGGCCAGCGCTTGGCCGGCGACGGGGCGGCGGCGGAGGCGAAGGCTCTGCATCAGTTCGAACAGCCGTTCGGCCCGCGACATCGCTTAACCTCGCCGCCTCAGGGCGCTTTCACGCACCGCTCGACCGAGAACAGGCATTCCTGGCCGAGCGGCAGCGCGCTGCCGTCGACGGCGGCGTAACCGACTTCGCTGACATGGGCATTGGTCATCACCAACACGACGTCGCAATTTCCGGGCGCGGCAAAGGGCAGCAGATTGGTGTTGAGGCCAACTGCCCACTGCGGTCCGTAGCCGCGCATTCGCCCGCCGACATAGGTCCAGATTTCGGTCGCCTGGCCGGCCTTCGCGCGGCTGGCCGGTTCGCCGAAGCAAGCAAGGATGTCCCGTTTCGACAGCCCGATCATCGACTGCTGCGCGACCTGATCCACCTCGAGGGATTGGCATCCGCAAAGCGTCAGCGCGCCGATGAGGCCAAGCGTCGCGACGGATTTGCTCACCTCTGCGCCCCCAGCCTTCGCTGCCCGCGAACCGTTCGCCGGACGTTCGCCCAATCGCGCCGGTTTGACAATGCGGGCGCTATCACCTCCCCGTCAGCGCGCCTGGAAGATCGCGATCCGCGTATCACCATAAGCCCGCTCGTCGACGCTTGTGAGCCCCGCCGGCGCATCGATCTCGGCCTTGGCCGCTTCCTCGACGACGCAGAGGGCGTCCTGTTCAAGCCAGCCGCCCGCGACAAGCGAGGCCAGCGCGGGACCGGCGAGACCCTGCCCATAGGGCGGGTCGAGAAAGGCGAGCGCGAACGCCCCCGGGGCGGGCGCCGAACCGAGTCTGGTCGCGTCGGCGCGCCAGATGCGCGTCACCCCGCCGAGCGCCAACGCTTCGACATTGGCCCGAATGACGGCCCGCGCCTCGGCGCCGTTGTCGACGAAGAGCGCGAAGCGCGCGCCGCGCGACAGCGCCTCGATCGCGAGCGCCCCCGATCCGGCAAAGAGATCAACCACGCGCGCGCCCTCGATATGACCGGGGAACCGGTGCTCGAGAATGTCGAAGATCGATTCGCGCAACCGTTCGGAAGTCGGGCGGATGGCGTGCGACGACGGCGCCGTGAGCACGCGGCCCTTGAGACGGCCGCCGACAATCCGCATCGATCAGGGCTTTCGCGGCGGGCGGCGCGGGCCGCCGGCGCCTCTCGGCGGCCCCTTTCCCCCCGGCCCATGCGGTCGCTCCGGGGGGCGGTCGAATCGGCGCGCGGGCGGAGCGCCGTCGCGCGCGTTAGCACGCGGTCCGCGCGGCTTGAATTCGGAGCGTGGTCCGCGCCCCTTCGCGTCCGCGCGCGGCGGTCGGGTCTCGCCGCTGTGGTCAGGCTTCCGGCCCTGCGGCCGGTCGAAGGCCTGTTCGCCGGAGCCGCCCTCGCGTCTCGCCGCCCCTTTCCCGCGCGGCTCGAATTCGGCCCGGCGGCCGCCTTCCCTATTGCCCGAACGCGGCGGCCGCTCACGTCCCTCAGGCGCGCCGCTTGCCGGCATTGGGACGTCCAGCGCGCGGCCGCGTCTCGGCGGCGGCGCGCCTCCGCGCCTCTTCGCGGGTTGGCGAAAGGCGCTCGACCGCGATTGTCCGCCCCTTGCGGTCGTGAGTCGCGCTGCGCTCGATGCGTTTCCGCGTCGCCGCCGCGTCGGCGGCGATCTCCGCCCGCAGACGCGATACATGCTTGCGCCGGCCCTCCGTCGTCGACCGCGCCGGCGCCGTGCGGCGCGCCGCGGCGTCGGGATCGAATCGTCGCTCCCGATCCCCGCCGCGCTCCCGTTCCCCACCGCGATTGCGCTTGTGGCCCCCGACGCGCTCGGGGCCTGTGCTCGCGCGGCGCGCGCTCCGCTCATCATCGCTCGGCTCCGTGGGCGTTGGCGCGTCGCGAGCGATCAGCGGCGCGTCGAAATTGGCCTGGGCTTCCTTGGCGAGCTTCGCGCCCAGTTGGTCGCGCAGCACCCGGGTGCGCACTTCCGCCGCCTCGCCCTCGGCGAGATCGCCGAGCTCGAATGGACCGAAGGAGACGCGGATCAGGCGGTTCACCGCAAGCCCCAGGTGCTCCAGCACCTTCTTGATCTCGCGATTTTTTCCCTCTCTCAGGCCCAATGTGATCCAGACGTTCGAGCCCTGTTCGCGGTCGAGCTTGGCTTCGATGCCGAGATAGTCGACGCCGTCGATGGCGATCCCCCCGCTCAAACGATCGAGGGCCGCCTGATCGATCGCGCCATGCGCGCGCACGCGGTAGCGGCGCAGCCAGCCGGTTGACGGCAGCTCGAGGACCCGAGCCAGCCCGCCGTCGTTGGTGAGGAGGAGCAGCCCTTCGGTATTGATGTCCAGCCGGCCGACCGCAACCACGCGCGGCAGGCCGGGCGGCAGCGCGTCGAAAACCGTCGGTCGCCCCTGCGGATCACGCGCGGTCGTGACGAACCCCCGAGGTTTATGAAATAGGAAGAGCCGGGTCCGCTCAGCCGCGCCGAGCCGGCTGCCGTCGACGCGCACGTCGTCTTGGGTCGCTGACGTTGAAGGCGGGGCTCAAGAGCACCTCGCCGTTGACGCTGACCCGCCCCTCGGCGATCCAGGCTTCGGCGTCGCGGCGAGAGCAAATGCCGGCGCGTGCCATGACCTTGGCGATGCGCTGGCCGGCGCGGACTTGAGAGGCTTCGGCCTTTACTTCGTCGCTCATGATTGCTTGGTTCCGCCGCCGTCCGGACCCGCGTTGCCATCGGCGGCGGCTTGTCCTAAGCCCGAACGCGCCGCGCCGCCAACCGAAAAACGCTTTGAGCCGCAGAAACGGCGAGGCCGGCGCGGAGCCATGACCATGTCGAGCGATGAGCGGGAGGGCGATCCGATGAGCCTCGCGTTCGCCGAGGCGCGATCGGCCGAGGCGCGCGGCGAAGCGCCGATCGGCGCTGCGCTGGTTCGCGGCGGGACCGTGATCGCGAGCGGCGGGAACCGAACGCGCGAACTGGCCGATCCGACCGCACATGCCGAGATGCTCGTCATCCGCGAGGCCGCGGCGAGACTTGGCTCCGAACGGCTCGCCGGCTGCGATCTCTATGTGACGCTGGAGCCGTGCGCGATGTGCGCCGGCGCGATCTCCTTGGCCCGCCTGCGCCGCCTCTATTACGCCGCCCCGGACCTGAAGGGCGGCGCGGTCGACAACGGCCCGCGCTTCTTTCAAGAGCCGACCTGCCACCATTCGCCCGAGGTCTATGGTGTGGTCCGCGAAAGCGAGGCGGCGGTGATGCTGCGGAGTTTCTTCGCCGCCAAGCGCTGACGGACTTCGCTTTCCGCCGCAGCGAAGTCGCCGGTTGCCAACACCTCGGGCGGCGTGAGAGCATTGAGCTCAAGCGCGCCCAGCGCGTTTCGAGGGAGGAAACATGTCCCGTCCGCCGTTTCGCGCCGACCATGTCGGCAGCTATCTTCGCCCGGAGCGGCTGCGAGCAGCGCGCGAGCGCTTCGCCGCCGGCCATATGGCGGCGCAGGAGCTACACGCGATCGAGGACGATTGCATCCGCGAAGTCGTGCATGCCCAGGAGCACGTGGGCTTGAGCGGAATCACCGACGGCGAGTTCCGCCGCACCTATTTTCACATCGATTTTCTCGAACAATTCGAGGGCGTCGAGACCCATTACGGCGAGTTCGTCGCCAAGTTCCGCAAGGACGATGGCTCCGAGGTCGGCTTCAAGCCGCCGACGATGCATGTCGGCAGCAAGATCAAGTGGGTCGGGCCGATTCAAGGTCCGGACTTCGATTTCCTCAAGTCGGCCACGACTCGCACGCCGAAGGTCTGCATCCCGGCGCCCTCGATGCTGCATTTCCGCGGCGGGCGCGAGGCCATAAGCGAGGCGGTCTATCCCGACCTCGAGGAATTCTACGCCGACCTGACCGCGGCCTATCGCGCCGAGATCGCCGATCTTGCTGCGCGCGGCCTCACAGTACCTTCAATTCGACGACACCAATCTCGCCTATCTCTGCGATCCGGAGATTCGTGCCCGCACCAAGGCGCGCGGAGACGACCCGGACGCGCTGACCCAACTCTACTGCAGGCTGATCAACGATTCGATCCGCGACCGGCCTAAGGATATGACGGTCTGCGTTCATCTCTGCCGCGGCAATTTCAAGAGCGCCTGGGTGGCGCAGGGCGGCTATGAGCCGGTCGCCCAGATCCTCCTCAACGAGATGAAGATCGACGGCTTCTTCCTCGAATATGACGACGAGCGTTCCGGCGATTTCGCGCCGCTGCGCTTTGCGCCGAAGAGCGCGACCGTCGTGCTCGGCCTCATGAGCTCGAAACGGGCGGACGCCGAGTCGAAGGATGACGTCAAGCGCCGCATCGACGAGGCGGCGAGGTACGTCCCGTTAAGCCAGTGCGCGCTCTCCCACCAATGCGGCTTCTCCTCGACCGCGCACGGCAACGACCTCACCGAGTCCGATCAATGGATCAAGCTTGCGCGGATGGTCGAAATCGCCGAAGAGGTCTGGGGCAAGGCCTGAACGTCGGCCTTCTTTCTCTGCGGCGCAATTTCAACGTGTCGGACGCCATGCTGCAACGAGCTCCCACAGCCTCGAAACTGACCTGGTTCGATACCGACAAGTGCTTCATCGACGGGCGCTGGGTCGCGCCGCAATCTGGCCGGACCCTGCCGGTCGAAGACCCGTCGCGCGGCGTCGAGATCGGCGAAATCGCGCGCGGCCAGGCCGGCGACATCGACGCGGCGGTCGAGGCGGCGGAGCGCGCGCTTCGCGGACCCTGGGGGCGTCTTACGGCGACCGAGCGCGGGCGGCTGCTTATGAGGCTCGCCGGTCTGGTCAACGAAAGGATCGACGAGCTTGCTCGCATCGAAGCGCTCGACGTCGGGAAGCCCTTGAAGCAGGGACGCGCCGATGCGCTGGCGCTCGCGCGCTACATGGAATTTTACGCCGGCGCCGCCGACAAGATCATGGGCGAAACCATCCCCTATCTCGGCGGCTATACGGTCTTCACGTTGCGCGAGCCTCATGGCGTCACCGGGCATATCGTGCCGTGGAACTACCCGATGCAGATCGCCGGGCGAACGGTCGGCGCGGCACTGGCGATGGGCAACGCCTGCGTGCTGAAACCGGCGGAAGAAGCCTGCCTCACCTCGCTTGCGCTCGCGGATCTCGCGCGGGAAGCGGGTTTTCCGGAAGGCGCGCTCAACGTGGTCCCGGGCCTCGGCGAGGAAGCGGGCGCGGCGCTCGCCGCCCACCCTGGAGTCGGGCATCTTTCCTTCACCGGCTCGGTAGCGGTCGGGGCGCTGGTGCAGGCGGCGGCGGCGCGCCATGTCGCGCCGGTGACGCTTGAACTCGGGGGAAAATCGCCGCAGCTCGTGTTCGCCGACGCCGACCTCGACCGCGCGCTGCCCTTCCTGGTCAATGCGGGCGTCCAAAATGCCGGCCAGACCTGCTCGGCCGCCTCGCGCATTCTGGTCGAGCGACGGCGTTACGATGAGGTCGTCGATCGGATGGCGGCGCGCTACCGCAGCCTCAAGGTCGGGCCGGCCGACGCCGACCTGGACATCGGCCCGCTCATTTCCGGGCGGCAGAAGGAAATCGTGAGCCGGTTCATCGCCGAGGGCGCCGATCTCAAGACCTCCGCGACCGGCGAGATCGTGGCCGACGCCCCGGCAGGCGGACATTTTGTCGCCCCGACGCTGTTCGCCGAAGTCGCTCCCGGTCATCGCCTGGCCCAGGAGGAAATCTTCGGCCCCGTCCAGGTCGTCATTCCCTTCGATGACGAGGCCGACGCCGTCGCCATCGCTAATGGAACCGGCTACGGTCTCGTCGCCGGCCTCTGGACGGCCGATGGGGGCCGCCAGATGCGCCTCGCCAAGGCGTTGCGCGCCGGGCAGGTGTTCATCAACAATTACGGCGCCGGCGGAGGCGTCGAGCTGCCGTTCGGCGGCGTCGGAAAATCGGGGCATGGCCGCGAGAAAGGTTTCGAAGCGCTCTATGGCTTCTCGGCGCTGAAAACCGTCGCGGCGTGGCACGGGTGATGCGCCTGCGCGAATCCGGGGGACCTGGCTTGGCGGCGCACGCCCGATTCGCATGGGTGATCGCGCTGGCGACGACCGGCTGCGCGACGCCGCCCGAAGTCAAGCGCGACTATCTCTATGAGGCGGCGTGGCGGGGGTCCTCCTTGACGGGTGTTGGCCGGCAGATGGTGGTGGACGCCGCTGCGGGCGACGCCCCCCAAACCGTGACGCTGATCGACGTCAACGCCCGCGCCGCGGTCGCCGGCGATCCGGAACGGCGGGCGCGCATTCTCGACCGTCGCGTTGAGACCGTGCGGGAGGAGCTCCGGCGCAACGGCATTTCCCCGGCCGCTATCGGCGAGTGGCCGGGCGCCGGACCGGACGGCGTCCAGACGTTTCCTCCCGCCGACTTGCAACCAAAATCGATGGTCGTCATCGCTCATTACTGACAAGCGGCATGCGCGGCCCGCGGCCCCGTGTTAGAGACACGAGCGAAGCGGCGCCCTCGGCGCCATTGCGGGGAAGCGCCGTGAGCCCGATCGTCACCGTCCTGAACGGCCCCAATCTCAATCTGCTCGGCAAGCGCGAGCCGGAGATCTACGGGCGCGAGACACTCGCCAACGTCGAAGCCGACTGCCGGCGCATCGGGGTTGAGCTCGGACTTCAGATCGAGTTCCATCAGAGCAATCGGGAATACGAGATCATCGATTGGATTCATGGCGCCCGCGACCGCGCGGCCGGCATCGTCATCAATCCCGCCGCCTTCACCCATACCTCCGTCGCCATCCTCGACGCACTGAACGCCTTTGCAGGGCCCATCATCGAGGTGCACATTTCCAACGTGCACAAGCGCGAGGCTTTCCGGCATCATTCCTATGTTTCGGGCGTCGCTTCGGGCGTCATCATCGGTTGCGGAACCCAGGGCTATGCGTTCGCGCTGCAGCGGATCGCCAAGCTGATCGAAGCGCCAAAGCGGTGATCCCGGTCGGGTGAACCAGAGGAAACGCCAGGGTGAGAATCGAGGAGTCCATCGACAAACTTCCGGGCGGCCTGATGCTCGCGCCGCTGCTGCTTGGATCGCTTTGCAAGACCTTTGCTCCGAACGCTCCCGCTTATTTCAAAGGCTTCACCCTGGGAATCATGACCGGCGTCATTCCGATTCTGGCCGTGTGGTTCTTCTGCATGGGAGCGACTATCAAACTTAGCGCGACCGGGACCGTACTGCGCAAGTCTGGCACACTCGTGCTGACCAAATTCTTCGCCGCTTGGGCGATTGTCGCCGTCGCTTCCCAGTTCATTCCCCGGAGGGTATTCAGAGCGGCTTCTTCGCCGGCCTTTCGATCCTCGCCATCGTCTGCGCGGTCGATATGACGAACGGCGGTCTTTACGCATCGCTGATGCAAACCTACGGCACGAAGGAGGAAGTCGGGGCTTTCGTGCTGACCTCGATCGAGTCGGGACCCCTGATGAGCATGATTATCCTAGGCGCGTCCGGGGCGGCGCATTTCGAGCCGCAGGTCTTTGTCGGCGCCGTGCTTCCGTTCCTGGTCGGCTTCGCACTTGGCAATCTTGATCCCAAGCTCAGGGAGTTTTTCGCGCCCGGCGGCCAGTTGATGATCCCCTTCTTCGCGTTCGCACTCGGAAACACTATCGACCTTCACACGCTTCTCTCGCCGCTCGCAGGCCTCGGCGTCGTGCTTGCCCTCTCGGTCATCCTGCTGACTGGCGTGCCGCTGGTCATTGCTGACAAGCTGATAGGCCGCGGCACGGGCACAGCCGGCATTGCCGCCTCTTCCACGGCCGGAGCGCGGCCGCCAACCCTGTGGCGATTGCGGCCGTCGCTCCGCACTTTGCTCCGGTCGTGCAGCAGGCGACGGTGTTGGTGGCGATCTGCATCGTCGTCACATCGGTTGTCGTGCCGATCCTCACCGGTCTGTGGTATCGCCGTTTCGGCCAGGGCATCGCCGAGGGACCCCGGATGGAAAGCCCAGGGCCTGCGCTGCAGCTCCATTCTGTGGATTGAGCGCGATAACCGAGGGCGAGGCCCCGCGCCTTCGCGCCTCAACTCACAATGGCGAGCGCAAAGCCGTCCCAGCCCTTGGCGCCGACGGTCTGGATCGCGGTAGCGCTTAGACGCGGCTCGCGCGCCATCAATTCGAACATCCGGCGCACCCCGACGACGTCCGGATCGCCGCTCCGCGCGTCGGCGACCTCGCCGTCCCTGACCACGTTGTCGACTACAATCCCTGTTCCCGGCCGGGAGAGCCTGAGAGCCCATTCGAGGTAGGCCGCGTTGTTCACCTTGTCGGCGTCGATGAAGACGAAATCGAACGGGCCGAGCCGTTCGGCCTCGATCTTCGGCAGCGTCTCTAGCGCCGCGCCCGTTCTGATCTCGACTTTGCCGCTAAGACCCGCGCGGGCGACATTTCGGCGCGCGACTTCTGCGTGCTTCGCGTTCCGTTCGAGGGTGATGAGCCGGCCGTCGTCGGGCAGGGCGCTGGCCAGCCAAATCGTCGAATAGCCGCCGAGCGCCCCGATCTCGAGCGCCTTGCGCGCCCCCATCATCCGCGCCAGGAGATGGACGAGCTTGCCCTGCGGCGCCGAGACGTCGATCGACGGC
Source organism: uncultured Alphaproteobacteria bacterium (assembly GCA_963783175.1). Classification (GTDB taxonomy): domain Bacteria; phylum Pseudomonadota; class Alphaproteobacteria; order Rhizobiales; family Beijerinckiaceae; genus Roseiarcus. Next base: position 29,850 of record CAWANG010000022.1, read on the forward strand.
AGGCCGGCCGCGGCATTGGCGGCGAGCGCCTCGTCGAGCGCCTCGCCGGGGGCGACAAGGATCTTGGTGAAATAGTCGTCGACCGCTTTCGAGAGACTCCGGTTCACCGCCATCGGCTCCGTCATTCTTCCTTGCCCGCCACGCCCGCCTCGGCGAAGGTCGCCATGCCGTTGTGGCAGGCGACCGCGGCCTTGACGATTCCGACCGCCAGCGCCGCGCCGGAGCCCTCGCCGAGCCGCATCCCGAGATCGAGCAGCGGGGTCTTGCCGATGAGCTTCAGCGCGTGCCGATGGGCGCGCTCGGCCGAGACATGGGCGGCGAGGCAATGGTCGAGCGCAGAATCGTCAAGAGCCTGCAACGCGGCGGCGGCGGCGCACACAACGAAGCCGTCGAGCAGGACCGGCGTGCGGCGCAGGCGCGCGGCGAGGATCGCGCCTGCGATCGCCGCGGTCTCGCGCCCGCCGAGCCGCGCCAGAATCTGCAACGGATCGCTGAGATGATCGCTTATGGCGCGCGACTGCGGCGCGCACCGCGTCGGCCTTGCGCCCGAGGCCCTCGTCATCGACGCCGGCGCCGCGGCCGACCCATTCCTCCGCCTCGCCGCTGAAGAGCGCGTGATAGATCGCCGCCGCCGGCGTCGTGTTGCCGATGCCCATCTCGCCCAGGACGAGCAGATCGGGTTCGGAGGCGAGCGCCTCCATGCCGAAGGCCATCGTCGCCGCGCAGGCCTTCTCGTCGAGCGCCGGCTCCCGGGTGATGTCGCCGGTTGGCTTCTCGAGCGCGAGCTCGTAGACCTTGAGCGAAATGTCGAAGGTCTTGCAGATCTGGTTGATGGCGGCGCCGCCGGCGGTGAAATTCGCCACCATCGCCTGAGTGACCGAGGGCGGATAGGCCGAAACGCCTTGGGCGACGACGCCGTGATTGCCGGCGAAAACCGCGACCAGCGGATTGTCGACATGGGGCCGCGGCGTTCCCTGCCAGGCCGCCATCCATTCGGAGATCTCCTCGAGTCGCCCAAGCGAGCCCGCAGGCTTGGTCAGTTGCCCCTCGCGCTCGCGCGCCGCCGCGCGCGCCGCCTGGTCGGCTTTCGGCATTTTCCCGAGAAGCGCGCGGATGTCGTCGAAGGGGCGGGGGGCAAGGGACATGAATTCGGTCTCGAAAGTTGTCGCAGGCGGCCTATAAGCGAAAAACGGGCCGGAGGGAAAATGCCCCGCCCATTGCGGGGGCGATTGTGGTGCGGGGTCGGCGACCCCGCCGGTCGGGTCGGCGATCCGGCCCCAAAGGTTCGGCGGCGGTGATTGTGGGCGGGAAGTCTCCTGCTTCGGGAATCGACATTTTCTTGCCAAGCAGCCGAGCCAGGGTTACTTTTCAGGAAAGGGCGGCGCGTCGGGAGGGTCGAACCGGGCCGCTCGTCGCGGCGGCCCCCCGAACTCGACGATAACCCATTGAAAAACCTTCATTCCCGGAAAGAAGAGGCATTTGGATTTTGTTGCGCCGGATTTGGTTTTCGTTGCGCTGGATTTTGATTTCGTTGCGTCAGGCTTGGATTTCGTTGCGCCTTGCGTGGGGGGCCGACCGGGCCTCGCCGCCGCCTACTCCGCCGCCTCGCGCATCGCGCTATAGCGCGTGAGCTGCGCCCTTAAAGGCGCGGGCTTGAGCGGCTTGTTCATGACCAGGGCGTCCTCGCGCGTGGCTGCGTCGCGGACCTCGGGGCTTCGATCGGCGGTGGCGAGGATCGCAGGCGTGCTGCGTCCGAAGCGCTCGCGCAGCGCCTTGATCGCGGCGACGCCGTCGCCCGAATCGAGATGGTAGTCGGCGATGATGACGTCCGGCGCGCCGAATTCGGCGAGCGCCGCCATCGCCTCGGCCAGGCCGTGGGCGGTGGCGACGATGCAACCCCACCGCTTGAGGAGAACGCGCATGCCCTCGAGCACCCGCGGCTCGTTGTCGATCGCCAGAACTTTAAGTCCGTTGAGCGGTTCGCCAGTCGCGACCGCCTCGGGCGTTCCGGGCGCCGCGCGGGGCTTCAGCGCCGCGCGTCCAAGCGGCGCGGTGACGAAGAACACCGAGCCCTTGCCGGGGCATGAGCGCAAGCCGACCGGATGCTTGAGCACCCGCCCCAGGCGCTCGACGATCGATAAGCCAAGGCCTAAGCCGCGCGCGACCCGCGCGCCCTGGTCGAGCCGCCGGAATTCGGCGAACACCGCCCGCTGCTGCTCGGGCGGAATGCCGAGGCCGGTGTCCCAGACTTCGATCCGACCAGCGCCGCGAACGCGTCGGCAGCCGACCAGCACCCGGCCGCTCAACGTATATTTGAGCGCGTTCGAAATGAGGTTCTGCAGCAGGCGTCGCATGAGCCGCCGGTCGGTGCGAACGGCGAGCGTGGTCGGGACGAAGATGAGGTCGAGCCCCCTCGCCCGGGCGAGCGCAGCAAACTCGATTTCGAGCATCCCCATCAGGTCGTCGACCGGGACGTCGGAGATTTCCGGCCGGGTCGCGCCGGCGTCGAGCCGCGATATGTCCAGCAGCGCGCCGAGGATCTCCTCGACCGCCTCGAGCGAGACATCGACGTTGCGCGCCAGATCCGCCCGCTCCTCGGCGCCGATCTGGCTCGCGTTCTCGGAGAGAGAACTCGCATAGAGCCGCGCGGCATTGAGCGGCTGCAGAATATCGTGGCTGGCCGCGGCCAGGAAACGGGTCTTGGAGAGATTGGCTGCGTCCGCCTCGTTCTTGGCCCGCTCAAGCTCGGCATTGAGACGCTGTAATTCCGCGGTGCGCTCATCGACGCGGCGTTCGAGCATCTCGTTGGCAGCCTCGAGCGCTTCCTCGACCTGAACGGTTTGGGTCACGTCGGTATAGGTGGTGACGATCCCGCCGTCCGGCAGCCGCGCCGAACGCACCTCGATGACGCGGTGGGTCGAGAACAGGCGCAGCCGGTTCGGCTGGTCGTCGTAGAGCAGGCTTGCGACCCGGTCGGCCACGAAGTCCTCCGAATCTCCGGGCCCGTAGGCGCCGCGGCCAGCATTGAAGCGCACGATCTCGTCAAGTCCCACTCCGTGTCGCAGCATGGCGGGCGGCAGATCGAAGAGATCGGCGAATTCGCGGTTCCATGCGGTCAGCGCGAGATTGGCGTCAAAGACGGTGATGCCCTGCCGCGCATGATCGAGCGCATGCTGCAATTGATCGCGGCTCGACTGGATCGCAGCCGAAGCTTCGTCGATGAGCTTGAGCGCGGATTGGCCGGACACGGTCCGGGGCCTCAGGAGCAGCGACAGCACCTGGCGCGACGTCGAGGCGCCGATCGCCGGCGAGAGGAGGAATTCGGCTTGGCGAATCAACTGCGCGCTCGCCTCGAGCGCGGGGTCATAAACAAGGCCGCGTTCGCGCATGAAGCTTACGAAGGCGCGGCGCGCCCGCCCCGCCCCGAGATAGCGAGCGACCGCCGCCTCAAGCTCGCCCGCAGTCGTGGACGAACGCCAAAGGCGAAACGCCTGGGGCTTGCCGCCGAGGCCCACTCCGGCGAATGCGCTCGCCTGCGCGCGTTCGAGCGCGCTCGGCTGGCGGGTCAGCGAAAAGGCGAAGAACGCCGCGACGTTCGCAGCCAGCGACAGGACCACGCCGCCGACCAGCGCGTTGGGCGCGAAAGAGACGAGCGCGGCCGGGCTCAGCCACGCGATCGCCAGCGGACCGTGCGCCAAGAATCCCGAAAGCGCCTGCTCCGGCCGGATCGAAGGCAAAAGCAAGAGATAAAACCAGGTCAGCGAGCCCGCGATCATGCCGGCGATCGCGCCCCGCGCCGTCCCGCGGCGCCAGAAGAGACCGCCGAGAAAGGCCGGCGCGATCTGCGCCACGGCCGCGAACGACAAGAGGCCGATCGACACCAGCCCCGCTTCGCCGGCCATCCGCTCGTAGGCCAAGCCGAGGGCCAAAACCCCGACGATCGCGATCCGGCGCACCCAGAGCACCAGCGCGCCGATGTCGCCCTCGACCGCTCGCGCTTCCGCGCCGCGGCGCCTGAGCAGGAGCGGCATCACTAGGTCGTTGGAAATGGTGATGGCGAGCGCGACGCTTTCGACGACAACCATCCCGGTCGCCGCCGAGAGGCCACCCACCATCGTCAGCAGCGCAACCCCGTGCGCGCCGGCGCTGAGCGGCAGCGCAAGAACGGTCAAATCGCGATTGATCGACCCATCAGGGAAAGCCTTGAGGCCAGCGATGGCCAGCGGCGCAACGAACAGATTGATCAGCACGAGATAGGCTGGAAAGAGCCAGGCAGCGGTGCGGATGCCGCGCTGGTCGTGGTTCTCGACCACCGCGACATGGAACTGGCGGGGCAAAAGCACGATCGCGAAAGCCGACAGCAGCGTCGTAACCACCCAGACGGCGGGATCGGGAGGCGTCTGGATGACCGCGGCGATCTTTGGATCGGATTGCGCAATCTGGGTCAGATCGACGATCCCGTCGTTGAGCCGCCAGACGACGAAGGCGCCGACGGCGAGAAACGCGACCAGCTTGACGATCGATTCGACCGCGATGGCGAGAATGAGCCCGTCCTGATGCTCCTTGGGGTTGATGCGCCTGGTGCCGAACGCCATCGCGAAGGCGGCGAGCAGCAAGGAGACCGCCAGATAAAACGAGGTCGAGGGCGCGTCGGGCGTGAGCCGCGCGCGATCGAATGAATCGACCACCATCAGCATCGTCGGCGCGATCGCCTTGAGCTGGAGCGCGACATAGGGCGCCGACCCGATAAGGGCGATGAGGGCGGCGACCGCGGCGACCGGCTGGGATTTTCCGTACCGCGCCGATACGAAATCGGCGACCGTGGTCACGTTCTGGGCATGGGCGAGATTGGCGATGTGGGCGATGAACGGCGCGCCGAGGCCGATCACGAGAATGGGCCCGATATAAATCGGCAGAAAATCGAGCCCGTGCTCGGAAGCGAGCCCGACCGAGCCGTAGTAGGTCCAGGACGTGCAATAGACGGCGAGACTGAGCGCATAGACGACCGCTCGCGAGCGGCCGGACGCGACGCGCTGTCCCCCGCGGTCGCCCCACCAGGCGATGAGGAACAGGAGAAAGACGTAGCCGATGGCGGTAAGAAATACCGTCGTGCCGTTCATCGCAGCGAGCGTCCGCCCTTTGCTGACTGAACGGGCATATTAAACCATGACGACGGTCCGTGGAATCAAGGCGCTACCCTTCCCTAAGCTTGGCTGGGGAAGACGGCCAGAAGGGCCGGATGGGGTGGGCCCGCGCCGCGAAGCACGCCCGACGTCACCCGCGAACCGTCACCCAGCGATCCCGGCTTTCCGCATCTCATCCCGGCGTTCGGCCACCTTCGCCGCTTTCTCAGAGAAGGGGAAACGCCGGCCATCACCGCCAGGGATGGGCGACGGCGGCCTTCTTCTCGTGCGCCTCGATCGCGGGCGCCTCGACCAGCGTGAGGTCGATGTGATCGAGACCTTCAATCAGGCATTGCTTGCGGAAAGCATCGAGCTCGAACTTGACCACGCCGCCGTCGGGACCGCGGATTTCCTGGGCCGGCAAATCGATGGTCAGGGTTGCGTTGGCGCCCCGCTCGGCGTCGTCCATGAGTTTGGCATGGTCTTCGCGCGACACCTTGATAGGCAGAATGCCGTTCTTGAAGCAGTTGTTATAGAAGATGTCGGCGAAGTCGGTCGCTATGACGCAGCGGATGCCGAAGTCGAGCAACGCCCAGGGCGCATGCTCGCGCGAGGAGCCGCAGCCGAAATTGTGGCCGCCGACGATGATCGACGCCTTGCGGTACGCGGCTTGGTTGAGAACGAAGTCGGGGTGCTCTGTTCCGTCCTCAAGATAGCGCATCTCTGCGAACAGGCCAGCGCCGAGCCCGGTGCGCTTGATTGTCTTGAGATATTGCTTGGGGATGATCATGTCGGTGTCGATGTTGTCGATCGCCAGCGGCGCGGCCACTCCGGTCAATGTCGTAAACTTATCCATCCGTTCCAAGCTCTTCACTTTGCGCGCTTCCGGCGCTGTGGCCGGCCTTATCCTCCCTCATCGAGCGCGGCGCAATGGGGAGGGGGATCTCTAGGCCCCTTACAGAAACCGCTGCAGGTCTTTGGCCGCGTCTTTGGGCGGGCGTTCGACATTGAAGGCTTCGACGAACGCGCCATTCTTGTCCATGAGGTAGACAATCGAACTGTGGTCCATCGAATAGTCGCCGTCGGCCTGCGGCTCCCCCTTGCGGGCGAACACCCGGAAGGTCTTCTCGGCCGCGTCGATCCTTTGCCGGCTGCCGGAAAGTCCGATGATGGCCGGATTGAAGCTGCTGACGTACTCCTGCATGAGTTTGGGCGTGTCGCGCTCCGGATCGACCGTGATGAACAGGGCTGGAATGGACTTGTCGCCCATCTGGGTCAAAACATCCGAGATGCGCGCGAGTTCGGTCGGACAGACGTCCGGGCAGTGGGTATAGCCGAAATAGACCAGGAAGGGCCGGCCGCGCAGGGTCTGATCGCTGACGGTTTTGCCGTCGCCGTCCTCCAGGGAGAAGGCTCCGCCGATCAGAGCGGCGCGCGGCCTCTCCGGTGGACTGGTGACCATGAACGCCACGAGGCCGAGGACCGCAACCGCGACCACGGTCACGAGCGCGCGGATCGCCAACACCCGCGATCGCGGCGCATTGTTGGGATGGACTGCCGGCATCTGGCCTCCGTTCGGCGTCGGTCGAGTTGTTAACATAGGCGCTGAATTGGGCGATCTCCAGACGTTGCGGGAGGGAAGCCGATAGAAGCTCGCTATTGACCTTGGCTTTGCCCGGCGCCACGAGAAGGAGCTGGATAGGGCGCTATGGTCCTCCGTCAACTCGAATATCTCGCCGCCCTCGCGCGCGAAAAGCACTTCGGCCGCGCCGCGGACGCCTGCCACGTGTCGCAGCCGACCCTATCGGCGGCGATCCGCCAGCTCGAGGACGATCTCGGAGCGCCGATCGTCGAGCGCGGCCATCGGTACGTCGGTCTGACGCCGCAGGGGCAGGTCGTCCTGGAGCACGCCCATCGAGTTCTCGCCGAAGATCGAGAATCTGCGCCACGAGCTCGACGAGATCGACAAGGGCCTGACCGGCCGTCTGCGCATCGGCGCGATTCCGACTGCGCTGCCGATCGTCTCCCAGCTTACCGGTCCGTTCTATCGCCCGCTTTCCTGGCGTGACGGTCGCCGTCTTTTCCATGAACAGTCAAGAAATCGATCGCGGGATCGAGGATTTCGAACTCGACGCCGGCCTCACCTATCTCGACGCCGAACCGATCAGCCACGTCAAGACCAAGCCGATTTGCGTCGAGGAATATCTCTTTCTGACCCCGGCGGCCGGCCCGCTAGCCGGCAAATCGCAAGTCGCCTGGCGCGAAGCCGCCGAAGCGCCTCTGTGCCTGCTGACGCCCGATATGCAGAACCGACGCATCATTGATGGCGTGTTCCGGTCGGTTGGCGCGAAGCCGGTCCCGGCCGTCGAAACCAACTCGATCTTCAATCTCGTGTCGCACGTGAGCGCGGGCCAATGGTCGGCTATCGTGCCGCGTCAGCTTTTGCGGTTCTTCGGCGTGCCGTCGGGCACGCAGGCGATCGAACTCGTCGAACCGGTCACTCAACGCACCATCGGCCTCGTGATGAGTGATCGCGAGCCGCCTTCGCCGCTCGCCCGCAACCTGTTCGCGATGCAATTGCCGGCCGACGTCGCGGCCCTCATTCAGCCGCCGGACCAGTTTAAGGCAGACGAAGTGAACTCGATTCGATAGAGATTCCCTATCGGACCTTTCAAACGTTCAATTTGAACCGGACCCTGCCCGGGCCCATGTTATCGCAAGCCCGGGAGGAAGATCTTGTCTGGCCGAACGGCTTTTGATGTTGACCTCGCGCGAACGCTGATCGATCGCAAGCGTGCGACGCCAGGGGCGACGCTGCCGATCCTGCACGATTTGCTGGAGCAATTCGGCTATATCGACGACGCCGCGATCCCGCTGATCGCCGAGGCGCTCAACATTTCGCGAGCCGAAACGCTCGGCGTCGTCAGCTTCTACCACGATTTCCGCCGGTCGCCGCTCGACGGCCCGGTCTTGAAGTTGTGCCGGGCCGAATCGTGTCAAGCCATGGGATGCGAAGACCTCGTTTCCCATCTCGCCGTCCGTCACGGCGTCAAGGTCGACGGCGCGGACGAGAGTTCAGCGATTCACGTCGAATCGGTCTACTGCCTCGGCAACTGCGCTCTCTCCCCCGCGGCCCTGCTTGACGGCGACCCGATCGGCCGCCTCGACCCCGATCGCCTCGACGCGATCGTCGCGAGCGCCCAAGGGAAGAGGCAATGACCGCCCGCGTTTTCGTTCCCGCTGATTCTTCGGCGCTATCGGTCGGCGCGGATGCCGTCGCCGGGGCGATTGTCGACGAGGCGCGCCGACGCCGTCTCGAGATTGCGATTGTGCGCACTGGGTCGCGCGGCCTCTTTTGGCTCGAGCCGCTCATCGAAGTTGAGACCGCCGCCGGCCGCGTCGGCTATGGACCGGTCGCGCCGGATGAAGTTGCGCGGCTGTTCGAAGCGGGCTTCCTGACAGGCGGCTCTGATCCCAAGGCGCTGGGGCGCGTCGAAGACATCCCTTATCTCGCGCGGCAGCAACGGCTTATTTTTGCCCGCTGCGGGCTCACCGATCCCCTGTCGATCGACGACTACCGGCGTTATGGCGGGCTTCGGGGCCTCGAGCGCGCAGTGGGCCTCGGGCCAAAGGCGACAATCGAGGAGATTTTGGCCTCAGGCCTACGTGGGCGCGGAGGCGCCGGCTTTCCCACGGGCGTCAAATGGCGGACGACGGCCGGGGTCGACGCCGAGCAAAAATATGTCGTCTGCAACGCCGACGAGGGCGACAGCGGCACTTTCGCCGACCGGATGCTGATGGAGGGCGACCCGTTCCTTTTGATCGAGGGCATGGCGATCGCCGCGCTCTCGGTCGGCGCGTCGAAGGGCTATGTCTACATCCGCTCCGAATATCCGCACGCTTTCGCGGTCTTCTCACACGCGATCGAACGGGCAAGGGCCGCGGGGCTTCTCGGCCCGAGCGTGCTCGGCTCCGGCCGCGCCTTCGATCTCGAAGCAAGGCTCGGCGCCGGGGCCTATATTTGCGGCGAGGAGACGTCACTCCTGGAAAGCCTGGAAGGAAAGCGGGGCCAGATTCGGGTCAAACCGCCCTTGCCGGCGATTGCCGGCCTGTTCGGCAAGCCGACGGTCGTCAACAATGTTCTGAGTTTCGCCGCCGCGCCGTGGATCCTCGAGCACGGGGCCAAGGCTTACGCCGAATACGGCGTCGGCCGGTCGCTGGGATCCCAGCCGTTCCAGCTTGCCGGCAACGTCCGCCATGGCGGGCTCATAGAGCTCGCCTTCGGCGCGAGCTTGCGCGATCTGGTCGAGGGCTTCGGCGGCGGGACGCGGACCGGCCGGCCGATCCGCGCGGTTCAGGTCGGCGGACCGCTCGGCGCTTATTTTCCCGCTTCGCTCCTCGACACGCCGCTCGATTACGAGTTGATGGCTGCGGCCAAAGGCATGCTGGGCCATGGCGGGATCGTCGTCTTCGACGACAGCGTCGACATGGCGCGCCAGGCGCGGTTCGCCTTCGAATTCTGCGCCAAGGAGAGCTGCGGCAAATGCACGCCGTGCCGGATCGGCTCGACCCGCGGCGTTGAGACGGTCGACAAGATCATCGCCGGCCGCGACCGTGAGAAGAACGTCCAACTGCTGCGCGATCTTTGCGAGGTGATGATCGACGGCTCGCTTTGCGCGCTCGGCGGCCTCGCCCCCCTGCCGGTCCTCAGCGCGCTCGATCATTTCAGCGAGGATTTCGCCAGGGCGCCGGCGCGCATCGCGGCGGAATAGGAGATCAGCCGATGGCGCTGTTACAGGAACTGGATACCGGCACGCCGATCCGCACCGGCGAAGCCACCGTCACCCTGACCATCGACGGGCGCGAGGTTAGCGTGCCGCCGGGTACTTCGGTGATGGCCGCCGCCGCCCTGATCGACAGCCCGATCCCCAAATTGTGCGCGACCGACAATCTCGAGGCCTTCGGCTCGTGCCGGCTCTGCCTCATCGAGATCGAGGGCCGGAAGGGAACGCCGGCCTCGTGCACGACCCCCGCCGAACAGGGCATGATCGTCCACACCAAGACGCCGCGGCTCGAGCGGCTCAGGCGCGGCGTCATGGAGCTTTATATTTCCGATCATCCGCTCGACTGCCTGACCTGCAGCGCCAATGGCGACTGCGAGTTGCAGACCCAGGCCGGGAATGTCGGCTTGCGCGACGTGCGCTACGGCTATGACGGCTCGAACCACCTCAAGGGGCCGATCGACGCGTCCAATCCCTATTTCACTTTCGAATCGTCGAAATGCATCGTCTGCTCGCGCTGCGTGCGCGCCTGCGAGGAGGTTCAGGGCACGTTCGCGCTGACCATCCTCGGCCGCGGCTTCGATTCGAAGGTTGCGACCGGCGGCGTCGATTTCCTGTCGTCCGAATGCGTCTCCTGCGGCGCCTGCGTGCAGGCCTGCCCGACCGCGACCCTCAACGAGAAGCCGGTCATCGAGCACGGAACGCCGGAGCGCACGGTGGTGACGACCTGCGCCTATTGCGGCGTCGGCTGTTCGTTCAAGGCGGAGCTTAAGGGCGACCAAGTGCTTCGCATGGTCCCCCACAAGGCCGGCAAGGCCAACGAGGGCCATTCGTGCGTCAAGGGCCGGTTCGCGTACGGCTACGCCACCCACAAGGACCGCATCCTCAAACCAATGATCCGCGGCCGAATTGAAGATCCGTGGCGCGAGGTTTCCTGGGACGAGGCCATCGGCCATGCGGCGAGCGAGTTCAAGCGCATCCAGGCGCAATATGGCCGCGACTCGGCCGGGGCGATCAGCTCGTCGCGCTGCACCAATGAGGAAGTGTTCCTGGTGCAGAAGCTCGTGCGCGCCGGATTCCACAACAACAATATCGACACCTGCGCCCGCGTCTGCCATTCGCCGACCGGCTTTGGGCTCTCCAAGACCTACGGCACCTCGGCCGGCACCCAGGATTTCAAGTCGGTCGAAAAGGCGGACGTCGTGGTCGTGATCGGCGCCAATCCGACGGACGCCCATCCCGTGTTTGCTTCTCGTCTCAAGAAACGTCTGCGCGCCGGCGCCCGCCTCATCGTCATCGATCCCCGCCGCATCGATCTGATCAGGAGCGCGCATGTCGAGGCCGACCATCATCTGGCGCTGAAGCCCGGAACGAACGTCGCGATCCTCAACGCGATGGCCCATGTCGTCGTCACCGAGGGCCTCGTGGACGAGGCCTTCGTCCACGAGCGCTGCGAACTCGGCAATTTCGAGTCGTGGGCGCGATTCGTCGCCGATCCCCGCCATTCGCCCGAGGCGACGGCCGCCGCCACCGGCGTCGATCCGCATGAATTGCGCGCGGCCGCCCGGCTCTACGCGACCGGCGGCAACGGCGCGATTTACTATGGCCTCGGCGTCACCGAGCATAGCCAGGGCTCAACGACGGTGATGGCGATCGCCAATCTCGCCATGGCGACCGGCAACATTGGGCGCGAGGGCGTCGGGGTCAATCCGCTGCGCGGCCAGAACAACGTCCAGGGCTCCTGCGACATGGGCTCGTTTCCGCACGAGTTCTCCGGCTACCGCCATGTGTCCAACAACTCCGCCCGCGAGACATTCGAGCGCCTTTGGGGCGTGCCCCTCAGCCGGGAGCCGGGCTTGCGCATCCCCAATATGATCGACGAGGCGATCGACGGCTCGTTCAAGTGGCTCTACGTTCAGGGCGAGGACATCGCCCAGTCGGACCCCGACACGACCCACATCACAGCGGGTTTACGCGCGATGGAATGCGTCGTCGTGCAGGATCTCTTCCTCAACGAGACGGCGCGTTACGCCCATGTCTTTCTGCCAGGCGCATCGTTCCTGGAGAAGGATGGCACGTTCACCAACGCCGAGCGCCGTATCAGCCGGGTGCGGAAAGCTATACCTCCGCTTGCCGGCATGGCCGACTGGGAGGCGACGATAGCGCTCGCCAACGCGCTCGGCGTAGAGATGCGCTACAGTCACCCGAGCGAAATCATGGATGAGATCGCCGCGACCACGCCGACCTTCAAGGGCGTCTCCTACGCCCGCCTGGACGAACTCGGCTCAATTCAGTGGCCCTGCAACGACGCGGCGCCGACCGGCACGCCAGTCATGCACGTCGATCGCTTCGTGCGCGGCAAGGGCCAGTTTATGTTGACCGAATATCTCGCGACCGAGGAGCGCGCCGGGCCGCGCTTCCCGCTCCTTTTAACCACCGGCCGCATCCTGTCGCAATACAACGTCGGCGCCCAGACGCGGCGCACCGCAAGCACCGTCTGGCACCACGAGGATGTGCTCGAGATTCATCCCTTCGACGCCGAGCAGCGCGGCGTGCGCGACGGCGATCTGGTGGCGCTCGCGAGCCGCATCGGCGAGATTTCGCTCCACGCCAAGGTCACCGAACGCGTGCAGCCGGGGGTCGTGTATACGACCTTCCATCACGCCGTGACCGGCGCCAACGTCGTGACGACCGACAATTCCGATTGGGCGACCAATTGCCCGGAATACAAGGTGACCGCGGTGCAGGTCCGGCGCACCAACCACTTCTCCGATTGGCAGTTGCGCGATCGCGAAGAGGGCGTGTCATTGCGCCGGATGGCGGAGGCGTTGGCCGATGCAGCGGGGTGAGGGTCCGGCCTCGATCGACGTTCCGGTCCGCGTCTTTTCCTACGATTTGGGCGTCGGCGGAAAAGAGTTCACCCGCGCCATCGCCGTCGAAGCGCCGGTCCAGATCGTCCTCGGGGGCTCGCCGTTCGCCGTCATGATGGCGACGCCGCAGGACCTCGAGGATTTCGCCGCCGGCTTTGTCCTGACCGAGCAGATCGCCGGAAGCGTCGCCGACATCCGGGGAATCGAGGTCGAAGCCGTCGAGGATGGCTGGAAGGTCAGGATCGCGCTCACCAGCGAAAGATTGCAGGCGCATCTGGCGCGCGGCCGGGCGATGAGCGGGCGTACAGGCTGCGGCCTCTGCGGCATCGAGGATTTTTCCCAGATGCCGTCGCCCCGGCCGCCGCTCGATCCGCGAGCTTCGATCGAACCCGCCGCGATCCGCGCCGCGATCGACGGACTCGAGGCTTGGCAGCCCCTCAATCGCGTCACGCGCGCCGTCCACGGGGCGGCATGGTGCGGGCGGGACGGAAAAATTCTCATGTCGCGCGAGGACGTCGGACGGCACAATGCGCTCGACAAGGCGATCGGAGCGCTGGCGCGCGCCCGGGTTGCGCCGGACAGCGGATTCTTTGTCATCACCAGCCGCTGCTCCTTCGAGATGGTCGCCAAGGCAGCGATCTTCGGCGCCGGGACCCTGGTCTCGGTTTCCGCCCCGACCTCGCTCGCCCTCGAGCGGGCGCAGCATTTCGGAGTTCGCCTGATCGCGGTCGCCCGCGGCGACCAAGCCCTCTGCTTCGACAGCGGGACGGACGAGCGAAGCGGGGGACTGGCGGCGTGACGACCGGCAAGATCGACAAACTCGTGCGCATGGCCAATCAGATCGCGGATTTCTACGCCGCCATGCCCGAGCGGCAAGCGATCGACGGCGCCGCCTCCCATCTCAGCCTCTACTGGACGCCAAAGATGATTCGCGAGATCATCGGCTTCGCCGATCAGGGCCATCCCGGCCTCAACGCGATCGCGGCGCGCGCGATCGAGACGTTGAAACAGCGAGCGACGGCCGCCTAGGACTCCGCCGGGCCCCATGCCTCGCTGGCCGCGCCCACCCAATCTGCTGCGGCTCTTCGTCGGCCAGCACATCATCAACGGCGCCAGCGTCGGCCTGGGGGTGGTCGCGGTCGCTCTTGTCGCCTCGGCGGTTTTCGGCTTCGCCGCCGGCCAGCCGGCGACGCTGGGCGCGATATCGGCCAGCATCTCCGATCTCCCGGCGCCGTGGCGGCAAAAGGCGAAGACCCTGAGCTTCGGCTTCGCGCTCGCGCTTCTCTCGACGGTCGCGATCCAGCTCGCGTTGCCGTGGCCGGTCGCCGCGCTTCTCATGATCGGAGCGATCAGCTTTGTCGGCGGTCTCGTCACCGGGCTCGGCCGATGGGCGGTCGCGGTCGGCATGCAGGCGGTCATCCCGATGGTCTTTATCCTGGGATTCCCGCGCGAGACCTTTCCGGCCGCGGTCCGAATTGAGATGCTGCTCGCCGGCGGGGGCGTCGCCTATATCGCGTTTGCGCTTTTGGCGACGGTTTTTACCGACGCCAGCGCCCGGCGAATGGTCGCCAGCGAAGCAATTCGTGAATTCTCCATCTACATGCGCGCGGTCGCAGGCATTTTTGATCTCGACCAGGAGCTGGCTGCGGCTTACGGCGCAACCATCCGCCAACAGTCGGCGATGTCGGAGCAATTGCAGTCGGCGCGGTCGCTGCTGCTCGAACGGCCGGGGAAGATGGGCGAGCGGATGCGGCTCGCGGCGTCGATCGGCATCCTGCTCGATGCCCTCGATGCGCTTGTCGCCGCCCAATGCGACGTCGAGCTTATCCGGCGGACGCCGGCGGCCGCCACGGTGCTGGCGCGAATCGGCGACGCCTTGCGCGTCGGTTCGCTCGATCTCGAGCACTTGAGCCTCGAGCTCCTCACCACCGGCCGCCCGGTTCTGCCGCCCGACCATCATCTCGCGATCGACGCGCTCAAGCGTGAGGCGGCGAGAGTCGAAACCGGCGAACAGATGGACCCCAAGGCGCGCGCGGCGCTCGACGCCACAACCTGGCGGCTCGTTCTGTCGCTCAGCAACGTCCGCCGCCTGGAGCACGCTCTGTCGGACGACGAGACGGCGCGGGCCGCGATCGGCGACGTCGACCTCGCGGCGTTCATCCCAAAGCGGCGCTATGCGCCGAGCGCGCTCGCCCCGCATTTGAGTTTCGATTCGCCGGTGCTGCGTTTCGCCGTGCGCCTGGCGTCGGCAATGATGGCCGGGGCGGTGGTGGCGCAATCGCTCGGCGACGAGCGGCATGGCAATTGGGTCCTGCTCACCATCGCCGTAGTTATGCGGGCGGGCTATGGACTCACCAAGCAGCGGCGGGACGACCGCGTCATCGGCACGCTGATCGGCTGCGTGCTGGCCGCGGGCTCGGTCGCCTACCTGCCGGCCGGCGCGTTGGTCGCGGTCCAGGGCCTGGCGGTCGCCGTGACCCACAGCTTTGCCCGGCTCAATTACCGCATCGCTTCGACCGGCGCTTCAGTGACCGCTCTGGTGTCGCTTCATTTGGTCCAGCCGTGGGCCTCGGCGCCGATCTTGGTGCGCCTTGCCGACACGCTGATCGGCGCGGCGACCGCGCATCTTTTCAACTATTTCTGGCCGCGTTGGGAATCTTCGGAGGCGCCGCGGCTGGCGAGCCGCCTCCAGGCCCAGCTTGCCGCCTTCGCCGGCGCCGCGCTCAGGACCGATGTCAGCGACCATGACTATCGGCTGGCGCGCAAGAACGTGATCGAGGCCATCGCGGCGCTTTCCGATTCCGCCGGTCGCATGAGCATCGAGCCTATGGCGGCGCGGAAGGGTCTTGACGAGATGGCGAACCTGTTGATCGCCGCCTACGGCCTCGTGGCTGAGCTTTCGGCGGCCCGCCTCGCTGTTCGGACCGGCGCTCCGCCGGCGGACCCGGCGATCTGCGACCGGCTTCAAGCCCTTCTCGTCGGCCAATCCGAGGCAGCCGCCGCCGACGCCCCGGCCGGCCCGCTCGCCGCCGCCGCGCTCGCCGTCACTGCGGCCGCCCGCAACTACGAACGCGTCGCGAAAAGCGAAGCAAACTAGGGCCGGCGCCCTGCGCCGTCGTTGCGAGGAGCCGCAGGGCGTCGAGAGACGCCCGTCTTTCGACGGGCTATGGCGGCGAAGCAATCCAGAGACCGTAGAGCGCCCTACGTTCCCCAGGATTGCCTCGCTTCGCTCGCAATGACGACCCCAATCACTTCGGCGGCGAGTCGACCCCTGAAAGAGCGCCCAACTCATCCTCGAGCCGCAATTCGACGCTCTTCGCTTCGGCCTTGATCCACTCGATCACGACCTGGACGTCGTCGCGCGGCGTCGCGTCGGCCTGGACCAGCCAATAGGCGTAGCGATGCGCCTGGTCCGCGCCCGCGCCGCCGACGGTGACGAGCCTGCCTTGCGCCAGCAACGTCTCGATGAGCGCGATGCGGCCGAGCGCGATCCCCTGGCCCTCGAGCGCCGCCCGGATCGCCTGGTCATATTGATTGTAGCGCAGCACCCCCTTCGGCTTGACCGCGCTCAGACCCATGGAATGGAGCCGGTCGGCCCATTGCAGCCAGGGGATATTCGAATCGTCGTATTCGATAAGAACCTGTTTTCCGATCGTCTCGGCGTCGAGCCGGCTCAGACCGAGCGACGGATGGGCGACAGGCGCCACCGTTTCACCGAACAGGCGCCGCGAGCCCGGCGGCGCGCTCGAGGCGGGGCAGTAGCGAATAGCGATATCCGCTCTCTGAGTTCTCAGATCCACCACCTTGTTGTTTGCCGCCACCCGCACGTCGATATCGGGATGGCGCTGCTGGAAACCGCCGAGACGCGGCATGATCCATAGGCCTGTGACGCCGATGCTGGCGGTGATCGTCACCGGCTGGCGGTCGCGCCCTGCGGCGAGCGCATTGACGCCATCCTGAAGCTGCTGCACGGCGCTGTCGGCGACGCGGAAGAAACGTTCGCCCTCGGCCGTGAAGCTGATCGACCGATAGCCGCGGTTGATGAGCTTGACACCGAGCGTCTCCTCGAGCGCGATGATCTGGCGGCTGACGGCCGATTGGGTGAGGAAAAGATCCTGCGCAGCCAGCGTGATGCTCATGCGCCGGCCGACGGCGACAAAGCCGCGAACGAGATCGAGCGACGGCAGCCGAACCGGAAAGCCTCGCATGTCATTTCCTCATGCGACCAGCCGTACCCTCATTATGTTCCCGGCCTCTGTCAAGCCGGGTCCACGTATCTTTGGATTCGCGCTCAAGCCGAGTTTCCCTTCTAAGCGCAGCGGGAAGGTTGCCTGAAGGACCGGATGGGATGGCGAAAGCAGGGGCCGGCCGTGTACGGTTTGCGGCGAGGCCTGCGCAATCGTCGCGGCGGCGGGCCGGGCGCTCCGCGCCGCCTTCCCCGGGAAAGCCGGGGAAGGAAAGCGGCCCCAGAGGCAATCACATTCTCTGCCCGCATGCCATCGATGCCGATATCTCGTTTGACGAGCGGTCGCCTCCGACCCTATTGAGATCGTGGTCGAGAGGCTGCATCCGCTCGCGGCTGATGAGCGGAGCCGCGGTCAGGAGGCTTTCATGCGCATGGCATTGCCGCATTTCGCGTTCGAGATGTCGCCGCCGCGAATATCCCACTGGCGAAACGAACTGCAGTCATGGCGCCGGCGGGCGCGGGAACGGGACGAGCTCGCGCGGATGTCCGACGGCGAATTGCACGACATTGGCGTCACGTCCGCCGAGCGCTGGGCGGAAATCAACAAGCCTTGCTGGCACGGATGAGCCAGGCGCGCCAGCGCCGTTGCTGCGAGAAGCGGAGTGACGGAGCAATTCAAACGTAGTGGGGCGTCCTGCGTTATTTTGGATTGCTTCGCCATAGGTCGTCGAAAGACGGGCGCCTTATAAAGACGCCCTATGGCTCGCAATGACGACTGCACTGTCGTCAAAACGCGGCACGCGCTAAAGCCGCTTCTCGAACCAGTGATGCTCGTAAGGGTTGTCGTTGTACCGGGCGATTTCCCGGAACCCTTCCTTCCGATAGAGCATGTGGGCCTCGGTCAGCGCCCGGTTGGTGCCTAGGCGAAGCGTCCTTAGGCCCATGTCGCGCGCCGCCGCTTCGAGCGCTCGCAGCACCCGGCGGGCGACCCCCATCCCGCGGGCCGACGGCGCGGTCCAGACCCGTTTGATCTCTCCTGTCGCCTTGTTTCCGCGCTTGAGGCCGCCGCACCCCATAGCATCGCCGTCGAGCCGTGCGATGACGAACAGGCCCGACGGCGGCGTCATGTCGTCGGCGCGGGCGGAGTCGTCCTTGCCGGCGTCGAAGCCGCCCTCGAAACGCGCCGCGAGTTCCCCGAAATAGGCATCGAGGCATCGTCGGGCGTCGGCGCTGTCCGGCGGCTCCGGCGCGACTTCGACCGAGGCCGCCCGGATCAGCCGCTCGACCTCTCCCATCGCTGCAGTCAGGCGGCCGCGCTCGGCTTCGTCCAGGGTCTCGAGCATCGACGCCGCTAGCCGGTCCGAGAGCCTGTCGTAAGCGGCGCGCTCCGCGATCCCCTTGCGCGTCAGGCTGACCCGGCGCCGGCGGCCGTCCCCGCTCCCCTTGACGATCGCGATCAAAGCCTGCGCCTTGAGCGATCGTACGAGACGGCTCAAATAGCCGGAATCGAGCCCGAGCCTGACGCGCAGCGTGCGGAGGTCGACGCCGTCGGCGCCGATTTCGAAAATGAGCCGCGCCTCCGCCAGCGGGCGGCCCCGGCGCAGATAATTGGCCTCCAGCGCCCCGACGCGCTGGGTGACCAGGCGGTTGAAGCGGCGAATTTGCTTGAGCTGGCTCTCGTCCATTGTCTGACTTTAGTCAGGCATCAGCAGATTTCAAGCCGGGCGCCGGCCCGTGCGCGGCGGTCGAGACCCTGAGCCGCGCCACGACAATCCCATGCCGCAGATCCGGGGACGACCGCCGAGTTTGCGTGGGAGGAGAATGATCGAGCCAGGATGATGGAATCGATTGCAGCGACGTCGCAAACGGCGTTAGAGTGACTCCCAGCGCAACTGGCGCGCCGTGATTGCGGTCTCTCGCATTCTGCATCGTGGTTCGCGCCCGCAAGAAAAAAGCGTCGATGCCTGCGCGTCGCGCGGAACACGGCGACGCGCCATAACGTTGAGGGCTACGGTCGGGGCTCCTAGGTCAGGAGACTATGATGCCAAACGTTGAATACAGACTAGCGTCAGGACACTCGGTTCGCCATCTTGACGTCGCGCCGATGATCGCCGCGCTTCGTTTCCAGCCTTCCGATTTCGAATTCTCTCATGGCTGGCTGCAACATGTTCCGAGCCGCCATCGCTTTCAGTTCGACCGGTCCGGGCGGGTGACCATCGACGCGCTGTGCGGCTGCGCGGCGCTGTCGGTAAGGCCCGAGCAGGCCGACGAGCTCCATACGATGTTCAAGACCTGGCGTTACTCCTATTGGGTCCCGCTGGAGACCAACCGGGAGTTCGCGTCGCACTTCCGCGCCCCCAATGCCTGGGTCAGGTTGTTCCGCGACATCCGCATGGCCTGGCGGCGCTTCCGGCGCGAGGCCGACCCGGCGACCATCCCTGCCGAGGCAGTGTCGGCGACGCCGGCGGAATAGACGGGGCTCGTCTACCCGGACCGCGCCGCCGCCCGCGGCGCGGCCGGCTCACCGATTGACGTCGTCCCAGCACAAGCGCGTCCAGGAAAAATCGGCGCGCGCTTTTTTCATGAATAATGATTTCGGAAAATCAAAATTTGTGCTACAATGGAAACAATCGATCCTCCGCAAGCAGCGAGGCCCCGCGTCCAGAACTGTACAATATGGTTCTGATTTTTAATGCGCCTCTACGTTCAAGAAAAAAGTCGGGGGGGGGGGTCGGCGTAACCCGTTGAAAAAGCTCGTTTCGGACAAGGAAAAACAAGGAAAACAAAGCCAATTTCTTTTGGATTTCTTTGGCCGGATTTGGCTCAGTTTTGCTGGATTTGGCTAAATTTCGGGTTGATTTGGCAAGCCAAAGCGGCGCGCGCCCGGCCTCTTCGCGCCACCGCTCAAACGATTCCCGACGACGAACCCGCGACCGCAGGGCGCTCCTTGGCCTTGACCTTGCGATAGTTCGACGCGCGATAGACGGCGATCGGATCGATCGCGCCGCCATTGCGCAACCGCGCCTCCGCCAGGATCGGCGACACGTCGGTGAGGAACCCGGCCTTGAGAATGCGGTGGGAGAGCATGACGTCGTTATTCGCCTGCGCGCCGGCGAGCGCCTCGCGGTCGACGATGAGCGCTTGTGCATAGGCCCGCTGCGTTTCCATCGCCGAGACCATGAGGCTCTCGATCGGATCGGTGACGTTGTGCGACTGATCGAGCATGTATGCGGGATCAAAGCCCGCCGCGCCGCGCGCGCTCGCGTCGACGAGCTCGTTGAACACGCGGAACAGACGAAACGGGTCGATCGATCCGGTGTCGAGATCGTCGTCGCCGTATTTCGAATCGTTGAAATGAAAGCCGGCCAGCCGTCCAGCGCGAATGAGCCGCGACACGATCTGCTCGATGTTGACGTTCGGCGCGTGGTGCCCGAGGTCGACGAGGCAGTGGGCCTTGGGCCCCAGCGCCTGAGCCGCCATGAGGCTGGTTCCCCAGTCGGAGATCACCGTCGCGTAAAACGCCGGCTCGTTGAGCTTGTGTTCGAGGAACACGCGCCAATCGCCAGGCAGGCGCGCGTAGACCTCGCTCATCGATTCGAGGTACCAGTCGAACACGCGGTTGAGGTTCGACTGGCCTGGAAAATTCGAGCCGTCCGCGATCCACACTGTCAGCGCTTTCGACCCCAGCCGTTCGCCGATTTCGATGCATTCGACGTTGTGCGCCACCGCCTGATCGCGCACCGCCTTTTGGCTGTGGCTGAGTGAACCGAACTTATAGGACAGCGTCTGACCGGGCTGATCCTGAAAGGTGTTGGAATTCACAGCGTCGAAGCCAACGCCGAGCGCCGCGGCGCATTCCGCCAACTCGCGATAGTCGTCAACCTTGTCCCATGGGAAATGGGGCGAGCAGGTCGGCGTCGCGCGGGTGAGCTGGTGAATGGTTGCGCAGTCCTCGAGCTTGTCGAAGATGCCGCGCGGCTCGCCGGGTCCGGGGAAGCGGGCGAAGCGCGTGCCGCCGGTTCCGACCCCCCAGGTCGGCACGGCGATTGCGAAGGCGGCGACTCTGGTCGTGGCCGCCTCGACGTCGGCGCCGGCGCGTTCCAGGCGTCGGCCGAGAGCCGCGTAATCGTCCGCCTGGGCGCCGGCGAGCCTGGCGTTTTCCTCGCCGATCAGGGCTTCGGGGATGCGATAGGACATGGCCGCTCCGTTCGGTCGCGTCCTCAGCGGGTGAAACTCACGGCGTTGCCCGCGTCGACGTTAAGTATGTTGCCGGTGCTTTTGGCGGAGAGATCGGAGGCGAAGTAATAGACCGCCTCGGCGATGTCCTCCGGGTATACGGACAGCTTCAGCAGCGAGCGCTGGCGGTAGACCTCTTCGAGCTCCGTTTCGCTGACCTTGTTCGACGCTGCCCGTTGCGCCCGCCATTCGCCCTGCCAGATCTTGGAGCCGCGCAGCACCGCGTCGGGATTCACGGTATTGGCGCGAATGCCATGCGGCGCTCCTTCGAGCGCCAGGCAGCGAGCAAGATGAACTTCCGCCGCTTTGGCGCTGCAATAGGCCGACGCGCCGGGAGAGGCCGCGAGCGCGTTCTTGGAGGCGATGAACACAATGGCGCCGCCGAGACCCTGTTCCTTCATGATCCGGTAGCCCGCCCGCGCGGAGAGAAAATACCCGGTCGCGAGGATCGCGAAGTTGCGGTTCCAAAGCTCAAGCGAAGTGTCCTCGAACGGCGCCGCAGAGGCGATTCCGGCATTGGCGACGACAATGTCGATCCCCCCGTAGGCGAGGATGGCCTCGCGGAACGCCGCCTCGACCGCAGGCTCGCTCGTCACGTCGACCTGCACCCCGGCAACCGCGTCCTTTCCGAATCGCTTGCTGAAGTCGGCGACCGTTGCATCAAGGCTCTGGGCGTCGATGTCTGCGAGCACAAGGCAGGCGCCTTCGGCCATGAGCCGCGCGGCAATCGCCTGCCCGATGCCGCCTGCGCCGCCGGTCACCAGGGCGACGCGTCCGGCAAGCGATTTGGGCTTGGGCATCCGTTGGAGCTTGGCTTCCTCGAGCACCCAATATTCGATGCCGAACGCCTCTTTCTCAGCAAGGCCGCTATAGCGGCTAACGCTGGACGCGCCGCGCATCACGTTGATCGCATTGACGTAGAACTCTGCAGCGATGCGCGCGGTCGACTTGTCCTTGGCGAACGACAGCATGCCGACGCCCGGGACGAGATAGATGACCCCGTTGGGATCGCGTATCGGCGGGGAATCCGGCCGCTTGCATCGCCCGTAATACGCCTCGTAGTCGGCCCGATAATTGGCAAGGCTCCGATCGAGGGAAGTGAGGACCGAATCGAGGTTGCGCGCCGCCGGTTCGAAAGGCAGCACCAGCGGGCGGATCTTGGTCCGTAGGAAATGATCGGGGCATGATGTCCCGAGCGCCGCGAGGGGTTTGAGATCGCGGGAATTGACGAACTCCAACACCGCCGCCGCGTCGGTGAAGTGTCCGATTTTGCGCTCGCCGGCCGATATGCGCTTGCGAATGGCGGGCAGGAGCTTCGCGGCGACGTCGCGTCGATCCGCCCGCGGAAGGGCCTCGACGCGCGGGCCTCCGAAGGCTTCGCCGTGGGCGTTCGCGCCGAGCCATCGAGCGGCCCTGTTGATCATTTCCAGCGTCGTCCGGTAGCAGTCCCTCGCGGTCGGCCCCCAGGTGAACAGGCCGTGACCGCCGAGCACCACGCCTTTTATGTTCGGATTGGCTTCGGCCATCGCGCCGAGCTTCAGGCCGAGGTCGAACCCCGGCCGCTGCCACGGCAGAAAACCGAGGTTCCCGCCATAAATCTCCCGGGTCAGCGCTTCGGCGTTCTCGCTCGCCGCAACCGCAATGACCGCGTCGGCGTGAACGTGGTCGACATGCGGATGGGGAACGAAGCCGTGCAGTGGGGTATCGATCGAAGTCGCGCGCGGATTGAGGTTGAACGTGCAATGATTGAACAGCGCGACCATCTCGTCCTCGTGTTCGAGGCCGCGATAGACCGCGCGGAGGCCGAGAAGCTTGTCGAGGTAGAGGGTCGAGAAACCGTCGAGCTTCATCGATCCAATGTCGCCGCCCGAGCCCTTGACCCAAAGGACTTCCGTCGCCGCGTCAGTCAGCGGATCGGCGGCGGTGAGCTTCGCCGAAGTGTTGCCGCCGCCGAAATTGGTGATGCGCAGGTCACTGCCGAGCAGATTGGACCGATAGAGCAACAGACCGGGATCGTCGAGGGAAGCCGCGTGTTCGTCGTCCCAAAGATCGGGCAACGGAGCGTCAAAACGATTGTGATCGCCGCCCATTGGTCGTTCCTCTCGATGCCACGCGATTTTCATCAAAAAATATGAAAATGATTGAAGCGCGTCAAGTTTTTGCGCGATTGTCCACTGCAGTGAGCGAATTTGGTTGAGCTTGATTGACAGTGCGTGAGGCCTATGGCACTGAAGCGGCAATAACCGGTGACCGGGGGAACGACGAGGACCATGCGCGAGAGACAGCGCGTCGAGATCGTGCGCAATCTGCTCGCTGCGCAAGGCTTCCTCACAATTGCAGACCTCATGGCGGCGACGGGCGTGTCAGCCGCGTCGGCGCGGCGCGACGCCGCTCGCTTGGCCGAGGCCGGGCACGGGAAGCGGGTCTATGGCGGCATCCAGGCGCTCGGCGGCGCATTCTCCAGCCGGATGGCCCAGGCGTCGCTCGAGACGCAGGCGTTCGACGTGAGCCGCACGATCAACATCGAGGCCAAACGCGCGATCGCCCGAAGGGCAATCGAAATGTGCGTCGATGGGGACGTCATCATCATTAACGGCGGCACGACGACCTTCCAGATGGCGGAATTCTTGCGGATTACGCGGCTGAAGATCTTGACCAACTCTTATCCGCTCGCTGAGTTTCTCATTCGTGAAACGCAGAACCGCGTCGCCTTGCCCGGCGGTGAGGTTTATCGCGACCAAAAGCTCATCGTCGCCCCCTTCGACGACGACGCAATTCAGCACTATTCGGCACGCATCATGTTCATGAGCGCGATCTCGATCGGCCCGCTCGGCGTGATCGAGGGCGATCCGCTGATCGCTCGCGCGGAGACGAAACTTCTGAGGCGCGCAGACAAGCTGGTCGTGCTGGCGGACTATTCGAAATTCGCCCAGCGCGGAAGCCTTGTCGTTTGTCCGCTCTCCCGCATTCACGTGCTTATAACCGATCAGGCTGCGCCGCCCGAGGCGCTCGCCATGCTGCGCGATGCCGGCGTGGAGACAATCGTCGTCAATCCTGAGGTGCGCGCTACGGAGGCGGCGTGAGGGCGGCTCCGGAGACCGACTTGACGCCCAGCCCAGCGGCTCCGCTGCTCGAGGTGCGCGATATCGAGAAGGCATTTCCCGGAGTGCGTGCGCTTTCGGGCGTATCGTTCGAAGTCCGCGCGGGCGAGGTTCATGCGCTTCTCGGAGAGAACGGCGCCGGCAAATCGACGCTCATCAAGATCATTTCCGGAGTCTATCAGCCCGACAGCGGCTCGATTTTGATCGGCGGCCGAGAAACGCGCTTCACCACTCCCGACGACGCGAAGCGCGCGGGCGTCGCGACGATCTATCAGGAGCTACTGCTCTTTCCGGAGTTGACGGTCGCGGAGAACATCTTTCTTGGGCATGCGCCGCGGGCCGGACTGGGTCACATCGACTGGGGCGCCATGCGCGCCCGGGCCGAGGCGCTTCTCGCCTCGCTCGAGATCGACGATCTCTCGGCAAACCAGGTCGTCGGGGCGCTCTCGGTTGGCAACCGCCAGCGAGTCGAGATCCTGCGGGCGCTGTCTCACGACGCGCGCATCGTCATCATGGACGAGCCGACGGCGTCGCTGACCGAGAGCGACGTGACGCGGCTCTTTGATATCGTCCGTCGCCTCAGAGCCCGCGGGGTCGGCATCGTCTACATCAGTCACCGTCTCGACGAGATTTTCGCCATCGGCGACCGCGTTACCGTGCTTCGCGACGGCGCCTATGTCGGGGCGCGAAACGTCGCCGACACAAACGCCTCTGAACTCGTACAGATGATGGTCGGACGGCGGATCGACAACCTCTTTCCAAAGACCGTCGTCCCGATCGGCGCCCCGGTGCTGGAGGCGCGCAACATCGTGCGCCATCCGATGACCAAGGGCGTCAGCCTCTCGGTGTGCGCAGGCGAGATCGTCGGGCTTGCGGGACTCGTGGGCTCGGGGCGCAGCGAGCTCGCCCAGACGCTGTTCGGAATCACGCCTGCAGAGTCCGGCGAGATCCGGCTCATGGGCCAGGGCGTCACGATTCGCTCGGCTGAGAGCGCGCGCGCGAAGGGGATCGCTTATGTCCCGGAAGATCGCGGAGTCCAGGGCCTAGTGCGGCCAATGAGCGTCTTGCACAATTTCTCGCTCGCGGCGCTTGGCGCGCTGTCCCGCGCGGGCTTCATCGACCGTGACGCCGAACGACGCATGGCTGAGGAGGGAATCCAGCGCTTCAGGGTCAAGACAAGTTCGATCGATGAGATCGCGGGCCGCCTCTCCGGCGGCAACCAGCAGAAGATCGTGCTCGGCAAATGGCTCGCCAACAATCCGAAACTGCTCATTCTCGACGAGCCGACGCGCGGCATCGACGTCGGCGCTAAATCCGAAATTCATCGCCTCATGAGCGAACTTGCCGGCGTTGGCGTCGCCATCTTGATGATCTCGAGCGAACTGCCCGAAGTGCTTGGCATGAGCGACCGGGTGCTCGTCATGCGCGGGGGACGGCTGGTCGCCGAGTTTGATCGCGCGCACGCGACCTCCGAGGCGGTCGGTGCGGCGATGATGGGAGAGGCGGCGAGCATGGAGAGGGCGGCTTGAGCGCGGCGGCGATCGCAGGGGCGGCGCGCGCGCAGAGTGGCGGCCTGAGGCGATTTGCTTCTCAGGAGGCGCTGCTCGCGCTCGCCGTGATCGGCCTGGCGGTCATCGTCGGCTTCGTGAACCCGCGCTTTCTGGCGACCCGTAATCTCTCCGATCTTCTGCTCGGCAACGCCTATATCGCCGTCGCCGCGATCGGCATGTCGATGGTGATCATATCCGGCAACATCGACATTTCGGTCGGCGCGCTGATCGGCGTGCTCGCGACAATCAGCGGCTCGCTCGCCGTCGCGGGCGCGCCCATCCTCGTGACCTGGCTCGCTCCGCTCATCCTCGGCGTCGCAGTCATGGCGGCGCAGGGCGCCGTCGTCGCCTATCTGCGCATTCCCGCCATCGTCGTGACGCTCGGCATGCTCTCGATCCTGAAAGGCGGCCTCATCAGCGTTACCGGGGGAAAGTGGATCACCGATCTGCCGCAGAACTTCCATCTCGCCGACCTCGCCGTCCTCGATATTCCCATGCCTGTCGTTATCATGGTTCTGGCGACCGCGCTGGCCGCGTTTTGGATGCGTTACAGCGCCAGCGGCCGGGCAATCTACGCGACGGGAGGTAACGCTGAAGCGGCGCGCCTTTGCGGCGTCAATCCCCAACGCACCGTCGTCATGGTGTTCGCGCTGCACGGGTTTTTCGCCGGCATTGCAACTCTCGTCTACGCGACCCAACTGCGCGTTATCCAGTCAACCACGCCGCCCGGGCTCGAGTTGACCGTCATCACTGCATCCGTGGTCGGAGGAGTCAGCATTCTCGGCGGCGTCGGCACTGTTGTCGGCTCGACGCTGGCGGCGATCCTGATCGCCGAGATCACGAGCGCGCTCGTCTTCGTCAACGTCTCGCCATACTGGACCGATGCCCTGCGCGGCGGCCTCATCCTCGCGACCGTCATCGCGGATATCCTGCGCCGTCAGCGCCGCGCTGCTAGAGGATGGTCGAAATGACTCTCGCAGCTGAAGCGCCCGCGCGCGGGATTCCGTGGTGGCTGAAGCGGCACGAGACCGTGCTGGCGATCATCCTGATGATTGCCCTAATCGGCCTCGGCGCTTCCAACGAGCGCTTTCTGACCCTTGACAATCTCCTCAACCAGGGCCGGCTGATGACCGAGATCGGCCTCATCGCGCTGCCGATGACTTTCGTCATCATCACCGGCGGAATTGATCTTTCGGTCGGCGCGGTGGTGGGACTCTGCGCGATCATGCTTGGCTATTCGTGGAAGAATATTGGCTTACCGCTGCCGGTCGCGATCACCTTCGCCTTCGCAGTCGGCGGTTTCGCCGGCTTCGTCAACGGCCTCGTGATCACCCGGATCAAGGTGCCCCCGCTCATCATGACGATCGCCACGCTCGCGCTCTATCGCGGCCTCGCAGAAGGGATAAGCCAGGCGCATTCGGTGCGCGGTTATCCCGAATGGTTCTATGTTCTCGGCCAGGGCGACGTGCTCGGCGTACCGACGCAACTCGTCGTTCTCGTCATTCTTGTCGTCGTCGCGGGCGTTGCGCTCGACCGGACCACTTTCGGCCGCACGCTTTATGCGATCGGCGCCAACGAGACGGCTGCGCGTTTCTCCGCGCTACCGGTCGATCGGGTAAAGCTGATCGTCTATACGCTGTCGGGCCTGGCCTCGGGCCTGGCCGCCATCGTCTTGGTCTCCCGTGTGACCACGACGCGCATGGACATGGGCATGGGTTACGAACTCGACGTGATCGCCGCGGTGGTGCTCGGCGGCGCCAGCATCTTTGGCGGCTCGGGCACCATCTGGGGCACGGCGATCGGGCTGGCGATGATCCAGCTCTTGAAGAACGGTTTGGCATTGACGGGCGTCAAGGGCGACGCGACGATTGTCGTGATCGGGGTGGCGCTCATTCTTTCAGTGTTGATAGCGAGTTCCCTCCAGCGCCGCCGCGACTGAGCGCGCGCCTTCGGGGGGCCAACGCCGCCGCTGGCGGCATTCAGGGAGGAGCCTAAAATGAAAGCGAGACTGCTCACCGGCGCGGCGGCGACGATTGTCGCCCTCGCGTTTGCCGCGAGCGGCGCCAGTGCCGCAAGCAAATGGGACGGCGGCGACGATCTGCCGAACAGCCCGCTCGCGTGCGAGGCCGGCGGCGCAGCGGCGGCGGCGGCCATTCCTTACGACGGCGGACAGCCGACCAATCCACCTGATCGGGCAGGCAAAAAGATCAGCGTCGTCGACGTGCCCAAGCTGATCGGCATCGGCTACTTCAACGCAACCTCCAAAGGCATGCAGGACGCGGCCAAGGAGCTGGGCAACGTCACAGGTGAAGACTGATGGTCCGACGGAGGCGAAAATCGACGAGCAGATCAGGTTCATCGACAATTACATCACCAGCGGCGTCGACGGCATCCTGTTCGCCGCGAACGATCCGGTCGCCATCGCGCCGGTATTGAAGAAGGCGCTGTCGAAAGGCATCCGTGTCGTCGGCTATGACGCAAGCTCGACTCCGGATGCACGCGAGTGGTTCGTCCAGCAGGCTCCCCCGAACAACATTGCGAAAGCGATGGTGGATGCGATGGCCAAGGAGATTGGCGAGGACGGCGACTTCGGCATCGTCACCTCGACCTTCACCACGCCGAACCAGGCGCGCTGGATCGCCGAGATGCAAGCTTACGCCCAGAAGTGTCATCCCAAGATGCAGTGGCTTGAGACCGTCGAAACTCAGGAGGACAACAATCTCGGCGTCACCGTGTCCACGACGCTGCTGAACAAATATGGCGACAAGCTAAAGGGTCTCTTCGCGATGACCTCGGTCGCGACGCCCGCGGCCGCCGAAGCGGTGACCAAGGCCGGCCAGTGCGGCAAAACGGCGGTCGTCGGCCTCGCGACGCCGAACGCAATGAAGCCTTACGTACACAGCCGGCTGCGTCAAGTCGGTTGTCTTATGGAACCCGATCGACCTCGGCTATGCCGCCACCTATGTCATGCGAGCGGTCGTCGACGGCAAGCTGAAGCCTGGCGCGACCTCGGTCGACGCGGGCAAGCTCGGCAAGCTCAGCGTCATTAACGGTAGCGAGATTTTGCTCGGCGCGCCCTTCATCTATACGAAGGACGAACATCGACAAGTTCGACTTCTGACGTCGACGCCTCTCCCCGCAGCCGACGCGGGAGGGGTCTTCCTTCTTCGCGGCGGAGGCCGCGAAGAGCGGATGTGAGGCCAAGGCCCCATGCAGCGCTACGCCTTCAAAATGTTCCTTAACCCCGGCGAGGCGCACGAATACCGCCGCCGGCACGATGCGATCTGGCCGGAGTTGCAGGCGCTGCTGGGTCAATCAGGCGTCAGCAACTATTCGATTTTTCTCGACCCCGACACAAACACGCTTTTTGCCTATCTCGAGCGCACCGACGACCACCGCATGGACGACGTGACGAAGCATTCGGTGATGCGGCGCTGGTGGGCGCACATGAAGGACATCATGGCCGCCAACCCCGACGGCAGCCCGGTCACCGCGCCCCTGGTCGAGATGTTCCATCTGGAATGAACGGGGGACGCGGGCATGAGTGGCTGCGTCGCGGTTTTCGACCTCGGCAAGACCAACATGAAGGTCGTCGTCTTCGACGACACGGGGAAGGTCGTGGCCGAGCGCGGCCGCCCCAACGCATCGGTCGCCCCGGATGCGCGCTGGCCGTACCTGCGTCTTTACACCGAAGGCGCCTGGGCGTTCCTCATCGGCGCGCTGAAGGAGCTCGGCGCTCAATTCCCAATCGAAGCGATTTCGATCTCGGCGCACGGCGCGGCGGGCGTGCTGGTCGGGGACAAGGACGCCGCGCTGCCAGCTGTGGACTATGAGTTCGACATCGACGGCGCCGTTGCGGCGGAATATGACAAGGTTAGGCCTCGGTTTGAGGAGACGCTGTCGCCAAACCTGCCGCGCGGGCTCAATCTCGGCCGTCAGATCTACTTTCTTCAGCGGCGATTCCCGGCTGAGTTCGCCGCCGCGCGCGCGTTCCTGGCCTATCCTCAATATTGGTCGTGGCGCCTGAGCGGCGTCCCGGCGACCGAGTTCACTTCGGTCGGCTCGCACACCGATCTTTGGCGCCCGAAGGAGGGCAAGCTCTCGAGCATGGTCGATAGGCTCGGCTGGCGGCGACTCTTTCCGCCGATGCGCAATGCCTGGGACACGCTCGGAACGCTCACGCCCGAAGCCGTCGCCGCCACGGGTCTCTCGGCCGATGTGCGCGTTGTCTGCGGCGCCCACGATTCGAACGCCTCGCTCGTGCCGCATCTTGTCTCGCGCCGCGATCCGTTCACGGTGATCTCGACCGGGACCTGGGTCATCATCATGGCGGTCGGTGGAAAAGGGCGGCTCGATCCGAAGGCCGACATGCTGGCGAACGTCGACGTGCGGGGAGAGCCGGTGCCGACCGCGCGCTTCATGGGCGGGCGCGAATTCGCAGTCCTCGCCGGCGAAGCGCCGGCTGACGCGGAGGAGGCCGACGTGGCCCGCGTGGTCGCCTCGGGCGCGCTCGCTCTTCCGGCCTTCTCCGACCAGGGCGGTCCGTTCGCCGGGCGCATGGGCCGGATCGAAGGAGACGCGCCGGCGACGCCCAAGGCGCGCGCGGCGCTTGCGACTCTCTATGCGGGCCTGATGACGGCGGAATTGCTCCAGCGTCTTGAAGCGCCGGGCGACCTTATCGTCGAGGGCGGCTTCACCCGCTCGCCCGCCTTCGCCGCCGTTCTCGCCGGGCTCATGCCAGGCCGACAAGTCGCCGTCGCCCCAATGAGCGCCGGCGCGGCGGCGGGAGCAGCCATGCTCGCTGATTGGGGCGCGGCGCACAATCCGCCGCGGCTCGAGCCCGCGCGGGCCTGGGCCGTTCCGGGCCTTGACGCCTATCGGCGACGGTGGGAGGCGGCGCTTCGCATATTGTATTAAAGCGAGCTGAATTTTAAAGTCCGGGCAACAAAAACCAAGCCCACCGCAACGAAACCAAAGCCTACCGCAACAAGAACCAAGCCGGACGCAACAAAAACCAAATTCAGCGCAACGGAAACAAAATCGTTTTCTATGCCGGTAGTCCATATTTTTCAATCGGTTACACCAGCGTCGCGGCCGAAACTCTCCCTTCGCGCCTTTCCGCCGCGACGTGGCCCGACAGCGCGCGAGCTCATTCCGGGCGAATGACAAATCATACCACAGGATTCCGATATTCACAAACAATTGCGCGAACTTCTCTTCTCCTCTCGCCCTACGCTGCTGGAATGAGGGTTCTCGCGCGTCCACGCCAGTTGGCCTATGATCGCCAGCCTTAGTGAGGGAGGAGAACATGGAAGGGATCGCGACTCCGGCCGTCGCCTCGAGTCATGCCGGGAAGACGACCGCCGGGCCGCCGCCAATTCCCTTCGATGCGGGCCGGCTGGATGCGCTGATGGACGAGGCCGGGATCGACGCCCTGGTTGTGACGTCCAAGCACAACATCCAGTATCTTCTCGGCGGCTACCGGTTCTTCTTCTTCGATCATTTCGATGCGATCGGCGTCAGCCGCTACCTGCCGATTCTCCTTTATGTGAAGGGCCATCCGGAACGCGCCGCCTATGTCGGGCATCCGATGGAGAGTTACGAGCACGAGCTGAACCGGTTCTGGGTCCCGACATTCAGCGGCTCGGCGCGCATGAGCACCGACGGGATCGAGGCCGCAATCGAAAGGCTCGCGACGCTTGCGCCGAAAGTCAAAAGGATCGGCGTCGAGCGGGCTTTCCTTCCGGCCGACGCAGAGGGCGCGCTTCGCAAAGGGTTGCCCGAAATGGAGCTCATCGAAGCGCAGCTGCCCCTTGAACGCCTTCGCGCGGTCAAGACGCCGCAGGAGCTGGAAGACTTACGAAAGGCGAGCGATTTCGTGGTCGATTCGATGCTCGCGGTCATCGGCGGCGCCCGACCCGGCATGACCAAGCGCGACTTGGTCGAGGCGCTCCGTCGCGAGGAAGTGAATCGCGGCCTCACCTTCGAATATTGCCTGATCACCGCCGGGACCAGCCTCAATCGCGCGCCGTCCGACCAAATCCTGCACGAGGGCGATATTCTCTCGCTCAACTCCGGCGGCAACTACAATGGCTATATCGGCGATCTCTGCCGAATGGCCATTTTCGGCGGTCCGGACGCCGAACTCGAGGACCTGCTCGGCGAGGTCGACGCGATCCAGCAGGCCGCAAGACGGCCGATCCGGCACGGCGCGCGCGGCGGCGACATCTATGCCGCCGCGGAGAAGCTCACGCGCGCCTCGCCGCACGGCAATTCGCTCGAATTCGTCGCCCATGGGATGGGGCTCATCAGCCACGAGGCGCCGCGCCTCACCGATCGCGGCCCGGTGCCCTACTCCGCCCATGACGCGGACTTACCGCTGCAGAAAGGAATGGTCCTGTCGATCGAGACGACAATTCTTCATCCGCGCCGCGGCTTCATCAAGCTTGAGGACACCGTCGCGGTCACCGAAAGCGGCTCGGAAGGCTTCGGCGACCGTGGGCGTGGCTGGAACCGATGCGGCGCCGGCGTCAGCGGCTGAGCGTCAGTCCAAGTTCGCCGAAAGCATTGGAGCGGGTGAAGGGAATCGAACCCTCATATTCAGCTTGGAAGGCTGCTGCTCTACCATTGAGCTACACCCGCGCTTAACCCATGTTTCTTGGCAATCCGGGGTGGCGAAGTCAATGCGGCGATTCCCTTCGCCCGCAACGGGAGAGGGTGGCGTGAAGCGCCGGGCGAGGGATCCAGCGCGTGACGTGCGCATTGTTGCGCGGGCCCTCGCCCGGCCGGCTTCGCCCGGCGCCCTTTCCGCAAGCGGCGAGCAGGGCCCCGCCCTTGCCGCGTGGCGTATGAAAATGCGACAATGGCGGCCTGCCGGCGCCTTCGCGCCGGCGCATTTTCCTGTCTAAAAGGCTTCGCATGCCTCCCTATCGCTCCCGCACTTCGACGCATGGCCGCAACATGGCCGGGGCTCGCGGCCTTTGGCGCGCGACCGGCATGCGCGACGGGGATTTCGGCAAGCCGATCATCGCGGTTGCCAATTCCTTCACCCAGTTCGTGCCCGGCCACGTGCACCTCAAGGACCTCGGGCAATTGGTCGCCCGCGAGATCGAGGCGGCCGGCGGCGTCGCCAAGGAATTCAACACCATCGCCGTCGACGACGGCATCGCGATGGGCCACGACGGCATGCTCTATTCGCTGCCCTCGCGCGAGATCATCGCCGACAGCGTCGAATACATGGCCAACGCCCATTGCGCCGACGCGCTGGTATGCATCTCGAACTGCGACAAGATCACGCCCGGCATGCTGATGGCGGCGATGCGCCTCAACATCCCGGCGGTGTTCGTCTCCGGCGGGCCGATGGAGGCGGGCAAGGTCAAGCTCTCGACCGGGACGCGCAGCATCGACCTCATCGACGCGATGGTCGCGGCGGCGGATACGAAGGTTTCCGACGCCGACGTCGCGGTGATCGAGCGCTCCGCCTGCCCGACCTGCGGCTCGTGCTCGGGCATGTTCACCGCCAATTCGATGAACTGCCTGACCGAGGCGCTTGGACTATCGCTGCCGGGCAACGGCACGGTGGTCGCGACCCACGCCGACCGCAGGCGCCTGTTCGTCGAGGCCGGGCATCTCGTCGTCGATCTCGCGCGGCGCTGGTACGAAGACGGCGACGAGGGCGCGCTGCCGCGTGGGATCGCCACCTTCAAGGCGTTCGAGAACGCGATGTCGCTCGACATCGCCATGGGCGGGTCGACCAACACTGTCCTGCACCTGCTCGCCGCCGCGCACGAGGGCGAGATCGACTTCACCATGGCCGACATCGACCGGCTGTCGCGCCGCGTTCCGTGTCTGTGCAAGGTCGCCCCTTCCGTGGCGGATGTGCATGTCGAGGACGTCCATCGCGCCGGAGGGGTGATGGGCATTCTGGGCGAGCTCGATCGCGCGGACCTGCTCAATCGCGACGTTCGCATGGTGCACGCCGAGTCGCTCGAGCACGCGCTGTCGCGCAACGACATCATGCGGGCAAAGAGCAAGGCGACGCACGAATTCTTCCTCGCGGCTCCTGGCGGCGTGCCGACCCAGGTCGCGTTCAGCCAGCAGGCGCGCTATCCCTCACTCGACGATGATCGGGCCAAGGGCGTGATCCGCGACGCCGAGCATGCCTTCTCCAAGGATGGCGGCCTCGCCGTGCTTTACGGCAATATCGCCCTCGACGGCTCGATCGTGAAGACGGCGGGGGTCGATGCCGGCAGTCTCAAGTTCAGGGGGCCGGCGCGCATCTTCGAAAGCCAGGACGACGCGGTGCAGGGGATCCTGAGCGGCAAGGTGGTCGCGGGCGACGTGGTCGTCATCCGCTACGAGGGGCCGCGCGGGGGTCCTGGCATGCAGGAGATGCTCTATCCGACCAGCTATCTCAAGTCGCGCGGCCTCGGCAAGGCTTGCGCGCTCGTCACCGATGGGCGGTTCTCCGGCGGCACCTCGGGCCTGTCGATCGGTCATGTCTCGCCGGAAGCGGCCGAGGGCGGCGTGATCGCGTTGATTGAGGAGGGCGACCTGATCGCCATCGACATTCCCGCCCGCTCGATCGATGTGCTCGTCGACGATGCGACGCTCAGTCAACGCCGGGCGGCGATGGAGGCCAAGGGCTCAGACGCCTGGAAGCCGGCCAAGCCGCGCAAGCGGCAGGTCACGACGGCGCTGCGCGCTTACGCCGCGTTCGCGACCAGCGCGGCGCGCGGGGCGGTCCGCGAAGTGCCGTAAGGCTTTGATGTTCAAGGCGCTCAGCGCGCGGTCGATCGCCTCGCGCCTGTTTCTTTCGGCGGCGTTCTGGAGCACGCTGATCCTGGTCCTCGCCGGCCTCGGCCTGAGCGCGCTCAACGCCCGCTGGACGGAAGCCAATTTCGACGACCAGCTCGGCGTCTACCTCAAGGCGCTGGTCGCCAATGTCGCGATACCGAACGACGAGGCCAAGGCCGGCGCCCAGGCGGCGATCGCGCCGCAGTTCGAACTGGCCTTCTCCGGCTGGTACTGGCAGATCACCCGCACCGACGTGAATCCGCCTGAAATCCGAGCCTCGAAGTCGCTGTTCGCGACTCAGTTGCCGCACCTGGTCGCCGTCGGCGAGGATCAAGGCGCGATCCTCAGCGGCTACGCGGTCGGGCCGGGCGGGCACGAACTGAGGATGATTGAGCGCGAGATCGACGCTGGCGACGAAGGGCGCTACATGGTGCAGGTCGCCGCCAACGCCGACGTGATCGAGGGCCAGGAGCGTAGCTTCGAATGGGCGCTCGCGGCCACGTTCCTGACGCTGGCGCTGGCGCTGATCGGCTCGACGGCGCTTGCGGTCCGATTCGGTCTGCGCCCGCTGCGGGTGTTGCAGGAAGGGGTGGCCGGCATCCGCCGCGGCGAGGCCGAACGCATCGCTGGCGAATTTCCCCAGGACGTTGCGCCGTTGGCGACCGAGGTCAATCAGCTGATCGACGCCAACCGTGAGATCGTCGAGCGCGCACGCACCCAGGTCGGCAATCTTGCCCACGCGCTCAAGACCCCGCTCAGCGTGCTGATGAACGAGGCCGACTCGATGAGCCCGACCTTGTCGGAAAAGGTCCGCGAGCAGGCCGAGATCATGCGCCGGCAGGTGACGTTCTATCTCGATCGCGCGCGCGCCGCCGCCCGCGCCAGGACGTTCGGACTGGCGACGGAGGTGAAGCCGGTGGTCGAGGGGCTCGTCCGCACCTATGAGAAACTGCATGACGACCGGGCGCTGACGTTCGACGTCGAATTGCAGCCGGGCCTCAAGTTCCGCGGCGAAGCCCAGGATCTCACCGATCTCATCGGCAACCTGCTCGACAATGCCGGAAAGTGGGCGCGAGAGCGGGTCTCGATTCACGCCGCGCGAGCGGCCGGCGGCGACCAGGAGCCCGCCCCGTTTCTCATCGCTGAGATCGACGACGACGGCCCGGGCCTCGACAAAAGCGCGCGCGCCGCGGCGATCGAGCGCGGAAAGCGGCTCGACAAGTCGCGGCCCGGCTCCGGCCTCGGCCTGTCGATCGTCGTCGATCTCGCCTCGATTTACGGCGGCTCGCTCGAGCTCGACGAAAGCCCGCTCGGGGGCTTGCGCGCCATCTTAAGGCTGCCATGCGCCTGACGCTTCGCGGTAGAGAAAAGGGAACGATGCAGCGGACGCTTCTTGTCATCATTGCGCTGGGGCCGCTCGGCCTTGCCGGCTGTTCGAGCGTCGGCTCGGGCGGCGCGCCGCCGGCCGCCGCCGCCGCTCCTGCGGAACCTGCCGCCCCGGCGATTCCAACCGGCGCGGCGCTCGGCGGCGCGCTCGGGGGGCCGGTCGGGGCGTCGCTCAGCGACGGCGACCGCCAAAGCGCTTGGGAGGCCCAGGTCGCCGCTCTCGATTCGGGTCAGCGGCGCTCCTGGCGCGGCTCGCATGGCGTGTTCGGCTATGTCGAGGCCGGCGCCGCGGCGGGCGACGGCTGCCGCGCCTATTCCCAGACCATCTATATCGCCGGCCGGCCCAACCGCGGCCATGGCGTCGGCTGCAAACAGCCGGATGGAAGCTGGAAAATGACGAGTTGAGGTTTTGACGAGACCTCAACTTCGCTTTGCGATAACAGAGCGCGGACTTTTCCGAGGGCCTATTCGCAAAGGCCGCCCCGAGGCTGATTGATGCTGTGGTTCGTCCTGGCGGGAATGGCCGCTTTTGCGGTCCTCGCCGCGCTTTGGCCGCTGCTTCGCCCGTCTTCGAGCGCAAAAGCGGACGCCGCAGCGAACGAAGCGGCGTTCTATAAGGCGCAACTCGAGGAAATCCGGCGCGATGTCGAGCGCGGCTTATTGCCGCAAGGAGAGGCGGAGAGCGCCCGCGCCGAAGCGGCGCGCCGCCTCATAGCCGCGGCGCCCTCGCCCATGCCGACGCCGCCGCCGACGGCCCCGCGCAATCGGCTGGCCGCGGCGGCGCTGATCGCCCTCGGGCTGCCGGCGATCGCCTTTCCGCTTTACGCGTTTCTCGGCCAGCCCCGGATGCCCGACGAGCCGCTGGCGAGACGCGCGCCGGCGCCGCAGACCAACGGCGAGATCGAAGCGGCGGTCGCGGCGGTCGAGGCGCGGCTCATCGCCAAACCCGACGACGGCAAGGGCTGGGCAGTGATCGCGCCGGTCTATATGCGCCTCGAGCGTTACGCCGACGCCGCGCAAGCCTACGCCCAGGCGCTCCGTCTACTCGGCGAGGATCCCCTGCGCCGCGCCGCCTATGGCGAGGCTCTGGTCGCCGCGGCGGGCGGCGTCGTCACCGGCGAGGCGCGCGAGGCGTTCGAACGGGCGGTGGCCGAACAGCCCGGCCAGCCGCAGGCGCGTTTCTATCTCGCGCTCGCCGCCGAGCAGGACGGCAAGAAGGCCGAAGCGATGCGCGCCTACGAGCAGATTCTCACCGATTCGCCGCCCGAAGCGCCGTGGCGGGGCGTGGTGAGCTCGCGCCTCGCCGCGCTCAAGGGCGAGCCGGCGCCGGCCGAAGCGAGCGCGAGCGCACCCGGCGCCATTCCCGCAGTCCAGCGGCCGATTATCGAGGGCATGGTGAACCGGCTCGCCACCCGGCTCGCCAGCAATGGCGGCACCGTCGACGAATGGTCGCGCCTTATTCGCGCCTATGCGGTGCTGCATGAGGCCGACAAGGCCAAGGCGGCGCTCGCCGATGCCCGCAAGGCGCTCGCGCCCGACCCGAACGCGGTTGCGAGCCTCGATGCGCTCGCGCACGACCTTGGCCTTGGAGACGCCAATTGACCCGTCGTGGCCGCCGCCTTGCGCTCATCGCCGCCGCGCTCGCCGTTGTCGGCGCAGCGGCGGGCCTGGCGCTTTATGCGCTGAGCGACAGCATTATCTTCTTCTATAGCCCCTCCGAAGTCGTTCAGAAGGCGCTCGAGCCGGGAGCGCGGCTGCGCGTCGGCGGGCTGGTGAAACTGGGCTCGGTCGTCAAGTCCGCCGGCGAGACGGTGGCGTTCGTGGTCACCGACGGCGCCCACGAACTCAAGGTTTCCTATCAGGGCCTCTTGCCCGACCTCTTTCGCGAGGGTCAGGGCGTAGTCGCCGAAGGCGTACTGGCGGCGCCCGGCCAGTTGCGGGCCGACGCCATTCTCGCCAAGCATGACGAGCGCTATATGCCGCGCGAGGTCGTCGAGGCGCTTAAGAAACAGGGCCGTTGGCAGGAAGGGGAGGACGTCGCCAAGCCATGATCGTCGAGATCGGTCATTTCGCCCTCGTCCTCGCGCTCTGCGCAGCGCTTGCCCAGACGGTCGTGCCGTTCTGGGGCGCTCGGGTGGGCGACGGCGGCCTGATGGGCGTCGGCCGCAGCGCCGCGCTGACCCAGCTCATCCTCATCGCGATCGCCTTCGGGGCGCTTGTCAACGCCCATCTGACCTCGGACTTTTCGGTTCTCAACGTCGCCGAAAACTCGCACAGCGCGGTGCCGGCGATCTACAAGATCTCCGGCGTCTGGGGGAACCACGAAGGCTCGATGCTGCTGTGGGTCCTCATTCTGGCGGTGTTCGGCGCACTCGTCGCCCTGTTCGGCCGCGCGCTTCCCATGAGGCTGCGCGCCGACGCGCTCGCCGTTCAGGGCCTGATCAGCCTCGCTTTCCTCGCCTTCATTCTCCTGACCTCGAATCCGTTCGAGCGCCTGTCGCCTGCGCCATTCGAGGGACGCGACCTCAATCCGATTCTCCAGGACCCGGGCCTCGCGATCCATCCGCCGCTGCTCTATCTCGGCTATGTCGGCTTCTCGATCGTCTATTCGTTCGCCGCCGCGGCGCTGATCGAGGGCCGAATCGACGCCGCCTGGGCGCGCTTCGTCAGGCCGTTCACCCTCGTCGCCTGGAGCTTTCTTACGCTCGGCATCGCCGCTGGATCGTTCTGGGCCTATTACACGCTCGGCTGGGGCGGCTTCTGGTTCTGGGACCCGGTCGAGAACGCCTCCCTCATGCCGTGGCTGGCGGGCACAGCCTTCGTCCATTCGGTGGCGGTGATGGAGAAGCGCGACGCGCTCAAGGTGTGGACGATCTTTCTCGCCATCCTCGCCTTCTCGTTTTCGCTGCTCGGCACTTTTCTTGTCCGGTCCGGAGTATTGACCTCTGTCCACGCCTTCGCCAGCGATCCGCGTCGCGGGGTTTTCATCCTGGCGATTCTGGCGCTGTTCATTTTCGGCTCGTTCGCGCTCTTCGCCTGGCGCGCCCCCATGCTGAAGCAGGGCGGACTGTTTGCGCCGATCTCGCGCGAAGGCGCGCTCATCGTCAACAATCTCCTGCTGACGACCTCGTGCGCGACCGTGCTGTTCGGCACCCTCTACCCGCTGGCGCTTGAGCAATTGACCGGCGAGAAAATCACCGTCGGCGCACCCTTCTTCAACTTGACCTGCGGCGCCCTGCTCTTGACCGCCTGCTTGGTCGCCCCATTCGGGTTCTCGCTCGCCTGGAAGCGCGGCGATCTGCTGGCCGTGGCGCAACGGCTGACCCTCGCTTTGGTCGCCGGCGCAGTGACTGCGAGTCCTCGGCGCGGCGTGGCTCAGCGGTGGGTCGGTCTTCGCTCCGCTGGCGGCGGGCCTCGGGGTCTTCGTCATTCTCGGGTCCCTGATCGAGGTCATCATGCGCGCGCAGCGGCCCGGTCTCACGCCCGGCGTCGCGCTGAAGCGCGCGCTCGGGCTGCCGCTGTCGTTCTACGGCGGGGCGCTCGCCCATGTCGGCGTCGGCGTGACGCTGCTTGGCCTCTCGGGGCTGGGCTTCGGCGCCGAGACGATCGCGACCCTGCACAAGGGCGTCCCCGAACGGGTCGGGCCCTATTCGGTCACCCTCGATTGGGTCGGCGAGCGGACGGGCCCGAACTATCGGGAGGCGGCGACGTCGATGACCGTGCGCTCCGGCGACGCGGTGGTCGCCGATATCGCGCCGGCGCGCCGGCAATTCGCCGCCCGGCAGATGACGACGACCCAGGCGGGCCTGGCGACGCTAAACTTCGGTCAGGTCTATGTCGCTATCGCCGACCCGACGCCCGCCGGCGACGTGCCCGCCCGCCTCTACTGGAAGCCCCTGGTGACGCTGATCTGGCTCGGCGCCGCCGCCATGGCGCTTGGCGGGGTCCTGTCGCTCGCCGACCGGCGCCTTCGCTTCGGCGCAGCGGCGCGGGCGAAGGCCGGCGGCGGCTCGCTTCCGCAGCCCGCGCAATGATCATCCGGCTCATTCGCTTGGCGCTATTCTTTACGCTCGCGTTCGCGTCGGCGCCCGCGGTGGCGGTCCAGCCGGACGAAGTGATGAAGGACCCAGCGCTCGAGACGCGCGCCCGCGCGCTGTCGGAGGAATTGCGCTGCCTGGTTTGCCAGAACCAGTCGATCGACGATTCCGACGCCCCGCTGGCGCGCGACATCCGCATCCTCATCCGCCAGCGCATCAAAGATGGTGAAAGCAACGACGCGGTGCGCGCCTATCTGGTGTCGCGCTATGGCGATTTCATTCTGCTCCGGCCGCCGCTCAAGCCGGAGACGCTGCTTTTATGGCTGAGCCCGGCGCTGGTCCTTGGCGCCGGTGTCGCCGCCGCGCTCTTCGCCCGCCGCCGCGCGCCCCGCGCGACGGCGGCGCTCAGCGCCGAGGAAGAAGCGCGACTCGCGGCTTTGACGGGCGGAGACGCTACTGGTCGCTGACGCGCGAGGGCGCCCCATGGGCTGGCGCAGCTACGCCGGCGCGAATTCGTAGGTTCAATTCTTCGTGTTCATCCGCTTCGATCCCCGACATCTGTTGGATTGCGCGCTTCGATTCGCCGTCCCTGCCGCAGCCTTGGCCTCGGTCCCTGCCTACGCGGGTTCTTGCAGCAAGGACATCGCGGCGCACATCCAAATGACCCCAGGTCAAGCCTGCTGGACTTACCGGGGCGCAGCGACTTCGTTCGTTGGCCGATTTTCGGGCGGCCAAGCCATTTCGGCTCAAATGACCGGCCTTGCGACTGACTACGATCCCCGCAGCGGGCGGGTCGCAGCGGTGTCGCGGCCGCGCGATCCCAATGTCGAGGGTCCCGGCGGATTCTTCTTTGGCGCCCCGGAGGCGCCGGGCGTGTTAACCTTCGTGGCGCCTGCCAATGGGACGTATCGCTTCAGTTTTTCGCCCTGTGCGATGTGGGGCGCTCCCGGCACAGCAACCATATGCACCCACTAACGAACGCGCGGCATTGGTAGATGATCGAAAGGGCTTGATTGCTTCCGCGCGCTCGGTTAAGTAAAGGCTGTTTAGGATTGTGCGGTGGCAATCCAGTCCTGTGGGTCGGGGGTTTCTATGAAACATTTGGTATTTGCAGGCGCTATTGCGGGCGCTTGCGCGTTAGCGGGCACCGCGCCGGCGAGCGCGGCGGTGTCCGATCTCGGCTTGTCGTTCACGGGCACGGGAATATCTGGCACACTCGATTTGTCGTACACTAGCGCTACGTCGCCCTTTACCGTCGATGGCGTGACTGGATCGGTCGACGTCGGGGGTACGACGTACACGGTGACAGGGCTGACAACCTACGCCGGCGATGACCAGAAGGCCTACTATCCTTCGTCAAGTTCGGTCGGCTATGTGGATTTCCCCGGCATTTCGGTCGAAACGAGTGGCGGCTTTGCACTGAACCTGTTCGGCTTCAGCCCGACCAGTTACGGGGTCTTGTTGTCGAATCAGAACGCGAGCGGCGATCCCTTCACGGGTCCATATTACACCGTCGCCGTTACGGATGCTCCCCCGGCGTCTGCACCCGAGGCTTCGACTTGGGCGATGATGCTGGTCGGATTCGCGGGTCTCGGGTTCGTCGCGACGCGCAGGCGCAGGACTCCAATCTCTGCAGTAGGCTGATCTTCTTGAATCGCCCCTAAACTCGGAGAGCCGCCGCAAGGCGGCTTTTTCGTTGTTATTTGCCGGGGGCGTCTCCCGCTATTCTGGGGCAGGCGGCTACAGACGCGATGGCTGATGCGCGCCTAGGAGCGCGGGCGATCGGCAACCCTCACATTTCGTCAGCGAATGCGTCCTCTTTTGCCTCATGGCGCATTATGAGAGGCGCCTGCGCCAGCGCGAAGGCAATAGTGATCGGAAAGACGCCAAAGGTCTTGAACGCCACCCATTGGTCCCAGGTCAGCATGTGGCGCAGGACCTCGTTGACGCCCGCGAGCGCGAAGAAGAACAGGCCCCACCGAATCGTCAATTGCCGCCAGCCGGCAGCGTCAAGATGGATCGCGGTGTCGAGGACGATCGGGAGCAGCAGTTTGCCGAACGCCATTGAGCCGAGGAGCGCGACGCCGAACAAGCAGTAGATGACGGTCAGCTTGATTTCGATAAAAGTCTTGTCCTGCAGCCATAACGTGAGCGCGCCAAAGACCAGCACCATTCCAGCAGTGACCACCGGCATCACCGGAAGCCGGCGCGTCAGCGCGAAAGAGATGATCAGGGCGACGAACGTCGCCGGTATCAACACAGCCGTCGCGGTCAACATGCCAGCTTTGTCGGGCGGAAAGTCTTGAGGCAGCAATCCGCCTACGAGCCCGTGAAAGAGCCCAGGTCTCGAATTGGCGACAAAGAACAGCACAAGCGGCCCGAGCTCGAGCGGAAGTTTCACGATCGGGCTTAGAACCTTGCGCTGCGATACGGCGGAGGTCCCGGTCACGTTCGGTCCGGTCATCGAAGCGTCTTCATGCCTCCGCTCTCTCGACCCCGGCGATCGCCTCGGCGAAGTCGCGGGCAGTGAACGGCTCGAGGTCGTCGACGCCCTCGCCGACGCCGATGAAGTGCACGGGAAACGCGAACTTGTCGGCGATCGCCACCAGGATGCCGCCGCGCGCCGTGCCGTCGAGCTTGGTCATCACGAGGCCGGTGACGCCGGCGGTTCGGCCGAAGATCTCGACCTGGCTCAGCGCGTTCTGCCCGACCGTGGCGTCGAGCACGAGCAGCACCGCATGCGGCGCCTCAGGGTCGACCTTCCTCATCACCCGGATGATCTTTTCGAGTTCGCCCATGAGTTCCGTACGATTCTGCAATCGGCCAGCGGTGTCCATCAGCACCAGGTCGACGCCAAGCTCGCGCGCCCGGGTGATCGCGTCGAAGGCGAGCCCGGCCGCATCGGCGCCCTGCTCGCGCTCGACGAGGGCGGAAAACGTGCGCCGCGCCCAGATGCGCAATTGCTCGATCGCGGCGGCGCGAAAGGTGTCGCCCGCGCCGAGCAGGACCGTCTTTCCCTCGGCCCTGAACTTGGCGGCGAGCTTGCCGATGGTCGTCGTCTTGCCGGAGCCGTTGACTCCGACAACGAGGATAACGAACGGGCGCTTGTCCGGATCGATCACGAGCGGACGAGCGACCGGGGCGAGCGAGCGCTCGATCTCCGCCGCGAGGATCCGCTTGACCTCGTCGGGATTGATCCCGCGCTCATAGCGCCCGCGGGCGACTGCCTCGCGAATGCGCGCCGCCGCGCCGAGGCCGAGATCGGCCTGAATGAGGGCGTCTTCGAGATCGTCAAGCGAAGCGGCGTCGAGCTTGCGTTTGGTGAAGATGTCGGCGACGCTCCGGGCGATGTTCGTCGACGAGCGCGAGAGGCCCGATCGCAGGCGCTGAAGCCAGGTTCGCTTCGGTTCCGTCGCAGCCGGCGAGGCGCTGGGCGAGGCCGGAGTCGCGAGCGGCGGCTCGAGTTGAGTCGCGGCCAACGGCGGCTCGACCGGCGGCGCGGTCGCGGCATCAGCGCCGCCGAACCAGCGCCGCAGGCCCGACTTCGCCTTCTTCTCGTCGTCCTGGTCCAAATTGAAAAGACCTCGTGATCACGCCCTATGCGCGGGCGGCCCGGTTGGCATACCACTCAACTCATGACGCCGGAAGAAACAAGAGCGCGGCTGCTTTATCGCGACGGATTGATGCTGGTCATCGACAAGCCGGCGGGCGTTGCGGTCCACCGCGGGCCGAAAGGCGGCTTGAGCCTCGAGGACGATTTCGACGCCCTGCGTTTCGGACTGCCGCGAAAGCCGGCGCTCGCCCACCGGCTCGACCGCGAGACGGCGGGCTGCCTCATTCTCGGCCGCCATCACAAGGCGCTGGAGACTTTGGGGCTCCTGTTCAAGCAGGGCAAGATCGGCAAGACCTATTGGGCGATCGTCGCCGGCGCGCCGGAGGGCGAAGAGGGCGCGATCGACCTCAAGCTCGGCCGGCTCGACGACAAGCGCGGCTGGTGGATGAAGGTCGACCCGAATGGGCAAGAGGCGCTGACCCTGTGGCGGCTGAAGGGTCGGGGCGTCTGGTGCGGCGCGCCGATCGCCTGGCTCGAGCTCGAGCCCAGGACGGGGCGCACCCACCAACTGCGCGTCCATTGCGCGGCCGAGGGCTGGCCGATTCTCGGCGACGCGATCTACGGCGCACGCGCCGAGCTTCCGCTGCAACTGCTTGCGCGCAAGGTCGTGGTGCCGCT
Organism: uncultured Alphaproteobacteria bacterium; assembly: GCA_963783175.1. Classification (GTDB taxonomy): domain Bacteria; phylum Pseudomonadota; class Alphaproteobacteria; order Rhizobiales; family Beijerinckiaceae; genus Roseiarcus. The sequence goes on from CAWANG010000022.1 coordinate 74,147, forward strand.
CTCGAAGGCAAAGCCGCCGATCGAAGTCGAGGCGCCCGCGCCGCCTCACATGCTGGAGACGCTCAAGGCTTGCGGGTTTGAGGGCGATCCGCCGCGGACCGGGGTTGGGGCCGACGAAAGCCGCGCCGCATTCTAGGCGCGGTCGCTGACCGCGCTCCATAGGACGTCGGAAGGACGCCCTTCTATCGACGGGCTAGAGACCGCGGCTACGGATGCGATTGTGCGGCGCAGCAGATTGTGAAAGGGTCATTTGATCAGTCACAAGTCCGCGCCCGCGAGCCCATGTCGATCCGAGCCGCCATCCATCACCTGACGCATTACAAGTACGACCGCCCAGTTTCGCTCGGCCCACAAATCGTCCGGCTAAGGCCCGCGCCGCACAGCCGCACCCGGGTCATCTCGCACTCGCTGAAAGTGACGCCCGCCGACCATTTCGTGAACCACCAGCAGGACCCCTACGGCAATTGGCTCGCGCGCTACGTCTTTCCCGAAATGGTCAGGGAACTGAAGATCGAAGCCGACGTCGTCGCCGACATGACCGTTTACAATCCGTTCGATTTCTTCGTCGAAGAAAGCGCCGAGACTTGGCCGTTCGAATATGGCGAGGACCTGAGACCCGACCTTATCATCTACCGCACGCCCGAGCCTGCGGGGCCGCGCCTCCAGGCTTTTCTTAACGGGATCGACCGTTCGCCAAAACGCACCGTCGATTTCGTCGTCGATCTCAACAGCCGCCTTTCGCGCGAGATCAAATATCTCATCCGCATGGAGCCGGGGGTGCAAGGCCCGGAGGAGACGTTCGAACGCGGCTCAGGCTCGTGCCGCGATTCGAGCTGGCTCCTGGTCCAGATCCTGCGCAACCTCGGCCTCGCCGCCCGGTTCGTGTCCGGCTATCTCGTCCAGCTCAAGCCCGATTTGATCGCCCTCGATGGCCCGCCTGGGACCGACCACGACTTTACCGACCTCCATGCCTGGGCCGAGGTCTATCTTCCGGGCGCCGGCTGGATCGGTCTCGATCCGACCTCGGGCCTCTTGACCGGGGAAAGTCATATTCCGCTCGCCGCAACGCCGCACTATCGCAACGCCGCGCCGATTTCAGGAGTGGCCAGTTTCGCCAACGTCGAATTCAAATTCGACATGCGGGTCGATCGGGTCGCCGAGCACCCGCGCATCACCAAGCCCTTTTCGGAAGAAGCATGGAAGGCCCTCGACACTCTCGGCGAGGACGTCGATCGCAAGCTCGTCGCCGATGACGTCAGGCTCACCATGGGCGGCGAGCCGACCTTCGTCTCGATCGACGATTTCGAATCTGGCGAGTGGAACACCGACGCCGTCGGCCCGACCAAGCGCGAGCTCGCCGACCGGCTCATTCGCCGCCTGCGCGACCGGTTCGCACCGGGAGGATTTCTGCACTACGGGCAGGGCAAATGGTACCCGGGCGAGACCCTGCCACGCTGGACGTTCTCGCTCTATTGGCGCCGCGACGGCAAACCGATCTGGCTCAACCCTAAGCGCATCGCCGTCGAGGGCGTCGACACCGGCGCGACGAGTGAGAAGGCGCAGGCGCTCCTCGCCGCGATCGCCTCCGACCTCGGCGTCGACGCAGACTACGTCGCGCCCGCTTACGAGGATCCAGCCGAGTGGATCGTGAAAGAGGCGAACCTGCCCGCCAACGTCTCGCCGGAAAACTCCAAGCTCAAGGATCCTGAGGAGCGCCACCGGATTGCCCGCGTCTTCTCGCGCGGCCTGACCGAGCCTTCCGGATACGTGCTGCCGGTCCAGCGCTGGCAAGCGAAGGCGGAGGAGCATCGCTGGCGCAGCGAGAAATGGAAGACCCGCCGCGGCGCGCTGCATCTGGTTCCCGGCGACAGTCCGGTCGGCTACCGCCTGCCTCTGGGCGCCCTGCCCTACGTCCCGCCGGCGTCGTACCCCTATATCGTCGAGGCCGATCCGACCGAGCCGCGCGGGCCGCTGCCGGATTATCACGACCCGCGCGAACGCGCCCAAAGGCTCGCCTCGTTCGCCGCCGCGGAAGCCGGCCAGCAGGAGCGGGTCGAGCAGCGGCTCGGCGACATCGATGGCGCTGTCCGCACCGCGGTGACGGTCGAGGCGCGCGACGGGCACTTGTGCGTCTTCCTGCCGCCGGTCGAGCGGCTCGAGGACTATCTCGAACTGATCGCCGCCGCGGAGGCGGCGGCCGAGCGGGTCGGGCTGCCGGTGCAGATCGAGGGCTACCCTCCGCCGGCCGATCCGCGCATGAACGTCATTCGCGTTGCGCCCGACCCCGGCGTGATCGAGGTCAACATCCATCCGTCGGCGAGCTGGCGCGAATGCGTCGCCACGACGGAGGCGATTTACGAGGAGGCGCGGCTCGCCCGCCTCGGCGCCGACAAGTTCATGATCGACGGCAAGCATTCCGGCACCGGCGGGGGCAATCATGTCGTCGTCGGCGGGGCGACGCCGCTCGACAGCCCGTTCCTCAGGCGTCCCGACCTGCTGAAAAGCCTCGTCATCCACTGGCTGAGGCATCCGAGCCTCAGCTATTTCTTCTCCGGCCTGTTCATCGGTCCGACGAGTCAGGCGCCGCGGGTCGACGAAGCACGCCATGACAGCCTTTACGAACTTGAGATCGCGCTCGCCCAGATCCCGCCGCCCGGAAAGGGCGCGACCCCGCGGCCATGGCTCATCGACCGCCTGATGCGCAATCTTCTCACCGACGTAACCGGCAACACTCATCGGGCGGAAATCTGCGTCGACAAGCTCTATTCGCCCGACGGCCCGACCGGCCGTCTTGGCCTGATCGAGTTTCGCGGCTTCGAGATGCCGCCGGACGCACGCATGAGCCTCGCTCAGCAATTGCTCATCCGCGCGATTCTCTCCCGGCTATGGCGCAGTCCCCTCGAGGGGCCGCTGCCGCGCTGGGGCTCGTCGCTGCACGACCGGTTCATGCTGCCCCACTTCGTCTGGGAGGACGTGCTCGACGTCCTCGCCGATCTCAAGGCGCATGGGCTAGCCTTCCGCTCCGACTGGTACGAGGCGCAGGCCGAGTTCCGCTTCCCCTTCTGCGGCGAGGTTGAATACGAGGGCGTCAAGCTCGAACTGCGCCAGGCGCTCGAGCCCTGGCATGTGCTGGGCGAGACCGGCGCGATTGGCGGCACCGCGCGTTATACCGACTCTTCAACCGAGCGGGTGCAGGTCAAGCTCACGACCTCCGATCCCGATCGCTACGTCGTCGCCTGCAATCGGCGCCGGGTGCCGTTGCGCGGGACCGCGACCGAGGGCGTCGCGGTCGGCGCGGTGCGCTACAAGGCCTGGAAGCCGGCGATGGCGATGCATCCGACGGTGCCGGTCCAGGCGCCGCTGGTCTTGGACATTTTCGACGCCTGGAGCGGACGGGCGCTCGGCGGTTGCGTCTATCACGTCGCCCATCCCGGGCGGGCGCAACTACGAGACCTTCCCCGTCAACAGCAACGAAGCCGAGGCGCGGCGTCTCGCGCGCTTCGAGGCGCGCGGCCATACCCCCGGCGCCTACGAGCCGCCGCCCGAAGCGCCCCATCCTGAATTCCCGCTGACGCTGGACTTGAGGCGGCCGCCGGGGGTCTAGCTTTTGTCCCCGAACGCCGCCGTGATGTCGTTCATCGTCGGCAGGCTGGCGAGAGCGTCAAACCGCCCGTGTTCTGCAATGTCTTTCGCCGCCCGCATCAGTCCGCCCCAGGCGGCTCGGGCAAGCGCGCCGCCGACCGAGATGCGCTTGACGCCGAGGTCTTCGAGCTGACGGCGGGTGAAGCCCGGCCAGCCGACGAGCACGTTGACCGGCAACTTTCCCGCGACCCTCACAACCTCGGCGACCTCCTCGGGCGTTCTCACCAGCGGCGCATAGAGCACGTCGGCGCCGGCTTCGGCGTAAGCGGCGAGGCGGCGCAAAGCTTCGGCAAGCCCGCCGGCCTGACGCAGGATGGCCTCGCTGCGCGCGGTCAAAAGGACCGTCTCGCCGCTGGCGTTGATCGCCGCGCGCGCCGCCCGCAGTCGCTCGACCGCCTCATTGAGACCGTAGAGGGGCGCGGCCGGATCGCCGGTATAAGTCCTCGATCGAAAAGCCGGCGACGCCAGCGCCGACGCAAAGCCGAGCGCTTTCGTGCACGCCCTCGGCGTCGCGGGCGAAGCCGGCCTCGAAGTCGGCGTTGAGCGGGAGGTCGATCGCCGCGGCAAGCTCGGCGATGTGCTTGAGCGCATATGCCCGCGTAACCGCGCCGTCGGCCAGTCCCGCAGAGAACGCCATGCCGGCGCTGGTGCTGGCCAGCGCCGGGAAGCCGAGGGAGGCGAGATATTTCGCCGAGCCGAGGTCGAACGGGTTCGGCATGACAAAGCAGCCGGGCGCCCGATGCAGTTCGGCGAAGCGGCGCCGCTTCTCGGCGATCGTCGGGGTCATCGCGCGGGCTCCGGCATGAGGTCAGAAAGGCTCGTCTTCTGGCGGCCCTGGCGGTCGAAATTGTCTGGCTTGAGCCAGCGTTCGTAGGCCGCCTTGCGCGCTGGCCACTCGCTGTCGAGCATCGCAAACCAGGCGGTGTCGCGGTTGCGCCCTTTGACGATCATGTGCTGGCGAAAGACGCCTTCGAACGAGAAGCCGAACCGCTTGGCCGCGCGCTTCGACGGCGCGTTGAGGTTGTTGCACTTCCACTCGTATCGGCGGTAGCCGAGCTCGTCGAAGACGTAACGCGCGAACAGATATTGTGCTTCGGTCGCGCCGGCGGTCCGCTGCATCGCCGGCGTATACATGATGTTGCCGACCTCGATGACGCGGTTCGGCAGGTCGATGCGCAGGAAGCGTCTGATAGCCGACCGCGACGCCGGTGGCATTGTCGATGACAGCGAAAAACAGCGGATCGGCCGATTGCGCCTTCGCCGCGATATTCGCCTTGAAGACGGCGCGGTCCGGATAGGGCCCGTCGAACAGATAGGTCCCAGACGCTTTCCCGCGCCGCGTCGCCGTTCGAACCTTCATAGAGCGCGTCGGCATGCTTCTCGGCGTCCAGCGGCGCGAGCGTGACCCATCGCCCTTCGAACGTGACCCGTTCCGGCCGCTTGGCCGGATGAGAGTCGACAACGGGGCCGATGGGCTGGGTCGTTGGCGCGTCCATCTTGGTGTCAATGATTGTCGCGCGGCGCGCCCATCGTCTGCGCCAGGCGCTGATAGTGGACGGCGGGTTTGAGCACCATGCCCTCGTCGAACTGCGCCACCATCTCGCGCTGGATCTGCTGCCACGGCGTCTGGCTCTCGGGATAGTGGTAGCCGCCATGCTCAGCGAGCGCGGCGCGGCGCTCGTTGAGCTCCGCCTCCGAGATCAGGATATTGGCCGAGCGCTGCTTGAGATCGATGCGCACCCGGTCGCCAGTCTTGATAAGCGCCAGACCGCCTCCCGCCGCCGCCTCGGGGGAGGCGTTGAGGATCGACGGCGAGCCGGAGGTGCCCGACTGCCGGCCGTCGCCGACGCACGGAAGCGCGTGGACGCCCTTCTTGATGAGCGCCGCCGGCGGCTGCATGTTGACGACTTCGGCGCCGCCCGGATAGCCGATCGGCCCGGTGCCGCGAATGAAGAGAATGCTGTGCTCGTCGATCTTGAGCTTCGGGTCGTCGATGCGATGGTGATAGTCCTCCGGCCCGTCGAACACGATCGCCCGGCCTTCGAACGCCTCCGGGTCTTTCGGGTTTGACAGGAAGCGTCGCCGGAACTCGTCGTCGATGACGCTCGTCTTCATGATCGCGTCGTTGAACAGGTTGCCGCTGAGCACGATGAAGCCGGCGTTCTCCTTCAAGGGCTTGTCGATCGGCAAAATGACGTCGGCATCGTCCGAGCGCGTCTCGGCGCAATTCTCGCCCATTGACTTGCCGTTGACGGTCAGCGCCTTCTCATGGATCAGCTTGTGCTTCATCAATTCGTTGACGACCGCCGGAACGCCGCCTGCGCGATGGAACTCCTCGCCCAGATATTTACCCGCCGGCTGCATGTTGACGAGGAGCGGCACCTGGTGACCGACCCGCTCCCAGTCCTGGATCGTAAGCTTGACGCCGATATGCCGGGCGATGGCGTTGATGTGGATCGGCGCGTTGGTCGAGCCGCCGATGGCGCTGTTGACTACGATCGCGTTCTCGAGCGCCTCTCGGGTCAGGATGTCGGACGGCTTGAGATCCTCCCACACCATTTCGACGATCCGCCTGCCAGTACGATAGGCGATCTGCCCGCGTTCGCGATGGGGCGCGGGAATCGCAGCGCAGCCGGGCAGACTCATGCCAAGGGCCTCGGCGAGCGCATTCATCGTCGAGGCGGTGCCCATCGTGTTGCAATGGCCGACCGAGGGCGCGGACGAGGTGACGATCTCCATGAACTGCTCATAATCGATCTTGCCCTCGGCGAGATCGGAGCGCGCGCGCCAGACGACGGTTCCCGATCCGGCGCGCTCGCCGTGATGCCAGCCGTTGTTCATCGGACCGCCGGAAAGCACGATAGCCGGAATGTTGACCGTCGCCGCCGCCATGATGCAGGCCGGAGTGGTCTTGTCGCAGCCGGTCGTCAGCACGACCCCGTCGAGAAAATAGCCCATCAGCACTTCGACCAGGCCGAGATAGGCGAGATTACGGTCTAGCGCCGCTGTCGGCCGCTTGCCTGTCTCCTGAATCGGGTGGACCGGAAATTCGAACGCCACGCCGCCAGCCGCCGTGATCCCGTCGCGCACCCGCTTGGCGAGTTCGATGTGGTGGCGATTGCACGGCGAAAGATCGGAGCCGGTCTGGGCGATGCCGATGATCGGCTTGCCCGAGCGCAGCTCGCCGGGGGTCAGGCCGAAATTGAGGTAGCGCTCGATATAGAGCGCCGTCATGCCCGGGTTTTCCGGATTGTCGAACCAGAGTCGGGACCGCAGGAATCGCTTGGCGTCGCCCTTGGAGCCGCCGTTTGATCTGGTCTTGGATTTGTCGGCCATCGCTCCTCGCCTCCCTGGCGCGCGGCTCGCGCGCGCTCTGACATGTCAGTATGGGGCGGGAGTAGACGCGAATCAACGTTTGGCTGATTGGCGTCCGAACCTTTCACGCCGGCTGGTGCTTGACCGTGTCCCCGTATTGCAACACCTGGACTTTTTCCAATGTTACGAGTTCCGCTCGTCATCATCGAATCGAGCATCGGCAGGAAGGCTTTGATTTTTGCTTCGGTGTCGACGATTTCGACTATCAGCGGCAGATCCTCCGACAGCCGCAGGATCTTGGTCGTATGCAGCCGGCTGTTATGTCCAAATCCCATCGGTCCGCGCAAGACCGTCGCCCCCGCGAGATGGACGTCGCGCGCTTTGAGCACGATCGCCTCATAGAGGGGCCGGCCCTCGCGGCTTCGGTCGTTCTCGCCGATGAAGATGCGCAGCAGCATCGCGTCGCGCGGCAGGGTCATGGTCTAGGCTCCCTTGGCCTCGTCCGAGGCGGCGCGTCGTCCGGGATCGATGGGAGTGAGTCCAATTCCGCCGCCTATACCCCGAGCGGCGAAACGCCGAACAGCCAGTAGTGCAGCCAGAAGGCGAGCACGGCCCAGAGGGCGAGCCCGACGACAATCGCGCCGATCGTCGCGTTCCAGTTCGGCTCCGGATAGACGACGCCGTTGCGGCGGTCGCGGGCGTATGAACTTACGAGGTCGGCGGCCGCCCAGACCAGGAACGCGCCGAACAGCACGGCGTCGGCGGCCGAGCCGTTGGCGATGAGGTGAGCCACGCCGAACACGGCGACGCTCCAGATCATCGGGTGATGGATCGCGGCGGTGATATGGCTTTGCTTGAAGAGATACGCGGCGAGCAGCACCATCGAGATAAGCATCAGGAGGATGGTCGCGTGCCGAGCCCCGGGCAACGGCGTCCAGAGCGAGGGCGCGGTGGCGCGCGCCTCAGCGAATCCCCAGACGATGAGCACGAAGCCGATCGCCGACAGGAGCGAATAGATCCCCTTCCACGGACCTTCGCCGAGGCGCGCGATCGCCCTCTCGCGGCCGCCTTCGGAGACGATGCGGGTCGAGTGAAGCCCGAGAAAGATGATGAGGCCGAGCACGAGAATCGTCATCGGAAATCCGCCTTGAGACTGGAATCGACCGTCCCTGGGAAAGTTACGCGTCCAGCCCCGCCAAAGGCAACACGAGACCGGCGCCGCTTGCGCCTCGCCCGAGGAGGCCGCATGGACATTGGACACGCCCTTTCAAGGAGGCCGGCGTTGTCCTGGTCAGCCGCTCAGTACGTCAAGTTCGAAGAGGAACGCACCCGGCCGGTTCGTGATCTCGTAGCGCGAATTCCGCTCGCGCGCGTCTCGAGCGCCGCCGACATCGGATGCGGCCCGGGTAACTCCACCGAGGTTTTGCGCGAACGTTATCCGGAAGCGCTCATCGTCGGCGTCGACAGCTCGGCGGACATGATCGAGGCGGCGCGCGAGCGCATACGCGACATCGATTTTGAGATCGCCGACCTTCGCGATTGGCGGGCCGGCGGGCCGCTGGACGTGATTCTGGCCAATGCGGTCCTGCAATGGCTTCCGGGCCATGCGGCGCTGCTCCCGGCGCTCATCGCTCGGCTCAAGCCGGGCGGGGCGCTTGCCGTGCAAACGCCCGACAATCTCGACGAGCCGACGCACCGCCTCATGCGCGAGATCGCGAGCGCCGGACCATGGGCGGCGAAGCTCAAGGACGCCGGCACCGCGCGAGCCACGAGTCACAGCGCCGAGTGGTATTTCCGGTTGCTGCGCGCTCACGCCCGCCACGTCGATCTGTGGCGCACGACCTACTATCACCCGCTCGCCGGCGCGCAGGCGATCGTCGAGTGGGTGAAGGGAACCGGACTTCGCCCGTTCATCGACCCGCTCGCGGCGAGCGAGCGCGAGGCCTTTCTTGCGCGCTACTTGGCGGCCGTCGCGGAGGCCTATCCGGCCGAAGCCGACGGGACCGTGCTGTTGCCGTTTCCGCGGCTCTTCTTCGTCGCGACGCGATGACGGCGAACCCAATTGCCCTTCGCAGCTCATGGGAATAGCGTCAACGGCGTCGTCGGGCGAAAGCGCCGGCGAGACAAAAGCAAATCGGAGGGAACGATGCCAAAGTATCTGATCGAGGCGCATTACACCGCCAAGGGCGCCAAAGGCGTCGCCAAAGATGGAGGCACCGGGCGCCGCGCCGCGGTCGTCAAGGCGGCCGAGGCTGCGGGCGGCAAGCTCGAAAGCTTGTACTTCGCTTTCGGCGGCGCCGATGTTTACGCGATCATTGAATTGCCGGACAACGTGACCGCCGCCGCGATGTCGCTCGCAGTCAATCAAAGCGGCGCCGTGGCGACCAAGACGATCGTCCTCCTCACGCCTGAGGAGATGGACAAGGCCGCCAAGAAGACCCTCGCCTATCGCGCTCCGGGGCATTGAGGATTGAGCCTGCGCCGACGCGCTTCCACGCTGCCTGCGCTTCATGCTAAGGCGGGCGCGTTCGCGCGCCCGTAGCTCAACTGGATAGAGTATCGGTCTTCGAAACCGAGGGTTGGGAGTTCAAGCCTCTCCGGGCGCGCCAATTTTTTCAGATGGTTACGACCAAAAAAGCGATTCGTCGGTAGCCGGCGAAGCAGATCAAACCGGACATTGACCGGACGCGGCTGGCCGCTCCTGGCCTTTAGGCCAACCGGCGGTGCAGGGCGGATTGGCGAGCGCCCCATCGCGAAGACGACGAGACCCCCCTCCCGAACTGGGGCTTAGCGGCTGCAACCACCCAAGGCCGCGCGGGAGGGAAAGGAGGCTGCCCTTCTGACGAAAACGGCGTCAACTTAGAGTCTACGAAGCCACGTCAAAGCCGCCGGGGCAGCCGATCTACCTAGCGCACAGACCACGCGCTCTTACGTGTACCATGATGAAGAAGCAGAAACGAAAGCATAGCAACCATAGAGGTAAGGCCAAGCGCCGACGAACGGATGGGCTTCGCCTCGTTGCGCACCCACTCAACGGCTTAGATCCGGAAGTGCTAAAGGCCGCCCTACTGACGATGGCTGGCCGCACGATGGAGGAATTCCTGGTCGCGAAATCGATGCAGCCAAGTCGAGCCACATGTAGGCCCGCACATAATCCTGAGGCACGCCTTGCCCCAAGTCGTACATCACGCCGAGATCGTATTGCGCTCCAGAGTAGCCTTGGTCAGCACTCTTTAGGTACCACCTAGCGCCTTGCAGGTGGTCTTTCCGCACGCCTAAGCCGTCATTGTATAGGATCGCTACGCCGAACTGTGCCTCGGCGTTCCCCGCCTCGGCCAACGGGCGCAATAGTCGCATCGCTGTCGCATAGTCGTGCCTCGTAAGTGCAGCCCACCCGTCTCCAAATTGATCTCCCGCGGCGCCGCCAGCAATGATTATCCAGAGAAGACCGCCGGCAAAGAGGCTCTTCGTCCAACTTTTCACGTTTCCTTACCCGGCGTAAAATTCGCAATCAATTTGACGCCGTTTGCCGAAGGAAAGCAAGTCAAGCGGAGCGCAATGCAACCGAACGTCGGTGGTCGCGGAGAGAGGCCTATCTCTCACAAAATTTGTGCTTGGTGTCGAACATTACATTGCGTATCGGTCGACATTCTCGTATAGTGACAAATGTAGAAACACCATGTTCCATTAGCCCGCTCAAAGGCAAAGTGAAGATTGCGCCATGACTGTTTGGTCTAAATACGCTCCCGCTTCGGCGGCTGTTGATCCGACGAACGATGACGCGGAGCTTGAGCGCGGGATAGGACAAAGCGCCACCCCAGCGAAACAGATTTCATGACTCTCGATGTCGCCGGCGAATCCGTAACGCATTCTAAAGCATCGGCCCGCCGGATGCGGCTACATCGCGCCCGGCGCCAAAAGGGCCTGCGCTGTCTCACCGTCGAACTCAGGGAGCGCGAAATCGACTCCTTTGTCGCCAAGGGATTGCTTCCTTCCACTTCGCGGGGTGAGACGGCAGCTATCCGCAAGGCCCTCTACGCCTATCTCGATGGAACCTTGGGCAGATCATTGTGACGCGTCACGAGAAATCAACCGCCTTCACAATCGAAAGGCTGGCGCACGATTGCATCGACGTCCGCGAACTTCGGCGGAAAGGCCCCTTTAGCGGTGACTGGGTCACATTCCGGCCGATGCTAAGATGGCCCATTATCGCCCAATTGCGCGTCGCTCGATACGCCATTCTGCTCGAATTGAGAGACCGTCCACCGCAACGCATTCGAGTTTCCTGGACCAGGCCTCATCTCGGAGGCGAGCGGCCATGGATGCATTGCCCTCACTGCCAGAGGCGCGTAGCCAAGCTCTACGCTGGCCTCAGCGGCTATTTCTGCCGGGCGTGCGTCGGCAACCCGATTTATGCGAGCCAGGCTCTCAGCGCTCAGGCGCGGCCACATTTCCAGGCTTGCAAGCTGCGGCTGCGTATGGGCGGTCAAGCTTCTCCAACCGCGCCATTTCCTGAGCGACCACGCGGGATGCACCGGCGTAGCTATGACCGGCGGAAGCAGCGATTATTGACGCTTGAGGCTGGCCTATCGAGGCGTGTGCGAAGCAGGGAGCCTGACTATCCCAGTCTGGTCGCCTATTTGGATTAGAAGGGATTGCCAATTGATTTAGGCGGGTGGGCGAAGGGGCGACTGACTGGTCCGCTTCGCGCAATTAGCGGTCGTCGCCAGACGGTCTGACGAACGTAAGCATCGGTCTTGGCGATTGCGCGCGCCTTGTCGCGAGCAGCTTCATGAACGGAGCGCGCGATCTTGCGTGCGGGCGTGTTCGGGCAGCATTGGGCTTGAGCGCGCAGGCCTCGCAGTCGCGCTTGCTCGCGAAGTAGATCAGCGTGCCTTCCTTCGTCATGCCGTCGCGTGGCTGTGCGAAAGCGCGGTGGTATTTCCTTAGCTCTTTGCCGCCGGGACAGACATAGAGGTTGCGATCCGGATCGAAGGCGAAGTCGCTGCGCGAGTAAATGCCGTCCTTGCGTTCGGATTTGTCCATCAGTTTCACGTGCGGCTCGATTCCGCGCTCGTCCACCAGCCACTCGATCATCTCGGCCGAGCCGTAGCCCCCATCCGCGACCAGGCGCGAGGGCGTGACATCGAACTGTTCGGTTGTAGCGGGCAGCCGGATCGGTTGGCGAGATCGCCTTCGGCTCGACCGGCGTCGCGCCGCCGAAGGCCGCATCATCCAGAACCGAAAGATACTCCGCGACCGCCCGATTGGACGTCGGATCGAGATCCTCGACCTTGGCGACGCCGCGCCTTCGATGCGCGTCGGCCACGATCATACTGGCGTCAACCGCGAAGGCCTCGCCTCCCACGATCCCTTCCTTCATGCAGCGCGCGACTACGGTCTCGAAGAGCTTGCGCAGGAGATCGCTCTCGCGGAAACGGCCGTGGCGGTTCTTGGAAAACGTCGAATGATCCGGAACGTCGCCGTCGAGACCCAAGCGACAGAGATGGAGTAGGCGGGCGGTCGAGCCAAGACGGCTATCCTGGCACTCTGTATGGCGCCAAGCATCAAGGAGGGGAAAATGGACTACTTCGCCGGCCTCGACGTGTCCCTGGAAACCATCAACGTGTGCATCGTGAATGCCGCAGGCGACGTCCTGCTCGAGAAGAAAATCGCAGCCGAGCCAGCAGCCATTGTTGATCTGCTGAAAAGCTTCGGTTCGCCGTTCAAGCGTATAGGGCTGGAAGCGGGGCCAACCTCGTCCTGGCTTTATAGCGAGCTGCGTGCGGCGGGGTACGGCGCGATCTGCCTTGAATGCCGTCACGTCAAGGCCGGGCTGAGCGCCATGCGGAACAAGACCGACCGCAATGACGCGCGCGGCATCGCGCAACTCGTTCGCCTCGGTTGGTTTAGGCAAGTCTATGTTAAGAGCGAGGAAGCGCAGCGGACCCGTATGCTGTTGGTCAACCGTCAGCAGCTTTTGACCAAAGCCTTGGATATCGAGAACTCAGTACGCGGATCCCTAAAGGTTTTCGGCCTGCGGGTCGGTGTCGTAGCCCGGCGAGGGTTCGAGGCCAGGGCATTGGAACTCGTTGCGGACGACCCCATTCTGCTCGCGATCACCAAGCCAATGTTGCGCGTTCGCCAAGTGCTCCTCGAAGAGTTCGAACGGCTCGATCGCCTCTGCCAACAGTTGGCGCGGCGTGATCCCGTCTGCCGCAGGCTGATGACCGTTCCCGGTGTCGGCGTGGTTGTGGCCCTCACCTATCGGACGGGCGTCGATGCGCCCGAGCGCTTTTCAAGATCGCGCGATGTTGGAGCGCATTTCGGTCTCACCCCGAAACGCTACAGTTCTGGTCAGACTGACTATGATGGCCGCATCAGTCGTTGCGGTGACGAGATGGTCCGCACGGCCTTGTATCAGGCAGCGAACGTTCTGCTGCATCATGGCCGATGGTCATCGCTCCGATCCTGGGCCATGCGGATCGCGAAGAGAGGCAGCGTGAAAGGCGCGAAGGTCGCCCTCGCACGCCAACTCGCAGTGGTCATGCACCGTATGTGGACCGACGGAACTGACTTCCGGTGGTCCGACACGAGCCGAATGGCGGTACCGACCGCAGTTTAAGGGAGGCACACAAGCAAAAACCCCGAGTTCCGCCGACCAGGCGGAAAGGAGCGCCCGGAAGGGGGCGAGGGTTGGATGAGCCCGCATCGCTGGTTGCGACGGTTCGGCATTTGCCGGCTGGTCGCGTGGCAAAGCTAGGCCGTCCGACCCTTCTCAACCCATCCTGTCCGCCAACGCCGCCGAGCGTTGAGCACGCAAAGAAGCCTGAACCCTTCCGAGCGCTTCCCACCTGGCCAGCCGAAGACAACGGAGTTGACAACCCATGCCCGCCTAAAGAAACCAGCGATAAGCCAGATTGAGATGGACCTCCTCGCACAGCCGACGCTCCGAACGAATGCCGAAACAGTAGCCGACGATCAGCATCCGGATTCATCAGCTCGGGATCGATCGAGGGCCGCCCGACATCGCTATAGTAAGGCCCCAGGTGCGCCCTCAGCCCGCTCAGATCGACGAAGCGGTCGATCTTGCGAAGCAGATGATTGTCCGGGACATGCCGCTCCAGACAGCGCCTCTTGCATCACCCGCCGCTTGCCCATCATCGCCCGAATCTCCTGCGCCCAGCAGAAAAATCAGCGCCCGGCGCCTCGATCAAGCGGAGTTTTTCAACGCAATTTGCGCAGAGCGGAAGGCTGCCCCTACTTCGTTCGTGCGTCCGTCCGTCCGAACGTCCGAGTCGTGCTCGGGGTAAGGTCTTGCCCAACCGTCTGTCCACCGCGGACGAAATGCGGCGAAGGCCGAGGCGCTCTTTCGTCCAACTGAACTATAAGGCTAGCCTTTCGAATACCGCCCTGCGCCGATCGTGGATACTGGCTTCGACGTCGACGATCACGCCGTGATCGGTGTCGATCAAATAGCTATTGGCATAGACGACCGGAAAGCGCCCCAGAGCAACACGCCCGTTGTCACGAGCTAGGTCTCGTTGCCGTCCCCGATCGGCTCGATCGCACTCATCATCGCCTCGCGCCTCGCGTCGCTGCGCACTGCCGCGGCGAGAATGCCGACGCCAAGGTCGAAGCCGTCGAGGAGCACGTAGAGCAGCGTGCTGATGGCAAGAATGGCCGCCCAGAAGAGGATCATTGTTATTCTCCGGCAGCGACGCGGCGAGATTCCGATAAAGCCGAGTGATCGACCACAGGTCTGCAAACCATTTGTATTTCTCCAGTCAACTTCCGAATCCTAGGGTAAAATCGATCACAAGTGCCAACATAATCGTAGTGTACAGCAAGTTAATCTGCCTATCTGACTTCCGAAATATCTTACGATTGGAAATAAAAATGCACCGCCGCCTTACAATTTGGCAAGCTAATACCCATCTAAAATTAGCGTAGTTCATGAGGCTGCGCTACGGAAGATTCGGCCCCAAAGGCGGATCGTTCGCATGTCGCTCAAACAGAGAGGTCATGCTATGCGTACATTTGATTTTGCTCCTTTCTATCGTTCCACCGTCGGTTTTGATCAGCTGTTCTCAATGCTCGACCAAGTCAGCGGCGCGGAGAGCGCTGCAGCGCCGGGCTATCCTCCTTATAATATCAAACGTTCGGGCGAGAACGCCTACAACATCTCGGTAGCAGTCGCCGGTTTCGCCGGCGCTGATCTTGCGATCGAGGTGAAAGAGAACGTGTTAACGATCCGCGGCAACAAACAGGGCAGCGGTGAGGAGGAGAGTGACCTGATCTACCAGGGCATTGCCGAGCGGAATTTCGAACGCAAGTTCCAGCTCGCCGACCATGTCCAGATCACAGGCGCGAGCCTGGAGAACGGGCTTCTGCAGGTCGACCTCTTGCGGGTGGTCCCAGAGGCGATGAAGCCCCGGGCAATTCCCATAACGACCGCCAAGAAGGCCGTCCTTGAGGGCAAGGCGGCCAAGATCGCCGCGTGAGAGTTCTGACGATTGAAGTTTGGGAGCGCCCCGGTTTTCGGGGCGCTTTCGTTAGGCGCTGCCGGGCTCGATCGGCTGCTTTCTGGTGCCCAGGCGCGCCGTCACGACGCAGAGAGCTATCCTTAACCAGTGCTTGCGCCTGTATGGGTCGGACGGCGACTCGATCGCAGTGAGCCTTGCACGCGATTTTGATGTGCTCGTGAAGACCGTGGGGCGTTCAAATGGGAGACGCTACTGTTCGCATCCTGGCCGTTCAGGCGCGGGCGCTTCCCGCTCTCGCGATGGCGACGCGCGTCGATCCGATCCTTACGGCAATCGAGCGCGATCGCATCGCATCATATGTCGCCTTCGCCGCGTCGCTCAACAAGACCGAAGGACGAAAGGCAGCACAGGAAAAAGGTGAAGTCACACAGACCGATGAGGACGCTCACGAAGCCGCCAGCGGCGTCGGGGAGGACGCTTTTAGTGAACCTGCGGATAACGGCGTCTGGCGCCAGAGGGACCTACGCGACTTCAAGCCGGATTGAGTAGTTTCCGAGTCTGACGCCAAGCCTCGCGCACGACTAGGTTTGAAGGCGGAAAGGTCGGGGCTAAGCCCCGGCGTTGCCCCCCTCTTTGTCCACTGAAGCAACCCCAGCGTGCGATGCGAACCAAGGCGCGAGACGGTTTCGTCAAAGCCCTGGGAGACGCTCATTGCTGGCTTAGTCGCTCGCCGTCCGCGAGGGCAAGAGCGAGCGTTCGATCCGGATGACGCTGTCCCTCGCTTTTCTCTCACCCGTCCTAGCGGAGGCCGCGATGGAGGGTCGCCTTCCGCGCGGGTTCAGCGCCAGGCGCCTGACCGACCTGCCGATGCTCTGGTCTGAGCAATGGGGCGTCTTGGGACTGCGGGAGCCGATTCAGGCCAGCCGGAACCCAGCTGGCTATCCACCAGCGGCAAACCCTTCCTGCGCGATCGACTTGGCGAGCGTGAAGCCTCGGCTCAAGTTTTCTCCATCTCGCGGTCCGCGAAGCGGAATTTTGTGGCTGAGACTGGCGGGCGAATTCAGGCTCAAAACGCCGGAGAGTGGTCGGAATACCTACCTCAAGTCGCTGCGCCGACCCGGCCGTGGCCGATTTTTTCCTGCGAGAGCTTTTTTCGCTTGCAAGCGGCCTGAGTTGAAGTAAAACGATTTACAGTAAATCGTTTTACGGGAGCGAAATCCCTACGGCAATGATCGAAAAAACGAATTCGATCAATGATGTGGCGAGGATGGCTGGCGTTTCTCCGGCTACCGTCTCGAACGTTCTGACCGGCCGGAAGCGGGTCAGCGCCAAACTCGTCAAGAAGGTCGAAACCGCAGTCAAAGCGCTCGACTATCGCGCCGATCCGCGCGCCTCGATGTTGCGCTCGGGAGAGGCCAAGATTATTGCGGTCGTCGTTCCCGACCTCGACAATGCCTTTTTCACCTCTGTCGTCTCGGCAGTCGAACAATGCCTCGGCCCGGAGGCCTACGAGGTCATCGTCGCCAGTTCCCACGGCGAGGAAGAGGTTGAGAGGTCCAGGCTGAAGGCGATCCTGGCGTGGCGCCCGGCGGGACTGATCGTCATTCCGTGCTCGGACGCCTTTCCGGGCCGGGACCTTATTGAGTCCTCCGGGACCCCGTACGTGATCGCCGACCGGGTGACTGGCAATCTGAGCGCCGACACCGTGTCGGTCGACAACGAAGAAGCCGGCGCCATTGGCGCTCGCCATCTGATCGACCTGGGCCACAAAGATCTCCTCATAGCGGCGTCATCGCTGAGCCTCGCCAACATTCGGCAACGCTGCAGTGGCGCCACCGAGGCCATGCGGTCGCGCGGTTTGCCTCGAACCGGCGATCATCGAACTCGGCTTCTCAATCGACGAGGCGTCCGCAAGGCTCTCGAAATGGTTCGATGAAAATTCGCCGCCGACCGCGATTCAGGCGCTGACGAATTTCACGACGCTGAGTGTGCTGACGACGCTGGCCGAGCGCGGCCTTCGCATGCCGCACGATATCTCGCTGATCGGCTTCGACGACTACGCCTGGATGCGCGCGCGAGCGACGCCCTTGACGGCGATCTTCCAGCCTGTGCGCGACATGGGCCGGGCCCTTTGGGAAACACTGAGCGCGAGGATCACAGGCGATCTCTCGCCGGCGAAACATGTCCTGTTGCCGTGCGAAATCAGGGTTCGCGCGTCGACCGGCCCTGTCCCCAATGCGCATCCCGCAACACGTCCCACGGAGGAGGCGGTCCCGCGGCCTGCCGGAATGGCGGTCCGCTGACGACGAATCATACGGAATTCTGGGTCACCGTCTGATCCAGAGCAGTCGGATCTATCGATCCGCAATTTGCCCGCGCGGCAAACGATGGGAGGAAGGTCAGGTTATGATGAAACTTTCTGCAACCAGACGCGCCCTGCTGGCGGGCGTCGCTTTCGCCGCCGTGCTCGCCACAGGCGCTTTCGCAGCCGACAAGCCCACGATGGGCGTCGTCGTGAAGATCGGCGGCATTCCGTGGTTCAACGCCATGGAGGCCGGCATCAAGGAAGAGGGCGCCAAGGACGGCGTCGACGCCATCATGATCGGGCCGACCAGCGCAGATCCGTCGTTGCAGGTCCGCGCGATCGAAGACTTGATCGCCAAGAAGGTGAACGTCATCGGCGTGGTCCCGAACGACGAAAAGGCTCTCGAGCCTGTGCTTGAAAAGGCGCGCCAGGCCGGCATCAAAGTCATCGCGCACGAAGGCCCGGGTATCCAGAACAAGGACTGGGACTTCGAGCTCGCCTCGGCCAAGGGTTTCGGCGAGGCGCACGCGGAGCTTTTCGCAAAGGCGATGGGCGGCAAGGGCGAATATGCGGTCTACGTCGGCTCGCTTACGGTTCCGCTCCACAACGCCTGGGCGGACGCGGCGATCGCCTACCTGAAGGCCAAGTATCCCGACATGAAGCCGGTCGGCGACCGATACGGCGTCGCCGAAAACGTCGACGACAGCCGCAAGACCGCGCTCGACCTGATGGCGGCGCATCCGGACCTGCATGGCTTCCTCGCGTTCGGCAGCCAGGGCCCGATCGGCGCCGGCCGCGCGATCGAGGAGAAGGGCGTCGTAGGCAAGGTGTTCGTGGTCGGGCCGTTTTCGCCGGGGCAGGGACGCAAGCTCATCAAGGAAGGCGCCATCCTGGGCGGGTACATGTGGAATCCGGCCGAGGCGGGCCGCGTGTTCGTCCGCGTCGGCAAGATGGAGGCAACCGGCCAGGAGATCAAGGACGGCATGACGATCGAGGGGCTCGGCGTCGTCCATCCCGACGAGAAGACCCACAACATCATCACCGACAACCTCCTTGCGATCAACAAGGACTCGGTCGACAAGCTCGCAGATCTCGGGCTCTGACCGATCCGCCTCTCCCGCGAATGCGGGAGAGGCCCGCCACCACGCAGGGCAGCTTTCGACGACAATCCGGAACTCGCGTTGACAACCATGACGGCGCCGTCGCCAAAACCCTCCATCCCCGCCTCCGAGGCGATCCGCTTCGAGCACGTGTCGGTGCGCTTCGGCGGCGTGCGCGCGCTCGACGACGTGTCATTCTCGGTCGGGCGCGGGGAGGTGCATTGCCTCGCCGGCGAGAACGGAAGCGGCAAGAGCACGCTCATCAAGGTCATCGCGGGCGTCTATCAGGCGGCGCCCGGCGCGCGCACCGACTATTTCGGCGAGAGCGTCGCGGCGCCGACGCCGCAACTCGCCCGCCGCAAGGGCGTGGCGGTGATTTGGCAGGACCTGGCGCTTTTCCCGGAAATGACGGTCGCCGAGAACATCGCGTTCGACGGCCTCGTGGGCGCGCCGCGGCTCGTGAACTACCGCGCCATACGCGAGACCGCGCGCGCCGCGCTCGCCAAGCTCGGCGTGGAGCTCGACCTCAGCGCGCCGCTGAAGAGTTTGCCGATTTCGGGAAGACAATTGGTGGCGATCGCGCGCGCGCTCGCGAGCGACGCAAAGCTCGTCTTCATGGACGAGCCCACCGCCTCGCTCACACAGACCGAGACGGACCATCTGCTCGCCGTCGTGCGCACGCTCTCCGCCTCCGGCGTCGCCGTGGTTTTCGTGAGCCATCGGCTCGCGGAGGTGCTCGACGTGTCGAGCCGCGTCACCGTTCTGCGCGACGGACGATTGGTCGGCGTGTTCGACGCCGCCGGCATGACGCAGTCGCGGTTGACGGAATTGATGACGGGCAAGCGGTTCGACCAGGCCGTCACCGCCCGCGACGTCGGCGATGCGCCGATCGTCGTCGAAACCTCCGGCCTGACGCGCCAAGGCGAGTACTAGGACGTCAATCTGACTTTGCGCGCCGGCGAGGTCGTCGGCCTCATCGGCTTGATCGGCGCCGGCCGCACCGAACTCGCGCATACGCTGTTCGGCATGTCGCGCGCCGACTCCGGTTCGGTCCGCTTGTCCGGTTCAGCCGTCGCCTTCGCGAGCAACCGCGAAGCCATCGCCGCGGGAGTCGCCTACGTCTCGGAGGATCGTCTCGCCCTGGGTCTGGTGCAGCCGCAATCCATCGCCGACAACACCGTGATCACGACCTTGAAAAAGATCTCGGGCGCCAGCGGTTTGATCTCCGAGGCGAAGAAATCCGCGGCCGTCGCAAAGGGCGTCAGCGAGTTCGCCATCAAGATCGGCCAGCCGGAAGACGCCGTGTCGACGCTGTCGGGCGGCAATCAGCAGCGCGTCGTGCTGGCGAAGTGGCTCGCCACTTCGCCGAAGGTCTTGATCCTCGACTGCCCGACGGTCGGCGTCGACGTCGGCGCGCGCGACGGAATTTACAAAATCATTCGTGGGCTCGCCGAGCGCGGCATCGCGCATTCTGATGATTTCGGACGAAGTCCCCGAGGTCTACTTCAATTCCGACCGCATCCTGCACATGGCCGGCGGACGCATCGTCGCGGAATATGACCCGCGCCGCATCTCTATCGCCGAACTGGAGCGCGCCGTCTATGCGTGACTATTTACGGACCCACGAGGGCGAGGTGCGCCTGTTCGTCGTCCTGGCGGCCTTGACGCTGTATCTGGGCTTCGCCTCGCCGACCTTCTTCAGCGCCGGAAATTTAGCGTCGTTGCTGAACAACAACGCCGTCAATGTCATTTGGGCCGTCGGACTGCTGGTGGTCCTGATCGCCGGCGGCATCGACATTTCTTTCGCCGTCGGCGCGTCGGTCGCCCAGTACCTCACCGCGCTGGCGTTGCACGCTGTCGGCGGAGGCAATTGGATTTTCGGCGCTCCTGTTCGCGGGAGTGTTCGGAATAGCCATCGGCTGCATCAACGCCGCCCTGATCGCCGGTTTCCGGATCATCTCGATCGTCGTCACCATCGCGACCTTCAATGCGTTTTTCGGCCTGCTGATGTTCACGACATCCGGAAAATCGATCTACGATTTGCCCGACTGGTGGACCGACCGCATCGCGGTCGTTTCGCTCGGCGCAGGCGGCGCGCTCACCCTGCCGGTGGCCGCCATGGTCGTGGCGATGGCGGCGACCTGGTTCTTGATCTCGCGCACGACGACCGGTCGACAGATCTACGCGTTCGGAGACAATCCGGAAGGCGCGCGGCGCGCCGGCGTCGCGACAGTAAAGATCCAATTCATTGCCTATGGTTGGTTGGGATTGATGGCGGGCATCGGCGGCCTCATGCAGGTCAATCTCGCCCAAGAGGTCGTTCCGAACGCTCTTATCGGTCGCGAACTCGACGTGCTCGCGGCCGCCGTGCTCGGCGGCGCGCGGCTCGGCGGCGGCCGTGGATCGGTGTTCGGCTGCTTTCTCGGCGTAATGCTGGTCGCGGTCCTGCAAAACGGGCTCAATCTGCTCGGCGTCTCGCCCTACGCCTTCAAGATGCTGATCGGGTTGACGATCCTCGCAGCGATCTCACTCTCGAATTTTGATCTGGGCGCGGTCCTGGCGGGCGGGTCGAGGAGGCGTGGTCATGTCGATATTCACTGAGCGTCTGGGTCGCGTATTTGGGCGAGAGGTGACGGGACTCCTCGGGCTGTTCGTGCTCACCGTGGTCGTCTTCGGCCTGGCCTCGCCGCAGTTTCTGAGCATCGGGAATTTCGATTCGATCGGCTTTCAGTTGCCCGATCTAGGTCTGCTGACCCTGGCGATGCTCGCGCCGATCGTCGCCGGCGGAATCAATCTGGCGATCATCGCCACCGCAAACCTCAGCGGCCTGACCCTGGCCTGGATCCTCAACATGAATGGCGGGCCGCAAGCGGGCGTCTTTGCATTCGTCGTCGGCGTCGGGGCGGCGCTGGCCGTCGGCGGCGCGTCGGGCGCAGCCATGGGCGCGACCATCGCTTATTTCGGCGCACATCCGATCCTCGCTTCGCTCGCGATGATGATCTTCCTGAAAGGTTTGGGGGAATTTCTCACGCGCGGTGGAGATATTTCCGGCTTTCCGGCTTTCCTCGCCGAACTCGGCCACGGCGTGTTCCTCGGCATTCCCGTGCCGATGCTCGTGTTCATTGCGGCGGCGATCCTCTGGCACGTGCTCCTGGCGCGGACGCGTCACGGCTTCTCGGTGGCGATGATCGGCTCGAACCCGCGGGCGAGCGAATATTCGGGAATTCCCGTCAAGCGTTCGCTCACTCTCGTTTACGCCCTTTCGGGATTGATGTGCGCGCTCGCGGGTATCCTGATGTTGACGGAGTTCAATTCCGTGCGCGTCGGGCACGGCGAAGCGCTACTGCTGGTGACTGTGCTCGCGTGCTTCCTTGGCGGCGTCGATCCGTTCGGCGGATTCGGCCGCGTCGCGCCGGTGTTCGTTTCGCTGCTCATCCTGCAAACACTGTCGTCAGGCCTCAATTTGCTCGGCGCCAATCAGCATCTCGCCACTGCCGTCTGGGGCCTGTTCCTGATCGCGGTGATGGTTTTGCGGTCGGTTTGGGACAGTCGTTTCCTGCGGGCTTTCTTCGCCGGACGTTATGACGAAACGCGAGGTCGACAGGGTGAGGGCGAGGAAAAAAAGAGACGACAAGCTTTCAATTGGAGGAGAGACATGAATAAGCTCGGCGTACACGCCTTCGTATGGGCGAAAGGTTGGAGCAATGAGGAATGCGCCCGTGCGATCGGCAATTCGGCCGAGGTGGGCTTCGATCTGATCGAGATCGCCGCTCTCGACCCGAAAACGGTCGACGTGGATTTCACCCGCCGCCAGCTCGAAAAGGCCGGGATCGGCGCCACGGCGTCGCTGGGGCTCGAAGCCAATGAAGACATTTCGAGCAACGACCGCGAGAACGAGAAGCGCGGACAGGCGAAGCTCGAGCGGGCGGTCGCGATGGCGCGCGACGTCGGTGCCACACATGTCTGTGGCATCCTCAAATCGGCATTCAAGAAGTACGATAGACCGACAACGCCCGAGGGCGTAAAGCGTTCGGTCGAAGTATTGCGGCGCGTGGCTGAAGTCGCCGCGAAGAGCAACATCATCATCGGGCTCGAGGTGGTGAACCGCTACGAATCCAACGTGCTGAACACCGCTTCGCAGGCCGTCGAAATGTGCAAGCGGATCGGCGCCCCCAACGTCAAGGCGCACCTCGACGTCTATCATATGAACATCGAGGAATCCGACATCAGGCAGGCGATCGTCGAGACAGGCGACTATCTCGGCTATTTCCACACCGGCGATTCCCATCGCGGCTACATGGGCTCGGGGTCGATCGATCTTGCCGGCGTGTTCCGGGCGCTGGTGACATCTGGCTATCAGGGACCGATCACCTTCGAGTCGTTCTCGTCGCGCGTGGTCGGTCAACCGCTTGAGGGGATTCTAGGCATCTGGCGGAACCTGTGGGAGGACAGTCGCGATCTTGCCGAGCATGCGCTTATGTACACGCGCGCCCAGCTCAAGGCGGCGCGCGAGGCCCACAAACAGGCGGAACGCAGCCGGCTCCCCTGGCTTGGCGATGCGCCGAAACCCGAACGCGCAGGGACCCGGACCGCAGCGAAAACGACGTGATAAAACCTAATCGGACAACGCTGTTCGATGATGGCTCCGGCGGCGGAGCTCGACGCTTAGCCAGCCGCGCGCTTGCTGGCGACGAAGAGCGGGCCGATTGGGTTCGAGGACCTCCTGCGCCTAATCGCCAAATCGAATGGACCCCCCAAGTCATCGCGATCGTCGGGGGGCCGGCGGAACGGCTCGCAACTCGCCTGAATGACGGCGCGAAGGGTTGCGCAGCGATTCTGCTAATGGACGGGTACCATTATGACGGTTGCGTCTTGTTCGAGCGCGTTTTGCGCGCTCGCAAATGGGCTCCTGAAACCTTCCACGGGCATCGTCACGTTGCCGCGCGAGAAGCGCGAGCGGACTATGAGGGGTACGGATTTTCATGCAGCCGCGACGACCTCGCGCCACGTGCTCATCGCCGCGGCGCGGAGCACGCGGTGTGATTGAGCTGACGTGAGATGGCGTTGGACATTGAAAGTGTTGTACACGGTGGCGTGGGCTGAGAGGAATTTCTGCGCGGAGCAGGCGCTCTTGAAACGTTGCATCTTGCGCTCCCGCCGTCGGGTCGGCTGATGCGAATTCTCGGCCCGATTGTGCTTCCACCGGCCGCGCTCATGCAGGTGTTCGATGCCGAGATCGCGGGCCGCTGGGGTGTATGATCGCAAGTCGTCAGTCACCAGCCGCTCAGGGGCGAAGGCATACTTCTTCAGAAGCTTGCGCATCAGTTTGAGAGCGGCGTGCTTGTTGCGCTTGGATTGGACCAGAACATCGAGAACCTCGCCCTCGGTGTCGACGGCGCGCCACAGATAGACCATCCGCCCATCGATTTTCAGATAGACTTCGTCGAGATGCCAGGTCGCATGCGGTTTTGGACGGCGCTTGCGCAGATGCGCGGCGATCATCGGCCCGAAGTGGTTCACCCAGCGGCGCACGGTCTCGTAGGAGACCGCGATCCCGCGCTCCGCGAGCAAATCCTCGACGTCACGAAAGCTGAGTGTGAACCGGAGATAGAGCCAAATCGCCTGATGTATGACCTCGGGCGGGAACCGATATGCGGCGTAGCTGATTTTCCCCATACCCCTCGGCTACAGCGCCTACGTACATCCAACAAGCTGCCGCCGGCGTGACAAAGCCACGGCAAGTCTTCTCGGGCGAGCTTGATCTAGCTCAAGCCGGCGCGCGCGGTTTCCGATATCGCACGATGGCCGATTCAGGAGAATCCTATGACTAAGATTGCATCCATCCACGCGCTTGAGATTCTCGACTCGCGTGGCAATCCCACCGTTAGGGTTCGCCTAGCTCTTGACGACGGCACTGTCGCCACGTCCTCAGTCCCGTCGGGCGCTTCGACGGGCGAAAACGAAGCTGTCGAACTGAGGGACGGCGACAAGGCCCGTTACGGCGGCAAGGGCGTGCGCAAGGCGGTGGCCAACGTCATCGACAAGATTGCTCCCAAGGTCGTCGGTCTTGATTCGACCCGTCAGGCGGAGATCGATCGATTGATGATTTCGCTGGACGGAACGAACACGAAAGCGAAGTTGGGGGCTAACGCAATTCTGGGCGTGTCAATGGCGGTCGCCCGCGCGGCGGCTCAGGCGGCTAGGCTGCCACTGTATGCCTATCTCGGCGGCGTCGGCGCAACTCGACTACCGGTGCCGATGATGAACATCGTTAATGGCGGCAAGCACGCCCCAAATTCGGTCGACTTCCAGGAATTCATGGTGATGCCGATCGGCGCGCCCAGCTTCGCAGAGGCGCTGCGCCACGGCGCAGAGACGTTCCATGCGCTAGCCAAGCTGCTCAAGGACAAGGGCTACGCGACCTCTGTGGGCGACGAGGGCGGCTTCGCGCCCAATCTCGGCAGCAACGAGGAGGCCTGCGAACTGATCGTCAAGGCGATCGCAACGGCCGGATACAAGCCCGGCAAGGACATCGCCATTGCGATCGATCCGGCCGCGAGTTCCTTCTATGCTGACGGCGCCTACGATCTCACTAAGTCGAAGGGCGGGCGCAAGACGAGCGACGAGATGATCGCCATCTATCAGAAGTGGATCGATACGTTCCCGATCGTCTCCATCGAGGATGGCCTCGATGAAAACGACTGGGCGGGCTTCGCGCGTCAGACCGCCGCGCAGGGCGGCCGCATCCAGATTGTCGGAGACGATAATTTCGTCACTAACCCGACGTTCATCCGTCGCGGAATCAAGGAAAAGACCGCCAACGCGGCGCTGATCAAACTCAACCAGATCGGTACCGTCACCGAGACAATCGAAGCGATCGAACTCTGTCGCAAGGCCGGCTGGAACACCGTCGTTTCTCGCCGTTCGGGCGAGACCGAGGATACGTTCCTGGCTGATTTTACGGTCGCCATGGGCGGTGGGCAGATCAAGACGGGCTCGGCCAGCCGCAGCGAGCGCATCGCCAAATACAATCGGCTGCTCGAAATCGAAGCCGAACTTGGTCCCGCAGCGAGATTCGCGTCGCCTTTCGCCTAGCGCTGCGAAGCGAAGGCGCTTCGGGCGCTCGCCGCCCTGATAGCGCACGTTTTCCGGATTGACTCCGCAAAAGAGCCCTCTGGGTTCGTGACATCTCCGTTGCGGTGCGAGATCAAGTGAATGTGCCGAATGAAGGATCATTTGGCCGGACACAAGGCAAGCCTCGGCGCGACGCGATCAGGACACACCGGTCACCCGTCGTGCATTGACAAAACGTCGGTGCGCCTTAAATTCGTGCGGCCGATCGGCGATGGGGTTCGCCGTTAAACGCCTGCGGGCTGATGACTCCTCCTTGCGTCATTGATGGAAGGAAGGAGCATGAATGTCTCGCGACAGAATCCTGAGGTACGCCTCCAGCTTAGTCGCCTTCACGCATTCGGCGATCCAATAGCGGGCGTTCGCGACCTGACCGGAGGGCAGGAATCGAGAGGCGAGCATTCGTCCCTTTGGCCGGGGTCCGCCGATGAGGCGGCCGGAAAAGGATCCAATGCTTCTCTCGACCAGCTTTTGACGCGCGCGATAACGTCCGTCCCTGATCCGAGCGAAGCGCAGGAGCGAATACTCGACAAGCTTCGCGACCTGCGGAAACACTTCGAGGAAGGGCGATTGCGTGTCGCCGTCCTCGGGCAGTTCAAACGCGGAAAAAGCACCCTGCTAAATGCGCTTCTCGGCGCGCCTCTGTTGCCGACTGGCGTCACGCCCGTCACGGCTATACCGACGTTTGTCGAAGGAAGCAATTCGACCTGGGTCAGGGTCACGTTCAACAGTGGCAGTGCTCCGGTCGCGACGTCCGCCGCACACGAGATTCCTAGCGTACTCGAACGCCATATTTCCGAAGCGCAGAATCCCCACAACCGGCTTGACGTCGCAAGGGTGACGATCGACGCTCGCTCTGACTTTCTCGACCAGGGGATTGTGTTGGTTGATACGCCAGGCGTGGGCTCGACTTTCGTGCATAACACGCTCGCTGCCGAGGTGGTGCTCTCGGAATGCGACGCGGCCTTGTTTGTGCTCTCCGCCGATCGCCCATCACCGAAGCGGAGGCGACCTATCTCGACAAGGTGCGGAGACTGATCGCCAAAATCTTCTTCGTCTTAAACAAAGTTGATCTTCTTGATGATCGCGACAAGACCGTCGCGGAGCAGTTCCTCGCTGGCGTGCTTGCCGAACACTGCCAGGCGGATTCGCCACAACGTATTTTCTCGCTTTCTGCCAAGCGAGGTCTCGAAGCGAAGCTGGCTCGTAACATTGAAGCGCTCGAGGTCAGCGGACTCTTGCGTCTCGAGAGCGTTCTTGGCGGGGAACTTGCCCGCGAAAAAACAGGCGATCCTTCTCGCCACAGGGCGTCAACGCCTGAGTTCCCTTGTCGGCGAATTGCTGTTTCAAAGCGAGCTGGAGCGCAAGGCGCTGATGACGCCGGCAGACGAGCTCAAGCGAAAGGCCGCCACTTTCGAGTCCAGCGCGGCCGAATTCGAATCCGAACGGCAGCGCCTATCCGATTTGCTGTCAATCGATCGAAAGAGACTGCTTGGCGAACTGGACGCGGAAACGGACCGCGTCTGGAACGGAGCGCGAGCCGAGCTTCGTCTGGTCATGGCCGATTCTGTCGAGCGGTCCTTCGAGGCGAACTCGACGCGCGAGCACATCGCGGCGGCGCTTTTCCGCTATTTCGAGCAAGCTCTCGACGAGTTTATTCGCGTGTCTAAGGCCAAATTAGATGAGCGGGCGGCAGGGCATAGCGCCCGCGATGACGCGCTTGTCGACCTTGTGCGTCAAACCGCCGCCGATCTGATGGAGGTTTCCGTGAGCTTGCCCCGGTCCGAGGAAGCGTTCCAGTCAAAGAGCGATCCCTACTGGGTCGCTCCCGAGCCGGCGATTTCGCTGCTCGGTCTCTCGGCGGCCCTGGCGGGACGCCGCCTCCCGCGAGTGATCCGAGAAAAGCGCGCTCGCGCCCAACTCATTGCCGAAGCCGACCGGGCTGCCTTGCGCAATGTCGCCAATCTCGATTGGGCCATGCGCCAGAACATTGAAGATTCGTTCCGGCGGTTCGAGTCCTCGCTCTGCGCCCAGCTAGATCAAGCGCTGAAGTCGACACGTCAGGCAATGCAGTTGGCGCTCGCCCGTCGCGCCGCAAGGTCGGAAGCCGTCAAGGGAGATATCGATCTGGCAAGTCGCTCAGTGACGGCGCTTTCCAACATTTTGACCGAGCTCAGGGCAATGGCGCCGACCCCTCAAAGCGACAAAACCCGTGAGGGTCCGCAACCATGTTGAGATTGTCCCGCGCCCGCGTGATCGGCGACATCGAATTCATGATCAACAACCCCGGCCCGGCGCTTGGCCAACGGACGTGGACGGCGAAGGGGGCGGAGTGTTCGGTCGACCGCCATACCTACTCCGGCGAATTGTATGGGTTCCATGCCGACGTCCTCCACATCCGTATGCCCGCGACAGGACGGCTCGCGTGGGACTTGATCCTCGTAACCGAATTCTGGCGTCGCGGCGATCGCGGTGATTCCGCGACTGGCGGTGACGGCGCTGCTGTACCCGGCGCTGCAGCTGATCGTGTCCTCTGGCGCGCCTGGCATGCTGATCGGAGTGATGGGTGGCGCTGCATGCCATGGCGGGCGCGGCGGCGATCATCCTGGTCCCGAAGATCTTTCCGGCGGCGGTGCGCACCTCCGGCCTGTCGATCGCGTACGCCCTGGGCGTGACGATCTTCGGCGGGACGGCGCAGGTGGTGTTCACTCGGATCATCGGCGCGACCGGGGACAAGCTGTCCTGGATTTGGTACATCATCGCGATGAGCGTGATCTGCCTAGCCGCGACGATGGCGATCAGGGTGCCACGGGACTGGTCCACGAAACTTGAGGCCGCAGCGCCCGCGCCCAGGCGCGCTGGCCAGGGCCTCTGATTGAACGACACGGAATCAGCGTTATGACCCAGCACGCCCTGCTCGCCGCGATCAAGGAGTACGAACCGGAGCTGATCAAGATCCGGCATGACATTCATGCGCACCCGGAGACCGGATTCGAGGAGCATCGCACGGCGGCGCTGGTGGCGGAACGGCTGCGGCGCTGGGGGTTGGCGGTGACGGAAGGCATCGGGCGGACCGGGGTGGTCGCGACCCTGAAGGGCACGCAGCCCGGACAACGCGCGATCGGGCTGCGGGCGGATCTCGATGCGCTCAATATCCAGGAAATTCCCGGGCGCGAGTATGCGTCGACCGTGCCGGGCAAGATGCATGCGTGCGGACATGACGGGCACACCGCGATGCTGCTGGGCGCGGCGCGATACCTGGTAGAACATCGCGACTCTTTCTGCGGCACTGTGAACTTCATTTTTCAACCGGCGGAAGAGGGTCTGGGCGGGGGGCGGGAAATGGTGAAGGAGGGGCTATTCGAGCGCTTCCCGGTCGATGCCATTTACGCCATGCACAACATGCCAGGGATTCCCGTCGGCGAATTCCGCACGCGGACCGGACCATTCCTCGCGGCGAGCGATACCTGGTCGGTGACGTTCCGCGGCACCGGCGGACATGGCGGGGCCGGCGCGCACCTAGCGACGGACGCCACGCTGCCGCTGGCCGCCTTCATTCTCGCCGCGCAGACCATCGTCAGCCGCAACGTGGCGGCGACGGAGACGGCGGTGGTGAGCGTCGGGTCGATTGCCGGCGGCGACGCGGGGTCGCCGAATATCATTCCTGCGCAGGTGACGGTAACCGGGACGGCACGTTCATACAATCCGAAGATCCGCGACCTGATGGAGGAGCGGCTTACACAGCTTGCGGTGGCGCAGGCCACGGCCTTTGGGTGCACGGCGGAGGTAAGGTACGACCGGCGCTATCCGCCGCTGATCACGCATGCCGAGCCGACAGCGGTTTCGGTCGCTGCGGCGGCGGAACTTGTCGGCGCGGACAAGGTGGATTCGAATTGCCCGCCGTTCACGGGGTCAGAGGATTTTTCGTTCATGCTGGAGGCGCGGCCGGGCGGGTTCATCATGATCGGCAACGGGATGGAGGCGGAGGGTTTCCGCCACGTCCATACGCCGGGCTACGATTTCAACGACGCGATCATCTCCCTGGGCGTGGCGTACTGGGTACAGCTTGTGAACTCGGAGCTGGCCGCTGGCGCCTGACGCGAGCGGGGGGCGAGACGGAATCTGGCCTTGGCGACCGGGAGCGCATGCGTAGAGCATTCCTACGCGCTTTTGGGCAAACGCCGCTCTCAGGCAACTCATGCTCGGAAACAACCACGTAGCCCGATGAGACTTCGTATGGCGGCAGTCCGGGCTCAAGCGCCACCTGTCGGGCGGGTTGCCAGATAACGTGACGACTCTGCCTCCCTCCGCAGCTATGTGGTCGAGCTGGTCCCGGAGTTCTCACCGGCTCATCACGCACGGTATCGACAGCGTATCGCTCGCGAGTCATGGCGACCATCCTTCGGACTCGTGATCTACTGGACTGCCGGAAAGCCCGGTAGCCCCTCAAAAAGCACGAGGCCGTGAGCTGGCCCTCTTGGAGGCGTGCGGAAGCTCGCGATCCGCGCGAGAGCTACAGCACGTGATCCTGAGGCTGGCGAAGAGGTGACCGAACGGGCCGCAACAGCAGACCGGCCGTCGGGCGACTCGGCGGTCGGTTTGTTTCAGTCGCGTGAGTAGTTTCCGACGATTGCCGCCGAGCGCCACTGCTCCTATGCGAAACTGTCTCAGCCGGCGAAGCCGCGATTCGCAGAGTGAGATTGACATCGGAGCCGCCGAGGACAGGTCATGATCGGAACCGTGAGGTTGTTCAACCTTCAAAAGGGGTATGGATTTATTCATGCCGACGACGGCAGTTTTAATATCTTCGTTGACATATCCGCCGTTGAACGCGCCGGTATGAGCGACCTCAAGGAGGGTCAGAGGGTCATTTTTGAGAGTCAACGGAACGAGCGCACCGGCGATATGTCCGCCGTGTCATTAGAAGCGATTGGGTCTGAAACGACAACGCATTTCGATCGCCCTTTCCCCACGCTCATCGCGGCCGCAAGAGCGGCGACATTGCATTCGCCTTCGCCACGCGAATGATCACGTCGCTGTAGCTCTCGCCCGGGCCGCCGAGCGCCAGAAGCCGGTCGATAAACCTGCGATCGAGCCAGACCTTCTGTTGGTAGACAAAACGGAGAGCCGGGAACGAAGCGACGCGCAGAGGGTTATTAGGGCGAACAGAAATCACCGGACGCCATGGGAGTCTGCGAATGATGCGGCATGGTCTGCGCCGAGGCATCGGGCCGGGCGCGGGACGCTTTGGACGGCTGGGCGTGGCGATTGTCGCTGCAATTCTTGCTGAGCCAAACGGATTGGCGCTCGCCGAGAATACCGAGGCTCCCACACTGGTTCTAGACGCCAATTGCGTGGATTTGGATTTGAACGCGGCGACCGCGGCGCTCTCTCGTGCGACGTCAGGCATTGGCGTGGACGAGACAGATGGCGTACATTACGGCCTCAACCAGGGCCAGGTCGTGGAGCAGAAGGGTCTCGACGGCGCGGTGAGGTGTGTAAGGATAGTGGTGCCCTGATGAAAGCCACGGCGACACGATCCTGACGCGGACGGATGCCGGTCCCAACGCCACAGAAGAGCCCGTAGGTCAGGAACAGCATCCAGACATTGTCGACGCGAGCCGAGAGGACGCATCCGAGCCCCGTCAGCGCCGCGCCGACGGCACCCAGCGCCTTCGGCCCGAACCGGTCGACGAGCCACCCTTGCGCCGGCGAGAACAGGGTCTGCAGGACGATCAGCAGCGAGAACGTGATCTGCACGGTCGCCAGCCCCGTACCCGTCGCCGCCTGGAACGGCTTGACGAACAGGGTCCAGACATATTGGGACTCGAGATGGCCATCATGACGACAAGGCCGAGCACAAGCTGAACCCATCGGCGCGGAGAGGCGGCGGACGGCGACGGCATCGGGAGCTCCGGATGAAACCGAATTTGTCTGCCGAGCAAGCCCTGTGCCGGGCGCGGCAAGGTGCGCGCCGCGCTGGACTGGGGGCGGACGATCTGGCAAAGCACCGGCTTTAAGGAAGGATGGCGAGTGTCCCGAGCGATGACTGTTGCGGGCGGCGACGATGGTCGAAGCTCGACGAATGGCTTCAGCTCGGCGCGCCCTCCCGATCGTCGAGTTCATCGAAAGAGATTGAATTCGTCGAAGGTGATTGGCGCGGTGAGAACCAATTTCCTTCAACAACCGGAAGTTCGTCGCCCGCTTGGCACTACACCGCCTCTGCAGATCGAAGATCGCGTTGACTGATGCGGCTCGCGAGGAGACGTAGTGTCGCGGACCTGCCCGATGTTGCGTTTGTCTTAGTCCACACTATCAGACGCTTTCGGGGTAGGGACCCAGGTCATCCACCGCATCATCGCACCTTATCGATGACGGAGCGGAGGTAGGCGAGGCGAAAGGGCGTGTCGCCTGTCAGGACGCTATTGCGAATGCCCTCGACCGAGGCGGCGATCTTGTCCGGCATAATCCGCGTACGCGGGCTCCTTTCGGCGAGGGCGCGGTCATAGGCGGTCTGCGCGATGTCGTGCTTGGTCTTCCCGGCGGCGACACGGTCCTTAAGCATGGTGTCCGTCGGGTCGGCGATTCCGCCTTCGATGGCCGCGTAAAGCCGGCCGAGGCGGTTTTCAGCGTCGGTGAATTTCGCCTTGAGGGTCCCAAGGCGCACCGTATTGTCCTCATCCTTTGCTGACTGCCGCCCCATCAGCCGACCATTCGGAAAGGGCCCCAAAAAGTCGAAAAACTCTGTCATATTGCACTCAACAAGGAAAGCGCAATTGGGAGAATCTAGATGGCGCGGATGAACGCAGTGGACGCCGCAGTGCTCGTGCTAGAGCGGGAAGGCGTTTCAGCCGCCTTCGGCGTGCCGGGCGCCGCGATAAATCCACTTTATGCCGCGTTCCGCAAGCGCGGCTCAATTCGACATATTCTCGCTCGTCACGTCGAGGGCGCATCGCATATGGCCGACGGCTATTCGCGCGCCAAGCCCGGCAACATCGGCGTTTGCATCGGCACATCCGGACCTGCCGGCACCGACATGATCACCGGGCTCTATACCGCAGCCGCCGACTCGATCCCAATACTTTGCATCACCGGTCAGGCGCCACGAGCGAGGCTCTACAAGGAAGATTTCCAAGCGATCGACATCGAGGCGATCGCCAAGCCGGTGGCGAAGTGGGCGGTGACCGTGCGTGAGCCCGCGCTGGTGCCAATGGTCTTCCATCAGGCCTTCCATGTCATGCGCTCCGGGCGCCCAGGGCCGGTGCTGATCGATTTGCCGATCGACGTGCAGGCGGCGGAGATCGAATTCGATATCGAAACCTATCAGCCCTTGCAGGTCTACAAGCCCGCCGCGTCGCGGCCGCAGGCCCGGCGCGCAATCGAGATGCTGAACGCTTCAGAGCGACCGTTGATCGTCGCTGGCGGCGGAATCATCAACGCCGACGCGAGCGACCTCCTGGTCGAGTTCGCCGAGCTGACCGGCGTGCCGATCATCCCCACCCTGATGGGTTGGGGCGCTATTCCCGACGACCACGATCTGATGGCCGGCATGGTTGGGCTGCAGACCAGTCACCGCTATGGCAACGCGACCTTCCTCGAGTCCGACTTCGTGCTCGGGATCGGCAACCGCTGGGCCAATCGGCACACAGGCTCGATCGACGTCTATACGAAGGGTCGCAAGTTCGTGCATGTCGACATCGAGCCCACTCAGATCGGGCGCGTGTTCGGGCCTGATTTCGGCATCGTCTCCGACGCCCGCGCTGCGCTCTTGCTCTTCATCGAGGAGGCCCGCGCGATGAAAGCGGCCGGCAAACTCAAGGATCGCTCGGCCTGGGCCGGCGAATGTCTGCATCGCAAGAAGAACATGCTGCGGCGTAGCCATTTCGACCAGGTCCCGTTGAAGCCGCAGCGCGTGTATCAGGAGATGAACGAGTGCCTTGATCGCGACACGTGCTACGTCACGACCATCGGCCTGTCGCAGATCGCCGGCGCTCAGTTTCTGCATGTCTATAAGCCGCGCAACTGGATCAACTGCGGCCAGGCCGGTCCGCTCGGCTGGACGCTTCCCGCGGCGCTCGGCGTCCGCGCGGCTGATCCGGATCGAAAGATCGTGGCGCTGTCGGGCGATTACGACTTCCAGTTCATGATCGAGGAGTTGGCTGTCGGCGCGCAGCATAAACTGCCCTATCTGCACGTGGTGGTGAACAACTCCTATCTCGGCCTCATCCGTCAGGCGCAGCGCGGCTTCCAGATGGACTTTGAGGTCAGCCTCGCCTTCGAAAACATCAACGTCGAGCCCGAAGGCGACGCGGTGCCGGGATATGGCGTCGATCACGTCGCCGTCGCCGAAGGTCTGGGCTGCAAGGCGATCAGGGTGAAGAGCGCCAACGAATTCAAAGACGCCTTCGCAAAAGCGAAGGCGCTTATGCAAGAGCATCAGGTGCCCGTCGTGCTCGAATTCATTCTCGAGCGCGTCACCAACATCGCCATGGGCACGGAGATCGACAGCGTCAACGAGTTCGAAGAGATCCTCTGTCTTGATCCCTCTCTGTCGATACGCAAGGCTCAGGACATGCGAACCGTCAAGGCGCCGGCGAAGCTGGTGGACGCCTTTGCTGAGAAGCGCTGAACAAGAGCCGATTGTCTTGCTCCTGGCCAGTCGCCGGCCGAGGGAGAAGGAGGAACGATGCCCAAATTCGCAGCCAACCTGACCATGATGTTCACCGAACTGCCCTTCCTCGGCCGCTTCGGCGCGGCCGCGGAGGCGGGGTTCGACGCCGTCGAGTTCCTGTTCCCGTATGAGTTCGACAAAATGGAGCTAGCCAGCCTGCTCGCAGCCAACGGACTGACGCTCGTGCTGCACAATCTGCCCGCTGGCGACTGGGGCCGCGGCGAACGTGGAATCGCATGCCATCCCGATCGGGTCGCGGAGTTTCGTACGGGCGTCGAACGGGCCATTGACTACGCCACTGCGCTCCATTGTGCAAAGGTCAACTGCCTTGCAGGCATCCTGCCCGAAGGCGTCGCCGCCGATGCGGCGCGCGCGACTCTGATCCAAAACTTGGGCTACGCCGCGGGCAAACTCCAGGCTGCCGGGATCGGGCTGCTGCTAGAGCCGGTCAACACCCGCGACATTCCAGGGTTCTTCGTCGACCGCACGCGTCCGGCGCTGGACATCATCGCGGCAACCGGCTCGAGCAACATCAAGCTCCAGTACGATATCTACCATGCGCAAGTGATGGAGGGCGACCTTACCCGCACCATCGAGACCGAGTTCGACCGCATCGGCCACATCCAGCTCGCCGACAATCCGGGCCGCCACGAACCGGGCACCGGCGAGATCAACTACCCGTTCCTTTTCCGCCGCATCGACGAACTGGGCTACCGCGGCTGGATCGGCTGCGAATACAAACCGGCGACCACGGCCACGGCGGGCCTGAGCTGGTTTGGTCCCTACCAACCCAAACGGCAAGCCAGGCAGGCTGCTCAATCCCACTCTTCCTGAATTCGGAGCAAGACAGATGAGCAACATCGGTTTCATCGGCTTAGGGATCATGGGCCGCCCCATGGCCGGCAATCTGCTCGCAGGCGGGCACAAGCTCTATGTTCATGGTCACGGGACGCCGCCGAAGGAATTGGTCGACCGGGGCGCCGTCCCCTGCTCGAGCGCTCGCGACGTCGCGCGCGGCGCCGATGTCATCATCACCATGGTCCCCGACACGCCGAATGTGGAGGATGTCCTCTTTGGCCCCCAAGGCGTGGCCGAGGGCCTTTCGTCAGGCAAGATCGTCGTCGACATGAGCAGCATCTCCCCGATCGCGACTAAGGAGTTCGCCAAGCGGATCAACGAGCTCGGTTGCGACTACCTCGACGCGCCGGTCTCCGGCGGCGACGTCGGCGCCAAGGCGGCGAGTCTCACGATCATGGTCGGCGGTCCCGAGCGGGCCTTCGAAAAAGTGAAGCCGATCTTCGAGCTGATGGGCAAGAACATCACGCTTGTCGGCGGCAATGGCGATGGGCAGACCACCAAGGTCGCCAACCAGATCATCGTTGCCCTGACGATCGAAGCGGTCGGCGAGGCGCTGCTGTTCGCCTCCAAGGCGGGCGCCAATGCGGCGCGGGTGCGCCAGGCGCTAATGGGCGGCTTCGCTAATTCGCGCATCCTGGAGGTGCATGGCGAGCGGATGGTCAAGCGCAATTTCGACCCTGGGTTCCGGATCGCGTTGCATCAGAAGGATCTGAACCTCGCCCTTCAAGGCGCGCGCAGTCTCGGCGTCAGCCTGCCCAACACCGCCACCTGCCAGGAGTTCTTCAACGCAGCCGTCGCCTCGGGCGGGGCGGCCTGGGATCATTCGGCCATGGTGCGGGTTCTGGAGCGCCTGGCCTGCCATGAGATCGGCCAGGCGGTCGCCGCCGAATAACGGGACGCGGCCATGGGCGCCGTCCCTGGCCGCGTTTTGAATGCGAAGGGAGGGACCCAACGCCATGGATGAGCGCGCGCTCTTGCGGCGAATGTTCGATGCGGCTATGCAATCGGCAGCCGCCGCGATGGCGCGAGCAGTCGAAGCCCACTGGCCCGCGGACCGGCCGCTCAGCGGTCTGGGGCTATTTCATCCGAAGACCAGGACGTTCGGACGGACGGACGTGCGGCAGACACGGGGGGACTGAGGCAGCTGAGCAATGTTCGAGGCCAGACGATGCGCGCCTTATTCCGCGGGGGCGCTGGCGGACTCGGCGATAAACTCCTGCGGCTGCGCGGCCGCCGTCTGCGTGGGCGCAGGGGCGGGCGCGGGGCTGGCGGCGCCGGTCTGCACGGGGGGCGCACCCCCGGCTCCCTCAGGAAGGCGTCCCACTGCTCCTTCGTGCCGTAGAAGGCGAGCATCGGGATTGGCCGTGGCAATCGATCCGGTTCGCGTCGGAGCCGCATCCTGGACAGACGGCTTGGTTCTGAGCCAGTCGTGGACAAGGACGCCCGCGGCAAGCGTCGCGAGGAGCGTTATGGGCACGATGAGCCTCGTTTCATGGTCATGGGGAGACTGTCGTCGATCCTGCCTCGGAAGCCTGCCGAAGGCTCATGGCGATTCCAGGCGTCGGCCAACTGACCGCCCTCGCCTTTGTCGCTGCAATCGACGATCCCTCGCGCATCCGCCGATCACGAGACGTCGGCGCCTATCTGGGCCTCGTTCCAAAACGATACCAGTCTGGGGAAGTCGACTATGTCGGCGGCATCTCAAAATGCGGAGACCGGCGGGTGCGGACCCTGCTGTATGAGGCCGCCAACGTCATGCTGACCCGCTACAAGGGCCAGCTCAAGCTCAAGGACTGGGCCTTCGCCATCGCCAGGCGATCGACCATGCGCAAGGCGCGCGTCGCTCTGGCGCGTCGCCTCGCCATCATCATGCACGCCATGCTGCGGGACGGAACGGCGTTCATCTCGGCGTAGGCCTACCGACCACTGAGACAGGAGACCGCATCGAGCTCCCGCAAGGAGCGACGCCCGAGGGAGGGAGCAGACGACGGCGTGGATTTCGTAGCCAGCGGCATCACCGGCCGACTGCGTTTTCAACCTAGCCGCCCTGCACCCAGCTTACCCCATCAAGCGCGAGCGAGCGCGCAGAGAACACAGGCATCCCAGGCGTCAATAACCGGAAGAGCCTCGCCCCCTTGACCCATTAGAGAACAGTATCCGTCGAACTCGAGACGTCGCCAAATGTCTCAAATGCGCAAATACCGGTCGTTCGGCAACGTCAAATCGACCCAAAGCGTTTACGCCTTCATCGCGACGTCGGTGCGATTTTTCGCGTTCATCTTCCTCATGACATTGCGCACGTGGACTTTCACCGTGCTTAAACACATATTCAATTCGTGGGCGATGACCTTGTTCGATTTTCCTTCCTGAATCGCTCGCACGACTGCGAGTTCCCGGCTGGTGAGGACAGTGGGTTGTGAGAGAGTCGTCGGCGCTTGCAGGCTAACCCGGTCTGGCGCGAGCAGATGGTCGGGCGGGACATAGGTTCCGCCAGCCAGGACGAAACGCATCACCTCAATGGCAATTTCAAACCCCATCGTCACCGGAATGAATCCCTTCGCGCCATAACCGATGGCGGCGCGAGCCAAGCCCACGTCATTTGTGGAGGCAAGGGCGATGATCGGACGGTTTAAAGCAAATTCCGATAGGTCCTTCAGCGTGTTCGCACGCGCCTCGCTGCTTGCTTCCAGCAAGGAAAGGATGACAAGATCGGCCGACCCGCCGTTGAGTTGTGCTCCCAGTTCCGACAATGTCGAATATGTGGCGACCGTGGCCGACAACGTCGATTGCATGCTGCGGCGAATGCATTCCCGTAAGAACGGGCTGCTTTCAACGACCGCAACAATAGCATCAACTTTTGCGCTGTCTGCTTGATAAGCGCGATGCTCCACAATGGCTCCGGTGATTGTCAACAGCTGTGCCCTCCGGGTAAATCAATTGCTCGGTGCGTCAGCGCCGAACCGACAATGCCGCAATCCAGAAGTGGTGCCCCTACAACCTTAGGAGGACGTTGGGGGGAACGGTCAACTAAGGTAGTTGCGGTGTCGTCCTTAAGTGACTTGGAGAATGGTGTCTAGAAAAATATGCTGGCCCAAAGTGGCAGTCCGTCATCTCTTTTGAATGAGCGCGAAAGAGAGCAAATAACTAGCGGGAAAGTGAACCAGACGCAGCCTGCGTCCGTAAAGTCGCTCGCCGTATGCGAAATTGGTTATGCGTCTGACGCTGGTGCGTTCAAATGGTCGTTCCCCGCGCCAATGCCGGAGAACTCCACAATCCGATAGGCGTCGGCACCGCCCCTAAAGGCGATCTCTTGCGCCAATTCTCGGACCTCCTCCATTGACCCAGCCCAGTAAAGCGATTCGACGTCGTAACCCTCGCGTTGGAAAACGACCTCGTAACCCTGCAGACTTTTGTCGCGATATTGATGAGTCAACATTGAATTCGCCGGTGAAGAGGTTTTAATCCCAAACAAAGCCTGACTGACAATTTATCTATCTCTCGCGCGATCTTTTTGTTCATTAACAGAATTGGGCCGGTTGTTCTATTAACAGAATTGGGGAGGCGTTCGCTTCGCGGCGCGCAGCACCTAGGCGCGGTCATCAGAGCCGGCGCGGCCTCGCCACACTGCAGTTCGCACCGCGAGCCTGACGTTCGTTTCAGATGTGCGGTACGGCTAAAGTCGGGTGGCGGCTGACGACCATCACAGTTGTTGGTCCAATTTTCGAGCTACCGCTCTCCGGCCAACTGCGACGTCCAGACTGACGATCAGATCCGTCCGCTTCACGTCGACAACGGCCGTTTTTCCTCGGCGGGGGACCCGCCAAAGGGGCCCAAAAGCCCCCGAAAAGGTAGGGCGTCGGCATACCGTTGGTAGGGGCGTCGGTAGGGGGTGCGGCCTCATTGGTCGCCGAGCAATTCGATGACGTCCGCAAGCTCGCTAGCCGGCTCGCAAGGGCGCTGGCAATGCGCTATGAACCGGCTTCGAATTGGTCGCCCAGAACGGTCGGAGGCCCGGTGTGGGGCTAAGAAGACAGCACCGACTTGAAATCGTGGGCCGTCGGCATGATTGCTGGACGCGCGTGCGTTTTAGTCGCCGTCGCACTCGCGCTTGCCGGGTGCGCCAGCATACAGGAAGCGGCGTTCGCTCCCAATATGGTGCGATTGGATGTCAAACCGTACGCGGCGCCATTTGTTCGCGAGGCAACGCTGCGCCGCGCGGCGGAACTCACGTTACAGAATGGCTATAGCGCCTTCCGGCTTATGCCAATCTATGTGAACGCATTCGACGACTTCGGCGTAACCGTTGTCATGTTCCGCGTCGGCGACCCCAGCGCATACGGCGCCTTCGACGCGGCGGCTATTCTCAAGAAATATGGCGACTGACTGACATCGGAAATCAGGAGCCGCCGGGCGTCGCGGGCTTGAGAATGATCCGAGGACGGCCAAGATATCTCGGCCTCAGTCATGTAGCCGCCCCCGGGACCGGCGTGCGGCCCATCTCGTCCCTCAGAATCGAGGCGGCTTACTCAAGGACCCGGATCACATGCGGCCGATCGTTCGGCGTCGTGATCTTGATCCAGCCCGGGCGGTTCGATCACAGCTTTTGGGCTCGCTCCAGGCCCGCCACGGCGATCAAACAGGCCTCGGCGCGGTCAACGTCGGCCTTGCGCCGGAAGAGATCAGCGTGCGCCGGCCACCGAGCGATTGCCCGAGTGCGGGCCAAGTCCTTGTTTTCGACGCCGGGCGGAATTTCAGCAAGGCGCTTCCATGTCGGCGGCGTCAGGAAGATGATCGGCAGAGCGAGGGCGACACAAGCGCCTTCGATTACCCCCCTTGTGCGGCCAAACGCTGCGAACTTCGCATCAGTCGGACGCGCACTGACAAATTCGCAATAGACGACATCGGCATGAGAGCGAGCGAGGATCCCAGCAAGCAAAGGTGCATTGGTTGAGGTCCTACCCCCTGCTTCAACCCGTCGCCGGCATATCCTCCGGTTCAAGAAGCCGGCCGGTGCTCGTCGAGGATGGCGATTGCTCCATGAGCGCCAGGGTCACTCCCAAGGACGGTTCGGGCACTCATGGGCTGGGTTCCGGATGGAGACCGGACAAACCGGACAAACCGGACATTTGTCCTGAAACGTCCGGCCCTAAGTCGGGCCTGGATACCGGACGGACGTGACACCCCCCCTTTAGGGGGTGTCCGGAATGTCCGGTCCGGTCCGAAGGGTTGATCAGGGAAGCCATATGAAGCGCTCCCCGTTCTTGTCATCGGCGATAAGGATCTTTGCATCGATGGCGGATTTAATTGCCCGCCTGAATGCCTGACGCCGGCGATCGTACAGTTTGCCCTTGTCCTCGTCGGGTTCTGCCTGTTCGGCGAGCCGATCGAAGTAGCGCTTGCGAATATGGCTCTCGGCAACAGCCCTGACTTTTGGGCCGGCCGCTCCAAAGGCCTGAATCTCAATTCCGGCCTCGCTCAGCGCTTCGGCTACAACGTCCATGAGTAGCCGCAGCGACTTGGGAATGCACTTTGCGGCGGGAGCGCTCGAAGCCAACCGCGCCTCTTCAACCCCATCCACAATCAGGGTCGAGATTTCTTCGCCGTCCTCATCGTAGCCAATGACGATACGTGATAGGCGCGCCGTGAACCGGACGTCCGACGAATCGTCTTTGAGTTTGATGACCGTGAGCGTCGCCTCAAGCGCGCCTTCCTGCCGCTCGCAGAGGATCTGCGCATCCACTCCGCCGCCGAGGCTGGAATGTCCGCGCATCCGCTTTTCGTCACCATACCCGACATGGTGCACGATCAGGACAAGACAGCCGAACCGCTCTGCGAGTTTCCCCGCGTTGGTCAGGAATGCCGTCATGCCGGCGCCGTTCTCATCGCTTCCGCCAAGCGTCTGGGCCAGCGTGTCGAGGACAATTAGGCCCGGCGCCATTCCGGCGCCTTCGATTGCCTGAATCAGTGCCGGGAGGTCCCCGGGCTCAGCG
Source organism: uncultured Alphaproteobacteria bacterium (assembly GCA_963783175.1). GTDB lineage: Bacteria > Pseudomonadota > Alphaproteobacteria > Rhizobiales > Beijerinckiaceae > Roseiarcus. The sequence goes on from CAWANG010000022.1 coordinate 115,645, forward strand.
CCGAGATTGGGCGCGGTGGACACAAGAGCGAACGGGACTGTCCCTAGTTCGGGATTGGCCTTCACATAACCAGCCTTGCGCTTACGGACACCCGCAGCGCCTTCGGCCGCGATGTAGACCACAGAGCACTGGAAGACGCGCCTGCCAGCCCATTGCCAGCCCATGGCCCGGGAAAGGGCAATATGGCTTGCAACGAAGGACTTGAAGCCGGAGGGCTTGCCGTAGATCACGGCGACGCCTTGACGCGGAAGCACGCGTTTGACCGCCCATTCCTCGTTGCCGTCGAAAGTGATTTCTGACCACGGCTCAAGCGTGAAGCGCGCAGCCGAAGCGGAGTTGATCGGCTGTCCGGGCGGCTCGTTTGGGCGCTCAGCTTCGTCGAGATCGACATAGCCGGACACGGCGCGCAGCCTCTCGGATTGTGGCCTCATGCGGCGGCCCTCCGAGATTCGGCCACGACGATTCGCGGGGCGCGGATAGTCATCGCGTCCCTCATGCGCCGCCCGAATGCGGCCGACTTCACTCCGAGCGGCTCGACCAGTCGTAGCAAAGGCTAAGCCCGGTGGGGATCGATGACGAAAACGCCTTCGCGATCGGCCCGGAGCCAATCAAGCGGAGTCTCGTGCATGACCAAGGGGTCGCCGAGCCGCCATCCATAGAGGTTCTCAGCCCCAAGCATCGGAACGCGGCCGCGCCATATCCCCAACTCTCCCGTATCGAGATTGAAGGCGGCTAGGTCGGTCAATCCGCTGAGGTCATCGTAAACCGGAATGATGAGAGCGACCGCGTTGCCCGACGCATCACAGAGGTGGCGAGCGAACTCGAAACGACCGCCAGCCAGGAGGACGACCGAGTCGAAGTGTAAGTCGTGCGCGTCGCCGATGCCGAGAGCCGAAATCCTGGAATACCAGCCGGGATCGCAGACTATGGGCATGCAATCGAGCAGCGCCATTTCGCATTCGCTCGAGCCCTCGTCGCCGAGACGCCAATCAGCCGGGAACGAGCTGGGTGCATTGTGCTCAATCGTCTCGCTCATGGCCTCACCCCGATTTGATCGAGGACGCGGAGCGCGGCGTCGCCGAGAGAGACCGGCGACGGACCGAGCCATGATGGTTGAAGTAGCCGTCGGTTTGTGCTAGCAAAAATACAGCGCCGCTTGGCCGTGGACGCATGTATTGGAAGCCGGTTCGACGTGTCAGCGTCGGCCGGTTTCTTGCTATTAAGCGGACCACTTCACGCTGCAGCCACGGGGGGAGCCGCGTCATTGCTATAAATTGGACTGCCTCCGCCCCGAATACGTGGAGCTCCTGCGAGTCTAGCTTCGGCTTCTGCGAATAATTCAGCGGTAGTAGTCGTGGCCTTCCCATTCACTCGGACCCAAGTGACCGGCCACTTTTCCAAAGTTCTGGGGGAAATCGGAAAGTAGAGAAGCGTGACAAGAGCCGCGCCGCGTTTCCGGTCGGTACGCACCGGGATCCCGTCATGTGATTGGGCAGGGATGGCCGGTCCCCGACATGGTAGCAGTTGATCTTAGACTTAGACACGCGCCGCGCTCCGTTTAGTTGCGTGGCGGCGCTTTCGCACGGCGGCGAATGCAAGATCAAAGGGGGTGTTTGTGACTATTTGCGCTTCCCTGGCAGCGCTCGCCTCCAGTTAGCAAGATTCTTGTCCGTTACTAGCTTTCCGTGAAACTTAAAACCTCGACGGCGAAGAGAAGCTGCAAGCTCTTTTTGAGCCGCGGGGCGGGTGAGCTTCTTGCCCCTGGTTCGGATACCCTCGACAGCCACCATCAAGGTGTCGATGGTTTGGCGTTCAAGCGCCGTGAGCGCGCGCCCCCTCTTTTTTTCTGTCTTTTGTAGGCGTTCATCGATTTTCCCTTGATCAAGGTCTGCCAGAGCGGTTCCAAGCTGCCGAAGTACGGTCGTCGTTGAATGCTCACGCACTATCAACATTCCATCGTTCTAGGGGAGCACTGTGTCCATAATCTCGCCGACAAAATCGGCGACGGCGGCCAAAATTCTTATCGCATCGGACCTTGTCCATTCTGGCGCGGGCGACAATTCTGACAATCTTTCGCGAAGATCGTCCACGGCTTTCGTATTGGACGCGGCGCAGGCAACCTGCAAAGCACGCTCGACCAGCGACTGGTCTGTCGGTGGTTGAGTCGAAGGAATAATGTTGCCGAGGCCGGGTTTCTTCACCATCTGAGCGCCCCAAGATTAATAACATTCTCTTTGGGTTTGTCTCCGCGATTTGCAGCGGCCAGAGCCTCGCCCCAAAACTTCATGGCCGCGACTTGCTCGGGCCAACGCTCAGATCTCTGGTAGACGCCAAGCACGCCCGCGCGGGTCGCCGCCTGGCGGTGGTTTAGGATCGCGTCGGCGATCGTTTCGGAAACGCCAGCTTCGCCGAGAGCGGTGGCGAAACTCCTGCGCATGTCGTGGAGACGCCAACCTACAAGCTCGGGCGCGGCCTTCTTCAGCGCATTTCTGATCGCTGAAAACGTCGTGATTGCCTTCGATGAGCGAGGCGCAGGGAAAACCAAACCGCTTGCGGGCTTGTCTGCCGCCTCATGCCTTAGCCGAAGGATTTCCAACGCCAACGGGTGCAGATGCAGACGGTGCGCTTCCCGATTCTTCGTCAGACGGCCGGGTTGGGACCATGTCGCTGAGGCAAGATCGACGTGGGCCCAATCCAAGGTTGCGGCTTCGCCTCTACGGCAAGGAATCGCAATCAGAAAGCGCACAAAGTCGCGTTGAACCGATGGCAATGCTTCGGCCGCCTGCCACAACGCCGCCACTTCCGGCAGTGACAGGCAATGCGCCCGAGACGAAGGCGCGCGCGGTCGGCGCGCTTTCGCGATCTCGGCGCACGGATTGGTCAGTAGCATCCCTTCGTCATGACACCAGTCGAAGAAGCGCCGGATAGCCGCGAAACGGTGACGAGCGGCGTTGGGATGCTCGTGATCTGCGCGCAAAAGCAGACGAATGTCCGTGGCGCTCACCTCCTTGATTGGCTTGCGACCAGCCCCCATTGCCGCAACCGCCGCTCGCACGTGCGAGATTTCTTCGTTCGCAAAAGACTTCGAGATTACCCCAGGGCCACGGAGCCGCCGGCGGGAGGGAAGAACTCTCGCGTACTCCTCGACCATCCTGTCCACCGTGCTTCCACGCCGATCGGCAGCCTCTTGAATTCCGGCCTTGCGATCTGCGGCCGGATCGAAGCCTGCCTTGGCCCTACCCTTAAATTCATTGGCGGCGGTCCGCGCAAGGTCCGGGCTATGCGTCTCAGGATTGCCGATCGTGAGGGACTTCGTGGGGAAGCGCCTTCCCGTCGACGGGTCAACACCGCGAGGCTTGTAGGAATAGACCCACGACATGCTCGTCGCGTTTGTGATCAGCGCAAGTCCACGGCATTCGAAGTCGCCGATCACTATCCGAAATCCTGCCGCACGCCGTCGCCATGCTACGTCGATGGTGGAACGAGTGATTTTCGTAGGGCCTTCGCGAAGTATTTTCATTGCCGCAAACCGGACATTAACCGGACACGAGGCGCGTCCACCAGCGCGGGATAGCGGAAGCCTACGGAATAAGCAATGCTTGGAGCTGCCCTAATTTTCAAGCACCCTGCGGAGCGCAGCGGAGCCGAGCGTAAAATAGCGATATTGAACAGCACAGGTCTTCGAAACCGAGGGTTGGGAGTTCAAGCCTCTCCGGGCGCGCCACGGTTTAAGGCGAGCCGTACGCCGTCAAAAACAAGAGCAGAAGTTGCTCCGGCAATTGGCTGCTTGTTGGAGTCGACTTGGAAAACCGCTCGTCAACGGCGCGCGACTGCCTCATCCCTTCTTGTGCCTGGCCCGGAAGGCCTTGGCCCAGCCGGCCCTCGCCTCCTGCCGGCCGCGCGCCACCGCGAGCGCGTCGGCCTCGACCGGCTTGGTGATGACCGAGCCGGAGCCGACATAGGCGCCCTCTCCGATCGTCACCGGGGCGACCAGGGCCGAGTTCGAGCCGATGAAGGCGCCGGCGCCGATGTCGGTCTTGTGCTTGGCGAAGCCGTCATAGTTGCAGATGATGGTTCCAGCGCCGATGTTGGCGTTCGCCCCGACCCGCGCGTCGCCGATATAGGTCAGGTGATTGACCTTCGCGCCTTCCTCGATCCTCGCCTGCTTGATCTCGACGAAATTGCCGATCCGGGCGCTGGCGGCGATGTCCGCCCCTGGCCTCAAGCGTGCGAACGGACCGACAATGGCGCCCCCCGCGACCCGCGCGCCCTCGAGATGCGAGAAGGCGCGGATCACCGCGCCATCCTCGATCCTCACTCCACGGCCGATCACGACATGGGGCTCGATGAGGACGTCGCGTCCTATTTTGGCGTCATACGCCAGGAACACCGTATCGGGGGCGATAAGCGTCGCGCCCTCGGCCATCGCGCGGCGGCGCAGCCGGTCCTGCAGCGCCGCCTCGGCTCGGGCGAGCTGCGCCCGGTCGTTGACCCCCATCACCTCCTCCTCGTCGGCGGTCAGCGCCCGCGCGACAAGGCCCTGCGCGTTGGCGATCTCGACGATGTCGGTGAGGTAATATTCCCTCTGGGCATTATCGGGCGTCACCGCGTCCAAGAGCTTCAGCGCTTCCGTCCCGCTGAAGGCGATCGGTCCGGCGTTGCTGAGGCGCGAAGCCCGCTCATCGGGGCTCGCGTCCTTATGCTCGCGAATCGCGATCAGGCGTCCGCCGCGCTCGATCAGCCGCCCGTACCCGGTCGGATCGCCGGCCTCGAAGCCCAGGGCGGCCACATCCGCGCCTCGGGCGAGCTCGGCGCGCAGCGCCGCGAGAGTTGCGGGCTTGATGAGCGGAATATCGGCGTAAAGGACGGCAATGTCGTCGTAGCCTTGCGCGATCAGTCCACGCGCGGCGAGAACGGCGTCGGCGGTGCCCCGCCGCTCGCTCTGAACGACCACTTTCGCCCCCGGCGCGACTTTCAGCGCTTCGGCCGCGACGCTGTCGCGATCGGGCGCGACGACGACGGCAATGTCGCCCGCCGCGCCCTCAAGCGCGGCCGAGAGGGTGTGCCCCAGCATCGAGCGGCCGGCGAGCTCGTGCAGCACCTTGGGCCGGGCCGAGCGCATGCGCACCCCTTCGCCGGCGGCAAGGACGATGGTCAGACAGCGGCGGGCGTTGGCGGTCATGGGCCGTTTGCTCTCTCGTCAAGGCGCCCCTCGCGAAGCGGAGTTCGGGGGCGCCGAATCGGGTTGGCCACGCGTCGACTACCCGTTTGTGCGGCGGTTGTGCAGGCGGCGCTCCCAGTCGAGCGCCTGGCGCACGATGTCGTCGAGATTGTCGCGGGAAGGTTTCCAGCCGAGCACGCTCTTCACCCGGTCGGCCTTGGCGACGATGGCGGCGGGATCGCCGGCTCGCCGTCCGGACAGGACGACCGGAAAGTCGACGCCCGACACCCGTTTGACGACAGCGACGACCTCCTTGACCGTCTGCCCGTGTCCGTAGCCGCAATTGCAGATGAGGCTCGCGCCGCCCGCCCGCAGATAGGCGAGGGCGCGCAAATGCGCGTCGATGAGGTCGGTGACCTGAATATAGTCGCGCACGCAGGTGCCGTCGCGCGTGGGATAGTCCTGGCCGAAAATCTCGATCTTCGGATGCATCCCGAGCGCGGTCTGGACGGCGCGCTTGATGAGATGGGTGGCGTTCGGCGTCGACTGGCCGAGACGGCCCTGGGGATCGGCGCCCGCGACATTGAAATAGCGCAGCGCCACATAGCGGAAATCGAAGGCGCGCGAAGCGTCCTCCAACATCCATTCGACCATCAGCTTGGACCGGCCATAGGGGGAAACTGGCGCGAGCGCAGCGTCTTCCGACAGCGGCTCGGCCCCGGTCTCTCCATAAACCGCCGCGGTCGATGAAAAAATGAAGGTCTTCACGCCGCCCCTGATCGCCGCTTCGATCAGCGTGCGCGCGTTCGAAACATTGTTGAGATAATAGCCGAGGGGGTCCTCGACCAATTCCGGGACCACGATCTTGGCGGCGAAATGGGCGATCGCATCGACCGCATGCTCCTTGATCAAGCGGGCGACCAGATCGGCGTCGCCGATGTCGCCGACGACGAGCTTTGCGTCCGCCGGAACGGCCCAGGCGAAGCCGGTCGACAGATTGTCGAGAACCACGACCGTCTCGCCGGCGTCGACGAGCCCCAGCCCCATGTGGCCGCCGATATAGCCGGCGCCGCAAGTCACCAGTACGCTCATGCCTTGCCCCCAGTCGCTCCGGCCTTGAGCGCCGCTCCAATTGACGGCGCCTTGCCTTGCCCGAGCGCAGCACGAGAGATCCGCCTCGGAGCACTGCGTGGCTTAGCGGCCAAAATCCGCCAAGCAAGACCAAGGTAAACCAAGTACAATTACTTGGATTAGCTTGGTTTTATTCGTCCAAATCGGGGCTTTTCAAATGGTTACGACCAAAAAAATAAAAAAGTCCTCCCATTTTACTGTCGCCCCGGGCGTCTTGCGGGGCTCAATTTCGATCCATGATAAGGCAAAGTTAGAGCGCGGCTTCTGATTTTTCGCAATCAAATCTTCCGCACCTGTTCACCCGGCATCACGAAACGCGGGGCCTAGGTAGACTAAGTAGGTAGTACTACAGTAGTAGAAATACCTTGACAAGAGTAAGGCTGAAGGATGGACGGGGCCGTGGTGCGGGAGGCGCAAATCGTGTCTGGCGATGTTACGCCTCGGCGCCATCCGCGCACGATCGGGTGGATCGGAACGACAGCCCTAGCGATGGGCGGCAGCAATCAAAGTCTTTTTCTCATCGCAGCCTTGTTCGGCGGTCAGGGCGACATACCGGGTCAAGGTAGCGCTTCCCTCATCCTTCTCACTGTCGGGCTCCTTCTGAGCTATGCCGCGGCCCCAGGCTGGATCGAGCTTGTGCTGATGTCGCCAGATCGCGTCGGCGGCATCGCGGCCGCGTGCACCTCGGCGTTTCGGCCCTACAGCCTCATCCTCTCGACGTTGACGGGCGTCTGCTACTGGTGGGGCTGGGTTCCGACCTGCGGCTTGACTGCGCTTTTTTCGGCCGCAGCCATCAATCAATGGGCGCTGCCGGGCGTTCCCGTCTCGGTAATCGCGTGCCTTCTTGTCCTGCTGTTTGCCTTGGTGAATCTAGCGGGCATCAAGTGGGTCACGCGGCTCAGCATACCGATCGCGACGGTGTCGGCGACGCTCGCTTTCGTCTCGATGATAGCTCCAGTCGTCGCCGGCCAGGCCCAGTGGTCGAAGCTCAGCCAGCTCCACCTCACGCTGCCATTTCAAGGCTGGTTCGGCGCAGTCACCTCCCTCATGGCGGGTCTTTATCTCATCGGCTTCGCGGCTCCCGCCTTCGAGGCGGCTACCTGCCACGTTGCCGAAACAATCGATCACAACCGCAATGTCCCAAGGGCCGTACTGGCTTCCGCTCTCATGGCCGCGGTCTTCTTCGTCGGCCTGCCCGTAGTGTGGTTCTGCACACTCGGAGCCAAGCCTCTTTCGGGCGATCTCGACCAGGTACTCGGACCAACATTCGCGCCCGTCATGGGCGCGATGGGCAAGACCGGCGCCATTTGGTTCATGATGTTCAACATGTTCCACGGCACGATGCAGCCGCTCGCGGGAGCAGCGCGCACGTTGTCGCAATTGAGCGACGATGGATTGCTGCCGCGTTTTCTGGGGTTCCGATCGAGGACCGACGTGCCCTGGGCCGCGACGCTGCTGACCGCCGCCTTTGCGATTCTCTTCCTGTTGATCGGCGACCCGATCTGGCTCATCGCGGCAGCAAACTTCACTTATCTGATCGGCATCTGCCTTCCTAACATCGCAGTGTGGTTGCTGCGCCGCGACGCTCCGGACGAAGAGCGGCCCTGGCGCGCCCCGTGGAGAACGATCGAGTTGGGTGTCGCGGCGGCCGCGGTCTGGTTGGTCTCGACTCTGCTGGGCTTCCAGCAATTCGGTCTGCCGACCGTCGTGTTCGGCCTGGCGATGGCGTATTCCGGCGCCGCGCTGTTCGCTTGGCGCAAGGTCGAGGATCGGGTGCACGCGGGCCTCGCGGCGTTCCGACCGACCCTGCACATTAGTCTCACCGGGGCGATGTTGCTGGTGCTGTCGCTCGATTCAGCGGGCTATCTCATCGCGGTCAGTCGGATCCCGTCCGCAGGCGCGTCAGGGCTCATCGCGGGGCTCGAGGACATTTTCGTAGCAGTCTCGATCCTCACGATCACTGTCGGCATCGTGTTGCCGGGCATGATCGCGCACAGCGCCAGCCAAATCAGCGCAGCGGCGCAGAGACTGTCTTCGGGGGTCTTGCGCGAATTCTCCGACGCCATGGTCTCTCTGGCGAGAGGAAATCTCGCTGGGGCGCATCTCCAGGCCGATATTGTTCCGGTGGCCGTGCGGTCCCACAATGAGCTCGGCCTTATGGCCGAGAGCTTCAATACGATGCAGGCGGAGGTGAAGCGCGCGGCAGTCGGCCTCGACGGAGCGCGCGAGGGGCTGCAGGCAGCGCGCGCGGAACTGACCGACGCCAACGAGCAGCTCCGCGAAGAAATCCACAAGCAGGAGCGATTGACGGCGGAACTGACCCTGGCGCGCGACGCGGCCGAAGCCGGCAATCGAAGCAAGGCCGAGTTTCTGGCGATCATCAGTCACGAGCTGCGCACGCCCCTCAACGCCATCATCGGGATGGCCGGGTTGCTGCTAGACGTCGACCTCGACCCGCGTTCGCGCCAATATGTGCACACCTTACACGAGGCCGGGGATCAGCTGCTCGCGCTGATCAATGATCTTCTCGATTTCACCAAGCTCGAAGCGAATGGGCTGGCGTTCGAGGAGATTGCTTTCGATCCGGACGCGGTCGTGCGGAGCGTTCTTGAGCTGGTCGGGCCGCGGGCCCGCGAGAAAGGGCTGCACCTCGTCAAATACCTGTCGACCGACATCCCAACCTGTCTGGTCGGCGACCCGGGCCGGCTTCGGCAAGTGCTGATGAACCTCTTGAGCAACGCGGTAAAGTTCACCGAGCGCGGAACGATCTCAGTCGAAGTGCGCCGCGAGGTCTTGGGCGACGGGGAAGCGCAGCTTGAGTTTGCGGTAAAGGACACCGGGATCGGGATCGCGCCCGAGCAGACGCCGCACCTTTTTCGAGAGTTCAGCCAGGTCGACAGTTCGATTTCGCGCCGGTTTGGAGGCACAGGGCTCGGCCTAGCCATTTGCAAGCGGCTCGTCTCCCGAATGGGCGGAACGATCAAAGTCGAAAGTGAAGTCGGCCACGGCGCGACGTTCCGCTTTACGAGTTGGTTCAGGCTACCGAATGCGGCCGCAGAGTTTGCGGGCGAGCCGGCGCTGACGCTGGACGGGCAAAGGATTTTGATCATCGACGAGGATGACGCCAGCCGCAACGCCCTGGTGAAGCTGGTTTCCCGCTATGGCGCCGCCGTCACGGGCCTGGGCGACCTGGGGGGGACGTTGCCGGCCCTGCGGCAGGCAGCGTCGGAAGGCGCGCCGTTTCGCGCCGCGCTGATCAATTCGGCCTTGCCAAGCTTTGAATGGGACTCGTTGGCGCTCACCGTTCGAGCAACCTCAGTATTGCCGCCGCTGCGTTTAATTCTTACCGCGTCGCGAGACCTGGATACTTACCAACGCGCTCTTGTCGAGGAGGCGTTCGACGCGGTCCTGATACAGCCCGCGGCCCCGAACGCGCTCATACGGGCTCTCGCGGTCGATCCCACGAAAAAGCCACCGACCGACACGATTGTTACTCAACCGCCGCGCCCGGATATGCGAACCCATGCCGCGAAATTCAGGGTGCTTGTCGCCGAAGACAATCAAACAAATCAGATGGTCATGAAAGCTTTGCTCGACAAAGTCGGGGTTCGGGTGGACCTCGCTTGCAATGGGCTTGAGGCGGTCTCGGCGATGCGCGAACGCTATGATCTCGTATTGATGGACGTGATGATGCCCGAACTCGACGGAGTTTCAGCTACACGACAAATCCGGGCGCTCCCCGGCGGACCGGGCCGCGTGCCGATCGTCGGGCTGACCGCGAACACCACCCCTGAAGACCATGCCGCCTTCGAGGCGGCAGGGATGGACATGATCATGACGAAGCCGATCCGATATCGACAACTGGCCGAGCTCTTCTCGGAAGATGGTTGGCTTGCGAGGCGCGCCGCCACGAGAGCTCGTCCGAGGACCTAGCGTCGAGACTCACCAAGGCACAGTCGCAATCGGCTTATTTGGAGACCGTGCGAAACTAGCGCCCGCTCGTCGGGCAACCTCGACAGAAAGGTCTAATTTTCTTAGGTATAAATACCTAGTATACACCCGCTTGTGTGCGGCGACCTTTTTCAACCCTCCGACGACATGTGCCGGGACTTCGTGGCTGTCATTGTTCCCCGCTCCTGCCACACCAACCTCTTTTGGAAGGTCGCCTCCGGGCGGCCTTTTTCTTTGAGCGGTACTCTCTGGCGCAGGTCGTGAGGGGATCCGTCAACGCAAGGCGTTCAAGTTCATGAGCGGCAAGACGCCGAACGTCCTGATTGTCGAAGATGTGCCGGCGATGGCCGAGACCTACGCGGCCTACCTTGCGCGCGACGGGCTGTCTGCGCACGTCGTTCACAGCGGCGCCGACGCGATCGCGTTCCTCGAATTGCAGCCAGTCGCAGTCGCGATAGTGGACGTCCATCTGCCTGACATGAACGGGCTCGAAATCATCGCTCGCGTCGGCCGTCTGGAGACGCCGACGGACGTAATCGTCATCACCGCGGAGGGCTCGGTGAAGCTCGCGGTCGAGGCCATGCGAAGCGGCGCGTTCGATTTTATCGTCAAGCCGTTCTCGCCCGACCGGCTCAGCGTCACGGTCAGGAATGCGCTCAAGCACCGAAGCCTCGCTGATCGCCTCGCCGAGGTCCAGGAGGAAAACGGCGACGCGCCGCCAGGACGATTCATCGGCCGTTCGACGGCCATGCAGGCAGTCTACCGAATTGTACGAAGCGCAGCGCCAACCAATGCCACGGTCTTCATCACCGGTGAGTCCGGTGTCGGCAAGGAGCTTTGCGCGGAAGCGCTGCATAAGCTCAGCAAGCGGCGCGGCGGTCCTTTCGTCGCCGTCAATTGCGCGGCGATCCCCAAGGAGCTCATGGAGAGCGAGATCTTTGGCCATGTGAAAGGCGCTTTCACCGGCGCCGCCTTCGAGCGCAATGGCGCAGCGCTGCAAGCCGACGGCGGAACTTTGTTTCTCGATGAAGTTGCCGAGATGGACATCGCGCTTCAATCGAAGCTGCTGCGCTTTCTCCAGGAGAAAACCGTGCAGCGGGTGGGCGAGGACCGGCTGCGAAAGGCGGATGTTCGTATCGTCTGCGCGACCAACCGCGATCCGCTGGCCGAGGTCTCCGCAGGTCGCTTCCGCGAGGATCTTTTCTATCGACTTCATGTCGTGCCGCTGGAATTGCCGCCGCTGCGCGAGCGCGACGCCGACGTCCTCCTGATCGCCAGGCATTTTCTCGAAGCGTTCTCGCGGGAGGACGGCAAGTCTTTCACAGGATTCTCCCAGGCGGTTGAGGCGTTGCTGCTCGCCTACACCTGGCCGGGCAACGTCCGCCAGCTCCAGAACGTGATCCGTTCGATTGTGGTGCTTCACGACGGTGAGGAAGTCGCGCCGGAAATGCTGCCAAAATCGATCGGGGCGCAGGCCTTCGCCGCGGCCGCCCCGCCGCCGCTTGCTCTCGTCGCGACGGCGATGGATCCCCTGCCGGACCGCACGCCGGCGCCCACGGAAATACGGCCGCTCGAGGAGGTCATCCGGCGGACCATCGAGGGCGCGATCGATGTCTGTGGCGGATCGATCCCGAAAGCCGCCGCGGCGCTGCAGGTCAGTCCTTCGACGATCTATCGACGCGTCGAGGGCTGGCGCATGGGCGGGTGAACGCGGCTCGACGGCGCGGGACGGGGTCAGGAGGCGTTCGCGGGCGGAACGAATGCAATGACTTGCAGTCCTGCCGCCTCCTCGAAGTCCTTGATCCGTCGCAGTCGGGGATCAAGAACCTCGAATACAGTCGCGAGCCCAGCCCCAAGAGCCATTCCGCCGATCAGCCCGCCCAGGATGAACAGAATGCCTCCTGGGGTTACCGGGGCGATCGGATCCTGTGCAGCGTCGATAATCTTGATGCGCTCGGGCGCTTCGAACCTTCCAAGCGAGCTCGTCAGGCGCGCCATCTCATAACGCTTCGCAAGCATGTCGTGCGTCTCGCGGGCGGACGCCACCGCCCGCTCCAGTTGCTGCTGTTGCTCCTCGATTGGCCCGAACTGTGCGATCGACGTACGAAGCTCCTCAACTCCCTTCGTCAATTGTTCGACTTCCGTGCGGAGCCCAATTTGTTTCGTTTCGGCCTCTTGTATCTGCGTCATCTGGCCGGCGAGCATTGCCGCGTTGCTCTTGTCCCCGTTCGTGGATACGCCCGCGGTCGTGGTCGAGAGCGGTTGGCCGTCTGCGCCGTTCTCATGAACATTGCTTGCAAGCGCCCCGGCGCGCTCCTCCTCGAGCCGATGCAGCTTGCGCCGCGCGGCCTGGACCTCCGAATGCTCCTCCGCGTAGCGCGCACGGAGCGACACCAGCCCGGTCGAGGCCTGAACGATCGCCTCTTCGAGACGGTCAACGACGGGATTGAGGGTGGACGCGCGTGTTCGAAGGTCTTCCAGGCTCGCGCTCGCTACCGCGAGCTCGATCCGCTTTTCGTCGAGCCGCTGCTGCATTTGCGAGAGATGGGCGACGTTCGCTGTATATAGAGCCGGCAGCTTGTCAGCGTTGTGGGTCTTGAACTCAGCGTCGGCGTTCTCGGCTTTCACCAGTTGCGCGTTGCTTTCTTCAAGTTGATTTTCCAGAAACGATTCGCTGCTGTCTACGGCGCCGCGGCCGGGCGAAACGACGCTATCGATGAGACGGCCTCCGACTGCGTCAAGAATCCGTGCGAGACCCACAGCCTTCTGACCGCGGATTTTCAGCTCGATCAGGTCCGAGCCGATGAGTTCCGCATTGAGCGCCGCCCCAAGAGTCGCAACCCGGATGTCCTCTGAGTTTGAGTCCGTGTCCGGAGCTACCTGGCCGAGATCGCGAAGAACGTCGAGCAGAACGCGCTTGCTCTTCAAAAGAGCCAGCAGCGCCGGCATCCGGTCCTTCAGATCCGAGCCTATGGCGAGATCGTTGAGGATCGGATTGGTCCTATCAGGCTCCTGCACCAGAATTGTCATTCGCGACTCGTAGGCTTTTGGCGCGATGCGGCTGGCTATGGCGCCGAGCACCGGCATGACGAGGATTGGGATCGCGATGAGGTAACGGCGCCGCCATGCGCCGGCGATTGCAATCGAAAGGATTTCAGAAATTGAACGGCTCATTGTGCAAATCCGGAGGAGGCGATGGAAAGGGCGTGAGCAACCGGCTGGCGGTTCTCTGCGGCGATCAGCGGCGCGACCGACGGCTTCAGGTCGAGACCCGGCGTAGGCTGGAATGGGGAAAGATCTGCCGCTTGCGTCGCCTGCCCGGCGCGGCCGGGAAGCGCGGTGCGCGGTGAGGCGAAGTCGACGATTCGCACAATGCGAAGACTGTTCGCACTTACCCCAGCGCGGGGCTTCGTCTCGGTTTGCAATTCGAGAAATCTTTCGCTCGACATCGCCGACTCCGTGTGTTCACGGAGACTTATTTCAAGTCGCGTGCCAGATCCTCGACCGAGCGCCGGATTTCGGCGGAGCGAACAGCGCCGCCCTTGACCGCGGAATTCCAATCGGGCGGCGTCTCGCGGATGATCCGGGCGAGAAGCGCCCGAGCGGCATTCTCGGGACGACTGGCCAGCCACTGCAGCCAGCGCTGGTCCACTATGCCCTCGGCCATCTCGATCAAACTCGCGTCGATGTCCTGGCGGAGCGCGCAAACCTCCGCCATCGGCGGAAAGACCTGAACGTCGCCTTCTCGACCATCCGTTGGATCGAACGGGTCCGCGGTCGGCATCCTCGCGTGCCATTGTAAATAGCGCGAGGCGTGCGTCCGCCACAGCCACAGACCTGCTGTGAACCTGGGGGCGCCGGTGTTGTAGATCCAGACATCCTGGCCCTGCGCCTTCAGCATCTCGATGACGCCGGCGTCGATGCCGAATCCGGGATTGACGATCACCACGTCGATCGAATCGAGATAGCGCCGGTCGTCGGGATGGTTCAGTTGCCCCGCGAGTTTGACGCCCGGCGCCGCCCGGCGCAGTTCGGCCGCGACGGCGGACGGACCGTCGCCTCCGCCGCCCAGGTTTCCCGGCTCGTCGAAAAGCGCCCAGATCGGGGCCGGAACGCCTGCCGCCGCGAGCGCGGTGTCGGCGGCGAGAATTGCGCGGCCGGCGGCCGACGGGCCTTCGGTCGCAATCATGCGTTTAAGGGGAGCGTAGGCTAGCCAGGGGATCGCCACTCCGGCGTCCCTCGCACGGATCGAATCCGCCACAAACGTCCGGATATCGTCCGGAGCGTTCGGGGTCGTCAGCCCCGGCGCATCGCCAAGGACCCCAAAACTCTTCAGCGTGGCGAGGTCGCAAGAGAGCTGGCGGCCGCGATCAACTTTTGTCTCGTCGAACCAGGTCAGGTGCGGCGTCTCGTCGAGATAGAATCCAGCTGAGCTTGTTGCGGCGGGCAGGTCGACCGGCAGGACCTCGATCTCGAGCGGGACCTGTACGCGCGCCTGATCGAGCGTGAAGGAGACGGAACCTCGATACCGTCCTGGTGGGGCGTCGGGCGACGCGTTCACCCAGGCGACGTATCGTCGGGGTTCGTCAACGAGGATCGGCAGGGAGCCGGGATCGCCGCGCAGCTGGTTTGCCGTCCGCTGGAGAAGATTTGAGTCCGCTCCGATGCGTTCGAGCCGGCGTTGCGCGGCGTAAAGTCCGAGATCGAGGCGGACGTCGTCGAGCGTGGGGGCTTCGATGGCAATCACCGGTGCTCCGCTCGTCCGCCCCCCACCGACCGAAAACGTCAAGCGCGCGCCCGTTCTCCGTGCAACCGTGGCCTTCAGCGGCTCGCGCGGTTCAGACGCGCCTATAGTGAAGCTCGGGATCGCGGAAGGAGAGGCGTCCGGCGGGGTCCAGACAGGGAAATTCTCGATCATCCACTGCCGGCGCGCCGCGTTAACGGCGTCGAGGGCCCTCGATGCACCCGCCGGTTCGATAGTAACGGCGGACAGAAAGGTGGAAGCCGCATCGTCCCCGGCCAGCTCGATGGTAATCCCCGCGTCCCCGACTTCGACGTCCTCCGAGACAACGCCGCCGCGAAAGCGTCCGTACGCCGTCCAAGCGTCGTCGTCCGGCTTCGCTTCACGGTTCCGTCCCGCGAGGTAGCGTTCGGCAATCCATTGTCGAGGCGAGGTATAGAGGTCAACCACATCGCGCCCGTTGACCCGGACCCGTCGCCGCAGCGGATGAGGCAGCGTCTCCCAGTCGCCGACGTCTTCCAGCCAGAGGGTGACTCGCGCGCGGCCGGGCGGCCAGTCGAGCTTCAGACGCTCGAGACCGATGATTCCGTTTGCAAGCACAGGATCGGGCGACGGCCGGCGCACAGCCACGGGATGTCCGGCGGTAATCCTCGGGTCACCGGGCGCGACGCGGGTTAGCCCCGCGATGACAGGGGCGTCCGGCGCTCCAAGACTGAAGCCGACCGCGCCGTCCGGCAGTTTCGACGCAGGCTCGACGGCGAGCCTGTCAATTCTGATCCTGCCGGCGGCGCCCGGTTCGAACACCATCAGACGGCGAATGTCGGCCGGGTCGATGACGCGGCCACCGGAAGCCTTCACCCCGGCGAGAGGAAAATGCCAGACAAACGACCCCGGGGGCAGCGTTCGCTCCTCGTTGACGCGGGTCGCATAACTCGAAGACTTGCCGTCGTCGACACGCAGGACCAGGGTTGCGGGACTATCGCCGTCGACTGCGCCGCTGAGGACGAGTTGATCGCCCGGGCTAACCTCGAGCGGCGGGCTCAGGAGCGCCTCGACCGGCGTCTGCCCAGCTGGGAAAAGCCGGTCAGCCGCCAGAGACGGACCGGCGCCGGCGGCAACGAGCGTCGCAAGAAAGACGGCGAGCCTCACAGCGACCCCAGAAGATCGTCGATCGCCCGGGATCGGGCGTCCCAGCTCTCCGTCGCGACCCGCCCGCGCCGGCGTTCCCCAGACAGCGTGTCGGCCCCGGCGCGGCGAATCGCCGTGACGAACTCTTGCGGTTCGTGGGCAACTTCGATGAGGTCGCCATAGGGCGCAAGGGCGGGAAAGTCGGTCGCTGCGATCGGCGTCCCCGCGGCGAGATACTCTCTCAATTTCAGCGGATTGCAGGCGCGGATCTGCTCCGTGTCGAGAAACGGGAGCAACGAAACGTCCCAATGCTGGACGTAGGAAGGCAATTGCGCGTGCGGCCGAGGCCCAAGGATGCAGACGTTCGGCAGCGCGAGCAGACGGCTGACATCCGTCTTGATCTCGCCGATGAGGACGAAGCGCCACGCCGTCAGCTGTTCGGCGCACCGTGCGATGAGGCCGACGTCGATCCACTCGGCGATCGATCCGTAAAAGCCGGCGATGGGCCCGTCGGACGGCAGGTCATCCGCTCTCGGCGCAGGCGCGCCAAAGAGCTCGATATCAACTCCGTGAGGCGCGAGCGCCGTGCGACTTGCGGGAAACCTGGCGGCCAGAGCTTCGCTCGCTGCAAGAATTAGATCCGCTCGCTGAACCAGCTCGCGCTCCATCGCAAGGACAGGGGCATGGTCGACTCCGGGGAGCGCGCCGAAGTCGTCGCCGCAATAGTAAACGATAGGACCCTCGCCGAGGGCGCCAACGAGCGCAACAGCGGTCGGCAGCGACACCCAGAGGATAGGCCGCTCAAGGCCGCGCGCCTCGATCGCCTTCCGCACCTGCCGCCCGAGTACGATCCGGTTGGCGAATCTCGCCCATCGGTTGCCCGGCCACGAGACCGCCATCGGATTGACGACTGACAAGCGGGCAGGGGTGGGGTCGATGACCACAGGCGAGCTGGAAACGCGCGCGCCGCGATTGAGTTTCGCCCAGGCTCGCGCGACGTCGCGACGGTCAAGCCGCGGCCGGCGCATGCCGATGGAGTTGACCCAGACGACGTCGCGCCTCTGCGAAAGCCGCCTCACGATATGTTGGCTGGAACTGGGAAGGCCGCCCCAGTCTTCGCCAAAAGCGACGATGCCTCGAGCCACGCTTTTAACCCTCTATCGTACGCACGACGCGGGCCGGCGCGCCGGCCGCAAGCGATCGCGGCGGCAAATCGCGCGTTACGATGCTGCCTGCGGCGACGACCGTCCCCTTGCCGATCCGCACACCCGCGGAGACAATCACGCCGGTTGCGAGCCAGACGTCGTTTTCGAGAATGATGTCTCCGACCTGATCTTCGGTGTCCGGCAGTCCTGCTGCCCGCTCGGCAGGATCAAGCGGATGCCCGGGATAGCCTGCGAGGAGAGCGCGGCCCGCGATGCGGACATTGTCGCCGATGACGACGCGGCGCCCGACTGCGATGGTCGTTTGCCAACCAATGTCGCAGTTTGCCCCGACCGTCAGTTCCGGCGTAACGGAGCAGGCGCTTCGGCCCGAAATCGTCGTCTGGCTTGAGACGCGGCAATCCGCACCAAAGCAAATCGTCACGGGGCCAAGAATCAGCGGTAGGCCGCCATAGAGAAAGAGACGCGGCGCTGGACCCGCGAGGCGGGATTTCAGCAACGGCGTCCACCAGAGGATGCGGCTTGCGGTTGCAAGAGCGGAGCGCGTCGCAACGTACCCGGCGTAGAGAGTCGAATGCACGCCGGGCACGACTGGGACCGAAAACCCCCGAAACCGGGCCGCGGCCCGATAGGCAATACCCGCAAGCGGATGCCGCCGTTCTTTGACCCAGCGCTTCAGCGCGAATGCGGCGCTCATTCGACCGTCACCGACTTTGCCAGGTTGCGGGGCCGGTCAACGTCCATGCCTCGGAGGACCGCGACGTGATAGGCGAGGAACTGCAGTGGGATCGCCGCGACGATCGGCTGGATCAGTTCATCACAGGCCGGCAGCGTCACCGAGGCCGCGGCGACATCGGACAGTTCCAGAAGCGACCTGCGGTCGCCGATGAGGATGATCCGGCCTTGGCGAGCGGCGATTTCCCGTACGTTGGAGGCCAGCTTCGAAAATAGTTCTCCCGACGGCGCAAGGGCGACAATCGGAGTGTCCTTATCGATGAGCGCGATCGGTCCATGCTTGAGCTCGCCCGCCGCGAAACCTTCGGCGTGGATGTAGGAGATTTCCTTGAGCTTCAGCGCGCCCTCGAGAGCGAGCGGATAGAGCGAGCCACGTCCCACGAAAAGTGCGCTGTCCGCGTCTACCAGCGTCTCAGCGACTCCGACGATTGCGGCCTCGTTGTGAAGCACCGCCTCGATCGCCTTCGGCGCTTCAGCCAGCGCAGCGCTTAGTCGCTTTGCCGCCGCTCGCTGGCCGCGCTGTTCGGCCGTATAAACCACGAGCCGTCCCAGCACGAGCATCTGCGCGAGGAACGCCTTGGTCGACGCGACCCCGATTTCCGGGCCCGCCAGCAGCGGCAGAAAGAAGTCGGCTTCGCGAGCGAGCGTCGAAACTTGCTGGTTGCCGATGCCGATGGTCGGGACCCGAAGCGCCTTGAATTTCTCCAGCGAGGCCAGCGTGTCTGCCGTCTCGCCCGATTGGGAGACCAGAATCGCGGCCTCATGCAGGCCGTCAGCGACCACCGGGTCGTACCGATGTTCGGACGCGAGTTCGACATCGGCGGCAATCCCGGCGATTTCCGCGAACCAGCGCTTGGCGACCAGGCAGGCATAATAGGAAGAGCCGCACGCGATAAGCCGAATTCTATCGACCCGGCTGAAGTCGAGCGCGACCTGCTCCTTGATGAGCGCGCCATCGCTGTAACGATCCTCAATGATGCGAGCGACGGCCGGCTGCTCATTAATTTCCTTCAGCATGTAGTGGGCGAAGCCGCCGTTGTCGTCATTCTCCGCCATCGCGTCCACGACGGTCCTGGGGCGAACCACGGGGCGGCCACCCTTGTCGAAGACCGCGATCGAGTCGCGCCGCAATTCGACCTGGTCGCCGTCGCTCAGCACGACAGCCTCGTTGGCCAGGCCGGCGAGAGCGGAAATGTCGGAAGAAAGATAGGTGCCGTCCGGACCGATCGCCGCGACGAGCGGGCTGCCGGAGCGCTTGGCGTGAAGAACGCTGGGATCATCCTCGGTCATGACGGCGATCGCGTAAGAGCCGGTAATCTGGTCGCCAAGGGAGCGCACGGCGCGTTCCGGCCGCGTTCCGCTCTCGATCGCGCGCGAGATCAGCCAGGGAATGACCTCGCTGTCCGTTTCGCTCCTGAATTCGCAGCCCTGCCGCCGCAGGCGGCCGCGCAATTCGCTGTGGTTCTCGATGATGCCGTTATGAACGACGGCGACACCGTGGGCGATATGCGGATGCGAGTTGACCTCGCTCGGCGCCCCGTGGGTCGCCCAGCGGGTGTGGGCGATCCCGATGTGACCGTGAAGGTCCGACTCGGCGACGCGCCGCTCCAACGCTTGAACTTTGCCGACCGCGCAGACCCGCTTCAGCCCGCCGTCATCGAGCGTCGCGACCCCGGCGGAATCGTAACCCCGGTACTCCAGGCGCTTCAAGCCTCGCACCAGTATATCAGCGACGGGCTTGTCGCTGATCGCCGCAAAAATTCCACACATCGTTCAAATCCTCGGTTAATGTCCGACAAGCAGTGCAGCAACTCACGTGCCACGTGGAAGGGGCGCGGAATCGCCGATTTGAGCGCGCCGCATTTTCGTTCTGCTGTCCTTCTTCGCGTCTCGCGAAGCACCGTCTTCGCGGCTTGCAAAGTTTGCAACCGCGACGCCTAGAGCGAGCAGTACGTAGACCGGCCAGGTGAAGCCCTGGGTAAGGAAAGTGCCGGAGACGCAGAAGCCCCCAACCCCGGCGAGCACGGCATGACCCATTGCGCGAGCGGGCATCGGGGCTTGGTCCGCTTCAAGCTTGCGCAGCGCAAGGAAAGCCGACCTTGCAACCAAGACGACCATCACGATGAAGGTAAGAATGCCCGGAAATCCCGTTTCCCCGAGCACGCCGAACCATGTCGAATGGACCGCATGATTGTGCCCGTCCCAATGGGCGCTATAGGCGAAATAATTAGAGACGAAGTTGTCGAGGCCCACGCCGTTCAATGGACGCGCTAACGCCATTCGCCACGCGGCGCCCCACGCGTATATTCGGCCCATCGAGGACTCGTCGATCCCATCTTCCGCAGCGCCGCCGGAAGAACGATCGGAAATGCCTGCGGCGGCGAACAGCGCCATCAATGCCAGCACGCCTAGGGTGATCAGCACGGCCTTGGACTTGATCATGCGGGCGCCATAGATCCCTAAGACGGCAACCAGACCGAGCAAGCCGCCGCGGCTTTGCGTGGCGATGATCGCCGCCACGATCGCGCCAGACGCCGCGATGCCGAAGAACGCGCTTAACCAACTCGTACGCCTGACGAAAAGCGAAACCGCGAAGCTCAATGGGAACAGAAGGACCAGAGACAGATCGTTGGGGTCGCCGAGAACCGACTGGATGTCGCGGCCGATGGTGACCCTTGTGCCTTCGACGAGGCCGATCCCATGGGCCTTGTTGTAGAGCGCTACCGCGGCGATCGTAATGCCCGCCGCGACGAAGGCGTGCGAAGCGAGCGCGAAATCTCGCGGCTTGCGGGTCAGCCACGCGATCGCGAGGGTCATCACCGCGATCTTCCAATATGTCGCGATCCAGTACGCGATTGCGCCTGGCTTGTTTGCGGCGAGCGGCACGCCGATCGTGACGAGCACAAAGAAAATGCCGAACACCGTCAGCTCCCGGCGCCAGTAGACCGGGATGCTTCGCTTCACCAGGACGTGCCAGGCGAGAACCATCAGCGTCGGCGCTGCGAGCAGTTGCGGAATGCGCAAAGGCTCCAGCATTGGAAAGGCTTCGTGGATCCGGAAGAAGGAAAAGATGATGAAGCCGAGGCACAGCGCGAACGGGTTCGAAAAAGCGAACAGAGCTGCGAACGGCAGCAGCGCAAGTCCGATCGGCGCCACGGGCGCAACGCCCGGCGGCAGCGGCGCGAGGGCAGCCGCAGCGGCAAACGCGGACGCGATGACAGCGAAAAGCATATGCCTGCTTTCCGCCGGCCGCGGCCGCGCCGCTGTTGTCGTCGCAGCAGTCACGCGGGTCGCTCGCGCAGGACCGCGATCACCTCATTCCCAGCGACGCGCCACAGCAGCGTCGCAACACCTATGAACGCCATGGCGAGCAACGCGGCGGAGGCCGCGGGGCCCGAAGTGATACGCATTCCCACAACGAGCGCCGCGACCAGCGCGACCAGCGCGGCTGCGAGACCCCAGGGGTATTGGATCGGCGCGGCGCTGCGGCCGACGACGACGTAAAGCGCAACGCGGACAAAGTGGCCCGCTATGGTGGCGGCGATCGCTCCCCAGACGCCATAGGGATGGGTGAGCGCGACGTATCCGGCGAGGGCAACGGCGGCGCCGCAAGCGTTGACCGCGAGAACCTGATAGCCGTTGCTTCGGGCGTAGGCGCCGACGTTGAGGAGGCTGCAAAGCTCGTTAAGCACCGCGGCAAGCACCAGCCACGGCAGATAGGGCAGCGCGGCGCGATAGGCCGCTGGGAGGAGGGTCTGGACGAGGAGTGGAGCGCCGACGCAGGTGACAGCGGCGCCGATGGCAAGAAGGCTCATGCCAACGCCGACCGCTCGTGCGCTCACCTCCAGGCCGTCGCGCTTCTTCAGGAAGCCGATGCGTTGGGCGTACCACCAGAGCCCGAACGGCTGCATGACGAGAGCGGTGATGAGCGAGAGTTTCACCGCGAGGCCATAAAAGCCCAGTTCCGCTGGGGCCACAGCGCCGGCGAGGAACCAGCGGTCGCACGAACCCAGGACGAACATGGACAAAGATCCGCCGACCAGCGGCGCGCCATACCGGCCCGCCCGAGCGAAAGTGGCGCGGTCCAGTCGCACCCCACAGTCCCTGATCTGTAGCGTCAGCAGGGTCGCAGCGATTGCCGTATCGACCGAAGCATTGCCCGCCAGGAGGCCCTCGACGCCGAACCCCGCGCGCAGCGTGACGCTCATGACGGCGACCTGGGTCAAGGTTCGCGCACTGGTGAACAGGAGGAACGCCCCGGCGCGGCCCCGCAGACGCAGCCAGGCGAGCGGAAGTTCGATCAGCCCGGACAGCGTCGCTGCGGCCAGACCGATGGAAAGCGGCAACTCGATCGATGAAAGGCTGAGACGTCGAGCAAGCGTCCAGACTGCAGCCTGAAGGCTCGCCCCAACGATCAACGCGAGAGTCAATGCCATGCCGGCGAGGCCTGCGCTGATCTGTCGCTGCTTCGGCCCGTTCTCGCCACCGGCGAACCGGAAAAGGCTATCGGCGATGCCCAAGGTCATGACGATGCCAAAGGCTTCGACGATGCTCGAGACCAGCTCGAGCCGGCCGTAATCCGACGGCGCCAGCCGGCCCGTCGCCAGTGGTATCGTGATGAGCGACATGCCCTTCGTCACCAGCACGCTGGCGCCGAACAGCCAAAATGATCGCAGTCTGACCAACAGTTCGAGCATCATGCCGCCTCGAACACAGAAGAAAGCGCGCGTGAGGCGACATCGAGCGAAAAGCCTTCGATCATGCGCTGGCGGGCTCTCCGGCCCATGTTCGTCCGAGCCTCGTCGGTGATGTTGACGGCAGAGTCGATCGCCGCGGCGAGTGAGGCGGGATCGTCGGGTTCGGCGAGGAAACCGGTCTCGTCGGTCACCATCTCCTTCAGCCCCATGAAGCGCGTGGCGACGACAGGTAGTTCCATCGCCATCGCTTCCTTGACGACCATCGGTCCAGAGTCGCGCGAGCCGTCGGGCGCCGGCTTGAATGGAGCGATGAGCGCCTGATATCGGGGTGCCTGGTCAATGATCCATTCGCGCGAGCGCGCGCCGAGAAAACGCGCGCGGTCGCCAAGGCCCAACGCTTCGGCGCGGGCTCGCAATTCATCAGCGAGAGGGCCATCACCGACGAGGTCGACGCTCGCCGAGCCTTGGATCGACAGTGCTGTTAGAAGATCGTCGATGCCCTTTTGCTCGACCAGCCGACCGACAAAAAGGAGGCGACGGTCGGGAGCGCTTCGGCCAGCGGGCCGAAAGGCGTTAGGGTCAGTGCCGCAGGGAATTGTCGCAATGCTCGCCCCAGGCGCGAGCGCATCAAGGTGCTCGGCCATGTCGTTGCAGACCGCGACGACAGCGTCCGCCGCCGAGAGCTTGAGAGGGAGATCCTCCGGTTCCGCGTAAACATCATGACCGTGGCAGACGAAGGAGACCGAGGCGCCAATCCAACGGGCCGCGACGATCGCATGGGCCGCGGCGCCTCCCGAGAAATGAGCGTGGAGATGCTCGCATCCCGTCGACCGCGCGATAGCCGCGATCTTCATCGCGTTCCAGAGCAGCGAGAGGCGCGGCAGGCGGCGTTGGCGCCAGACGTACCGCAGCGCCGCGGCCGCTCCGCGGCCGGGCCGCGCCAATGTCGACAGGGCTTGCTGCTTGGTCGTCGAATCAAGCGTGCGGGCGTCCTTTGCCAGCGCGCGATCGGCGGTTTGCGCCGGCCCCTGCCGCAAATGCATAACGATGGGTACGATCCGGTGTCCAAAATGGACAACGGCCCGCATCTCGTCCCCGACGAATGTTTCCGAAAAGACAGGAAAATCCGCCAGCACGTAGCCGATCTGTTTCATGACTGCTTCCCTTGGCAAGACTCATGCACTGATGGGCCTGTCAGCAAGCGCAGTGCCAAGGAAACTCAAATGAAGCGAACCCCGAGATGCTCGGTCGTCATACCGACGTATAATTGTCTCGACTTTCTGCCGATCGCTGTTGCGAGCGTCTGGCTGCAGGACATCGAGGATATCGAGATTCTGGTGGTCGACGACGCCTCGACCGACGGAACAGGGGCTTGGCTCAGCCGGGAGGCATCGCGGGACGCCCGGCTGATTCCATTGCAGGGGGGCGGCAAGGGGCCCGGCGGGACGCGAAATCTCGCGATTTCCCAAGCCCGTGCGCCGATTATCGCCTTTCTCGATGCAGACGATTATTGGTGGCCCAACAAGCTCCGGAGCCAACTCGCCTTTCATGAGGCGCGCAGCGACGTCGGATTTAGTTTCACCGACTACCTGCACGTCGATCCGCGCGGCGAGGTACGGGGGACCTGTTTCGAGTACTGGAAGCCACCCTATGTCGACCGCTCGAATTTCGACTTTTCCATCATCGAGAACGCCGAACTGGAGCTTCTGGCGGCCAACACGGTCGGCACTTCGACGGTGGTCGCTTCCCGTCGCGCATTGCAAAACGCGAATGGTTTCGCGACTCTTTCGCATTCCGCGGAGGACTGGGACCTCTGGCTGCGCCTAGCTGGAGAAGGCGGGGTCGCATGCAGCGCAGCCACAACCGCGACATACCTGATGCGTCCGACCAGCGAGACCGGGAATCGAAGCGCCCGCATCGAGGCGATGAGAGCGATCGTCGGCCGGTATGGCGAGCATCGAGACGCAATTGCGAAAAAGGCGCTTCAGCGTGCGAACGCCCGGATAAGCGCCGCGGAGGCCGAGCAGGCGCGCCTTCTCGGCGATCCATGGGGGGCCGCTCGCGCCCATGTTGGCGCCTTCATGAAATGGCCGCAGCGCCGAACGGCGCGCGCCGCAGCGGCCGATCTCGTCGCGACACTGACCAGGACTGCCGGACTGCGATGAAGATTTTCGACGAGTGGCGTCCGGCCTCGCTCGAGGATGTGTCGTGGATCCGCCGCACGATGGCGAGGCGGCTCGTCGATCTGCGTCTGTCCGAAGACATCCTCGACGATCTTCAGTTGATCGTCAGCGAAATCGGAAGCAACGCGGTCATGCATGGCCGGCCTGTGCCGGGCGTGCTTGCCGTGCGGGTCGACATCGAAGGCGCCGATCTCCGGATTGAGATCGAGGACGACGGCGGCCGCTTCGAACTCGCCGAGGAAATTGGTTCGGCGGCCTCTTCCCACCCGGGCGATCTCGATCGCATTTCCGGCCGAGGACTGGCGCTTGCTCGCGCCGCGCTCGACCGAGTCCAGCACAGCTATGACGGACGAAACCATTTCGTCGGGCTGCGGAGTCTGCGGCGCCGAAGGCCAACGGCGCTGGTCGTCGAAGACGCGCCGACGCTGCTCGACATGTACGCCGACTATCTGAGGAAGGACTATAATGTCATCGGCTGCGTTTCGCTCGCGGAAGCAAGGTCGGCGCTGCGCTCGAATCCGATCGACGTCGTCGTTGCCGATATCCATCTCGGCGACGGGCTCGGATCCGAGCTTCCGGGCGAGGTCGACGAGCTCACCGAAGGCGGTGCGCTGCCTGTGGTTCTGCTGACGGCCGACACGTCGCCCGACATGCGGCAGACCGCGTTGCGCGGCGGGGCGGAGTTCTACTTGGCCAAGCCGGTACGCGCGAGGTCTCTGCGCGAGGCGGTCGCGCTCGCCATCTCACGCGCCGATCTCCGAAACGCCCGGCTCGCCCGCACATTCGCCCGCCATGTGGATGACCTGATCGCAGCGAAATTACCTTCGCATCTTGGCTCCTACCGCCTCGCAAGCGCGGGCGGAACCGCCGCGACGGGCGGAGGGGACCTGATCGTCCATCTGCCTGGAGACGCCACAGATCGCATCGTGGTTATCGACGTTATGGGGCACGGCGTGAGCGCGCGCGCCTGGGCAGTCGCCTACTCCGCGATCGTTCGCACCTTGCATCACGTCTGCGGCGGCCTGTCGACCTCCGCGTTCCTGACCGAGCTTGCCCGCATCGCGTGGCGCGAGCCAGCCTTGGCCCGGGCGATGGCGACGGTGCTCATCCTCGACATGGATGCAGACGGCGTGACCATGGCTTCGGCGGGACATCCCCATCCGATCATCTTCGGTTCGCACGTCGTCCGGCCCAAGACCGTGGCGCCGCTCATTGGAGTGCTGGAGCCGGAACCTTACGAATCTCAGACGTTTGCGCTCGCGAGCGGCGATCGCATGGTGGTCTTTACTGACGGCCTCGATCCCGTGGGCGTCGCGGCCGGAGGAGATCCGCCGGCATGGTTCATGGACCTGGCCAGGAATTTGACCAACGCGCCGATCGCCGAGGCGGCCGCTCGTCTGCGGAAGGCGACCGAAACAGCGCTTGGGCCGCAGCCGATGGACGATTGGACCTTCCTCCTCATTGAGAAGCCTGTGCAAGCCTGAAACCGGCATCGCGGTAGGACTCGAGGGTCCTTTCGAGGCCGGCATCAAGCCCAAAACGGTCGCGCGCGGTCCGCCACGCGGCGTGACGCCATTTTCCGCCGTCCTTGGCGCCTCTGGACCATTCCCCTACGATCGATCGTATCGCGTCGAGATTGCCAGGCTCGAACAGCCAGCCGTTTTCGCCATGGTGGATTACGTCGGGCAGGGCGCCGACCCGCGCTGCGGCGACGGGAACGCCGGCCGCAAGCGCCTCGAGCGCAGCCATCGGCAATCCTTCCGCGCGCGAGGGCATGAGTAGAAGCCCAGTTTCGGGCCAGACAGACGCCATGTTCGCGACGAAGCCCGAAAATTCGACCCGATCGCCAAAGGCCTCCTCAAGGCCGCCGCGCATCGGTCCGTCGCCATGGATCCGCCAACGGACCCCCGGCGGCGATTGCATCGCAGCCCGACAGAAAATGTCTGGGCCTTTCTCATGCGACAGACGACCAACGAATGCGACCGTGGCGGGCAGTTCGCCGTCGGACGGTTCGAGCGGCGTGTTGACGAAATTCGCGATGACTTTCGATCGGAAAGGGAGACGCTCGGCAATGGCCGGGCTGACGCTGACTCGGCTGGCCAGCACGCTCGTCCAAGCGTCTACGCGTTGATAGAGATTAACCGGAAACGCCCCGATTTCGCCGGCGTGAAACGTCGAGACGACGGGGATCGAGAGAAGACGCGCGGCGAGCCTCCCGAGGATGCCAGCCTTGTAGCCATGGGTATGAACCAAGTCTACGCGTTCGCGACGCAGTCCCCGGACAAGGCCACGAGTTCCGCCCCGATTGATATCGAACGGAACGCCGGCCGCCGCCAGTCCGTCTAACCAGGGGTTGGGGCCATGGTCCGCCAGCAGCGTGACGCGTGCATCGACGCCGCGACGTCGAAGTCCGCTCGCCAGCAGTTCAATATGGCGCTCGATTCCGCCGACTTGGCTGGAATCGACGAGAATACAGATCCGTTCTTCCAGGGCCCGAGGCCCGCCGGTCGCGCGGATCGGCGACGCAGTCACGCCGGGACATCGAGCAAAGACCAGCGACGAGCGCGTTTGGCGAGCGCCTGCGCGAGAGGGGGAAGGAACCGCGACAGGCGCATGGCCTCGCGCGCGACTTCGTTGCCGACAGTCGGCTGGTCGCGCCCGTTGACGATGATGCCGACGATCTCTGCGGGGTTGAGTGCGGCCTTGGCGAGATCAATCGACTCCCGAGTTGAAGAACCACCGCGGCCGACAAGCACAATGGCGTCGGCGCTTCTTGCTGCAACAACGCCCGGGATCGAATCGTTCTCGCCCGCTAGCGCCGGAGCGCAGTCGATTACAATAGCGTCGCGATCCGAATGGGCTTCACGCCACATGGACCGCAAGTACTCGGTCGAGCGATAGCGGAACTGATCAACGTCGGGTCTGATCTCGAGCCGCTCGAAGGCTTCCGCGAACGGGTGAACCGCCGGCGTGGTGTCGGCCTTCCCGCTCGCATCGACCAGGAGCGTCTGCATCGGCGCGAGCGATGCGCGTTCGGCGAGC
This sequence comes from uncultured Alphaproteobacteria bacterium, assembly GCA_963783175.1. Lineage (GTDB taxonomy): Bacteria > Pseudomonadota > Alphaproteobacteria > Rhizobiales > Beijerinckiaceae > Roseiarcus. Next base: position 143,577 of record CAWANG010000022.1, read on the forward strand.
GCACGTGCGACAGTCGAAGCTCCGTCGCCGCGTTCGATCGCGATCAATGCGACGACGCGACGCCCATCGCCGATCGTGCGCTGGTAGAGCGTCTCGATGGCCTGCGAACTCGGCTCTAAACGGACATCGACGTCGGCCTCATTGTGCTTCGCCGCGGCGGACGAGATCGTAGCGATGCTCGCCACCGGCGCCGCTCCCGCGCTAAGCGAAGCGTGGTCGCCGCGCCGCAGCGCCGAGGCAGTCGGTTGCTTGAAGAGCCGCCGCGCCGCGCCGGCATTTCGTTCGGAATGCCGAAAGTCCTCGATATTTTCGATAGTCATGGCGCACCTTCAATCGGCGGGTCATAGAGCAATGTCATCACGTAAATCATCGCTTGCGCCGGATTTCCCTCAGGCCGCCCTCGTTGGACGCCGCTCGATCATGAACTCGAGACGCAACTGCCGAAGCAGGCGCAGCGGCTGGCCTTCGACATTTGTGAGGGTTACTTGCCGCGAACGCTTCTGCAGTCGCTTGAAGACGAAAACGATGCCGCCCACCCCCGAGGAGTCGAGAAACCCCACGCCCCCCAGGTCGAAGCAGACGCTTTCAACGCCATCCGCTAACTCCTCGAACATCGACTTCATCTCGGCCATCGCGGCCGCATCCATATCCCGCTTGATCTGAACAATACGCATGGTGTGATTCCCTTTGTTGGCGACCAGGTAGCAACGGCCGTGCCACGGTCCGTGCTGCGAATTCGGGCTCGGGAGGACGCTCGTGCGGTGGCGAATTGCGATCTCTTTGCAATTTGCAATGCGTCGAGGGCCGGAAAATCCGCGAAATGACATGAACGAGCGCTTCGGGCGTTGGCACGTTCATTGCGCTCCCCTGATGCGGCAGGCCAGTTCGTTGCGCCCGCTCCGAAAAAGTCGAACGCCCACGACCATGAAGCAGAGCGTTGTCCATATCGTCCAAAGGATGGCCCCCGGCGGGCTCGAGGTGCTCGTCCTCGAGCTCTCGCGTCAGCTTCCGGGCGACCATGTCATCATAAGTCTGGAGGGGGAGACGGACGCCCTAAGGGCTGCATGGCCGCGCCTCGGCCAGGACGGCCCGCGGGTGATCGGCCTCTTAAAGCGCCCGGGTCTGGATCCCGCTCTCTTTCTGCGGCTGAAGCGCGAGTTAGGACGTCTGGCGCCCCGGACGGTCTTCACCCACCATGCTGGCCCGCTCGTCTATGGCGGCTTGGCCGCGCGCCTTTCAGGCGTCCGGCGCCTCATCCATGTCGAGCACGACGTCTGGCACTATCAAGCGGCGCGGCGGCGCGGGCTCATCAGTGCGATAGCCTGCCTGACCACTCCGCGGATCGTGGGCGTCACTGAGACGATGCGGCCGACGCTTATGGGGATGTTTTCCGGTTTGCCGGTCCACATCATCGCCAATGGGGTCAATCTTGAACAGTTTTCCGGCGATCGCACTCGGTCGCGCAAGATCCTTGGAATTCCTGTCGACGCGCAGGTGATCGGGGCGGCGGGGCGGCTCGAATGGGTCAAGGGACACGACGTCCTGATCCGCGCCCTCGCGAGTTCTAAGTCGAAGGCGCTGCTCCTCCTTCTTGGCGACGGCTCACGGCGCAACGAACTCGAAGAGCTGACGCGGAAGGTTGGCGTCGACGCGCAAGTACAGTTTCTCGGGCATCGCGACGATGCCGGAAGCATCCTGCCGGCGATGGACGTCTTCTGCCAGCCCTCGCGCTCCGAAGGGCTGCCGCTTGCCGTCCTGGAGGCCCAGGCATGCGGGGTCCCAGTCGTCGCCTCGGCGGTAGGCGGTCTCGCAGCCGCCGTCTGTCCGGAAACAGGGCGATTGACGCAGCCTGACAATCCTGACGGCGCTCGCCGACGCCCTTGGGGCCACGCTCAATCGCCTCGCCGCCGGTTCGCCGCGCGCGTTCGTCGCCGCCCGATTCGACTGGCGGAAAACTCTGAGCAGTTACGCCAACCTCATGGAAGCCTAAACGATGATTCTCGAATCGATCGTCTGCGGCAGCGCTTCTCTCGCCCTTTATCATCACGTCGGCTACCCGCTGGCGCTACGGGCCTTCACGCGCACCCGAACCGCCGCGCCCCAAGCAGGAACACTTTCCAAGCGTGATCTTCCTTCGATCGCCATGATCATCCCGGCCTTCAACGAAGAGCGTTACATCGCAGAAAAGATCGCCAATTGCGCTCGTCTCGACTATGGCGAAGGCGCCATCGAAATCATCGTCGTCTGCGATGGCTGCAGCGACACGACAGTTGAGCGCGCCGCCGGCGCAATAGCGGCCCTGGGCGACGCCTCATCGCCCTTCCGGCTCGTCGTGAACACGTCCAACCGCGGGAAGGTCGCCGCCCTCAACCAGGCGATCGCCGCTTGCTCGGCCGATCTCGTCGCGCTCACAGACGTTTCGGCCAGGCTGCCCACCGACGCGCTGACCCGGGCGGCCGACGTCTTTGCTGACCCGAACGTCGGCTTCATCACCGGGATCTATAGCATCCCCGGCGGCGGACCTTCCCAGCAGGCCTACTGGCGCTACCAGACCAACATCAAGCGGCTGGAGTCGGCCTTGGGATCGCCGATTGGCGCGCACGGCGCGTTCTACGTGTTTCGCCACGCCGCGTGGACGGGGTTGGAGCCGGACACGATCAACGACGATGTCATTCTGCCGATGCGTATCGTCGAGCGCGGCTTCCGCGGCGCCTACGAGCAGGAGATCGCTGTCGTCGAAACCGACATCGATCCGCCGGCCCGGGATTTCGCGCGCCGCAAACGTCTCGGCGCCGGCGCGATGCAGCAGGCCTCGCGGCTATGGCGCCTTGCCGACCCTCGCCGTCCAGGGATCGCCTTCGCGTTCCTCTCAGGCAAGGCGCTGCGGGCGCTCATGCCCTTTCTGATGGCGACTGCTCTTCTCGCTAGCCTCGCCCTAAGCTTCTCGTCGCCTGTCTTCGCGGCGATTTTTGGCGCACAGCTTGCCGTCTACTGCCTTGCTGCGGTGGCGCTAGCGTCGCCGCGCGTCGCGCGCCTGCCGGGGCTCGCTCCGCTCTCCTATCTTGTGGTCGGCCACGCGATGAGCGGGCTCGGCGCAGTGAGCTATCTCAGCGGCGGCTTTCGTCGGCCATGGGCGCGGGCGGCTGACGAGACGGGGGATTCGCAACGCCGCAGGTTAGGCAGCGGTTCCGTGGTCGCGGGAAAGCGCGCCTTGGATATCGTTGTCGCCAGTCTTGTGCTCGTCGTACTGGCGGTGATCTTCATCCCGGTCGCCGTCGCGATCAAGCTCGAAAGCCGAGGCCCGGTCTTCTACCGTCAGCTTCGCGTTGGCTTGCGGACTAGCAAGAAGTCGCGGCTCTTCCACTTGACGAAGTTCAGGACCATGCGGGCGGATGCCGAGGCGCAAACCGGCGCTGTCTGGGCCACGGATCGCGATCCGCGCATCACTCGAATGGGCTATTTCCTCCGCAAGACGCGGCTGGACGAACTACCACAGTGCATCGATGTGCTGCGCGGCGACATGTCCGTGGTCGGACCGCGGCCCGAGCGCCCCCAGTTCTTCAATCGTCTCGAGAATGAGATCCCGTTTTACGCCGAGCGGACCTACGGCCTGAAGCCCGGCATAACCGGTCTGGCCCAGGTCTACTTGCCCTACGACGCCTCGATCGAGGATGTGCGGCTGAAGGTCCTGCACGATCATGCCTATGCGCTGCGCATTTTGGCCGCGGGGCGGTGGCTATCGACCGACCTCGGAATCATTTTCAGAACTTTCGCCGTCATGGTGCTCGGCAAGGGCCGTTGATACCCAGGAGTCATCAAATGCAACGCAAATACTTTGGAACCGACGGCGTCCGAGGCGAGGCCAATGTCATTCTCACGCCAGAACTCGCAATGCGTATAGGACAGGCGTCGGGACTGACGTTCCGTTCAAACGCGGCCCAGCGGCGCGTCGTGATCGGCAAAGATACGAGAATATCTGGCTACATGATCGAGACTGCGCTCGTCGCCGGCTTCACTTCAATCGGGATCGACGTTGTTCAATTAGGTCCGATGCCCACACCGGCGGTCGCGATGCTGACTCGCGCGATGCGCGCCGATCTCGGCGTCATGATCAGCGCCTCGCACAACACGTTCCAAGACAACGGAATCAAGCTGTTCGGTCCCGACGGCTACAAGTTGTCAGACGTCCGGGAAGCGGAAATTGAGGCCCGCATGAACAAATGGACGCCAGCCATGCTCTCGAGGTTCTCGCGAGCTTGGGCGGGCGAAGCGGATCGAGAGCGCGCGGGCTCGCTATGTCGAGTTCGTCAAGCGAACCGTTTCGCGCGATCTGTCCCTCGATGGCATGCGCGTCGTGATCGATTGCGCTAACGGCGCCGCCTATAAGGTTGCTCCTGAGACCCTGTGGGAGCTCGGCGCCGAAGTCATCGCTATCGGCGTCGAGCCGGATGGAACCAACATCAATCGCGACGTCGGCTCGACCTCGCCCCGCGCCCTTCAACGCAAGGTCCGGGAGATGCGCGCAGATATCGGCATCGCCCTCGACGGCGACGCCGACAGACTTCTCGTTGTGGACGAGAAAGGCGACGTCGTGGATGGCGACCAGATCCTCGCGCTGATCGCCGACAATCTTCACGCCTCGGGCCGGCTCGCTAACGCGGGTGTGGTCGCCACCGTGATGTCGAACGGCGCGCTGGAGGCGCATCTTGGCGATATAGAATCTTGCTCTCGTTCGAACCCCGGTCGGCGATCGCTATGTCATCGAACGTATGCGCGCCGATAACTTTAACTTTGGTGGGGAGAAGTCAGGCCACATCATTCTCGCCGACTATGGGACGACAGGGGACGGGCTCGTCGCCGGCATACAGATTCTGGCAGGGGTGTGTCAGGCTGGGCGACCGGCGAGCGAGGTCTGCCGCCGATTTGAGCCTCTGCCGCAGATCGTCCGTAGCGTCGTGCCGGCGAATATCCCGACGGCCGGGATTCTCCTCGGATTGACGAAGACCCATGAAGCACGCCTAGGCAAGCGCGGGCGCCTTCTGATCCGCGCGTCGGGCACGGAAAAGCTCGTCCGCATCATGGCCGAAGGCGAAAATCCGGCCCTTGTCAACGTCGTCGTCGACGACATCGCGAGTCTTCTTGTGAGCCAGCCGCAAGAGGTCTTGCTGGCAGCATGACGGCGCGGCGCGGGGACCTCCGAACTCGCGCAGCTATGGGCGGCTAGAGGCGCGACAATGGAATACTCTTCCTTGACTGGGGCGTTTGCTTGACCCGCTTTCGCGAAACGAGGCTGATCGTTGGGCTGTGCCTGGGCCTGATCTGCGTCGTCTGGATCGTCGTGACGTTCCTGACCGAGAAGGCGCGACATGACGCGATCGTGGACGGCTATCGCGAGGCGTTTACGTCGGCAAGCGTCTTCGCTGAACAGGCGACTCGAACCATCCGCCTTCTGGACTCAGTTTCACAGCTCGTAGCACACGACCTCGCCAGGTCGCCGAACCCGAACCGCCTTAAGGAACTTGTCGACGAGAAGGCGATATCGATGGATACGCTCGTCCTCCTGAGTTTCATCGACGCCGAAGGTCGGGCCGTAAGTTCGAACTATGGGCCTGATCCCAGTCATACCGATCTGTCGGATCGCGAGCACGTCCGCGTCCAACTCGACCACAAGGTCGACGGGCTTTACATCGGCAAGCCGGTTCTTGGACGGGTTTCGGGGAAATGGTCAATCCAGCTAAGCCGGCGGGTCGAGGATGGCGCGGGCCATACGCTAGGCGTGTTGGTCCTCTCGATTGATCCCCACTATTTCGAGCGGTTCTGGAGCCGTGTGACCGAACCGTCGCAAACAGTCAATGAATTGATCGGACTAGACGGAGTTCTGAGGTCGCGCTCTGTCGACGTAGAATCCAGCCTCCAGAGAAATGCGCGACGCGACGCTTTGGCCGGCGCGGCGCGCGATGCGCCGAGCGGTCGGCTCGAGACGAGCGACGATGACGGCCGAATCTATCTGACCGAGTTCGTCCGACTTGAGGAATTGCCTCTCTTCGTAACGGCGAGCGTTCTGAAGAGCGCGGCCCTTGGCGAGAGCAACGTCATTGTGACGTGGCTCGTCGGCCTCGGGTTTGCACTCAGCACCCTCATCGCCCTCTTCGCCCTCATTCTGGCATCTCTCATAGAGCGCCTCAGGACGATGACAGACCAGGCCCAAACGGCCGAGCGGCGGCTGGCTGACGCGATTGAGGCCATCCCCGAAGGTTTTGCTCTGTTTGATCCCGAGGATCGGCTCGTGGTCTGCAACACGGCCTATCGTGAGGTCTATTCGAGCATCGCCGACAGAATCGTTCCCGGCGTTCGCTTCGAGGATCTTGTCCGTCATGGGCTCGAGTGCGGCCAATATCCCGAGGCCGAGGGCAAGGAGGAAAAATGGCTCGCGACCCGCCTCGCAGACCACCGGTCCGCGTCCGGCCAGATCGAGCAGCGAACCAACACCGGGCGATGGCTGCGGATTGATGAGAAGAGGACCTCGGAAGGAGGCGTCGTCGGCATCCGGTATGACATCACGGAGCTCAAGCAGCGGGAGTTGGCATTCGCGCGCCAAACGTCGATCCTCGACATGACGCTACAGAACATCGGCGAGGCGGTCGCGGCGTTCGACAGCGCCCGACGCTTGGTCGCCTGGAACGACAACTGCTCCCGGCTTCTCGACCTTCCGCCCGAGATGTTCAAGGTCGGCCAATCTTTTGACGCCCTGGTGCGGTTTCATGCCGAGCGCGGCGGATTCGCGCCACTTTCGCCGAACGAAGCGGTCACGCGATTGGCCACGGACTTCCACGTCCCGCTCGTGCGCGTCAGCATTCACCGCGTTGCCGACGGCCGCTCAATTGAAGCGCGCCGCTATCCCACGCCGGACGGCGGCGCGGTGTTCGTCTACCGGGATATTTCCGAGCGCGCCGAATACGAGGAACGGCGGGACGAAGCCTTGCGCGCGGCGGAGTCGGCCAACAGGACGAAATCAGAATTTCTCGCGATGATTAGCCATGAAATACGCACTCCGATGAACGCGATCATCGGCATGACGAGCGTCCTCGCCGAGCGCGATCTCGGCCCGACCGAAAGGCGCTATGTCGATGTGATCGCGGAATCGGGTGAGAAACTCCTTGTCATCATTGATGATCTGCTTGATCTCTCGAGTCTCGAGGCTGGCAAATTCATGCCCATCAAGAGCGTCTTCGACATTCGCAGCCTTGTCGAAAACGCGGTGGATACAGCCAGGGCGTTGCCGCAGGCGGGGAAACTGTCGATCGTCGCCGACATTGACTGCGCGGCGCCGGCGGCGCTGGTGGCTGACGCGGTGCGAATCCGGCAGATCGTCCTCAACCTCCTCACCAATGCGGTCAAATATGCAGGCCGCGGCGTCGTGACGATCCGGGTCTCGACGACCCGCACGGACAACGCGGCGATCATGTTGCGCTGCGAGGTCGAGGACACCGGGCCGGGCATTCCCGAGGAGCTTCGAGCCCGGCTCTTCCGGCCTTTCGAGCGAGGACAGGCTGACGTCGAAAACCGGGTTGCCGGCACAGGTCTCGGGCTCACGATTTGTCGCCGGCTCGTCGATATGATGGGCGGGTCGATTGGCGTGGAAAGCGCGGTCGGGGTCGGAAGCCGCTTTTGGTTCGAGGTTCCTTGCCGTGAGGGAAATGAAGCAGACCCGGCCTCGTCGAAGACCTTCGCGCCCGCAATTTCGGCCAAGCGCGGGCGAGGGCTACGCATCCTCGTGGCGGAAGACGTGCCGGCGAATCGAACCGTCGTCGCCGCGATGCTGGCGTCGCTCGGTCACGACGCGCAAATTGTCGGCGACGGCGCAGCCGCCGTGGAGGCGCAGCGCGAACGCGATTTCGATGTCATTCTCATGGATATTCAGATGCCCGTGATGAACGGGTTGGACGCCATTCGGGCGATCCGATCTGGGGATGGACGCGACCCCACAATTCCAATCATCGCTTTGACCGCCTATGCGTACAAGGATGATCACGACGCAGCCCAGGCGGCGGGCGCGACTGGATATGTCACCAAGCCTATTCGCAAGGGCATGTTGGCTGCCGCCCTCCAGGCGGTATCGGGCCAAGATGAGGAGCACGCGATGGAAGATAAGACGGCTGACACGCCGCCAGCTGACTTCGACGTATTCGCGCTCCAAGAGCTGAGGGACGATATCGGGCCCGAAAGCTTCGCGCGGCTGATCGGCAAATGCATCGAGGACGTACGCCAACGCCTTGACGGATTCGAGAAGCAGGGGAGCGCAAGCGCCCATGCGACGCGCGCCGTCGCTCATCAGTTGCGCGGCCTGTTCGCCCAGTTCGGCGCAGTCGGAGCCGCGCGCGCGGCCGCCGCGACCGAAGCCGCCAACGATCAGGATCTCCCGCGAGCGGTCATCGCACTGAAACAAAGCTCTTTGAGCTCTCTTGCGCGGTTCGAGTTCGATCCGGGACGGCGTTCCCCTCTCCTCGCTTGGTAGGTAAGCGCTGCTCCGAAGCGGTCCGCTACGGAAACTCCTGGCGGCGGCTCTGAATCTGGGCTGGATGCTGCCGGCGCACGCGAGCTGGCCTTGAGCCGAGAACCGACGACAACGATAGGAGTGCGGCAATTCGGGATCAAACGGCGAGCCTGTTTTTCCCGCTTGGGGAAACCAGGCCCTTCGTCGAGGAAGGCGAGATACGCGCCAAGCCGTTCATCCGTGTGGCGGCCGCACTTCCTCGAGGGCGCATTCGTAAGCCAGGCGGGCTAGGCCGGGGCCGCAACAAACACATTTCTCTTGGTCACGCTCGGCGGAGAACCGCTGACGCGACTTGGCGAGGAAAAGCTCGGTATTGCACCGCGGGCATGGATAAAGCCGCTCGGCGCCGTCTCGGACTTTTGAAAACCACAGAAAGCCAGTCGAACTGCAAGACCAACCGGCCGCCGCGAAAGCGCAACCTTCGGGGGCCTCAGGGGCCGACCAATTCAGGCGATCGACGGGAGCAGTTTCAGATTCCATTGTACTTGAGGACGTAGATGCCGTGGTTCTTATCAGTGACGAGTATATTTCGGCGATTGTCGATTAAAACATCCTCGGACTGTGTCACTAGCCCGGTGGCCGGCAGCAAACCACGCCGTTCCTGCGGGTCCGGCGGGATAAAAAATGCGACTTCGCGAGGCGTTCTTTCATCCGAGATGTCGTAAACGCGCAGGCCTGCGTTGAAGTAAGTAAGGAATACCAAGTTCTCGTTATGATAAAGGACACTCTGATACTGGGGCTGGTGCTGGTTGTGTGGACCGAATCTTCCGGGCCGCTCGTAAAAGTTGCGCACGCCCAACCCCTGAGGTGGGACGGGCTGCGGAAACAGCGAAATCAGACGAGGATTTGTTTCGTCCGAAATATCAACGATGCCCGCATACCCAAGTGGCTCGTTGCCCTGCTCCTCAATGGCCTCTGAGTTGACAACGACGAGGGGTCTCTCGCTCAGCGGCACCGCCGTATGCACGCAGATGTAAGCTTGGAACGGCGGAGAGAACGGCAGGTCGCTAACGAGCTTGGGCGCCTTTACATCGGAGATGTCGAGGATGACAAACCCACCCGCGCTGTAAGGGAGATACGCTCTTTCGCCCCGAACGTATGCGCCTCCATGAAGCAGCGTCCCGAACTTGACTCCCGGCTCACCCCCAGCCGTCCATTGTCCGTGACGCCACCAGCGCGAGACCTCAACTGGACTTGCAGGATTGCTGATATCGACGATTTGATAGATGTGACCGTCGTAGCCCTCGGGCAGGGCCGTCGTGTGAACATAAGGGCCGCCCGCGTAGAAATTGCGGTGCGTGCCCTTCCCTCCGGTACGGTAGATCCCGAGCTCCTTCGGATCTTCAGGGTCCGCCAGATTCCAGATGACGAATCCCTCGCCGAAGGAGTCGGATTGATTTCCCCATCCCTCCGGGATTCGCTCTTGGGACGTGATCATCAGGCCGTCTGCAATCTGTACCTGCAGCGTCCATGTATTCGGCGGGCCGGGCACGAAGCGAATGACGCGCAGGTTCGTGGCGTCGGTGATGTCGATCACCGAGAACCCGCTGTGCCAAAGATGTGCAACGTAGAGATACCAGCGTTCGGCTGTTTTATGTATCGCCATCTTAAAGCCAGGGCGGCGGTCGAGGTCCGTGTAGCCAATCGCTTCTATATTCCTAGAAAACGATTTGCCCTTTGGGAAGTTGTTAGACAAGTCGCACTCCAAAGTGTTGGCGGTTAACTTGGTATAATTCCAACTTTCCTTTCGAAATTACTCGCTACAATTAGATGCAAGCCTGGTTGCTAGAATCACGCGGTACGGGTGACGACAATTCGCTACCTGCTAGCCTGCGGTTTCGGCAGCGTCGACTGCAGCGCTGGCCGGCGCCAGGCTCAAGCCGCGAGCACGGCGAATGCGAATCCGGGGGCGCCACGATCTCCCGGTCGGCCAAGTTTAGCTTTCATCGACTGCTCCTCCCGCGGCTTCGAGCCGCCCACATGACAAGCTGGGCTCTTCCAAGAGATCCCAGCAGCGTCGGCGTCCTAAACACCTAGAGTTAACCGTTTGGCATATCGACCTTTCCTGGTCTTTGGACGACCTAACAAAGGAATCGATCCTATTCTGGACCCCTTGCCAGCGACTTCGCCAGGCGGAGGCACGTACTTCGAGAACCGATCGAGCGTATCGCTTGCCGCGCAAGTTCTCGTGGCGCGCGCGCATAGGGTTCAATGTCGGTTGAGCCGACCTGAAGAGTTAGCCGGACTTAGCTTGCGGGTCCCCGAGCAACGCCTCACGCTGGAGTTGGCGATGCGGATCCTTGAACTTGCTGGGTTAGGCGTTCGGCAGCCGGAACAGTCATCCAACTGTTGGCGAGCCGGACAAGATTGCTCTTCGGCGTTAGGCAAAACGGCCATCGGCTTTCGGCGCGACTTTGCGGCAAGATGGCGGTGTAATCGGCTGACATCCAGACCGGAGGAAACGCATGTCATATCCCCGCTTTTCGATCAGCGAGGCCAGCACCTACCCGGCGACCTTCGAAGAGGACCTCGCCGCCTACAAAGCCGGGGGCGCTGACGGCATCGGCATTTGGGAGTTCAAGCTACCCGATGGAGATGACGCGAGGAGCATCGACGCGCTGGGCGCTTCGGGCCTCACGCCGACCATCTGCGTTCCGAAGGCGCCGTGCATCCTGCCCGATTTCCTGTTTCCTGAGCCGCGCGAGCCGGTTGAGCGCCGCAAGGCGCTCTGCGCCTCGGTCCGTCGATTCGCCGCCTTTAATCCGGTCGGCGTCATGGTGGTTCCAGGACCACCCGGCGACGACCCTGCTCAGACGCGCCGCATGGTCGTCGAGGGCGTCAAGGCTGCAGCCGATGTGGCCGGCGAGCTTGGCGTCACAATTGGCTTCGAACAGATCCGAAAGGACGCCGGCTCGTTGATTTCGACCTTGCCGCAAACCCTGGACATCCTCGAGGACATCGGCGCCCCAAACATCAAAATCATCTTCGACACCTGGCACTTCTGGGACCTGCCGGGTGTGGTGGACGACCTGCGCAAATACGCGGACCGGTTCATCTGCATTCAAGTCAACGACCGGCGCCAGCCTCGCACTTGGGGCGATAGGCTGATTCCCGGCGACGGCGACCTCGACCTGCCGGCCTTTTTCGGGGCGCTGGAGAGCGGCGGCTTTAAGGGCTGGTACGATCTTGAGATTTTTTCGGACAATGGCCTCTGGGGCCAGACGTATCCGGACTCCCTCTACAATCTTGAACCGGCCGACCTAGCCAAACGCGCCGTCGCAGGCTTCCGAAAAGAATGGGACAAGCGAAAGGCGGCGGTCACGCAATGACTGAGCAGCGCTTAGCAGCTCCGTGGCCAGCCGGACAAGCCAACGCTTCGCGCAATGACGCTGTGGGAAGAGCTTCAATCGCGACTACAATCGCTGTTGGACTTGCTTCGAAGAATACGAGCAAAGGGTGGAATCATGACTGGGGTAGCAGCACTGGAAGCGCGACTTAAGACTCTGGAAGACAAGCAGGAGATCACGCAATTGCTCGCCATGCATCCGCTGGCGATCGATAGCGGCGACGGCGATTTCTGGATGTCAAACTGGACCAAGGATTCGGTGATGGATCGGACCCTGGATCCGGAAGCCCACAGCGGTCACTATGAAGGCGTCTACGGCTGGGACACAATGCTCAAGGAGATCAACGGTCCGGAGCTCGCCGCAACCCGTAAGGCGGGCCTCATGCACTTGAACACCCCTCCGAGCATCAAGCTCGACGGCGATAAGGCGACGGCGACGAACTACACCGAACTCATCATGGCCGAGGGCAAAGGACTGCGCATCCAGGTCGTCCTGGCGAACCGATGGGAGCTCGTCCGTCAGAACGGCCGGTGGATGATCGGCAAGCGGACGATGCGCGAGATGTCTCATGAAGAATCGTTTTCGCTGATGCAAGGCGGTCTCGCCAAGGACGATTAGACCCTGGCTGGTCGAAGGGATCCACGTTCGGCTGGCTTCCGCCAATAACTCAGAGCGAGTTCGCCTGGCATGAGCCTTGCGGCAGGTCGCTGACGTGTTCGAGCCCTAGTCTCGGCGGCCCTCGCCCCACCCGTCGCCGAGCCCGCGCGGAGATCTGGACTGTGTTGCTTCGATTGCTCGCCTCGCCTCGATCGCCGCCATTGTCGCGCGCAAGACTTCGGTCACGCCTCGATGCGTGGCGGTCGACAGCAATAACGGCCCGGCGCGCTTTGCGCCTTCCGCCAACGCCGGCCCGAAGCTGCGCATCGCGCGCTTCAGCCGTTCGATCTGCTTCGCGAGCGTCTCCTCATCGACCGCGTCGACCTTCGACAGCGCGACGATCTCGGCCTTTTCATTAAGCCCGGCGCCATAGGCGGCGAGCTCGCGGCGGATCGTCCGGTAATCGGCGCCGGCGTTTGCGCCCGTCGCGTCGACGAGATGCACCAGCGCGCCACAGCGCTCGACATGGCCGAGGAAGCGGTCGCCAAGGCCCAAGCCCTCGTGCGCGCCCTCGATGAGGCCGGGAATATCGGCGAGCACGAAGCCGCGCCCATCGATCTTGACGACGCCGAGGCCCGGATGGAGCGTCGTGAATGGATAGTCGGCGATCTTGGGCTTCGCCGCCGAGACCGCGGCGAGGAAGGTCGATTTTCCCGCGTTCGGCAAGCCGACGAGGCCGGCGTCGGCGATCAGTTTGAGCCGGAGGACCAGCGTCCGCTCGATGCCGGTTTGGCCGGGATTGGCGCGACGCGGCGCGCGGTTGGTCGAAGTGGCGAAATGGGCGTTGCCAAAACCGCCGTTGCCGCCCTCGGCGACGACGACCCGCTGGTTGGCGTGCGTGAGGTCGGCGAGAAGCGCCCCGCTCTCCTCGTCGATGATTTGGGTTCCGACCGGGACTTTCAGCACCGCGTCGGCGCCCCGTCCCCCGGCGCGGTTCCGTCCCATCCCGTGGATGCCGGTCTTGGCCTTGAAATGCTGCTGGTAGCGAAAGTCGATCAGCGTGTTGAGGCCGTCGGCGCATTCGACCACGACGTCGCCGCCCCGGCCGCCGTCGCCCCCGTCCGGCCCCCCGAACTCGATGAATTTCTCGCGCCGGAACGAGACCGAGCCGGCCCCGCCGTCGCCGGAGCGGACGTAGACCCGCGCCTGGTCGAGAAACTTCATCGCCGCCGGCCTGTCGCAAGGCTTCCAGCGCGCGCGCTCCCGCCCCCCATAGTCCGCCGAAAGACCGGCGTTCTTCCGAACGCCCTAGGGTGGGGGCAGGCCGGGGTGAGAGGTCGCGCCGGACTCGAGCAGCAAAGCGCTTCCTCGGCCTTTCGAGCGTTGCGCTCGAAGGCCCGCCCTGAGCCGCGCGAAGAGGGCGAGGATTTCGGTTCGCGCGACAACAACCCCGTCATCGTCCGATCCGGCCCATCACGCGCCCGCCAGGGCGGCCGACGCCTTGCGGCGCTGCGCCGCGGCCTCGGCCCAATCGGCGCGGGCGAGGCGGAAGTTGTGGCACTCGACCATGCCCCCGCGCGCCGGCGCCCCCTGCGGCCCGGTTCCCACAAGCGCAAATCCGCACTTTTCGATCACCGCGCGCGAGGCCTCGTTCTCGACCCTGACGCTGGCCAGGATCTCGACCGCCGGCGTCAGCCCGAAGCCGGCGTCGATCATCGCCTGGGCGGCCTCGGTGGTGAGGCCCTTGCCCCAGTCGTCCGGGGCCAGCACGAATCCGAGCGACAGGCGGTCCGCGCCGCGCAATTCGAGGCTGATCGAGCCGATAGCGTCCCGCTTGCCCTTGATCGGCGTCATGACCAGGGTGAGATCGCGGCCGGACGCGTTGGCCTCACGCGCCGCATAGATGAACCGCTCGGCCGTGCCAACCGGATAGGGGTGGGGGATGCGGGAGGTGTAGCGCGCGACCTCCCACAGGCTACCGAACCGATGGAGCGCCGCGGCGTCGCAGAATTCTCGGCCAGCGCAGCCAAAGCCGCGGCGTCTCGATGCGGAAGACATCGTCTCTGGCAAGATCGGGGAACATGCTCTCTCCGGTCAGCGCCCCTGAACGCGGGGCCGAAAACGACGAAGGGGATGCAGCGAACGCACCCCCTTCGTAAGCTTCGCTTACCGGACGAAAGATCGGGCTCTTGGCCTTCAATCTCATCTCGAAAATTTTTTATTTTTCGAGAACGTCCGCGGGGGCTTGTCGCCGAAGCGGGGTTCTCGTCTTCTTCCCCCGCTTTATTCTGTCGCGCTTTGGGCGCGTACCGATACATATTGGCGTCCGTCGCCTTTCCACTCGAAGGCGACCTCGCCGGCGGCGGTGGCGAACAGCGTATGGTCCGTACCGATGCCGACATTACGCCCGGGGTGAAACTTGGTTCCTCGCTGACGTACAAGAATCATGCCGCCAACGACGCGTTCGCCGCCGAATTTCTTCACGCCCAGACGGCGGCCAGCCGAGTCGCGGCCATTGCGCGACGAACCGCCTGCTTTCTTGTGGGCCATGGACCTTGCTCCAGAAATTTGATGCGCCGGCTTTCAAGGCGCGGAGGGGATTGGTTTGACTATAGCGCAACCGGGCGAGCGAGGGAATCCCGCTCAGGCCTCTTTGCCCCGAGCCGCGGCTTTCGGCGCGGCGCCAGGCAGAATCTCGGTCACCCGGACGACCGTAAGGTCCTGCCGGTGGCCGCGCTTGCGCTTCGAATTCTTGCGGCGGCGCTTCTTGAATGCGACGACCTTGGGGCCGCGCGTCTGCTCGACGATCTCGCCGACCACGCTCGCGCCTTGAACGCGCGGCGCGCCCACGTGATTGGTCTCGCCGTCGAACAAAGCCAGCACTTCCTCAAACACGATCCTTTCGCCCGCCTCTCCGGGCAGCGACATGACCGTGATCTTGTTCTCGGCGGCGACCTTATACTGTTTGCCGCCGGTCTTGATGACTGCGAACATCGTTTTCTCCGTGTTCCGCCCGGCTCAATACGCAATGGGATGCGCGGCCGGCTTCTTTGCAGTTTGTGACCGAAATCGCGGCTCTCGCCGAGCCGCGGGCTTCCCGCCCGGTTTCGAGGCTGAGCCACAAAACCAAAAGCGCGGCTTTTTTTTTGGCCGCGCTCGAGCAAAGCGGTGCCTATAAGAGGCGCGTCCGCCAAAGTCAATTGATTTGACACTCATTCGATCGCCGGACAAGGACGCGAGCGGAGGCGCAGGGTTCATGTTTGTCGACTGGCTGTTCGCAAGCTTCCATCACCTCGCGGTCTTTTCGCTCGCCGCGATCCTGTCGGCGGAGATTTTTCTCACCCTTGGCCCGATCGACGACCGGATGGCGCTGAGGCTCGCGCGCGTCGACGCCTGGTTCGGCATCATGGCGGCGATCGCGCTCGCGGCTGGACTGCTGCGTCTGTTCTTCGGCGCGAAGGGCCTCGACTATTATCTCGCCAATTGGTTCTTCTGGCTGAAGATGGCGCTGTTCGCGGCGGTTGCCCTGATCTCGGTCGCGCCGACCTTTTCGTTCGTCG
The DNA here is from genome assembly GCA_963783175.1 of uncultured Alphaproteobacteria bacterium. Lineage (GTDB taxonomy): Bacteria > Pseudomonadota > Alphaproteobacteria > Rhizobiales > Beijerinckiaceae > Roseiarcus. The sequence goes on from CAWANG010000022.1 coordinate 159,635, forward strand.
TCTGGCGGCGGCGGGTCCGCGCTGACGCCTCGTTTCGCCCGCCGGCGGCCGAGATCGCCCGGCTGCGCTTGGCGCTCTACGCCGAAGCGGGCCTGTTCGCGCTGATCCCGCTGTGCGCCGCGGCGATGGCGCGCGGCTACGGGATGTGAAGGCTACAACCCTTCGACGATGCGAATCTCGCGATCAGCTCCGCCCGCCAGCGCGGCCAGCGCCTCCTGATAGGCCGGACCGTCGTGCGCGGCCCGAGCGGCTTCCACGCTGTCAAATTCAAGCAGCACCGTGCGCTGCTTTATCCCGGCCTCATAGACATGCGCCGGCGTTCCGCGCGCCAGGAACCGCCCTCCGGCGGCGGTGAGCGCCGGCCCCGCCAGCTTGGCGTAAGCGGCCAGAGCGTCAGGATTGCTGATCGATCGATATGTCGAAATCCAATAGCCTTTGGCCATCGTGTTGTCTCCCTTGATCTGCTGACAGGTTCGCTTGGCGCCCCGATTATAGCGCCATCATTCCGACTTTGAGCGCGGATATCGCCCTTTCATCCTCAAGCAATAGGATGGCGCGTTTGCTCAAGATCGGCGAGCATGCCCCTCGTCTTAGGATTGGCGACGGCGCTCATCGTCGTTCAAGGCCTCGCTGCGACGCCCGCTGCGCTGCCGAAGCGCCCGGAGTGTCCTTGGCTCCTCGCAAACTCCCTGGCCGACAAAAGACTGGGAGATTTCAACGCCCGAGGCGCAAGGGATGGATTCAGCCGCCCTCGCGCAGCTCGTGGACTTTGTCGGCATCTACAAGCAGGACAGCTTGCTCATCATCCGTCACGGCAAAATCGTCGCCGACGCCTATTACGCGCCTTACGCCCCGAACATCCGGCACGATTTGCGATCGGTGACCAAGAGCTTCATCGGCACGCTGACAGGCATCGAGGTGCAGGAAGGTCTTCTGGACGGCGTCGACTATCCGATCGTCGATCTGTTTCCCGACAAGCACATTTCGAACGTCGATGACGCCAAGAAATCGATCACGGTTCAAAACATGCTCGACATGACGTCCGGCATCGCTTGGAGCGAGGACGCCTATACTCCCGACGAAACGATCATCCGGATGTACAAAACTCCCGATCCCACGGAGTTTGTGCTGAGCCAACCGATGTCCGACCCGCCCGGCGCGCGCTTCTATTACAACGGCGGCAATCCATACGTTCTATCCGCTTTAATCACCAAGAAGGCAGAACGAGACGCGTTGGATTTCGCCCGCGACGAGCTGTTTAAGCCTCTAGGCATTTCAAGCGTTCGCTGGGGCGAACCCGATGCGCAGGGCGTCACGGACGGAGAAAGCGGCCTCTACTTGGCTCCCCACGACATGGCGAAGCTCGGCTATCTCTACCTCCACGACGGCTCTTGGGATGGCCAGCAGATCATACCCTCTTCGTGGGTTGACCGCGTGAGACAAGGGCCGGTGACGGCGACGGACGGATACCACTACGCAAATCTTTGGTGGTCGCTTCCCGACCGCGGCGCCTTCATGGCGCGAGGGCGTCACTCTCAGATCATTTTGGTGTTGCCGAAACTCGATGTTGTCGCCGTCATGACCGGCGCTTTGAAGGGGGGATATGTTCCGACGACGGACCTGATTGATAGCATTGCTGGCGCGATCAAGTCGGATTCCTCTCTGCCGCCCAACTCCGCTGCGCAAGCTTTGCTTGCCGCGTCAATTCAAAAGGCGGCCACGGAACGAGCCTCACCGGTCGGAGCGACGCCCGAGCTGGCGAAAGCCATATCGGGGAAAACGTACCGCCTCGCGGACAACGATCTGCATGTGAAGACGTTTTCATTGAACCTTGCCGACCCCGATCCGTCTTGGGAATATACGATCGCTACTCAACGGCTGGACCGACCCACCGCCCAATTCGCAGGGTCCATCGGCCTCGACGGCCTTTTTCGAAAGTCCTCGACGCGTTACGGCATCGACGCCGTCAAAGGCAGCTGGCTCGACGACCACACCTTTGTGGTGGACCGACGAATCCTCGGGCACGGCGAAACGCAGAAGTGGACGCTCGCTTTCGACGGCGACAAGGTCGAGGTCAAATTCGAGAGTACGGACGGCGCCGAGGCGGAGCTGCACGGCGAGGCCTCGAACTGACGAAGTCCGCCGGTTGGCGCAGCGCCAACGGGCGCTTCGTCAAGGCCGGCGCGATTTTTTCGACAATTTCTTCCCAAAACCAGCAATTGGTAAGCTCGTTTCGGTTTACGCATAAAGGCGCTCAACGCCGCACGGGGATGCGGGTAAAGGAACGAAGGAGGCGATGCGGCTGAGCTCATCCGGCTCAAAGGCCGGAAATCCGGGATAACCCGTTGAAAAACCTGGATCCGACGAAGGGATTCCAATTTTGATTTTGTTGCGCCGGATTTGGATTTCGATGCGCCGGGCTTTGATTTCGTTGCCCCCGGCTTGGTTTTTGCTGCGCCGGGCTTGGAATCCCGACCTGGCCCCTCCGCCCCGGCTAATCGATCAGCTTATAGGCCGGTAGCGTCAGGAACTCCTCGAACCGGTCGCTCAGCGACATGTCCGAGAACAGCGCGATCGCGTCCTTGAAGCGGCCGCCGTCGAAGGCTTCGGCGCCGACCTCGCCCTTGACCCGCTCCATCTCGCCCTTGAGCGCGTCCTTGAACATCTTCGGCGTCACCTCGCGGCCATCGTCGAGCCTGGCCTTCAGATGCAGCCATTGCCACACCTGGGCGCGGGAGATCTCGGCCGTCGCCGCATCCTCCATCAGGTTGTAGATCGGCACGGCGCCGCGGCCCCTGAGCCAGGCCTCGATATATTGCACGCCGACCCGGATGTTTTCGCGCAGGCCCTCTTCCGTGCGCTTGCCCTTGTGCACTTCGATGAGGTCGGCCTGGGTTGCGTGGACGTCGTCGCGCAGGATGGAAAGCTGGTTCGGCTCCGGCATGAGCCGGTCGAAGACCTCGGCCGCGATCGGGACCAGGTCGGGATGCGCGACCCAGGTGCCGTCGTGGCCGGCGCGCGCCTCGCGCTCCTTGTCGGCGCGCACCTTGGCGAACGCCTCTTCGTTCGCTTTGCTGTCGCCCTTGACCGGAATCTGGGCCGCCATCCCACCCATCGCGAAGGCGCCGCGACGGTGGCAGGTCTTGATCAACAGAGCCGAATAGGCGCTTAGAAACGCCTTGCCCATCGTCATCTCCGAGCGGTCGGGAGTGAGGAAGGCCGGGTTCTTGCCGAGGCGCTTGATGAACGAGAAAATATAGTCCCAGCGGCCGCAATTGAGCCCGACGATGTGATCGCGGAGGTCGTAGAGGATCTCGTCCATCTCGAACGCCGCCGGCAGCGTCTCGATCAGCACCGTCGCCTTGAACGATCCGTGCGGCGCGCCGAGTTCGCGCTCCGCATGCGAGAAGACCTCGTTCCACAATCTTGCTTCGAGATGGTTCTCGAGCTTCGGCAGATAGAAGGCGGGCGTCGCGCCGGCCGCCATCTGCGCCTTGGCGCAGTGGAAGAGGTAGAGGCCGAAGTCGAACAGCGAACCGGACATTTCCTCGCCGTCGACCGCGACGTGGCGTTCAGGCAAGTGCCAGCCGCGCGGGCGCACCATCAGCACCGCCGGGTCGCTCTTGAGGGCATAGGCCTTGCCGCTCGCCGGGTCGGTGAAGTCGATCTTCCCGGCCCAGCGGTCTTTGAGGTTGGCCTGGCCCTCGACCATGTTGGCGAACATCGGCGAGGAGGCGTCCTCGAAGTCGGCCATGAAGACCTTCGCGCCCGAGTTCAGCGCATTGACGATCATCTTGCGGTCGACCGGGCCGGTGATCTCGACCCGGCGGTCGCGAAGGTCGGCCGGGATCGCAGCGACCTTCCAGCCGCCGTCGCGAATCGCTTTCGTCTCGGCAAGAAAATCGGGCAGGTTGCCCGCGTCGAACAGTTTCTGGCGCTCGGTACGCCGCGCAAGAAGCTCAAGCCGCCGTCGATTGAACTGCCTGTGCAGGCCGGCCAGAAACGCCAGCGCTTCGGCGCTCAGGATTTCGGCCTGTCGGCCGCCAGGCTTGGCGTTGATCTCGACGCCTGCTGCGGCCGAATGCGCTGTCATGATGTCTCTCCGGAAAAGCGGTCGAGGTCTCCTAGACCTTTTCGCCGCTTTTGGGGAGGGCCGGTCGTGGCGTTTCGCCCCGGATCAGGCCGCGAGATTGGCGGTCCGCGCGGCGTCGCGCGGCTCACGCCAGGCCCGCCGCCTGACCAGCAGGCCGGACGGGTCGGCGTCGAGGGGCAGCGCCGTCGCATCGTTGAGATCGGACCGGGTGAGCCCGATGTCGCGCAGCTCGTACTCCGACATCCGCGCGAGGTCGGCCATCGTCCGCCGAGCCGCGCTCACCCGCGCCGGCCATGTGAGAATACGCCAGAGCGCCTCAGCCGCGTGCGAGGTTGAAAGGGTGAATGAAGCAACCATGTTCGCCTCCTGCCCGAAAGCGACGGCCGTCCGTTCGGCGCCAAGCAGCGCCGGGAGAGGCCAATCGGTCTCGGAATGACCTTTTATATAGGGAGCCCCATTGATCGGTCCAACGAATGTTTGTAGAGTAACTGATCGAAATTTAGGATGAGTCGTCATGCTTGACACCGACCAGCTTCGTTCTTTCCTCGCCATCGTCGACTGCGGCTCGTTCACCAAGGCGGCCGAGCGCGTCCACAAGACCCAGTCCGCCGTCTCGATGCACATCCGCCGGCTGGAGGAACAATTGGGATGCGCGTTGTTCGTGAAGCACGGGCGGGGCGCGCGGCTTACCGCCGAGGGCGAGCGGCTGATCGAATTCGCGCGGCGCATCATCCAGGTCGAGGCCGGGGCGCTGGCCGCCCTATCGCGGAAGGGACTTCGAGGCGCCGTCCGGCTCGGGATTCCGGACGACTACGCCGAGTCGTTCCTGGCCGAGATCGTTGCGCGCTTCAATCGCCGCCACCCCTTGGTTGAAGTCTCGGTCGTCTGCGAGGCGTCGACGGAGCTCGCCGCACAGGTCGCCGCGGGAGCGCTGGAGCTGGCGCTGGTCACCGACCACGACGAGATCAAGGGCCTAGAACTCCTGCGCGAAGAGCCCCTGGTTTGGGTCGCGGCCGAGGGGTTCCGCCTCGAGGCGGGGGCTCCGATTCCACTCGCGCTCGGCAGCGCCACCTGCATCTGGCGGCGCGCGACCGAAACTGCGCTCGCGGCGGCCCCCGGCCTGACCCGCGCGCGGTTCTTTTCCAAGAACTTCACCGCGATCGGCACGGTCGTGCGCGCCGGCCTTGCGGCGACGATCCTGCCCGCCTCGATGGTCGGCCCCGGCCTCCGGCTCCTCGGGCGAGCCGAGGGCCTGCCTGAATTGCCTCTGACCCGCATGGGCCTCATCCATGCGCCCGGACGCCCGACCGAGGAAGCGAGCGCGCTCGCCGAAGCGATCCGCGGGACCATCGGGGCGCCGGCCCGCCAGGCCGCATGAGCGGGCGCTGGCCCCGGATTTTGGTCGAAGTCAGCCCCCGTTACCTTCGGTCATCACTAAGGGTTAGGGTTAAGAGGCCATTAAGACGGCATGACACGCTCTCCGGGTTTCGGAGCGCGCCGGCGGGGTCCAGCGCCGAACGCAGGGATCGCCGTCGTGGCCATGCTGAAGGCCCTCGCCATCGCGGCGATTGGCGCCGCCTCATGCGGATGGGCGAGGGCCGCCGATCTGCCGCCGGCGCCGTCCCTCCCTCCGCTGTCGCCCGTCGAGGCGCCGTTCGGCGGCTGGTATCTGCGGGGCGACGTCGGAATCGGCGTCAATTCGACAGCCCCGGAGCTGCAAACGGCGCCGGATCCGATCGCGGCGGGCGTTGCGGGCGGGTTTATTTCCGGCGCCGCGACGACCCAAACGTTCAACAACGCGACGCTATCGCCGTTTGGCATGATCGACTTCGGCGCCGGCTACCAATTCGACAACTGGTTCCGCGTCGACGCGACGCTTGAATATCGCGCCGGCGCCCGCCTCCGGTCCCATTACGCGCTGACTGACCCGGCTTCGCCCACCTTCGGCGGCTCGGCCCAAGACGCCGGTACCTTCCGCGCCGACGTCGCCTCGATCGTCGGCCTCGTCAACGGCTATGCGAGTCCGGGAACCTGGTACGGTCTCACGCCGTTCCTCGGCGTCGGCGCCGGCTTCGCGGGCAACAAGCTGTCCGGCTCTACCAACCAGGATTACCCGTCGCTCGGCCCAGCGGGCTACGCCAACGGATCGAGGACGAGCTTTGCCTGGGCGCTGATGGCCGGCGTCGACTACGATATCAGTGCGAACCTGAGGCTCGAGTTCGGCTATCGCTATCTCAACTACGGCTTGATCACGACCGGCGGCTCGAACTGTCTGGCGGGCGGGAGCGGCGGAACATTCCCGATCGCCAATTGCGGCGGCGGCGCAAACACGATCTCATCGCGCAATAGGCTGGCTTCGAACGACTTCCGGTTGGGCGTCATCTACCTGATCGGCGAGGCGCCGACGCCGGTCGCCGGCCGGGACTGATCGCCGTTCTCCTGATCTCAGCCGCGCCACGTTGCGCGGATTGCCTTCGGCGGCAGCTCGGACTATGCCGTCCGGCGCTTCTCGTTCCGAGGCTCGCGCTCCGTTTCCTGCTGGGCGCGGGTAAACCGCAGAATGCGCCCCGGCTGCCGAAGAGATTCATGACTGACGCGACTGCGCCAAGAGCCGGGCTCATGCATTCGGCTTGGGCCAACCCGATCCTGCTCCTGATTCTCACGACCCTGATCTGGGCCGGCCACTCGATCGTCGGCCGGTTGGCGGTCGGCCAGATCGGGCCGATGACCCTGACCTGCCTGCGTTGGGGGGTGGCGCTCATTCCCATCCTGATAACCGCCCGCCCGGCGCTGCGGCGCGACTGGCCGGTTCTTCGCGCGCACTGGCGATATATGGCGGCGATGGGCGCGCTCGGCTACACCGGGTTCAACGCGCTATTCTATGTCGCGGCGCATCGAACGAGCGCGCTCAATCTGTCGATCATCCAGGGCGCGATCCCAGCGCTGGTGTTGATCGGCGCGCGGCTCTTCCTGGGCGCCCGGTTCACCGCGCTGCAGGCGCTCGGCGCCTTGACGACCATGGCCGGCGTGGCGGCGATCGCCGCTCAGGGCGACCTCAACCGGCTCGCGGCGCTGGCGTTCAATGGCGGCGACGTGATGATGTTCATCGCCGCGGTTCTCTATGCCGGCTATACGATCGGGTTGCGCGAGCGGCCCCGGGTCTCAGGCTTGAGCCTGCTCGCCGGGATGGCTCTGGCCGCTTTCGTCACCTCCGTGCCGCTGATGGTCTGGGAGATCGCCGCCGGCGGCTTCATCTGGCCGACCGCGGCCGGCTACGCGACGCTCGTCTATGTCGCGCTGGGGCCTGCCTTCGTCTCGCAGATCATGTTCATGCGCGGGGTCGAACTGATCGGGCCGGGCCGGGCGGGGGTGTTCGTTAATCTGGTGCCAGCGTTCGGCGCCATCATGGCGGTTGCAATTTTGGGCGAGCCGTTCGCAGCCTATCACGTCGTCGCGCTGATGCTGGTCGTCGGCGGCATCGCGATCGCGCAGCGGGGTTCGGGCGATCGCGCGCGCTAAAGCGTTTCTTGAACGGAAGGAGATTGAAATGGCCTGGATTGAACTGAAACCTGAGGGCGCGGGCCCGATTCGAGCCTGGCGCGCCGATCCGAGCGGACGCCCGCATGGCGGCGTGGTCGTCGTGCAGGAGATCTTCGGCGTCAACTCGCATATCCGCGCGGTCACGGACCGGTTCGCTGCCGACGGGTATCTCGCGGTCGCGCCGGCGATCTTCGAACACGCCGAGAAGGGCTTCGAGGTCGGCTACGATCCCGAATCAAGGGCGCGCGGCATGGCGATCGCCAGCAAGGCGGACCGCGAGCAGATATTGAGAGACGTCGCCGCGGCGGTCGAGGTCGTCAAGGAAGGCGGCAAGGTCGCGGTGGTCGGCTTCTGCCTCGGAGGCACCATCGCCTGGGCGGCGGCGGGACGGCTCAACGGATTGAGCGCCGCGGTCGGCTATTATGGCGGCGGCATCATCGGCCTCAAGGACCTGAAGCCGCACGTCCCGACGCTGCTGCATTTTGGCGACAAGGACCAGCATATTCCGATCGCCGGCGTGCGGGAGGTCGCAGCAGCCCACCCGGAGGTCGAGGTCCATATCTATCCCGCCGATCACGGCTTCAACTGCGACCAGCGCGAGAGCTACGACGCCCCGAGCGCGGCGCTCGCCTGGACCCGCACGCTGGCCTTCCTCCGCAAGCACCTGGGATGAGGTCGCGCCCTGATCCGGCGCCAAGCCATTTGAGGAGCCGGCGATCGAAAGGCGGACTACACGTGGGCTAGCCCGGAGTCTCCGTTCTGGATCGGGCGACGGGGCCATATATCGAGGCTCGGTTCCGCCGCCAGGCAAGAGCGCCGATTCCAGCGAAGCCGATCAGCATCGCAGCCCACACCGAAAGCTCCGGAATGGCCGCCGGCGTAAACGAGATCCCTGAGAAGCCCGAAGCGTTTCCCGTGACCAGGGACGTTGGGCCTGACAATGTATTCTGGCCGAAGTCGTTGAGGTACAGCACCCAATTTGCGCCGGACGCCGTATATTTGGCGGCAACGACCTGACCGGCGGAAACCTCGAAGCTATTGGCAAACGGGCCGCCCGTTGTGTTGAGGGGAGGCGCGAAGGTCTCTTCCAGCCCCGCTGGAAAACTGTTGATAATGACGCTCTCGGCCGACGAGAATGCGTTATCGGCAAGCCCGATGATTTCGCCGGTGACCGTTCCTGGCACGTTATTGGGGCTGAAGTCGCCATTGTCGGTGAAAGAAAAGTCGAAGTTGAGTAGCGCGGCGGCCTGGACCCCGGTCGCGCCAAGGACCGCGACAGCCAAGCCAGCAAAAAAGCGAAAGCCCTCTCATCGCACAGGTCCCGCTCTTGCCTCCGCTCCGGCCTCTGCGACGGGCCCGTCCCCCGGAGCCACAGCAACGCACAGCATCTCAACCAGAAGTGCGTTGTCAAGACGGCCAAGGCGATCGCCACAAACCCTGTCTCGCGACGCCACAGGACGATTGCCGCTAGCGGCATTGGGCGGCTTCAATCGCGCTTGCGATCGCCGCATCGATTTGTTCAGGCAACTCGGCGACGTCTATGCCGATCTGATCGCCCGGAATCCAGATTCTCGTGCCTCCGCCATGCGGCACGAAGGTGGCCGCAAGAGCCATGTTTACCCTTATCGGCTTTCCGCTCTCGATGAGCGTGCACGTGATCCACGCGTGATACATGGTTTTCCCCTCGGCCCGCGCGTAAGCGTAGCACGGAATTGGCGCGGCGCGAGCCCTGTGCGGCGCGGTCCTTCAATGGACGGTCGCCCTGATCCGTGTTAGGCGTCGGCTTCGCGTTAACTGCGGCGGGCGCCCGCCGACACCGGGTCCGAGGGAGGCCGGCAATGACGGTCGCATCGTCGGTGATGAATGCGGCGGCGGCCGTCGATCATGCCGCGCTCGCCGAGGCGATGCCGCTCGACGAGATCAACGTCAGCGATCCCAGATTGTATCAGCAGGACGTCTGGCAGCCGTACTTCCGTCGTTTGCGGCGGGACGCGCCGGTGCACTATTGCAAGGAAAGTCCGCTCGGCCCGTTCTGGTCGGTGACCAAGCACAAGGACATCATTGCCGTCGAGGTGGACCACAAGACATTCTCTTCGCTCGACGGCATCACCTTGCGCGACCGGCCGGGCGACCTCGAGCTGCCGATGTTCATCGCCATGGATCCGCCCAAGCATGACGTCCAGCGCAAGGTGGTGCAGCCGATCGTCTCGCCGGACAATCTCGCCAATTTCGAAGGGCTCATCAGGGGCCGCGTCCGCGCCGTGCTCGACGGTCTGCCGCGCGGCGAAACCTTCAATTGGGTGGACAAGGTCTCGATCGAGCTCACCGCGCAGATGCTGGCGACCCTGTTTGACTTCCCGTTCGAGGATCGGCGCAAGCTCAGCTACTGGTCGGACGTGTCGACCGCCGTGCCTTATGAGGGCGGTCTGGTCGAAAGCGAGGAGCAGCGCGAGGCGGTGTTCCGTGAGTGCCTCGCCTACTTCATGAATTTGTGGAACGAGCGCGTCAACGCCGAGCCGCGCCCCGACCTCATCTCGATGCTCGCCCACGGCGAATCGACCCGCAACATGAGCGCCCGCGAATATCTCGGCAACGTCATTTTGCTCATCGTCGGCGGCAACGACACGACGCGCAATTCGATGAGCGGAGGTCTGCTGTTCCTGAGTCAGAACCCGGATGAGTTCAGGAAGCTCCGCGCCCGGCCCGAACTCGTCGAGTCGATGGCGCCGGAAATCATCCGCTACCAGACGCCGCTCGCTTATATGCGCCGCACGGCGCTCGCCGACGTCGAGTTCGGCGGCAAGCTCATCCACAAGGGCGACAAGGTCGCGATGTGGTATATTTCTGGCAACCGCGACGAAGAGGCGATCGAGGATCCCGACCGCTTCATCATCGACCGCCCGCGCCCCCGCCAGCACCTCTCGTTCGGCTTCGGCATCCACCGCTGCGTCGGCAAGAACCTGGCCGAAATGCAATTGAAGATCCTGTGGGAGGAAATCCTCGATCGCCTGCCGGCAATCGAGGTCGTCGGCGAGCCAAAGCGCGTCTTCTCGGCCTTCGTGCACGGCATCACCGAACTGCCGGTGCGCATTCCGGCTTAGTCAGCCCGGCCGGAGCTGGCGTTCTCGCCTCCGCTCTCGGTGGAATCGCAGTCCACGGTCAAATTGCTTTATTTGAGCGCCTGCGCCGGGATAACCCCGGTCGCAAACGCGACCGCGGCCGCGTGGGTCAGATTCATGCAGCGCAACTTGTGGCGGGCCCCGTCCAGGTGCGTTTTCACGCTGCCAAACGCGACACCCAGGATTTCCGCGATTTCCTGATAGGTTTTTCCGCGCGCCGCCCAGAGCAGACATTGCTCCTCCCGGGAGGACAACTGGACCGGAAAGCTCGGCAATTTGGAATTGATGTTCGCCGCCGAATCAATCAGCACCGACAACAGTTGGAGCCCACGCATATTGGTGGCCTTGTAGGTTTCCCATTCGTCTTTCGCGAGATCGCTGGTGAACGAAACGAGCGCGAACACCCCACGCCGATTGCGCAGAGGAATGGAAAGGCCGTTGCGCCCGATGCCATGATTCGATGCGTCGGCGAAGAATGCCTTCGTCTCAGGGTCGTCAAGCGGCACACTGGCCCAGTCGAATGGTCGTTGAGCTTGGCGGCCGAAAGAAATTACCGGATCGTTAATCATATATTTCTTCACGAAATATCGGTGCTGCCACAGCCGCGGATAGGTGACGACCGCGACGAGCAGACAAATATCGGCGCTCTTGTCTGGCGACAGGCGCAAATAGGCGATATGGCAAAGACCAATTTCGGCGGTGATCGTTTTCAGCGTCCCCGCGAGATCCTGCTCAACCGCGCCAAGAATTATGTCTGTCAGTCTTGACGTGGCGGATTCGAGACTGGCCGCAGTCCTCAACGCGAGGCTATGGACGGACATTGAAGATCCCGAGCATCACTTCATCCCGCGCATGCGCTACCATATAGCCGGCTTCTGGGTCTATTCTACCCGAAACATGAGTGCATAATTCAAGCAATTCGACGCAAATTGAGTACAACCTGCGCGCCTCGCAAGCAGACAGATTCAATTCTCCAACGTGTGGTTTTGCTTCTTCGGGCTCTGGGACGCGCTTTTTCAATTTCTTGGCCAATCGGGCCTCCCATCTTGATTCACCAGTCGAAAGGCAGTGTGATGACGTAGCAGGAGAATGACAATCAACAGACTTGTAGACGACAAAACATGAACATCGCCTACAGCGCCTAAAATGAGCCCCCTGAAGATCGTCGCTTGACGCCCGACGTCTTTCTCAAACGAAGGCGAGTTCCCTCGCACCCGGAGCGAGGACTGAGTCCTCGATTCCCGCTGCGGTTCGGAACGCCTTCAGCGGGCCCTCGCCGGTGTCGAAAAGGCCCGCGAAGCTCATTGCCCCGCCGATACGTTGCGGCGCGCCAATGATCAGGGGATTGCATCCCGCGGCTCTCAGGACGCGGAAAATCCTGGCGTCAAAGACGGAAACGACTTGCGTCAACCCGGCGGCGACCGCGACTTCGCCGATTCCCAATATGAGCTCGCTCAGGACATAATTGACGCCGCTCTTGCTTCGATCCGGCTGGCCCGGCGCTGTGACAGCGCAGATTCGTGAACTTTCCCATATTGTGGCGCTCTCGATGAAGTCTCCGTCGAGCAACTGCGGGAACACATCGCGCAACATGTTTGGACCAGTGGTCGGCAGAAGTCTCAACGAGCCCCAGTATTCTTCAGTATCCGGATCGACAGATACGAGATACAGGGGGTTAGCGTCGTCGAAACAGTCTCGCTCATAACCGTCTTTCACTTCGACATCCCAGCCGAGCCGGTCCGAAAAAGTTTCCGCCCGATTGCGGAACATCGCATCGATTTCTTTCGGGAAGAATGACGCATACGAGCCCTCGATAAGCTTCAACATCGCAAAACTCCTATTCACATCGGAAGCCAGGGAACTTCAGGCGCTTCCGCTTGGCAAAACCGGCGCGAGACTGAGCCTGCCCCGGCGGCGTCGCATAATGTTCTTGTTTTGTTCATAGTGTGAAAAAGAGAAATCCGAGTCAAAGAATCCAGCATCCCGCAGTGTGAGTTTTCGAAAGGTTTGGTTAACCAGGAAAATGGAATCTGTTCCGCCGCCGAGGTCGACGGGCGGCATTCCCGCCGCGGCGGATCGACGCCTATTCCCGGTTTTTCCGTGCTGAGCCGCGAGCGGCGCGGTCCGGCGGCGCACAGCCGGATGGTCAACGCGCCTCGGGACGCAGAGCAACAATTCGACGGTCGCGAACCTGTCGCGGCGCGCTCACCACGCTCGCCGGCGCAGCGGGAGCGGCTCTTGCTCTTCACGTTCAATCCAAGTCGGCTTGGCGCGCAGACCGACGAGATGGCAGATCGCGAACACCAGGTCGGCGCGGTTCATCGTGTAGAAGTGCAACTCCTCGACCCCGTGGTCGATAAGGTCGATCACCTGCTCGGCGCAAACGGCAGCGGCGACCAGGCGCCGCGTGGCCGGGTCATCCTCGAGGCCCTCGAACCGGTCGGCGAGCCACGGCGGCACGCTCGCGCCCGCCCGGCGGGCGAAATTGGCGGTCTGCTTGAAATTCTGGACCGGAAAGATGCCTGGCACAATCGGAACATTGATTCCCGCGGCGGCGGCGACGTCGAGAAAGCGAAAATAGACGGAATTATCGAAGAAGAACTGGGTGATCGCCCGCGTCGCCCCGGCATCGACCTTCTGCTTGAGGATCTCAATGTCGTGCAGGAGCGTCGGGCTTTGCGGATGCTGCTCGGGATAGGTTCCTACCGAGACTTCGAAATCGGCGATGCCCCGCGCGTCCGCGACCAGATCGGCGGTCGACCGGTAGCCGTCGGGCGCGGCTTCGTAAGGGGCGTCGAACCCGGTCGGCGGATCGCCGCGCAGCGCCACGATATGGCGGACGCCCGCGCTGCGATAGGCTCGCAGCGTTGCGCGAATTTCGTCCTTCGAGGCGCCGACGCAGGTGAGGTGGGCGGCGGGTTTCATCGTCGTCTCGCGCACCATCCGCTCGACCAGCGCATGGGTCCGTTCGCGGGTCGAGCCGCCCGCGCCGTAAGTGACCGAGACGAAGGCGGGGTTCAGCGGCTCGAGCCGCGTCGCCGCTTCCCAGAGGTTCGCCTCCATCTCCGCGGTCTTGGGCGGGAAGAACTCGAACGACACCTGAACCTGCGCGCCGGCGCGGCTCAGCGGGACTGTTTTCGCGGCCATCAGGCGAACTCCACGTCGCTCTTCGGGAACGAATCGGAAATGATCCGGGAATCCTCGGCGATCCACAGTACGACCGTCAGCTTGCCCGCTTCGCCTATGGCTGGCGGCACACGCTCGGAGCGGATGTTGGCGAGCCCCGCCCCGGCGAGATAGCCTTCGACCTCCTGCGCGGCGAAACCGAGCCGGCGATGGGCGAACTCGTCGCGCAGGAACTCCTGGTCATGGGCGTCGAAATCGACCACCGCGAGGCGACCGCCGGGGGCCAGCGCCCGCGCCGCTTCGCCGAGCGCCCGCGCCGGATCGTCAAGGAAGTGCAGCACCTGGTGGATGACAACCAGATCGTAAGCGTCGCGCTCGACCGGCGGGGCGTAGATGTCGCCCTGGCGCAGCGAGACATTGCGCAGGCCGGCTTCATCGACACGGGCCCGCGCCAGCGCGAGCATGGCTGCGCTTTGGTCGACGCCGACCGCGCGCACCGCCTGAGGGCTGAGAAGCTCCAGCATCCGGCCGGTGCCGGTGCCGAGATCGAGCAGGTTGCGGTAAGGCTTCCAGCCGATCATGGCGATCAGCGCCGCCTCGACCCGCTCCTCGGGGGCGTGGAGGGCCCGAATCTGGTCCCAGTCGGCGGCTCGCTCGGCGAAATAGGCCGCCGCCTGCCGACGCCTAGTCTCACGCACGACTTCGAGCCGGGCGCGGTCGGCGCTGACGAGGGGATCGGCCAGATCGAGACGGCGCAGCCAATCGCGCGCCAGCGACCCACGCGATTCGGCGAGGCGGAAGAACGCCCAAGCGCCCTCGCGCTGGCGCGTCGCCAGACCCGCTTCAACCAGGAGCTTGAGATGCCGCGAGACGCGGGGCTGCGACTGCCCGAGGATGGCGACCAGCTCGCTCACCGTCAATTCGGCCGCCGCGAGGAGGCAGAGGATGCGAAGCCTAGTCTCCTCGCCGGCCGCCTCGAGGCCTGCGAGCAGTTCGGCAAAGGCGAGCGGCGTGGTTGATCGCTCATTAGACATAAACATATCTTTATGTCTAAACTCGCCCTGAAGCAAGTGCAATTTTGCGGCCGTTTCGGCGCTGGAAGGCTGCAACCCCTCTCGGGCGAGGGCCCGCTCGATGAGCCGCCGGCGGACGCGCGGAGGAAGATGCGCAGTTCGAGCCGCCGGAAGCGTGTCCGGGTCAGCTTGAAATCCCGGCCCCGGTCCTTATAACCGGCGCCGGGATCAGATGAACCATCAGACCGAACAGGAAGGCCGGTGAAGGCGCGAGCGGCCTTGGCGTGCGTTTGCGTGCTCTCCCTTATCCTCTCGGGGGCGGTCTTGCCCTTCGTCGCCGCCGCGCAGGAGACCGGCATGAGCGGCGGGCCGCCGCCCCCAGCGGGCGCCGTTCCGCTTCCTGCCCCCGAGCGGGATCCGGCCGCACGGTCCGCGAGGTCGACCGAATGCGCGCAAAAGGCCGACGCCGAGGGACTGCAGGGCAAGATTCGCAAGCATTTCCTCCACCAGTGCAAGAGCGGCGGATGAGCGCCGCCCCGGATGCGGCCGGCCTTGGCTGACCCGGATCGCGACGAGCGGATCGCGACGTTCCTCACCCCGCGGGATTGGCTGCGCTATGCGGTCGGCCGCTTTCTCGCAGCCGGCCTCGCCTTCGGCCACGGCGCGACCACGGCCCTCGACGAAGCCGCCTTTCTTATCCTCGAGGGTCTCGGCCTGCCGATCGATACGCTCGATCCGTTTGCCGACGCCAAGCTTCTACGGAGCGAACGGAGGCGGCTCTGCGATCTCATCGAAGCGCGGGCGGCGACGCGTAAGCCCGCCGCCTATCTTTTGAACCGAGCCTACATCAAGGGCGTGCCGTTCTATGTCGACGAGCGCGTCATCGTCCCGCGCAGCCTGATTGGGGAACTCCTCATGACCGCGCTTGCCGAGGCGAACGCGCTGACGGGCGACCCGGCCGGCATCTCGTCCGTGCTCGACCTCTGCGCCGGCGGCGGTTCGCTCGCCATTCTCGCCGCGCGGGTCTTTCCCAATGCGCGGATCGAGGCGGTCGATTGTTCCGCCGACGCGCTCGACGTCGCCAGGCGCAACGTCGACGAGCACGGGCTCGACGGCCGCATTGCACTCAAGCAGGGCGATCTGTTTGCGCCGGTCGAGGACGCTCGCTACGACCTGATCCTGGCTAATCCGCCCTATGTCGACACGGCGACGATGGCGGAATTTCCGCCCGAATTCGCGGCCGAGCCGAGGATCGCGCATTCCGGCGGAGCCGACGGGCTCGACATCGTGCGCCGGATCCTGACCGAGGCGCCGGCGCATTTGGCCACGGGCGGAACGCTCGTCTGTGAAGTCGGTGGCGGGCGGTCGCTTCTTGAGCACGATTTCCCGCATCTTCCGTTCGTCTGGCTAGACACCGAGGAGACGACCGGCGAAGTGTTCCTCCTGCGCGCGAGCGACTTCGGCGCGCCGAAACGTCAGCCGAAGCGCAAGGCAATGCCGCGATCGCGCGAAGCTCGGTAGACCCTCGGCCGCAGCGCTCTCCAGCGTGCGGCAGAGGGGCCGCCGCCTATTCGGCCGCGGCGCGCATCGCGGCGCGGATGCTGGCGCGCAGATCGTCGATCAGCGTCAGGCGGCCGGCGCGCTCGATATGCCAGAAGGTCCAGCCGTTGCAGGCCGGCAGCCCCTGCACCAGCGCGCCGATCTTGTGGATCGAGCCGATGGCCGGACCAGTCGAGATCGCGCCGTCCGCCCGCACGAAGGCGCTGTACCGCCGCGCGGCGTCCACCAATCGTTCGCCCGGGCGCGCCAGCCCCGCCTCGACGACGCTTAAGAAGGCGACCCTGGGCTCGCTACGGCGCGTCGGCGCGGTGGCGACCGTTTCTTCGGCCAGCGGCTCGACCGCGTCGATCCGTCGGCGCGCCGCATCGGCGTAAGCCGGATCGCGCTCGACGCCGATGAACGAGCGGCGCAGGCGCCGGGCGGCGACCCCGGTCGTCCCCGAGCCGAAGAACGGGTCGAGCACCAGATCGCCGGCGTTCGAGGCGGCGAGCAACATGCGCATGAGCAGCGCCTCGGGCTTTTGCGTCGGATGGGCCTTCCGTCCCGTCTCGTCCTTCAGCCGCTCCGCTCCGGAGCAGATCGGCAGGAACCAGTCGGAGCGGACTTGGCAATCCTCGTTGCCGGCTTTGAGGACCTCGTAATTGAACGTATAGGCCTTGGCCTCTGCGCTCCGCGCCGCCCAGATCATGGTCTCGTGGGCGTTAGTAAAGCGGCGGCCGCGAAAATTCGGCATTGGATTGGCTTTGCGCCACACAATGTCGTTGAGGATCCAGAAGCCGAGATCCTGCAGAATGGCGCCGACGCGGAAAATGTTGTGATAGGAGCCAATGACGACGATGGTGGCGGCGGGCTTCATGACCCGCCGGACGGCGGAAAGCCACGCGCGGGTGAAGGCGTCGTATTCGGCGAAATCGGCGAACTTGTCCCAGGCCTCGTCGACTGCGTCGACCAGGCTCTGATCGGGGCGGGACAGCGCGCCTTCGAGTTGCAGGTTATAGGGCGGATCGGCGAACACGAGATCGACCGAGGCCTCAGGGAGCCGCATGATCTCGGCCACGCAGTCGCCGACGAGGATCGAATCGCACGGCGCCTTCCGCCCGTCGCCGAGCGGCCGAACGACTGCGGCCGGGCGTTTCGCCTCGCCGCCGCCAGTACGCGAAACCTGAAACTGGGCGGGGAGGCGGAACGCTCCGGCACGCGCGACACGCATGAACACAAACCACTCGACGCTATCGCCAGATCGTTCGAACCGGCGCGTCGGTTATGTTCGACTTTAAGTAAAGGTCCGGTTATGCGGCCGCCCATGCCGCTGTGTCGTTTTCGTACGGCGCAAGTCTTTCTAAAGGATATTTAAACTCAACCTTTTTGAAACCTTTTTGGAGCGCGCGTGTCAGTCTTCTTCATGCCCGAGTCGAAATGAGCGCCGGTGATAAGGGCACGGACCCGAAAGCGCTAGCGCCCGGCGGTGGCTGGCTGTCGCATAACCCACGTGCTCGGCGAAGCCGTACTGCGGATAGTCGCGGCCGAGATTGCGCATCAAGGCGTCGCGCATCGTCTTGGCGACGATCGAGGCGGCGGCGATCGACATAGAAAGACCGTCGCCGCCGATGATCGGCCGCGCCGGGCAGACCAGCTGATCGGGCGAATCGCGTCCGTCGATCAGAGCCAGATCCGCACGAATGCTAAGTCCTGCGACTGCGCGCGCCATCGCGTTCAGCGCCGCGCCGCGGATGTTCATGGCGTCGATCTCCTCGACGCTGGCGAACACGATCGAGACGCTGAGCGCCTTGGCGAAGATGATTTCGCATAAGCGTTCCCGCTCGGCTTCGGCGAGCGCTTTCGAATCGTCGACCCCGAACGGCAGATCGTCCGGGTCGAGAATGACCGCAGCGACTCCGACCGGTCCGGCCAGCGGGCCGCGCCCGACCTCATCGACGCCCGCGACCCATCGATGTCCGCAGGCGAAAGCCTCGCGCTCGAAGTCGAAATGAGGCGTGGTCGCTGTCGGAGGCGCGGCGCGCTCCTTCTTGATCGTCCTCACGGCCGCCCCTCACGAATCGATTCGCTTCGTTGATCGACAGGCTATCGCAGGCGCGGCGGCCGGGCCAGGATGGAGAAACGGGAACGCCGGGAAAACCCACAACGGATTCACTCCGGGCCTCCGAACCGGCGCAGATTGGCGCGAATGCAAGATGGAAACGCCTGACCCGCTTCTCGAACGCGTCGCGCCCGTTCTGGCCGCCGTTCCCGGCGTGGTCGCGCTTGCGCTTGGCGGGTCGCGGGCGACGGGCGCCGCCCACGCCGGCTCGGATTACGACATCGGGCTTTATTTTGGCGAACGCAGCGGACTCGACGTCGCTCGGCTGCTCTTGGCCGTTCAGGGTCTGGTCGATGATCCGGCGACCGCGGCGGTGACCGAGGTTGGCGGCTGGGGCCCGTGGATCGTCGGCGGCGGCTGGCTATCGATCGACGGCCGGAAGGTCGACCTCCTCTATCGGCCGATCGAGCGGGTCGAAAAGGTCATTCGGGACTGCCGCGACGGCCACATCACGATGGAATATCAACCGGGGCATCCGCATGGTTTCTGTTCCGCCATCTGGATGGGCGAGGCCGCGCTGTGCCGGCCGCTGAGCGACGAACGGGGCGTCATCGCCGGTCTCAAGGCGATGACGGTTCCCTATCCGGAAAAATTGCGCTATGCGCTCATTCGCCGTTTCCGGTGGGAAGCTTCGTTCAGCATCGGCAATGCGCAGACCGCCGTCGCGCGCGACGATCCGACATATATCTCGGGATGCGCGTTCAGATCGCTTTGCTGCGTCGCCCAGGTTCTGTTCGCCCTCAACCGGCGCTATCTCATCAATGAGAAAGGCGCGGTTGAAGCGGCGGCGCGAAGTCCCGCTGACCATCGACAAATTTAGCGAGCGGGCCGGGAGCGTGTGGCGGGCGATTGGAAACCGCGCGTTCGCCGCTGCGCTCGGCGAACTGGGATCGATCGAGCGCGAACTCGGGCGCCTGGCCGAGGCCGAGCGATAGATTCGAAGACATCCAAATGCGTTTGGCGGGGAATTCGTATATCAAGCGTTGCCATGACCATCGGCGCGATTCGCATTCTTGGCGTCGATCCCGGCCTGCGCATGACAGGATGGGGCGTGATCGAGGCCGCCGGGTCGCGGCTGAGCTTCGTCGGCTGCGGCTCGATTGAGACGGACGCGGCGACCTCGCTCGCCGAGAGGTTGGCCGCGATCCACCGCTCGCTTGCGGGACTCGTCGAGCGCGAGCAGCCCGACGAGGCGGCGATCGAGGAGACGTTTGTCAATCGCGACCCGCAATCGGCGCTGAAGCTCGGGCAGGCGCGCGGCGTCGCCCTCGCTTCGCTGGCCCTGACGGGTCTGCCGGTGGCGGAATACGCCGCCAACCTGATCAAGAAGACCGTCGTCGGCGTCGGACATGCGGAAAAGCGGCAAGTGGCGATGATGGTCAGAATGCTGCTGCCCGCCTCGACCGCCGCGACGCCGGACGCTGCCGACGCGCTCGCGGTCGCCATCTGCCACGCCCAGCACCGGGCGGCGCGCGCGCGAGGGGCGGCATGATTGGCAAGCTCAGGGGCTTCGTCGACAGCGTCGACGAAGAGGCGCTGATCCTCGACGTCAACGGCGTTGGCTACCTCGTTTCCGCTTCCGCCCGCACGCTGCGGGCGCTGCCCGCGCCCGGCGAGGCGGCGGAGCTTCTGGTCGAGACCCATGTGCGCGAAGACGCTATCAGGCTTTACGGCTTCCTCACCGTGGCCGAGCGCGACTGGTTTCGCCTTTTGCAAAGCGTGCAGGGTGTCGGCGCCAAGGTGGCGCTCGGTATTCTCGGCGCCTTGTCGTCGGAAGCGCTGAGCGCCGCCATAAGCCGGCAGGACAAGGCGATGATGGCCCGCGCCCCGGGCGTCGGCCCGAAGCTCGCCGCGCGCCTCGTGCTCGAGCTCAAGGACAAGGCGCCGGCTTTCGTCGCCGCCGATTTCGCCGGCGCGGAGCCCAGCCGCGAGCGGGCGCCGAAGCTGACCCGGGCGGCGGAAGACGCAATCCTCGCCCTCGTCGGCCTCGGCTACGCCCATCCGCAGGCCGCCGCCGCGGTCGCCAGGATTTCGGCCGAACTTGGAGAGGGCGCTCAAACCGCTTCGCTCGTTCGCGCCGGCTTGAAGGAGCTGGCGCAATGACGCGAAATTGCCGGCACGATGACTGTCGGCAGAGAGGCTGGACCATGTCGGGAGCATCGAGGCGTCCATCGAAGTAAAAGATCGCGATTCCGAAGGCGGTCCGTGAGAGCATCGGCTGGCGGCCGGGTCAGCGGATCGCTTTCCCTATCAAATCGAGCGGCGTGCTGATGGTCTCGGCGCCCACGCGCGAGCAGGTGGCCGGCATGCCGCAGGGATACCGCGACCGGGGGGATCGCTGCTGATGCGATTCGTCGAGACGTCACCCTGGGCCAAGGAGCGGCGATGACCGAGCCGCCGCGACCCTTCTTCATTCCCATGATCAGCATCGTCGCGCTGTTCGCGGCGCTGGGCCCGGCAGTCGGCGGGGCGATGTTCATTCCCCTTTCTGTGGTCTTCAAGCCAACGATCACGCCCGACACGATCGCGCTTCTGGTCTTGATCGCCGCGTTGTTTGGCCACGCCATCGGATTGATCGCGGCCTATGTCATCGGGATCGGACCGGCCGCGGCGACCGGCTTTCTCTACGCGCTTTGGGACGCCGCCGCGCCGGCGCGATGGCCGCGCGCGCTCGTCGCAGCCCTGATTGGCGGACTGATCGCTTATGGACTGGCGTTGCGGCTTGCGCCCCTCGGCGCGTCGGTCGAGATGACGGTCGAGGCCAACGCCGGCTCGCCGGCCGCTGAATGGATCGACACGGCCTCGCCCGACCAAATCGGAGTGACGCTCGGCCATGCCTTTGTCGCTTGCGGCGCGATCGCGGGCTTTGTCTGCTCCCTCGCCGCGAACCTCCTCGGCCTGACCATGCAGCCCGAATTCGCGCGCCCGGAGGCCGCCGCTCCTCCGGATGAGGGCGCCTGAGGTGGCCGATGCCCCCCGCCGTCTCGTCTCGGCCGACAAGCGTCCCGAGGACGAGGCGGCGATCCGCCCGCAGTTCCTCGCCGATTTCGCCGGCCAAGAGGCGGCGCGCAAGAATCTCGGCGTCTTCATTCAATCCGCCAAATCGCGCGGTGAAGCGCTCGATCACGTGCTATTCGTCGGTCCGCCCGGACTAGGCAAGACGACGCTGGCGCAAATCGTGGCGCGCGAACTCGGCGTCAATTTCCGCTCGACCTCGGGGCCGGTGATCGTCAAGGCTGGGGACCTGGCGGCGCAGCTCACCAATCTCGAGCCGCGCGACGTATTGTTCATCGACGAGATTCATCGCCTCAATCCGGCGGTCGAAGAGATCCTTTATCCGGCGATGGAGGATTTCCAGCTCGACCTCATCATCGGTGCGGGGCCGGCGGCGCGCTCGGTCAAGATTGACCTCGCGCGGTTTACGTTGATCGGCGCAACGACCCGCGCCGGGCTGCTCACCACGCCGTTGCGCGACCGGTTCGGCATTCCGATCCGGCTCAATTTCTATACCACCGAGGAACTGCAGGGCATCGTCGCCCGCAGCGCCAAGGTGATCAGCCTCGCTCTTGCCGACGACGGAGCGAACGAGATCGCCAAGCGCTCGCGCGGGACGCCGCGCATCGCCGGGCGCCTGCTCAGGCGGGTTCGCGATTTCGCCGTGGTCGAGGGAGCGACGAGCGTCACCCGCGCGCTCGCCGACCGCGCGCTCAAACTGCTCGACGTCGATGCGATCGGCCTCGACCAGATGGATCGGCGTTATCTCGACGCCATCGCGGTCAAGTTCGGCGGCGGTCCGGTCGGCGTCGAAACCATCGCCGCCGCGCTCTCCGAGCCCCGTGACGCGATCGAGGACATCATCGAGCCCTATCTCATCCAACTGGGCTTCGTGCAGCGCACGCCGCGCGGACGATTGCTGACCTCACACGCCTTCCGCCATCTCGGCCTTGCCGAGCCCCGGCGCGCGGGACCCGAGCCGACCCTGTTTGAGGAAGACTAGGCCGCGAGAATGAAGACGCGTAGAGCCTCTCACGTCACCGGCTTCCTCGAGGCGCTCGCCTCCGAGCGCGGAGCGAGCTTGAACACCATCGACGCTTATCGGCGCGATCTCGCCGCCTACGAGGCCTATCTCACCGCCAAGGGCATCGACTCGCTGAAGGCGGACGCATCCTGTGTGCGCGGGTTTCTCGCCGCGCACGGCGCGCGCTCACTGAGCACCGCATCCCTCGCGCGCCGCCTGTCGGCGGTCCGTCAGTTTCACAAGTTTCTCTATGCGGAAGGATGGCGCCGTGACGACCCCACGCTTGCAGTCGAGGGCCCGCGCCGGTCGCGCCCGCTGCCCAAGCTCCTGAGCATGGCCGAGGTCGAGCGGCTGATCGCGACCGCCCGCGAGGGGCTAAACGCCGCCGAGCGGCCCTTGCGCGAACGGCTGGAGGCGGCGCGCATGGCCTGCGTGATCGAACTCATCTACGCCTCGGGGCTCAGGGTGTCGGAGGCGCTCAGCCTCAAGAAGTCGGCGGCGACGACCAAGGCGCCGCTGATCACTGTCATCGGCAAGGGCGACAAGGAGCGCCTCGCGCCTCTCTCCGGCCCCGCCCGCGCCGCAATGAGCGTGTTTCGCGCCCTGCTCGATCGAGCCGCCCCCGGCGCGGCTGCGGGTCCGTGGCTCTTTCCCGCGATGAGCGCAAGCGGACATATGACCCGGCAGGCCTTCGCACGCGATCTCAAGCGCGTCGCCGTCGCCGCTGGAATTGACTCCAAGCGCATAAGCCCGCACGTGCTGCGCCACGCCTTCGCCAGCCATCTCTTGCAGAACGGCGCCGACTTGCGCGTGGTCCAGGACCTGCTCGGCCACGCCGACATTTCAACCACTCAGATCTATACCCATGTGCTCGACGAGCGCGCCAAGGCGATGGTGCGCGATCTGCATCCCATGAATGACGAGGGGGAGGGCGGATGACGGCGCCGGGAGGCCGCACGGCGCGACGGCCATTGCCTTGAAACCGAAAAAGGGCTTCGATGGCGCCGACGCTCGCTGCGCGAGCCCATGTCAGGAGGAGATGCATGAAAGCCCTCACGTTTGCCGGCGTCGGACTTGCCGCCTTGCTCGCGAGCGCGGGGTTGAGCGCGGCCAAGACCCTGGTCTATTGCTCGGAAGGCAGCCCGGAAAATTTCACCCCGGCGATCAACACCACCGGCACCAGCTTCGACGCCGCGCGGCCGGTCTACAACCGCCTGACCGAATTCAAACGCGGCACGACCGAGGTCGTCCCCGGCCTCGCCGAGAGCTGGGAGGTCGCCGACGGCGGCAAGACGATCACCTTCCACCTGCGGAAGGGCGTCAAATTCCACTCGATGAAGGACTTCAAGCCGACCCGCGATTTCAACGCCGACGACGTCCTGTTCTCGATCAACCGCCAGTGGAAGCCCGACAATCCCTACGCCAAGGTCTCCGGCGGCAAGTATGACTATTTCGACGACATGGATATGCCGAAGCTGCTCGATTCGGTCGAAAAAACGGACGATTACACCGTCGTCATGAAGCTCAAGACGCCAAACGTCGCCATCCTCGCCAATCTGGCGATGGACTTCATGGCGATCGGCTCGGCGGAATACGCCGATTTCCTGCTCAAGAAAGGAACGCCCGAGCAGTTCGACCAGGCCCCGGTCGGCACCGGCCCGTTCTCGTTCGTCGCCTACCAGAAGGATTCCGTCATCCGCTACAAGGCGAACAAGGATTATTACGGCGAGAAGGCGCTGGTCGACGACCTCGTCTTCGCCATCACGCCGGACGCGACCGCGCGCTACGCCAAGCTGAAGGCCGGCGAATGCCACATCAACGCATATCCAAGGCCCGCCGACCTCGAAGAGATGGAGAAGGATTCAACGCTCAAGGTGATCAACGCGCCCGGCCTCAACGTCGCCTTTTTGGCGTTCAACAATACGAAGCCGCCGCTCGACAAGAAGGAGGTTCGCCAGGCGCTCGCGATGGCGGTCGATCGCGACGCGATCATCAAGGACGTCTATCTCGGAGCGGGCTCGAAAGCGACGACGTTGATCCCGCCGACCATGTGGTCCTACGACGACAAGATTCCCGACACGCCTTACGACCCTGAAAAGGCAAAAGCGATGCTGGCGGCGGCCGGGGTCAAGACGCCGCTCGACATCGACCTCTGGTACCAGCCAGTACAGCGCCCCTATAATCCGAACGGCAAACGGATTGGCGAAATGATGCAGGCCGACCTCGCCAAGATCGGCGTCAACGCCAAGCTCGTCACCTATGAGTGGGGTGAATATCGAAAGCGCATGCAGGCCGGCGAAGATATGACGGGGCAATTAGGCTGGACCGGCGACAACGGCGATCCCGACAACTTCTTTTTCCTCGACAGCTGCGTCGACGGCAAGCCGGTCAATAATAATATTCCGAAATGGTGCAACACGGAGTTCAACGATCTGCTCGTCAGGGCGCGCACGATTCCCGATCAGGCCGAGCGCGCGAAGCTCTATCAGCGCATGCAGGAAATCGAGCACGATGAGCAGCCGGAGCTTCTCGTCGCCCATTCGATCGTGTTCGAAGCCATGCGCTCCAACGTCACCGGCTATAGGCAGAGTCCGCTCGGAACGCACGAGTTCGAAGGCGTCGACCTCCAATAGGGCCGGTCCGGGCTCCGCCCATGTCCCATAAGGGGCGGAGCCCGCTGTTTTCGGATCGGCCATGCTCGCCTACTTTTTTCGCCGCGTCGCGCTGACCATCCCGACCTTTCTGGCGTTGATGTTCCTGACCTTCGTCGCCATCCGGCTGGTGCCGGGCGATCCGGTCGAGGTCAGGACCGGCGAGCATGGCATGTCGGCGGAGCGGCTGGCCTACTTCCGCCATGAGCTCGGCCTCGACCAGCCGGTCTGGAAGCAGTTTGTCGGCTATATCTGGCGCCTCGCGCACGGCGATTTCGGCGTCTCGCTCTCGTCGCAGCAGAAGGTCCTGACCGAGTTTCTGACCCTGTTCCCGGCGACCCTCGAACTGTCGTTCTTCGCCATGCTGTTCGCGATTGCGGTCGGCGTGCCGGCCGGGGCTTTCGCAGCCGTCAAGCGCGGCGGCGTCTACGACCAGGCGCTGATGACGATCTCGCTGTTCGGCTATTCGATGCCGATCTTCTGGTGGGGCCTGCTGCTCATCATGTTCGTTTCGGTCAGGCTTGGGCTGCTGCCGGTCTCGGGCCGCATCGACCTCATCAACTACTCGTTCGATCAGCCAACCGGGTTCATGACCATCGACGCGCTCCTGTCCGATCAGCCGGGCGCTTTCCTCGACGCGCTGCGCCATCTCGTTCTGCCGGCGATCGTGCTCGGCACCGTGCCGCTCGCCGTCATCGCCCGTATGACCCGCTCCTCGATGCTCGAGGTCCTGAACGAGGATTACGTCCGCACCGCGCGCGCTAAGGGGCTCAGGCCCCGCCGGGTCATCGGAGTGCACGCGCTGCGCAACGCGCTGTTGCCGGTGGTGACGGTGATCGGCCTGTCGATTTCCGGCTTGATGGCCGGCGCAGTGCTGACGGAGACCATCTTCTCCTGGCCGGGCGTCGGCCATTGGCTCATCGATTCGATCGGCCGGCGCGACTACCCGGCGCTGCAGGGCGGGGTGATGCTGATCTCGACCGTCGTCATCGCGGTCAATCTTCTGGTCGATCTCGTCTATGGCGTCATCGATCCGAGGATCAGTCATGGCCGCTGACGCCGCCGCGCTGGAGACCCCGATCGCCGAGGAGGCGGCAGCCGTCCTCGCCCAACCCTCGCCGCTGGCCTCGTTCTGGGCCGCTTTCCGCGAAAACCGGGGCGCCGTTTTTGGCCTCGCCGTTTTTGGCCTCGTCGTTCTGCTGGCTTTGGCGGCGAATGTCGTCGCCCCCTATTCGCCGATCGAGCAGTTCCGCGACGCGGTGCGGGCGCCGCCGGTCTGGGAGGCGGGCGGTTCGTGGCGTTTTGTGCTCGGAACCGACGGCGACGGGCACGACATGCTGTCGCGCCTCATCTTCGGGGCGCGGGTGTCGCTATTCATCGGCCTCTCGGTGATGTGCGTTTCGTTCGTCATCGGCGTCGCGCTGGGCCTCGCCGCCGCGATGACCGGCCCGATCGTTGACGTCGCCATCACGCGGCTGATGGACCTGATTCTGGCCGTGCCGAGCCTGGTGCTCGCCGTTCTTGTCGTCGCGGTTCTCGGGCCGAGTCTCGCCAACACCATCGTCGCGGTGACCATCGTCTATCTGCCGCAATACGTGCGCCTGACGCGCGCTTCCGCGCTAGGCGAACTCAACAAGGACTATGTGACCGCCGCGCGCGTGGCCGGCGTCGGGCCGCTCAGGCTTGCCTATTCAACCGTGTTGCCCAATTGCCTCGCCCCCTTGATCGTGCAGGCCGCGCTTGGCGTGTCGAGCGCCATTCTCGAGGCGGCGGCGCTCGGCTTCCTGGGGCTTGGCGCTCAGCCGCCGACCCCGGAATGGGGTACGATGCTGGCCGATGCGCGCGAATTCATCCGCTCCGACCCCTGGATCGTCACACTCCCCGGCTTGGCGATTCTCATCACCGTCCTCGCCATCAACCTGACCGGCGACGGCCTGCGCGACGCGCTCGACCCCAAGATGCGGCGAAGCTGATGACGGCGCATCTGCTCGACATCCGCAATCTTTCCGTCTCCTTCCCGACCCGCCACGGAGCGTTCAAGGCGGTCGACGGCCTCGATCTCACGATCGAGAGCAACGAAGTGCTGGCGATCGTCGGCGAATCCGGTTCGGGCAAGTCGGTGGCGATGCTGGCGGCGATGGGACTTTTGCCTCCTGCGGCGATCGTCGCCGCCGACCGCATGGCGTTCGACGGCGCCGATCTCATGACTATGACTGCCGACGAGCGGCGGCGGCTCGCCGGCAAGGACATGGCGATGATCTTCCAGGAGCCGATGTCGTCGCTCAATCCGTGCTTCACCGTCGGCTTTCAGATCGACGAAGCGCTGAAGACGCATCTAAGCCTCAATCGCGCCGAACGCGGCCGGCGCATCGTCGAGCTTTTGGCCGAAGTCGGCATTCCCGATCCAGTGCGCCGGGCGCGCGCCTTTCCCCACCAGCTTTCAGGCGGCATGAGCCAACGCGTCATGATCGCGATGGCGCTCGCCTGCCGGCCCAAGCTCTTGATAGCCGACGAGCCGACGACGGCGCTCGACGTGACGATCCAGGCCCAGATCCTCGATCTTCTCATGCGGCTCAAGCGCGACAACGGCATGGGGCTCGTGCTCATTACCCATGACATGGGCGTCGTCGCCGAGACCGCCGATCGGGTCATTGTCATGTACGCCGGCCAGCAGATGGAGATCAATGCGACGCGCGACCTGTTCGCCGATCCCCATCACCCCTATACTGCGGCGCTGCTGGCGGCCTTGCCAGAGCGGGCGACCGAACGGCGCCTGCCGGCCATTCCCGGCGTCGTGCCCGGACAGTTCGACCGGCCGCGCGGCTGCTCGTTCTCGCCGCGCTGCGCCTTCGTCTTCGACGCCTGCCGTCACGTCGCGCCGCAACGGGCGGAAGCCGCGCTCGGCCGCGCCCGGTGTCTGACCCCCCTCGTCTCCGGGTTGCCCCGGGCGGTCGCGCTGCACGGAGCCGCCTCGTGACCCCGATCCTCGAGGCCAGGGGCCTGACGCGGGACTATGCCGTCTCGCGCGGCGCGTTCCGCGCCCGCGCAACGATCAAGGCGCTGGCGGGCGTGTCTTTCTCGCTGCAGGCAGGGCGCACTTTGGCGGTCGTGGGCGAATCCGGGTCCGGCAAATCGACGCTGGCGCGGCTCCTGACCCTGATCGAAAATCCGACTGCCGGCGCGCTTCTGATCAACGGCGAAGACGTGGCGCAGGCAAGCGCGGCGACGCGCAAGCGCCTCAGGCGCGAAATCCAGATCGTGTTCCAGAACCCGTATGGTTCGCTTAATCCTCGGCAGACGATCGGCAAGGCGCTCGAGGAGCCTCTCCTCGTCAACACGCAGCTCAGCGCCGCCGAGCGCAAGGCGGAAGCCCTGTCGATCATGGCCAAGGTGGGCTTGAGGCCCGAATATTATCACCGCTATCCCCACATGTTCTCCGGCGGCCAGCGCCAGCGCATCGCCATCGCCCGCGCCCTGATGCTCAAGCCGAAGATCCTGGTGCTTGACGAGCCGGTGTCGGCGCTCGACGTATCGATCCGCGCCCAGGCGCTCAACCTGCTCGCCAGTTTGCAAGAGGAATTCGCGCTCGCCTACGTCTTTGTCTCGCACGATCTTTCGGTCGTGCGCCACATCGCTGACGAAGTGATGGTGATCTACCTCGGCCATGGCGTGGAGATCGGCGGGCGCGACGCGATCTTCGGAAGCCCGCAACACCCCTATACGCGGGCGCTTCTCTCCGCGACGCCGGTCGCCGATCCGGCCGCCAGGCGCGAGCGCATCCTGCTTTCCGGCGAGCCGCCGTCGCCATTCGCGCCGCCGCCGGGATGCCCGTTCAATCCGCGCTGCCCGCAGGCCTTCGACCGTTGCCGCGCCGAAATGCCGCCGCTCGAGCGCAAACAGGGGCGGGACGTCGCCTGCTGGGCGGTGGGCCCGTGAGCGCGGAAACCTATGACTTCATCGTCGTCGGCGCCGGCTCGGCCGGCTGCGTGCTCGCCAATCGGCTGAGCCGCGATCCCGGCAACCGCGTTCTCCTCGTCGAGGCCGGCGGGAGCGACAACTGGATCTGGTTTCATATTCCCGTTGGGTACCTTTACGCGATCGGGAATCCGCGCGCCGACTGGATGTTCAAGACCGCGCCCGACGCCGGCCTCGGCGGCCGCTCGATCGCCTATCCGCGCGGACGTGTCGTCGGCGGCTCGTCGGCCATCAACGCAATGATCTATATGCGCGGCCAGGCGGCCGACTACGACGGCTGGCGACAGCTCGGCCTTTCCGGCTGGGGCTGGGACGACGTGCTGCCCTATTTCATCCGCCAGGAGGACCACCACGGCGGCGTCAGCGCCTTGCACGGGACAGGCGGCGAATGGCGGGTTGAGCGCCCGCGGGTTTCCTGGCCGATCCTCGATGCGGTCCGAGATGCTGGGGTTGAGATCGGCATCCCGAAAATCGACGACTTCAATCACGGCGACAACGAGGGCTCGGCCTATTTCGAAGTCAACCAGCGCCGGGGGCGGCGCTGGAGCGCGGCGCGCGGATTTTTGAAGCCGATCCTCAAGCGGCCGAACCTGCGTCTGGCGACAGGCGCTCATGTCGAGCGGATTCTTTTCGACGGCCGCCGCGCGATCGGCCTTCAATACAGCCAGGACGGCCAGAGCCGCCAGGCGCGCGCGAGCGCCGAGGTGGTTCTGGCGGCCGGCGCGATCGGTTCGCCGCACCTCCTCGAACTCTCCGGCGTCGGGCGGCCGGAGCTCATCCAGGCGATTGGCGCGCCGGTCGTCCACGCGCTTCCGGGGGTGGGTGAAAACCTGCAGGACCATCTGCAGCTCAGGGCCATTTTCGCCGTCAAAGGCGCGCGCACGCTCAATATCGACTATCGGTCGCCGTTCAAGCGGGCGATGATGGGGCTCGACTACGCGCTTCGCCGGCGCGGGCCGATGACCATGGCGCCCTCGCAGCTCGGCCTGTTCACGCGGTCGTCGCCTGACTACGGCGCCGCCAATATCGAGTTCCATGTCCAGCCATTGTCGCTCGACAGGTTCGGCGAGCCGCTGCACGCTTATCCGGCGATAACGATCAGCGTCTGCAACCTGCGCCCGGAGAGCCGCGGCTCGAGCCATGCCGCCAGCGCCGATCCGCGCGCCGCGCCGGTCATAAAGCCCAACTATCTGTCGACGCTGGCCGATCGGCGGGTCGCCGTGGACTCGATCCGCCTTGCGCGCCGCCTCGCCGCGGCGTCCGCACTCGCGCGCTACACGCCCCATGAGCTCAAGCCGGGCGCGCAACTCATGAACGACGATGAGCTGGCGCAGGCGGCGAGCGAGATCGGGACGACGATTTTCCATCCCGTCGGCACTGCCGGGATGGGACCGGCGCACGATGCGGCGGCGGTGGTCGACGAGCGGCTCAGGGTATACGGCCTCGGGGGCCTACGCGTCGCCGACGCTTCAGTCATGCCACGCATCACCTCGGGCAACACCGGCTCGCCGACCATGATGATCGCCGAAAAGGCGGCCGAGATGATCCTCGCCGACGCGAAGGCCGCCTGATGCGGGACGAATGGCGGGGGCTGCCGGCCGATAGGCGCCAATCGGAGACGGCGCTCATGATCGCCCGCGGCGTCCGGCGTCTGCTTCGGGCGCGCGGGTTCTCGAGCCTGACCGAACTGCCGCTGACCGACGGACGGCGCGCCGACATCGCGGCGGTCAATGGCGACGGCGAGGTGCTGATCGTCGAGGTCAAGTCGTCCCCGGCGGACTTTCGCGCCGACCGCAAGTGGCGCGACTATGTCGCCTGCTGCGATCGGCTCTATTTCGCAATCTCGGAGCGCACGCCGGCTGCGTTGATGCCCCTCGAGGCTGGCCTCATCGTCGCCGATACTTACGGCGCGGAAATCGTGCGCGAAGCCGAACTCCAGCGCATGGCGCCGTCAAGCCGCCGGGCGGTCCTGCTGCGCTTCGCCCAGGCTGCGGCCGACCGTCTGCATCGGCTGGCCGACCCAGCGGGAACGGCGGAGTCCTGGCGGGAAAAATGAAAAGGCCGCCTTGCGGCGGCCCTTTTAACGTTTGAGAGCGGCGACCGATCAGATCGCGACCGCCCGACCCTTCGCGCCCCGATGGAACGCCGCGTAGCCGAGCCCGACAAATCCCAGCATCAGCATCGCCCAGGTCGCCGGCTCAGGAACCGCCGATGTCGACACGGTGCCGCCGATGCCGAGCTTCGTAACATCAACCGTTCCGGTTATCTCGGCGGTATAGTCTCCAGGGCCGAGGATCTTGCTGAAGCTCGCGGTATAAGCCGAACCGGAGAACGTGAGCGGCACAGATTCTACGAGCAACGCCCCTTCGAAGAGCTCCAGAACCCCCGGAGTGTATGAATGGCTGCTGGCAGTCGCGATGGTCGCCGAGAGGGCGGTTATCGCCTCGACCGACAGGTCGAACGTACCCTCGACTGAAACCCCACCAGTCGGAACGGTCTCATTGTATGAGCCGGCGTTGGCCGGATCGAGATTTCCGAGAGGCGTAACGCCGGCGAAAGCCGAGCCCGAAAGAAGTGACAGGCCCAGCGCGACCGCCGCGCCGCTAGCCAAAATCCTCGCTGCAAACTTAGTCATTGAATCCCCCGATATCGATAAACAGACCCGCACCCCTGCAACTAAGCAGGTGCAGTAAGGTCGGTCAAGTCATAATCCGTGCCGTTACGGTAGGGAAAGTTACCTATACGCCCGTCGAAAAAGCTTAACGAGGATTTGTCAACCCCTTTTGCTGCCGTTACTATGGGTGGTATTACCTATACAACTACCTATAAAGTAACCGATATTGGTAGAGACACCTAGGTATCCGCCGCAAAGCACTTATCCGTGCCGCCCGCCGGCTTTCGCCACTGCACACACTGTTGTTCGCTTCGCCACGACGGCGACCTCAAACCGGACCGCCGTGTCGGCCCAGCAGGGGCACATTGCTGCCGTCGTTGAGGAATGCCGCCGGCGCCGACCCGCGGCGCATCACCTGGGCGCCAACAAATCCGCGAGCCCGCAATCAACAAAAAAGGCCGCCTCGCGGCGGCCCTTTGCGAGTGCTCAGCGATCAGATGGCTATTGCGGGGGCTCGACCCTTCGCGTTGCGGCGGGACGCCGCATAACCGAGCCCGATAAACCCAAGCGCCATCATCGCCCAAGTCGACGGCTCGGGAACCGCCGATGTCGATACCGTGCCGCCGATGCCGAGCGACGTTACATCAACGGTCCCCGTTATCTCTGCGGTATAGTCGCCAGGGCCGAGGATCTTGGTGAAGCTCGCGGTGTAAGCCGAACCGGAAAAGGTGAGCGGCGCCGATTCCACCAGCGTCGCCCCCTCGAAGAGCTCCAGATCCCCCGGAGTGTATGAAGAGCTGCTGGAAGTTGCGATGGTCGCTGAAAGGGCGGTTATCGCATTCACGGACAGATCGAACGTGCCCTCGACTGATATTGCGCCCGTCGGATCGGTTTCCTTGTATGAGCCGGCGTTGGGCGGATCGAGATTTCCGAGAGGCGTAACGCCGGCGAAAGCAGCGGTCGAAAGAAGTGACGCGCCCAGCGCGACGGCCGTTGCGCTCGCCAAAAACCTCGATGTGAGCTTGCTCTTGGATATCATGACATCCCCCTAACGTGAATTAAGTACCCGCACTTGAGTAATGAAGCAGAAGTGGAAGGATTGGTCAAGTCCTTTAGCAAATTTCAGCCAGAGTCTACTACATCATCATCGGTTGTATAACGCCGCTACTCACAAATAAGCGGCAACGCGACTGCGATAAATAGGTAAAAGTACCCATACCAGGCTATATGCCAACAATGTAAACTCTGTTCAGACGAACGAAGCGCCGTCGTTTATTACATTCATCGGAGACAAAACGGTCAAAAAATTGACTAACCGCCGTCTCGAGACCCTTTTCACTCTCGAATCCTGGGAACAGGGCCGTTGACGCTGCGCGCTCGGCATCAATGCATTTGGCGGAGCGCTCACGCCGCTAACCTCGGCACGGAACGAAAAGCCGTTCCGAACGTTTGCCGCACTGCGACGCGCGTCGTTCCAGCCAGCCCTTGAGAAGCGGCGCTCTCCGGCAGACCAGAGATGGCGATGAGCGTCCTGTGCGCCTTGTTTATTGACGATAAGCCGAGCCCTGAGATCTGCCTTTTTGTGGCCGTGCCGCGCGTGGGGGAGACGATCTTGGCGCCGTCCGACGGCTTCGAAAGGACAGTCGAGAACGTCAAGCACCTGGCGCAAGGCGCCCTTGCGCATCGCCCCGAGCCGCACGTGCAGATATACGCGAGGATGGCTCGTTCCGAGGATCCAGAGGCCGAGAAGTAGATTTGCCGGCAAAAACGCCGTTTGGCGCGGCCAAAGCTTGAGCGCTGACGCTACTGTTGCGGTCCCCTGGCTTGCTTCCGCGTATGTAGTCTAACCGCGCCGGCGCCAACCAGTCCTGCGAGAATGCGCGGACGTTAAGTAATAACACCTACTTGAAAAGGCATTCGCGGCTCGTCCACTCTCCGCGGCGCGGTCGTCGAACAACCGGCCTCGGCCGCCATCGCATTTTTGCGCGCCGCCAGCCTAATCCATTGTTTACACAAATTTCTTTTGGGAAGAGGAACGCGCAAACCTGTCCGGAACATTACGGTGACGTAATGAATCGGCTTGACTCCTACGCCTTTTGGTCTAGAGGGTATTACCTAGAGGGATTAGTCACCTCTCTGAACTCGGGGGAATATCATGCGCAAAAGTCTTCTGATAGCTGCAGCGATTCCGGTTATGGCTCTCGCTGGTCAGGCGATGGCGACCACCCTGACGCTGACGTCGCCGTACGATGTCACCCTCATCTGGAACAACGATGGGACGGTGAGCCTGGGATCCGCTCCCCTCGTCGAATATACGGCCGTTCAGCAACAAAGTGAGCTCTGGAGCGACTTTACCGGTATCCTTCCGACCGGCACCGAAATGGAACTGAGCTTGGCGGTCGTTGATGGAGCTGATCACCATACGATCTCGTTCTTGGCTCCCTTTGGCGCTCTCGGGGGCAGCTACACTGCGGACTATGAAGTGACCGAATCCTTCCCCAGCACGCAAGAGGCGAGTATAAGCGGCGCCATTCTCCAGACAGTCGGCGGCTCGAGTCTAAGTAAGTCGATAACGAGCAATACCGGCCCGTACTCGTTGAGCTTTGTCCAGACCGGCCCCACTGTCACCTCCGGCACAACGACGGTAGATTTCCTGCCACACACCCTGTCGGTGGGCGTGACGGACACATTGACGATCAGCCCACTTACTGGGTCGGACGCCACCGGTTTTTCGAACAGCTTTGTGGAAAGCACAATACCGGAGCCCTCGACCTGGGCGATGATGCTCATCGGTTTCGTGGGCCTAGGCTATGCGGCCATCCGCCGCGGAAAGAAAGTCCGCTCGGCGCTGGCCATCTGACGCCCAGCCGGTCTCAAGCGTAAAAAAGGCCGCCGCGAGGCGGCCTTTTTCTTGATCCGCCCTCTTTCAATCGCAAGTTCCGTCGCCCTGCGCAGACCGTTGGAACAAGCCCTCTGGCAACGGACGGCAACACAAACATTGGCAGGCGCGGAAGCTGGCGCTGCGAGGAAACAGCGTGACGCCTAATAAATCTGTCGCGAGCAAGTCGGCGAGTCCTCAAGGGCGCTACGCGTCGACCCCGGACACTCCCAATCACCTAGGTATTTCGACTCAGAATGCAACGCAGCATGTTGACGTCCCCTCGGGAACCTGCTAGGTGATTTTACGTAGCGGGTGACATTGATCTAGCGGCTTTCGGGGAAGCTGAGTTTTCTCCCCGCGGTTGGTGACCTCTTGGGGGACTTTCATGGACGCGACCAAAGGCGGACCTCTCACACTTTTAGGGCGGACCTCTCACTCTCTAAGCGAAAAGGGGATGCTGATGCGCCACTCATTGCGGATAGCGGCCGTTGCGGCCACATTACCTGTCATGGCTCTCGCCGGTCAGGCCATGGCGACCACCCTGGTGCTGTCGTCGCCGTACAACGCGCTTTTCATCTGGAACGATAATGGCACGGTGAGCCTGACAACCGCTCCGACCGTCGATTATACGGCCGTTCAGCAGCAGAGTGAGCTCTGGAGCGACTTTACCGGCACCGATCTTCCGGCCGGCACCATCATGCAACTGAGCTTTTCGGTCATTGATGGAATGGATCACCACACGATCTCGTGGTTGGGTTCCTTTGGCGGTCTCGGGGGCACCTACACTGTGGACTATGACGTGACCGAATCCCTCCCCAGCACGCAAGAGGCGAGTGTAAGCGGCGCCATTCTCCAGACAGTTGGCGTCTCGAGTCTAGGTAAGGCGATAACGAGCAATACCGGCCCGTACTCGTTGGACTTTGTCCAGACCGGCCCCCTCGTCACCTCCGGCACAACGACGGTAGATTTCGCGAAAGACACCACCAGCGTGGCCGTGACGGATACATTGACGATCAGCTCGCTTCATGGGTCGGACGCCACCGGTTTTTCGAACAGCTTTGTGGAAAGCACAATACCGGAGCCCTCGACCTGGGCGATGATGATCCTCGGTTTCATCGGTCTCGGATACGCGGCCATCCGCCGCGGGAGGAAGGAGCGCTCGCTCCCCGTCTGACGTCCAGCCGATCTCGAGCGTAAAAAGGCCGCCGCGAAGCGGCCTTTTCTTTTGCGATAATCCTTTTGCGATAATCCGAAGGACGTGCTATCCTGCTCGCAGTCGTCGCATCCGGGATCGCTGTCCGGGCGAACGAGGAGGCGGCGATTTCATGCTGTTATGGCGAGGCTGAGACCGAAAATATCCAATGGTCTTGGATTTCCGGCGGAAGCCGCTGAAAGATCACGATTGGCGGAAGGAGAATCCTTGGATTTTCCTTCCTTCTGTTTTGGGCTTCCTTCCTGGAGGCTTGGATTTCCCTTCCATTGGCTTTGGAAGCCCTTCCCCCCGCCGCGCCTAATGCGACATCAGGACCGGCAGCGACTGCTGATGCATCAGATCCATGCTCACCCCGCCGAACAGCCCCTCGTAAAGCTTCGAATGTCCATAAGCGCCGGCGACGATGAGATCGGCGTCCTGG
This sequence comes from uncultured Alphaproteobacteria bacterium, assembly GCA_963783175.1. Lineage (GTDB taxonomy): Bacteria > Pseudomonadota > Alphaproteobacteria > Rhizobiales > Beijerinckiaceae > Roseiarcus. Next base: position 195,957 of record CAWANG010000022.1, read on the forward strand.
GTGTCGAGGCTCGCAAACAGCGCCTCGACCGCGGTCAAGTCCCCGGTATTGGTCCAGTCCGAGATATGCTCGGCCTTGACGCCGTGCGCCGCCAGGTGATCGGCGAGCTTCTGAGCTGACTCGCGCAAGGCGCTCGGCCGCGACGAGAATGCGAACAGAGTGACCTTTTTCGCCCGTTCGAGCAGCGGCATCGCATCGTGGACCGCGCGCAAGGCCTCGCGTTGGGCGTTCCAGGCGATGACGATCTTGTCGCCGATTGGGCCGGGGGTCCAGTCCGGCGGCAGGATCAGCATCGGAGCGCCGGATTCGAGCAGCGCGCGGTCGAGCACACCTCCGCGAATGACGTCATGCGCCAGGCTTTCCGGCCCGGGCGCAATCATCAAATCGACGCAATGACTGAGAAGATCGCCTTCGCCCGGTTTGTCCACGGGCACAAACACGGCGGCCGGCGCCGCCTGGCTCGTCGCCTCGCTGAACATCCGGGTGACCGTCGCCTCGGCTTCCCCCTCCTTGCCTGCCGGCGGGGCGCTGACGTCGACCCCGATCAATCGCGCCCCGTGGGTCTTGGCCAACGAAACCGCCAAGCGCGTGCGCTCAACCGCTTCAGCGGTCGGATCGAGAAAGACGAGAATATCCTTGTAGGCCATGTTTGCCCTCCCTGTCGGCGGCCCGCGCAAAGCCCGGCTTCCAAGCGCCCCGGCTGCGTCGTGTTATTCCGCGCAACCCCGCCGGGGCCGCACTGGGACCCGACTGTAACACGCCGGGCTTTCGTCGACGACCGTATTTGAGTTCCCGCCTGCGTTTGATCGTGACCATTTTTAGACCATTAAGTATAGTCGGGACAGAGAGGTCTTCGTGGAATGAGCATGTTCGGCGCCACGGCAAGAATGGCGGCAGACATCGGCCGCAACGATCTTTGCCCTTGCGGCAGCGGGCGAAAATACAAGCGCTGCTGCCAAGCCAAGGACGCGCGCGTGGAGATGCCCGCGGCGGCTCAGAGGGCTCCTTCCGCCTCGAGGCATAGGCTCGCGGCGCTGACGGCGGCCGCCAAGGCGCACTACGACGTCCAAAGGTGGGCCGAAGCAATTCCGCTTTTCCTCGAAATTGTGTCGCTTGATCCGAAGAATGCCGCCGCGTACCTCGACCTCGGCGTCGCATTTCTGGCGTGCGGCAGATCGGCCGAGGCGGTCGCGAGCCTGCAGCGGGCGACGGAACTGCAGCCGAGCAACGAGAGGGCCCTCACCCATCTCGGCGCCGCCCTTCTCCGGCGGGGGCGCAAATCCGAAGCCTTGGTCGTCTTTCGAAAGCTGAGCCGAAGGGCCGAAGACGCGCTGGCGCGCCGTCTCTATTCGGCGCAGGCGTTGGAGTTGCAGGGTAGGCTGGACGAGGCAGAGAGAGAACTTCGCCGCCTGGTCGATCTGGCGCCCCAATCGGCTAAGGTCCGGGCTTTCCTTGGCATGCTGTTGTCGAACCGACACATGTTCGAGGAGGCCGCCCACCACTTGACCCAGGCAATCGATGGATTCCCGCCGGCCTTCCACGACCTGAGCATTATCAAGCGCTTCACGGAGGCCGACCGGCCGTTGCTGGATCGCATGCGTAGCCTCGCCGAGCGGTCTGGCCTCGACGTTTTGGCCCGCGCCAGCGTTCGATTCGGCCTCGGGAAAGCCTTCGACGACCTTGGCGACTACGCGGAGGCGATGCGGCAATATGAGGCGGCGAACAGGTTAAGAGGGACGTCGGGGCGAGTGGATCGCGCGGCGCTCGCGGCCAGGTACGACAATATAATCGCGGGCCACCCAGCCGAGGCGCTTGCAAGCGCACGGCAGCCGCCTGCCGGGCTGGCGCGTGCGGCAGACGATCTGCCGGTGCTCATCGTCGGCGCGCCGCGATCCGGTACGACGCTGGTCGAGCAGATCCTTTCGTCGCATCCTGCCGTCGCCGCGGGCGGCGAACTTCCTTTCTGGCAGGAACACAACTGGCGCCCCTCCGGCACAAGCTCTGTCGAAGCGGGCAAACTCTCCAGAATTGGCGAAGACTACCGCGCCCAGCTCCGCCATATCGGCCCTGGGGCCATGCGGGTAATCGACAAGCTGCCGCGCAATTTCGAGGCGATCGGGCAAATCCGGATGGCCCTCCCCGATGCGCGCATCATTCATTGCCGTCGGAACCCGCTTGATACCTGCCTCTCGATGTTCTTCACCAACTTCACGACGGGTCACGAATATACTTGGGATCGCGGCGACCTGGCGTTCTTTTACCGTCAGTACGAGCGGCTCATGGAACACTGGCGGCGCGCGCTGGAAGATGATCGTTTCATCGAGATTCAGTACGAGACCCTGGTCGCCAACCGCGAGGCGGAAACTCGGCGCCTCATCGCCTTCTGCGGACTCGACTGGAACGAGGCGTGCCTCACGCCCGAGCGCAACCGGAGAGCGGTGAACACCGCGAGCCTGTGGCAGGCCCGCCAGCCGGTCTACACAACGTCGGTCGACCGTTGGCGGCGCTACGAGCCGTGGCTCGGCGAACTGCGAGAGCTGTTGCCAGCTCCGGAAGCCAGTCCCTCATGAGAAGAACCCCAGCGGATTCCTGCTTGCGCGCGGTCGGCGGGAAGGTGAGCAAATTCCTCAATTATCCAGGAAGCTTCTGAGCTTCCGGCTCCTGCTCGGATGCTTGAGCTTGCGCAAAGCCTTGGCCTCGATCTGCCGGATCCGCTCGCGCGTCACCGAGAACTGCTGGCCGACTTCCTCGAGCGTATGGTCGGTGTTCATGCCGATGCCGAAGCGCATGCGTAAGACCCGCTCCTCGCGCGGGGTAAGCGACGCCAGCACCCGGGTCGTCGTCTCACGCAGGTTCGACTGGATCGCCGCGTCGATCGGCAAGACCGCATTCTTGTCCTCGATGAAGTCGCCGAGGTGGCTATCCTCCTCGTCGCCGATCGGCGTCTCGAGGCTGATCGGCTCCTTGGCGATCTTGAGCACCTTGCGCACCTTCTCGAGCGGCATGGCGAGCTTTTCCGAGAGCTCCTCGGGCGTCGGCTCGCGGCCGATTTCGTGCAGCATCTGGCGCGAGGTGCGCACGATCTTGTTGATCGTCTCGATCATGTGGACGGGAATGCGGATGGTTCTCGCCTGATCGGCAATGCTGCGGGTGATCGCCTGCCTGATCCACCAGGTGGCGTAGGTGGAAAACTTGTAGCCGCGCCGATACTCGAACTTGTCGACCGCCTTCATCAGGCCGATGTTGCCCTCCTGGATCAGATCGAGGAACTGGAGGCCGCGGTTGGTGTATTTCTTGGCGATCGAGATCACGAGGCGCAGATTGGCCTCGACCATCTCCTTCTTCGCCTGTCGCGCCTCCCGCTCGCCCTTCTGCACCATTTGCACGAGCCGGCGGAATTCCTGGATCTCAAGCCCGGTCTCGGTCGCCAGCGACTGGATTTCCGCTCGGATTTCCTTGATCAGGTTCTTCTCGGCGGCGATGAATTCCTTCCATCCGCGGGTCGACAGCCTCGAGACGCGGAGCAGCCATTTCGGGTCGAGCTCCGAATTCTGGTAGTTCTTGAGAAAGTCCTCGCGGCCGACCCGATGGGCCTCGGCCATCCGCATGAGGCGGATGTCGAGGCCGATCAGGCGCTTGTTGATGTCGTAGAGCTGCTCGACGAGGGCGTCGATCCGGTTCTGGTTGAGCGACAGCGACTTGACGTCGCCGACGATATCCTTCTTCAGCGCCTTGTATTTGCGCTCCTGGGCCGGCGAGAGCGATTCGCTCCTGAGCTTGTTCTCGACGTTCTGATCCTGCAGGCGCCGCAGCTTCTTGTAAGCGTCGGCGATGCGGTCGAAGGTTTCGAGCACGCGCGGCTTGAGGTCGGCCTCCATCGCCGACAGCGAGACCGAATTCTCGAGATCCTCCTCGTCGTCGAAGTTCTCGGGCGCAGGGACCTGATCGCCCTCGAATCCTTCCGGCGGCGCCTGCGGGGCGGTCGCCGGCGCGATGCGATCGCGGGCCGGATTGGGCGGCGGCGGCGCGCCGGGGGCGGAATAGTCGGTCTTCGGCGCCTTCTTGCCGTCCGGGCCGGCGTAGGTCGCCTCGAGATCGATGATGTCGCGCAAGAGGATCTTGCCGTCATTGAGCTCGTCGCGCCAGATGATGATCGCCTGGAAGGTGAGCGGACTTTCGCACAGGCCGGCGATCATCGCCTCGCGGCCGGCCTCGATCCGCTTGGCGATGGCGATTTCGCCCTCGCGCGACAGGAGCTCGACCGAGCCCATTTCGCGCAGGTACATGCGCACCGGATCGTCGGTACGCTCGGCGGGTTCGGAACTGCGCGTGGCGACCGCGGTCGTTCGCGCCGCCTCGACGACTTCGCCGCCCTCGGGCTCTTCTTCGTCTGCGCTCTCGGCGCTTTCCTTTTCCGCCTCTTCCGCGTCCTCGCTTTCGACGACATTGATGCCCATCTCGCTGAGCATCGCGTTCATGTCCTCAATCTGGTCGGAAGAAATCTCCTCCGAGGGCAGGACCGCGTTCAATTCCTCTTGTGTCACCCAGCCGCGCTTCTTGGCGATCTTGAGCATCCGCTTGACGGCGGCGTCGCTGAGATCGA
>CAWANG010000023.1:0-29285 GCA_963783175.1 uncultured Alphaproteobacteria bacterium
GCGGACGACGCGCGTCCCGATTGATCGCCAAAACCGTCGATCGCTGCTTCGGCATCCGCAAGGTCGGCCAAATTCGCTTTGATATCAAGCAGTCGGGCAAGATTAAGCTCGTTGGGTTCCGCCGCGAGCGACCGCTCCGCGAGCTTCAGGTCCCTATGTAACGCGCCCGCACGCCGATGCAAGGCCAAGCTTTGCCTGAGCGCCAGATCAGCGTCGGCGGGTGCGGCTTCCGGCCGCATGCACCACCAGTCCGCCATTTTTGCGGACGCGGCCAGTACGCGATCACATTCCGGCCCGCGCCCGGCGCCGTTCAACCAGCCAGCGAGCGCGGCCGACGAATGAAGCGCCTCGGCCGGGGCCGCGAGCAGCGCGTCGCGGAACGCGCCGAGGCCGGCGCCGGCAAATTCGGCCGCCGCCAGCTCCTCGCAATGGCGCTCCAGCAACGAGGGATGGCCAAGCGCGATCGCCAGGATCATGATTTCGCGCGCCGGAGCGCTCGCCTTGCGGCCAAGCTTGCTCTGGGGAGGCAGAGGCGCCCCGGCGAGGCCGATCCGCGGGCCGCGCGGGGGAAAAGGCCCGCGCCGGGGGCCGAAGGCGCGGCGTCTTGAGCCGCCGTCGCCGCGGCCCAGGCGCTCACGCTCATCGCCAAACAACGCCGCCAGGCGCCGCTTGACGTCCGCCTGATAGTGGCGGCGCAACGGTTCGTCGGCGATTTTCCCGACCGCCTCGCCGAGTCGCCGCTCGAGCGCCGCGCGCTGTTCGGGCGTGTCGAAGCGCGCGCCGTCGGTTTCGCGGATGAACAGCATGTCGGCGAACGGCAGCGCGCCCTTGAGATGCTCGCTCATCGCCGCCGGACCGCTCAGGCGGATGAGGTCGTCGGGATCCTGACCCTCGGGCAACAAGGCGAAGCGCAGGCTCTTTCCGGCGCCGATCAGCGGCAGCGCGATCTCGATCGCGCGGAACGCCGCCCGCCTGCCGGCGCTGTCGCCGTCGAAGCACAGGATGGGTTCGCTCGCGATCCCCCACAAAAGTGCGCATTGATCGGGCGTGAGCGCGGTGCCGAGGGGCGCGACAACGTTGGGGAAGCCGGCCTCGCTGACCGCTATGGCGTCAATGTAGCCCTCGACGACGATGATTTCGCCGCTGTCGTGGGCGCTCTTGCGGGCGCGGTGGTGATTGAACAGCAGCGAGCCTTTGTGGAAGAGCGCGGTCTCCGGCGAATTGAGGTATTTTGCCTTTGCCCCCGGCTCCATCGTCCGCCCGCCGAAGGCGATGACCCGGCCGGAGCGGTCGTGGATCGGGAACATCACCCGGTCGCGGAACCGGTCGTAGGGGACGGCGATGTCCTCCCCATGGATGAGGAGGCCGGCTTCGATCATCTGCTCGGCGCCGACGCCCTTGGCCGCGAGCGCATCGCGGAGATGAAAGCGCTCGGGCGAGGCATAGCCGAGCGAAAAGCGCTGCTGGACCGGGGCCCCAAGGCCGCGGTCGGAGAGATAGCCGCGCGCCTTGGCGCCGATCGACTGCTGAAGGTTCGTTTCGAACATCCGCGCGGCAAGCGCCAGGACCTCGATCAGGCTCGCGCGCCTCTTGTCCTCGGCCGTCTCGGCGTCGCTCCGCCGCGGCATGGCGAGGCCCGCCATGCCCGCGAGCCGCTCGACCGCCTCGGGAAAGCTCAGGCCTTCGGTCTCCATCAGGAAATTGAAGATCGTTCCGTGCTTGCCCGAGGAAAAGTCGTGGAAGAACCGCTTCTGGTCGTTGACGAAGAAGGACGGCGTCTTCTCGGCGGTGAACGGCGACAATCCGCGCCATTCACGCCCAGTTTTCCGCAATTTGACCCGCGCCCCCGCCACTTCCGATACCGGCAGCCGGGCCATGATCTCATCGAGAAATTCGGGCGGAAACTTCATGGGGGGCCAGATTGGCCCGCGTCGCGGCTTTGGCAAGGCGGCGCAAGCGTTGTCCCCCGGAATCCGCGGGGGCCCGCGCGTCTCATGGCAAAGCGCTCCGCAGAGGTGCAAGGCGGAAAGTCTAGGCCAACAACTCCTGCCCGGAGGTCTCGCCGAGGATCAGCCGGAAGAGTGAGCGGGTAGGCGTTAAGAGCGAACGTTCGTCCGCTCACACATCCAGATTCGCCACGCTCAGCGCATTGTCCTGGATGAACTCGCGCCTCGGCTCGACAATGTCGCCCATCAGCTTGACGAAGATGTCGTCCGCCTCGTCGATCTCGCGGATCTTGACCTGCAATAGCGTGCGGGCGTCGCGGTCGAGGGTGGTCTCCCAGAGCTGGTCCTTGTTCATTTCGCCGAGGCCCTTATAGCGCTGGAAGGCCACGCCTTTGCGGCCGGCGGCGTTGACCGCCTCGAGAAGCCCGGATGGGCCGGAGACGGTCGTCGTCTCGCCGCGGCGCTGAAACGTGGCCGGCTCGGCGAAGGCTTCGCGCAAAGGCCCCGCATGCTCGTCGAGGCGGCGCGCGTCGGCCGAAGCGAGCAGGCCCGCGTCGAGAACCGCGGCCTGCCGGACGCCGCGCACTTCGCGCGAAAGCACGTAGCCGCCCGCCTCAACGCGGCAGGCCCAAGAGCGCTCGGTCTCCTCGGCGATGGCGTTCATGCGCGCGGCGATTGCAGCTGCCCGCGGTTCCGCCTCCGCATCGACGGGGTCGGCGAGCGGCTTCAAAGCCCCGGCGAGGGCCGCCTGCTCGACCACGCTTCGGTTGTAGCGGGAATGAAGGCCGTCCAGCTGTCGGCGAAGCGCGCGCGCCTCCTCGACCAGGGCCCGAAGGTCCTGGGCCGCCAGCACTTCGCCCCGGGCGAGCGCCAGCGTCGCCCCATCGAGTCCTGCCTCGACCAGATAATCCTCGAGCGCCCGCTCGTCCTTGAGATATTGCTCCGATTGTCCGCGCTTGACCTTGAACAGCGGCGGCTGGGCGATGAAGAGGTGCCCCGCCTCGATGATCGGGCGCATCTGACGGAAGAAGAAAGTGAGCAGAAGGGTGCGGATGTGCGAGCCGTCGACGTCGGCGTCGGTCATGATGATGATTTTATGGTAGCGCAGCTTCTCCAGGTTGAAGTCGTCGCGTCCGATGCCGGCGCCGAGCGCGGTGATGAGCGTGCCGATCTGCTCGCTGCCGAGCATCTTGTCGAAGCGCGCCCGCTCGACATTGAGGATCTTGCCGCGCAGCGGCAGCACCGCCTGGAATTCGCGGTTGCGCCCCTGCTTCGCGGTGCCGCCGGCCGAATCGCCCTCGACGATGAAAATCTCGGACTTTGCCGGATCGCGCTCCTGGCAATCGGCGAGCTTCCCGGGCAGGCTCGCGATGTCGAGCGCGCCCTTGCGGCGGGTGAGTTCGCGCGCCTTGCGCGCCGCTTCGCGCGCCTGCGCCGCCTCGACCACCTTGCCGACGATCACCCGCGCCTCTTGCGGATGCTCCTCGAACCATTGCGACATGAGGTCGTTGACCAGGCCCTCGACCACCGGCCTGACCTCGGAGGAGACCAGCTTGTCCTTGGTCTGGGAGGAGAATTTCGGGTCCGGACATTTGATGCTGAGCACGCAGGTCAGGCCCTCGCGGGTGTCCTCGCCGGAAAGGTCGACCCTTTCCTTCTTCAACAGCCCGGAGCTTTCGGCGTAGCCGACGACCTGGCGGGTGAGCGCGCTGCGCAAGCCGATGAGATGGGTGCCGCCGTCGCGCTGGGGGATGTTGTTGGTGAACGGCAGCACGTTCTCGTGATAGCTGTCGTTCCACCACAGCGCGACCTCGACGCCGATGCCGTCGCGCTCGCCCCTGATGAGGATCGGGTTGTCGATCAGCGCCGTCTTGGCGCGATCGAGGTAACGCACGAAGGCCTCGAGGCCGCCCTCATAGTGGAGGTCCTCACGCTTGGGTTCGGCGTGACGCAAGTCGGTCAGCACGATGTGTACGCCCGAGTTGAGGAACGCGAGCTCACGCAGGCGGTGCTCAATCGTCGCATAGTCGAACTCGACCATGGTGAAGGTTTCGGGCGAGGGCGTGAACGTGACTTCGGTGCCGCGCTTTGGCCGGCCATCGACAAGCGGGGCAGGCCCGACGACCTTCAGCGGCGCGACTACGTCGCCATGGGCGAATTCGACGAAGTGCTCGAGCCCGTCGCGCCAGACGCGCAAGACGAGACGCGTCGATAAGGCGTTGACGACCGAAACCCCGACGCCATGCAGGCCGCCGGAAACCTTGTAGGAGTTCTGGTCGAATTTGCCGCCCGCGTGCAATTGAGTCATGATGACTTCGGCCGCCGAAACCCCCTCCTCCTCGTGGATGCCGGTCGGAACGCCGCGCCCGTCGTCGCTGACGGTGGCGGATCCGTCGGCGTTGAGGGTCACCGCGACCAGCCGAGCATGGCCGGCCAGCGCCTCGTCGATGGCGTTGTCGACCACCTCATAGATCATGTGATGCAGGCCGGAGCCGTCGTCGGTGTCGCCGATATACATCCCCGGCCGCTTGCGCACCGCGTCCAGGCCGCGCAGCACCTTGATCGAATCCGCACCGTAGCTTTCGCCGGCGGCCTCGGCCTCTTCGGCCAGGTCCTTGCCTTCTTCTTCCAAAATCAAAGCCTTTTACGTGATTGGGCTTAAGCGACGGCGGAGGTCGATTCGCACTTCACCCACTTTAGCCTCTTAGCCGCGCGGATGCACGCTTGAACCGCCTTGCCGCCCGCCTTCCGCCGAACGCGCGGAAAACGTCCGCACCCGCGCCAAATATGGGCGCCGCATCGCGTATTTTCCAGTGCGGCGGCGACCTTCAGGTGCGTGCGGACCGCGCGGCCGCGAGCTCGCCCCGCGCTGCCGCGCGCATGAGCGCCTGGTCGCTGGCGATGGTGCACACCCGGTAGCCGAGCCCCAGCATCGCGTGCGCGTCCGCGCCGTCGAAGCAGAACATCGCCGCGTATTTTCCGTGCGCCTTGGCGCGCTCGGCGACGCGCCGCGCCTCAGTCATCACCGCCGCGCCGCGCGGCTCGAGGCTCGAGCCCCCGCTCAGGGCGATCGACAGGTCGGAGGGGCCTACGAACACCCCATCGAGGCCCTCGACGGCAAGGATATCTTCGAGCGCGTCGAGCGCGGCGCGGGTTTCGATCATCGCGATCGCCTGGGTCATCGCATTGGCGGCGTTCAGATAGGGGGTTGCGTCGAGGCCGCTCAGCGGCAGCGCCGTCCGCGGCCCCCAAGAGCGTTGCCCAAGGGGCGGAAATTTGACGTATTCGACCAAGCGCCGCGCGTCGTCGCCGCTGTTGATCATCGGCGCCAGGATGCCGCTGGCGCCGGCGTCGAGGAGCTGACTGGCGAGGGCAAACGCCCCGACTGGCACGCGTACGATGGTCGGCTTGCCGGCGAGCGCGACGTTCAGGATCGCGCGCATGGCGCCGTCGAAGTCGATCGCTCCGTGCTGCATGTCAAGCGCCACGGCGTCGAATGCTTCGCGCGCCAACCATTCGGCGACGGCCGGCTCGTTCACGGTAATCCAGGCGCACAGCGCCTCTCCATCCGCCGTGAGCAGGCCGGCGAGCTTTCCCAGCACAGTTTCGTTCATATAGGCTCCCACCGGCGACAGGCGCCGCGCCCCTGCGCATTTACCGCGCGTTTGCCGCAAAGCCTTCGCCCGCCGGTCTGCCGGCTTCATTACGCCGAGTTAATTTGAATTTCATCTGGCAAGCGCTCAGCCTTGCGGTCGCCGAATTAGGACAGGGGTATCGCCATGAAACGCACGGTCCTCGGGGTGTTCGCTGCGCTTGCGGTTTCCGCTTGCGGCTTCGCGCTGACCGCAGCGGCGGCGCAAGACAATCAGCAGCCTTCGCGCGCCGAGCGCATGCAGCATTGGGCGGCCGATCGCGAGACGATGCTCGACGCCAAGCTTGCCGGAATGAAGGCCGGACTTCAGCTGACCCCCGATCAGGACAAACTGTGGGCCCCGTTCGAGTCCGCGGTCAAGGACGCCGCAAAGGCGCGCATGGGCGCGATGCAGCAGATGATGCAGTCCCGCGAGCAGGACGAGCACATGTCGCCAATCGACCATCTCGAGGCGATGGCAGATCGTCTGTCCCAGGGCGCGGCCGACATCAAGAAGATCGCCGACGCCGCCAAGCCGCTCTACGCGAGCCTCGACAATTCGCAGAAGCACAACTTTGGCATGCTCGGACGCATGCTCATGCCGGAGCAGGCGCGATTCGCTGTTGACATGATGCACCGTCACATGGGCGAACGCGACGACAACGGCGCCGAGTAGTCCCGGGGCGCGTATCAGCCTCGGTGAAGCGAAGACGCGGCCGATCCCCCCTCGGCCGCGTCTTCCATTTTTGCCGGCCGGCGGACCATTTGCAGCGTCGCGCCTTGCACGATCAGACCCCCGGCGGTCGCCAATCCGAACGCGGCCAAAAGCGACATGCGCGGCAGGGCCGCGCCGGCAATGATGAAGAACATCGCGAAGGCGTAGAGCGCGCTCGTCATTCCGCGCATGACCGCAACGCCCGCCGCCGGGCCCTGACTCCAATGAGCGAAGGCGGCGATCGATGCTCCGATAAGGGGGAATGACGCAGCAGCGCCGCTGCCTTCCGGACCAAGCGCCGTGGCGGCCGAGGTGAGTCCGACGACCAGCGCCGTCGTCACCGCCATGCGCAGCGGCAAGTCCCACCAGGCGACGGCCGCCGCCGAGAGCGTCAGGAGACGGCGCGGAAGGAGCCAAAGAACGAGGGTCAGCGCGGCGAACGCGGCGGCGGCCAGCAGGACAGTCGGGAGGCTGGCTGCGACCAGCGCCGCCGCCGAGACGGCATAGGCGACGGTTCCGGCGGCGAGCGCAGCTGTCGCGCCCCATCCCGCCAGGGCCGCATATCCGAGCGTAAACGCCGCCTGCGACAGAACGCCGGCGATCGACCCATTGGCCGCCTGGGCGGCGAACGACGGGCCCTGCTCAATGGCCAGGAACACCGAAATCGGAGCCGAGGTCAGCGGCAGGCCGACCAGCCATCCGCCGACCGCGTCGCCCCAGCGCCTCGCGGCGAGCGAGGCCATGAGCACCACGAGGGGCGTGACGATGAGCTTGATCGCAAGGAGGGACATGGGCTCACCCCTTCGCATGTTCGCGCGATGGGAAGAAGGGGCGAAGGGCCGGGGAATGCCGTCGGGCGCCGGGCGCGACTCTTTCGATCCGCGTCACGACCAAGCCGCGACGACGATTTGCGCATTCAGGGCGGCAGCTTCGCCATCGCCGTCATCACCTGCCGCAAACGGTCTGGCCGCATCAGCGCGGCGCCCGGAGTGGTCAATTGGCCGACGCCAATGTAATCGGCGTGAAGTTCAGGATCGTCCGCGAGCAGCGTGCGCAGCGCGCGCAGATAGACGATTGCCTGTTTGGTCCCTGGCCGGATGTCGCCCGTGACTTCAGGATAGGCCGAATCGACAAGCGTGCTGCCATTCCAGGCCTCGCGGCTGATCTGCGTCGCTTCAGGCAAGTAGTCGTGCGCCAGGCCGTCTAGACCACGCTGATCGGCGCCGCGCTGGCTCAGCAATTTCTCCAACGCCACCGCTTGCAGCCATGCCGTCGACATCCCCTGGCCGAAGATCGGATTGAAACTGGTCATGGAATCGCCGAGCACGAGAAATCCGTCGGGGAAGCTCGCCTGCTTGTCGAAACGCCGCCAGGCGGCCTCCAGTTTGCGGTAGGAGCGGACTGGAGTTCTGAGGTTTCGCTTGCCTCAAGAAGTCGACAGTGTCCGGCGTCTCAATCTCGCTCGCGAATGCGATCATATCATCGTGCGTCGCCGGCAGGGTCTTCTCGAAACGGGTATGCAGCGAGACCAGCCATTTGCCGTCCTCGATCAGGCTCACAAACGATCCGCACTTGTTTGGCGGCGAGGGCAGGATTGCAATGCCCTTGTATCCATCCACGGCTCCATGCGACGCGGCGACCACGGCGCTCGTGTAGGAGATTCCAATATTGATCTTGAACTCGGGAGCTGCGGTGCCCTCGCGGGCCGTGAGGATGTCCTTCGCCCTCGAAAGGTGGCCGGTGCAATCGACGACGAGGTCGGTGCCGACACGCTCAGAGGCCTTTCCGGTCGCTTGCAGTAGGGCGCCGCAAACGCGTCCGGCGTCGCTGAAGACAAGGTCTTCCATTCTCGTCGTCGGACGCAGTTCCACGTTCGCCTCCCGCATGAGACGCTGCGAGACGACGTGCTCGATGAGTGGCCGCGAGGCGGAAATGTTGTCGTAACCAAGGTCGCGTTTCGGCAGCCACTGGCCGTGGTCGCTGATCCTCATGTCGACGCCGGCGCGCATCGGCACAGCGCCCTGAGCTATGAGTTCGGCGCAGGTCCCCGGCAGCAGCGTCTCGATCGAGAGTTCTCCTCCTCTCAATAGGTTGTGGACATGATGGCCCTGCCCAACGCCCGGCCGCGGCTCCGGGCCTGTCGGCAACTGATCCTTGTCGACGATCAGCACACGCTCAAAATGCTTCGCCAAGGCGGCTGCTGCAGCCAGCCCGCCCATGCTTCGTCCGCCAACGACGGCGGTCCCTCCAAGCTTCGTCATGTCTCCAACCCGTCCGGAGGGGCAGCCGCGGTCTCAATCTACATCGGCGCGGCAAAAATCCAAAGATCGCGCAAGAAACTCCGATCCTTGACGCGACTACGTCGATCCCAGCCTTGCAGGCCGCCTTGCGCGGCCGGCCGTCGTGGGGCAAAATCGCGAACGCCGGCAAGGGGGAAGCGTGAACGCCAACGTCATCATCTCCTGCGCCGTGACCGGCGCCGGCGACACGGTCGGCAAGCATCCGGCAATCCCAGTTACGCCGCGCCAGATCGCGGATTCGGCGCTCGAAGCGCACGCGGCTGGGGCGGCGATCGTGCACCTGCATGTGCGCGATCCCGGGAGCGGCAAGGCGGCGCGCGACCCCAAGCTCTACCGCGAGACGGTCGGCCTCATCCGGTCATCGGGCGCCGACGTCGTCGTCAATCTCACCGCCGGTATGGGCGGCGATTTTTTCTTCGATCCCGCCCATCCGGCGTCCGGCGGGCCTGGAACCGACATGGCGGGCGCGGCCGAGCGCGTCGCGCATGTGGAGGAGCTGAGGCCCGAGATCTGCACCCTCGATTGCGGCTCGCTCAACTTCGGCGACGGCGCGTTTCTCGCCACCGCGGATTTGCTGCGCGAGATGGCGCGGCGCATCCAGGCGGCGGGGGTCAAGCCCGAGATCGAGTGCTTCGAGCTCGGTCATGTCTGGCTCGCCAAGCAGCTCATCGCCGAAGGTCTTATCGACCCGCCGCCGCTGTTCCAGCTCTGCCTCGGCATTCCCTGGGGCGCCGAAGCGACGACCGAATCGATGCAGGCGATGCGCGCTCATCTGCCCGCTGGCGCCAACTGGGCAGGCTTCGCCATAGGGAGGATGCAGATGCCGTTCGTCGCCCAGGCGGTTCTGCTCGGCGGCCATGTGCGGGTCGGGCTCGAGGACAATATCTGGCTCGACCGCGGCGTGCCGGCGAGCAACGGCGCGCTGGTCAAGCGGGCGCGCGAGATCGTCGAGCGCATGGGCGCTTCGGTCGCCACCGCCGCCGAGGCGCGAACCACGCTCGGCCTCACGAAACAGAGGTAGAGGGCGCTTCGCATGGCAAAGCCAATCCTGCGCGCGGCCGTGGTCGGCGCGGGCGTCATCGGGTCAGGGTGGGCGGCGCGCTTCCTGGGCGTCGGCCTCGACGTCGATGCATGGGACCCAGCCCCCGACGCCCGGAGCAAGGCGTTCGCAGCGATCGACGCCGCCTGGCCGGCGATGGCGCGCCGGGGATTTGCCCCCGGCGCGAGCCCGTCGCGGCTTACTTTCTATGACAAGCTCGAGGATTGCGTCGCGGGCGCCGACTTCATCCAGGAGAACGCGCCCGAACGCGAGGCGCTGAAGCAGGACCTCCTTCAACGCATCGACGCCGCCAATCCTGACGCGATCGTCGCCTCGTCGACCTCGGGCCTGCTGCCGACGCTGCTCGCGGCGAAGATGGGGCGGCCCGAGCGCATGCTGGTCGGCCATCCGTTCAACCCTGTCTACTTGCTGCCGCTGGTCGAGCTCGTCGGCGGCGAGAGAACCGCGCCAGCGACTATCGACCGCGCCGCCGCCTTCTACCGCTCGCTCGGCATGCGGCCATTGCCGGTGCGCAAGGAGATCGTCGGCTTCATCGCCGACCGGCTGATGGAGGCTTTGTGGCGCGAGGCTTTGTGGCTCGTCAACGACGATGCCGCCACCACCGAGGAGGTCGACGCCGCGGTGGTGTACGGCTGCGGCTTGCGCTGGTCGCTGATGGGCACCTTCCTCACCTTCCACCTGGCGGGAGGCGAAGGGGGCATGCGCCACATGCTGCATCAGTTTGGCCCGGCGCTGAAACTGCCATGGACGAAACTCGTCGCGCCCGAGCTGACCGACGCGCTGATCGACAAGGTCGCCGATGGATGCGCGGAGCAGGCCGCCGGCCGTTCGATCCGCGAGCTCGAGGCGCGGCGCGACGATTTCCTTGTCGAACTCCTCGCTCTGGTGCAGAAATACTGGCCCGAGGCGGAGGGCCGCCCGGGCGGGCTTTAACGACATCTTCCGGGGGAACGCCATGCGTCACGGCTCCGCGCTTCCGGTGCTTGAAGCGACCGTGGTCGGCGAATGGGTCGACTATAACGGCCACATGAACGACGCGGCCTATGCGATCGTGTTCAGCCGTTCGGTCGATGCGCTGATGGACCGCGTCGGCCTCGACGCCGCGGCGCGCAAGCGCACCGGCCAGTCGCTGTTCACGCTCCAGATGATGCTGCACTATTTCAAGGAGGCGAAGGAAGGCGACGCGCTCGCGGTCAGCTGCCAAATCCTCGAGCACGACGACAAGCGGCATGCGCGTCTGGCTCGAAATGACTGCGCCCGGCGGCGACCGCCTCGCCGCCTCCGAGCAGCTCCTGATCTCGGTCGCGCAAGCCGAGGGCGCCGCCCGCGCCGTCCCGTGGGCGTTCGAGACCAAGGCCGCGCTCGACGCCCTCGCCAAGGCCCAGAGCGGCCTGCCGCATCCGCCCGCCGCCGGGGAAGGCGTGGCGCTCAAGCGCAAGGGCAGCGACGCGCAGTGAAGGGCGCCTTCCTCTCCGGCTGCGCGGGTGAGGATGCGCGCGTCTTTCGCCTCTACTCCCCGAATACCCGCGCGAAAATCGCGTCCACCTGTTTCAGGTGATAGCCGAGGTCGAACAAAGCCTCCAGCTCCTTCGCGCGCAAAACCCTGGCGACGTCCTTGTCGGCCTTGAGCAGCTTCAGGAATTCGCCTTCGCCGCGCCAGGCGCGCATCGCGTTGCGCTGGACGATGGAATAGGCGTCCTCGCGCGAGACGCCCTTTTGCGTCAGCGCCAGCAGCACCCGCTGCGAATGGATGAGGCCGCCGAGGCGGTCGAGGTTCCTCAGCATATTTTCGGGATAGACGACGAGCTTGTCGATCAGCCCGGTCAGCCGGGCGAGGGCGAAATCAAGCGTGATCGTCGCGTCGGGGGCGATCATGCGCTCGACCGAAGAATGCGAGATGTCGCGCTCGTGCCACAGCGCCACGTCCTCGAGCGCCGGGATCGCCGCCGAGCGCACCATCCGCGCGAGGCCGGTGAGGTTTTCGGCGAGCACCGGATTGCGCTTGTGGGGCATGGCTGACGAGCCCTTCTGGCCCTCGGCGAAGAACTCCTCGGCCTCCATCACTTCGGTGCGGTTCAGATGGCGGATCTCGGTCGCCAGACGCTCGACCGACGAGGCGACGACGGCGAGCGCGGTGAAAAAGGCCGCGTGGCGGTCGCGCGGGATCACCTGGGTCGAGATCGGCTCGGGCCTCAAGCCGAGCTTCGCTGCGACATGAGACTCGACCCTCGGGTCGATGTTGGCGAAAGTGCCGACGGCGCCGGAAATCGCCGCAGTCGAAATCTCCTCGCGCGCCGCGACCAGCCGCGCCCGGGCGCGCGAAAACTCGGCATAGGCGTAAGCGAGCTTGAGGCCGAACGTGGTCGGCTCGGCGTGGACCCCGTGCGAGCGGCCGATGGTCGGGGTCATCTTATGCTCGAAGGCGCGGCGCTTGAGCGCCGCGAGCAGCGCGTCGACGTCGGCGATGAGGATGTCGCTCGCGCGCCTGAGCTGCACCGCGAGGCAGGTGTCGAGCACGTCCGAACTGGTGAGCCCCAGATGGACGAACCGCGCATCCGGCCCGATGAATTCGGCGAGGTGGGTGAGGAACGCGATCACGTCGTGCTTGGTCACTTTTTCGATTTCGTCGATCCGCGCCACGTCGAATTTCGCCTTCCCCCCCTTGTCCCAGATCGTCTTCGCCGCAGATTTCGGGATCACGCCGATCTCGGCCATCGCCTCGCAGGCGTAAGCCTCGATCTCGAACCAGATGCGAAAGCGCGTCTCGGGCGACCAGACGGCGGTCATCTCGGGGCGGGAATAGCGGGGGATCATTGGAGGTCTGCTTTTTGTTTGTTCGTTCCGGGCGGGGTCTATAGGAACGGCGGTCGAGAATCGAGGCACCCCGGTTACAATTGAGATCCGCCCATGCCCGCTGAGACCGTCGACGCAATCGTGCTCGGCGCCGGATTTGTCGGCGTGTCGGCCGCGCTTCATCTTCAGGCGCGCGGCCGGCGAGTGGCCCTCATCGACCGCCATCCCCAGGCGGCGGGCGAGACGAGCTTCGGCAATGCCGGCATCGTCCAGACCGAAGCGGTGATGCCCTATGTGTTTCCGCGCGCGCCGAGAGAGATCGCGCGCGGGGCGCTCAATCTCGATCCGCGCGCCCATATCCGCTATGGCGCGCTGCCCACGATCGCGCCGGCAGTCTTTCGCTATTTCGCCGCTTCGACGCTCGCCGGAAAGAACGCGACCGCCAAGGCGATGGCGCCGTTTCTCGCCCGCGCCACCGCCGAGCATCTCGAGTTTGCGCGGCAGGCGGGGGCCGAGGCGCTCCTGCGTCGCGGCGGCTGGATCAAGGCGTTCCGGAGCGCGCGCGGGTTGGATCTGGCGAACAAGGAGGCCGAGGAGCTCAAGCCCTATGGCATCAGCCCGGTCATACTCGATCGGGCCGCTCTCGCGGCGCTCGAGCCGCATCTGAGCGACGCCGCGATCGGCGGCGCGCATTACGCCGACCCGTTGTCGACTCCCGACCCCGAGGCGCTGGCGCAGAGCTATGCGGCGCTCTTCATGAAGCGCGGCGGCCGGATGGAAACGGGCGATGCGCGCACGCTCGAAGCGGCCGGCTCGGCATGGATGGTCAAGACCGCCTCCGGCCGGCTCGCCGCCCGCGACGTCGTGATCGCGCTCGGGCCGTGGACGGATGAAATCGCGCGCTCGCTCGGCCTTCGGCTGCCGTTTTTCGTCAAGCGCGGCTATCACATGCATTACGAGGCGAAAGGGAACGCCGGCCTCACCCGTCCGGTGCTCGATCTCGAGCGCGGCTATCTCGTCACCCCGATGGCGCGCGGGCTGCGCCTGACGACGGGTGCGGAGTTCGCCCGCCGCGACGATCCGCCGTCGTCCGCCCAACTCGATCGGGTCGAGCCTTTCGCGCGCGAATTGTTTCCGATCGGGGCGCGCAAGGACGCGGCGCCGTGGATGGGGCGGCGCCCGTGCCTGCCGGACATGCGCCCGGTCATCGGGCCGTTCCCGGGCAGGCCGGGCTTATGGCTCGACTTCGCCCACCACCATCTCGGCCTCACCCTCGGCCCGGTCAGCGGGCGCCTGCTGGCGGAACTCATGAGCGGCGAAGCGCCCGTGGTCGATCCCGCCCCGTTCCGCGCCGAGCGGTTCGCCTAGGGTGAAAACCCAATTCAGAATGTCCGAGATGGCGGACTCCCGCCCTTCAGGGATCGAGATGCAATGGCAAGGATGCGCAAGGAGCAGTCATCCGCCGACAGCTTGGCGTACGGGGAATTTCCACCCGAAGCACGCGTTCAAGATGGGCCTAATGAACGGACGGAAAGGGCGAGGAAGCGGACTTAGGCTAAGCGCGTCGGTTGGGCCATGAGCGGTCGCTCGCAAATTTCAGGCAGATTCCCGTTGTCTTTTGCGTTAGTGCCGGCGGCCGGAGGGACGCGATGAATTCGCCACCGTCGGCGCACATGCGGCCTCCCAGCGATGAGTGGACCATGCGCCTTGTCTTTCTTGTCCCGCTCATAGTCGCGCTCTGCATCTCGGCGTTTGGGATCGGTCTATACGTTGGTGTGAAGCGGACGTGGCCAGTCCTGGAACTTAAAGGGCTGGTCGCCAAACTGACCAATCACCGACGGGGAAGGATCAGTTCGGACGCTTGCTCAGCTATCCTGGAAAGACCGAAATCGCCTGTCCACCGCAGGACCAAATGACCGCCGTCCTGTTGGTAATCGGTCAGTCCAACGCCGCCAATTATCAGGGCCAGCGGCATCAAAGTGGAGATGACCGGGTGATTAACTTCTCGGCGGGTCACTGCTACCGGGCCGCTTCGCCGCTGCTGGGGGCCGATGGCGAACTGGGGGAGACATGGACCCTGCTCGGCAGAAAGCTCATTCAGTCGGGACTCTATCGCGCCGTCATTCTGATCCCGGCCGCCGTCGGCGGGTCAGCGATACACCGCTGGGCCGACGGGGGCGACCTGAACAAGATGATGGTGGCAGTGATCCAAGCGGCCAAGGAGCGCTACACCATCACCGGGGTGCTCTTGAATCAGGGGGCGGCAGACTTCGTCCTCCGCACGCCGGAAGACCAATATACCGGTCGGATCTCAATTCTCTGATAAGTACAATCCGTGCCCAGGGAGTGAGCGCGCCGTTCTTCATCACACGGAGCAGTAACGGCGGCAACGGCTGGTCGGAAGATAATCCCATCGCCAAAGCGCAAGCTTCACTGGCGGACCGCCAGCGCGCAATTTTCGACGGCCCAAACACCGACCATGATGTCACTCCGCTCGATCGCTATGACGGCCAGCACTTTGCAGCCAGTGGCCAGGAGAAATACACCGACGCCTGGATACGCTTGTTTCGTGCGTACCGAGGGTTCTAATTGGTGGTCCCGCGTGGCGGGCCGCATTGGAATTTCGCTACGTCAGAGGCTCCCGTTGAGAACGGTTGAGACGTAGGGCCAATGGCAACTTTCGTTTCGATCGGTGAAGCCTATTTCGCGCTCGCAATGGAATGACGGGTCAGGCACGGACTCCGGTCCTTCCCGAGGCGACCCCTGTAGGCGCGCTTCCCGCCCGCTTGCTCCATTCATGGCCGCCATCAGCAATGTCCGCTTCACGTCCAGGCTGTGTGAAAACGTTGGTTGGGTTAGAATCCTGATGAATTGAGTCGGGGTTCATGATGAAGCGCTTTGTCGAGGGCGAGGACCGAACGCAAGGCGTTTTGCTGCCCGAGTTCGTTGACGACTACGTGGCTGAAGACAATCCGGTGCGGGTGATCGACGTCTTTGTCGACGAACTGGATTTGCGGGCGCTGGGGTTTGAGGGCGTCGTGCCGGAAACGACGGGTCGGCCGGCCTACCATCCCGCCACGATGCTGAAGATCTACGTCTACGGCTACATCAACCAGGTCCAGTCGAGCCGACGTTTGGAGCGCGAAACGGCGCGCAACGTCGAGATGATGTGGCTGACGGGCCGGCTCACGCCGGATTTCAAGACGATCGCGGATTTTCGCAAGGACAACGGCGCGGCGATCCGCTCCGCCTGCCGGCAGTTTGTCGCGCTGTGTCGTGGTCTGAATCTTTTCGCCCAGGCGATCGTCGCGATCGACGGCAGTCGGTTCAAGGCGGTCAATTCCCGCGACCGGTCCTTTTCGCGCGGCTCGATTGAGCGCCGCATGGAGCAGGTCGAGGCGAGCATCGAGCGCTATCTGGCGGCGCTGGAGACGGCGGACCGTCAGGAAGGCGAGGTGGCTGAAGCCACGTCGGCGCGGCTGAAGGACAAGATCGCCTCATTGCGGGAGCAGATGCGCAGGTACAAGGCGCTGGAAGCCGCCGTGCGCGCCGCGCCGGACAAGCAGATTTCGCTGACTGACCCCGACGCGCGATCCATGGCGACGAGCGGCAAGGACACGGGGTTGGTCGGCTACAATGTGCAGGCCGTGGTCGATACGCAGCATCACCTGATCGTTGCGCACGAGGTCACCAATATCGGCAACGATCGCAGCCAGCTCTCCACGATGGCCAAGCAGGCGCAAGAAGCGACGGGCGTGCGCGAACTGACGGCGATCGCCGATCGCGGCTACTTCAAAGGCGAAGAGATTCTGGCCTGCGAGGCGACGGGCGTGACGCCGCTCGTTCCGAAGCCGCTGACCTCAGGCGCCAAGGCGGACGGCCGGTTCGGCAAGCAGGATTTCGTCTACGACACGGGCGAAGACGTCTATCGTTGTCCTGCCGGCGAGAAGCTGACCTGGCGATATTGGAATGTCGAGGCGGGGCGAAAGTTGCATAACTACTGGACGACGAAATGCACCGGCTGCGCGCTGAAATCGAAGTGCACGCCTGCAAAGGAGCGGCGCGTCAAGCGTTGGGAGCACGAAGCCGTGCTCGACGCGATGCAGGAGCGGTTAGACCGGGCGCCCAAGACCATGCGCATCCGACGCCAGACCGCAGAACATCCATTCGGAACCATCAAAGCGTGGATGGGCGCGACCCACTTCAGGCTGCGCATCCTCGAAAAGGTCAGCGCGGAGATGAGCCTTCACGTTCTCGCCTACAATCTGAAGCGGATGATCGCCATCCTCGGGGTGCAGCCGCTCATCCAGGCGATGAGGGCCGCCTGAGCCCCTCTCCGTATGAAAATCTAAACCGCCAGCAAACCCAACCGCGCCTCCTGCGCTCCCCCAATAGGCTCTTGAAATTCGCCTTTTCGCACGGCCTCGGCGGATTGCGGACGCGTTCTCCTTGCCGCACGCAGGACGGAATCGTCTCGACGATCGCGTCGGGATTCGGATCGAAGAAAAAAGCGATCGAATACCGTTCCCTCGCGCTCCGGTTGACGACTCGGTGGGGGGTCGAGACGTAAATGTCGTTGGTCCACCGCATCAGGCAGTCACCGATATTGACAACGAAAGCGCCGGGCACGACCGGCGCTTCGATCCATTGCCCATCGCGCGCGCGGACTTCAAGTCCCCCGACGTCGTCGGTCGCAAGCAGCGTCAGGTTGCCGTAATCGGTGTGCGCGCCCGCGCCCGTCCGCGGCTCCGAGCCGCGGGGAAGCGCCGGATAATGCAGCAATCGCAGGGTCGCCATCGGGCGATCGAATTTGTCGTCGAAGTAGTTGGACTCAAGGCCGAGTCGCGGGCGAACGCGCGGTGCAGCTGGGCGCCGAGCCCCGCGCAGGCGTCGTAATAAGCAAGCAGCGTTTCGCGGAAGCTTGGCAGGCTCGGCCAAGCGTTGAGGGAGCGGAAGGGCTGTGCGGACAGAAGATCGGGATCGTCCGGCGCAATCTCGAGACCGACGTTGAAAGCCTCTTTCAGATCGGGTCCGCGGCCAGGATCAAGCGCTTCGTGCAGCATCCCGGAATAGCCCCGGTTTCCCCCGATCTTCTCGATCGCCAGCGCCTGCCTCTCGGCCAGCGGTAGGGCGAAAAGGCGGCGCGACTGCGCGAAAGCCCCCGTGATCAGATCCTGGTCGACGCCGTGGTTGGCGACGTAGAAAAAGCCGACGTCCCGGCAGGCGGCGCCGACTTCGGTCCCGATTCTGTCCAGCGATGCGCGATCGCCCTCACGCCACGACGAGAGATCGAGAAGTGGCAACGTGCGCGGCATGATCCTTTCCTCAGTCACGATCGGTCAGCAACAGCCGAGGCCATCGCGATAATGCTCGGCAACGGCCGGCTCCAAGCCGGCCCAGGCCTCGAGAAACGCCGCCCGCGACGACATTCTTGCCCGGTATTGAACGCGCAGCTCGCCTTCCACGGCGTCGAGATCGACTCGGATCAGCCGCCCATCGCGCACGACTTCCTGACCGGCGACAAATAGGCGCGCGACATGCGCGGCGGTGGCGCGCGCAAAGACCAGATCCACCGGCTCCACGGCCATGACGGCGTCGCGGTCGAGCGCGTCGAGATCGAGCGCGAGAATGTCGGCCGGCGCGCCGATGCTGAGCGCGCCGGGGCCGGGCGCGCCGTTGGCGAACCGCCCATTGGCGACCATCGCGGACAACCATGCTCCCCGCTCGATCACTTTGTCGAAGCCCCAGCCGCCATGGAGGAAATGTCCCAGCCGCATCTCGCGCACGATGTCGTCATCCTCGTCGAAGGCCGAGGCGTCGACGCCGAGCGCGACCCGGCACCCGCGCCTCAGCGCCTCGGAAATTGGCGCAATGCCGCTCTTGAGGTGAAGGTTCGAGCTCGGATTGGTGGCCAGGATCGCGCCCGCGGCCGCGATCGCGTCGAGCTCCGCCGGCCGCGCGTGGACGCAATGGGCAAGCGTCAGTCGCGGCGTGAGCAGCCCAAGCGTCTTCAGGCGCTCGACAACGCCTTCCGGATAGGCGCGGTCGGCGAAGGCGCGCTGATATCGAGTCTCGAGCAAATGCATATGCACCCGCCGCCTGGTCTGGCGCGATGCTTCGGCAATCCCGGCGATGAGCTCGTCGGAACACCATTGTGGACCGCTGGGACCGAACTGCACCGAGAAGAGAGCGCTTTCGGTCTCGGCAGCGATCGCCTCGACGCTGGCGATCTGCTCTACGACGCGCGGCATCGAGGAAAGGAACTGCGCCTCAATCGCCACGCGGATGTCGTCCGGCAGCTTCATCAACACGCTGTCTTCGCCGGCATAGACCAGCGGATTTCGATCGCGCATGAACACGGCGAGCGTGACCCGAACGCCGACATCCTTGGCGGCGCGGGCGACTTCTTTGACCTCCTCGACGGGCGGCATCGGCCCATGAAAGCGGGTGTAGTGCGCCATCACCGAACCTGCGCCCGCGCGCGCCGCGCGTCCGAAGGCGGCGAGTGCGCCAAGATAGGGGTCGATCGCGGGCATCGCGGCGAGCCGCAGCAGCCATGTCTCGAGCGGCTTGCCGGCCGCGCCGAACGACGTCGGCGAGAGAGGGCGGGCATGATCGTGCGCATTGATGAGCGCGGGCATCGCGAGCAGTCGACGCGCGGGCGGCTCGGCGGCCGGCGCGATGGCGGCAATGCGCCCGTCCGCCAGCAAGACATCGACCGGCGGACCTGCGGGACTGCCGTCGGTCGGCAACAGGACAACGCCGGAGAGCCTGTCCGTCATCGCCGGACGCCGCCCATCGCAATGGAGCCGGCCGCCGCTTCCCCACCCCACCTCGCCCTGAGGCGCTGCGCAGCGGCCTCGAAGGGCGCTCCCGTATGCGCCGGGAAGGCGCCGCGATCTGGCACGCCCTTCGAGCCGCGCCCTCGGCGCTCCTTGTGACGAGGGCTAATGAACTCGCTCATGTCGTCCGCTTCCGGCGCTCGATCGTTTGGCGGAGCGCGCTCAAGAACGGAATGTCCGCAAACTGGTCTGGGCGGACCTTGTCCCAATCAACACCCGCCGGCTGCGAGTAGGGTGTTTGGGTCCCGATCAGCTCCAGCTCCGTCGCGACGAAGTGCAGCGCCGAATCATGGCCCTCCATGACGACCTCGGAGTCGGCGACGACCTGGGACGAGTGAACCGTCGTCGCGATCGGGGTTTCAGGGCTCACAAGCCCGAGCTCGCGGAAAACTCCCTGTTCGAGATCGGCGAACCCGGCGCCTTTCCCCGTGCGCCCGCCGAGCCGCGTCACCGCAACGCAGCCGACGACACAGAAATCGAGCTTGGGCATGTCCTCGAAACCGATCGCTTCGCCCTGCTCCATGAAGCCTTGCGCGGTGGCTGCGGTTTCGAAATCGACGCCCTTTGCGGCGAGCTTGTCGGGATCGATGCGCAGATAGGGAAAGCCCTTGGTCAGGTAGGGAACCGGTGAGAACAAAAGCTTGCCATCGTAAAGCGCGCGCAGGCGGACAGGAATTTGCGGCGGATCGGGATTGCACTTGATGACGTGGGCGCGCCGCCACTCGTCGAGTTCGCTGAGCCGCTTCGCGGCGACGTCGGCCCCGACGAAGTTCGGAATCCGGTCGAAGGCGGGACCAACATTGACTCGGGTCTCGACCAGCCTCGTCCATACCCGATCGCGCACGGCGGCCTTGGCGCCATTGCGCCCGGCCCATCGAGAATCGCCAACCTCGGCCATCTTCGCCTCGTTATGACAATCGTGCGACCCGCGCGCGAACGACCCCGTCTTGCTCCAGCGCCCGGGCGACGCGGAGCGCGTGATCCTCACGCCACGGGGCGGCGATGATCTGCACTCCGATTGGCAGCCTCTCGCCTTCGGGCCACATCGGCGCGGCGACCACTGGCAGACCGATGAAGGAAATCGGCTGGGTGAACAGCCCGAGGTTCGGCCGCACCAGTATTTCCCGGCCGTCGAGCACGAAAGTCTTCTGCCCGAGCCTCGGCGCTCCGCAGGGGGTCGCCGGGGCGAGCAGGACATCGACATCGCGAAAAAGCGCGAGCGTCTCGGCTCTGAACCGGCGGCGGAACTTTTGCGCCTGCGCGACCCACGCGCCCGGAAGCATCGCCCCGGCGACTAGCCGGTCGCCAACGTCGGGATCGAAATCTCGAAGGCGCGTGCGCAACCGCTCGAGATGGAGCGCGGCGCCTTCAACCATGGTGATCAGATAGGCGGCCGAACGCGCCTGTTCGGCCCCGGAGAGTTCGACCACCCGGTCCGCTCGCAGCACGCGGGCGACCGCATCGACCGCGGCGATCGCGCTCGGGTCGGCGGAGCGGGCGAAATAGCCGCCAAGTTTCACGACGCGAAGCTCTTTCACGCCCTCTTTGAGCGTTGGTGAAATGGGCGTGGCGGGCATGTCGGCTTGGGCCGGGTCAGCCTCGTCTCGCCCGAGCATCGCGTCGTAGGCGAGCGCGAGATCGCCGGCCGATCGCGCGATCGGCCCCACATGATCGAGACTGGCGACAAACGGAAACGCGCCGGCGCGCGACAGCCGGCCGTAGGTCGGCTTGAGGCCGAACAATCCGCAGAACGAGCTTGGCACACGAATGGATCCGTTGGTGTCCGACCCCAGCGCAATCGGAACCAGGCCGCCGGCAACGGCCGCGGCTGACCCCCCCGACGATCCGCCGGTCATGTGCGCGAGATCGTGCGGGTTGCGGGATGGGCCGTCATGGGCGTTCTGGCCGGTGAAGTCGTATGCGTACTCGCCCATGTTGAGCGAGCCGATCAGGATGCCGCCTGCCGCCTCGAGTCGCGCGAGCACGGTCGCGTCTGCCCCGGCCGGGGGGCGATCGCGATTGATCTTCGAGCCGGCGCGGGTCGGCAAGCCCTCGATGTCGAACAGGTTCTTGACTGCGAACGGAGCCCCCGCGAGCGGCCCCAGGCTCGCCCCGCGCGCCCGGGCGGCGTCGATCGCGTCGGCCTTGGCGAGCGCGCGGGCCGCCGTCACGTCTGTGAAGGCGCCGAGCGCCGCGTTGCGGGTCTTGACGCGGTTGAGCGCCTCTTGCGCGATCTCGCGCGCGCTTGCCGCGCCGGTTCGGACCGCCTCGGCGATGACTTGAGCAGATCCGTCGAGGAGCGCCGCCGTCACGGCGTGAACACCGGCGCGGGCTCCTCCTGATCCCCGAGCGAAACCGAAAGAAGCTTTTCCGCCTGCTCGGCCGCGATGCGCAAATGGACGATCGTCTGAGCGCGCGACTCCGGCGTCTGGAGCAGCCCGAGCAGCGGGGCCATTGCGTCCGCCAAAGCTTCGGGATCGAACGAGACGGGCGTCACGCGGCCGCCTGTACGAGCGCGGTCAGACGCCCCGCCGGGCGGAAGGTCGCGTTGTCGGCGCGGATCGTATCGAGCGTCATCGCGTTGAGAGCTTGAAAACGGCGCGCCATCGTCGGATCCCTGATCAGCGGGCGCTCATAGCCGCGTTCGACGCCGTTGTCGAGCGACCGGCCGATTCGCGCCGCCTTCACGCTGCGAATCGGTGTCGATAGCGCCGGAATGCGCGGGAGCGAAGCGAGAGGCGAACCGCTTGGCAGCGGCCTCGATCATTTCGTCAGTGACCCGCCATATAGCGGCCGATCGTCGTCCGGTCGGCGCCCGCTCCCGGCGTCAGATAGGCGACCTTGCCGCCCGACATGACGGCGATGCGATCGGAGAGCTCGAGAATTTCGTCGAGATCCTCCGACACCAGCAGCACCGCCGCGCCTCGATTGCGCTGCTCCATGATCTGGGCGCGAATGTCGGCGACCGACGCGAAGTCGAGGCCGAAGCAGGGGTTGGCGACGATCAGAACGTCGACGTCTTCAGAGAGCTCGCGCGCCAGCACTGCGCGCTGCACGTTGCCGCCCGAAAGGTCGCGGATTTGCGTTTCCGTCGAAGGCGTTTTCACGTTGTAGCGGTCGATGAGATCGCGCGCCTTGGCTCGCATCGGCTCGCGCGAAAGCCAGAATCCGAGGCGCGACATCGGTGCCTTGTCGAACCGCCGAAACGCCATGTTCTCCGCGACCGACATCGTCGGCACCGTCGCGTTTTTCAGCGGCTCCTCAGGCAGCCCGAAAATCTTGAACTTGTCGAAATGGTCGCGGACCGGCTCGAAGTCCTGGTCATGGACCAGCACTTGCCCGAGTTTGATCGGCCGCTGCCCGGACAAAGCCTCGACCAGCTCGCTCTGGCCGTTCCCCGAGACTCCGGCGATGCCGACGATCTCGCCCGCCTCGACCTTGAGATCGAACCCGGTGACGGCGTCGCGACCTTCGTCGTTCTCGGCGAAGAGACCTGCGATCTCGAGGGTCGTTCCGCTCTTCGGCGCGACCATACGCGCCGCGGAGGGGCGCACGACCGCGTCGCCGATCATCATCGCCGCCATCTCGCGCGTCGAAACGGCGCCGACCTTGCCGCCCCCGACCCGAGCGCCGCGCCTGAGCACCGTGAAGTCGTCGCAGAACGCCTCGACCTCGCGGAACTTGTGGCTGATCATCGCGACGGTGATTTCGCCGCGGTGCGCCATGTCGCGCAGCAGCCCGAGAATCTCGTCGGCCTCGCCCGGCGTCAACACCGACGTCGGCTCATCGAGAATGAGAAAACGCTGGTCGAGATAGAGCAGTTTGAGGATTTCGAGCTTCTGCTTTTCCCCCGCAGATAGGCTGGACACCGTCCTGTCAAGCGGCGCCCGGAACGGCATCCGGTCGAGAAAACTCTCGAGAGCCTTCCGCTCCTTGCGCCAGTCGATGAACGAAGGGGCGTCGGCGCGGCTGACGACAAGATTCTCCGCCGCGGTCAAAGCCGGCACGAGCGTGAAATGCTGATAGACCATGCCGACGCCCAGCGCCTGCGCGTCCTTCGGATTGCGGACGGCGACCTCGGTCCCGTCGAGCATGAGCTGGCCCTTGTCGGGGATGTAGAAGCCCATGATGCATTTGACGAGCGTCGACTTGCCGGCGCCGTTCTCGCCGAGCAGGGCGTGAAACGAACCGGCCGGAACCTGGATCGATACGTCCTGCAGGGCGCGCAACGCGCCGAAGGACTTGCTCATGCCGATCGTCTCAAGCGACGGCGCACGCATCCCGGCGGTTGGGGCTGGAGCGGTCATGGCATCGCCTCGATGAAGGCCGTCGAGCGGCCGACGGCGCCGAACACGCCGCCCTGCATCTTGACCATCTTGAGAGCGGCGAGATGATTGCCGTAGTCGGTCGCGGCGCAGCAATCCTCGAGCAACACACATTCGAAGCCGCGATCGTTGGCTTCGCGCATCGTCGTGTGAACGCAGACATCGGTCGTGATCCCGGTCAGGGCGATATTGTCGACGCCGCGCGTCCGCAGCATGAGTTCGAGATCGGTGGCGCAGAACGATCCCTTGCCCGGCTTGTCGATGACAGGCTCGCCCGGGAGCGGCCGAAGCTCGTCGATTATCTCCCAGCCTCTTTCGCCGCGAACGAGCACCTTGCCGCAGGGTCCCGGGTCGCCGATGCCGGCGCCGATCCGCTGCGACCGCCAGCGTTTGTTGGCGGGCAGATCCGCAAGATCGGGACGGTGCCCCTCGCGCGTATGGATGACGAGGTAGCCCTTCGACCGCGCTGCTTCGAGCAGCGCGCGGATCGGCTCGATCGGCGCCCGGGTCAACGAAATGTCGTATCCCATCGCGTCGACATAACCGCCCTTGCCGCAGAAATCAGTCTGCATGTCGATGACGATGATGGCGGTGTTCTCAGGCCGCCAGTCGCCGTTATACGGCCAGGGATAGGGATCGGCTTCAAACGTCGGCAAGGGCTATCCTCATTTCGCCATCGACAATTCGCCCGGCATGTCCCGCGCCGAATGTTTGGCGCTCGACGTCGCAATCATGATGCCGAGGGTGAGGATGTAGGGCGCGGCGTTGAAGAAATAATAGCCCTGGGTAATGCCGACCGACTGCAGCGACGGCCCGATCGCCCCGGCGGCCCCAAAGAGGAGCGCGGCGGCGATACAGCGCAGCGGGTCCCAACGGGCGAAAATGACCAGCGCCACGGCCATGAGACCTTGTCCGGAGGACAAGCCCTGGTTCCAGGAACCCGGATAGGAGAGCGACAGGAACGCGCCGCCGACGCCGGCGAGGAAGCCGCCGACCGTCGTTGTCATCAGGCGCACGAAGTTGACGGAAATCCCCATGGCGCGCGCCGCCGCAGCGCTGTCGCCGACCGTGCGCACGACCAATCCCCAGCGCGTGTTCCGGAGCGACCAGGCAATCACGAGCGCCAGTGCGATGCCGATGAAAAACAGCGGATTGACCTGGAGCGCGCTCTTCAGGTTGGCGTCGTCGCTCCAGAACCCTAGGGGGATCGAGCCGAGCCGCGGCGCGGTCGGCTGGATATAGGGCTTGCCGAAGAAGAAGGCGACGCCGACGCCGAATAGCATCATCGCGATGCCGACGGCGACGTCATTGACCCGCGGCAGCCCGCAGATCGAGCCATGCATCGCGCCGAGACACGAGCCCGCGATGCCCGCCGCGAGAACGCCGATCCAGGGCGAACCGGTGTGATAGGACGCGGCGTAGCCCACCATCGCGCCGAGCACCAGCGTGCCCTCGAGGCCAAGATTCACACGGCCCGATTTCTCGGTGAGACATTCGCCAAGGGCGACGAACATGAAAGGCGTCGACACCCGGATCGCCCCGCCGAGCATCGCGATAAGGACTGTGGCGACGGCCTCGTTCATTTGCGGTCCTGTCCGCTTCCGGGCCGGAAGATGGCGAAACGCCCGTAGAGAGTCTCCGAGGTCAAAAGAACCACGAAGATCAACCCCTGCAACACCAGCACTGTTGCGTCGGGCAGATCCATCCGCCGCTGAATGAGGCCGCCCGAGGCGACGAGCCCGCCGAGCAGAATGGCGACCGGGGGGATGACCAGTGGGTTATGGCGGGCGAGGAACGAAACAAGGATGCCGGTAAAGCCATAACCGGCGGCGAGCGACGCGTTGGCGCGGCCCTGGATCGCCGCCACTTCAAAGAATCCCGCGAGTCCCGCGCAGGCGCCCGCGATCGCCGTACAAGCCACGATGAGCTTCCCGACCGGCAGCCCCTGCGCGAGGGCGGCGCGGAAGTTGCCGCCCGTCACCCGCGCCGCAAATCCAAAAGTCGTGCGCGCCATCAGGAAGTAGAGGCCGACGCAGAGGGCCAGGCCATACGCAAACCCCCAGTGGACCTGGGTTCCCGGAATCTTGCCGATCATATAGGCGTCGCCGATCGGCATCGTCGACGGCTTATTGGGATTCGAGAGGTCGCGCAGCGAGCCCTCGACGAAAAAATTCATGATCGCGATGCCGATATAGGTCAAGAGAAGCGACGAGATTGTTTCGTTGACGCCGCGAGCGTAGCGCAGGTATCCGCTCACGCCGACCCAGAAGGCGCCGACGATCATCGCAAAGATCGCCATGAGAACGAGGGCGACTATGGGGGGCGCGTGGCCGACCAGCGGAATGGCGAGCGCGCCGGCCGCGAATCCCCCAAGCACCAGCGCGCCCTCGCCGCCGATCATGATGAGGCCAATGCGCGCGGGAATGGCGACCGCCAGAGCCGTCAGAATCAGCGGCGCCGAGCGCTGGAGTGTATTCTGGAAGGAGAATGCGGTGCCGAATCCGCCGCGCCATACGTAAGCGACGAAGTCGGCCGGCGACTTGCCGATCGCCAGCAGAAAGACACCGAACAGCGCCGCTGCGACAAGAAGCGCGAACAGCGGGATGACGACATATTCCGAATTGACGCGCAACCGATCAACAAAGTCCGACCCGGCCGCGCGCGACGCAACCGGATCGGCGATGGCGGGCGGCGCGCCGGTTGCGACAGGCGGATTCGACACCGGCTCGTTCCCTTCGAGCCTTAGGTCGTCGAGCCGACGACGCCTTCCAGCAGGTAATCCATCTTGTCGAGGAACGGATCGAGGTTGTCGTAGGTCTTGTCGATCACGACCTTGCCCTTGTTATCCTTGAGCGGCCCGACGTAGATCGGCTTTTTGGCTTTGAGGCCCTCGATGGCGGCGACCGCGGCTTTGCGCGTCCGGCGTCGCGCCCGCCCCGAACGGCGTGTTCTGGACGAAGTCGACTTCGTATCCGCCGGCAGTGAAGTTGGGCAGCGTTTTGCCCTCGGCGAGATCCGTGGAGTAGCCCTTGTAGATCGTGATCCACTTGTATTCTGCGCCGGTGATGAAGCCCTTCGGCGCCAGCGGCGCCTGGCTGG
The DNA here is from genome assembly GCA_963783175.1 of uncultured Alphaproteobacteria bacterium. Lineage (GTDB taxonomy): Bacteria > Pseudomonadota > Alphaproteobacteria > Rhizobiales > Beijerinckiaceae > Roseiarcus. The sequence goes on from CAWANG010000023.1 coordinate 26,712, forward strand.
CGTTATGGCCGCACGTCATGACGCCGCGCTTTTCGCCGGTCTCGATCACCACCTTCGGACCGTCGACGTGACAGGTGATCACATCGCAGCCGGCGTCGACCAGCGCGTTCGCGGCCTCGGCTTCGCGAACCGGCAACGACCAGTCGCCGGTGAAGATCACCTGCACCGTCGCTTTCGGGTTGACCGATCGCGCCCCGAGCAGAACTGAATTGATATTGCTGAGCACGCTCGCGATCGGCTTCGCCGCCACGAAGCCGATTTTGTTGGCCTTGGTCGAAAGGCCGGCGGCGACGCCGTTCACATAATGAGCCTGATTGAGATAGCCGAAATAGGAGCCGGCGTTCTTCGGATCCTTGTCCTTGTTCCAGAGCGGCGCGGCGTGGCGGAACTGGACGTCCGGATATTTCTTCGCCAGGTCGACGACAAACGGCGTATAATAGCCGAACGACGTCGCCAGAATGAGGCCGGCGCCGTCGAGGTTGATCATCGACTCCATCGATTTCGAAACCGCGTCGGTTTCGGGGACGTTCTCCTCTTCGACGACCTTAACCCCCGGCACTTCCTTCAGCGACTTGATCGCGACCGCGTGCGCCTGGTTCCAGCCGAAATCGTCGCGCGCGCCGACATAGACGATTCCCACCGTCAGGTCTGCGGCGGCGAAGGCGCGCCGAAGCGCGCCAAAATCGAACGCTGCTCCCGCGACCCCAAGGGCGGCGGACTTGAGAAGAGTGCGGCGAGAAAATCCCGTTTCTGACATTACTGACGTCCTCATGCTCATAAGGCTCACGCGGGAGCCACGCCAAACCCGAGCCTCGCTTTTTGCAAAGTCCATGCCGCGCGGTCCTGCTTGGCGTCATTGGGGTTTGCCGCCTCATCTTTCGGCGCGGCGCCCGAATGTTGAGCGCAGACGCCTAGCTTTTCCGCCGGTCCTGAGTTTGGCTCAGGCAATTGCCGCCGGGGCCGAATTTGCCCGGCTTTTGCTTTCGTTGGATGCTGACGGTCACGAGGCCGCCGGTGAGGGACTTGAACGGCATGACCGCCACGATCGGAACGCTTCTCGCCGCGCACGGCGCGGGCAAGCCGCTGACCGCGACTATCGAAGAGACCTACGATCGCATTGCGAGCCACGACGATCCGGCGCTTTTCATTGCCATCCGCCCGAAAGCTGAGGCTTTGGCGATTGCGGAGCGCCTTCAGGCGTCGGGATCTGCGGGCAAGCCCCTCTATGGCGTCCCATTCGTCGTCAAAGACAACATCGATGTCGTCGGCCTGCCGACGACGGCCGCGTGTCCGGCTTTCGCTTATCGCCCCGAGCATTCGGCGTTCGTCGTCGAGCGGCTCGAGCGCGCCGGCGCAATCGTCATCGGCAAGACGAACCTCGATCAGTTCGCGACCGGGCTCGTCGGCATACGCTCGCCCTACGGCGTTCCGCGCAATGCGCTGCGCTCGGATCTCATTCCCGGCGGATCGAGCTCCGGCTCGGCGACCGCGGTCGGCGCGGGCCTCGTCCCGTTCTCGCTTGGCACCGACACCGCGGGATCGGGGCGGGTGCCGGCGGCGCTCAACGGCATTGTAGGGCTAAAGCCGTCGCTCGGCGCCCTGTCGACCTCAGGCGTCGTCCCCGCCTGCCGCACGCTCGACACCGTCTCGATCTTCGCCCGCGATGTGGCCGACGTCTTCACAGTCTTTCGGGAGGCGATCGCTTTCGACGATGAGGACGCTTACAGCCGCTCCTTCCATGAGCCCGCGCTTTCGGCGTTCCCGAGCGGATTCGGCTCGGCGTTCCCCGTCCGGATCAGCGGCAGTTCTTCGACGACAAGGAAGCGTCAGCCGCCTTCTCGCGAGATCTTCGGCTCGCTCAATCGCTCGGCGCCCAAATCGTTGAGTTCGACTTCGAGCCCTTTGCCGAAGTCGCCCGCATGCTCTACGACGGTCCGTGGGTCGCTGAGCGCTATGCCGCGACCAAACCGCTGATCGAAACCAATCCCGAGGCCCTGCATCCCGTCACGCGCGCGATCATCGAGGGCGCGCGGAAGTTCGACGCCGTTGCGGCCTTCGAGGCGTTCTATCGGCTCGCCGGTTGGAAGCGGCGAACGGGCCGCGCCTGGTCGGAATTCGACGCCATGCTCGTGCCGACAATGCCGCGTTTCTACACCGTCGCGGAAGTCGAGGCCGATCCTGTCCGGCTCAATTCAAGGCTTGGGACCTACACCAACTTCGTCAACCTGCTCGATCTTTCCGCCATCGCGGTTCCTGCCGGCGCTCGCGGCGACGGGCTGCCTTCGAGCGTTACGCTCATTGGCCTCCGGCGCCGACGGCCTCCTCGCCGGTCTCGCCGCCTCGATCCAGGTCCGCTCCGGCGCGACCACGCTGCAGGCGGTCTCGAGCCCGCCGGGAGGGCGCGTCGAAATCGCGGTCTTGGGGGCGCATCTTACGGGGCTGCCGCTCAATCGGGAGCTCGTCGATCTCGGCGCGTCGTTTTCGCGCGAAGTTGAAACGACGCGTGACTACCGTCTGTTTGCGCTGCCTGGCTCCGTCCCGGCCAAACCTGGACTGTTGCGGGTCACTAAGGGC
>CAWANG010000024.1:0-72655 GCA_963783175.1 uncultured Alphaproteobacteria bacterium
CGACTGCTGAAGGTCAGGGGCGCGAGTTCAACCACATGATATTTGAGCGTCGGCGTACGCTTCATTCTCCATTGTGCGATTGGGGGCCAGATGACGAAGGAAAGCCGGTCAAAGTATATTCTGTTAACCCCTTGGGGCGAACCCACTGAAATAGATATATATAATTGGAAGGATGGCGGGTTATATATCAACTACTGGGTTCGCACTTTCCAAGAGTTCGAGAAGCTTTCGCCGCTGAGCGGACTGACGTTTTACGTTATTTGGCACCACATTGAAATTCCCGATCTGCCGACTTACGGGGATAACGTCGTTGCAGTTCTTGCCACGGATGAAGAGTGCGTAATTCCTCGCTATTTGAATAAGGTTCGATACGTCTTCAAAAGCTATGGCTTCCAACCCTGGTGCGGCGACTCGCTGCGGGACCCGTCCCCCGCATCCGTGTTGAAATGCGCGAGGAACTGGGCGGTCTGGGCGCGCCACTTCGCGTTTTTTGTGCGTGAGAACGGATTTTCGCTCACCCAGGGAGGCAAGATGGTGATCCCTCTCGGGTACGCGAGACAGACCGATGTGCCCATCAAGCCGATTGAGACCCGGCGTTACTTGGTGGGATTTCTCGGCAGCATCGAAAATAAGAACTATCCTGCGTTCTCGCCTAAGAGGCTCGTGGGAACGCCAAAGCAGATCGCCCGCTCGCGAATGGCCGAATCTCTGCGAAAGCTCGCCGCTACGGCGCCCGATATCGTCTTCTTTGGCACAACCGCGTCGTTTACCGAAAGCGTCTCGATTGGCGCCGAGGAGCGCTATTCGGAAATCATGGCCGACACAAAAATCGCCCTGGCGCCAAGGGGATCGTCGGTCGAGACATATCGTTTCTTCGAAGCGATGCGCCAAGGCTGCATTGTCATCTGCGACCCGCTGCCTCCACATTGGTTCTATGTGGGTTGTCCAGCGATTCAAATCGGCGACTGGCGCAATCTGGAGGCTGAGGTAGGAGCCCTATCCGCCGATCCGCAACGTCTAGCGCGTCTGCATCGGGAAACGCTGGCCTGGTGGGACGCGAAACTCTCCGAAACGGCGCTCGCCGGCGTGTTCGCCAAATGTCTCGAGGCGCCGGGCATGGGTAAAGAATCGGTCGCTTGAGGCTAACCTCGTTTCATGGGCGTCAGCGGAACACGCAACTTAGCGCAGCGCGAACCGGCCGAGCGCGAGACCCGTCTGCGTTCAGCGCTTAGACATCAAGTAGGAAGACTTGACTCCTTCATTTCGGAGCGGAACTTCCCTTCGAAGGATATTCTCGAAATAGGCTATCGTTTTCACGAGACCTTCTCGAAGCTGAGTCTTTGGCTCCCACTTCAAGATCGATTTCGCCTTTGAGATGTCCGGTTGCCGCTGTCGCGGATCATCTGACGGCAGCGGCTCAAAGCGAATTTTGGACTTTGTGCCAGTCATTTCGACAATGAGTTCCGCAAGCTCGAGGATAGTGAACTCTCGCGGGTTGCCGATATTGATCGGGCCGGTCACATCGGACGGGGTCTCCATCATGCGAACTATCGCTTCGACCAAATCGTCGACATAGCAGAAGGACCGGGTCTGCGTTCCTTTCCCGTAGATGGTGATCTCCTGCCCACGCAAAGCCTGGACGATGAAATTCGAAACCACCCGCCCATCGTCAGGGTGCATTCGGGGGCCATAAGTATTGAAAATCCGGACGATCTTGATAGCCAAATGGTGCTGGCGCCGATAGTCGAAGAATAACGTCTCCGCGCACCGTTTTCCTTCATCATAGCATGATCGCCGCCCGATCGGATTGACGTTCCCCCAGTATTCCTCGGTCTGAGGATGCACGGTCGGATCGCCGTACACCTCAGACGTCGACGTTTGAAGAATTTTCGCTTTGACGCGTTTGGCGAGCCCAAGCATGTTGATCGCGCCGATTACGCTCGTTTTCGTTGTCTGTACCGGATCGAATTGATAGTGTATGGGCGAAGCAGGACAGGCCAGATTAAAAATTTCATCGACTTCGACATATAGGGGAAATGTAACGTCGTGACGTACTAGCTCCATGTTCGGATTATCAAGTAAATGGACAACGTTCCTGCGCGTACTGGAGAAGAAATTATCGACGCACAGGACTTCGTGTCCGTTATTAAGGAGGCGTTCGCACAGGTGCGACCCTAGAAATCCGGCTCCTCCGGTCACAAGAATACGTTTCGTCATTGATTTCCCCGTCCGCGATCCCAGATGACCGAATGGCGCGGTCCGTTCCGACTGTACAGACTAGCCCGGCTCGATCAAGCGCTTCGAATCGTCAGCCGCTGTTCCGGAGGCCTGCGGATATTCCGTTGATAGTGAGCTGGATGCCGGTCAGCACCTTCTCGCTCGCCGCGCGCGAGCGATGCAACTTCAGGAGTTCGACCTGCACATGGTTGAGCGGATCGAGATAGGGGAAGCGGTTGCGGATCGAGCGGTCGAGCAGCGGATTGCTCTCAAGCAGTTTCGACTGCTCCATGATCGCATTCAGCGCGTCGACCGAGTCGCGCCATTCGCGCGCGATCCGGGCGAAGATTTTTTCGCGTAACGCCACGTCCTCGACCAGCCGCGCGTAGCGCGAGGCAATGGCGAGGCTCGATTTCGACAGCACCATGTCCATGTTGGATAGCAGGGTGCGGAAGAACGGCCAGCTGACATACATCGCCTTCAGCGCCGCGAGGCCGTCCTTAGGGTGGGCCTCGATATAGGCCTTGACCGCCGAGCCGAAGCCGAACCAGCCGGGCAGCATCAGCCGGCACTGCGCCCAGGAAAATACCCAAGGAATGGCGCGCAGGTCGCTGATCGCCGTCGTCTTCTTGCGCGAGGCCGGCCGCGAGCCGATGTTGAGGCTGGCGATTTCGGTGATGACGGTCGATGACCAGAAGTAGCGCTCGAACCCCCCCGTCTCGTAGACGAGGCCGCGATAGGCGTTATAGGCGCTGAGCGACAGTTCCTCCATCGTCTCGAGAAAGGCTGGGTCCGGCGCGGGGCTCTCATCCTGCAGCAGCGTCGCCTCCAGTGTGGCCGAGGCGAGCGTCTCCAGATTGCGCCGCCCGACGTCGGGGTTCGAGTATTTGCTCGAGATGATCTCGCCCTGTTCGGTGATGCGGATCTGCCCCTGCACGGCGCCGCCCGGCTGGGCGAGGATCGCGTCGTAGCTCGGGCCGCCGCCGCGCCCGACCGAGCCGCCACGGCCATGGAAGAGGCGGATGCGCACGCCGTGGCGGCGGAACACTTCGACCAGGCCGATCTCGGCCTTGTAGAGCTCCCAGCCCGAGGTGACGAAGCCGCCGTCCTTGTTGGAGTCCGAATAGCCGAGCATCACTTCCTGCTCGCCGCCCAGTGAATCGACGAGCCGGCGGTATTCGGGGATCGCGAGCAGCGTATCCATCACCCCGACGCAGGCGCGCAAGTCTGTGATCGTCTCAAACAGCGGGACAAGATGCAGCGACGCTTCCCCGCCGCGAATGAGGCCGACCTCCTTCATCAGCAGGGCGAGCTCAAGCATGTCCGAGACGCTGTCGGTCTTTGAAATGATCGCGGTGCGGATCGCGCCGGCGCCGTAAGTCTTGCGAATCGTCGCCGCGGCCTTGAAGATTCCAAGTTCGCCGCTCGTCTCTTCGCTGTAGGCGATGAAGGGCGAGAACAGCGGTCGGGGCGAGATCAATTCCCGCAGCAAGAGTTCGACCCGCTCGGCTTCGTTCATGCGCTTGTAGTCGAGGCCCGGCGTCGCGGCGGCAAGGAGTTCTGCGACGGTGCGCTCATGCACGTCGGAGTTCTGCCTCAGGTCGATCGGCGCCAGGCTGAAGCCGAACACGTCGACCGCCCGCTGAAGCGCTCTCAGGCGCCCGCGCGCCAGGATCGCCGCCGCCATGCCCGTTGAGCGATCGGGCGACGATGTCGAGATCGGCGGCGAGTTCCTCGACGCTCGCATAAGGCGGCGCGTCGGTGAGGGGATGGCGGAGCGCCACGACGTGATCGAGGTCACGGGCGGTCTTGGCGAGACGCGAATACATGCCGGTGATCGCGCGGCGGTAGGGCTCGTCGCGCCGGTTGGGGGACGGATCGCTCGCCCGGTCGGCGAGCGCGTTCAGTTCGTCGCTGATCCGCACCAGAGTGCCGGCGAGCGAAAACTCGCCGCCGAGCTCGTGCAACTCGTCGAGATAGTGATTGAGCGCGCGCGCGCTCTGCAGGCGGACCGCCTCGTTGAGCACGCTGGCGGTCACAAAGGGGTTGCCGTCGCGGTCGCCGCCGATCCAAGTGCCGACCCGGAGGAATGAAGGGATCGGCTTGCCGTTTCGCTTCGCTCCCAGATTTGTGAGCGCGTCCTCGATCGCTCCGTAGAGACGAGGCAGTTCGCGGAAGAACGTATAGTCGTAATAGGAGAGGCCGTTGGCGACCTCGTCGATCACGGTGAGCCGGGTCTGCCGCAGCATGTTGGTGCGCCAGAGGATCAAAACGGCGCGCCGCAGTTTCTCCTCGTTGAGCGCCAGCTCTGCTTCGTCGCCGGCGACGCGTTCGCGCTCGTCCAGCAGTTCCGCGATCTCAAGTTCGCGGGTCAGCGTGCTCTTGCGCCTGACCTCGGTCGGATGGGCGGTGAGCACCGGGCTCACTAGCGCCCGATCGAAGAAGTCGCCGAGCGCTTGGGGCTCGACACCCATCTCGCGGGTGCGTTGAAAGGCGTAAGCGAGCGAGCCCGGGCGCGGCCCGGAGCCGGCGATCGCATGGGCGCGGTTGCGGCGGATGTGATGCTGATCTTCGGCGATGTTGGCGAGGTGCGAGAAATAGCTGTAGGCGCGGACGATCGCGAGTGTCTGGTCGGCGCTGAGGCTGTCGAGCGTCGCCTCGAGCTCGCGCCGCGCTCCGGCCTCGTTGTGGCGGTGGAAGCGGATCGAGGCCTGGCGAATCTGCTCGACCAGCTCGAAGACCTCTTCGCCCTCCTGCTCGCGCACTGTGTCGCCGAGGAGTCGGCCGAGCAGGCGGATGTCGTCGCGAAGCGGCAGGTCCTTGTCCGCCTCATCCGTGGCCAACCGCGTTACGCTTTCAGTCGGAACATTGAGGGCCATCGGGCATGTCCGTCGTAGGATCAATGTTGCACTGCGGAAGTCTTTGGTGCAAGAGCGAAGCAAGTAGCGTGCCCGCCTCCCATCGGATTTGAACGGCGTGGCCAGGGCGCCGGGGCCAGAGCAATCGGCGTTTTCGTCGGGGCCCGCGTCCCAATGGCGATTCCGCCAGAGTGCAAGCGCCCGGCAGCCCGCATGGTGGAAGGGTTTCCAAATCCAACGGAACGAAATCCAAATCCACGAGGAAGGAAATCCAAGCCCAAGGGAAGGAAATCCAAATCGGGCGGAAGGAAATCCAAATGAAAAGGCGCGCGCAATCTAGGGCTTTTCGGTATCGATAATCTCCCGTTTTCAAAGACTTAGGCACCGTGTCCCGAGGACAAGCGATCCTCTCGGCCTCCGCCCGAGCTCTTCAACAAAACATCAAAGTCAAACAGAATGAGGCGCCGGCCTGCCGACACCAAGGGTAGCGCTCGCAAGATCTGACGACGCTAGACACGATAGCGCATAATTCTGATTTTCGCAAATTGTTGTCGCCAGGAGCTCCTACGGGCTGGTCTTGCGAGCGGGATTCTGTCCGAACGCAGTTTGCTCCAGGGCGAGCGCCACGGCGAGCCGGGCGCCGAGCGCCGCCTTATCCTTCAGCTCGCATTCGTAGATGACGATGGCGCGCCAGCCCATTGCGGCATAGGCGCCAAGCGTTCTGGCGTCACGCGCCCGGTTGCGGGCGATCTTGGCGCGCCAATAGGCGACATTGGTCTTGGGCATGCGCGCGCCGCGCGCGCAGTCGTGGCCGTGCCAGAAACAGCCGTGGACGAAGATCGCGAGCTTGCGGGAGGCGTAGACGACGTCCGGCTTGCCAGGCAAATCCGCGCGATGGAGCCTATAGCCCGGCGCGATTGGACGCAGAAGCGCGCAGACCGCGCGCTCAGGAGCCGTGCCGCGCGATTTGACCGCGCGCATGACGGCGGAACGGTCGTAAGTCATGCGGTTTTGACCCGCGGCGCCAAGTCGCATTCCCGGCCATTGCCGACCAAAGGGAGAAGCAGGCGCTGGCTTAAGAACCGCACGACCGGCGCCGCAACGCCGTCACCGACCAGGTGGAGGGCGTCGGTCGCGCGGGTCGGCAGCACATAGGCGTCCGGCAGACCCATGAGTCGCGCCGCCTCGCGCGGGCTCAATAGTCGCGTGCGGGTCTTGTCGCCGACGATCTCGATCAGAAATTGACGGCTCGAGCCGCCGCCGGGCGTCCGGAGGCAGCCGGCGAGGCCGTCGAAGCGCGCTTCCGCCTGAACACGAACGCCGCCAGCCCCGTCAGGCCGAGTGCGGCGGAACAGGGCGCCGATCGCACGCTCGCCGCTGGCGCGGGCAAGCTCAACGTCGCGCCGCGAGGCCAGCGAGAGCGTAGCGAGCAGGCGCTCGGTCTGCTGGACACCGTGCCATCGGGTCTGGTTCGGCTCCCCCTCTAGGCAGTCGGCGAGCCGGAGGTTCGCGCGCGGCGGCTCAGGGACACGCCACCACACCCAATCGGCGGCGAGCGGCGGGGCGAGAGCGGCGGCGGCGCGCTGCAAAGCCGCCGAGGCGTGATGCGACGGAGGGCTGAGGCCGACCAGCCCAGCCAGCAGCGGCTCGGCGCGACGGATCGCGACGATAAACACGCGCGGACGCGACTGCGGCAGAAAATTCGCCGCATCGATCGTCAACGCGCCGAATCGATAGCCGAGGCCTTTGAGCGCCGCGCAGATGGCGGCGAAATCCGTCCCGCCCTTGGAGGTGAGCACACCGGCGACGTTCTCGAGCACGATCAGGCGGGGCGCGCGTCCCTGCGCCCCCAAAGCGCGCATGGTCGAGCAAAAGCCCCAAAAAGCTCCCGAGCGGGCGCCATCGAGTCCGGCTCCGGCGCCCGCGAGGGAGAGATCCTGACATGGAAACGACGCCCAGGCGAGGTCGGCGCTTCCCGGCAGATCGGCGGCGCGAAGCGAGGCGACATCGGCGATCCGCAGTTGCTCGCTCCCCCAGTTGGCCGCATAGGCCGCGCCCTTGCGCGGATCGACATCGTTGGCGAACAGGCACCGCCACTCGGGCTCAAGTCCGGCGCGCGCCATGCCGCCGCCACAGAAGAACTCATAGAAGCCGGGCATCGCCTGCCGCCGCCGAATCGCCAAAGAACGCGACGAGCCTAGCCGATTTGGCCCGGAAAGACGCTCGACCGCTTGACCAGCGCCTCGGCGTCTTGCGTTTATGGCGGCCATGAGCGATTTCGCCTTTCCCTTTCCGGTTCTCGTCTGCGACACCGGCGGCACCAACGTGCGCTTCGCCCTCGCGAAGGAGCCGGGCGCCAAGCTAGGTGAGGTCGTCCATTTGCGGACGGGCGACTATCCGGGCCTGCCCGAGGCGATCGAAGCCGCCGCGCCGAGGCTGGGCCCAAGGCCGCGCTCGGCGATCGCCTGCGGAGCAGGCCCGGTCGTCGGACGAACGCTCAAGCTCACCAATGCGCCGTGGGTGATGGACGGCCCTGAAACAGCGCGCCGCGCCGGCCTTGAGCAGGGGTTGCTGCTCAATGACTTCGAGGCGCAGGCGCTGTCGCTGCCGGCGATCCCGGAAGCTTGGGCGAGGCGCATCGGCGCGCTGGGCTTCGCCGGCGAAGGCCCGCAGGTGATCCTGGGTCCGGGCACGGGATTGGGCATTGCCGCGCTGGTCGAGGCCGACGGCCGCTTTGCCGCGGTTTCGTCGGAAGCCTGCCATATCGACTTCGGGCCGGTCTGGCCGGAGGAATTTGCGATTTGGCCGCATCTCGAGCGCGCACACGGGCGGGTGACCAGCGAAAGTGTCATCTCCGGCGTTGGCTTGGCGCGGATTCATCGCGCGCGGATGATCGCCCAAGGGCTCGACGATCCGCGGGCGGAGCCGGCCGCCGTCACCGCGGCGGCGCTCGCCGATCCCGAAAGCGAAGAAGCGATGAGTCTCGGGCTTTATTGGCGCATTGTCGCCCGCTTTGCCGGCGACATGGCGGTGACCTTCGTGGCGACCGGCGGAGTGACGCTCGCCGGCGGCGTGCTTCCGAGGGTGATCAAGTTTCTTGACGAGGCGGCGTTTCGTCACGCTTTCGAGGCCAAGGCGCCGGTCGACGCCCTCGCCAGGCGCATTCCGACCCGACTCATCACCCAGGACGATGCGGTGCTGGTCGGAATGGCTGCGATCGCCGCCGCCCCGGCTCGCTACGCCCTCGATTACGCGTCTCGCGGGTGGGTTTAGGCGTTATTATGGAGAAGGAGATCGATCCGACTTCGGCGGTCCCCCGGCCACTGGGCCTAAAATCGGGCCGTTAGCCGCGCTTTTGCCGTTTTCTTGCGGTTTGTGCCGGGAAAACGGACGCGCCACGACTCGGCAAGAGACTGGGCAAGGTTTGGGGTTGACGGCGGTGGAACGGCATTGGCTCTACGGGTTGGCGACCGCGCTCATTGCGGCCGTCGCGACGCTGAGCGGATCGGCCTACGCGGATTGCGGCTCCGACATGCAGAAGCTCGCCCAGGACCGCAACAACCAGCTTCAAATCGTCAACGACTTCGCCAAGTCGTTTCACGGCAAGCCGATGGACCCGGAAGCTTTCTGCGTAAAGTCGGCGGGTCTCATTCGCGCCGAGTCGGCGCTGATCGCTTACATGGAGAAGAACAAGGACTGGTGCTCGTTCCCGGACGAAGCGATCGGCCAGCTCAAAGAACATCACGCCAAGAATGCGTCCTTCAACGCCAAGGCCTGCACGGTCGCGGCGCAGATGAAGAAGATGAAGGAGCAGGCCGCCCAGGGGGGCGGCGGCCCGCAGGCCCAGCCGCTTCCGTCCGGACCGCTTTGACCGCCGCGCCGCAACCGGCGGCGAGCCTGCCGGACGCCCGGCCGGCGAGCCTGGTGATGCGGCTCACTCCTGATTTCGCCCTTCCGTTCGTTCAGCTCGCGCGCCTCGATCGGCCGATCGGATGGCAGCTCCTGCTCGCGCCGTGCTGGCAAGCGACCGCGCTCGCCGGCCTCGCCCTCCATCGCGGGCCGAGCCCCTGGCATCTCTTGCTGTTCTTCGTCGGCGCGATCGCCATGCGCGGCGCGGGGTGCACCTATAATGACATTCTCGACCGCAAGCTCGACGCTGAGGTCGAGCGCACGCGCAATCGCCCCTTGCCCGCGGGGCGGGTCACGATCGGCGCGGCGGCGGCGTTCCTCGTCGCTCAGGCGCTGGTCGGCCTCGCGGTCCTCCTCTGCTTCAACCGGTTCTCGATCGGGCTCGGGATCGCCTCGCTTGGCGTCGTTGCGGTCTACCCGCTGATGAAGCGGGTGACCTCGTGGCCGCAGGCGGCGCTCGGCCTCGCCTTCTCGTGGGGAGCGCTGATGGGCTGGAGCGCGACATTCGCGAGCCTCGCGCCGGCCCCGATCCTGCTCTACCTCTCCGCCTTCGCTTGGACGATCGGCTACGACACGATCTACGCGCTGCAGGACGCGCGCGACGACGCCATCGTCGGCATTCGCTCGACGGCGCGCCTGTTCGGCGCCCGCGCCCGGCTTGGGGTCGGCCTTTTCTATGCCGCGAGCGCGGCGCTGGCTTTTGCGGCGATCGAACTCGCCGGCGGCGGCTTGATCGCGATCATCGGCTGGCTCGCCTTCTCAGCCCATCTCGGCTGGCAGGTCATGAGGGTCGAAGGCGCCGATCCGGCGACCGCGCTAAGGCTCTTTCGCTCCAACCGGGACGCGGGGTTCATCCTGTTCGCGGGCATCGCGCTTCAAGGGTGGCTGGGGTAGCAGCCTTCCCACACCCAAATTGCTGGAAGCGAATTCAAAACCCGCGGGAAGCTTTTCCAAAGCCGGGGGAAGGAAAAGCAAAGGAAAGGGAAGGAAAATCCAAGCATTTTTCTTCCGGGAAATGAGCCTTTTCAACGCTTTGCGCCGGCTTCGGCAAAAAACTCCCTCCAACGCCTTGTTTCGAACGGGCCTCCTGGCCCCGAACCGCGGCAGGCCATTCGTCGACAAAACCAAAATACCACGACTTCTGATTTTCGTAAAGGAAAGGTCGACAACAGCCGCTTCTCCGATTCGGGCGCGTCTGGTCCGGTCGGTCGTCATGTGAAAAGGATGTATCCTCACGCGAAACCAGGAGCGACAGTGGTGAACGAACCGGCGTGGAAAGCCGCCAACCACGCCCACTGGGACGAGATGGTTGGATTGCATCTCGGTCCGGGCGGCTATGACCTCTCGGACCTGCGTGAGGGGCGTGGCCGTTTCAACGCGATTGAAGAGGCGGAGCTCTGGCCGGTCGACGGCAAACTTGTCCTGCACCTTCAATGCCATTTCGGCGCGGACAGCCTGAAGCTCGCGCAACGCGGGGCGAAGGTCGTAGGACTGGATTTTTGCCCAGCCGCGATTACCGCCGCAAATCAGCTGGCCAAGGAACTCGGACTCGCCGGTCGCGCCCGCTTTGTCCAGGCGGATCTGTACGATGCGCCAGCAGCAATTGCGGAGCCGGCGGCGTTCGACCTGGTGTTCGTCACGTGGGGCGCGATCACATGGCTGCCAAACATCCGTCGCTGGGCGGAGATCGTCGCCCATTTCCTCAAGCCGGGTGGTTCGCTCTACCTCGCGGAGGCGCATCCGGCTGCATTGGTCTTCGATGACGCCGCTCCGCTGGCCGACGGACGGCCCGGCCTCTTCGCGCCTTATTTCTCGCGCGAACCGGTGCTGTTGGAGGTAACGCGCGACTACGTGGACGAAACGGCGGTGGTGCGCAATGCGACCACGTATACGTGGATACATCCGCTCAGCGACATCATCTCCGGCCTTCTCATGGCGGGACTGACTCTGGACTGGTTTCACGAGCACGACGCCGTGACGTGGCGCATGTTCAAGGTCTTGGCGCAAGACGCCAACGAGCTATGGCGCTGGCCGGACCGCCCCTGGCTGCCGCTCGCGTTTTCCCTGCGGGCGACCCGTCGTTAGCCGGGAGCGCTGCTGTCCAGCGAAACGCTTTCGGAGGTGGGCTTGACCCGACCCGGAGTGTCCCGCGCGTTGACGATGAATCGGCGCCGAGGCCGACCTAACTTGACGTGCTCCGGAAGCCCAGAGTTGCGTCAACTGGGCTCTGCGGTTGCGCCGCATCGACGACCGCGCCCCGCAACGCGCCAACGAGGTAGAGCGAGCCCGTGACGAGCAGCCACGCGTTGGCCTTGACAGCGAGCTCCATGCCGCGGCTCAGCGCCCGCTTCGGGTCCGGCTCGGCTTCGCTCGCAAGGCCGAGCGAAGCGGCGAGCGCCCGCAACTCGGCGGGAGAGCGGCCCCGGCTCGATCCCGGCAGATCGGTGAAGACGATCATCGAGGAGCGCTTGCCAAGTGCGCTCACGAAGCCATTCGCGTCCTTGTCGGCGGCGAGCGCGACGATGGCCACGCACGAGCGAGCGAGATCGGGCGCAAGAGCGAGGTCCCTGAGGACCGCCTCGAGATTGAAAGGCACATGGGCGCCGTCCAGCACGACCGGTAGACGCCCCGACCCGACGTTGATGTCGAAGCGCTCCATGCGGCCCGGGAGCCGCGCGGCGGCGCGGGTCCCACCGTCGAGGAGCCAGGCGCCGACCACGGCGTCGCCGAACGCGGGGGCGCTCACGCCTAGCTTGCCAAGCTGATCGAGCGCCGCGCCGGCGACCGCGACGTTCGTTTCCTCGATCGTCGCCGCGGCGCCGACGGGTGGCCGGATGACGAGCGAGCCGAGTTCGTCGGCCCTCGCCTGAATCACCCGCCCGGCTTCGTCATCCGCGTCGAGCGGCGTGATGAGCGCGGCGTGCGGCTTGAGAATGCCGACCTTCTCGCCTGCGATCGCCGCTCGCGTCTTTCCCAGAATCTCGGTGTGCTCGAGGCCGATGTTGGTGACGACGGCGATCTCGCCCATGACGATGTTGGTCGAGTCGAGCCTTCCGCCAAGCCCGACCTCCACCACCGCCCATTCGCGCCGCGTCTCGGCGAAAATGATAAAGGCGGCGGCGGTGAGAAGGTCGAACCAGGTGGCGTCGGCGGCGGGGGTTCCGGCCTTGCGCGCGGCCTCGTAAGCGTCGAGCGCGCGATCGAGGGCGCGGGCGAGCGAAGCCTCGTCGATGTCGCGTCCCTCAAGGCTGACCCGTTCTGTGATCCGCTCGACATGGGGGGAGGCATAGCGCCCGACGCGAAGCCCGGCCCGCACGAGCGCGGCCTCGATCAGCGCCGAGACCGACCCTTTGCCCTTGGTTCCTGCGACGTGGATCGAGCGAAACGACTTTTGCGGTTCGCCAAGCCGCGCGGCAAGGTCGAGCATCGGCTCGAGCCCGACCCGCATCGTTGTGCGCGGCCGGCTCTCCCAGTTGGTCAAGGCGTCGAGGCGCGCCATCGCGCGCGCGAGCTCGTGATTCTCAGCCATCGCTCGCATGTTAAGGGAAACGGCAAGCATTTGGCGCCCGGGGCTCGAGGCCCGTTCGAGCGCCGGTCTGATCCGTGCGGCGGAACAGAACACGGGGTATTCGCGTTAGCAGGTTAACGGCGGATACATCCGTCCAGCCTGGAGACGCACCGACATGCCTGGAAACCTCATTTATTACGCGATTGTCTTGATCGTTGTCGCGCTGGTGGCGGCGCTACTCGGCTTTGGCGGCGTCTCCGCGACCGCCATGGGCGGGGCCCATCTGCTCATATGGTTGGCGGTTCTGGTGCTCATCATCGGCGTGGTGTTCGCCTTCATTCGTCGAGCATCATAGCAGACCAACTGCGCGAACGCGTCGGGCGTCCTAGAGGCTGGCGCGCGTCGCCCGGGGCGGCCGCACCCGTCGTTGGTTGCTGCCGCATGGATCGAGAGCGAAAGGACTCTTGCAGGTTGCGCGTCGAGCGCTGAGATCAATCGTCGCTCAAGCCCGACCTGCATCTTCGCGCGCGGCTGCTGCTCCTAGTTGGCGGGCCCCTACGATCGCCGCCCCCTGCAGGATTACTTCCGGGCTGTCCGATCGCGGACGCGACGATAGGCCGGCCGCGTCAAGCAGACGTCCAGCCATCGCGCCACATTCGAATGGCCGGAGATATCCAGCCGGGCCATTTTGCCCCAGACGAGAATGCTGGCCACGTTGAGGTCGACGACGGTAAAGCTGTCGCCGGCCAAAAACAGGCGCCCGACCAAAGCGGCGTCGAGGACTCCTAACGGTCTTTGCAGCAGCAACGCGTCGCGCTCCGCGTGGGATGGATCGCGCGCGAATTCGGGCAACACAGCACGATGCAGCATCAAATCAAGCAGGAGCTCCTCCAACTCCAAAACCGCCCAAAAGCTCCACTGAGCGGCGAGCCCCAAGAGTTCGGGGTTGTCGCAGCGCATGGGTCCCTTGTACTTTTGCGCAAGGTAAATGTTGATCGCCATCGATTCCCACAACACCACGTCTCCATCCACGAGGGTAGGAATCCGCGCATTCGGATTGAGTCGCAGGTAGTCGGCGGTCTGTAAATCGTCGGGGCGCGTGCTCTTCTCGATCAGCTGGTAGGGCTCGCCAATCTCCTCGATCATCCACAGGCATCGCATCGCCCGGGACATGGCATTACCGTAAAGTTGAAGCACTGCCGCCTCCGAAACTCCTGCCGCCAAACTCCCGTCGCGATCCGAAATCCATAAGCCATGGGCAGGACAAAGAAAACGCGCCAAGGCGGATTTTCGCTGTCAATCGAGAGGCGGGCGTCTTAAGGAGGCTTCGGGGGCCGGGCTTACGAATTGTCAGACGCCGGCGGCGGGCGCGCGGGGGCTTCAGTGGATCACTTCGCGGCGGGGACGGCCGCCTCCTCCTCGAGGCTTGCGACGTCGTCGAAGCGATCGCTTCCTGTTTTCGCGATTGTGCTAGTTGCTTTCTCACTCGTCGGCTGCGCCTCGCGGCCGGAAACTGGTTTTCTGAGCGCGGTCGCGCTGAGTTCTCCGAGCGCCACCGACCACACACTGCTTGTCGCAACGACACGGGAACGGGACGACCGGCCGGGCACGCTGTTCAACGGCGACCGGGCGAGCGCCACCGACTATGCCGAGTTGACGATCTCGATTCCCCCGAACCATCGGCAAGGCGAGATCGAATGGGCGGCGACGCCGCCCGGCGATCCGAACCAGGATTTCGTCGTCCGCGACGAAAGATATCTCGATGGCGACAAGGCGTTTGTTCAGGCGCTGAACGCCCAGCTGGCGCGTCGGCCGCCCGGCAGCCGCAATGTTTTTCTGTTCATCCATGGCTTCAACACGATGTTTGCCGAGGCGGTCTACCGCGCGGCGCAGCTGGCCCACGATTCGAAAGCCCCCGGCGTCCCGGTGCTGTTCACCTGGGCGTCGCGCGGAAACGCGACCGCCTATGTCTACGATCTCAATAGCGCGACCGTGGCGCGCGACGGGCTCGAGCACACGCTG
This sequence comes from uncultured Alphaproteobacteria bacterium, assembly GCA_963783175.1. GTDB lineage: Bacteria > Pseudomonadota > Alphaproteobacteria > Rhizobiales > Beijerinckiaceae > Roseiarcus. The sequence goes on from CAWANG010000024.1 coordinate 14,515, forward strand.
CGTCTCCTGCTCGACAGCAACGCGGAAAAGGTCAGCGTGCTCGCCCATTCCATGGGCAACTGGGTCACGGTCGAGGCGTTCCGGCAGATCAAGATTTCGGGCGACCTCGATCATTCAAACAAGATCGGCAACATCATACTGGCTGCGCCCGACATCGACATCGATGTCTTCAAATCGCAATTGCGCCGCTTCGGCAAGCCGCGCAAGCCCTTCTACGTCGTGCTCTCCCAGGACGATCGGGCCCTGTTTCTGTCGAGAACCATCGCTGGCGGCGTCACGCGTGTCGGCGACAGCGCCGATACCGCCGAGCTCGCCTCGCTCGGGGCGACCGTCATCGATCTCACCGACGTCAAGGCGACCGACGCGACGAACCACGACAAATTCGTCCAGCTCGCCTCCGTCGCGCCCGAGCTGCGCAGCACTCTTGCGCACGGCATCCCGGCAAATTCCCGCGCGAGCGACGCGGGCGACAAAGCCGTGAGCGGCGTCGGCGCGATCGTCTCGCTCCCCATCACGCTGCTCGGCGCGCCGGTCAGGATCATCGCCAATCAATAGGCGCCCATCCCGACTTTGTCGGCTATGCTGTCTTCGGGGAGGCCGACCGCCTTCTCCTGCGCCCGCCCTCTCCGCCCGGCTCCTTGCGCGCCGGCAGATCGACGCGCTGGCTGAGGTTCGGAAAGGCGTCCTCCTTGTTGGGGAACGCCATCGCGGCGACGAAATGGCGCTGGAAGGCGGGCTCGATCGCGGTCTCGATCTTCTCGATTCCCCGCACCACGCTCTCGATCTCGGCCCGCGCGGCGAGGTTGAGAAGGGCGATGCGGGCGCCCGTTCCGGCTGCGTTGCCGGCGCTTGCGACCTTGGCGAGATCGCAGTCGGGAATGAGGCCGAGCGTCATCGCGTAGACGGGGTCGATATGGCTGCCGAAGGCGCCGGCGAGGGTGACGCGCTCGGGCGCGGCGCCGGCGCGCTCGGTCAGGAGCTTGGCGCCGGCGTAGAGCGCGGCCTTGGCGAGCTGGATAGCGCGCACGTCGGTCTGGTAGACGAGGAGCCGCGGTGCGCCCTCGTTGAGCACATAGGCGAAGGTGCGGCCCACCTGCTCCACCCGCGGCGTTCGGCTCGCAAGCTCGCCGTCGATCACGCCGTCTTCCGACACGATCCCGGTGAGGAACATTTCGGCGATCGCCTCGATGATCCCCGAGCCGCAGACGCCGGTGACGCCGATCGTTCCGGTCGCCGCCGCGAAGCCCGGCTCGTCGGACCACAGATCGCTGCCGATCACCTTGAAGCGCGGCTCGAGCGTCGAGCGGTCGATTCGCACGCGCTCGATCGCGCCCGGCGCCGCGCGCTGGCCGCAGGAGATCTGCGCCCCCTCGAAGGCCGGGCCGGTCGGCGAGGAGCAGGCGAGAAGCCGCTCGCGGTTGCCGAACACGATCTCGGCGTTGGTGCCGACGTCAACGAGAAGGGTCAGCTCGTCCTTGAGGTAGGGGCCCTCGGCGAGCACGACGCCGGCCGCATCCGCGCCGACATGGCCGGCGATGCAGGGGAGCGCATAGACGAAGGCGCCGGGCGCGATGTCGAGGCCGAGCTCGCGCGCGCGCGTTTCATAAGCCGCGTCGATGGTCAGCGCGAACGGCGCCCCGCCGAGCTCGGTCGGATCGAGGCCGAGAACGAGGTGATGCATGATCGGATTGCCGACCATTGTCACTTCCAGGATTTCGCCGCGCGCGACGCCGGCCTCTTGCGCGGCCTCGCCGATCAGCCCGTCCATGGCCTCGCGCACCGTGCGCGTCAGCTCGCTTGCGCCGCCTGGGTTCATCATCACGTAGGAGACGCGGCTCATGAGATCCTCGCCGAAGCGGATCTGCGGGTTCATCGCCCCGCAGGCGGCGGCGACCTCGCCGGTCATGAGATCGGTCAGGTGGGCGGCGATCGTGGTCGAGCCGACGTCGATCGCGACGCCGTAAGCGCGCTCGGCGAAACCGGGCATGACAGCGACGATGTCGCGGTCCTTGCGCAGCGCCGCGGTGACTTTCCATTGCCCGGCGCGCAGCGCCTTTTGCAGCGTGGCGAGCGTGGCGAGATCGGCGGTCGTCTCGGCCAAGCCCCATTGCTCGCGGAGCGCCTGTTGCAGACGGCGAAGATCGCTTGCCGGCTCGTGCATGTCCGGCTCGGCGACTTCGACGTAGCAAAGGCGCACGACCGGATCGATTTCGATCGGATGGGTTTCGGCGCGCTTACGCACGACCTGGCGATGGACCTGGCTTTCGGGCGGCACGTCGATGACGAGATCGCCGCATATCCTGGCCTGGCATCCGAGTCGCCGGCCGGCGGAAAACGGTCCGCGCTTTTCGGCGTAGCGGCTTTCGACCTCGCCCCATGGGCTCACATGATCGGCGCTTGAACGAATAGCGTGCTTGGCGAAATCGCCTTCGGCGATTTCGACCTGACAGCGGCCGCAAATGCCTCGCCCGCCGCAGACCGAATCGAGATCGACCCCGAGCTCGCGCGCCGCGGCGAGCAGGCTCGTGCCGTCGGCAAACTCACCCCGCTTTCCGGATGGCGTGAAGACGACGCGGTGGGCGCTCAACGGCAACGCCTCACGCCCGGGCGCGCCGGCGGCCCTCGCGCCGGCCGCCGCCCGCGCCCGCCTCTCCCTCCGGCGCGGGCTCGCGATATTTGCGGATCCATTGGCCGCAATTGGGGTCGTGGCCCATCACGACGTCGGCGCCGAGAATCGCCTGGATGTCCTCGGCATGGAGCGGGTTCATGATCGCCGAAGTCAGTCCGGCGCCGATCATCATCGGCAGGAATGTCGCCGCGAGGCCGCGGCGGTTGGGCAGGCCGAAGGAAAAATTCGATGCGCCGCAACTCGTGTTGACCTTGAGCTCGCCATGCAGGCGGCGCAGCAGATGCATGAGCTTCGCGCCGGCGTCCCCGATCGCGCCGACCGGCATAACCAGCGGGTCGACGACGACGTCCGCGCGCTTGATGCCGTGATCCGCCGCCCGCTCGACGATTTTCCTGGCGACCGCGTAGCGGACGTCGGGATCCTCCGAGATTCCGGTCTCGTCGTTGGAGATCGCGATCACCGCCGCGTCGTATTTCTTGACGAGCGGCAGCACGCGCTCGAGCCGCTCCTCCTCTCCGGTGACCGAATTGACCAGAGGCCGGCCTTTATAGGCCGCGAGGCCCGCTTCCAGCGCTTCGACGATCGAGGAATCGATCGACAGCGGGACCTCGACCGTTTCCTGCACCAGCTTGACGCATTCGGCGAGGATGCGGGGCTCGTCGGCGAGCGGAATGCCGGCGTTGACGTCGAGCATCTGCGCGCCGGCCTCGACCTGGGCCAGCGCCTCGGCGACGACGCGGCTATAGTCCCCTGCCGCCATCTCGGCCGCGAGCGACTTGCGCCCAGTCGGGTTGATGCGCTCGCCGATCATGACGAAGCGGCGCTCGAAGCCGATTACGACTTCCTTTTTGGCCGAGGAGACGATGGTGTCGGTCATTAACGGTCCTTTCCCCTTCTTCGGCGAAGCGCGGCGAAGGTGGCCCGATGGCGGATGGGGTGCGGAATCAGGCGCCGGTCCGATGCAGGTTCGCTGCACCGATCGCTCAAGTCGTCTGAGTCGCGACGACGGTCCACACCTCCCATCCGGCTCTCCGCGCCACATTCCCCAGCAAGCTGGCGCAGGGATCACAGTGCGCGCCAGAGCCCAGCTAGTCACCCCTCCAGGCTCTCGACCGGCTGCATCTTGGGGATGAAATCGCGCCGCCAGGGCGCGCGGCCGCGCAGCACCCCGGACTCGTGGACTATCTCGGCGACCTTCTGCTCCTGCCGATAGGCCATCACATGCACGCCGGCGACTCCAGGCTCCTCCCGCAAAGCCTGGATCATCTCGATGCAGATGCGCTTGCCCTCCGCGCGCTCATCGGCTGCGCCCTCGAGCCGGGCGATGACGGCGTCGGGGATATGGACGCCGGCGACGCTCGCGCGCATCCAGCGCGCGGCCTTCGCCGAGGCGAGCGGACCGACGCCAACCAGAATAAAGCATCGCTCGTCGAGGCCGAGGTCGCGCGCCTTGACCATGAAGGTCCTCAGCATCGTAAGGTCGAAGCAATACTGGGTCTGCACGAACTGCGCGCCGGCGTCGATCTTCTTGGCCAGCCTGATGGGGCGGAAATCATGCGGCGGCGCGAACGGGTTCTCCGCCGCGCCGAGGAAGACGCGTGGGGCCGTCGTCAGTTTCCGCCCCGACATGAACCGACCCTCGTCGCGCATCGTGCGGATGACCGAAAGCAGCGCGATCGAGTCGAGATCGAAGACCGGTTTAGCCTCCGGGTGGTCGCCGCATTGCACGCCATCGCCGGTGAGGCAGAGCACGTTGCCGACGCCGAGCGCCGCCGCGCCGAGCACGTTGCCCTGAATGGCGATGCGGTTATAGTCGCGGCAGGAAATCTGCATCACCGGCGAATAGCCGATCCGCGTAAGGATCGCGCAGACCGCAACGCTCGACATGTGACAATGCGCGCCCGAGCCGTCGGTGGCGTTGATGCCGTCGACCCAGCCCTCGAAATTGCGCGCCCGCTTCTCGACGTCCTCGACATTGGCCGAATCCGGCGGGCTGAGCTCGGCGGTGACCGCGAACTCGCCCCGTCGAAGCACCCGCTCGAGCCGCCCGCGCGATGAATGGCCGGGCAGGTCGACGAGGGGGGCTGCTGGATCGGCGCCGATGTCGTGGGGGTGAGGAAGCTCGGCGGCCATCATCCCGCCGCCTCGCCTTTCTCGCGCGCGAGCCGCATCCAGGCGGACGAGCCTTTGAGCGCGTGGTTGACCGGCGGCAGAATCTCGGCGATCGCGGCCCCGTCGCGCATGCCGAGGCTGCCCTCGTAGGCCAACGCCCAGACGCACGGCATATCGGGGTAGACCTCGCAATTGCCGTTGGCCCGGACGCCGCCGCACGGGCCGTTGCGCAAGCCTTTCGGGCAATTCATCGGGCACGACATACCGGTTTTCGACAGCACACAGTCGCCGCACATCCGGCAATCGAACAGGAAGCCCTTGACGCCGGCTTCGAGCGCCGCGACCGGACGTTCGAGGCGGGCAAAGCCGATCCGCTGAAGGATCGGCGCGACGGCGGCGATCGCCGCTTCGAAGCGCCCGTAGAGGCGCTCCATCAGCGCCGAATGGCGGACGCTCCAGGCCCTCATCCACGGGTTGCGCCGCGGCGGCGGCCATTTTCCCCGCGGCTCGAACGCGGACGGCGTGAGCGCGGTCAAGTCGGGCCTTCGCGCCCATTGTGCTTGGCGAGCAGGGCCAGGCGGTGGGTGTCGTATTCCGTCTCCAGCCGCTCGGCGGCGGCGGCGGCTTCCTTCTCCAGATCGTCGCCGCAGGGGATCGGCTCGCCTCGCCGCCATTCGGCGAGATAGGCGTCGTCGCTCTTCGCGCCGGCGTGCATCGCCGCCGCGTCGATGGCGCGGATGAACCGCTCCGACAATTCGCGTTTTGCCGCCGAACGTCCGGCCTTGACGATGACCTGGCTCGGGATGTCTCGCCAGTAGAGGACGGTCAGGCTGGCCATGGCGCTTCCTTTGCCTGCGTCGCGCTGTCGAGGAAGACGCGGATTCCCCCAAGGCCGGTGAAGCGGCGCTCGTAGGCGAGGCCGAGCCGTTCGGCCGCCGCCTTTGCCTTCGCCGCGATGTCCGGATCGTCGAACTGCGCCAGATGGACGACCCGGCGGTAATTGCCGAAATAATCGTCGCGCAATTGCGGAAAGCGGTCGAGCCCGAGCCCGCGAATGACGAGCGCGTCGAAATGGCGGACGAGAAAATCGGTGAGGTAGAACGTGCCCGGCTCCTCCTCGCTGAGGCGCGAGAAGGCTTCGTCGCCAGCGTAGAACGCGTAGCAATGGGCGCCCTCGATGCGCTTCACGCCTTCTTCAGCAAGCACGCGGTCGAGCTCGCCGCCGGTCCCGCAATCGCCGTAGAGGCAGAGGATCTCGTCATAAGACGAGCGATTGGCGCGGATCTTCGCCCGCATCGCCTCGGGGATGCGGCCGGGATGGTTGTGCAATTGCGCCGGAAGGCAGGCGACGTCGATGTGATCGAGCCTGAGCGCCAGCACCTCGCGCGCGAGCGCGCCGCAGGCGATGACGAGGATCTTGCGCGCACCCTCCTTGCGGCCGGAAAAATGCGCCTCGGCGTCGATATCGTCGGTTGCGAGCGTCATGTCACTGTCGCGAAATAGGCCTTGAAGCCTTCGAATATGCCCCCGTAAATCGCCTCATAGCGCGCTGCGGCCACGGGCGCTTCACCCTCCGCGTCGAACCATGACAGGATGTGAAGTCGCGATCTCCGGTCGTCCAGCTCATCGACGTAGCTGCACGCAATGTATCCCTTGGTCCCGAACGTGTCCGTCTTGCGGTAATAGATGCGCCTCGTCTCGTCGTTCTGGTAGAAGACCTCTTCTTCGACCGCCGCGCCCGAGGAGAGAATCATCCGCCTCGTGCGAGGAATTTTATCGGCTTCGCCGATCAGTTCGCATCTCACCAGGGCGCCTAGAGCGCCGCCGCGCCTGGCGCTCAGGCTCCAACGCATCATGCCCGCCCAGTCCGTCAGGAGCGCCCAGACTTCATCCGCGGAGGCCGGGATTTCTTCAGACTTGTGCAACTCCACTCTGTGATCGCGCATGGCGTCCACGCCCCTATTTGACGGAGTGCTTTCCTACACCACTCCGGCGAGTGTTTTGCCACCCGCAAGCTGACGCAACGCCTAAACCTTTTCGCGGGCCTGCACGGTCCCCTGCCGGCGGGCGAGCAGGGCCTTGGCGGTCTCGACCGCGACCGCAGCGTCGCGGCAATAGGCGTCGGCCCCGATCGCCTCGGCGAAGGTTTCGTTGAGCGGCGCGCCGCCGACGAGCACGATGTGATCGTTGCGCATGCCCTTTTCCTTCAGCGTGTCGATCACGACCTTCATGTAGGGCATGGTCGTCGTCAGCAGCGCCGACATGCCGAGGATCTCCGGCTGGTGCTTCTCGATCGCCTCGAGATATTTCTCGACGCTGTTGTTGATGCCGATGTCGAACACTTCGAAGCCGGCGCCCTCCATCATCATGCAGACGAGATTCTTGCCGATGTCGTGGATGTCGCCCTTGACGGTCCCGATCACCATCCGGCCCATTTTCGGCGCGCCGGTCGCCGCCAGCAGGGGACGCAGGATCGCCATGCCCGCCTTCATCGCGTTGGCCGACATCAAAACCTCCGGCACGAACAGAATGCCGTCACGGAAGTCGATGCCTACGATGCGCATACCCTCGACCAGCGCCTTGGTCAGCACGTCATAGGGGATCCAGCCGCGGTCGAGCAGAATTCGTACGCCCTCTTCGATCTCTTCCTTGAGGCCGTCGTAGAGATCGTCGTGCATCTGCTCGACGAGTTCGTCGTCGGAAATGGTCTTGAGGTCGAGTTCGTCTTCCGCCATGAAGAAGGTCCGGATGTTCAGGCCCGCGGGAGATCGGGCGCGGCACTATTGGCGCGGGCGCAGGGACGGGAAAAGCATAATAAACAATCGCCTGCCCATCTTTTTGCAATTCGCTTACGAGGGCAAGGGGTCTACCCCGCGGGCAGTTTTAACCTTGTGCTCACGACCGGAGCCCGTTCGACGCCGAGCCATCGGAGCGCGAAATAGCGTTCCTTCCGCACCCGCCCGGGGAAATACCTACTCCCGGGCGATCTTGACCTTGTGCTCCGCGACCGGGATCATCGCCCGCACCTTTTTGACCCTCGCCGGGTCGATCCGGGCGGAAACGACGCCGACGCCGTCGGATGCCTTGGCGATCACGTGGCCCCAGGGGTCGGCGATGAGGGAGTGGCCATAAGTCTGGCGCTGCTCGTTGCCGACGGCGAAGGAGCCGGTCTGGGCGCTGGCGCAGACGTAAGCCTCGGTCTCGATCGCACGCGCCCGCAGCAAGACTTCCCAGTGGTCTTTGCCGGTCTGCATGGTGAAAGCGGCCGGCATCGCTATCATCTCGGCGCCCTTCTCCGCCAGCGCTTGAAAGAGATCGGGAAAGCGCAGGTCGTAGCAGATCGAGCAGCCGACGGTGACCCCTTCGCAGTCGTAGGTGACGACGTGATCGCCGGCCTTCACCGTTGCGCTTTCCTTGTAGGCGGTTCCGTCCGGGGTCATCACGTCGAACAGGTGGATCTTGCGGTAGCGGGCGATCTCCTCGCCGTCGCGATTAAAGACGACGGAGGTGTTGTGGTAGCGGTCCTCGCCCTCGATCTTCTCCATGATCGAGCCGGCGTGGACGAAGATGCGATGCTTGATCGCCTGGCCATGCGCCATCGCATAGGCCGGACCTCCGGGCAGGCGCTCGGCGTTGGCGAGCTTCTGAGCCCGCGAGCCGCCGGCCCAGTCGAACTGCTCGGGCAGCAGCACCCAGTCCGGCCCTTCCTCGGCGACGGCGCGCTCGATCAGCGCCTCGGCCGCAGCGATATTGGCGGCCTTGTCGTTGATCGAATTCATCTGGATGAGCGAGACTTTCATGGCCGACGGCTCCGGGAACGCCTGCCAATGTGGTTTGAGCGTGGTCGCCCGTCAACGGCGGGCGAAGGCGGCGAAGGCGTTGAGCTGGTCGGCGATGAAGCCGCGCGTCGCCGGATCGGTCAGTTCGCCCGTCGCGGAATCGACCTTGGTCTGAATTTGCGGGACTATGACGTCGGGCCGGTTGAGGCTACGTGCGTCGATGCTGACCAGCACCTGGCGCAGGTGATGCAGCGATCGAACTCCCCCGTAGAGGCCGGTCGAGCCGGTCTGGATCGCGACGGGCTTGCCGGCGAATGGTTGGTTCGGCAGGCGGGAGATCCAGTCGATCGCGTTCTTCAGGACGCCGGGGACGGAATGATTGTACTCAGGCGTCACGATAATGACGCCGTCAGCCTTATCGATCGCGTCCGCCATCGCGGTCACAACGGGCGGAAAGCCCTTGAGCTGGACGTCGTGGTTGTAAAGGGGGAAGTCACCGATCGAGCCGAGCGGCGTGATCGAAACGCCTTCGGGCGCGAGCAGGGGCAGGGCGCGGGCGATCGCCGCGTTGAAGGAGCCCTTCCGCAGGCTCCCCACCATGACGACGAATTGCAGCGGCGGGTCATCAGCCATCGATCTTTCCCCCACAAGATGCCACGCGCCTGGGCGCACTGCCGGATTCTCCGCGAGTCGGCCCATCGGCCACCCGCGTTTTGGCCCTCGCCGCGGAATTGCTATGGTCCTTACCAAATCGTGACCGAAGCAGGGAGCCATGTTGACCCCATCCGAGCTTTTTTCCGTCGAGGGCCGCACCGCGCTGGTGACAGGAGGGGCGACCGGCCTCGGCCGAACCTGCGCCGAGGCGCTGCTCCGTGCCGGGGCGCGGGTCATGATCGCCTCGCGCAAGGCCGAGGCCTGCGAGGCGGCGGCGCGCGAGCTCTCCGCGCTCGGGCCTTGCGAGGGCTTCGGCGGCACGGTCGCCAACGAAGCGGGCGTCATGGCGCTCGCGGCCGAGACACGCAGGCGCACGGACGCTTTGCACATTCTCGTCAATAACGCCGGCTTGACCTGGGGCGAGCCATTCAAGACCTATCCCTGGAAGGCGTGGGAGCGGGTGATGAGCGTCAATGTCGCGGGCATGTTCTCGCTGACCCGCGACCTCGCCCCGGCTCTCTTCGCCTCGGCGAACGCGGAGCGGCCGTCGACGGTAGTCAACCTCGGCTCGGTCATGGGCACGGCGACCGGCGCCGAGAACGCTTACGCCTATTCCGCCTCGAAGGCGGCCGTGCATCACCTGACCCGCATTCTCGCGCAGGAGTTCGCGGGCCGACAGGTAACGGTCAACGCCATTGCGCCGGGGCCGTTTCCCACCAACATGACACGGTTCGCAATCGGCGACGAAGCGGGCGCGGCGCGGGGCGCCAAGACCGTGCCGATGGGCCGGCTCGGCCGCGAGGACGATATCGCCGGCGCAATCCTGTTCCTGACCGGGCGCGGCGGCGCCTATACGACCGGCGCGATCCTGCCGGTCGACGGCGGGATTGCCGTCGCCCCGCCGCCATCATTGTTCGGAGGCCACGAATGAACGACTGGGCGGACGTCAAGAAGGTTCCCGCCGGCGAACTTGCGGCCATGGTCGGCCGCAGCTTCATCTCGCGCTGGCTCACCGTCGATCAAGACCGGATCGACGCCTTTGCCAAGGTCACCGAAGACGAGCAGTTTATCCATGTCGACCCCGAGCGGGCGGGAGCGACCGCGTTTGGCGGCACGGTTGCGCACGGCTTCCTTACTCTCTCGCTATTGTCGGCCATGGCCTATAGCGCGCTGCCCAGAATCGAGGGCGCGATCCACGGCGTGAACTACGGCTTCGATAAGGTGCGCTTTCTCCATCCCGTCCGCTCGGGAAGCCGCGTGCGCGGGCATTTCACGCTCGCCGCAGCGACGCACCGTTCGTCCCGCGAGTGGCAATTGAGTTACGAGGTCAGCCTGGAGATCGAAGGGGCGCACAAGCCCGCGCTCGCCGCAGTCTGGCTGACGATGCAGGTGATGGGGTAGCCGCCTGCGATCATGCAGCGTACCACCGCAGACCGAACCCAGACGCCCTTGGCGACATCGCCGGGATAGTTGGCGCTACTGCATCGCCGCGAAGCGCTCGGCGGTCAAGGTCGCGCCGGTTCCGCAGAAGGCTGTTCGTCCTCGCAACTCAATCTGCGATAGCGGAGCCTCCTCACACCCATCCTCATATCAACGCTGGGTCGTTCGCTCACTCCGTGGCCTGTCTCAGCGCCCAGGTGGAACTCGACCAAGGATACGCCGCGAAACTTCGAGGAGGCGGTCGACATCAGAACTGTCAAGATCTCGTCTTCGGTCGATAGATTGAAATTCTCGATAGGTCCGTCATCGACACGAATTCCGATCGCGATCGGGTTTGACGCGCTGGCCTCGGGAAGGGTGAGATGAAGCTGCAATTCTATGGCGCGGTCGCGCGAGCACTGCTGATCGGGGTGTGGCAGCATGAGAAGGCATTTGTCGTCTCGGTTCCAGATCACCCAATCCAGGGCGCCATGCCATCCGCTGAGGAAGAATTTGGTCGGATAGCCCTCTGCAAAGCGGTTTGAGATCCAGATCCATCCGTCTCCGCCAAACCCCTGCTGAACTGCGTCATCCACAAGCGGCCAGCACATCGTCAACGAGTTTTTGCCGCTCAAGACAAACATGTCGCGCACGACGCTTATTTGTCGTCTGTTTTCCTCCTCGAGCGGCGCAAGTCTCGGATCAATGGCGGCGCCATGCCCCTGCGCCGTCCGAGGACTTGTTAGCGAAACCGCCGAGCCTGAAACAGCCCGGACGCCCTCCGCCTGCGCGCCGTTCTTGCGCAAAGAACACGAGTAGACGAGACCGGACGGCGTCTCGCCTTCGTCGAAGGCGATTCGAGCCGTAAAAAGCGCCAGACGCAGGTCCAGACCCCTCGTCTCGCCCACCGCTGCAAAAGCGAGTTGGCCCCCGGGTTTCAGAACGCGAAAGATCTCGCGCAGCGCGAACGGGGCGATATCCGACTCCAATTCGCGCGCGATCCAGACGGCGGCGTCGACCGACGATGAAGCTCTCGGAAGGTTGAGCAAGGAACCATATTCGGCGCGGCCGCCAAGCTCCGGCTCGGGCGGTTTGTCGGCGCAGACGATCACGTCGCTTCCACTCAGAACGCTATCGGACAATTGCGAGCGGACATCGCACAGCGGATCATCGAAGATCAGCAGAACCCGATTTCCAGCCGTTATGGCCGAGGAGGCCCCGCGCCATCGCGACCGTTTCGGCCAAGGGCTTCGGAGCGGATCGCGTTTCCGCGGCGATCAGTTTCGCGGAGAGATTTTCCAACTCCGCGATAATCCTGTTCGCGGCCTCCGCGACACTGGCGGCGGAGTGCCCCTTCATGCATTCCGGCCCGGTCGTATGCCGCGGACACTCGATGAGCCAGGTTCTGGGTAGTGAACCAGCAGGCTTTGCAGCCCGACGGCTCCAAATTGATATTTTGTGGATAGCCAAAAAACTCGACCGGCGTGGGGCCGAACAGAACCACACACCGTGCGTGAACTGCGGTCGCGAGGTGAACAAGGCCGCCTTCCGTATCGATGTGGCATAAACCGTGCTTGATCAGGAGGCCGGTCTCCTCGAGCGAAGTCAGTCCATTTAAGTAATGAGTGACGCCCTCTATATTTTCCTCTTCTTCTATACCAAGCTGAACGACCTCGATTCCTTCCCTTCGAAGGAGCGAGACAATTTGACGCCATTGCTCCATCGAAATATTCTTTGTCGAACTGTAATCAGTCGTCCTGGTCTTTGCGGGCAGAAAATTCAAATCGAAACCGTGGTGGACGGTCACGTAGCGCTTTGTTAGCAAACCGATTATCGCTCGAAGTGACTGTTTACCCGGAAAGAACGGTATCTCGTCAGGATTGCGGTGAGGCAGGCCAGAGGTCGCAACGCTCACCTTCATGAGCGACAGCCCAAGTCGGGTCACGTCACGAGAGAAAGCGAAATTAAATATAGGCCAACCGTGCAGGAAGCAATACTTATCAAGAATTTGTCTCAAATCGGACGATTTTGACTCGATAGACCGAATGTCGCTGCGCGCGATTCTTGAACTTGGCGGGATTATATACTGTACGCTATATGTCCATACTATGATCAAATCGAATATCGATATATCGCTGATACTGTCGACAAAATCGAACACGTGTCGAGAAACGGGAACCAGCGAGTTCCTCACATAAGGATTGCGCGCTACGACTTCAGCCACAGCGGGTTGGGCCGCGATGATCGCCAGATCACAGGAAAACTGATCCGAGATGGGCCCCACAAGATGCGTAGATTTCAGAACATCGCCAAGCCCCCCGCCAACAACAAGAGCAACCTGGATCGGGTCCTTTCGAAAGCGCGATGCCTTACTCAAGCGAGGTTCGTTGTCGACAAACCACTCTGCCCAAGCCTTTAATGGTGCGGCTTTCGGCAAATGCCACCCTGGGTCATGAGCGGCAATCGCATGGGGGCCGCCGGTGTTCTCCGCCGAGGGGGGTTTCAGGTATGCGAAAAGTTGCTTTCCCGTGCTGCGAACGTAACGCTCTGCCGCTTTAGGCAGGTTTTTTAGCTTCCGCTTTTTCTCAAGACTCTCGCGCAGAGCCAGCTCTTCGTGCAAAGCCTTTTCACGCGCCGCTAAGTGCTCGCGAAGAGACGTGAGCACACGATCACGAAAAAGCACGAGATGATCTTGCCGAGCCTTGATTTCAGTTTCTATTTCCGCAAGGGCAGTTTGTATTCTCTTACCTTCGATAATCAGCATCCGGCGGCGAACGAGAAAGCTACTCGATCCGACAGTAATATCGAAGTTTAGACAATTATCCTTTTTATTTTTTTCTTGCGGTGGGCCCGAGAAAAGAGCTCTTAGCCTAAGTGCCTGGTTCATAGTGCTGGCTCGCTCTGGAGGATAAGTTCAGATCGGCGCCAATGGGGCTGATTAGACTGGGGGAATGGGGCGCGAATAGGGCGGCAAGAATTCATTGATAGCCATCTGCTGTCTCGAGATAGCTTCTCACATAAATCGTTAAGCCATCCTCAAGACAGGTTAACGGCAGCGACTGCTCGGATGCGTCGAGGTGAAGCCCGACCGCGTCGCGCAGCTTCTCAATGAATGCGGAATTCCTCGTCCTCGCGATGCGTTGTCGCCCTCATGGTGCATAGGGGCAGAAAGGCGGGAGGCGGATATTTTGTTGCGCCTGGGCAATGGCAAAATTACGCGAGCGGTCATGTTGCCCAATTGGCCACACTGATCGCTAGATGTCGGGCGTCCGATGAGTTCTAAAACGCGGCGATCGCGATGATGTTACAGGCTTTCCATGCTAGCTTGAACTAGGGCGCGGAGAGCGTGGCTGGCGGAGAGGGAGGGATTCGAACCCCCGGTACGCTTGCACGTACTCCGCATTTCGAGTGCGGCGCGATCGACCACTCTGCCACCTCTCCGGGGCCGACGGCGACGCTCAAGTCTCGCCGCAAGGGTCGGCGGGGCGCTTAGCATGGCGCGCCGGCGCCGGCAAGACGCGCTTGCCCCGCCCCGGGGCGGCCGCCTTTATGCCAAACGATTGCTTTCGCCCTCGACCGCCTCCATGGCGATATGCGCCACCAGCGGCACGGATTCTCCCAATTGCCGGGCGAGCTCCGGGTTCGAGGCGTTGCCGTCGAGCGAGCGCTTATAGACGCCTTGGTGGATCGCGATGCTGCGAAAGAAGCTGAAGGCGACGAGGAAGGTCCAATCGGGGATGCCTTTCAGCCCCATTCTCCGGCAATAGGCTGCGACATATTCGGCTTCGGTCGGGATGCCGCTCGCCGCGCGATCGACGCCGCCGAGCCCGCGAAATCTGCCCGCCGGCAGCCGCCATTGCATGCACTGGTAGGCGAGATCGGCAAAGGGATGGCCGAGGGTCGAGAGCTCCCAGTCGAGAACCGCGAGCAGGCGCGGCGAGCGTGCGTCGAAGATCATGTTGTCGATGCGCCAGTCGCCGTGCACCAGCGAGACCCGGCCGTCGTCCGGCGGGACCTTGTCGGCGAGCCAGGCGATCAGGCGCTCCATGTCCTCGAGCTTCGACGTTTCGCTGGCCCGATACTGATCGGTCCAGCGCTGGTATTGGCGGGCGTAATAGCTGCCTGGCTTGCCGTAATCGGAGAGGCCCGCCTTGGCGAAGTCGATCGTGTGCAGCTTGGCGAGGCCCTCGTTCATGGCGTCATAGATCGGACGCCGATCCTCGCGGTTGAGCTCCGGGAGCGCCGGGTTCCAGAGGACGCGCCCGTCGACGAAGGTCATCAGGTAGAAGGCGGTCCCGATCACGCCTTCGTCCTCGCACAGCGCAAGCGCGCGGGGAGCCGGATACCCGACCCCTTCGAGCGCCCTCAAGACCCGGAACTCGCGCTCGATCATGTGGGCCATTTTCAAGAGCTTGCCCGGCGGCTTGCGGCGCAGGACGTAGCGGCGATTCGGCGTCTCGATCCGATAGGTCGGGTTCGACTGTCCGGTCGGGAATTTCGTGACTGCGCTCGGACCGCGCCAGCCCTCGACATGAGCGCCGGCCCACGCGTCGAGCGCGCGCGTATCCTCGGGGAAAGCGCCGCTCACCGCGCGGCCGCCTCGTTGGTGTAACGCTTCATCTCGGCCTTGGCGATCACCCGCCGGTGGACCGCGTCGGGTCCGTCGGCGAGGCGCAGCGTGCGCACGTGGGTCCACATCCGGGCGAGCGGGAAGTCCTGGCTGACGCCCGCCCCGCCGTGCAATTGCACCGCCTGGTCGATTACCTCGAGCGCGACCCGGGGCGCGATCACCTTGATCTGCGAGATGAGGGGCGCGGCGGCTCGCACCCCCTGCGTGTCCATCGCCCAGGCCGCTTTCAGGCAGAGCAGGCGCGCCATCTCGATGCTCATGCGCGCCTCGGCGATGATGTCCGGATTGGCGCCGAGCCTGGCGAGCTTCTGGCCGAAGGCGGACCGCGCGCTGGCGCGCCGGCACATCGCCTCGAGCGCCCTCTCGGCCTGGCCGATCGCGCGCATGCAATGGTGGATGCGTCCCGGCCCAAGCCGTCCCTGGGCGATTTCGAAGCCGCGTCCGCGGCCGAGCACGATCGCATCCTTGGGGACGCGCACGTCGTGAAAACGGATATGCATGTGGCCGTGCGGGGCGTCGTCGTCGCCGTAGACCTTCAGCGCCCTCAGGATCTCGACTCCCTTGGTCGCCGCCGGGACAAGCAGCATCGAATGGCGCGCGTGCGGAGCGGCGTCGGGATCGGTCAACGTCATTGTAATGTAAAGCGTGCAGCGCGGATCGCCGGCCCCGGACGACCACCATTTCTCGCCGTTCAGCACCCATTCGTCGCCATCGAGGCGGGCGTCCATGGCGATGTTGGTCGCGTCGGACGAGGCGACCCCGGGCTCGGTCATGAGATAGGCCGAGCGCGTGCGCCCTTCGAGCAGGTCGGGCAGCCAGCGCGCCTTCTGCTCGGGCGAGCCGTAGCGTTCGATCACTTCCATGTTGCCGGTGTCGGGCGCGGAGCAGTTGAAGACCTCGGAGGCAAGCGGCGACCAGCCCATCTCCTCGGCGAGATAGGCGTATTCGACGGTGGCGAGGCCGTAGCCCTTGTCGGAGGCGGTGAGCCAGAAGTTCCACAGACCCTTGGCCCGCGCCTTGGCTTTCAGGGATTCCCGGATCTCGATCATCCGCTTGGTCGGCTTGAAGCGGTCGCCCTCGCGTCCGACCTCGGCCTCGTATTCCTCTTCGAGCGGCATGATCTCATCGCGCACCATCGCTCGGACGGCGGCGATGAGCGGACGGACTTTGTCGGTGACGCCGAGATCCACTTTTGATCCTCCCTGGACTTGGATCACGCACTTTGACGCCGAATGACCTCCCTCGGCAAGCGTCCGCCTCTTTTAAAGCCCCTTGCGGAACCAGATCCGGGAGTGGCCGGAAGGGAAATCGTTGAGCCGGCTTAATTCCCGACATCCGTGCCGAGGATAGAATTCCGGCCCCCGGCCGGGGTCCCGTTCCTCCGCGCGTACGACTGGCTGTTCAAAGCCCCCTGCGATCGCGCGCGTCGTCGCCTCGTCCGGCGGCGTCTCCCCGCAAACGACAACGGCGGGGGCGCCATTGAGGACGTCAAAGCTTCACCACTTCGCCTGTCCGCATGCTCTCGTCGGCCGCGAACACGATGCGCAGCGAGTTGATCGCGTCCTCGAGATGATCCTTAAGGTCGATCTCGCCGCGGATCGCTTTCAGGAATAGGCGCTGCTCGCGTTCGCACAAGTCCTGGTGGCTGGGCTCGTCCTCGGTCGAGAGGGTTTCGTCGGGGCGGGCGAAGGCGCCGTCGGCGTTGAGGGCCGCATGGTGGATGCGCAATGCGTTGGTCTTCGTATGGGTGTCGTGATCGGCCGACTTGACGTCGCCGGCGGACTCCTTGGCCACGATCGAGACGCAGCCCTTCGGTCCGATCATGTCCTTCACGAAATACGCGGTCTCGCTCATCATCGGGCCCCAGCCGGCCTCGTACCAGCCGACCGAGCCGTCGTCGAAGGCGAGATGAAGATGGCCGTAATTGACCATCGCCGGCGCGATCTCGTCGGTGAGCCGCGCCCCGACCGCGTGCACCGCAACGGGCTTCGCTCGCGTCACCTGGCACATCACGTCGACATAGTGCACGCCGCAGTCGACGATCGGCGAGGTTGAGCGCATCAGGGCCTTATGCACGCCCCAGAACGAACCCGACGATTGCTGATTGAGGTTCATGCGCATGACCAACGGCTTGCCGAGGGTGCGGCCGATCTCGACAAAGCGCGTCCACGAAGGATGGACGCGCAGAATATAACCGACGAGCAGCGCCTTGTTGGCCGTACGCGCCGCGGCGACGACGCTCTCGGCGGCTTTGAGCGTGTCGGCGAGCGGCTTCTCGCAGAACACATGCGCGCCCGGCGGCGAACGCCTCAAGCGCCATCGGTGCGTGGTGCTCCGTATAGGCGGCGATCGCGACCGCGTCGGGCTTGAGCGCATGAAGCGCTTCGGTCAGGCCCTCATAGCGAGGCAGTCCGGGGAACTCCTTGTCGAGATCATGACGGCCCGCGGCGTTGCGGGTGCACAAGCCCACGAGGTCGAAACCGTCGATCGCCCGATAGGCGCGGGCATGGCTCAGCCCCATCGTGCCGAGCCCGACGACGAGAACGCGCTGCCGCTTCACGCCGGGGCCTGCGCCATCAGCCACTCGTGTTCAGGATCGTTGTAAAAGCGCCAGACGCGCTTCGGGCCAGCCATCACATTGAGATAGTAGAGGTCGTAGCCGTAGCGGGGCGGCGACGGGATGATAGCCGCGCGGCACCAGCACGACGTCGCCGTCCTTGACCGTCAGCGCCTCGTCGAGCGAGCCGTCCTCGGTATAGATGCGCTGAAAGGCGAAGCCCTGTGCCGGCTTCAGGCGGTGATAGTAGGTCTCCTCGAGATAGGATTCGTCGGGCAGCGCGTCGCGGTCGTGCTTGTGCGGCGGGTAGCTCGACCAGTGGCCGCCGGGCGTGATGACTTCGACCACCAGCACGCTCTCGGCCTCGGCGTCCTCGGGCAGGACGTTGCGGATGAAGCGCGCATTCGAGCCCGTTCCGCGGGTCAGCGTGCCGACGTCGCCGGGCTTGATGACGCGGGCCTTGAACCGCCCGGTCGCCGGCGCCGAGCACAGGGCGACTTCGCAATCCGTCGCCGCCTCGATCGTCGCCGCGCTATGCGGAGGCAGGTAGACCGACCACGGCAATCCGTCGAACACGTTTCCGCGCTCGCCGATCGTCCCGGAATCGAAACCGCCCGCGGTCACGCGCGCTTTGCCGGAGAGGATGACGAGGCAGACTTCGTCGCCGCCGGTGTCGAGCTTCGACTTTGCGCCCTCTTTCAGCATCCGGGTCTCGAAGCCGACATAGCGCCAGCCAGCGCTTGCCGGCGTGATGCGATGGCCGACCCCGTCGGCGGCGGGGCCGGCATGAACGAGCAGCTTCGATTGCGGCATGGCGAAAACCTCCTTGGCTTCCCTCACCCTCGCCCGGCCTTCTCCCGCAAAGCCCGTCGAAGGACGGGCGTCTCTCGACGCCGCATGCGGGGGAAGGTGGCGCGAAGCGCCGGATCAGGGATTACATCAATCCCGCCTCCTTGAGCGCCGCGCGGATATGCGCGACCCCCTTCTTGGCGTAAGGCAGGGCGGGCGCTTTCTTCGGATCCTGCTCGGCTTCGAGCACGACCCAGCCGGAATAGCCCTTGAGCTCCTTGAATACCGCCGGATAGTCGATCATCCCGTCGCCCGGCGCGGTATAGACGCCGAGTTCCTTGCCTACGCCTAAGATCGAATCGAGGAAGCTTCAGGTCGCTGGCGTTCGATTCGACGCATCTTCGCTTCGCGTACGTCCTTGCAGTGGACATGGCCGATCCGCGACCGATAGGCCCGCGCCAGCTCCGCCGGATCGGCGCCGCCCCAGCGGGCGTGGCCGGTGTCGAGCAGGAGATGCGCCGGAGGTTTGGTGTGCGCCATCAGAGCGTCGATGTCGCGCTCCGACTGGATGATCGTTCCCATATGGTGATGATAGCAGAGTTTCAGACCCTCGCCCTCGAGGCGCTCGGCGAATTCGGTCAGCTTCGCGCCGTAAGAGGCCCACTCGCCCTTTTTCAGCCGCGGGCGTTCCGATAATGGCTTCGAACGTTCGCCGTGGATGGCGTTCGAGGTCTCGGCGACGATGACGATATTGGCGCCCGCGCTTTTGGTCATCGCGATATGCGCCTTGGCGGCCTCGAATTCTTCGCGCGCCGAGCGCTTGAGCAATTCCGTCGAATACCAGCCGCCGACGAAGTCCATGCCGAACGAGGCGAGCTTCGCCTTAAGGGCAGGTCCGTCGCCCGGCATCTTGTGACCCTTCTCCATCCCCTCGACGCCGGCCTCTCTGGCCTCCTTGAGGCACGTCTCGAGCGGCGTGTCGCCACCGATCTCCCGCAGGTCGTCGTTGGTCCAGCCGATCGGATTGGCGCCGATGAGAACGGTCATCTCAGTCTCCGACCCGTTGCAGTTTTTGCGCATCCTCGTAGCCGCGGCGCGCGGCGTCGACCTCCGTTCGCTCCGAGACCGCCGGCACGGCGACGTCCCACCAGAAACCGCCGGCGTCGGTCGAGCCGATCGGATCGGTATCGATGACGATCACCTGGGTAGATTTCGCCGCCCGCGCCTTTTTGAACGCCGCCTCGAGCTCGGCGATCGAGCCGGCCTTCACCGCTTCCGCCCCGAGCGCGCGCGCATGAGCGACGAAGTCGACTGCGGGCAGCGTCTCATGCCGTGTGTCTCCAAGCAGATTGTTGAACGGCGCGCCGCCGGTCGCCTTTTGCAACCGATTGATGCAGCCGAAGCCGCGATTGTCGTTGACGACGATAATGAGCTTTCTTCCCAGCATCACCGAGGTGGCGATCTCCGAATTCATCATCAGGTATGAGCCGTCGCCGACAACCACCACCACTTCGCGGTCCGGCAGCGCCATTTTGACGCCGATCCCGCCCGGAATCTCGTAGCCCATGCACGAATAGCCATATTCGACATGGTAGCCGAGCGGCGCCCCGGCGCGCCACAGCTTGTGCAGTTCGCCCGGCAGTCCGCCGGCGGCGCAGACAATGACGTCGCTCCTCTCGCCTGCCCGCATGAGCGCGCCGAGAACCTCCGCGTCGGTCGGCGCCGGCGCGTTGGTCGGCGCGGTAAAGCGCGCGGCGGTCGCCTCCCATTCCGCCTTGGCCCTGGCGGCCGAATCGGTCCACGAGCGCGGCGCCTTCCACGCGCCGAGCGCGGAATCGAGCGCGGCGAGCGCCGTCCGGGCGTCCCCAACGACCGGCAACGCGCGATGCTTGACCGCATCGAACGGCTGCACGTTGAGCCCGATGAAACGCCGGTCGGGATTCTTGAACAGCGCCCAGGAGCCGGTGGTGAAGTCGGCAAACCGGGTGCCGACGCCGACGATCACGTCCGCTTGCGCGGCGAGCGCATTGGCGGCGCCGGTCCCGGTGACGCCGACCGCGCCCAGGGCGAGGGGATGATCGGCCGGCATCGTCGACTTGCCCGCCTGCGTCTCGACGACCGGAACCCCGCGCCTGGCGCAGAAGTCGATAAGCTCGCGCTCGGCGTCGGAATAGAGGACGCCGCCGCCGCAGACGACGAACGGCTTCTTGGCCTGTTTCAGGAGCGCGGCGGCCTCGTCGACCTCGCGCGGGTCTGGCGCGATGCGGCGCGGGCGATGCACCCGCTCGTCGAAGAAGCTCGCCGGATAGTCATAGGCCTCCGATTGCACGTCTTGGCAGAAGGCGAGGGTCACTGGCCCGCATTCGGCCGGATCGGTCATGACCGCGACCGCCCGGTTCAGCGCCGGCACGATCTGCTCGGGACGCGTGATGCGGTCGAAATAGCGCGACACGGGCTTAAAGCAGTCGTTGGCGCTCACCGTTCCGTCGCCGAAGTCCTCGACCTGCTGCAAGACTGGATCGGGCCTGCGGTTGGCGAACACGTCGCCGGGGATCAGGAGCACGGGGAGGCGATTGACATGGGCGACCGCCGCGGCGGTGACCATGTTGGTCGCCCCGGGGCCGATCGAGGTCGTGCAGGCCATCATCCGGTTGCGCCGCGAGGCTTTGGCGAAGGCGATCGCGGCATGGGCCATTGCCTGCTCGTTATGGGCGCGGTAGGTCGGCAGCGCATCGCGCGAGGCGTAGAGCGCTTCGCCGAGGCCGGCGACGTTGCCGTGGCCGAAAATCGCGAACACGCCCTCGAACAGGCGCTGCTTGCGCCGCTCGATTTCGACTTGCTGCGCGCTCAGGAAGCGAACCATCGCCTGAGCGGCGGTCAACCGGATCGTTGTCATGGCGCAGACTTTCCTGGCTTGATCATTGTTCTCCGCCGACCGGCGAGCGTCGCGCCGGCCATCACCCGCTCTCGCGCCCGGAATCGCGCCAGAGATCACACAGGCGCGAAAACGCTCCCGCCATCCGCTCGACCGCCTCGAGGTCGCCGATGCGGCCGGCGAACCACTCGACCGCGGGCTCGACGAAGATCGTCCGTCCGACCGCAAAACCCTTGACCAGACTGCAATGTCGCGCCAGCGCGAATGCCTGCGCAAGATCGTCCTCCGGCGCTTCCAGACCTAGCAGCATGATCCCGCGGCATAAGGGATCGCCGGTTTGAATCGCGCGCGCGACATTGTCCCACGCCACCCTGCTCGCCTGGCCCTCGAGCTTCCACCAGTCCGGCATGACGCCGATCGCATAGAGCCGCTCGATCACCCGGGCGATCGTGCGCTCGTCGACCGCGCCGTTCTTGCTCGCGATGATCTCGATCAAGAGCTCGCGCTCAAGCGTGCGCGCGGCGTCATGCAGGCGCAGGAGCTCGCGCTCCTGGCGCGCCTTCATCTCCGGGGGATCGTCGGGGTGATAGAAGCACAGGCACTTGATCGTGTGGGCGACCGGCCACTCCTCGAGCTTGACCCCGAGCGAGCCACCGAACTCGAATTCGAGCGGGCGCGAACCCGGCTCCTCCACCGGCCGGCCGATCCAGAAATCATGATCGAGGGCGCGGAACAGCGCCTCCCGCCCATACTTGCCGTCGAGCAGCATGCCGTAGCCCGGCCGTCCGGCCGCGACCTTGGCGGCGGCCTGGACAGCGAGCAGTTTGAGGTCGCTGATGCGCTCGCGCGGCGCGCCGGCGTCGTCAGCGATCTTTTCCAGCTGGGCGCGGTGATCGATCGCCAGCGCCATGATCGAGGGCGGCTCGGGCCGGCGGGTCGTCGCCCAATGGATGTGATTGAGCGTCTCGTCGCGGCGCAGCGCCCGATGGGGCGAGCCACGCTTGAGGAAGCGGCTGAGCTCGGCCCAGGTCGGATATTCGGCCGAGCACAGGAGGCGTGACACGGCGAAGGCGCCGTTGGCGTTGGCGTAAGCGCAGCAGGTCTCGAGCGGCTCGTCGGCGAGCCAACCGCGGAGGAACCCAGACATGAACGCGTCGCCGGCGCCGAGCACGTTATAGACCTCGACCGGAAATCCTGGCCCCTTCACTCCCTTGTCGAGCGAATCGGGGATCGCATCGGGAAAAACGACGCAGCCCATCGGGCCGCGTTTGAGCACCAGCGTCGCCCGGCTCACCGCGCGCGCCGCTCTCAGCGCAGCGAGCGGTTCGTCAGCGCCGCCTGCGATCATCATCTCCTCCTCCGTGCCGACGATGAGGTCGCATTGCGGCAGGATCGCGCTCAGGCTCTGCGTGACTTGGCTCGACTTGATGTAGCGCTCTTCGCCCGCCCCGTGGCCGGCAAGCCCCCATAGGTTGGGGCGGTAGTCAATGTCGAACACGACCCTGCGGCCGGCGGCGCGGGCGATGCGCATCGCCTTAAGCTGCGCGGCGGCTGTGTTCGGGCGCGCGAAATGGGTGCCGCTCACCAGGACCGCCTTGGCGCTCTCGACGAAGCCCTGATCGACGTCGTCCTCGTCGAGCGCGCTATCGGCGCAATTGTCGCGATAGAAGATGAGCGGGAAGGTCTTCTCGTCGCGGATGCCGAGCAAAACGAGCGAGGTGAGCCTCACCGGATCGGTCCGGATTCCGGCGACGTCGACGCCCTCGCGCGCACATTGCTCGCGGATGAAGCGGCCCATGTGCTCGTCGCCGACCCGAGTGATGAGGCCGCTCTTGAGGCCGAGCCGCGCCGTGCCGATGGCGATATTGGTCGGACAGCCGCCGACCGCCTTGGAGAACGTCGCCATGTCTTCGAGCCGGCCGCCGACCTGCACGCCGTAAAGGTCGACCGAGGAGCGGCCGATGGTGATGACGTCGAGGCGAGGATCGGAGGGCAAGCGCGGCTCCGGCTCAAGGCTCGATCGGCGGATCGGCTGTGCCGACCACGTTCTGGTCGAAGTCGATGTTCGAGCCGGTCATCAGCCCGGATTCGTCGGAGCATAGAAAAGCGCAGGCGCGCGCGACTTCCTTGGGATCGATGAGGCGGCCGAACGGCTTCATCCTGACGGCCTCTTCGAGCCATCCGTCCTTGGCGCCGTGATAGGTCTTCATGATGCGATCCTCGCCAGGCGTCGACATCCAGCCGATGTTGAGGCCGTTGACGCGGATGCGGAATTTGAGCAGCGAGTGGGCGACGTTGCGGGTCAGAATCGCGAGCGCGCCTTTCGAAGCGCAATAGGCGGTGATGAACGGCTGCCCGCCATGGGCCGACATCGACTGGATGTTGACGATGGAGCCTGCGATCTTGTCGCGCCGCATGATGCGCACGGTCTCCTGGATGAGGAAGAACGGCGCGCGCACGTTGACGTCGAAAATCTCGTTATAGCGCTGCTCGGTGGTGTCGAAGATGTCGCCCCGGTCGGTCAGCGCGGCGGCATTGACCAGCGCGTCGACGCGGCCGAAGCGCTCGTCCGCCTTGGCGACCACCTTGCGGCAGTCGGCGACGCTGGCGAGATCGGCCTTGACGAAGACGGTCGGGCAGCCGGCCGAGGAAATGTCGCTTGCGACCCGCTCGCCCCTTTGCGCATTGCGGCCGCAGATCACGAGCCCCGACGCGCCGCGCTCGGCGAACAGCCGCGCGATCGCCTCACCGAGCCCTTGGGTGCCCCCGGTGACGATGGCGATCTTGCCGTTGAGATTTGCCGGCCCGCGATGGGCGGGGCGCGCGGACGCGGGGGCCTCGGGGGCGGGGGACCTGGCCATGAGCGTTTCTCCTTCGGGCTGACCGCCGCGCCGACTAGATGTCGATGCTTGCCGCAACCGACGCGCCGTCGCGCTCGCCCGCCATCGGAATGAAACAAAAATTCTATTCCCAAGTCAATATGGAACGTATATTCTTTTTTTGAGCGCGGCTTGCTTGGCCGCAAACAGCGCCCGCCAACGGAGGAACGCATGAGATTCGGGATCATCGGCGCAGGCAGGATCGGCAAGATCCACGGCGGCAACGTCGCGGCGCGGCCCGACAGCCAAGTGGTTCTGGTCGCCGACGCCGATCCGGCCGCGGCCGCCGCCCTGGCCAAGGCCACCGGCGCGAAGGTCGGCGCAATTGACGCGATCCTCGCCGCCAAGGACGTCGACGCCGTCGCCATCTGCTCGCCAACCGACACCCACGCCGATCTCATCGAGCGCGCCGCCCGCTCGGGCAAGTCAATCTTCTGCGAGAAGCCGATCGACCTCGATGTCAACCGGGTCCGCGCGTGTCTCGACGTCGTCAACAAGAGCGGCGCGACGTTGATGGTCGGCTTCAATCGCCGGTTCGACCCGAATTTCGCCGAACTGCGCCGGCGCGTAGCCGAGGGCGCGATCGGCGCGCTCGAGATCGTCTCCATCACCTCGCGCGATCCCTCGCCGCCGCCGGTCTCCTATATCGCCCGCTCGGGCGGCCTCTTCCGCGACATGATGATCCACGACTTCGACATGGCCCGGTTCGTCCTCGGCGAGGAGCCCGTCGCGGTGAGCGCGATGGGGTCGGCGCTGGTCGACAAGGCGATTGGGGGGGCGGGCGACATCGACACCGCGGTCGTCATTATGGAGACGGCGTCGGGCAAGGTGGCGCAGATCTCCAATTCGCGCCGTGCGACCTACGGCTACGATCAGCGGGTCGAGGCGCATGGCGACAAGGGCATGATCCGCGCCGACAATGTGCGCGAGACGACGGTCGAGTGGGCCGGCGCGCACGGCTTCGCTAGCGACAAGGCGCTCAACTTTTTTCTCGAGCGCTATGACGCGGCCTATCGCAACGAGCTTGACGCTTTCGTCGGCGCCGCAAAATCCGGCGGGAAGCCCCATCCCGACGGCCATGACGGGCTCATGGCGCTCTTGCTCGCCGACGCCGCCTACCGGTCCTGGAAGACGAAGCAGCGCGTATCCGTCGGCTGAGGACTTGCGTTCTTATGTCGCTTGCGCCCAAAGCGGCATGGTCCTATAGGCAGCGGCGTCGTCAACAGGATGAAGGCATGGCGCAGGCCCAGAAACGACGCCCGGCTTCGAACTGGGCGCCGATCGAAGCGCCGCCCCCGCAGCCGCCGTCGTTCGTCGGACGCCTGGTCGACGGCGTCTCGCGCCGCCGCTTGGCGCTTCGCCGGCTCGGCATCGCGGCGAGCGTCCTCATCATTGCGATTTCAGCGACAATTTTCCTGCGCACCCTTGTCCGCATCGATCCGAACAAGGTCAAGGCGGCGATCGCCGGGACGGGCAGCGACCAGATCACCCTCTCCTTCGCCTTCACCGCATTGAGCTACCTCGCGCTCACCGGCTATGACGCGCTGGCGCTGCGCCACCTTAAGATCAAGGTTCCCTATCGGCTGACGGCGCTCGCGTCCTTCGCCAGCTACGCGTTTTCGTTCACGCTCGGGTTTCCGCTGGTGACGGGGGGAGCGGTCCGCTATTGGATCTACGGGCCAGCGGGCCTCTCCGCCGGAAAGGTCGCGAGCCTTACAATCGTGGCGGCGATCACCTTCTGGCTGGGGATGGGACTGGTGGTCGGGTCCGGCTTCCTCTCGGCGTCCGATCCGGTGGCCGAGATCGACCACTTCCATCCCCTCGCCAATCGCCTCATCGGCGCAGGCGTCGTCGGCGCGGTGATCGCCTATCTTGCCTGGATCAGCCGCATGCGCTGGCGGGACGCGGCGGTTCTCGGCGATTTCAAGCTTCCCGGTCCGTTGCTCACGCTCGGACAAATGGCGCTCGGCGTCATTGACATCTGTTCGGCGTCGGCAGCTCTCTATGTTCTGCTGCCGAAAGCCGAAAGGTTCGGCTTTCCCACCTTCGCGACCCTCTATTCGTTCGCCGCCATGCTCGGCATCGCCAGTCACGCGCCCGGCGGCCTTGGCGTCTTCGAGGCGACGATCCTCCAGGGCGTCGGCGGCAACCAGGACGCCGTGCTGGCCTCGCTCCTGCTTTTTCGCGGCGTCTATTACGCCGTCCCCTTCATTGCCGCGATGACGATGCTCGGCGGCGTCGAGGCGGTGCGCCGCTGGCGTTCGCTGCGGGAAGCGATGTCGGCGGCGTCGGACGATTAGCAGGTAAGGCGATGCGCAGCGCTGACGCTCAGACGCTCGCCGATTTCGTGGGGTCGCCGTTTGCATCGCAGCTCGTGGGCGCGATGCCGGAGCCTGCGGTCATCGTCGGCCCCGACGAGCGCGCGGCGGCGGCCAACAACCCGGCGTTGGAGCTCCTGCCTGGGCTCAGGGTCGGCGACCCGTTCGTGCTCGGGCTGCGTGCTCCCGACGTCATCGACGCGCGACGGCGGGTGATGGCGAGCGGCGAAGCCGAGACCGTGCAGTGGAGCGAGCGGGTGCCGGTCGAACGGCTTTTCGACGTCTGCGTCGCCCCGCTCACAACGGCTGACGGCGAGGTCGTGGCGACGCTGATCACGCTCCGCGATCAGACAGAAGCACGGCGGGTCGAGCGCTTGCGAGTCGACTTCATCGCCAACGCTAGCCATGAACTGCGCACTCCCCTCGCTTCGCTCGTCGGCTTCATCGAGACGCTTCAAGGCTCGGCCCATGACGACGCGAAGGCGCGCGACCGGTTCCTCGCCATCATGCGCGAGCAGGGACGGCGAATGGCGCGGTTGATCGAAGACCTGCTGTCGCTGTCGCGCATCGAACAGAAGCAGCACGTGCGGCCCGAGACCACCGTCGATCTCGCCCAGACCACCCGCAGCGTCGTCGATGCGCTGACGCCGATGGCCGAGGATCTCGGCGTCGAAATCCGCATCAGCGCGGCGCAGCAGGTGATGGTCGCCGGCGATCGCGACGAACTCCTGCGGGTGGCGGAGAACCTGATCGAGAATGCGATCAAATATGGCGTCCGCGCCGGTTCGGAGGCCGCAGGCGTGGTCGAAGTCGCGGTCACGATGAACGAGAAGGAGGGAAGCCTGAGCGTCCGGGACTATGGCTACGGCATTGCGCCCGAGCACCTGCCGCGCTTGACCGAGCGGTTCTACCGCGTCGACGCTACCCAGAGCCGGGCCAAGAACGGCACCGGCCTGGGCCTCGCGATCGTAAAGCACATCCTCAGCCGCCACCGCGGCAGACTGACGATCACCAGCCGCGTGAACCAGGGCTCCTGTTTTGTCGCGGCGGTGCCGCTGCAGCAGAAAACGAAGCCGTGATCCTCATTTCAGCGCAGGGCCGGTCGGCGCAGTCGTTCGCGCTCGCGCCGCCGGTCGTGGGCCGGCTGGTAGGCGAGGGAGCCGTGGTAAGCGCAATAGGGACCGGATGCCGCTGGCGATCCGCAGTAGCGGAATTCGGAGCTGGCCGGGTCGCCCAGCGGCCAACGGCACATCGCTTCTTTCAGCTCGATGATCGTCACCCTGAGCGACATCGGCACGACGACGCTCTCGAACGCCTCCGGCTCCGTGTCGGTCAGAGCGTGGGGGGCGATCGCGAGCGCCGTCGCGCCGCGCGTCATCCGAGGGGCAGCCGTCGCCAGACGCGGCGCAGCGACGCGATGGGCGGCCGGCGATGGCGCTGAAGGGCGTGGACGGGGGCTGCTGAGGCCCGGGGATTTGGCGCGCCCCGCCAAACCGAGCCGATGAACTTTTCCGATCACGGCGTTGCGGCTCACCCCATGGCCGAGCAGGCCGGCAATTTGGCTGGCGCTCTTGCCGTCCATCCAAAGCTGTTTCAGCTGCTCAACTCTCTCGTCCGTCCAAGACATCGTCGCCTCGTTCTTCGTTCGGCAAAGGCGGAATCAACCGTGATCGCCGGGCGGAAGCCCGTCGGGCGTAACGCGGACTAGCACTCGCTTTGAAACCGCCGCCACGACATCTCGTGGCCCCGGAGAGCAAAACTACACTACTTGTTGAATCGCGCAAGAGTCCGAAGTGGCGGTTCGAGGCGCTTTTCCCCAACTCTTGAGCGATGAGTAAGCGATGCGTTCGCCGCTCGAGCCTCGATCGATCCGATTAGCGAGAGCCGCATCAAGGCGTTGGCGGATCGTCGCGCGTTCGGCTGCGTGAAGGCGCCGATCGTCGTCAGCTTTCCGAGGCAATTGACCAATTCGAGAGCCTTCCGCTATAATTTAACCCCATTCGGCGGCCGCCCCAGCGGGGCGGCGTTTTTATTTTGCGGCGCGCGCGCGCCGATCTCGGGAAGCCGGAATCTCGAGCCTGTACAAGGAGTTGGACAGGTGAATACGACCCACGCGACATCCGCCATGGTCCCGACCTACGCCCGCGCGAATGTCGCTTTCGAGCGCGGAGAGGGCTGCTGGCTCCTGTCGACGGAAGGCGAGCGCTATCTCGATTTCGGGGCCGGGATCGCGGTGACCTCGGTCGGCCACGCCCATCCGCATCTGGTCGAAGCGCTGACGAGCCAGGGCTCGAAGCTGTGGCACGTCTCGAACCTGTACGAGAATCCCGAGGGCGAGCGCTTTGCGCGCCGTCTTGTCGACGCGACCTTCGCCGATCTCGTGTTCTTCGCCAATTCGGGCGCCGAGGCCAATGAGGCGGCGGTCAAGATGGC
Organism: uncultured Alphaproteobacteria bacterium; assembly: GCA_963783175.1. Classification (GTDB taxonomy): domain Bacteria; phylum Pseudomonadota; class Alphaproteobacteria; order Rhizobiales; family Beijerinckiaceae; genus Roseiarcus. The sequence goes on from CAWANG010000024.1 coordinate 43,589, forward strand.
GCGCCGGCGCCAATCGATCGACGGCCGTCCCGAGCGCTATCGCACGATCACCTTCGAGGGCGCGTTCCACGGCCGGACGCTCGCGATGATCGCCGCCGGCGGCCAGGCCAAGTATCTCGACGGTTTCGGTCCCAAGGTCGACGGCTTCGACCAGATTCCGCTGACCGACCTCGCCGCGGTCGAGGCTGCCATCGGTCCGGGGATCGGCTCGATCATGATCGAGCCGATCCAGGGCGAGGGCGGGGTGAGGGTCGTCCCGCCCGCCTTCCTGCGGGGCTTGCGTGAGATCTGCGACCGGCATGGCCTCCTGCTGATCTTCGACGAAGTGCAGACGGGCGTCGGCCGGACCGGCCGGCTTTACGCCTACGAGCACTGTGGAATTCATCCCGATATCCTCACCTCCGCCAAAGGCATTGGCGGGGGCTTTCCGATGTCGGCGTGCCTGGCCACCGCCGACGCCGCCCGCGGCCTCACCGTCGGCGTCCACGGGACGACGTTCGGCGGCAATCCGCTGGCGATGGCGGTCGGCAACGCCACGCTAGATGTCATCCTTGCGCCGGGCTTCCTCGAGCGGGTCGCCAGGCTCGGTCTCGACATGCGCCAGCGGCTCGCGGAGCTCAAGGATCGCCGCGGCGCCGTGATCGAGGAGGTCCGCGGCGAGGGGCTGATGATCGGCCTCAAGCTCAAAGTCCCGCCTGCGACCTTCGCCGAGGCGGCGATTGAGCGGAAGCTGCTTGTCATTCCCGCCGGAGACAATGTCGTGCGCGTAGTGCCGCCGCTTGTCGTCACCGACGAGGAACTCGCCGAAGGCGTGCGGCGGCTCGACGCCGCTTGCGCCGCGGTCGAAGAGCGCCTGATGGTGGCGACGACGAACTGAAGCGAGAGCATGAACGCGCCCGTTCAAAACCGTCCGCGGCATTTCCTCGATCTGCTCCAGCTTTCGAGCGGCGAGCTTCGCGACATCCTCGATCGAGCCGCAGCGATGAAGGCGGCGCGGATCAAGGGGGTGGAGCCGGCATGGCGTCCGCTCGCCGGCAAGACGCTGGCGATGATCTTCGACCGGCCGTCGACCCGCACCCGCGTCTCGTTCGACGTCGGAATGCGCGATCTCGGAGGCGAGTCGATCATGCTGACCGGGGCTGAGATGCAGCTCGGGCGCGGCGAAACCATCGCCGACACCGCCCGCGTGCTGTCGCGCTACGTCGACGCGATCGTGATTCGGATCCTCAGTCCGGACGATATGCGGGAGATGGCCGACAACGCGACGGTCCCGGTCATCAATGGCCTCACCAAGCAGTCGCACCCCTGCCAAGTGCTGGCCGACCTCATGACGTTCGAGGAGAGGCGCGGTCCGATCCGGGGCCGCAAGATCGCCTGGTCGGGCGACTACAATAATGTGCTTTCGTCCTGGATCGACGCCTCGGCGCGGTTCGGCTTTCGGCTCGAGATCGCCTGCCCGCGGGAATTGCAGCCAGGCAAGGTCCGGCTCGAGGCCGCGCGGGCGGCGGGAGCGGACATCGCCATCGGCGACGATCCGGCAGCGGCGGCCCGCGGCGCGGCCGCGGTGATCTCGGATTGCTGGGTGTCGATGGGCGACGAGGACGAGGGCCGGCGCCACAACCTGCTCGCGCCCTACCAGGTCAACCAGGGGCTGATGCGCCACGCCGCGGCCGACGCCATTTTCATGCATTGCCTGCCCGCCCATCGCGGTGAGGAAGTGACCGACGAGGTGATCGACGGTCCGCAATCGGTCGTGTTCGACGAGGCGGAAAACCGCCTGCATGCGCACAAGGGCGTACTTGCGTGGTGTTTCGGGGTCGAGCCATGACGGTCCTCGAGCGCGCCGCCTCGGCCGAGGTCGTCGACGACATCGTGCTGCCGTTCGCGGTTGAGTCCCTGAGCACTCGCGGCCGTCTGGTGCGGCTGGGGCCGGCGATCGACCAGCTCCTCAAGCGCCACGACTATCCCGAGCCGGTGTCGAAGCTGGTGGCCGAAGCGGCGGCGCTCGCCGCGTTGCTAGGATCGACCTTGAAGATGAAAGGCCGGTTCCAGTTGCAAACCAGGAGCGACGGCCCGGTCACCATGCTCCTGGTCGATTTCGACGCGCCGTCGCATTTGCGCGCGCTCGCGCGGTTCGACCGGACGCGGCTCGAACGCACTTTGGCGGCGGGCGACGACCTCATCGGCCAGGGTCATATGGCCTTCACCATTGATCCGGGGGGCGAGATGACCCGCTACCAGGGCGTGATCGCGCTCGAGGGCCAGGGATTGGAAGCCGCGGCGCACCACTATTTCGAGCGTTCGGAGCAGATCCCGACCCTGGTGCGTCTCGCGGTCGGCGAAATCCTGACCGCCGGCGGCGGCGAATGGCGCGCCGGCGGCCTCGTCGTGCAATATCTGCCCGAGGCGGGCGCGCGGCGGCTCAAGGCGGACTTCCATCCCGGCGACGCGCCGGAGGGAGTCGAGCCGCACCGCATCGCCGAGGATGACGCCTGGACCGAGGCCAAGGCCCGCGCGGCGACAACCGAAGCGCACGAACTGATCGATCCGACGCTGTCGGGCGAGCGGCTGTTGTTTCGCCTCTTCAACGAGCGCGGCGTTCGCGTCTACGAGCCGACGCCGCTCGCCGCCGTCTGCCGCTGTTCGGCCGAGGGCGTCGACGCGATGCTGCGCAGCTTCCCCCCGCACGAGGTCAGGGACATGGTAGGCGATGACGGGATGATCGGCGTCACTTGCGAATTCTGCTCGACCAAGCGCGTGTTCAATCCGGCCGACTACGGCGCCTAGGGCCTACGCATTCATGGACGACACCGCCTTTGCGGCCAGGCTCGCCGAATCCGGGGCCGCAATCGAGCGGGAGCTCGACATTTTGCTCGGGGCCGAACCGAGACCTGGCGAGCCGGGGCGGCCGGAGCGCCTGATCGAAGCGATGCGCTATGCGACGCTCGGCGGCGGCAAAAGGCTCAGGCCCTTCCTCACGGTTGAAACGGCGCGGGCGCTCGGACGCCAGGACGAGGGTCCCCGCCGCGCCGGCGCGGCGATCGAATGCGTTCACGCGTACTCGTTGATTCACGACGATCTCCCGTCGATGGACGACGACGACCTGAGGCGCGGGCGCCCGACGACCCATCGCGCCTTCGGCGAAGCAACGGCAATTCTCGCCGGCGACGCACTGCAGGCGCTGGCGTTTGAGATCCTGGCCGATCCGGCGACCGACTCGATCGCCGAAGTGCGCGCGGCCCTCTGCGCCGGCCTCGCGCGCGCCATCGGTCTCGCCGGCATGGTCGGCGGCCAGATGTTGGACATCGACGCCGAACGATCGACGGCGCCGCTGTCGGTCAAGGAGATCGCGCGGCTGCAGGCGATGAAGACCGGGGCGCTTCTGAGGTTCAGCGTCGAGGCGGGGTCGAGGCTCGCTGGCGCCGGCGCGAAGGCGAGCGCGGGGCTCTCGGCCTATGGTCGGGCGATCGGCGCCGCGTTTCAGATCGCGGACGACATCCTCGACGCCGAAGGCGACGCCGTGACGCTCGGCAAGCGCGCCGGCAAGGACGCCGGGCGCAACAAGGCGACGCTGGTCGGCGCGCTGGGAATCGAGGGCGCGCGCCGCGAGCTCGCCCGCCTTGTGGACGAGGCTTTGTCGGCGGTCGACGCCGCCGGAGTCGGCGCCGCGGGCGACGTATTGCGGGCGACCGCACGCTTCGTCGCCACGCGCAGGAAGTGAGCGCGAGGCGGCTAGAAGTTGGAGCCTAGAACTTGGTGGAAAAGGGCCGCATAAACGAAGTCGGACCGGGGCAAATACGCCAGCTCCGGCCCGAACTTTCAGAGGGAACCGCGTCCGCCTTCGGTTAAGGCTTTTGGTCCGGGTGACCACTCTGACATCGTCATATTCGCACGTCGCAGCCTGGGCGTATTGACGTAGATCAACGCGGCCGAGTTGGCGCGTCAGCTTCCACTCGCGCGCCATCCGCTGCGCCTCGGCGATCCGAGCGGGGGCGGCCGGATAAGGTCTTCGCCCTGCGCGCTCGTAACGCACGCGCAGGCGGCGCGGGCGCGCGTCATCGGCCGCCCTGTCTGAGAAACGCGCTGGGCTGCTCCCGGGCGGCCCCCGCGTCCTCTTCAGGCTTCTCTCGCCCGTGCGGTGCGCGGTTCATGGACTTGGCGCGTTAGAGCTTAGCGGGGAGGGCTCAGGGCTATTTGTTCGAGCGCGATCCAGAGAGCGAGCGCCGCTGTAGCAAGGCCAAGCGCAAGGTACCAAGTCGGACTGCCAGTGTACCCGTGATAGGCGACGGCCAAGCCAAGAATAAGTATGGCCCATGGTTTCCACCTCTTCCACCACTCGTTCCACATCCTTGGCATCCCTCGGTCAGAGTTTTGAATAGCTCTCGCGCACTTTTATCCGTCGCTGCAGCCGAGCCGGGAGCCATCGGCTTGAGGATCTGGTGACGCGGTTCGGACAGGACGCGGCGCTGCCGGGCGTTCTCATGGCGCTGGTCTGCCTTTCCCTCACCCTACCTTTCCTCGCGGGACGCGTCCCGATAGCCGGTAGTAAACGCTAGACGTCATAAGCACCTCCGGGTCGCCGAGACAAGCTTCTAGTAGAAGCGCCGCGCCCCTATCATCCCGCCGGCGTCTCCTCGTCTACGCCTACCGCATAGCCGAGGCCGCGCGCGGTCTTGATGATGTCGACGCCGAGCTTCTTGCGCAACCGGCCGATGAACACTTCGATCGTATTCGAGTCGCGATCGAAATCCTGCTCGTACAGGTGCTCGACGATCTCGCTGCGCGAGATGACGCGCCCAGCGTGGTGCATGAGATAGGACAAGAGCCGGTATTCATGGCTCGTGAGCTTGATTGCCTGGTCGTTGACCGTGACGCGGCCGGCGCGCGCGTCGAGCCTGACCGGCCCGACCGTAAGGTCGCTCGACGCGCGGCCGGCGGCGCGGCGCATCAGCGCCCTCAGGCGCGCCAGCACCTCCTCCATATGGAACGGCTTGGCGACATAATCGTCGGCGCCTGCGTCGATGCCCTGGACCTTGTCGCTCCACCGGTCGCGGGCGGTCAGGATCAAGACCGGCATCGTGCGGCCGGCCTTGCGCCAAGCCTCGAGAACCGCGACGCCGTCGCGTTTGGGCAGGCCGATGTCGAGCACGACCGCGTCGTAGGGCTCGGTGTCGCCGCGAAACCAGCCCTCTTCGCCATCGAAAGCGCGGTCGACCGCGTAGCCCGCGGCCTCGAGCGCGGCGGAGACCTGGCGATTGAGATCGCGATCGTCTTCGACAACCAAAAGTCGCATGCGCTCCTTCGTCTCCCTGATGGTTTTGTTTGCCGCGATCAGTTCTTGACCTGCGGTTCGTGCGGGTCGTGCGTCTCGTGCAATTCGTGCGGCTCGCGCGCCGGGCGGACAACAACTTTACCCGTCGTCGCCTCCATCTCGACATGGACGAGATGCCCGTCGCGATGCAGGAGCGTGATCTCGTAGATGAAATCATCCCCGGTATGACAGAGCCGCGCCGACAGCGCCTCGGCCTTGCGTTGCGCGGCGGCGAATTTGAGCGCGGCGAACGGCTCGATCAGATGGCGGGACTTGACCTCATCGCGTGTCTCAGCGGCGTTGAGGCAGACGGGCTTCGGCGCGACGGCGCGCGGCGGCTCCGGCTCGGCGGCGTTGGCCGAGGCGGACGCCATGACGGCGCACCAGGCCGCGGCGCGGCAAACCATGGCGAGCGCGGCCATGACAATGAAAGCCTCTGCTATTTGAACGCTGCCCGACCATGTTCGCATTGCCGGCTGAATGCAATGTGAATGGTCGAGATGCGCCTTCGGCGCTCCGCGAAGCGCGAGGGGGTGGATGAACTTGGCGGTGGTCGCCGCGGAAGCGATTGAAGCGCCGCGCGTTCTGGCGCATGAAGCCGCGATGACCTCAGCCTTGGGCCGCTCGCTTCGATTACTGGCGCTTGTCGCGGCGCTCGCCCCGCCGACCGTTCCGGCGCGGGCGCTGGTCGGCGCGGTTCCGGACGGCCGCTTTGCCGACCGGGTGGCGATGGTGCTGACCCGCGGCGGCGACAGAGCCGGTTTCTGCTCGGCGCTGGTGCTGAGCCCGCGCATCCTTCTCACCGCCGCCCATTGCTTGAGGCGCGTAAGCGACATGGCGGTCCACTATCGCGACCCGACGGGGGCGGCCGTCATCATTCCGGTCGACGCGGCGCTCGCCCATCCCGGCTACCGCGCCGACGCCGTTCAGGCTCGCGTCGAATTGATCGACGTCGCGCTAATCCGCGCCGCGCGGCCGCTCGACCCGCGCTTCGCCGCCGCAGCGATCGGCGACGGCGAACCGCCGCCGATCGGGGCGCGGGCGATCGTGTCGGGCTATGGCGCCGCGCGCGAGGGCGACTGGTCGTCGGGCGGCGTCTTGCGCAGCGTGACCCTCGCGGTTCGAGAGCCTGCCTCGACCGTCCTTATCTGGGCCGCCGATCCCGGCGGGCGGGAGGCCGGCGCCTGCAACGGCGATTCCGGCGCGCCGATCTGGTCGGCCGACGGATCGACCGCGATCGCGATCGTCGCCTGGGCCCAGGCCCCCCATGGCCGCGGCTGCGGCGGCCTCACCCAAGGCCCCCTGCTGGCGCCGCTCAAGGGCTGGATCGAGGAGACCGAGGAGAGGCTCGAAAACGCCCGGTAGAGGAATTTGCGCTTGGGAGAACTTGCAACCTCATTCAGAGGTGCCCCGCGAAGCTGGTCCCTCTAAGGATGATCCAGGCAGCGGCCTCGCGCGGTCCGAACTCGCCCCGGCTCCGGGCCGTTCATGGGTGGTACTACCTAATAGACATGAGGTGCACTTCAGCTCGTAGGTAGTACTACCTAATTACCGCGATGGGCCCGGCCGGTTCTGCTTTTTTATAGGTGGTATCACGCAATCGGCCGCGCCTCGGGGCCGCGCAGGGCCTCTGATTGGACGCCAATCCGAAGCGCCAGCCGGATGGCTCGTTTCATTTATAGGTAGTACTACTCAAGTTTCCTTTACCCTCAGCTACATCAGGCAGAGTGTAAAAATCGACCCGAGTCCGCCTCGCGCCGGAAGGGGGATGCGTGAAACAAGACTCGGAAGCCTTCGATGTGCTGCGATTTTACACCGAATTGCAGCAAAGATCGTCGGTCGCGGCGTGCTCAGCGCTATTCAAGAACGCGGTAGCGCGGTTTGGCATGGTCGCCTTCGCCTGCGGCGAACTCAATATCGCCGACCGCGATCGAAGCGTGCTGTTCATCACTGAATGGCAAGCGGCGCCTGAACGTGACTGGAGCCGGGCCCTCGTTGTTCACGTCGCCCGCGGAAGCACGCGTTACGGGATCGTTACGATGATCGGCCCCGGCGAGCCGCTCGACGAATTCCAGCGCGACTGTCTCTGCCTGATCAGCGAATGTCTCTTAAGCCGCATACGAGCGTTGCGGGAGAACCTCGAAGACGGCATGCTGCCGGCTGGCCTGAGCCGGCGGGAAGTCGAAACGGCGCGCCTGGTCGCGATGGGCTACTCCGACCCCGAAATCGCCGCCATATTGGGGATTTCCCGATCCACCGCCCGTAGACATGTCGACGCCGGACGAAGGCGCCTGAACGCCAGGAATCGCGCCCATTTGGCGGCGCTCAGCGTGTCGTTGGGGATCGCCACGCTAGCCTGAGCCGGCCGAATTCTTCCGCAAATTTGCTATTTCAGCGCGGTCCCGGCGCCCGCGCCTCGAGCGCGGCGGCGATCTCGTCCAGCGCCGTCGGGTCCTCGATCGTCGCCGGGGTCGACCAGGCGTCCTGGTCGGCGATCTTCTTCATCGTCCCGCGCAAGATCTTGCCCGAGCGGGTCTTCGGCAGGCGCGCCACGACGACCGCCATCTTGAACGCCGCCACCGGACCGATCCTGTCGCGCACCAGCTTGACCACCTCCTTCTCGATCTCCCCCGGCGGCCGATTGACGCCTGACTTCAACACCAGGAACCCGCAGGGTTGTTCGCCCTTGATCTCGTCCTTGACGCCGAGCACGGCGCATTCGGCGACATCGGGGTGCGAAGCGACGACCTCCTCCATGCCTCCGGTCGACAACCGATGACCGGCGACGTTGATGATGTCGTCGGTCCGGCCGAGGATCGTGAGATACCCGTCCTCGTCGATGAACCCGGCGTCGGCCGTCTTGTAGTATCCGGGGAACTCCTTGAGGTAGCTTTCGCGCATGCGATCGTCCTGGCGGTAGAGCGTCGGCAGGCAGCCGGGCGGCAACGGCAGCTTTATGACGATCGAGCCCATCGCGCCCGCCGGCAGCGGCTTCGCTGCCTCGTCGACGACATGGACTTCGTAGCCAGGCATCGGCACGGTTGGCGAACCGAGCTTGATCGGCAGCATCCCCAGGCCGACCGGATTGGCGGCGATCGCCCAGCCGGTCTCCGTCTGCCACCAGTGGTCGACAACCGGCACCCCCAAAACCTTCTCGGCCCAGGCGACGGTGTCCGGATCGGCGCGCTCGCCGGCGAGGAACAGCGTGCGCATCGACGTGATGTCGTAATTCTCGAGAAGTTTCGCCTGTGGGTCTTCCTTGCGCACCGCGCGCAAAGCGGTCGGGGCGGTGAAAAAAGCCGCCACTTTATAGTCCTGGATGACGCGCCAGAACGCGCCCGCGTCCGGCGTGCCGATCGGCTTGCCCTCGTAAAGGACGCTGGCGCAGCCGTGCAGCAGCGGCCCATAGACGATGTAGGAATGGCCGACCACCCAGCCGATGTCGGAGCCGGCCCAATAGGTCTCGCCGGCCTTGACGTCATAGATCGCCGACATCGACCATTTGAGCGCGACCAGATAGCCGCCGATGTCGCGCACGACGCCCTTCGGCACGCCCGTGGTGCCGGAGGTATAGAGGACATAGAGCGGATCGGTCGCGGCGAGATCGGCGCACGGCGCCCGTTTTCCTGCTGCCTTCGCCGCGACGACCAGCGTCGCCCAGTCGCGGTCTCGGGCCTTGTTCATGGCGGCCTCGATTTGCGGCCGCTGATAGACGACGCACGTCGCCGGCTTGTGCCTGGCGAGGCCGATGGCGAGATCAAGCAGCGGCTTATATTCGACGATCCGGCCGGGCTCGACGCCGCAGCTTGCGGTCAGGACGACTTTCGGCTCGGCGTCGTCGATGCGCGTCGCCAGCTCCTTGGCGGCGAAGCCGCCGAACACCACCGAATGCACCGCCCCGATGCGCGCGCATGCGAGCATGGCGACGATCGCCTCCGGAATCATCGGCATGTAGATCAGCACCCGGTCGCCCGCCGCGACGCCGAGATCCTCGAGTACCGCGCCGAGCGTCGCCGTCTCGTCGAGGAGCTCGCGGTAGGTGATCGTGCGCTTGGTCGCCGCAACGGGGCTGTCGTAGTAAAGCGCGGCCTGATCGCCGCGGCCAGCCTCGACGTGCCGGTCGAGCGCATTGAAGCAGGCGTTGCACCGGGCGTCGGGGAACCACTGGCCGTAGACGCCGGCTTCGGGGTCGAAAATCCGGTCCGGCCGTTTGATCCAAGCGATCTCGCCCGCGGCCTCGCCCCAGAAGGCTTGCGGATCGGCGCGCCAGCGATCATAGGTTTGCCGATAGCCGCTCATTGTTTCGCTCCCATCGCCGCTGCTGTCGCGCCTAGCGCGACCGATAGCAACGCCGGCGCCGGAAGACCATGCGCCTATGAGCCGCACGGAGCCAGAATTCGAGGGTAAGGGTGATGTCGGGGGAAATGCAATTCTACCTGGTGGCGGTTCCGGCTGTCATCCTGCTCGGCCTGTCGAAAGGCGGGTTTTCGGGCTTGAGTTCGCTGTCGATGCCGATGTTGTCGCTGGTCGCCTCGCCGGTCAGGGCGGCGGCAATCGTGCTGCCGATCCTCATCGTTCAGGACTGGGTGAGCGTCTGGGCCTTCCGCCGCGACTTTTCGTCGCGGAACCTCGTTATCCTCGTTCCGTCGTCGATTATCGGCGTCACGATGGGCGGCCTTCTTGCGTCCCGCGTCAGCGAGGATGCGGTGCGGCTCGCGCTTGGCGTGATCTCAATCGCATTTGTCGCCTACATGCTGATCCGCGACCGGCTTGGCCGCGCTCCGGTCGAAAGGCCGGGCGTTCCGAGCGGAGTCCTCTGGGGCTCGCTCTCAGGGTTCACCAGCTTCATCAGCCATGCCGGCTCCCCGCCGTTCCAGCTCTATGTGATGCCGCAATATTTGAAGCCGCGGGTGTTTGCCGGGACCGGGACGATGTTCTTCGCCGCCGTCAACCTGTTCAAAATCCCGCCCTACTTTCTGCTCGGCCAGTTTAGCCGCCAGAACCTAGCCGCCTCCGCCGGCCTCATCCCGGTCGCGGTCCTGTCGACCTTTGCCGGGCGCTGGTGCGGCGGGTGTCCGCCGACCGGTTCTATGCCGTCATTCTCGCGCTCACCTTCGTCATCGGGGTTAAATTGACCTATGACGCCGTTCAGGCCCTCCTCTAGGAGCCAGTTGGTGGGCCATAACGCATACTCGTCCCGAAACCCAATTCGAAACGGTCGCCGATGAACGCCGTCAAGCCGGTCGCCGCCCACGGGCGCATCGCCGAGCAAGTCCCCGCCTTCGCGGCGATTGGCGTCCTTGGTTTTGTCGTCGACGCCGGGATCACCTTCCTCTGCGCCAGATACCTTGGCCTCTCGCCGGAGCTCGCCCGGCCGCCGGGTTTTATCATCGCCACGATCTTCAATTACATCCTCAACCGGTCGATCACCTTCCGTCATGCGCGAGCCCCGCTCGCCCGCTCCTTCATCCGCTATGCGCTAGTCGCCTCGGTAGGCGTTGCGGTCAATTACGCCGTCTATTCCGCCTGCGTCGCTCTCGCGCCCATCGCCGGGATCGCCGTGACTCCGGCCATCCTGCCGCTGTTCGTCGCCGTCGGCAGCGGGTTCGCGATGGCCGTCACCTTTGCCGGGTTCCGGTTCTTCGCCTTTCGTCCCCGTGGGTGATCATTTTCCCTCACCCAAATCGCGCGCGGGCGCGCTATGCTTGCGCTGAAGCGCCGTGGAGTTCCGCCCGAAATGTCCGTTTCGCCCTACGACCGCGATCTCGACCGCACCGCCGCCAATTTTCAGCCGCTGACGCCGCTGACCCTGCTCGAGCGCGCGGCGGCGGTGTTTCCCGACCGGCCGGCGATCGCCCATGGGCCCCTACGCCGCAGCTACCGCGAGTTCCACGCCCGATCGAAGAAGCTCGCCTCCGCGCTCGCCAGGCGGGGCTTCAGCCGCGGCGACACGGTTGCGGTCATGCTCGCCAACACGCCGGCGATGCTCGAGTGTCATTACGGCGTCCCGATGTGCGGCGCCGTACTAAATGCACTCAACACCCGCCTCGACCCGGCTTCGATCGCCTTCATGCTCGACCACGGCGAGGCCAAGGCGATCGTTGTCGACCGTGAATTTTCGCCGATCATCGCCGCCGCGCTGAAGCGCGCCAAAGCCCGCCCGCTCGTCATCGACTACGACGATCCGGAATATGACGGTCCCGGCGAGCGGTTCGGCGGCCTCGACTACGAGGTGCTGCTCGCCGGGGGCGACGAAGCCTATGAGCGCTCGGCGCCAGGCGACGAATGGGACGCGATCGCGCTCAACTACACCTCGGGCACCACGGGCGATCCCAAGGGCGTCGTCTACCACCATCGCGGCGCCAATCTGCTCGCCGTCGGCAACATCGTGACCGCCGACATGGGGCGCCATCCGGTCTACCTGTGGACGCTGCCGATGTTCCACTGCAATGGCTGGTGCTTTCCCTGGTCGATCAGCGTGAAGGCGGGAATGCACGTGTGCTTGCGGCAGGTGCGCGCCAAGCCGATCTTCGACCTCATCGCCGAGCACAAGGTCACCCACATGTGCGGCGCGCCGATCGTCATGTCGATCCTGCTCAACGCGCGCGACGACGAGAAGCGGCCGCTGCCTCACGGCGTGCGCTTCTTCACCGCCGCCGCGCCGCCGCCCGCCGCCGTGCTCAAGGCGATGGGCGAGGCCGGCTTCGAGGTCACCCATCTATATGGCCTGACGGAGGTCTACGGTCCGGCGGTCGTCAACGACTGGAAGGACGAATGGAATGCGCTCGACGCCGACAGCCAGGCGCATCTGAAGGCGCGCCAGGGCGTTCGCTATCACGCGCTCGAGGCGCTCGACGTGATCGACCCGGAGACGATGCGGCCCGCGCCCGCCGATGGACAAACCATTGGCGAAGTGATGTTCCGCGGCAATGTGGTGATGAAGGGCTACCTCAAGAACAGGGCCGCAACGGACAAGGCCTTCGCCGGCGGCTGGTTCCATTCCGGCGACCTCGGCGTCAAGCACAGGGACGGCTATGTGCAGCTGCGCGACCGGTCGAAAGACATCATCATTTCCGGCGGCGAGAACATTTCGTCGATCGAGGTCGAGGACGCTTTGTTCGAGCATCCGGGCGTGGAGCTCGCGGCGGTGGTGGCGCGGCCGGACGACAAATGGGGCGAAACGCCTTGCGCCTTCGTCGAGATGAAGCCCGGCCACAGCGCGACGGCCGAGGAGCTCATCGAATGGTGTCGGGCGCGGCTCGCGCGCTACAAGTGCCCGCGCCACGTCGTCTTCGCCGAAATCCCGAAGACATCGACCGGCAAGGTGCAAAAATTCGCGCTGCGCGAGCGGGCGAAGCTCGTCGACGCGAGCCAGACTTAGAGCCATGCGCGCCGACGCCTGGGCGCAATATTGCCGCACCGCGCTCGTCCGTTCGGTCGCCGCCGCGGCGGCGCAATTTCCGGCTCCCGGCGAGGAAGCGCCGGCGCGGGTCCACGACGTGCGCAAGACGCTCAAGGAAGCGCGCGCGCTCGCGCGGCTCTTTCTTCATTGCGTGGGCGAGCCAGCGCGGGTGACGATCGCGGCTCTGGCTGCGACGCGTCGCCAGATCGGGCGCGCCCGCGATCTCGACGTGATGGCGCTTCGCCTCCAGCGTCTCGCGCCGCCGCCCGAGGTCGCCGAGCCGTTGATCGCGGCGATCGCGCGCGAGCGGGACGCGGCGCTGCGCGCCCGCCGCGGCCTTTCGGCGAGAGCGCCGCGCGCCAGGCTCAACGCGATCGCCAAGCGCCTCGCGCGATGGGATTTGAGCGCGGTCGGCAGAGACGAGATCGTCGCCGCCGTCGCGCGCACCTATCGCCAGGCGCAGGCGCGGGGGCGCCTCGGTTTCGATAGCGACGACCCCGCGGCGCTGCACGCATTTCGCGCCCGCGTCGTCGATCTGCGCTATCAGCTCGCGCTTCTCGCCTGCGCGTGGCCGGAAGCGCTGAGGGCCCAAGCCCAAGGATTGGACGAGCTTCGCGAGGCGCTTGGCGACTTCAACGATCTCCAAGTGCTGGGGAAATTCGCGGCGGAGCACGGCGAGCTCAGGCCGGAGGCGCTAGACGACCTCGCCGCCCGCATGGCCGCGAAGCAGAAAAAGCTCAAGCGGCGCGCCAAAGCCGAGTTCGACCGGCTGTTCGCCGAAACGCCAAACGCCTTCGCTACCCGGCTCGCCGCCTATCTCGCCCGGCCGGTCGCCAAGCCGATGACTGAAGAGGACAAGCCGGCCGCGGAAAAGGCCGCTTCCGCCTAGCGCAGAAAGTCGGCATTCCGCTTCGGCATGACCGAAGGGCGGGTCAAATATGCGTGAGTTGACAGGGGCGAATATCTCAATCACGTTCCCAGGCGTCGTGCTCGAAAAGCCGGCCGGGGGTTACTCAACGACACGGGGAGGACGCGCGAGGAATGCTCCTCATGCGCAGCTTTCCGCGCACTTGAAGGGGGACATTCAGATGAAAAGAACGCTTTTGGTCATGGCGGCACTCGCGGGATTGGCAGCAGGTCAGGCGCACGCCAATACGGTCGGCATCCAGCTCAGCGGCGCAGGCATCAGCGGGACTGTCGTAGTGTCCTACGGCGCGGCGACGGATTCCAAATATCCTGGTCAGGGTTTTGAAATCACATCCGTTAGTGGGACGTTTTCGGACCCCGGTCTTGGCATTGTCGATGCGCCGATAACCTCGTTGGTGCCAATCTCGCCTACCTCACCGCTCGACCCAATGAATCTCCTGGCGCCGCACGACTTTAGCCACTTCGCGGTCGCCGCCGGCCTCCCGTCCGATAACGATGGCTTCCTGACCTACGACAATCTCTTCTGGCCCAACGGGCGCCGCCGACTGCGTCCGACTTCGACGGGGCCGGCGGATTCCTGGATATCTACGGGCTCATGTTCACCCTCGGCGGCAACACGGTAGCCCCCGGCACGGTCGTCGATCTGTTCGACAATGGCGTGAGCCCCACAACTGGCGTGAACTACGGCGGCTTCGGTGTCGCAATCGCCACATCCACCGAGACGTTGGCCTATGTTGCGGGCGGCGTGACGGCGACGGTCCCGGAGCCTTCAACTTGGGCGATGATGATCCTCGGCTTCGCCGGGCTCGGCTTCGCCGGCTATCGCCAGTCCCGCAAGGCGGCCACCGTCGCCGCCTGAGCACAGTGAACCGGCAAAAGAAAAGCCGTCCCTCTCCGGGCGGCTTTTTTGTCGGCGCTCGCCGCTCACGCCGCGCGCCTGACCTCGATCGTTAGATGCGAGAGCGAGCCAAAGCGCGCGAGCTTGGCGCGATAGTCCGCCTCGCAGCGCTCGCTCGGCGTGACCACCGACACGACCGCGCCGAGATGGCCGGGACCGAGGCGCCAGAGATGCAGATCGGCGACCCGGTCGCCGTCGGTTTCGATCGCCCGGCGCAGTTTGTCGGCCATGTCGCGGTCCGGGTTCATGTCCAACAGGACGGCGCTCGTGTCGCGGATCAGCGCGACCGACCAACTCGCAATGACGAAGGCGCCGACGAGCCCTGCGAGCGGGTCCATCCACAGCCAGCCGAACAGCCAGGCGAGGGTCAACCCGACGATGACCATGACCGACACCGTGGCGTCGGCCATGACATGAACGATGGCCGCGCGCATGTTGTTGTCGCGCCCCGCCGCGCCGTGCGCGTGCTCATGCTCCGCGAAAAGGACCGCGTAGGTCTCGCCATTGATTTTGAGGTCGGCGGTGAATTCGTGCGGCTCGGGAATCTCGTCGATCGATTCCAGGAAACCGCCATGGTCGGCGAACGCGAACGCCTGCCGGGCGCCGTCCGGCCGCACAGTTTCGACCGAGGCCGCGGACGCGACCAGGGCAAGACCGGATTCGGCCATGAGCCGGAATCGCGGCGGAACGCCGTCCTCGAACACATCTAGGACGACCGCGCCGCCCTTGGTTTCGAT
Organism: uncultured Alphaproteobacteria bacterium; assembly: GCA_963783175.1. Lineage (GTDB taxonomy): Bacteria > Pseudomonadota > Alphaproteobacteria > Rhizobiales > Beijerinckiaceae > Roseiarcus. Next base: position 58,864 of record CAWANG010000024.1, read on the forward strand.
CCGCCTGGATTCGTCGTGATCGTGCGCGGGATGAGCCGGCCCATGGCTGCGGCCGTGGCGATGGCCAAAATGCGCGCCGCCGCTCAACAGCCACGCGCTGGCGACATTGACGGCGAGGCCGAGGATGGCGATCGGGATCGCCTCGGCGAAGTGGATTGGCACGGGCGCGAACAGCCGGGTCACCGCCTCGTAGCCGATCAGGAGCGCGATCGTCGCCAGAATGATGGCGCTGGTGAAGCCGGCGAGATCGCCGAGCTTGCCGGTGCCGAAGGTGAAGCGAGGGTCGTTGGCGTAGCGGCGCGCGAAGGAATAGGCGAGCGCCGCCAGGAGGAGCGCCCCCGCATGCGTGCTCATGTGGAGGCCGTCGGCGATCAGCGCGATCGAGCCGAACAGCCACCCGCCCACGATCTCGAGCGCCATCATCGCGCCGCAGAGCCAGATCACGGCCCAGGTCCTGCGCTCGCTCTTCTCGTGCCCTTCGCCAAGGAAGACGTGGCTATGGAACGCGGTAAGGGGGGCGCTTTCGGGTTCGCCCATGGCGGTCCTCACTTGAGATAGGATCGGACGACGTCGACAAGCTGGTCGGCCGCATCGGCGTTCAGCGCGCCCGGATGGCGGCCGGCGTCGACCAGATGCGTGCGCACGTGCTCCTCGACCACTTCGGCCATGAGCGAGCTCATCGCGCCGCGGGCGGCGGAAATGAGGTGCATGACCTTGTCGCAGCCGGCCTCGCCGTCGAGCGCGCGCTCGATCGCCTCGACCTGGCCGCGGATGCGGCGCACCCGCGCCGTCAGCTTCATTTTGTCACGGATGGTATGAGTCATACCGGCAATATAGCATACCCCCATACCCTATACGAGCCGCGCAACTGGATTCTTCGCCCAGCGCGCCGCGCGATGGGTCGCGACCCTCGGCCCTTGCATCGCTCGTGAGAGCGTTGAAATATCGGTTGGCGGTTGAACCGCCGCACAGGGCCTGGTCGCCCACGCTCGACCAATTTGGGAGGAATGAGACAATGCGGACGACAGCTTTTCGGGCGGCGATTCTGATCGGCGCGCTGGCCGGCGCCGGGACGGCGAATGCGATGAGCGTCACCAGCCCGGACATCAAGCCCGGCGGCAAGATCGCCGATGAGCAGGTCTTCAACAGTTTTGGCTGCACAGGCCAGAACGTGTCGCCTGCGCTGTCCTGGTCGGGGGCGCCCAAGGGTACGAAGAGCTTCGCCGTCAGCATGTTCGATCCTGACGCGCCGACCGGCAGCGGCTTCTGGCACTGGTGGGTCGTCAACATTCCCGCCGACGTGACATCCCTGCCAAAGGGCGCGGGCGGGGGAACGGGATTGCCGGCAGGCGCGATGCTGGGGCGTACCGACTACAGCACCAACGCCTATGGCGGCCCTTGCCCGCCAAAAGGCAACCCGCATCACTATCACATTACCGTCTATGCGGTTGATGTCGATAAGCTCGACGTCGACCAGAACTCCTCTGGCGCCGTCATGGGCTTCAACCTGCACTTTCATACCCTGGCTAAGGGGGAGCTCGTCGGGCTCTACGGCCGGTAAGGCGGCGATCGTCATGTTTGAGGGAGCGGCGCTCTGCGCCGCTCCCAGCGGCAAAGAGGCCGGCGGCGGGCACGAGCCGCACGACAACCATTTGCGATAGTCAGAAACCTGCGATATGATGATCACTTCCTGAGCCTGAGGGCCGCGGAAAGGAGTGCTGGTTTATAACATTGGTATTAGGTTAAAAAGAGCGGCGTTTGGAGAAACCCGCCTGTCCCCTTGGATTCCGGCATAACCCATTGAGAAGTCTCGATTGGCAGAAGGAGAATTCTTGGATTTCGCTTCCCTCTCCTTTGATGGGGGGGGTGTAAGCTCTCCACTATAGGTAGGACACGTTTTTTGCGGACGATTGTGGCAAGTAAGTTAAATATTCGCCGCGCCGTGTATCAGCCACACCGACCGGCGTTGGCCAGTCGTAAGACAGAATTATACGAACAATCAAGTACACAGTAAGAACGTGCAAGGATTTAGCTACTTGCCACAATTCTGTATAAACCGCCACATTTGAATATAGAATGTGGCCGGCGCGTCATGGGAGGCCTGACGGTAGTCGGCTGGCGTTCATGGTCCCTGGGCGCGTCGGTGCGGCCCGCGCCGCAGCTCGCCGGCTGGCCAGGATGGCTAGGAGCAGTACGCCAGAACACACCACGTTCCTCCCGCCGCGTCAGACGCCCTTAACGGTTGACGACAAACACATCGCTTAAAAAGTTCAAGTGCGGGCCCAGGTGCTGTTTGCCCTTCGTCAGGATCTCGAGGTCCTTGTCCATGGCGCTGGCCAATTCGGGCATCGAGATCACGCCGTGACCTTCCGGGTCCGCGCCGCCATTCAGCGCGTCGAGAAACGCCTGTGTGAATGCGCCATGATTCCAAGTTGAGCTCTCCTGTGAGAGCTCGTCCTTTCTTGACGACGTCAGCACCGTAACGTTGTCCATATTCACGGCGTTTCGCAGCGCGCTGGCGTCGAGGTTGCCGCCGAGCCCCACCGCGCCTGAATGGCAGGCGTCAAGCAACAAAAGGACCTTTCCGCGCTCGGCGAGCTCCTTCACCTTGTGGGCAAATTCCTCGGCCGACACCGCGCTCGTCTCCATTGCGCTCGGCGTCCTGGCGTCGAATCCATAAGGGACTAGATAAAACTGGCCGTCGATCATCTCGCCGTGGCTCGAAAACAGAATGACGGCGACGTCCTGATCGGAACCGCTCGTTCGCATATTATGCGCCATTGCGTCCATCGCCTCAAGAATTGCCTCGCGATTCGCCTTCTCATCGGCCAGATACTGGACGCTGACGTCGGCATAAAGGGTTGCTTTGCCCGGCGCGCTCTTCTGACTTTCCAGAAGCGCGCTCGCGACGTCGTGCGCGTCGTCGACCGCATAGTCGAGTTTGAGGCTGCCCGCTTTGTCGCCGAAATGATCAATGCCGATTGCAAGCACATGCAACACAGCGCCAGGAGGCTTCGCACTGCCCGTGGCTGTTTGGACAGAAAGACGGGCCGCGGCGACATCGGCAATCCCGAGCGCGCGCGCTGTTTCGAGCTCGGCCAGAACCAGCGGCAACGCGTCAGGCCGGTGCAGCCTGGGAATGGCCGAAACGGAGATTGCCGTAGCGGCGCTGTTTGGACCGTGATCGACCACCCATTTGAGGACGTCCTGCGCGCCCGGCGTCGCCTCGTAGAACCCCTCCGGGGTCCATAGCACCCAGTCGGTCTTGTTAGCGAGCACCTGCAATGCGAGTAACTCGCGCCCGTCGTCTCCGCGATGCCAGCGGATTGTGCCGTCGCCATAGGCCGCGACCAGAACGCGCCCATCCTTGCTGGCGTTGACCGCCCAGACCTCGTTTCGCGTCTCTCGACGCCATTTGACGGTTCCCGCATTGTCGTAGGCGGCAAGGGCAAAGCTCGAACCAAGAAAAAATCGCTTGCCGTCCTGGGCGATCGCGACGCTTCGAGACGTGTCATATTGTTCGAAAGGAATTGCGCGACCGTCAAGCGACGGGCTCATGCCGTTTTCCCAACCGTCGATCAGCAACCCCTGGCGGTTCGGCGCCAATGTCAAGCCGTCGTTGAGCGCACCGCCCCTCAGCCGAAGCGACCGCAGGTCGAAACGAAGCCGCGTGCTGGCGGCATCGCCAAAGCCGAAGTCGACAACTTTCCCGTCGGCCGAGATCCGCACGGCGTCGGTTTGCGCTCGAAAGTCGGCGATAGGTGACGAAACTGTCCAGATGGCTTTTCCTTCCGGACTCATCAAGCCGAGACATGCCCCAGACGAAGCCACAAGGATCCGCCCGTCCGGAAGGGTGCCGAGTCCCGCGGCGGCGAATAGGTCGCAAAACGGCAGCCGCTGTTCTTTTCCCGTCCCCGCGTGGTCCCACGCCAGCAGTACGTTTTGCCTCGCGTCGGCGGTGCGGGCCGCGAACAAAGTGCGTCCGTCCTGCGACCAGGCGACCTCTGCGAGCCCGTCAGGTCGGGGGACCAGACTAGTGGGGCTTGGCCCTGGGACGTGAACGAGGGACTTTCCGTCGAACAGGTCGACGGCCGGAACAATGTCGTAACCTACCACCAGCCGTTGGCCATCGGGACTGAAGGCGATACGGCTAGGAAATATTCCGCTCGGCGCCTTAACCGGTCCGACGATGAGGCGAAAATTCGAGTCGTAAAGTCGAATAGTTCCGTTCGAGGCGAAGGTGGTTGTCGCGAGGCGCCCGTCGGACGCGAATGCGGCGCCGTAGCTCTCGCCGTCGTAGACGTCTCGAAACGCTTCGCCCCATTGCTTGTCGCGATCAAAAACGCGTATGCCGTTCTTTCCTCCCAGCGTCGCCGCAAGATAGCGGCCGTCGAGCGAGAACTTGAGAAAATGGACGACGTCGGGCAAGTCGCTATGAATTCGCTGGATCATGGCGCCCGACGCACGGTCGAAGAGATAGATCACCGTTTCGCCGTCTATCCGCTCGGTCCAGCCGCCGGCGGCGATAGTCGACCCGTCAGGGCTGATCGCAACCGCATAGATGTTTCCCACCGGGTCGGGCCCGACCGGGATCCAGATCGTGCGCAGGAGCTTGCCATCCGCCGCCGACCATATCCGGACCGTGCGATCGCTTCCTCCGGTGATCGCGAATCTTCCGTCCGCGTCGAGCGCGAGCGACCGAATAGCGGCGCTATGAGTGCCCGGATCGACCGCGAGAGACGGGCGGTCAAAGAGATCCTGCCCAACCGCCGGGGCGCTGGACAGCGCGGCGACTAAAACTGGCGCGGCGACTATTGCAGCGGCGTAACCTCTCCAAAATCGGGCCATTTGGCCGCCTCCAATTGGGCTCTGATAGTCTCCAATGCGAGCTTGTCCTTTTCCACTTGGCGCGTCCATACCGCGCTGACGCCTGAGGAGATTGCGTTCACGATCGGCTCGATCGGCCCTTTCAGGATCTCTTCGACCACGCCTTTATTCCCTCCCGCCCCGGAGACTGTCTTGAGCGCGGAGTCGCAGACCTCCTGAAGCCCCAGCCCCGCCTCTTTGAGACGCGTGAGGACTTCCGGGAGCGTGTCGGGCTTGCCGCCCTGGACAAGCGCGATCGTCAGTCCAGCGATGACCCCGTCGGCCTGCGCTTTAGCAGCCCCGTATGTGAGCCGGCCGGTCGCTATCGCCGACTTGTCGCCGCTGGACTTCAGGACATCGACGCAGGTTTCAGCCTGCGACCGCTCTTGTGTAAGCAGTTCGATCGTCTCCGGCCAACCAACGCCCGTCGTCGCTGCGGCGGCCGGCGCGAGGACAGCGAGAGCGAAGAACAAAGCTTCCAAGAAACGTCTTCATCGTCATGGCAAATCCTGTCGCCAACCGCCAGAGCGCACGCAAAGGAAGGATTTGGCAGAAGAATACACCCGGATGGCGGATCAGCAAGCGTGGTGTCGGTCCCACAGCCTATGCTCGGAGGCCTAGTCACAGCAATCACTTACACCTACGGTGGCTACTATTGCTCAAAGCTACCGTAGTTGCCAGGCAGTTGTGACCCGCTACGCTCGCGTCCTGGGGCTGGCGCGGTTGTGAAGAAGATGAAGAGTTGGCGTTCATCGATGACGTAGTAGAATTTGATGACGTAGTAGAATTTCCATTTACCCCTTTCGCACCGGACATCGTTGCCGCCCAATAGTCGTTTGCCCTGACGCCTTTAGTAGCGGCCGCAGTGCCTTTAACAGGGGCCGCAGTGCCATTAATAGGGGCAGCTAACGGCCGCGGTTGCACCGACGGCCGCGGCTGGAGGAGTGGCCGCTGTGGAAAGATTGGGCGCGGTTGGAGCAACATGTTCACGGAGCCCGCACTGGCTCCCGTCATTGGGATCAATGACGGCGTAGCCGCTAAGACCAGCAGCGCAAGAACGGCTGTGCTTCTCAGCATTGCGTTTGCCGCGCCGATGGCATCGGCGAGTCTCGCTTCGATCTGCGTCAAGGAGAACGGTTTGCCAGTGGCCCGACGACCGGAACCACTTGCGTGAACCAGAACGCTCCGCATGACAGCATCTCCTTTCGGTCGATGCCTGGATACTGTGCCTCACAGATCTTCCGCGACGCCCACTAGCAACACTTCATAAAATTCAACGCCTGTCTGTGATCAGCGTCACACGACGCGGGCCTTTCCTTCAGAACGAATATTGCAGCTGACCGCCTCCGTGGATGGTCCATCCGGGCTGCCCCCCCATAGTGCCGATCACAAAGACGCTGGCCACAAACCGAGGGCCGATCCGATAGTTAAGATTCGCGCTGTACTCGCCCCAAGCGGAGTTCGCGATGCCGCCAGGCGCGACTGGTCCAAAGTCGACGACGTTGACTTGAGACCCGGCCCCTGGGCTGAACCCGTAGTCGAGCGCAGCGCTTAGGCTGACGGAAATGTTATCGCTGAAAAGACGGGTATATTGGCCGCCTACTTTTGCGACATTGAGGGTGGAAAGGCCGCTTGGAACCGATGCGGGATAGGGATTGTTCACGTTCTCCGACTCCGCGAATCCCCCCGTTTGCATCCAGTCCCGGTCCAACTCGCTGTAAACAGCTGCCTGGTCCACCGAGGTCAATGAGGCGGCCAATCCGGCCCGCCCAAATATCGTCGCGTTCCGGTCGATCGTCGACGCATAGCCCGTCGAGGTCGTCGGGCCATTGGCGTAGGATCGGGAATACTGGACCTGCTCGTAGGGGGTGACGGCGCCCCCGAACTCGACGAATGGGCGGCTGCGCCCCCAATCCGCGAAATCATAATGGAGCGAGGCCGCCGCCATGGGAGCGTTGTCGATGGTCGAGCCCGAATCGGAATAGGAGTTATAGGAAACGCCGCCAAGCAGGGTCAGCCGGTCGGTGAGGCTCCATTGTCCCGACGCGCCCAGCGAGAATGAGCCGAACGAAGCGAATCCCGACCCGCAAGTGGAGCAACCGAACCGTCCGGCTGCGCCAAGCAGGATCGAGGCGAGCAAGTCGTTTGTGATGATCTGTCGTTGCTGGGTCTTCGCGAGTTTGTTAATCGAGTTCTGAATGTCGGTTTGCGTCGAGGTCGGCGACGAGACGAGATACCAATCGTCGTTGCTTTCATCGAGGCCGTATTTGTAACCGCCGACGACAGGCGTGTTGGCCAGCGCAAAGGCGTTGGGCGCAATCGTCGCCCCATCCGTCGCTACGACAATCGGTATGCCGGCGCCAGAGGTTTGTCCGCCCGTGCCGCCGATGTTCTTGATCGTCAGCAGCGTCGAGCCGGTCGCGCGTCCGCCATTGACGATGATCTGATCCGAAGGCGAACCTGATCCGCCCAGCACGGCGTTCAGAGTGACGTTGGCGCCCGAGCCCACGTAGTTGTTGACCGTCAGCGTCTTGAATGCGCCGCCCGAGCCGGGCGGAGCGAAGACAATGACGCTGTTGGCGACGCTGAGGTTCGAGACCATCGACGAGCCTGTCATCGTCCAGAGGGTCCCGTTCGTAAGGAAGACGTTGGTGGTCGATTTCGAATCGGTTTGGATCGCGCCGGTCAGCGTTGATGCGTTCGAGTTGAGCGTGACGGCGCTGCCTCCCGTCGTGTCAAGGAGGTTGTAGGATGCGACGGCGACGGTGTTGTTGAAATTGATCGTCGCGGTCGAATAACCGGGCCAGATGCAAGGGACGGCTAGTTCGCCAATCAAATTGCCCGATCCGCTGTCGAACCTGAAATTGTCGAAGGTCGCAACCGCGTTGGCCGCACGGATCAAATCAATCGCGTCACCGGCAGTGGAAACCGTTCCGCCGCCAGTGGCGAAGATCGACGGGGAAGCGCCGGCTAAAAGAAAGGCCGTCGAGGAGATCTGCGACGTCGTGATATTGAGCGCACCCGACGCCGAGACGGCGCCCGCGACGGCAACCACGCCCACGTCCCTGCGGCCGAGAGCGTTGATCGTCGTCGGACCCTCAACGGATATCGCGCCGCCGAAGGCCGCTGACAATCCAACGTCCTTGATCGCATTCAAGGCGATGTTTGTCGCACCTTTGAGCGTGGCCAAACTGCCAGGACCGTCGACTTGCACGCCACCAGACCTGCTGCCGTTCACCACGATATCGAGCGTACTGCCACTCGAGACGGTGCCGCCGGACGCAACACGGAGCCCGAACGCGTCTTTGCCGGCGGTCGAGATTGTTGTCGGCGCGATCAGCGAAATCGCGCCTCCATGGCTGGCGTAGAGGCCAAATGAGGCGACCCCGATCGTGGAAATGGTTGTCGCGCCAGTGAAATTGATTTGCGCCCCTGTCCCGTAGCTCCAGGCGCCGTAGGCTCTGGCTGGGCCGCCAGTGTTGATCGTCACGGCGCCAGGCGAATTGATGACGCCGCCAGAGTAGGCGAAGAATCCGACACCCATAGGTGCGTACACGCCGGCAGCGGCCGTGCAGACGTCGCCGGTGAGCGCAAACACGTTGGTCGCGCTCTGGTATGTGCAACTGGCGACGGCGTGTTCTGTAGTGAAGGCCAGCGTCAGCAAGGTCGCGGGGGCGATCAGCCAGGTCGACCCGGGCGCTCTACCGAAGGTAACGATCGGCAATAGGCGATGTGTCGCCATGCCCCTCACCTACAGAGAATCGCAATAAGAAATTAATCGCGACGATCAGATTCCATGAATCGTCGATTGTCAATCGTTGCGGACGCTGAAAACAAGTCTTTTGTTAAACAAGAGGGCGAACTCTTCAGGGCGATATAGTCTACCACATGAGCACGGCGTTTAGGGTTGCTGCGCGGGCGCATTCGGGCCTGCCCGGTCGCGCTAAGCCCGCTTTCGCGAGGGCAGGCGCGGGCAAGGCGTCCTATGGGAGCCTTGCGCCGATCAATCCTCCGATCGCTCGCGCCAGCGCTCTGGCCGTTCGTCCCGCGGTCTCGTTGAGCGCGATCGTCTTTTCGAGCGCCGCTATGCGCTTCTCTTGTGCGTCGTTTTTCGCCGCGAGAACGGCGAGCATGGTTTCGACGTTGGCCTGCCAACGGCCGTACGGGGAGGCGGCGAATTGGTCTGGCGGGAGCGGGTATCCAGGTCCGCAATCAATAAGGCCTGGGCCTGGACGGCCGCCGATCGCGGGCGTCGAGCCCCCTGACATGGTTCCCGGGGACCCGGGCGCAGTCGCGTGGGGCAAGCCTCCCGTTGGCGTTGCGGGCAACAGGGACCCGGCTAGCATCGCTGGAAAACCCCCGATCGCGGCCGTCCTCGCGGAGGCCAGGTCGGGCGCGAGAACGGGCCTCCGAGCGATCGACGGGCCATTCTTTGGGGCGGTTGGCGAAGTTCCGGCTTTGAGGCGTGCGCGTCGCGCCCGCTGATACAAGCGCATTTCGTCGCGGGTGCGAGACATGGATTCGAGGACCTGGTCGACCGAGTTACAGGGAATTGTAACACCGATTTCTGAGGATTTCCTGCGCGTTTTGGGCCGTTTTCGAGGACGCGGGCTGGCGCTCGGTCGGGCGGCGCGCTTCTCGGAACGTCCACATGTAACCGGCAAAGTCGCCGAGCTATTCGCTTTCGTCGACCCAAGTCGGGTCCGCGCCTTTCAGACCCCGTCATCGCTTTGCCTTCGGGTTTGCCTGCGCCAGCCACGCGCCTTCGCCAGCTGACGGCGCGGATTGCGGGGCACCCCGCCATCGCTTCCGTGCGGGATTTATGCGCTGCTTTGGCCTAGCGGCGCTTGACGGCCGCCCCTCGGGCCGATATGTACGCTTGGTACATCTATGTACCGGGAGTACAGAGATGGAGCCCTATCTTTGAACAGCCAATACAAGACGGGTGTGCCGGAGATTTTGGCCGAGGCGTTGGAGGCCGAGGCCGATCCTGAGGGCTGGACGTGGCGAGAGGCCTACAAGCTCGTACTGTGGCTCGGATTGGTCGCGATTGAGGACAAGGGCGGCCTACGAGCGGCCGAGGCGGCGCTTGGCGGATCGCTGGAAGCTGTTAGCAGCGCGAAAACCCGGTCAATCAAAGTTCCGCGGGAGGCTCGCGACTTGGTCGAAATGGCGGAGCGGGAAGGAATTGAGTGGCAGCGCGCGCAACATCTCGCGTTGGCGGCCGGCCTCAAGACAATTGAAGCACGCGGGGGCTTCAACGAGACCAAGCGGCAAATCGAGGCGCTAAAGCGCAGCGTCGTCACGCATGCCTTTGGACGGCCGGGTTAGGGAGCAAAAACGAAAAAGGCTCGATCGTCGCCAAACGATCGAGCCTTGGGTTTCGGACGGCGATTACCAGTCGCCGAGAAAGTAGAACGCAAGTGATCGATATCAAGAACTGCAACGGCGTGCAACCAATTCCCGCCGCACCGGTCGCAAAATCCCAAGAAAATATTTGTCGCGGCACGTCGCTGTCGCCGGCATCATCGAAAGAGCCTGCGGGAACGGAGCAAATGCCTTGCGCGATCAGGCCCGGCGGGGCGGCCAATGGCTAAGCGCGCGCCCAATTACCGCTTGGCGGGGCTCGAGCCCTAGGCGGAAAATCGCGGCGCTGGCGCGATACGCGGACCGGTGAAATCCTATCCTATAATGCGGGGCGCCGGCGCATTCAGGCGCTGAGCTCGGGCCATCGCGGCCGCGTCACCCAATTCGAGCGGGCGCTGGCGCGAACCAGAAACGTCGAGCAGGCCCGCCGTGATGCGGGTCTCAGCAAACGCGGGCTTGACGTCTATCGCAAGAGCTTCGTCGCATCGGGGCGCGAAGGCGCAAGCCCCTGGATTAAGACAAAGGGCCGCTGGCGGTTCGATGAAGCGCGTTTCCGCCGCGTCCACACGTTCATCGATATTCAGGGGCAGGTGCGGCATGTCGCCTTCGGCGGGCGCGATCTCATCGCCATGCAGGATTATCGTGCGGCGTGGTCGCCGGACGGCGGACTTGGAAGCCGCGGGGGTAGTCAGGCGGAATTGGACGCCTGGCTCAAGGCGCATCCGCGCGGCGTCGTCGACGACGAGGGCGCGACCTATTTTCCCGAAACGGACTTGAAGACGATCCACGCCCAGATCAAGCGGATGCCCGCGCGCGAGCGCAAGAGTTTCGCCGCCGATGTTCGCTATGTGATTGAGGCAGCTTGATGCTGGCCGAATGCAAGACTTGCGGCGAGCTTCATCCTTCGGCGCTCATGGCTCGCGGGGACGCGTTTGTGTGCGGCAACTGCGACGCGACCGCGCGCGGGCGCCCGTACAAGCGCTGCCCCCGTTGCGGCCGCATCGCTCCCTTTGAGCGCCATCATGTTCATGGGCGGCGCAACTCGCCCGAGACTCTTGATCTGTGTGTTGATTTCCACTGAGAACTGACCCGGGCGCCACGGGTTTTTCCACCGAGAACTGACCCATGTTCGAACCTCGCCCCCTTGGCCTTGGCAGGGGGCATCGGAGTGATCGACATGGAGTTACTGAGCGTCATCCGGCGCTGGCACTACCGAGACCATTTCTCGATCCGAGAGATATCGCGGCGCACGGGGCTGTCGAGGAACACAGTCCGCAAATACCTGCGCTCGGACACCGTTGAACCGAAGTTCAACATCCCTGACCGTCCGAGCAAGCTGGACCCTTACGCCGACAAGCTATCGCAGATGCTGCGGCAGGAGGCCGGGAAGTCCCGCAAGCAGAAGCGGACGACCAAGCAATTGCACGCCGATCTGGCCGCTCTCGGTTACGACGGCTCCTACAATCGCGTGGCGGCCTTCGCTCGCGACTGGAAGGCTCGCTCGGCAACAGGAACAAAGGACGTGCGGCCGCGGCGTGTTCGTGCCGCTTGCGTTTCTGCCGGGCGAGGCGTTCCAGTTCGACTGGTCGGAAGATTGGGCGATCATCGGCGGCGAGCGGACCAAGTTGCAGGTCGCTCACGTCAAGCTCTCCTACAGCCGCGCCTTCATTCTCCGCGCCTATCCGCAGCAGACCCACGAGATGCTGTTCGACGCCCACAACCACGCCTTCCGCGTCTTGGGGGGCGTGCCGCGGCGGGGCATTTACGACAATATGCGAACTGCCGTCGACAAGGTCGGTCGCGGAAAGGAGCGTCAGGTCAACGCCCGCTTCTCGGCTATGGTAAGCCACTTCCTGTTCGAGGCGGAGTTCTGCAATCCGGCTTCCGGCTGGGAGAAGGGGCAGATCGAGAAAAACGTCCAGGACGCGCGCCATCGGCTCTGGCAGCCCATGCCGCACTTCCCTTCTCTAGACGCGCTAAACGACTGGCTGGAGACGCGATGCCGAGAGCTTTGGGCATTGACGCCGCACGGCTCGCAAGCTGGCACGGTCGCCGATGCCTGGGCGGAAGAAGCGCAGCACTTGATGTCGCTTTCCAGGACGTTCGACGGCTTTGTCGAATACGCCAAGCGCGTGTCGCCGACGTGCCTGGTCCATCTGGACCGCAATCGCTATAGCGTGCCGGCCTCCTTCGCCAATCGTCCAGTCAGCGTACGAGTCTATCCCCAACGCATCGTTGTCGCCGCCGAGGGACAAGTCGTCTGCGAACATCGCCGCGTTTTTGCCCGCTCCCACCAACGCAAGAGTACGACCACGGTTTTCGACTGGCGGCACTATCTGGCGGTCATTCAGCGCAAGCCGGGAGCCCTGCGTAACGGCGCGCCGTTCGCCGAACTCCCGCCTGCCTTCCGGGCCTTACAACAGCGTATGCTCAAGACGCCGGGCGGCGACCGCGAGATGGTCGAGATCCTCGCCCTGGTCCTCCAGCACGACGAGCAAGCCGTGCTCGCCGCCGTCGAACTGGCGCTGGAGGCCGGCGCGCCAACGAAGACGCATATTCTGAACCTGCTGCACCGCTTGGTCGACGGAAAGCCGATGGACACGCCTCCGATAAAGGCGCCGCAGGCTCTGACTTTGACGAACGAACCGCAGGCTAACGTCGAGCGCTACGACGCGCTGCGCAAAGCCCGGGAGGCGCGTCATGCGTCATAACCCTGCCGCCGGCGCCGTCGTCATCATGCTGCGCACCCTCAAAATGCACGGCATGGCTCAGGCGGTCGGCGAGCTGACCGAGCAAGGCTCTCCGGCCTTTGAGGCGGCGCTGCCCATCCTATCGCAGCTCCTGAAGGCGGAGACAGCCGACAGGGAGGTGAGATCGACGGCCTATCAGCTCAAGGCCGCTCGCTTTCCGAACTATCGCGATCTCGCCGGCTTCGACTTCGCCAGCAGTGAGGTCAACGAGGCGCTCGCGCGTCAACTACACCGCTGCGAGTTCCTGGAAGATGCCCACAATGTCGTCCTGGTCGGCGGACCTGGCACAGGCAAGACGCATCTCGCCACTGCGATCGGCGTCCAGGCCATCGAACATCATCGTAAGCGCGTCCGCTTCTTCTCCACCGTCGAACTCGTCAACGCTCTCGAACAAGAGAAGCTTCAGGGCAAACCCGGCCAGATCGCGGCGCGACTTGCCCACTCCGATCTCGTCATCCTCGACGAGCTGGGCTACCTGCCGTTCAGCGCCTCCGGCGGAGCGTTGCTCTTCCATCTGCTGAGCAAGCTCTACGAGCGCGCCAGCGTCATCATCACGACTAATCTCAGCTTCGGCGAATGGGCAACCGTGTTCGGCGACCCAAAGATGACGACCGCGTTGCTCGACCGCCTCACTCATCGCTGTCACATTCTTGAAACCGGAAACGACAGCTTCCGCTTCAAGAACAGCTCCGCCAAAGCCGCCAAACCCGCAAAGGAGAAACCTCGAAACTTGACGAACGCCTGACCCCGAAACCATCATCAAGCCGGGTCAGTTCTCAATGGAAATCCCGGGTCAAATCTCAGCGGAA
>CAWANG010000025.1:0-36325 GCA_963783175.1 uncultured Alphaproteobacteria bacterium
AGGACAGATTGACCGACACGCTGACGCCGTCCGGCCAAGCCGCGCAGGCCGCGCAGGCCCGCCTCAGTACGGCCGCGCCCATCTCCTCCATCAGGCCGATCTCCTCGACAATCGGGATGAATTCGGTCGGAGATATGCTGCCAAGCACGGCGCTCTGCCAGCGTGCGAGCGCCTCGAAACCGACGATCCTACGCGTCCCGACGGCGACGATGGGCTGGAAGTGAACATCGATACCGTCGGTCGCGACCGCCGTGCGCAGTTCGAGCTCGATCAGGCGGCGGATCTGGATCTTGGCGTCCATCGCCGGTTCGAACGCCCTCCACACCCGCCGGCCGTCAGCCTTCGCTGCATAAAGCGCGATGTCCGCCTTCGAGAGCAGCGCGTCGGGACTGGTTCCGTCATCGGGCGCCGAGGCGCTGCCGATGCTGGCGCCGACGATCACCTCGCTGCCGTCGATGACCACGGCGCGGTTGATCTCATCGATGATGCGCTTGGCGACGGCGGGCGTCTCCGATCGGCCGGGCGCGTGATGGTGAAGAATGACGAATTCATCGCCGCCCCAGCGGGCCACCAGATCGCGCGGGCCGATGATTGCGCTGAGGCGGCGCGCGATCTCGACCAAAAGCTTGTCGCCGGTGCGGTGGCCGAGGCTGTCGTTGACCTGCTTGAAGTCGTCGAGGTCGAGAAACATTACGGTCAGGCCGTCGGTGACAGCCTGACCGGGATGAAGAGCCAGAGCGAGCTCTTCCTCGAAACAACGGCGATTGGGCAGCTCGGTGACCGGATCGAAGAGGGCCATGCGGTTGATTTCGCGCTGGGCGTTGCGCCGCTCGGTGACGTCCTGAATCACCATGACGGTGCCGTCGTCCCGCATCTTGTGAATTGTGATTTCGATCGCCCTCCCGTCGGGAGTTTCGATCGGCATGACGATATCCGAACTGTCGCTCCTTTTGCCGAAGACCGCATACGACAGAGGAACGAAACTCGCGTCGTCAATCGAGCGGTTCCTGACAAGCCTACGGAATACGGCGCGCGCGTGGGTTCCGGCGAGCTCAGCTTCCGGAGGCATGCGGAAGATGCGGTGGAATTTGTCGTTGGCGAGTATGAGGCGCCCCTGGCGGTCAATCATGCACAGGCCGTGCGACATGTTGTTGAGAGCGGTGTCGAGTTTTCCGGCCAGCATGGCGCTTCGATTGCGCTCAGCGATCTCGGCCCTGAAAATGTCCTTCATGCGATTTGACGACGATTTGATGAACAGAATAAGCGGCAGCAGGGAAATGACGATCATCGAAGGATACCAGCCGCCCGCGACCAGGAATGCGGCGCTCAGTGGGACGAATGCAGCAGCGAGCTGTGCATTCATGCCTCGATCGAGCGCAAAACTGCGGGTCCACATGCCGAACGCGTACGTCACGGTGACAGTCGTGGCGAGAAAGCGCACAAAACCCTCGTTCGTCGTCACGAAGGCGACCAGCGTCCAGATCGAAAGCAGGGCTATGTGCGCGGTCGCGCCGGCGACGAATATCCTCTCCCGCCTGCGGGCCGCCTCGAAATTCGGGCTCGGCCTGTTGTTCGCGTGAACGAGCTGGAAGCGCATGCGGACGAATGACAGGAGAAGCATTAACGCGGCGCACGCCCAGAGACCGACGCTTCCCGAGGCGATGGCTGCGACGAGCGCGGCGGCGACGCTTGCCGTACACGCCAGGAAAAGGCTACGAACCTCAACCAGGAGACTATCGACGAACCCAATGTACAACTGGCCGGGCAATTCTTGCCGGACGGTTTGACCGCGGGTTGAAAACGTCAGCCGCATTAAGGTTACCCAAAGTCCGAGTGGCTGAGCGATCGCCTGAATATTAATCTATGGGCAACAATTGGACCGCTTTAGCCGTTTCTTTACGAGATGATTGATATCGTCTCCAAGTTCGTAGCGACAGATATAGGCTCATGATCATTAAGTTTTTGCAACCGCCGAATGTCGAACAGGAGCAGGTCCGACCCCGGCTTCGGTCAACGGCTCTACGACTGAATAGCGCCGCCGGAGCCCGATTTATTGACGCCGCCCTGACCCCTGATTCGAGCCACATTGTCGCCGCTTATCTCACCGAGCGAGACTATCGGTTGGCAAGAATCACAATGCCCGAGATGGGCGCTTTTGAGGACTATGAGGATTGGCTCGACTTTCGCACTGGAATGTTTTGGGGCCTTGAAGCGGCGGGATATGCGGTCGAGCTTATCGCCGTGGACTTGGCTGAGTTTGCGATTTGGCGCCGGATGATATCGATCCCCCCAAGTATATCGGCGCTTGATCGATTTGCTCGCTCTCGCGGTCTGCCCGATGTTGATGGGCAAGACGAACAGGATGTCGTTCAAGAACCTACATGACCTATCCCCGGCGAAGACGTAGCGGCTGCTTCTCTTGACGGGCGGCGTCCGTCATGGCCGAAGCAGCCTTCTCTGCGGGCGGCGTCTCCGGCCTCACCGCAACCGACGAGTCGGCGCCGCAGTACCCGGGACTAACAGATTTGGAGAGGTTTTTTCGCCTCCTTGACGCCGCCGCCCATTTGATCTGTCATGCGAAAATCTGATCGGGCCTCGAAATAGGGCGCGGCGAACAGGCGCACGCTCAAGTTGTAAAGATGTTTACATTCCCTCAATAATTGATTAAGCATGACCCGGGTTGCGGGAGTAAGGGTCATGTCTGTTCAAGCGTCGGGTCACTCACTGCGCTTCGCGGACCGGGTCGCGCGGATTCTCGAACGTGTGGAGCATCGGCCTGCCATATCTCAGGCCGACCGCGAAGCGGCGTATCGGCTTCGATATGAAGCGTATTTGAGGCAAAATCTCCTCGATCAGCGCCTCGATGCGATGCTTTATGACGAGGTTTATGACAAAAGTCCAAATTCGCTCACAACAATGACCTACATCGAAGGCGAACTCGCGAGCACAGTTCGCGTGCACGTCGTCTCAGAAGAGGCTGCGGTTTCGCCTGCGCTCGATGTGTTCCCGGACGTGTTGGCGCCGCGTCTTCGGGGGGGGGCGCGTCATTGTCGACCCGTCGCGCCTTGCAGCGCGCGCCGACATGGCCAGGAGATTTCCGGAGTTGCCGTATTTCGCCCTCCGCCCGCCGTGGATGGCGGCGCACCACTTCAACGCTGACTTCATCGTTGTGAGCTGCGCGACCGGTCATGTCGGATATTACCGCAGAACGTTTCGAGCCCGGGCATGGTCGGACCTGCGGACCTATCCGAAAGTGACCGCCAAGGTGGTGTGCGTGGGCCTGGAATTCGCCGCCGAGCGGGACGGCGTCGAGGCCCGATATCCTTCCTTCCGCTCAACGCCGGCCGAACGCGAGGCTCTTTTCGGCGAGTTCACGTTCGTCGCTCGGGCTGATTGCTGCGGCGCATAGGCTAGTCCCGGCGCGGGCGGACGCGCAGCAGGCAAATGCATGACGCAGTGATATCGACTGACGAACTTGATCGATCGCCGCGCTTCGCTTCCCACTGTCGGCAAGACATCGAAAACAGGCAGCGTCGTCGTGACCTCTCGAGCCGCTATGGCTGAAAGTCCCTCATGCCCTCGCGCGCGAGCTTGTCGGCGCGGGCGTTCAGTTCGTCGTCCGCGTGGCCCCTGACCCAGCACCACTCGATCTCGTGCCGCTGGGCGGCCGCGTCGAGCCGACGCCAGAGGTCCTCATTCTTGACCGGTTTTCTGGACGCCGTCCGCCACCCGTTCGCCTTCCAGCTGTCGATCCAGCTCGTGACGCCGCCGCGCAAATACTGCAAATCGGTATGGACGCTCACTTCGCAGGCCTGTTTCAGCGACTGGAGCGCTTCGATCGCCGCGGTGAGCTCCATGCGGTTGTTGGTGGTGAGGGGTTCGCCGCCCTTGAGTTCCTTTTCATCGCGGTCGTAGCGCAGAACGGCGCCCCAGCCGCCCGGTCCCGGGTTGCCGGAACAAGCTCCGTCAGTCCAGATCAAGACGCGTCGGCTCACCGCTTGAGCCCGTAGTCGGCGGCCGACCTCACCCGCTGATGGAAGCGCAATTTGTCGCGATATTCGATCGGATTTTTCGGAGCGACCTTCGCGCCCGGCGGGACGTTCAGCCAATCGACGAGCCGCGTCAGCATGAAGCGAAGCGCCGCGCCCCGCGCGAGTATCGGCAGGGCTGCGACCTCGGCCGCACTGAGCGGCCGCAATCGTTCGTAGCCGGCGATCATCGCCCGCCCCTTGGAGACATTGAACTCATTGTCGGGTTCGAAGCACCAGGCGCTGAGGCAGATCGCCAGGTCATAGGCGAGCGCGTCGTTGCAGGCGAAATAGAAGTCAATGAGGCCGGAAAGTATCTCGCCGAGAAAGAACACGTTGTCGTTGAATAGATCGGCATGAATGACGCCGCTTGGCAGGCCCTTCGGCCAGTGAGCTTCAAGAAAGGCCAGCTCCTTCGCGCTCTCCTCGCGCAAATAGGGAGCGACCTCATCCGCACGCGTTTCCGCGGCGCGGAATAGGGATCGCCAACCTTCGAGCGAGAGCGCATTGACGCGTTTCAGCGGGAAATCGGCCCCGGCCAGATGCATGCGCGCCAGCGCTTCCCCGACTTCGCCGCAATGGCGAGCGCTCGGCCGGCGAATCCATAAGCCGTCGAGAAATGTGACGATCGTCGCCGGCCGGCCGGCGAGCTCGCCGAGCGCCGAGCCGGCGCGATTGCGAACCGGTTGAGGACA
This sequence comes from uncultured Alphaproteobacteria bacterium, assembly GCA_963783175.1. GTDB lineage: Bacteria > Pseudomonadota > Alphaproteobacteria > Rhizobiales > Beijerinckiaceae > Roseiarcus. Next base: position 4,724 of record CAWANG010000025.1, read on the forward strand.
AGTGACGTTGCGCTGAGCCAAATGCTCCATCAGGCCGATGAAGAAGGGCAAATCCTCTGCTTTCACCCGCTTCTCGTACAGGGTCAGGATATATTGGCCGCCGACCGTTCGCATCAGGAAGTTGGAGTTCTCGACGCCTTCGGCAATGCCTTTGAACGAAATCACGTCGCCGATCTCGTAAAACGCGAGAAAGGCCCGCAGCGCGTCGTCCGAGACTTCGGTGTAGACAGCCATGTCGCGTTCGTTGAGCCGGCGCATCGAGGGAGAGTGGATGGCGGACCCGCTTAACGGCGTGTATAAGGCGCGTCAATCGCCGCGCTTCGTCGCCAGCCGCACGCCCTCGGGCGCGGAGGCGGCGCGCGCCAATCCCGCGCTTGAGCGCGGTTCGAGCGGATCTCGACGGTCAAACAGCCAGTCGCCAGGGTCCTCGATATTGGCGTCCGGAGGAAATCGGTTTGGGTGTTGCGCCGCCAGGGGCGCCCCTGCGGCGCTATGCCGGCGGCAATGGGTTGGGGGTCCAATTGATGCGCATCGTGATGATTGGCGCCGGGTATGTCGGGCTCGTATCGGGGGCTTGTCTCGCCGATTTCGGCCATGAGGTGGTATGCGTCGAGGTCGACGAGAGCAAGGTGGCGAGTTTGCGGGAGGGCCGGGTTCCGATCTACGAGCCGGGCTTGAGCGAATTGGTCCTGGCCAACCAGGCCGCGGGGCGGCTCACCTTCACGACCAGCCTCAAGGCGGCCGGACGCGGGGCGCAGGCAATTTTCATCGCCGTCGGCACGCCGTCGCTCGCTGAGGTCGGCTCGGCCGACATGCGCTTCGTGCACGACGCGGCCCGCGCTATCGCCGGCGTCATTGAGGATTTCGCCGTCGTCGTCGTGAAGTCGACCGTCCCGATTGGCGCCGGCGACGAGGTCGAGCGCATCATCGCTGAGCGCGCGCCGCGCGACCGGTTCGCCGTCGTGTCGAATCCGGAATTTCTTCGCGAAGGCGCCGCGATCGAGGACTTCAAACGGCCCGACCGGGTCGTTGTCGGCGTCGAGGACGACCGAGCGCGAGAAGTGATGCGCGAGATCTACCAACCGATCGAAAACAACGGTGGGCCGATCGTCTACACATCGCGCCGCAGCTCGGAGATGATCAAATATGCGGCCAATGTGTTCCTGGCGATGAAAGTAACCTTCATCAATGAGATCGCCGACCTTTGCGAGCGCGTCGGCGCCGACGTGCTCGACGTCTCCCACGGCATCGGCCTCGACGACCGGATCGGCCGCAGGTTCCTCAATCCGGGCCCGGGTTTCGGCGGCTCGTGCTTTCCCAAGGATACTCTGGCGCTGACTAAGCTCGCCGCCGACGCCAAGGCGCCGATCCGGCTGGTCGAAACTCTGGTCGACGTCAACGACAGGCGCAAGACGGCGATGACCGCCAAGATTGTCGCCGCCTGCGGCGGCTCGGTCGCGGGAAAACGGATCGCGGTGCTTGGTCTCACCTACAAGCCCAAGACCGACGACATGCGTGACGCGCCCAGCCTCGTCATCGTTCCCGAGTTGCAATCGGCGGGCGCTCGTGTCGTCGCGTATGACCCGGAAGGGCTTCGAACGGCGAAGCAGCTGCTGCCCGGCATCGAGTTCGCTGACAACGCCTACGCCTGCCTCAAGGGCGCGGACGCTGCGGTCGTCGTCACTGAATGGGACGAGTTTCGCGCTCTCGACCTTGCGCGCGTCAAGGCGAGCCTAGCTGCGCCGATCATCGTCGATTTGCGCAATATCTATCCGATAAAGGCGATGAAGGCGCTCGGATTTCGCTACGTCTGCGTCGGCCGGGGTTTCGGCGGCGAGGGCTGACGTTCGCCGTGGACGTGATGGCGCGACGTGAATAGATGCGCCGTGCTTGATCAACCCCGCAAATTCCGCAATCGAAAGTCGCTCATGCCGCCGCCGCCGCGTCAATCCCGGTCCTGTGTCATCGTCGTCGAAAATCTGCCGGTCCCTTTCGATCGGCGGGTCTGGCAGCAAGCTCAGGCCCTCTCCCGCGCCGGTTGGCTGGTCTCGGTAATCTGCCCGGCCAACGCGGCCTTTCCGAAGCGGTTCGAGATCATCGACGACATTGCGATCTACCGGCATGCGCTGCCGCCCGAAGGGCGCGGGGTGCTCGCTTACTTCCGCGAATACTCGGCGGCGCTCTTTCACGAATTCTGGCTCTTGATCAGGGTTCACCGGGAGCGCGGCTTTTCGATCATCCAGGCCTGCAATCCGCCAGACCTCATCTTTCTGGCCGCCGCGCCATTCAAGCTCATGGGCAAGAAGTTCATTTTCGATCAGCACGACGTCTCGCCCGAACTGTTTATCGTTAAATTCGGCCACAAAGGCTTCCTCTATCGGGCGCTCATGTTCTTCGAGCGTTTGAGCTACGCGATGGCGGATTTCGTCATAACCGCCAACGCGACGTTCAAGGACCTGGCCATGAGCCGCGGCCGCAAGGCGGAGTCGCTGGTCGAGGTCGTCTATGGGGTACCCGACCGCAAGCGCATCCATCGCGTCGAGCCCGAGCCCGGTCTCAACCGCGGGCGCAAGTTCGTGCTCGGTTATCTCGGCATCATCAATGAGCAGGACGGCGTGGATCATTTCGTGCGCGCGGTCGCCGATCTGGTCAAGGTCAAGGAATTTCGCGATTTTTCCGCCGTTGTCGTCGGTTCCGGACCGGCGCTCGAATCGGTGCGGGCGCTCGCGAGTTCGCTCGGCGTCGAAGATTTCATGCGCTTCACCGGCTATTTGAGCGGGGAGCCGCTGCTCGCGCATATCAGCGCCTTCGACATCGGCGTCATCCCTGATCCGTTCAATGAGGCCAACGACTTGATGAGCATGAACAAGGTGTTCGAATATTGTGCGTTGGGGATCCCGACAGCCTGCTATCCCCTCCGGGAGACCAAGTGGCTCCTCGGCGAAGCGGGCGTCTACGCGCCGACGCTCGATCCGGCCGGGCTCGCCGCTGCCTGCCTTAGCCTGATGCAGGACGACGGCCTGCGCGAGCGTTCGGCGGCGGCGGGGGCAAAGCTTTCGGCGGAGACCTTTGTATGGGAGAACGAAGCGCGGAAGTATGTCGCCGCGTATGAACGTGCCTTGGCTTCGCTGTCCGCGCCCGCCGTAAGGGCGGGCAAGAGCGCCGGCTGAGCGAGCCCGCTAGGGTAGGGGAGACAGCGCCCGTGGCGCTCGGAGCGGTTTGGGTTCCAGTCACGCTGCTCGCGTCGAGCGCGCAGACGCTGCGCAACGCGATGCAGCGCGACCTGATCGGCGCGCTCGGAGCGGTCGGCGCGGCGCAGGTGCGATTCCTGTTCGGCCTCCCGTTCGCGGTGGTGTTCCTCGTGGGGCTCATGGTTTCGACTGGGCTTGGCGCGCCGAGGCTCAGCGCGCTCAATCTCTCCTGGACGGCGTTTGGCGCGGTGTCGCAGGTGATCGCGACCGCTATGATGCTGGCGGCGATGCGCACCAAGAGCTTCGTCGTCGCGGTCGCCTATACCAAGACCGAGGCCGCGCAGATCGCGCTCTTCGGCCTCTTCGCGCTCAACAACCCGCCAACGGTCGCGCTGCTCGCGGCGATCGCGCTGGCGACGATCGGCGTCGCGCTGATGGCGGTCAGAAGTCGCAAGGAGCTTGCGGCCGATTGGCGGTCGGCGGCGCTCGGGCTCCTCTCGGCAACCTTCTTCGCATTCGCCGCGATCGGCTTTCGCTCGGCGGTGATCGGCGTGGCCAGCCCCTCGAAGGCGCTCTCCGCTTCGGTCATCCTGGTCGCAGGTCTCGCGATCCAGTCGGCGGTGCTCGGCCTCTATCTCGCCGCTTTCGACCGGGCCGGGGCGCGGGCGATCGTCAACGCGTGGCGCTCGTCACTTTTTGCCGGCTTCATGGGTGCGCTCGCCTCGCAACTCTGGTTCATCGCCTTCGCGTTGAGCGAGGCGGCGCCGGTGCGCACGCTGGCCCTGATCGAGGTGCCGATGGCCCAAGTGGTGTCGCTCAAGATGTTCCGCGAGCCGCCGACCTTGCGTGAAGGGCTGGGCATGACGCTGATCGTCATCGCCGCCGGGATCATTGTTTGGACCGCGGGATAACGCGGGTGAAGGCTGGTTATTGCACATGTACTTGAAGCATTTTAAGCGAGCGGCCATCCTGGCTTTCCAAGCCAAGCCCAAATTTTCCTAAGCCCAGCAAAGCCGAGCCAAGCCCAGCTAAAAAACCGGACGCACCCGCTCGATAGACTCTACGGGTTAGCGGGCGCGGGCGCCAGCGGGGGGAGGCTCTTGAGATAGACGGCGATCGCCTGTCGATCGGAATCGGGCAACTCGGCCAGATTGCGAACCACCGCCGTCATGCCGTCGCCGAGGACGTCGCCCGAAGGTGTGAAGCCGCTGGTCAGGGCCTCGACGACGTCGGAGGCCGTCCAATTCAGGAAGTCGCCGCCTCTCAGGTTCGGCGATTTGCCATGGCCGTCAGGCAAAGGCGCGCCGGCGAGAGCCCTGCTCTCGTCCACCTCTCCCAGGAGATCGCGCGGGGTGTGGCACTCGCCGCAATGGCCGGGGCCTTCGACGAGATAGCGGCCGCGGTTCCATTGCTCGCTTTGAGAGGGATCGGGACGAATGCCAGCGTTGTCGAAATAGAGCTGCTTCCACAAACCCACGGCGCGGCGAATTGAGAAGGGAAACCGGAGATCGTTCGCCGGCGCCCGGCCCGCAACCGCCGGCAACGTGCGCAGGAACGCGATGAGATCGGCGACGTCCTTCGGCGTCATCCGCTGGTAGGACGGGTAGGGGAAGGAGGGGTAGAGGTTCCGGCCGTCGCGGGAAACGCCCGACAGCAGGGCGTTGGCGATGTCGACCGGACGCCAGCCGCCGATCCCGTCAACCGGACTGCTTGAGATATTCGGCGGATAGAACGTCCCGAACGGCGTCTTGAGCGCGAGCCCGCCGCCGAGCTTCAAGGGGTCGTCTTGCCGCGGCGACTTGTGGCAGGATTCGCACCCTGCCGAGAAGAACACGAGACGCCCCGCGGCGACGTCGCCGACGAGGCCGAGCCCTTGCCACTCAGCCGCCGTGTAGCGCGGCCTCGGCGCGGACAGGACCCACGCCAGCGCGGCGCCGGCGACGACCAGAAGCGCGAGGATGAGGACGACCCGCTTCATCCCCACCTGAGCTCAGCTCTCAGCCGCTCTTGGCCTTGTAGAGTTCGTGGCAGCCGCCGCAATTCTGGAAGACTGCCGGTGCGAGCTTCTTGAAGCTCGCCTCATCGATGATGCCCGCCTGGGCCGCGGCGACATCCTTGGCGAATTTCGCGAAGCGGGCGTCGAAATCGGCCTTGTTTTGCCAAATCGCCGGCAGCGCGGCGGTGCCGCCGCCAGTTTTGCTGGTGTCCGGAAACAGCGCCGGCGATTTCGTTGCTCCTTCGGCGAGCGTCTTCAATGACGCCTGCACCGTCGCCAGATCGAACGGAGCGGCGCCCTTCGACATATCGAACATCTTCTTCGCGGCCATGCCGTCGTTTTTCATCAGCGCCCGCCGCTCGGCGATCGGATCGGTGTCGGCCCAAACGGCGCCGACGCCGCATGCCAGAGCTATTACCACAGTCGTCAAACGTTTCATGAACCTCTCCGGAACAGTAAATCAGCGCTGAACGCCGGTAGCCCCGCCGCAATTATTGTAAACGGTGAATATTCAGTCGGCAACCCAACCCACTACTTCTATGTTGAAACCATCGGTGGCGGAGACCGCGGGCGGCAGGCCGCGATCGGCCGCAAGGCGCAGAGCACTTCCCATGCGCGCTTTGGGCTGTAGACTTGTCGAGCGGCGGACCGTATGCTCGTGCCCACGAGCTGTGTTTGTGATTTGATAAGTCTGTCACGATTGGCCGGCATACTCATTGCAACGCCTAAGCCGGCGGACGAGCGAGGGGGCTTGGCCTGAGGTTCGTCCGTCAAGAAATCGCCACCGCCTGCTGCTGTGAGATCGCGTATGGAAAGGACTGCTTTGGACCTGCCGCTCGCGCCGAAAGCCTTGGCCAAGCCGCGGGAAAGCGTCTTCGCGAACCATCTGACCCTTTATATCTGCCTTGTCCTCGCCGCTGTGTTCGCTTCATACGGCTACTGGCTGAAGAACCGTTCTATCTTCGCCTGCCAAGCTCCGGGCTACAGCGCCACGCGCTATCTCGCTTACTGCGGCGGCGGGAACTACGCCGATTACGAGCACGGCGCTTTCGCGTTCGACCTTGAGCCTCCGGCGCTCGATTATGCCCGCAACGCTGACGTGCTGGTGCTTGGCAACAGCCGCATTCAGGTTGCTATGTCCAACGAACCGACGAAGGATTGGTTCTCGGCAGCCAAGGCCCGATATTACCTGCTGGGGTTCAGCTACAACGAGAACATGCTCTTCGATGAGGCGCTTCTGCAAAAAATGCAACCACGCGCGAGCGTTTTCGTAATCAATGTCGACGATTTCTTTTCTCGTAAAGAAACCGTAGCGGCGAAGTCGATCCTGGACGATCCGGAAGCAGAAAACCGATACGGATGGAAACGCTTCTCGCAACAGTTGCATAAACACATCTGCGGAACGTTTGCGGCGCTTTGCGGCAAGCGATATGTCATATTTCGCTCGCGCGAGGATGGCTCATATTACAGGATTCCTCACGATGAACCGGTCATTCCCCAGAATGCAGTCAGTTACGATCGGAACGTCGATGAGGCCGCGGTTAAAGACAGCACGGCGCTGGCGATCGATTTCATCAAGCAATTTGCCCAGGGGAGATGCGTGATCCTGACCGATGTTCCCTATCCGAAGACGAACGTGGGCGACGCCGAGGCGATCGCCAAAGGCGTCGGCGTGCCGCTGGTGGCGCCCGAGAACCTGGAAGGGCTCAATACTGCTGACGGCTACCACCTCGACCGGGTTAGCGCCGACCGCTGGGCGCGGGCGTTTTGGCAGGCGGCCGGCCCTGAAATTCAGTCCTGCATTGCGAAACATCGCGCGGCCGCTTCGTGAGAGCCGCTTCTCGGTTCATTCATCGCCCAACCGATCCGGTCCCCGCCATGCAATCTGCTTCGCCGCGTAGCCCGATGATGAACTGGCTGCCGATCGCGCGCGATTTCCGCGAGGATCTGCGCGCGGCGCTGGCTCAACCCGAACCGATCCATGGCCTCGTAGGCCTCGCCTCGCTCGCCGCCCATCGGCTTTCCTTCCTGGAGACCGTCCAGCTTGACCGTGCGCTCGCGCGCCTTGGCCCGAAGGAAGCGCCTGGCTTTCAGCCGGTCCGGCTCGCCATCCTCGCCTCCTCGACCGTCGATCATCTCGCGCCTGCGATCCGCGTCGCCGGCCTGCGGCGAAAATTGCTGATCGACATCCAAAGTGGGACCTACGGGCAATACCGGCAGGATCTGCTCGATCCGGCGTCGGCCTTGCATCGGTTTCAGCCCCAGGCGGCGCTGTTCTCGCTCACCGCCCGGGAAGCGATCGCCGGCATTTCGCTCACAGCTGGCAGCGCCGAAGTCGACGGCGCGATCACGCGCTTCGTAACCGAGCTCAGGTCGCTATGGCGGAAAGCGCGGGAGATCGGCGGCGCCGCGGTCATCCAGCAGACGTTCCTCGACGCGAGCGAGCCGCTGTTCGGCGGCTATGACCGTATGGTTCCCGGGGCGCCGGCGACCGTCGTCGCCCGACTCAACGACCGGGTGTGCGAAGCCGCGGCAAAGGACGGCGCACTCGTTTTGGATGTCGCGCGCGCGAGCCAGCGGGACGGGATCGACGCCTGGTTCGACGTCGGGCGCTGGCTTCACGGCAAGCTGGAAATCGCGCCGCAGGCCGCGCCCCTCTATGGCGAGCTTGCCGCGCGCATTCTTGCCGCGCAGCGTGGCTTGTCGAAGAAATGTCTGGTGCTCGATCTCGACAATACGCTCTGGGGCGGCGTGATCGGCGACGACGGGCTCGACGGCATCGTTCTGGGCGAGGGCAGCGCCGCCGGGGAAGCGCATCTCGCCTTGCAGCATTACGCCAAACAGCTCAAGGACCGTGGGGTCATTCTTGCGGTCTGCTCCAAGAACGACGTCAAGATCGCCGAGGCGGCGTTTCGCGACCACCCGGAAATGGCGCTGCGCCGCTCGGATTTCGCCGCCTTCCAGGCGAATTGGGACGACAAGGCGCAAAACCTCAAAGCCATCGCGGCTAAGCTCAACATCGGCGTCGATAGCCTGGTGTTCGTCGACGACAATCCGATCGAACGGGCGCGGGTGCGCCAGAGCCTGCCGATGGTCGCAGTACCGGAAATGCCGGAGGATCCGGCGCAATATGTCCGCTGCCTGGCGGAAGCGGGATATTTCGAAGCTGTCGCTTTCACCGCGGAGGACCGGGATCGCGCCCAGGCCTACGCCGCCAACGCCGAGCGCGAGGCGCTGCTCGGTTCGGCGGAAAGCATGGACGACTTCCTTCGCGGGCTTGCCATGACCGCCATCTATGGGCCGTTCACCGCCGTCGATCACGCCCGCGTCGTTCAGCTGATCAACAAGACCAATCAATTCAACACCACGACGCGCCGCTACGCCGGCGATGAGATCGCTCGGATCATGGAAGAGCCTGACGCCGTGACCTTGCAATTCCGCCTTCTCGACCGCGTGGGAGACAACGGGCTCGTCAGCACGATGATCCTGCGTCCGGCGCTTGAACGACGAAGCGCTCGAGATCGAGAACTGGGTGATGAGCTGCCGGGTGTTCGGGCGGGAGCTCGAATTCGAGGCGATGAACATCGCGGTCGAGACGGCAAAAGAGCGCGGCGCAAGGGCGCTCATCGCCGATTACATTCCGACGCCCAAGAACGACGTGATCAGAAAGCTCTATCAGAACCTCGGCTTCACCGAGGTCGATTCCGCGACGCCCGCCAACGGGGCGACTCGCTGGATCCTCGATCTCGCCGATTACGTCACTCGGAAGACTCACATAGTTGTGCAAGAGCAGCAGGATGACCGATCAAGAGATTCTGACCAAATTCACCAGCATTCTTCGCGACCTGCTGCTCGACGAACTCGATCGAGTTGACGATGGAAACCCGGCGTGAGGACGTCCCGAACTGGGATTCGTTCAATTACATCAACTTCATCGTTGCGGTCGAAATGGAATTCGGGGTGAAGTTCAAGGTCGCCGACATCGAATCGTTCGCCAACGTCGGCGCAATCGTCAGAGAAACGACGAAGATGCTGGCTTGAAGCCGGAGAAAAACGCGCTTCGCCATGTCGAGGCGCGAGAGGAATTGTCCTGCACACTGGCCATTCTCCGCCCGGGCAATCGTTCGTGAATGAGACATGCTAGCGACCCGAACCTTCACTGAAGCCGATCAGATCCGGTTCGCAGACGTTTCGGGCGACCGCAATCCGATGCACCTCGACGCTGTCTTGGCCCGCCGGACCCAGGCCGGGGTTCCGGTGGCCCATGGGGTGCACTTGCTGCTTTGGGGGCTCGACGCGCTCGCGCGCGCTGAAGCCGATCTCCCGCCGATGGGGCGATTGAGGGCGCACTTCAAGCGGTTCGCCGCGGTTGACGAGACTGTCTCCGTGGTGCTGGCGGTCCGGGTCGAGTCGAGCGTGCGTTTGGACTTCGTGGCGGCGGGAATGACGATAGCGCAACTCCTGGTCGATTTTGGTCCGGCTAACCGGGCGGCGGAACCGTCTTCCAGCGATGATATTCCCCCCCCTTTAACGGCCCACGATTTGGCGTTCGAGAAGATGGAGGGGCTGTCGGGGCGGCTTGCCTTCGCCAGCCCGCCCGATGCGGTTGCGACGATGTTTCCGGCCGCGACCGTTTGGCTCGGGCCCCGTCGCATCGGTGCGCTCGCCGCGACCACTCTGCTTGTTGGCATGGTGTGCCCAGGCCTGCATTCCATCTATGGCGGGCTGACGGTGGAGGCCTGCGAGGAGCCGGTTGCCGAGGACCGGTTGGTGTTTCGAGTTGTTGCTATCGAGCCGCGTTTCCGTTCGGTGCGCATGGCAGTCGTAGGCGGCGGGCTGGCTGGCATGATCGAGAGCTACGCGCGCGTGCCGCCGGCGCCGCAGGCCTCGTCGCGTGAATTGGCCGCAATGGTCGAACCGGGCGAATTCGCCAGCAGCACGGCTTTGGTGATCGGCGGCTCGCGGGGATTGGGCGAGGTGACCGCCAAGCTTCTGGCGGCGGGAGGGGCGAAGGTCGTAATCAGCTATCGCGTCGGCGGCGATGAGGCGGAGGCTGTCGCGCGCGAGATCCGCGCCGCCGGCGGTGCTTGCGAAACGCTCGTCTACGACGCCCTCCGACCAGCTGAGCCGCAGCTGGCCGGACTCGGCGGCGCGCCGACCCATGCCTACTATTTTGCGACGCCGACGATCTTCCGGGCGCAGTCGGCGCTGCTCTCGCGAGCGCGGCTGGATGCGTTCCTCGATGTATACGTCGATGGATTTCTGAACCTGGCGCAGGCGCTGAGGGCGCGCCGGCCGAACGTGTCGCTGTTCTATCCTTCATCGGTTTATGTGGCGGAACGGCCGCGCGGGATGCTCGAATACGCCTTGGCCAAGGTGGCCGGCGAGACGCTTTGCAGCGAGCTGAACTCGGCGTGGCCGCCGCTGCGCGTCACGGTCGACCGGCTGCCGCGGTTGCCGACCGATCAGACAGCTTCAGTTTTCGCGACCTCGCTGCCTTCTCCGGCGGGCAGCTTGTTGCCGATCGTGCGGAAGGTGCAGGCTTGGCCGCGGCCGGCCAAGAGCGGGACCGTCCCCGGCGGTTCCTTTGAGACGGCTTCGGCAGGATAGCGCCAATGCTCTTCAATTCGCAGGAATTCCTGTTCGTATTTCTACCGGCGACGCTGCTCGGATTCTATCTGCTCGGCCGCGCCTCCCGCCAGTCGGCGATCGTCTGGCTCATACTGACGTCGCTCCTGTTTTACGGTTGGTGGCGGCCGCTCAACATCCTGATCATCGGGCCGTCGATCATCATCAACTACCTTCTCGCATCGTTCCTGCTGCGCCTGAGCCAGAGGAGCGAGCAGCCCCGCCTGTCGCGGACGGTGCTGCTCATCGGCATCCTATTCAACGTCGCCTTCCTCGGCTTTTTCAAATATGCCGACTTTGTCTACGGCACGATCAATGATGTTTTCGGCGCGAATCTCATTCTGCTGCACGTCATCCTGCCGCTCGGCATCTCGTTCATCACCTTCCAGAAGATCGCCTTCCTGATCGACGTTCAGGCCGGGCGGGTGAAAGCATTCACGTTTCGCGAATATTGCACCTTCGTTCTTTTCTTCCCCCAGCTCATCGCCGGGCCGATCGTCCACTATCGCGAAATGATGCCGCAGTTCGCGGCGGCGACCTGCCGCTTCGACAAGGAGAACTTTGCAGTCGGCCTTACGCTGCTGTTTTTCGGCCTGTTCAAGAAGGGCGTGCTTGCCGACAACATCGCGCCGCTGATCACGCCGATCTATCAGCACTCGGCCGCCGGCGGCCAAACGTCGTTGGCTCTGGCGTGGATGGCCGCAGTCGGCTTCACGCTGCAGATCTATTTTGACTTCTCCGGCTATACCGACATGGCGCTCGGGCTCGGCCGGTTCTTCGGCATCAAACTGCCACCGAACTTCAACTCGCCGCTCAAGGCCTCAAGCATCATCGATTTCTGGCTCAACTGGCACATGACGCTGACCCGTTTCCTGACCGCCTACATCTATAACCCGTTGGTGCTGTGGATGACGAGGCGCAGGGCGTCGAAGGGGCTCGCGGGCTTCGGAGGGCGAAACCCGTCGCTCGGGGCCTTCGTATCGCTTTTGACCGTTCCCCTGATCACGACCATGTTCATATCCGGGCTCTGGCACGGGGCCGGCTACGGATTCGTGATCTGGGGCCTGATCAACGGCGTCTATCTCGTCGTCAATCACGGCTGGCGGGTCTATGCCGCGCATCGATGGCGGGACCGAGCGGACTATACCCGGGTCATGAAGCCCGTGGGCTTCCTTCTCACCTTTGTTTCGGTCACCACGGCGATGATCTTTTTCCGGGCGACGACGGTGAGGTCGGCGGTCGACCTGGTCAAAGGCGTATTCGGACTGAACGGCGTCGCGCTGCCGCACGGCGCCGCGGCGATTGCCGCGACGTATGGCACGGACATCAAGCAGGCCGCGATATGGGTCGCGATCCTGCTGTTCATCGCCCTTGTCTGTCCCAACACCCTTGAGATCCTCGCTCCCTATGAGCCGGCGCTGGGCGTGAAGCCGAAGTCGACGGCCCCCGCGCTCGCAGGGTTTCGAATCCCGGCCTGGGGTCCCTCGCTGCCGTGGGCGGTGGCGATATCGGTCCTCGCCGCGGTCGCCATCTTCTCCACCGGCGGCCCGAGCGAGTTCCTGTACTGGCAATTCTAGATGCGGCCCTCGTGATCGTCGTCGAGGCCGAGCACCACGATCTTGCCGGTCACGATCTCGGTTGGCCAGGAGACGCCGGTAAGGCCGGTCGTTACGGCGATTTTTTCTCCGCCGCCGGCCCTATAGGCGATGACCCCGCCGCCGATCGCGCCGCCGATCTTCTGACCCCATAGCTTCTCGCCGGTGGCCGCGTCGAGGGCGTAGAAGTTGCCGCCGACGTCGCCGAAAAACAGCAAGCCGCCGGCGGTCGGCGTTATGCCGCTGACGATCGGATAATTGGACTTGAGCCTCCACTTCCAGACGCCGGAGTCCGCATCGATGGCGTAGACCCAGCCTCCCCACGATGCTCGTCCGTCGTCCTGTCTGCCCAGGATGTGAAACGGGTTGTTGGTCGCCATCCCGAACCATACGCCGCCGGTATGGACGTCCCGCAGTTGCTGCTCGGTCTGCAGCCTCACAGTCGTGCACCATTCTGTCTCGCCGGTGAAGACGAGGTTGGTCTGCGGATCGTAGGCCGGACCGTTCCACTCCGAGCCGCCGGTCGCGCCCGGGCAGAAGCGCACTTCGGTGTCGACCGAGAACGGCGTGTCGACGTTCTCGATTCTGGTCACCGGCGCGCGATAGATGACTGCATTGTCGGCGAGATCGACGCCATAGAGGTACCCGTCCTTGGGCGTCTCGGTCATGAGCTTCTTGCCGGCCGCCGTCTCGATCAGGCTCGGCGTGCTGGCGACGTCCCAATCGTGCCAGTCCCTGGGCACAAGCTTGAAATGGCGTTTATAGGCCCCGGTCCTGGCGTCGAGCACGACGACCGAGCCGGTATAAAGATTGTCGCCCTTGCGCACCTCGTTCGCAAACGCCGGTCCGGGATTGCCGGTGGGCACGTACAATTCCCCTTTGGCCGGGTCGAGCGTGTAGGACGACCAAGTGGCGCCGCCGCTGATCGGTATTCCGGGCGCGTTGTTCCAGGTCGACGTATCGAGCGGCGAGGCGCCCTGCGGTCCGCGGGCTACATCGCCCTCGGTCTTCGGCACGAGGAAGAATTCCCAAATGATCTTGCCGGTCTTCGCCTCGAGCGCGAACATGTGTCCTTTGCTGCCTTTCGCGTCGCCGCCGGCGTTGCCGATGAACACAAGGCCGTCCCAGGCTATCGGCGCCGCTGCGACGAACTCGCCCTTGCTCGTATCGGCGATCGTCGTCGCCCAGATGCGCTTGCCGGTCTTGAAGTCATAGGCGAGCACGCGCCCATCCTGGGAGCCGCGAAACAGCATGCCGTCCAAATACGCCGCCCCTCGCATCGCCGACAGGATGGAGAGCGGCGCGTCCTCGCGGGTGCGCCAATTCTCGGCGCAGGTCGCCGGATCGAGCGAGAAAATGTCGGAAATGGTGGTGCCGATCAGCGCGCCCTCCACCATGATCAGGCCAGATTCAAAGCTCGTGTACTGCCCCGTGTCGTAGGTGCATAGCACCTTGAGCTTGCCGACGGTTTGCGTGTTGATTTCGGCCAGCGGCGCGTAGCGCTCGGAGGTGAGCGTCCGGTTGTAGCTTGGCCAATCCCCGCCGGCGGCGTTCGCCGGTGCAGGAGGAGGCGAGAGCGCCGCTGGTGCGGCGCCCTTATATGCCGGGTTCAGCTCGGTCGTCGTCACGCCTTTCGGCGCCGACCAGGAGCGAAAATAGTTGCGCGTCATGGTGGCGAAAAGGGACATCCGCACGGGGTAGGCGCGGAAGAGAGCGCTCCCCGTCGCCGCGCCGGCGGCAACCAGCGCCGCCGCAATAAGCGCGGCGATCCACACGCGCCTCTTCATTGGGGGCTGGGCAGCCGCATGAACTTCCCGAGCGCCAAGCAAGGATAGGGGGTTGAAGACCCATTGGCGGCGCTCACGCCAATGAATGCCACTGCCCCGGTCAAACCGGCCTTATGCATGCTTGCAATGAACCTTCTCGCGCGGGGTCAAAAAAGAGCCGCATCCGACCCGGTCGTTGTCAACGATTTCGATTGGATGAGCTTGCGACTCGTACGCAGGACACCGTCAACCAGAGATCGGCGCGCCGCGCAAGAGCGGCTTCCGGGTCATACGACCTCGCGCAGCGCCCGCGGCAGCGGAAAGGTCACGGATTCGCTGACGGTCTTCAGCGTTTCGAGCGCGATCGCGAAGCGCTCGCCGAGCGTTTCGAGGACCCGCTCGACCTGCGCCTCCGGCGCGGAAGCTCCGGCAGTGACAGCGACCGAACGCACGCCTTCGAGCGCGGCCCAGTCGATCGCGCGCGCATCGGCGACGAGCTGCGCGGCGCAGCCCTCGCGCTCGGCGACCTCCCGCAGGCGCTGCGAATTGGAGGAATTTGCGGCCCCGACGACGATGACCGCTTCGACCCCTCGCGCGGCCGCCTTCACCGCCTCCTGGCGATTGGTGGTCGCATAACAGATGTCCTCGACCGGTGGGGCGTGGATCCTCGGAAATCGCCGCACGAGCGCGGCGACGATCTCGCGCGTGTCGTCGACCGAAAGCGTCGTCTGGGTCACATAGGCGATCTCGCCGCCAGCCGGCGCGAGCCGTTCGACCTCATCGGTCTTGCTCACCAGCGTCACCACTCCCGCGGGCAACTGTCCCATCGTGCCGATCACCTCGGGATGCCCGGCATGGCCGATGAGAATGATGCGCCGCCCGCGCTTGAAATGCGCCTGCGCCTCGCGATGCACCTTGGTCACCAGCGGGCAGGTGGCGTCGATGGTGAAGAGGTTGCGCGTTTTCGCCTCTTCCGGCACCGCCTTGGCGACGCCATGGGCCGAGAAGATGACCGGATGCGAGCCCGGGGGCGCCTCGCTGAGTTCCTCGATGAAGATGACGCCCTTGGCCTTGAGTGCGTCGACGACGGTTCTGTTGTGCACGATCTCGTGGCGCACATAGACCGGGGCGCCATAGATCGAGAGCGCCCGCTCGACGACATCGATCGCCCGCACCACGCCGGCGCAAAACCCGCGCGGCGCGCAAAGGACCACGCGAAGGGGAGGCTTGGTCGGCGTGGCGCTCATTGCACGGGATCCGGGACCCAAGTCCCCGCGTGTTTGCGAGGGCATGGGCGGCAAGTCAAGCGCGACAAAACGACACCAGCGCGACGCCGGCGCCGCGAACGATCACGGACTCTGACGCTGTACGCGCAACCCATCCATGAGGATGTCGATCAGGCGCCGGGCGCTCGCCTCCCAGCCTGCGCCGGCATTGAGATGGGTGAAGCCGGCGAGCGCGCGCAACAGGTCGGCGGGATCGGCGTCCGCGCGAATTTCGCCAGCAGTTCTAGCGCGCTCCACCATTCCCGCCGTCGCGTCGGTGATCCGAGCGCCCGAGGATGCGTAGAGCTGCGGCGCGCCGCCGACCATCGCCTTGAGGGCCGGCGTGATGACTCTCTTGGTTGCGATATAGTCGATGAACAGCCGCATCCAGGCATGCAGCGCCTCGCCCGGCGGCAATGTCTTGGTGAGGCGATTTGCCGCATCGGACAATTGCTCGACCTCCCGGCGATAGACCGCTTCGACGATCGCGTCGCGAGTCGGAAAGTGGCGGTAGAGAGTGCCGATCCCGACGCCGGCCCGCCGCGCGATCTCCTCCAGGCTGACGTCGGCTCCGGCGCTAGCGAAGGACGCCTTCGCCGCCCCAAGCAGCCGGTCGCGGTTACGCAGCGCGTCAGCGCGCGGCTTCCGCACGCGCCCCGGCCGCTTATCCTGGGCGCGCCCGATGTCGGCGCGGCCGACTCGCCCCTTGGCGCGGACGCTCACCTTTGCTCCCACTTGCTAAACGGAGGGAGCCTCCGTATATGAACCGGAGACAACCTCCGTTTATAGACCGCGCGCGACGCTGACAATCGTCCGCGACGAAGCGCGAATCCGAGCAGCCGACGTTCATTTGTCCGCGACAGGGGACACGAGCATGGCGAAAACATTTGGCGCGACATCGACGACCGACGAGGTGCTCGAGAACGTGAGCTTGAGCGGCAAAAGTGTGCTGGTGACGGGCGTATCGGCCGGCCTCGGGGTGGAGACGGCCCGCGCGCTCGCCGCGCACGGCGCGCGGGTGGTCGGCGCCGCGCGTGATCTCGCCAAGGCCAAGGCGGCGACCGCCGAAGTCCGCGCTGGCGCGGCGAATGGCGGCGGGCTCGAGCTCGTCGAGCTCGATCTGGCCTCGCTCGCGAGCGTGCGCGCCTGCGCGGACGCGCTCGTCGCCGACGGCGGGCGGTTCGACCTCGTCATCGCCAACGCCGGCGTCATGGCCTGCCCATTCGGCAAGACCGCCGACGGGTTCGAGACTCAGTTCGGGACCAACCATCTCGGCCATTTCGTGCTGGTCAACCGGATCGCCGGGCTGATGAACCCGGGATCGCGGCTGGTCAACCTGTCCTCGGCCGGCCATCGATATTCCGATGTCGACCTCGACGATCCGAACTTCGACCGCACGCCCTATGACCCTTGGATCGGCTACGGCCGTTCGAAGACGGCCAATGTCCTGTTCGCCGTCGAGTTCGACCGTCGCCATAAGAGGAGCGGCGTGGCTGCGACCGCGGTGCACCCCGGCGGGATCCAGACCGAACTTTCCCGTCATCTTACCCGCGAGGCGATGCAAGCGCTGGTCGACCGGATCAATGCGGCCAATCGCGCCGCGGGCGAGCCGGACTTCAGCTTCAAGACCATCCCGCAAGGGGCGGCGACGTCGGTCTGGGCGGGGGTGGTCGCGACCGCCGAGGAGGTGGGCGGGCGCTACTGCGAGGATTGCCACGTGGCGGAAATCGTTTCCGACCCCGCCAATCGGAAGGGGGTCAAACCGTACGCGCTCGACGCGGAGCACGCCAAGGCGCTCTGGGCGAGGAGCGAGGAGATGGTCGGCGAGCGGTTCCCGTAGGGCGGCGGCGGCCCGCCGGGCGGCGGCGAGGGTCGCGTGGTCCGCCAGCCTTATGGTGCGGCGGAACGGATTCAGTGCTACGGTCGCGACGCGCAACGAAATCCAAGCGACCCGCAACAAAATCCAAATTCGTCGCAACGAAAACCAAATCCGCCGCAACGAAAACCAAATGACTCTTCGTGCCGCTGATTACGATTTTTCAATGGCTTAGGTGTCGAATCCAGGATCACGCAGCCCTCGCGATTCTCATAAACGGACCATCCCGGCTGGACATACGCGCGCCCTCTCGGCGGCGACGCCAGATCGGACGGCAGAAGGCGCAAAAGTAGCAGGGCCTTCTGATTATCGCAAGGAATTGCCGTTTTTTCGCGAAAAACCGATGGAATCCGGCCTCACGCGCCGCCGTGCCGGGCGGTTACGATCCTCTCACTCGGCGGGACGACCGCTCACTGGCCCATCTTCGCTTTCATGGCTTGCAGGAACTTGGCGCAGCCGACGCTGACTTCCATCTTGTGTTCTTTCAGACAGGCGATGATTCGTCCGCCGCCCATCTGCACGCCGGGGCAGAGCCGGGCGACATCCGTCTTGCAGTATTTCATCGCTTCGGCCTGCTGAGCCAGCGCGCTCGATCCGACGGACGCGACGGCGCCGATCGAGATGAGTGCAGCGATGGCGAATTGACGAATGCGCATGGCGTCTCCCTTCTATTGCCGGGCCGGGCCGGGCAAGCGGCGGCGCGGCGGGCAATCTGATAAGGTCGGGGACCCGCGGCGGTCAAATGAAATGATCTCTGCGGGACCCGCGTTGAGCGGCTCCGGCACGGCGGGGAAAAGCGGGCCGAGGGGCAGCCACTCCCCTTTGGCGAGGTGGGGAATCATGGACAAGCTTAGTCTGCAAAATCCGCTCTTTGCGACCTACGTCATCGCGGCGACGCTGATGATCCTCAAGGTCGTGGCCATGTCCTGGCTCACCGTCGTGCGGATGTTGCAGGTGAACGGCGGATTCCGGTCGCCGGAGGACTTGCGTAGGACGCCCCTCAATCCCAGCCCCGACCCCAAGCAGCTCGAGCGCAACGAGGCTGTCGACCGCATCCGCAGGATTTCAGCTCAACGACCTCGAAAACGTCCCGTTCTTCCTGGTCGCCGCCTTCCTCTATATCCTCACCGAGCCGTCGCTGATCGCCGCGCGGCTATTGCTCTACGGCTATGTCGCCTCGCGGCTCGCGCACTTCGCCGCCTATTTCACCGCACAGACCCATGACATGCGGGCGACGCTTTGGACCGTGGGTTCGCTGATCCTCGTCTATCTGACATGCCGGCCGCTCATGGCTGCGCTGGGGATTTAGCCGGCCGATTCCGCTCGAAGGCCCTGGCCTCCTATTGCTCCACCCTTTGGACGGACTGAAGGACCGATCGCGTGCGCTCAACCCGGCGCCTCGCTTGTCTTGTTGCGGTCAAGAGGAATAAGTTCGATCCAGCTGACCGCCACGCCCAGGCGGCGCTGATCATCGTTCACTCCGAGGTCGGCGGGCCGGGCGGCGGCGGCGCGGATCGCCAGCTGAACGTATGGAACGAATGATGTGTCGTCAGGGGGATTGAGTTCGCTGCTGACGATCCAGGTTCCGTCCGCCGCCCTGGCCAAGCGTGTGGGAATCGGCGCGCCGTAGGCTTCGAGCGACAGGTCCCGGATCGACTGATCCAGCAAGGTCGCCAGCACGCAGATGCGCACAGCCATGCGGTGGTCCGCCCGAATCGGCAGTTCGATCGTCGAACGCTCGCCGGCGCCCGTCCAGCGGAAGGCGCCGAACTGCGGGTGGTGCTCCATCTCCCACCATTCGACGCCAATCGGTTCGCGTTCGAGACCAAATCGCTCCTGTTGAGTCAGGGTGCTGAGCTGATCGGGCGGGAACCGGAGTTCGACGCCCTTGGCGATGCGGTTTACGCGAAAAATTTCGCCCGGCTGGAGCCTGTCGGTCTCGGGCATGCGGATCGTCCGCCACCGTCCGGCCGCCGCCGCCGCCAGCACCCCGGTCAGCGCCTTCGCCACGAACCGGTCGCCGCCCTGCAGCGCCGCAAGGCACTGCTCTTGCTCCCGTGTCGATTTGATTTGGTACGCGTTGCGGCGCGCCGCGGCGTTGAACTTGAACACCGTGACCTCATTGCTCGGGGCGACGCCGCCTGCCGCCCGGACGCGTTGGAAGAAGTCGCAATCGGTCGGCAGCCGGATCAACTGGGGATCGGTCCATCGACCGATCTGGTCAGCCAGGGCGCGCCGATGAACGAGGGCTGAGGGCGGAACGAAATCGCTGTTGGAACACCGTCCTTCCGCGAAGATGCCGGCGGTGTGGATGACTTCCGATCCGGTCGGGCCATACATGATCAGACCGCCCACACCCGCCTGCGTTCCGGCGGCGCGCGCCGCGCTGACGGTCGAGTTGAGATGGCGAGGGGCCCAAATGTCGTCGTGGCCCAAATAGGCGATCCACTCGCCGCGCGCGGCGTTCAGGCCAGCATTGTTCGGGCCGTACTGGCTGCCGGCGTTCTGCACCAGATTGAGCCAGCGGATGCGGGCGTCGCCGAACGCCTCGACTACGGCCTCGCTGTCGTCGGTACAGGCGTCCCCGACAACGAGGATCTCGAAAGCCTGCAGGGTCTGTCCGAGCACGGAGCGGATCGCCAGCCGGAGCGCTGTGCTCCAGTTGAAGGTGGCGATGATCACGCTGACCATCGGCGACGGGCCAAGCGCCGGCGCCGGCGTCACCATCGATGCGGGATCAGGTCCGTCGCGCGCGTGCTGTCCCACGGCAGGTCGAGCGCGTCGGGCGCTTCGTAATCGTACATGCGGTCGGGCATATTGATGATCGTCGCCTCGTCGTCGCCGATGTTCTTCCAGCCGTGGTACAGGTTGGGCGGAATAATGAGGAGGCCCGGGCTGCGTTCGCTGACCAGAAGGTCGTTCAATTGCCCTCGCGTCGGCGAGTCCGGGCGTCCGTCGAACACGGCGAACCGGATCAATCCCGAGACCACGAACAGCCTGTCGGTGCTACGCTGATGCAGACCCCAGGCGCGCACATGGCCCGGCAGGGTAGTGGTGATATGGACCTGGACCACCGGCGCGGTGACGATCGGCCAGTCGGCGCGGACAACCTCGACGAGATGACCGTCCTCATGGACGACCGGTCGGGTGGGCCGGAACATTACGCCCTCTATCGACAACCGGGACAATTCGCCTGAGGCGTCGACCGCCGAATGCTTGGCCACGAGCTGGTCGCGACCGATTGATTGGCCAACCACGCGCTTTGACTCCGCCTTCGCTCGCCAGACAATTAAGCCCGCATCCGCCGGATGAGCGGTGACCCCGTCGGAAGCTTGCCCCAACCCCAGGTCTCCGACAAGAAGTAATTGTCGCCGGCCATCCGCCGGAGGTCAGGCAAACAGACTTGCCGGAACCGCGACCTGGCCGTCGCGCCGGTGCACACGTTGACCCGCGGGCAATATCAGTCGAGAGCGCCGTCGCGTCGTTCGCCGAGCGCTAGCGGCTGGTGGACAAGGCCGCTTTCGACGCGATGGAGATCCGCTATACCGCGGGCGCGAAGCGGCTAAATCGCGGGCCTCCCTCACCCCAGCCCTCTCGCGGGGGAGAGGGGGCCCAGGCGCCGCAGACTGCCCTAGCCACCGCCCGCTCCACCCTTTAAGACCGCCTTCCTCTCGAGATCAGGACAGGCGCCGTTGAACGCCGCGCAAGCCGCCCGCGACAGGCGGCCCGTGTTCACGCACGGGTCGTTGATGCGCCACGTCGCGGTGATGACCGCGACCGGGGCCATCGGCTTGATGGCGGTGTTCGCCGTCGATCTCCTGTCGCTGTTCTGGGTGTCGAAGCTCGGCGATCAGGCGTTCAAGGCGGCTGTCGGCTACGTCGGCTTGACGACGTTCTTCGTCATGTCGATCAACATCGGGCTCACCATCGCCGCCTCGGCCACGGTGTCGCGCGCGCTCGGCGCCGGCGACCGGCCGCGCGCCCGCAGGCTTGCGGCGTCGGCGCTGACCATCACCGCCATTCTGTCGGCGGCGATGGCGGCTGCGGTGTTCGTCTTTCGCGATTTTGTGCTGGCGACGCTTCTGCACGCCCACGGCGAACCCGCCGAGGTCGCCTCGAAGTTCATCGCCATCAGCATCCCGGCGAACGTGCCGCTCGCGGTCGGCATGGCGTTTGCCGGCATCTTGCGCGCTGTCGGCGACGCCCGGCGGGCGATGTACGTGACCCTGTCGGCCGGGATCGCCACCGCCTTTCTCGATCCGCTGCTCATTTTCGGCTTCGGTCTCGGAGTTTACGGCGCGGCCTGGGCGACGGTCCTCTCGCGCCTCATCCTGCTCGCCGTGGGTTTCAGCGGCGCGGTCCGTGTCCATGACCTGGTCGCCCGGCCGAAACTCAACGCCGCGCGCGGCGATTTCGGCCCGATCATGGCGATCGGCTTTCCCGCGATCATGGCCAACATGGCGGCGCCGGTGAGCTCGGCCTATACGCTGCGCGTGTTCTCCGATTTCGGCGAGGCGGCGATCGCGGCGTCCGCGATCATCGACCGCGTCACGCCGGTCGCGTTCGGGGTCATCTTCGCCCTCACCGGATCGGTCGGGCCCATCATCGGCCAGAACTATGGCGCGAAACTGATGGGCAGGGTGCAGCGGACGCTCACCGACTCGTTCATCCTGTCGATCGGTTACGTTCTCTTCGCCTGGGCTGTGCTCGCGCTTTCCGCCCCGGCGCTCATCGCCGCGTTCGAGGCCAAGGGCGACAGCGCGCAATATGTCGCCTTCTATTGCCGCTACGGGGTCTCGGCGTGGCTGTTCCTGGCCTGCCTCTTCGTCGCCAACACCGCGTTCAACAACCTCGGCTTTCCGGTGTTGACGATGGCCTTCAACTGGGCGCGGGCGACGCTGGGGACAATTCCGTTCGTGACCTTTGGCGTCCGTTATGGTGGAGTGCAGGGCGGCCTCATCGGCTTCGCGCTTGGCTGCGCCGTGTTCGGCCTCATCGCCGTTGCGACGGCCTACGCGGCGACCTGGCGGCTGGCCAAGGCCATCGACCGTGGAGCCCGCGCAGCGGCGCGGCCCGCGGCGGCGATCGAGCAATCAGGAGCAAGAACGCCATGACGCTCAACGACATCCTGCACAGCGCCCAGGGCGGCCAGGCGGTCGCCAATCTCGGCGCTCAGTTCGGGCTTGCGCCGGAGGCCGCCGAGGCGGCCGTTCAGGCAATGATCCCGGCATTTTCGGCCGGCCTGACGGCGATGGCCGCCAATCCCGCCGGGATCGGCGCCGTGCTCACCGAGCTGGCGAGCGGCGCCCACGCCGCCTCGTTCACCGATCCCTCCCAGACCGCCAGCGCGGGCGGACCTGGCGGCGCCGTGCTCGGCCAGCTATTCGGTTCGCCCCAGGCAATCGACCTGATCGTCGCTCATGTCGCGCAGGTGTCGGGCGTGAGCGCCGACACGATCCGCGCCATGCTGCCGGCGGTCGCTTCGATGCTGATGGGCGGCCTTGCGCATTCGATGGCCAGCCAGGGCCTCTCCGGCGTCCTTGGGCAATTGGCCAACGCCGCAGCCGCACCGGGCGGCCTCGGTTCGACCGTGCCGGCGGCTGGATCGGGCGGCGGCCTCTTCGGCTCGCTGGTGGGCTCGCTGTTCGGCGGCGCGCATGCGACAGCCAATCCCGAAACGGCGGCGCTGGCGGCCGGATTGGCGACCTTGAGCGCAATGTTCGTCTCAGGCGTGCAGGTCGCCCAGGCCCATCAGGCGGCCCTGGGCGCGATCGCCCAGTCGTTCACCCCGCCGCCGCCGCCAACTGGCCTCTAAGGCGGCGCGAAGCCGCCGTCGCGGTTCATCGCATTGGCCGCCGGAGGCCCTTCGTTGCATTGTCGGGGCGGCCCGACTATCTAGCCGGTTCGCCGGTCCGCCGGCCGCTGGGGTGAGCGCCTGCATGGCTCGCGACGTCGTCGATAGTGAGGTTGTCGAGTCGCGCGACGCGTTGGTCGCCTGGCTCGAAGCGGGCTGCAAGCCGACGGGTCCATTCCACATCGGCACCGAGCACGAAAAAATACCATTCTACCGCGCCGATCGCTCGCCCGTCCCTTATGGCGGCGACAGGGGCATTCGGGCGTTGCTCGAAGGCATGCGCAAGCGGCTCGGCTGGGACCGGATCGAGGACAGCGGCAATCTCATCGGCCTCTATGACTTCGAACGGCGGCGGCGCGATTTCGCTTGAGCCGGGGGGACAGTTCGAACTCTCGGGCGCTCCGCTCGACGACGCGCACGCGACGGCCGACGAACTCGAACGCCATCTTGCGGTCGCCCGCTCCGTCGCCGACCCGCTGGGGATCGGCTTTCTCGCGCTCGGCATGAGCCCCAAATGGCCGCTGGCCGAGACGCCGGCGATGCCGAAAAGCCGCTACGAGATCATGGCCCGCTACATGCCGAAAGTCGGCACCCGCGGCCTCGACATGATGTTTCGCACCGCGACCGTCCAGGCCAATCTCGATTTCATGACCGAACGGGACATGGTCGCCAAGATGCGCGTCGGCCTGGCCCTGCAGCCGGCGATCACCGCGCTCAACGCCAATTCGCCCTTCACCGACGGCAAGCTCAACGGGCTGCTTTCGGCGCGCTCGGAGATCTGGCGCCATACCGACGCCGCCCGCACCGGCATGCTCTCGTTCGTGTTCGAGCCGGGCATGGGGTTCGAGCGCTATGTCGATTATGCGCTCGACGTGCCGCTCTATTTCCTCAAGCGCGGCGGCGCATATCAGGATGTGGCGGGAGCGAGCTTTCGCGACCTGCTCGCCGGGCGGCTCAAGGAGGCGCCGGGGGAGCGCGCCACGATCGCCGATTGGGCGAACCACCTGTCGACGATCTTCCCCGAGGTGCGGCTCAAGCGCTATCTCGAAATGCGCGGCGCAGACGTCGGCCCGCCCGAGCGCATTGTCGCGCTCTCGGCGCTGATGGCCGGGCTCTATTACGATCCGGAGGCGCTGCGCTCGGCCGAGGCCCTGATCGAGGGCTGGACCGCCGTGGACCGGCAGAAGCTGCGCGACGACGCGCCGCTGCTTGGCCTCGCTGCGGAGACGCGCGGCCGCGATCTGCGCGCGGTCGCCATGGATATGCTGGCGATCGCGCGCGGCGGCCTCAAGCGGCGCGCCCGGCTCAACGCCAAAGGCGAGGACGAAACAATCTGGCTCCGTCCCCTCGAGACGATCGCAGAAAGCGGCCGTGAGCCGGCGCGGCATTGGATTCAGCGTTACGAAGGCCCGTGGGGCCGCTCGGTCGATCCGGCTTTCGACGAGGCGGCGTTCTGACGCGCGCGAGGCGCCTCAGCGCGCCTCGTCTCCGGAGCCGGGAGGCAGGAAAAAGCGGTCCTGGCCCTCGGGAGCGTCGACGACCGTCGCGCCGGTGGAACGCACGCTGCCGACGAATTCTGGCGCCTCGAGCTTGCCGAAGGGGGAGGGGCGGCCGCCAAATTGCTCATCTTTTCCGGACTGTGCGCCCGCCGCGATATAGCCGCGGATGCGCTTGCAATCGCCGGAGTCCTTGAGGACGCCCGGCCCCTCGCTGGTGGCATCGCAGCGCGCCGGGCTGGCGACCGCCGCGGGAAGCGTCGAGCGGTCGAACTCGCCGGCGCTTGCCAGTCCCGACGGGCTGCTGATGAGGAATGCGAACAGCGGCCCGTGGGCGAAGCTCATTGCCCCTCTGAGGCCGCGCCGCTTGCCGAGCTGACGGTGAATCATCACCGACTGGAGTGAAGCCAGAACGTGGCGGCAAAAAGGCCGGCTCGACCCCCGGCGGTCGAAAATCAAACCCTGTCGCCGCGGCGCCACTTCGGCCAATCGCCGAGCGTGGCCTGGATGAGCGTCAGCGCGGCCACCGCCGCCGTGTCTGCGCGCAGGATCCGCGGGCCGAGGCTCAGGCGGAGCACGCGCGGAGCAGCAAGGATCGCCGCCCGCTCGTCGTCGTCGAAGCCGCCTTCGGGGCCGACGAGCAGGCCGACGCCGTTCTCCGCGCCGACCTCGCCGAGCGCGTCGAGGGCGCTCGCCTGCGGCGCCTCCTCGTCGCAGAAGACGATGAGACGCTCGGGCGGCCAATCCGCGAGCGCTTTTTCGAGCCTCTCCGGCGCGACGACCTCGGGGACCCAGATCACGCCGCATTGCTCGCAGGCTTCGATCGCGTTGGCGCGCAGGCGCTCGAGGTTTACGCGCGCGGTCTGGGTGCGCCGGGTGATGAGCGGCATGAGCCGCCGCGCCCCCATCTCGACCGCCTTCTGCGCCATATAGTCGAGGCGGGCGTGCTTGAGCGGCGCGAAGAGATAATCGACGTCCGGCGGCGCCTCCTGCGGCCGCGTGCGGCGGCCGACAACGAGCGACGCGCTTTTGCGCGAAATCGCCGCGAGCGCGCTTGCGAATTCGCCGTCGCGGCCATTGAACAGAAGCACGCGCGCGTCCGCGCCGAGCCGCAGCACGTTGACGAGATAGTTCGTCTGCTGCGGGTCCAGCTTGACCTCGGCGCCCTCTGCGAGCGGCGCTTCGACGTAGAGCCGGGGGGTTCGGAAATCGGTGCGGGCCATCCGCTCCCCATAACTGGCGCGGGCGCAAGCCGCCATCGCGGGCGCCGGCTTGAGGTAACAAATCCCGCGCGGCGGCGAATGCGGCTTGAACGGCGATTCGTGACCGCCGGCATTCGCGCAAGGAGGTACCGCATGGCTCACTGGTTGAAAACCGGCATTCGGCTCGCGGCGCTGGCGATGCTGGCCCTGCCCTTGCGGTCGGCCCTTGGCGCCGACGCGGCGCATCCGACCGTCGTCGAACTGTTCCAGAGCCAGGGCTGCTCGTCGTGTCCGCCGGCGGAGGCCAATGTAGGGGCGATCGCCGATCGTCCGGACGTGCTCGCGCTTGCGTTTGAGGTCGACTACTGGGACCGGCTCGGCTGGAAGGACACGTTCTCCAAGGCCGCCTGGACGGCGCGCCAGTACGCCTACGCCCGGGCGATGGGCCGTGACGGCGTCTATACGCCCCAGGTGGTGGTCAACGGCCGGGTCGAGGGCGATGGCCTGGAGCCAGGCGAGCTTTCCGGGCTCATAAGCCGCGGCGACCGAGGAGCTGGCGGTCCGAACGTCGGGTTTTCCGGCGGCGCGGTGAGTGTCGGGGCAGGGGCCGCGCCTTCAGGCGGGGCGGACGTCTGGCTCGCGCGCTTCATCCCCCGCACGGTCGAGGTCGCGATCCCGCGCGGCGAGAACGCCGGCCATACGCTGCCCTATAAGGACGTCGTGCGTGAAATGGTCCTCTTGGGCCATTGGCGGGGCGAAGCGGCGACCTTCCCCCTGCCGGGCGGCGACACGGGCCTCGCCGAGGCGGCGATCGTGCAGGGCTCGGGCTGCGGGCCAGTGATCGCGGCGGCGAGAAAGTAGTCGGCTTCTTGCTCGCCGCTAGTCAGAGCCTGGCGACAAACAGCAGGATCGCGGTCGCCGCGAGGCAAGCCATCGACAGGAGATAGGCGATCTGCAGCGTGATGTTCTTCCACCAGAGGATGCGCGACAGAAGCGCGCATCGTGCGGGCAGTTCCGCGATGTCGGCGTCAGTGTCGGCGACGAAGCTGAAATCCTCCGGATTCGGATTGCGCCAGATCGGGAAGCGCCGCCGTCCGGCGCGGGGAAATCGCGGATAGACAGAGATCAGCAAGTTAAGAAAGATGATCATGAATGGGATCATCAGAACGGGCGCGTTCAGATACCACGGATATCGATCGCGGAACTGAAGAACCGTTCCCAGCATGATCGCGACGAACAGCACGGCGATCATCGCCTTGATATCGCTTAGGCGGATCGAGTCGCTGTAGCCGGCGATAAGATTGCGCAACTGCGCGTTTTGGTCTCTGGCCATCCAAGATCCCCGCCGCGGGCGCGCGATCGTCACCTATACCAGGCGTACAAAAGCAGCAACATGGCTATGAAAACGCAGACAATCGAGAGCAGGAGGCTGACGCGGATATACTGCGTCTTCCACCAAAGGATGTCCGAAAGCACTGCGCAGCGTAGCTTCAACTGGTCTATGTCGTCCTCAGTCTCGGCGACGTTTTCGAAATCCGCAGGCGATAAGTGGCGCGCAACGCGGAAGTTTTTGGCCCCGCGCTTGGGATAGCGCGGAAAGAGCACCATGAACAAACAAAAGTAGACGATCAGAAACGGCACCAGCACGATCTGGACCGGCAGGTAACTTGGAAAGGCCGTGTAGTTCCAGAGAACCGAACCCATCATGAACGCAACAAACAAGAACGCGATGTTCGCTTTGAAATCGCTCGCGCGGATGGCCTCGGTATATCCGGCGATCAAACCGCGATAGGGCTGAGTGGGATTGGAAACCGGTTTGTTCATCCGACTTCGGACGCTCCAAAGCGGCGGGGCGCACGGGCGCGCCCGAAGCCGGCATTGCGCCTGACCCCCGCGTCTTGACACACGAGAATCGCGCGCGGCGCGACGGTCTGTCAAGTCGTGAGCTCGGCCGTCGGCGCCGGGTTTGCGGGGAAGCTTTGCGCGGCCGACGGGCGGCGGCGCTTCGGGGTCACCACGCTCCCACAGGGCCGAACTGTGCGCGGCGGCTTCAATTTTCCGCTTGCGTCGCCGCAAATGTTCTGCAAATGTTCTCTTGGACAGCGAGCCCAAGCGGGGGGCTTTGACATGGTGGCGCGCGTATCGACGGTGGCGTTCGAGGGGGTCGAGGCCCGGCCGGTCGACGTCCAGGTGCATATCGCGGGCGGGGCGGTCGCCTTCACGATCGTGGGCCTCGGCGACAAGGCGGTCGCCGAATCGCGCGAACGGGTGCGCTCGGCGCTGGTGGCCTCGGGTCTGGCCCTTCCCGCCAAGCGCATCACCGTCAACCTCGCGCCGGCCGACATGCCCAAGGAGGGCAGCCACTACGACCTGCCGATCGCGCTCGCCGTCATGGCGGCGATCGGCGCTATTCCGCCCGATGCGCTCGACGGATTCTCGGTGATCGGGGAACTGGCGCTCGACGGGATGATCAGCGCCGTCGCCGGCGTCCTGCCGGCGGCGATCGCGGCCAATGCCGCGGGCAAGGGCCTGATTTGTCCGGCGCCCTGCGGCCCCGAGGCGGCGTGGGCGTCGGCCGACCTCGAGATTCTGGCGCCGCGCTCGCTGATCCAGCTCGCCAACCACTTCAAGGGCGCGCAAGTCTTGTCCCGACCCGAGCCGGCGCTGCGCTCGCCGGCCGGGCCGCAGCCGGACCTCCGCGACATCAAGGGCCAGGAGAGCGCCAAGCGCGCCCTCGAAGTGGCGGCGGCCGGCGGCCACAACCTCTTGATGAGCGGCGCGCCCGGCGCGGGAAAATCGATGCTCGCGCAGCGCCTGCCGTCGATCCTGCCGTCCTTGACCCCGCGCGAACTGCTCGAAGTGTCGATGATCCATTCGGTCGCCGGCATCCTCGCCGGCGGCGCGCTGACGGACCGGCGCCCGTTCCGTAGCCCCCATCATTCGGCCTCGATGCCGGCGCTGGTCGGCGGCGGCGCGCACGCGAGGCCCGGCGAGATTTCGCTCGCCCATAACGGCGTGCTCTTCCTCGACGAACTGCCGGAGTTTCAGCCCCAGGCGCTGGACAGCCTGCGCCAGCCGATCGAGACCGGCGAAGTGGCGATCGCGCGCGCCAACCATCGCGTCGTCTATCCGGCGCGGTTCCAGTTGATCGCGGCGATGAACCCTTGCCGGTGCGGCTCGGCCAACGAGCCGGGCTACGCCTGCAAGCGCGCGCCCAACGAGCGGTGCGTGGCGCAATATCTCGGCCGCCTGTCGGGTCCGCTCCTCGACCGCTTCGATCTCGTCGTTGACGTGCCATCGGTTTCGGCTGCCGATCTCATGACCCCGCCAGCGCGCGAGGGCTCTGCCGAGGTTGCCGCCCGGGTTGGCGCGGCGCGCAAGATCCAGCTCGCCCGCTATGCCGAACTCGAACTCGAGGGCGTCGTCTGCAACGCCCGAGCGCCGGCAAGCATCGTCGAGGAGATCGCGGAAGCGGACGCTTCGGGCCTGGCGCTGCTGCGCGACGCCGCCGAGCGGCTGCGCCTCTCGGCCCGCGGCTATCATCGGGTGCTCAAGCTCGCCCGCACGCTCGCCGACCTCGACGGCGGCGGCCCGACCCGGCGCGCCCATCTCGCGGAGGCGCTTTCCTACCGTGGCGCGCCCGACCGCGCCGCTGCCGCTGCGTAAGGGGCTACAATTCGCGGAAACGCGAACAATTCAGCCGAGTTCTGCAAGCAATTCTCAACCGCCGCCTGAAACCATGGGTCCGAAAGCCGCCCGCGAGGCCGGCTAAACGGGATTTCTCATGGATTTGGGCGCCGGTCTGGCCGATTTCGCCGCTCACGCGCTGAGGCTGCAAGCCGGCGTCATCCTGGCGCTCGCGGTCGCCCTTGCGGCTGCTGTCGTACGGGCCTGCCAGCGGACGGACGCGCGCGCGGCCCGCATCGCTGGCGAGAACGAAGGCTTGCGCGACGAGTTGTGGCGGCTGAAGGAAGCCGCCGCCGGGCGCGACCGGGCCGAGGCGGCCAACGAGGCCAAATCGCGCTTTCTGGCGACGATGAGCCACGAGATCCGCACCCCGATCAGCGGCATCCTCGGCATGGCCGATCTGTTGCGGGAGACCGCGCTCAATCCCGAGAATGCGAGCTATGTCGAAGCGATCCGCAGTTCAGGCGGCGCGCTGATCGCGCTCATCGACGAGATCCTCGATCTCAGCAAGATCGAGGCCGGCCATTTCGATCTCGTGGTCGAGACGGTCGATCTGCGCAAGCTTGTCGAGGGCGTGGTGGAATTGCTCGCCCCGCGCGCCCAGAGCAAGGGCGTCGAGATCGCCGCCTCCTTCAGCGCCGCCGCGCCGCGCTTCGTGCGCGCGGACAGCCTGCGCCTGCGCCAGGTGCTCACCAATCTCGCCGGGAATGCGGTCAAGTTCACCGACCAGGGCGGCGTTTGCGTCGCAGTTGAGCGCGGCCCTCGGGGCGAGGCGCGGTTCTCGGTGATCGATACCGGGCCCGGCGTGCCGGCCGATCGACGGACGGCGATCTTCGACAGTTTCGAGCA
The DNA here is from genome assembly GCA_963783175.1 of uncultured Alphaproteobacteria bacterium. Lineage (GTDB taxonomy): Bacteria > Pseudomonadota > Alphaproteobacteria > Rhizobiales > Beijerinckiaceae > Roseiarcus. Next base: position 35,129 of record CAWANG010000025.1, read on the forward strand.
GGGCGACGGCTCGCACGCCCGCCGCTTCGAGGGCGCGGGGCTGGGCTTGACGATTTCGCGTGAGCTGGTGCGCCTGATGGGCGGCGAGCTGACGCTCGCCGACAATCCGGGCGGCGGGTCAGTCTTCGCCTTCGCCGTCAGCCTGCCGGAATGCGCTGCGCTCGAGCCGGCCGCCGCCGTCGAGGCGAGAGCGGAGATCCTCCAGGGGTCGCGCGCTCTCATAGTCGCCCATTCGCCGTTCGAGGCCCCGGCGATCGGGGAGCGGCTCGAGGAAGCGGGTGTCAGCGTCGAACGCGCCGACAGCCTCGTCTCCGGCCTCAAGGCGCTGAGCCGCACGCCGGCGCCCGACCTCGTCATCGTCGATTGCGCGCTCGGGCCCGAGGCGACCAACCGCCTGGCTCAAGCCGCGCGCGCGGCCGGGGTCCGCCGCAGCCTCCTCCTGTTCTCGCCGTTCGAACGGCGGGCCTTCGGTGAGACCGCGCTCAAGGGCTTCGACGGCTGGCTGGTGAAGCCGGTCCGGGCGCGTTCGCTGTTCGAGCGCGCGGCGTGGGATTCGCCGCCGGCCGCCGCCCCGATGGCGCGCCCTTCGCCGGGCTCCGCTCCGGCGCGGCGCGCGCTCATCGCCGAGGACAATGACATCAACGCCCTCATTGCCCAAAAGGCGCTGCGCCGATTGGGATTTGAAGTCGCACGCGCTGCGGACGGCGAAGAGGCGCTCCGACTGGCCTCGCCGGTCTCGCCGCTTGAGTCGCGTCCGTTCGACGTCATCCTGATGGACCTCAAGATGCCGGGGCTCGACGGCTACGAGGCGACGCGGCGCCTCAGGCGCCACGAGGCCGCCTACGGTTGGGCGCCGACGCCGATCGTCGCGCTGACCGCCAACGCGCTCGACGAAAGCCGCCGCTCCTGCATGGCGGCGGGTTTCGACGCCTTCCTCGTCAAGCCGGTCGACTTCCGCGTTCTCGCGCGGACGCTGGAGCAGGTTTGCGCCGCAAGTAGCGCGCCATGGCGCGAGCGCCTGCGGGCGTCATAAGTTGTCGCTCGGCGCGACCCCCGAGCCGCGTTTCCCTCCTGGACCGAAATCGGTTAAGAGGAGCGCTCGGCCGTCAGAGCCGTCGCGTGCGCCCGTAGCTCAGCTGGATAGAGCGTTGCCCTCCGAAGGCAGAGGCCACAGGTTCGAATCCTGTCGGGCGCGCC
>CAWANG010000026.1:0-131218 GCA_963783175.1 uncultured Alphaproteobacteria bacterium
TCCGTCTCCGCCAGAGTCGCTCTCAAGCGATTGAGATTACTCGGTTTTCCAGCTAGAGCTCTACCGACGACATCGCGGGGTGACCGCCCGCGAACATCCGGGGGCACGAGGATTTTTATGCCCCAGGATGTTGCGGACGTCGCGCTCGACAGGGTGAAGCGCTTCATCATCGGCTTTGGGCAAGCGGGAGACGCCAGCAGGGGAGCGGCGTTCTGATCAAGTGCGACGAAGAGCCTGGATTTTGACCAGCGCGCACGTCGACAAGCACCTCTGCAAATAGAAACAGCCGGTAGGGCCCACGCGGGTTCAAATGCGGCGGCGCGGCTGGCGCCAAAAGGTTGACTGCCTGAGCACGCAGAGCGCGCTCGCACGGTGAGATCGTCACGCATGAGAGGGCGCCCTTGGCGAGGCGGTCCTGCGTCGTCGATGGTCAGACCGCCGATACAGCGTCGGCGGAGGGGCAAGAGAGCCGCGATCAGAAGCTCGGTTCGGTTGACAAGCGCAGCGTTGTCGCCTTCATTTGTTTGAAATACTGCGTTGAAGTCGCCCAAGGGAGGATTGATGAGGGAACTGAAACGCAAAAGGGACGGAGAGCGTCCTTTGCATTTGCGGCCGCGGGCGTCCGACCCGCTTGCCGCCGGCCAAAAGTTTCGCTCCGCATCTTCACCCTTGGACCAGCGTTCGCCCGAGCACGGCGTCCGGCGTCTCACCACGCTTCTCGAAGTGGCGAGAATGCTTACATCCGAACTCGATCTGGCCGAAATCGTGCGTCAGGTGCTCGTTCGCGCAATTGAAGTCATACCAGCCGCCGATGCCGGCACTCTCTACTTGGCTGATTCGGAAACTGGCCGCCTCATTGTCTCGGATTCCGTCGGTTTTGGACCCAGTATTTTCAACCTGTCGCTCGAGCCAGGCGAAGCTGCGGCGGGAAGGGCCTTCGTCGCCGCGCGTGGGGCGATCTATGCCGACCCGGAAGCGGTGCAAGAGGCCGTCGCCAACGCGAAACCTGAAACCTATCGTGAGTTTCGGAAGGCGAGCTTACGCTCCCCCACAGCCGCGATGGCGGCCCCGCTGATCTTCAAGGGATCGCGCCTCGGCGCGCTCGTCGTTGACGCGCTTGGGCGCGAGGCGACTTTCACGCCGACCGACCTCGCAATGCTCGAGGACTTCGCGCAGATCGCCGCCATCGCTATCGTCAATGCGCAGCTATATGGTTCCGAGCACACCAAGCGGGTGCGGCTCGAAGTACTCAACGACGAGATTACCCGTCAGCGCGACGACCTGAACAAGCGCCTTTTCGCCCTCGATTCGATGTCGGAAATCGCAAGGCAGGAACTCGGCCTTCCGGCGCTCGCTAACCGTCTTGCAGACCTCACGTCATCGCGCGCCTATATACTCGATGGGCTCACGCGGGTCAGATCGACCAAGCGCGACCAAGCCGACACGGACTATTTGAGGGAACTGTTGCGCTCGGAGCGCTGCCTCGAGCTGCTGCGCCGTGTCGCGCAGAACCGCCATCGCCACACGGCCGCTGTCGGTAGCGTTCAACTTACGATCAGTCCCATCGTCAGCGGCCCGGACCTCCTCGGATACGTTGTATTGGAAGCGACCTCCCCAGCGTCGCCAAACGTCAATGAGGCCCTGGCCGACATGGCGGCGCTCATTGCATCCACAGTCTTTGTCCGCGAGCGAGCGCTTGAAGAAGGCCTCGTGCGGCGGCGAGCCGATCTTCTCGGCCGGCTGCTCGGTGGCGACGCGCCAAAAAGCGCCTCCTCGTTCAAGGCGTTGCCCCCTCCATTCCAACTCGCCGTCGGCAAGGTTCGCACGAGCGGGACCAATCAAGGTCAAGGTCACACTGACGACAATATCCTGCGGGAAGTCCGCTCCATTGCGGAACAGGTGTTGCGCGCGTCAGTGACACCAACTGTCGCCGCAATTCATGCCGATTACGTGGTGCTCGCCTGGTCGGTCGCGCGGCGAGAAGGCCGGTTCAACGCCACAAAGAAGCTTGAGGCGATCGCCTCGCTCGTTAAATCGTCGACGGGCGCGCAGATCCGCTTTGCGGTGACCGAGGTCGTCAGCGATCCCCAGCTTGTTCCCCAATACTATCAGGAAGCCCGCCTTTCTGCGGAAATACGGCCTTGGCAGGGGAGCGCCGTCGTCGACGCTGCGGGTCTGGGCGCATATCGGCTCATCATCGGCGCGAGCTCGAGCCAACATGTGCTGGATTTCAGCCGCCGCACGCTCGGCAGGGTGATGGAGCACGACGAGAAGCGAAACGGCGAGCTGATCGGCACGCTGCGCACTTACCTGGAGAACCGATCGAGCGTGTCGCTCGCTGCTCAGATTCTCGGGGTCCACGTCCATACCGTTCAATATCGGCTGAGCCGGCTCGAAGACTTGACTGGGCTTACCCTGCGGAACGCCGAGGAACGCCTCACGCTGGAGCTGGCGCTGCGCATCCTTGATCTTGCCGGGTCGAGTCAGGGGAATTCCGGCTAGCAGCGCGCTTTGGCAAGGGGCACAAGCTCGCTCTTCGTGTTTGGGTAAGACCGCCATCGCTTTCGGATGCGCGCTAGAGAATGGGACAAGCGAAAGGCGCTGGCCGCCCATAAATGAGCGAGGACTTGCGCAATCCAGGTTCGTTTTGATGGAAGCGCGATCGCAAACGAGACAATGGGCGGCAAGACGAAGGAGCAAGCATCGCCAAGGTCGATCAGCACCTGGTTGACCTCTGCGCCGACCCCGGCCGCCGTAATGACGCCCTGTTGCCGCAACTCGGCGAGAACGGATAGGCTTCGTTGATCGGACGGTACACTTCCGCCCTGAGCACCAGTCCGTCGTCCATTGGGATCGGAACGTCGATCTCTATCCACGTTCCGTCGCGGACCATGCTCATGGCTTTCAGGCCGTCCTTGCTCAATCGCCCTCCTACCTGCCGCTCCGCTCGACGAGAGCATTCTGAGACAGAGCAAAGATAGACTTTCACGCATAGCCAGGTCGTTGCGGTCAGCCCAGAGGCGCGCGGATCTTGTTGTCCCTCTCGCCATGCAGGAACATGGGCGCCGAGCGGCGACTGTCAGTCGGCCGTCCACCCGCCCTCCAGGACAAGGGCCGAGCCGGTCATGAGGGAAGATGCGTCGCTCGCCAGGAAAAACGATCGCGCCCATGATGTCCTGAAGCGGGCCGAGCCGGCCAAGTTTGATGTTCATGAGGACCGACGCGAGGAAATCGGAGTCGGCGAAAAACGGGCGCGTCCTCGGCGTCTCGATAAAGGTGCGGCAGATCGTGTTAACGCGAACGCCGAACGGTCCTAACTCGATGGCCGCCGCCTTGGTGAACCCCTCCATCGCCTTCGCTGCGCGCCTCCGACGAGTCCCATCTGCGACGAAATGTTGATGATCGAGGCTCGGCGCTCCTCCGTCATCTTGCGTGCGACTGCCTGGGCGACGAAGAAGGCCGCCCGGACATTAATCGCCATGACGTGGTCGAAATCGGACGCCGCCACTTCGAGAAAGAGCGCCGGGTGACGTGTCTTGCCCCCTCGACGGGCGAAGTGATGGGAGGAAACGGCTTTTGAAGAGCATCGGGAGAATCGGGGGCGTCGAGGTTGGCCGGGTGCTCGACAGCTACCTGCTTGGCGAGACAATGCAGGGGTGGTTTCCGGACTTCAATCGAGACGCGGTAAAGCCTCACGAGAACTGGCTCTGTCCCACTCACTATGACGCCGAAAGCGGGCATTTCGCAATGCCTGTGCACAGCTGGCTCGTGCGGGTCGGGCGCTACAATGTCTTGATCGACACCTGCCTCGGGAATGACAAGTCGCGGCCAGGTTTGGTTGAGGGGCACATGCTCGACACGCGCTACTGCCATCGCATGGCCGAGCTCGGTGTAACGACGGATGACGTCGACTACGTGCTGTGCACCCATCTTCACGTCGACCATGTCGGATGGAACACCAGATTGGACAACGGCCGTTGGGTCCCGACCTTTCCAAACGCCCGCTATGTGCTGTCGAGGACCGAGTACGAAGCCGCCAAAAAGGACGCTTTGGATCCCACATCTCGGCCCTTATTTAGGCATGTGTTCGAAGACTCCATCCAACCCGTCGTTGAGGCGGGCAAAGCGTGCCTCGTCGACGGCGTTCAGGAACTCATCGACCATCTGACGCTCCGCCCGTCGCCAGGACACTCGCCTGGCCATTTTCGTATCGAGTTGAGGTCACAAGGGTCAGTCGGCGTCTTCGCCGGGGACATCCTGCACTCGCCGATCCAGGTTCCCTTGTGGGAATGGAGCACCCGCGTGTGCTGGGACAGACGCATGGCCGCGGCTTCGCGGCGCGAGCTTCTTGAATTCTGCGCATCCGAGAATGCGCTTCTGCTGCCTGGGCACTTCCAAACGCCGCACGTTGGGCGGATCAAACGAGCGGGAGGGACGTTCGCCATCGACTTTGGATGGTAGCCTTTTCCCTTCTAGCCCCCTCAGAGCCGCAACCGCGGCACATTGATGACGAGGCTCAAGCTTGCTAGCATTGTCAAAACAATGACTGAAAGTCTTCGGCAGATCCGTCTGTTTGTCGCGGCCTACGAGGAGGGCTCGTTTACTGCTGCTGCGCACCGCGAGAACGCCACCCAGTCGGGCGTTTCGCAACACATTCACAAGCTTGAGGCGCATTTCAGGGCCGAGCTCTTCTCGCGCGAGACGGGAGCAATCCGGCCGACCCCCGCCGGCGATCTCTACTATCGATACTGCATTGAGATCCTGCGGGTGCACGAAGCCTCAAGGAACGAAATGAAGAGGTTCGGGTCTGGGTTGAGCGGCGAAATCGTCGTTGGGCTGATGCCGACGATGACCCGCTCGGTCCTGGGTCCCGCACTGGCGACGTTTGTGTCGGAGAACCCCAACGCTCAAGTCAGAATCGCCGAGGGCTTCAGCGCGGCGCTAACGGAGCGCGTGCGCGCCGGGGAATATGCCTTCGCCGTTGTTCCCGCATTTCACGGGGCGCCGGGCTTGAACACGAGACTCTTCCATTCAACGCCGGAAGTGCTGGTGTCCAGACGCACCTCGGGCCGTGAGCACATGACGCCAATCCGTCTCAAGGACGTCGGCCCGCTCGATTTGCTCTTGCCGAGTCCGCCGAATACCCGGCGGCGAACGCTCGACACCTACCTTGCCTCAAATGGCGTCCGTGTGCGGAAGGTCCTCGAGATCGATTCGATGTTTGGCGCGCTCGATCTCGTTGCGAACACCGATTGGGTAAGCATCTTCCCGGGCATCATGATGGCGTCGGACATTGATCGCGACTTGTTCACAATCAATGTGATCGTGGAGCCGCAGCTGATTCTCGATCTGGTGCTGATCGAGCCGATGCGCCAGCCCATGGGCCCCCTAGCGGAGACGTTCCTCAAGCTTCTGGAGGACGAGACCGGTAAAATCAGCGCCCGCCTGGCGCAAATTCCCCCGACAATCCGCTCGGGCGAGCATGCGATCGGTCAGATGCGGGCCGATAGCCGAACCGACCGCGCAATGCGCGGGGGCGGCGCGTGGGGACGGCCCGATCATGCGCGCCCGTTGAAATCGTCGGTCGGAAGCGGAACGCCTCGGCCGGCGAAGTCAAGAACCGACGCGCCGGCGTAGCATCGCCGGCGCTTCATTGGAGTTCGCTGGCCTCTTCGCGCCAGCCGTTCCGGCGCCGCACACGCATTGGGCCACGGCCAACATCAAGATTCTTGATGCGGCATGACAGATAAATTCATTTTTGCAGATCGCTAGGTGGGCGGTACTTTGTCTTCGAGACTGCGGTCAACGCGGCGATCCTGCCGATCGACGAGAGGAAACCATGGGAGCGAATTTTGGCATTGCCGGCATGGACTGGCAGCAGCGCGTGAACTGGGATCGTCTGCGCGAATACCGCATCGAAAGAGCCCGGACGATGATGAAGAAGCATGGACTTGGCGCCATGCTCTGCATGTATGACGAGAACGTGCGTTACATCACCGGCACGCTGACCCCGGGATGGAATCGGCTGAAGCCCGGATTGCGATACGCCATGCTGTGCGGCGACAGCCGTCCAATCTTGTTCGAGCAGGGGGACATCGGCTTCCAGATCGAGCGCCACAGTCCCTGGATTCCGAAGGAGAACGTGCGTCATTCCTTTGCTTGGATCAAGGGCGCCGCGGGACCTGCCTCGACACAGCAGGTGACAAAGTTCACCCGCGCCGTGATGCAGGCGATGCGCGAGAATGGCGTTGCGGGCGAAAAGCTCGGCGTCGACTTCATCGACATCAACATGATCAACATCTTCAAGGAGAACGAGATCAACTGGACGGACGGCATGACCCCGATGATGGAGGCCCGCGCGGTCAAGAGCGAGGACGAGCAGGAATGCTTCCGCATCGTTGGCGCCATCGGCGACGCCACACATTGGGAGTGCATGAAGTTTCTGCGGCCCGGGATCACCGAGAACCAGGTCACCGCGCATCTGATGGAATATCTCTACAGCATCCCAGGCATGGAAGATGTCGAGGACGTGATTGTCTCGTCGGGCCCGAACACCTGGCCGAACTGGCGCAATTTTTCCGACCGCATCATCCAGCCGGGCGACATCGTGTTCATGGATTTGGCCGCGCTCACCTGGAACGGCTACAAATCCTGCTACTATCGAACCTATTGCGTCGGAAAGGAGCCGAGTGCTGAGCAGAAGGAGACCTACGCGACCGCCCTCGGCTGGCTCTACGACTCGATCGGCGCGGTCAGGGTCGGCGCAACCACTCGCGACATTGCGCTCAAGTGGCCGTCGGCGCAGGAAACCTGGGGTTACGAAGACGAGGACCAGGCCGCGGCGAACCTCTGGGGCCACGGGCTCGGGCTTGCGCAATACGATCCGCCGGTGATCTCACGTATCTGGTCGCTCGACCATCCGATCGATATCCAGGAAGGCATGACATTCGCGCTTGAAACGCAGCACGGCAAACGGTTCCGCTACGGCGTGCGCATCGAGGAAATGCTGATCGTGAAGAAGGACGACATCGAGATTGTGTCGAACTTCCCGGTCAAGCAGATCACCGTGGTCGATCCGCTGCCGGGTTACGGAGATCATGTGAGATAGCGCCTGTTGCGGATGTCCGATTTCATCATACCGCTCAGCGCCCCGTCCGCGGCCCGCGCCAGTGAGATCGGCGGCAAGGCCGCCAATCTCGCCCGGCTCGCCGCCGCCGGCTTGCCGACGCCGGGCGGCTTCGCGCTGACGGCGACTGCGTATCGTCACCAGCTTCGCCATCTCGGAGTCGATGACGAGGTCCGCGCTCATGACGCCGCCGACTTCTCGGCCCGCCTGAGACTGTCGGTGCAGGTTCGGCTCGCGCTCTATCAGGGCGCCATCGCGCCAGCGATCCTTGAGCCGCTCATCGGCACCTGGCGCGCTCAGCGCGCGGCGGCTCCGCTGGGCGCGGTACGCTCCTCCGCCCTCGTCGAGGACAGCGAAAACGCGAGTTTTGCCGGCCAGTTCGAGAGCTTCCTTGGGTTGAACGACGAGGCCGAATTCCTCACCGCGGTGCGCGCCTGCTGGGCGGCCCTGTGGACCTCGCGCGCCCGCCGCTACATGGAGCCCCACGGCTTATCGCCGGCCCGAACTGCGATGGCCGTTTTGATTCAACCGTTGATCCAAGCTCAAGCCGCTGGCGGCGGTTTGAGCGAGACGGCGGACGGCCAGATGTTGATCTCAGCGACGTGGGGACTTGGCTCGGCGCTCGCGCAGGGTGAGGTGGTTCCTGACCGCATCGCGCTCGACCGGAACGGCCGCGTCTTGTCGATAGACGCTGGCCGAAAGCCGCAGCGCGACCAATGCGTCCACGGTCTGGGTCTCGGTCCGCGCCCGGTTTCAACGAGGCTGGCTTGCGAGGCCAGCATCGGGGTCGAGCAGGCCGAGACGCTCGGCGCCATGCTGATGAGGGCGGAGAGCGTCTGCGGCGGCCCGGTCGAGATCGAGTGGGCGTTGGACGAGCATGGCCCGAAGCTTCTGCAAGCGCGGCCGCTACGTGTCGAGCCCGCTCCCGCGCCCGATCAGATCTGGCTTCAACACCCGGGCCTGCGCGGCCATCCCGCGGGAATCGGCTGGGGCGCGGGCCGTAGCGTCGTCGTGCGGTGCGAGTGCGAGCTGGCGCGGGTCGGGCTCGGAGACATCCTCGTTACGCAGGTGGCCGGTCCTGCGCTCGGTCAAGTGTTGGCGCGCGTGGCGGGGGTGGTGACAGAACTTGGCGGCTCGACGTCCCACCTCGCTTCGCTCGCGCGCGAGCGAGGCATTCCGATGGTCCTGGGGGTTCTTGGCGCCACCCAGAGGATTCCTGACGGTTCGCAGGTCGCCGTCGACGGCGTCGCGGGCATCGTTCGGTGGGTAAGTTGATGCGGCACGCCTCGCGCCCCGCGGTCGGGATGCTTTCGCGTGCGTCCAGAGATTTCCCGCCATGAGCGATCTCGTCGTCGCCGTCGCCGACAGTCCGTTCCCATCGCTCGATCCGGTCGAGAAAGTATTGCGCCCCTTTGGCGCGCGGTTGCGGATGTCCGCCAGCGCGGCGGCCGAGGACATTCTCGCTGCGGCCCGCGACGCCGACGCGTTGATGGTGTGCTACGCCAAACTGCCGAGCGACCTCATCCGCCAGCTCGCTCGCTGCAAGGTGATCGGAAGGACGGGGCTCGGCGTCGACAACATCGACCTCGCCGCTGCGCGCGAGCGTAACATCATCGTCACCTATGTCCCGGACTATTGCATGGCCGAGGTTTCTGACCACGCGATGGCGCTTCTGCTCGCACTCGCGCGGAAGGTTCCTTTCGCCAACGCCATGGTGCAGTCCGGCCGCTGGGAGATGGCGGCGGTCGCGCCGATCCATCGCCTCAACGGCCAGACGCTGGGACTTGTGGGCTTTGGCCATATCCCGCGCGCACTCGTTCCCAAGGCCAAGGCGTTCGGTCTCAAGGTTCTCGCCTATGATCCTTTCGTCGCGCGGGACGTTCTTGCTTCGCTCGGCGTCGAAGGCGTTGGCCTCGACGCGTTGTTTTCTTCGTCCGACTTCGTCTCTATCCATGCGCCGCTGACGCCGGAGACGCGTGGAATGTTCAACGCTAGCGCGTTCGCCAAGATGAAGACCGGCGCCCAGCTCATCAACACTGCGCGCGGTCCTATCATCGACGAGAAAGCGCTGATCGAGGCCTTGGACAGCGGACGACTAGCCGGCGCGGCGCTCGACGTGGTCGAGACCGAGCCTCCGCCGAAGGACTCGCCCTTGATCGGGCGGCCAAATGTCGTGCTGACGCCCCACACGGCCTTCTATTCCGTCGAGGCGCTCGAGGAACTGCAGACCAAATGCGCAACCGACGTCGCACGCGTCTTGACGGGGCAGCCGCCGGTCTACCCCGCTCCGGCTTGAACAATGTCGTCTTGTGTTTCGCTCGAAGCGGCGCCTCGCGATGCCGATCGCGCCGCAGCGCAGGCCGCCTCGGAGCCCCCGGCTGGCCGAGCCCGGCGGAGAATTCCAAATTTAACGCAACGAAATCCAAATTGAGCAGGAAGGAAAACCAAAGGAAAAGGAAGCGAAATCCAAGAATTTTCCTTCCGCTAATCGAGACATTTCAAGGGGCTAAACCACGAATCCAAGGATAGCCGGTCCTTTCGATGTCCGCCTCGTTATTAACAAGGCTCCGAAGTCATAAACCTCCTTCGCCCGCAATCCTTGATCCGACGATAGCACAGCCTTCTGATTATCGCAAAGCATTGTCGTCTCTGCGATAACCGGTTGGGGTCTGTATTAATATTTCAGCACGATCCCCATCGCGTCCTGTGGGGATGTGTCGAGGATCTTGTAGGCCTCGGGCGCCCGGCCGAACGGCATCTCGTGCGACACCGGAGTCACGAGCCAGTCGGAGCGCAAGAGGTCGAACGCGGCCTCGTTGCGCCGCTCGCGCGACCAACGCGGTTGAAGCCCGGAGCCCAACAGGCTCACCTGCGAGCTGATGACGCGAAGGCGCCCATAGTGAAACTCAGGCGAGAGGATGAGCGGCACTTCTCGGGTCCCGAAGAACGAGAGCACAACCACCGTCCCCTCCTGTCCCGCGGCCTTGATTGCAGCCTGCAGCGCGCTCGGCGCGCCGGTCGCTTCGACGCAGATATCGGCGCCCCGCCCATCGCTCAGCCTGGCGATTGCGGCAGGCGCTTCCTCGGGCGCCAGCGCCGCGTCGGCGCCCCATTTGAGCGCCGCCGCCCTGCGGCCGGCGATCGGGTCGACCACGATGACCCTGCCCGCCATTCTCCGCGCGAGCTGAGCGACCAGGCTGCCGACGACCCCCTGGCCAAAGATGACGGCGACGTCTCCGAAACGAACCGGAACGTCGAGGTGGCAATTGAGCGCGACCTCGAGCAGGTTGACGAAGACCGCCCGCTCCGCGGCGAGCCCGTCAGGGACCGGCGCGACCAACCAATTGTCGCTTCGCACGGTGAACAGGTCCTGATGGGGATGGCGGACAAAAATTCTCTGGCCGACCTTGAATCGCGCGTCGGGGCCCGCCTCGACCACTTCTCCTACGACCTGATAGGCATATTTCACCGGGAAGCCGAAGTTCCCCGCGCATGTCTCGAGCCCGAGCTCGTCCTCCGCCGGCAGCTCGCCGCGATAGACCAGCATCTCGGTGCCGGCGCTGACGAGCGACGCGATCGCCCGGACCGTCACTTCGGTCCCGCTCGGCTTCTTGACCGGCTCCTCGATCAACTCCGCCTGCCGGGCCGCAGTGAACCACAATCCGCGGGCGGTCGCTGTCCCCGGCTGATCGACCGGCGCGTTGGTGTTCATGCAGACCTTGCCTTTCTTGATTCTCGCTGGGTCCGATTTTGCGCGACTGCTCGCGTCACCGCGCCGAGTAGCCGCCGTCGACCGGAATCAGCGTGCCCGTCATCTGGATCGGTGCGTCGAGGAGCAGGAAGACGCCGACGGCCGCCACCTCCTCGGGCTCCGACACGCGACCCGTCACCATGGGCGCCGCGAGCGTTTTGAGACCACCCTCGGGATCTTGCGGATAGAACCCGGCCGCGGTGTCGATATTCATCGGCGTGTTCATCGACCCCGGACAGATGATGTTCACCCGGATGTTGTAGCGCCCATATTCGAGCGCAGCCGTCTTCGTCAGCCCGACGAGCGCGTGCTTTGAGGCGTTATACGGGCCAAGCAGCTCGCACCCATGCCAGGCGAGATAGGAGCCCGTGTTCACGATCGCGCCGCCGCCGCGCGCGATGAGGGCCGGGATCGCATATTTCATCCCGAGCCAGACGCTCTTCGTATTGACGCGCATCACCTCGTCGAAGCCGTCATTGCTCGAATCGGCGATCGGCGCGAATTCGCCCAAGATGGCGGCGATGTTGAAGATGCCGTCGAGCCCGCCGAACCGGTCGACCGCGCGCTTGACGAAGCCTTGGACGTCGGACGCAGAGCCGACGTCCGCCACGACGGGATCGACTTCGCCGGGGGCCGCCTTGAGCTCTTTCTTGAGCTCATCGAGTTGGCCTGCGAGCCGGTCGACGGCGACGACATTGACGCCGCGAGCGGCGAGTTTGCGAACTACCGCCGCGCCCATCCCCCTGGCGGCGCCGGTAACAATGACATTCTGCGTTTGCTGGGCCATTTGCCCTCCTCCAGTCCCTAGCCAGCGCCTGCGGCCCTGCGCCCCACGGCGCGTGCTCCGAGGGCGCGGGCAATGTTCATTTCTTGGCGTCGCGCTCGTGCTCCGCTTCCTCGAGCGCGACCAGCCATCGCCAGCGGGCGCGTCGCCCGGGGCGCGAACTCACGACGACCGCAGCGACGATGATGACGCCCTGAACCATGACCTGCTGGGGAGCGCCGAAGCCGATCAGCACCAGGGCGTTATTGAGCGTTCCGACCAGCAGCGAAGCGACGACGGCGCCGAGCACGGTTCCCTTGCCGCCCTCGAGCGCCGCTCCGCCGATGATGGCGGCGGAAATGACCGACAAGAGATCGTTGGCGCCGATGGTGAAGTTGGCGGCCGCGTACTGACCGTCGTAGAGAACGCCCGCGAGCCCGCCAGCCGCGCCGCTTGCGGTGAGCACGCCGACCTTGACCCGTCCGGTCCGGATGCCGGAGAAGCGCGCCGCGGCCGCATTCGCTCCGGTTGCCAGAACGCGGCGCCCCATCGCGGTGCGGGAGAGGATCACCGACCCGATGATCAGGGCGCCGAGCGACCAGAACGCCAGGATCGGGATCGACCCGACCGAACCGCCGCCGAACCAGAAAAAGAAGGGGTCGTTCGCAATCGAAACGGTGCTGGCGTTGGTCACGATCTGCGCCAGGCCCTGCATGATGCCCATCGATCCAAGCGTCACGACGAACGATGGAATCTTGAAGAAGACCACCGCAAGCCCGTTGAGGAAGCCAACCCCGGCCCCAAACAGCACGCCGATCAACGCCGCGAGCACGAAATTATAGTCCCAGGAGAGAAGCAGCGCGGTGATCAGCGCCGCGACCGGCACGATCGAAGCGATGGAAAGGTCGATCTCGCCTGCGCAGAGAACGAACACGATCGCAATCGACATGATGGTGATGGTGGTCGAGACGCGCACGATGCTGAGGAGATTGACCGGACTCATGAATCCGGTGTCGCGCAGGAGATAGGCGAAGATCGCGATGAGAACGAGCATCGCGCCGATGAGGATGCCCGGGTTGTCGCCGCGATAGGCGCCCCAGGCGATCGTCCCGACCCATCGACGCAACCGCAGCCAGAGCCCGCCGCCGCTCGGCTCTGACGGAGTGAGGCCGTTCGTCTTAACCGCCGACATGGCTTGCCTCGGCAGCCGCAGTCACCCCTTCGAACTGCCGGCGCTGCATCATCGTGACAAGGGCGTCCTCGGTGAACAGGTCGGCCTCGTCCGGACCAATGGTCGCGCCGATGACGCCGTCGCGCAGGACGACAATGCGATCGGCGACGTGAGTCACTTCGAGAAGATCGGACGAGGCCCAGAGAATCGTCGCGCCTTCCTCGGCCATTATGCGGACCTTGGCGATGATCTCGTGCGTTGCGCCGATGTCGACTCCAAATGTCGGCTCATCGAGAAGCAGCAAGCCGGGGCTGAGCGTCATGGCCTTCGCCAAGACGACCTTCTGCTGATTGCCGCCCGAGAGCTCCCTCACCAGCTGATCGGTTCCGGTGGCGCGCACGTCGAGGACCTTCATCATTTTTCGCGCCTCAGCCCGCCCCTCGGAAAAGCGCAAAAGGCCCATGACCCCGGTCAGACGGCGAAGGATAACGACGGTGATGTTTTCCGCGACGGACTTCGCCAGCATAAGTCCATGGACACCGCGGTCCTCCGGAATGAGAAAGACGCCCTTGTCCATCGCGTCCTGGGTCGAGTTCGGCCGGTAGCGCTTGTGGCGAAACATGATTTCGCCGCCGTCCTGACGGAGGTCGCCGAACAGGGTGCGCAACAGGGTCGTGCGGCCGCTTCCCGCAAGTCCGACGACGCCCAGAACTTCGCCGGGGAAGGCTTCGAACGACACATCGGCAAGCTTGGCCCCGACCTTGAGGTTCCGAACCGAGAGCGAGGGCTCCGATTTTTTGCGCGACGTGGACTGCACGGCGGCGTGGACTCGCTTGCTGCTGTGAACGGGCAGGTGCGCCCCCTCCCATGGACGGCGGCCGAGCATCGCCGAGATGAGGCCGGCCATGTTGGTGTCCCTTGTCGCGGTCTGGAGCACGACCTCGCCCTCGCGCAGACAGGTCACCATGTCGCTCACGGCGAAGACTTCCGCCAGATGGTGGGTGATGATGACGATTCCAGCGCCCCGCGCGGCGATCGTCTTGAGGACGCCGAACAGTCTCGTGATCTCCTCGCGCCCAAGCGGCGCGGTCGGCTCGTCGAGGATCAGAACCTGACTGCCGAGGCGGAGGGCTCTCGCGATCTCGATCAGCTCCTGCTCGATCGTACTCATGTCGGAGGTCATCGTCGCGAGCAGCGTGCGCGGGATCGCGAGCTCTTCGAGCAACCCGGCGATTTCGGCGCGTTGCCTGCGCACGTTCACAAGCCCCACCGCGCTCTTGCGCTCGGAGTTGAGATAGAGGTTGTCAAGGCCGCTCAGCGTCCTGATCAAGCTGCGCTCTTGCATGACCATGCCGAGACCAAGCGTGCGGGCTTCCGCCGGGCGGGAATAGGTGAGCTGCCGGCCGGCGACGCGAACCTCTCCCTCGGTCGGCCTCTCGGCGCCGAGCGCGATCTTCATCAGTGTGGATTTGCCGGCGCCGTTGTGCCCGACGATGGCGTGAATGCTGCCGCGGCGCACGCTCACGTTGACGTTCTTGAGCACCCAGACCTGACCGAAGCGCTTGCCGATGCGCTCCATTTCAAGGACGTTCTGGGCCTGAAGCGATGGATCCATCGAGGGGCGTTTCACGTCGCGACGCTGATGACTTTCCCTGCTGAGCGCCCAAAGGCAGGGCTCGAATTCCCAGGCCTGCGCGGGGAGGGGGCCGTTTAGGCAACGGCCCCCCGGTTCGATCTCAGTCGCTGCAGGCCCCCTTCGGACAACGGACCTCCGGTCCATGCATGAAATCCCACGCCTCCTGCATGTCCGTCTTGGTCGTAACAGGGTAGGTCGGGACCATCACGTAAGGGTGAGTGCTCTCGCCCATCGCGGCGAGCGCGGCGGTCAGCGCCATCAGACGGCCGCCGTCGTACACGTCCTGGGCCATATCCATGGCGATAATGCCTTTGTGCCTCATCTGGAACGCGCCGGCCTCGCCGAGATCCATGGTGGCGATCTTGACCTTGTCCTCCAGATGGAGAGCCTTAATCGCCGCCGCCTCGCCGATCGCCGGAGGATCTTCCCAGGGGGCGAAGAGGACGTTGACTTCGGGGTGAGCGGTGAGGAACGCCTGGGTGAAGGCGGTCGAGTTGCTCGGGTCCGTGAAGCCCGACCCGGGATTGCCGGGTTTCGCCTCGCCGTTGGTGATGATCTTGATGTTCGGATATTTCTTGAGCCCGTCGAGCAGCCCGTTCTCGCGGGCGTGGATCGCGTCGACGTCGTTGATCCAGTGAATGTAGCCGAAGTTGGCGCCGTTCGGCCAGGTCTCGTGCACCGCGTCAGCCATCTGGAGACCAAGATTATAAAAATCGTAGGTGGTCATCGCTTTGAGCGGCTCGTTTTGGCCGATCTTCATCGTCGGCGAGCCGAGGCTCCACGCGGTGACGGTCACTCCCTGGTCGATCGCGGGCTTGATGATCGCGGCGAACTGGGCGGCGTTCACCGTTCCGCCGGTGACGAGGATGTTCGGCCGCAACGGCAGGATCGCGGTCAGCACGCCGGCCATGCCGTTCGGGTTGAAACTGTAGTCCGCGAAGCGGAGGATCTTGATCCCAAGCGCGCTGAAGACGGCCTTGGCTCCGCTCCTCATGGCGAGGTTGTACGGGACGCCGCTCCAGTCGAGGTAGACGGCGGTCAAATGCTTCTCGCAGATCGCCTTCGCCTGTTCCGGGGTGACCTTGACGGTGTTGTACCAGCTCGCCGGCAGCGGTTCGGGGGCGCCGAGCATGGTCGCCGGCGTCTTGAACCCGTCTTTGGCGATCGAGTTCGAGCAGTCCGGGGCCCCCGATCGACGCCGGAATCGGCCTCGGATCGAGCGCGGACGCGTCATAGGTCCCGCACGGCTTGAGATCGCTCGGCTTCTGTTCGATCGTGTCCGCAGCAAAGCTGCTGCTCGCCGAGGCCGTTGCGGCCGCAACCAGGGCGGCAGTCGCCAGGGCGATTCGCGGTCGTCTCGTGGTCGCGCTTGTCATGTTTCCTCCTAAGATCCGGTTCACCGGTCCAGACGTCTAACCGACGTCATTCGCCGAAGCCGATTCAGTCGTGGGTTGATCCCACTGGCTTTCCTCCACCCGAAATATCTATTCCCACTCCCCGCCAGGGACAAATAATTTGATCCACTGGGCTGCATCATAACAGGTAATGAGGCTTCTCACTTACTGAAAAGGCGCTCCGTCATAAGCCTTCGATGCCGAGATTCACACTTCGGATTCGGCCTGGCTGGCGCCCATTCATCTTTCGGTCCGATCGTACAACTTCGCGCCCGGGTTAGCGGGGCGGATCGGATCGGCGGGCCATCGCTGACGAGCTACTGCGCGGTGTAGCCTCCGTCCACCAGAAGCGCGTGGCCGGTTACGAACGACGCGTCCTCGGAGGCCAAGTAAAGCGCGGCCCGCGCCATTTCATCCGGTTGCCCAATTCGTCCCAGCGGATGCTTCGCGGCGAGATCGGACTTCGCCTTCCCGGCATCTGGCTGGGAGCCGAGCCACTCATGATAGAGCCTGGTCTCGGTAGCCCCCGGACAGAGCGCGTTGACCCGGATGCCGTCGCCAGCCAGCTCAAGCGCCAGCGACTTTGAGAAGCTCACAGCTCCTGCCTTGGTCAACGCGTAAGCGGCTGATCCCGAAGCGCCGACCACGGCATAGGTGGACCCCAGATTGATGATGCTCGGATGCTGCGACCGCCTGAGGATCGGGATCGACTCCCGCGACATGAGGAACATGCTCGTCAGATTCTTTGACAAGATCAGCTCCCAGTCGTCGAGCGACATGTCTTCGACCGGGACGAGTTTCGAGACCGCCGCATTGTTCACGAGAATGTCGATCCCGCCGTAACGGTCAAGGGTCAATTTGACGAGCGCCTTCGCCTCCGCCTCGATCGCCGCGTCGCAGCGGGAGAAGACGACATCGCAGCCTTCGCTTCTTAGCTCCTGTTCGAGGTCGCGCCCAGGCTGATCCGATCGAGAGCAGAAGGAAACGCGGGCGCCTTCGCCCGCGAACAGCCGCACGATTGCGGCGCCAATTCCGGTTGCTCCTCCCGTGACGAGCGCAACGCGTCGATCGAGGCGTGTCCCGAGCTTCGTCACCACGTTAGGGGTAGGCATGATTGCACACGCTCCTTGTCTCGCCTGTGGTCAGAGCCGCTTCGCAGACGCTTCCAACGCCAGTCTGACGGCCCCCGTGTCCATCTGCCCGTGTCCTTCCGCAACCGCCGCGAGATAGAGCGGAATGGTCGCGTCGAACAATGGCGTCGGGGCGCCCGCCTCGTGCGCAAACGCCTTGATCAGACGCATGTCTTTTTGCCAGACGTTGAGCTTCATTGTCGGAGGCTCGTACACGCCTTGCACCATCATCGGGCCGCGAACCTCGAGCATCCGAGACTGGCCGGCTCCCGCCGACAAGACCTCGCAAAGCGATACCGGGTCGAGACCACAACGCAGTCCGAGCGACACGGCCTCCGCGGCCGCGACATTGTGGATGGCGACGAGCAGATTGGCGACGAACTTCATCTTCGTGCCGGCGCCGAAGGAGCCAAGATAGATCGACTTCTTCGAAAAGTCGGCGAAGACGGAAAGACAACGCTGATTTATCTCCTCGTCGCCGCTGACATAGAGAACGATATCGCCGGCCGCCGCCTGCGCGCCGGTGCCGCTGATGGGCGTGTCAAGCATCGCGATGCCAGCGGCAGCAAGCCGTTCGAATTCACGCCACTTGCAAGCGAGCGACAGGGTGCTGAGTTCTACAAGCGCTTGGCTCGGTCTCCGGGGAGCCGCGAGTATGCCATCGACCACCGCGAGGAGCGCATCCTCGGCCGGGAGACTCGTCAACAGCAGATCCGCATCTTCCGCCACGGCGGCGACAGAGGCGGCTTTCCGGAATCGAGGTCCGGCGACTGCCTCAGTACGGCTGGCGTCGATGTCGAAGCCGACCACCTCCCGGCCCGCAGCGGCCAAGTGGCGAGCTACGGCTGATCCCATAATGCCTAGCCCGATCACACCGATCGACCGCGGCCATGAATTGTCGCTGGCGACACTCAATGGGGACCTCCTTGCGGATTCGGGCGGGCGCCTGTTCAAACGGCGCGCCGGCGCTTGGTTATGCGAGTAGGCGGTCGTCGAACGGAGCGCGGGACATCACGTGCGGCTCGCCTTCGGTGACGAGCACCATTTCCTCCAGGCGGACGCCGCCGCCGCCGCGGACGCCCTCGACCCAAATCAGCGGCTCTACGGCGAACACCATACCGGGCTCGAACTCGTAAACCGGAGCGCCAGGAAGGGTCTCTCCGATGTAGGGGGGTTCGTTCGCGCCGATGCCCACGCCATGCCCGATGAAGAGAGAGAGCATGCGGCCGCCGAGCCCGTATTTGTCGGCGGCGCGGATTAGCGCCTCTGCCGCGTCCTTGTTGGTTCGACCAGGACGCATCTCGGCGACGCCAGCCTGGAGGCCGTGGTAGACGGCGGAGTATATTTTCCGCTGCTCGTCGGACGGCTTTCCGCAAATGACAGCGCGAGCGACGTCGCCGAAATACCCGTTCCAGCAGGCGCCGATATCGATGAACACGATATCGCCATGGCGAATGAGCTTGTCGCTGCAGATGCGATGCGGCGGGGCCATGTTCTCCCCGGAGGCGACGAAGGGCGTCATGACGTGGGCGTATTCCCCTCCGAGGCGAAACAGCGTCCTCATGGCTTCGCCCGCGACTTCGCACTCCCTCACGCCGTCTGCGACCGCTGCGGTCGCGGAAGCGGTTACGGCGTCGGCAAGCGCGGTCGCCTCTTCGAGAAGCTCGATTTCCTCGGGAAGCTTGATTCTGCGCGACGCGTGCATGGGCGTGTCGCCGTCCTCAACCTTGAGGTTGGGAAAATGCGCCGCGAGCGCCTTAGTGAAGACCGTGTTGGCTTCGTCCAGCCCGAGCCTGCCGTCGGCCAGCCGGTGCTTCTTCAAGACCGGTCCCAGAATGTCTCTGACCAGTCCCTCGACCAGGGCCTTCTCCTCGACGATCGGAATGGTATGCGCTTCCTTGATCCACGGCATTGTCCGGTCGACGCGGTCGCGTTCTCCTCCGGAGCAGAAGAGGATCGGGTCTGCGCCTTGGACGAGCAGGGCGCCGTTCAGCGCCGTCGATTTGCCTGCGATAAGCTGCGGCCGCAAATCCGTCAGATAGCGGCAGTTCTCGTCTTTCCAGACAAGCAACGCGTCAAGTCCCGCGGCGCGGAGTTGCTCGTCGGCCTTGGCCAGTCTTTTGCTCCGCAATGCGGCGAGATCGACCCGGCGCTCGTAACCGACGTTCGATGGCCCTTGGGCGAAATGATGCGGCTGCATCGTTGCGACGGTTCCTCCCATTTTCTTTTCACTCGGTGGCGCGCGAGGGCGTCGCGATGTCCTGTCGGTCATAGTGCAGAATCGGGCGCGAGGCCTTCCGCCGAGGCAGCGTCGCGGCGCCAAGTCCAGGCGTCGAAGACCTCGGGATTGTAGATGTTCGGCGGACGGCGGCCCTCGATGAGGGCCAGAATATTGTCGGCGACGGCGTTCGCCAGCGCGTCCCGCGTCTCGACAACCGCGCTGCCCAGGTGTGGCGTTAAAACGACGTTCCTCATCTCGAGAAGAGCAGGGGTGACCGCCGGTTCCTGTTCGAACACGTCAAGTCCGGCGCCTGCGATTTGGCCCTTTTCAAGCGCGTCGACAAGCGCGAGTTCATCGACAATGGGCCCGCGCGACGTGTTGATCAGAAAGGCGGTTGGCTTCATAAGCGAGAGTTCGTCCGCCCCGATCTGGCCCCGGGTCTCTTCGCGAAGTGGCGAATGGATCGAAACAAAATCGGATCGTCGCAGCAATTCCTCCAGCGAAACGAACTCAATGCCAAGATCGCGCTCCAAGTCGTGCGGCTTGCGGCGCGGAGACCAGTAGAGAATGTTCATTTGGAAGCCGCGAGCTCGGCGGGCGACGGCGCCGCCGATGCGTCCGCCCCCTCCAATCAACCCCAATGTCTTTCCGAAGACGCCTGCGCCGACGAGGTGGTTCGATTGACCTCCAGGGAACACCCGCCGGCGAACGAGCGTGTCTCCTTCGACGATGCGGCGGGCGACCGCAATCATCAGGCCGAAGCAGATATCTGCAGTCGATTCAGTCACAAGAGCGGGAACCGTGGTCACAACGACGCCGCGTCGCGTGGCCGCTTCGATGTCGATGTCAGACGGAGTGACGGCCATCGAGGCGATCGCCCGAAGATCCGGGTTTGCCGCGATGATCGAGCGGTCGATCTTGTCGTGCATGAGCGGCAACAGGAAATCACACTCGGCAACACCGGCAAGCAGCGCTTCTCTCGGTAGAATTCGGCTGTCGTCGGGATTGACGGCGACGTCGGCGACCGCCTTTATCCTGCTAAGCGCGCTGGCGGCTATAGGTTGCGTGACAAATATCCGCGGCCGCCTTGCGATCCGATTCATGCGGCGGTTCCTCTGACATGCGCGCCTTTCTCGCTGAAGAATTCGGCCATCGGCGCTTCGGATGGTCTCCTCGTCCGAGGTCGGCGGCGCCTTGAAGATGTGCGCCCGTCGCTGGGTCTGCGGCAAGCGTCCTGCCCTTCTCAAGCGAACCCTCGTCGACCCAAACCAAGCCGGCGATACGCTTAGGTAGCAAAACCCCAGCGAGTCGGGAAATAATGATATCTAGGTTCAAGCATAAGAAAACGTGATGTTCAACATAGAGGTCTTTGGGTACACGAGAACTGCTGGCGGGCGCGTGGCAGAAACGTCGATTTGCTGAACCATCCCGATCCACAACGCATAGGTCGTGCCAAGTATAATAACACCAGTCGAGGCGTATCTACACATTCTACGTATCGCGGTGTCGTGGCACGGCGCTAGCCATGGCAAGGGTCGGCGCAAAGGCGTAGGCCGGGCGTCGCCAGGTTCAGAGCGCGATCGAGACCCGTC
This sequence comes from uncultured Alphaproteobacteria bacterium, assembly GCA_963783175.1. Taxonomy (GTDB): domain Bacteria; phylum Pseudomonadota; class Alphaproteobacteria; order Rhizobiales; family Beijerinckiaceae; genus Roseiarcus. Next base: position 20,785 of record CAWANG010000026.1, read on the forward strand.
AAAAGCATTGCCCAGAGCGTGAATTGACTTGAGTTCGTCGGGTCTGGTTTAATGGTAGTGTCCAAGGGAGTCGGCGGCAGACCGTTCGACTCGGGAATGGAGGTCCGCAATTGCGCCTCTTGCAGCATATCGTGGTTGCGCTCTGCGCTTTCGCGGCCAGCGTCGGGGCCGCCCGCGCGCAGGAGCACATCGGCTCAGCCGCTCTCGCGCACAATGACGTCACGCGCGAACTCGCCGGCGCCGCGGCGCCGCTTGCTCAGGGAGACTCGGTCTATCGTAACGAGATCGTGCGCACCGGGACCGATTCGACCGCCAAGCTGGTTTTCCTCGATTCGACCAATCTGGGCGTCGGCCCGATTTCGCGGGTGACGCTCGATCAGTTTGTCTACGTCGGCGAGTTGAACGGGCAGAAGATGACGGTCAATCTCGCCAAGGGGGTCTTTCGGTTCACCACCGGCGCGCTCGACAAGAAGGCTTATGAGATTCAGACGCCGACCGCCGCCATTGGCGTGCGCGGCACCGTGCTCGATATCAGCGTACAGGGCGGCACGCTGTCCCGGGTGACGCTGGTGGAGGGTCAGGCGCTTGTCTGTCCGCGCCGGCCCGGGGTCAGCTTCGCCGAGCAGGAACGCAACTGCACGCGGGCTGCCGGTGGGGTCGGCGGGCCGCGCTGCGACTGCATCGACCTCAGGAACATCGGCCAGACCGCGCAGGTCAAGAAGGGCGGGCAAGCGACCCTGACCTCGAACGCGGTCAATTTCGCTTCGTTGTGCGGGGGCGACTCGGGGCTTTGTTCCGGCAACAGCTACGCGGACCAGGGCGGCGGGTTCGCCTCAGGGGCGCTCTGCGGACGCTGAGGTCGGCGAAAAGGGCGCGCCCGCGCACTGGGCGCCGGGACGATAGGTCATCGGCGGGCAGTCGAGTCTCAATCCCGGGGTCATCTAGCCAACGTCCCTGATTTAACGCCGCGTTATTGCGGCTTTGGCAAGCTCGGACGATGTCGTTCGCCTTGCCGTTTGTCCGCTCCGCCAGCGATGAGGGGGCCGAGGGCCGCCTAGCCGGACTGGGTCTCGCCGCGATCGCGACTGCCCTCTTCGCGCTTGCGACCTTCTCGCCCGCGGTTCTCAGCGACGGCGACACCTTCTCTCATCTGGCGACGGGCGAATGGATCATCGCCCATGGCGCCGCGCCGCGGGCGGACCCGTTCAGCCATTCGATGCCGGGCGCGCCGTGGATCGCGCACGAATGGCTGTCCGAAGTGCTGCTGGCGCTCGCTTTCCGCCTCGCTGGATGGAGCGGCGTCGTGCTCCTGACCGGCGCCGCCGCGGCCGGCGCGGCGCTGATCGTCGGCTTGAGCGCCGCGCGCGAGCTTCGCGGCGCGCCGCTCATCGCGACCGTCGGACTTGGGCTTGGGCTCATGACGGCGAGCCTGCTGGCGCGCCCGCACATGCTGGCGCTGCCGATTGCAGCCGCGTGGAGCGCCGGGCTCATCGCCGCGCGCGATCGTGGCCGCGCGCCGCCGCTCGCGCTCGCCGCGCTGATGACCGCATGGGCGAATATGCACGGCGGTTTCATCTTCGGCCTCATCCTGATCGGGCCGTTTGCGCTCGAGGCGCTGGCGGAGGCCTCCAGCCGAGCGCGTCTCGCAACGGCAGGCGCCTGGACGCTGTTCGGCCTTGCCGCGCTCGCAGCGGCGCTCATCAATCCGTATGGCGTCGAAGCGCTCATCCTGCCGTTTCGGCTGATAGGGATCGAGAACCTGTCGCGCATCAGCGAGTGGCGGCCGCAAGACTTCAGCCACCTTGGAACGATGGAGCTCGCGCTCTTGACGCTGGTAGGCCTCGCGCTGACCCGGCCATTCGCGATGGCGCCGGTCCGCGCCGCGCTGCTCGTCGCCCTCGTCGCCATGGCGCTGCAGCATTCGCGCCATCAGGTGCTGTTGGGGATCCTGGCGCCGATGCTGCTGGCGAGGCCGATCGCGGCAGCGGTCGGGTCCAGCCGGATCGCCGATGAGCCGCGGCGGATCGCGGCGACCGCGCTGTCGGCCACCATCGCAGCGGCGCTCGCGATCGCCGCCGCGCGGCTCTTGGCGCCGATCGAGCGCGTCGACGGAAGCTCGGCGCCGATCTCCGCCCTCGAAGCAGTCCCGCCGGAACTCAGGGCGAAGCCGGTGCTCAACGATTATGGCTTCGGCGGCTATCTGATCTGGTCGCATGTGCGGCCGTTCATCGACGCCCGCGCCGAACTCTACGGCGACGCGATGCTGAGCCTGTACAGCAAGCTCCAGGCGGGCGATTCGGGAACGGTCGAGAGCACGCTCAAGCGCTACGATATCGCCTGGTCGATCTTCCCGCCCGACGCCAGGATCGTCGCCATCCTCGATCACACCCCGGGCTGGCGGCGCCTCCACGCCGACGCCATCGCGGTCGTCCAGGCGCGGGACGGCGCCGCGATGGCCGCCGGGCTGAGGGGCGATTGATGAATATCTTCCGACGCCGAACGAGTGCGCCTGTCCAACCTCAAGCCAAGTACGAGGTCGATTTCGCTGCGGCTTCCGATCAGCCTGCTCGAACAGATCAAGATCGCGGCCCACAAGCGCGACGTACCCTATCAGTCGCTGATCAAGATGTGGCTGGCGGAAAAGGCGGGCTAGGGGAAGTCAGCCCAGCCTGGCGCAGGGCGCCCGCCATCTTCTCGCGATAGGCGGAATCGGGCAAGCAACAAAGCCTCTCGCGCCGCCGCGATATAAAGCAGCCTCAGCGCGAGCAAAAATCAATGACGCTTGGTTCGCCTCGCGGGTCGCGTCAGGGCAGGGCGCCGCGGGCGGCGAGCTCACTCTCCAGATCAACGCCGGGACGAAAGTGGATCGCCGCCATGCCGAGCGCCTCGGCGCTGCGGACGTTGGCGGGCGAATCGTCGATGAACAGGAGGTCCTCGGGGGCCAAGCCAACGCGCTCGAACAGGATCTCGTAGATGCGCGCCTCGGGTTTGACGGCGCCGACATGGCCGGAAATCACCGCGACGTCGAACGCGTTCAGAAAATCGTGTTGTTCGCGGGCGAGGGCGAATTTGTCAGTCGCGAAGTTGCTGAGCGCGTGGACCGGCCGGCGGGCGGCTTTGATACGATGCAGAAGCGCGACGTTCTCGTCGATCGGGCCGCCGAGCGTCTCGATCCACCGCTCGTGGAAGAGCCGCAATTCGCCGGCGAATTCGGGAAAGGCATTGGCCCGCGCCTCGACGGCGGCGGCGAAATCGGGCGCGGTGTCGGTATGGGCGACGAAATCCATGGCGAGCGCGGTGGCGAGAAAGCGCTCCATCCGCGCTTCTTCGTCGAACGTCTTGCGGTAGAGATTGCGCGGATTCCAGCGCACGAGCACGTTGCCGATATCGAAGACGACGATCAAGACGCGGATCTCCTTACAGAATGTCGCTAATTGTTCTGCCCTTTTGTGTGGTGCGGCGCTTGCGCCCCGTCGACGCGAGGCGGGGACTTATTTTATTTGGCCCGGGGCTACGGGTGACGGAATTGTACCGAGGGAAGATGCGCCACCAAGCCCCGGGACGGGCCTAGCAAGGCTGCCGCCCGACTGCATGTCAAGACACGTCTGAAGCTCGACGTAGCTGATCGCAACACCTTCGCCGGGGGGCTCCGCACAGGTTGCGCGCGCCTGGGCCGAATAGCGCGCCCATTTTTGCCGAAGCTCATCGCGAGCCGCACTTTCATCGTGAAGGCAGGATTGATAAGCCGCCGCCTTGGCTTCGGGAAGAGCCGCCGACTGTGCATCGCGGCAGATGCTTTCGATGCTGGCGGTCGGCAGAGAATCGGAGAGCGCAACGGTTTCGCCGGACCAGGAGCGGCCACTATCGGACGCGAAGGCCAGATGTGGCAGGACGATCAACGTGCCGATCGCCGCGAGAGTGACTTTACTCGACATAACGAGCTCCGCAGGTTCGGCGGAACAATCGCGCGAACGAGTTCCATCATATCACTGTTGGAGCGCAATGCGTTCGCCTCTCGACTTCGATGTCGTCCATCGCTCGGCGCCGGATGGCGCGCCGACGCGCGGGTGCGCCTGCTTTAAGTCACCGACGCGGACCTGAGGGGTAAGAAGATTTGCTGGAGCACCGGTATAATCAGCACGTTTGGCAAAGACGGCTCTATCGACTCGAACAGATCTGGCCACGGGACCTGGAGCTTGTCTGGAGATCAGCTGACGCTGATCATGGCGAATGGCAACTCTGTGGACACGATTACGAAAGACGGCGCAACTTTTCATCGCACGAGGAGGGGGTCGAAGAGCGGAAAGGATATTGAATCCGGGGGTAGTTACTGCAATTGAGGCGGCCTGAGTGACAGGTCGGACTTGATCGGCTTCCCAACGCGCGTCCCGCCGGGACACGCGCGATTGCAATCATGACTGTTGGACCGCTAGCAATGGCTCACCGTGAAAATTTCTTATACTTCAGCCGATGCGGGATGACGCTGTCGATGCCGAGGCGGCGCTTCTTGTCTTCCTCGTAATCGGCGAAATTGCCTTCGAACCATTCGACGTGGCTTTCGCCTTCGAAAGCCAGCATGTGGGTGGCGATGCGGTCGAGGAAGAAGCGGTCGTGGCTGATGATGACGGCGCAGCCGGCGAAGTCGAGGAGGGCCTCTTCGAGCGCGCGCAGGGTATCGACGTCGAGGTCGTTGGTCGGCTCGTCGAGCAGGAGAAGATTGGCGCCGCTCTTGAGCATTTTCGCCAGATGGACGCGGTTGCGCTCGCCGCCGGAAAGCTGGCCGACCTTCTTCTGCTGGTCGGAGCCCTTGAAGTTGAAGGCGCCGACATAGGCTCTCGAGTTCATCTCGCGCTTGGCGAGAGAGATAATGTCGTAGCCGCCGGAGATCTCCTCCCACACCGTCTTCTTGCCGTCGAGCGCGTCGCGCGACTGGTCGACATAGCCAAGCTCGACCGACTCGCCGATCTTGATCGAGCCTGAGTCGGGCTTCTCCTGGCCGGTGATCATGTGGAAAAGCGTCGTCTTGCCGGCGCCGTTGGGTCCGATGACGCCTACGATGCCGCCGGGCGGCAGCCTGAATGTGAGCCTATCAATGAGCAGCCGGTCGCCGTAGCCTTTCGACAGATCGACGAAATCAATGACGTTCTGGCCGAGCCGCTCAGCCACGGGAATGACGATCTGCGCCGTCGTCGGCGCCTTTTCATTGCTCTTCCTGACCAGTTCGTCATAAGCCGCGATACGCGCCTTGGACTTGGTTTGACGCGCCCGCGGCGATGAAGCGATCCATTCGCTTTCCTCGGCAAGCGCGCGCTGCCGGGCGGCATCCTCGCGGCCTTCCTGCTCGAGCCGCTTCTGCTTCTGCTTGAGCCAAGCCGAATAATTGCCCTCGTAAGGGATGCCGCGGCCGCGATCGAGCTCAAGGATCCAGCCGGTGACGTTGTCGAGGAAGTAGCGGTCGTGGGTGACGATGAGGATCGCGCCGGGATAGGCGCGCAAATGCCCTTCGAGCCAGTTAACGGTCTCGGCGTCGAGATGGTTGGTCGGCTCGTCGAGGAGCAGGAGGTCGGGCTTCTCGAGCAAGAGGCGGCAAAGCGCGACGCGGCGGCGCTCGCCGCCCGAGAGCGTGCTCACGTCGGCGTCGTCCGGTGGGCAGCCGAGCGCATCCATCGCCTGCTCGACCTGGCTGTCGAGATCCCACAACCCCTTGGCCTCGATCTCGTCCTGCAGCCGGGTCATCTCGTCGGCGGTCTCGTCGGAATAGTTCATCGCCAGTTCGTTGTAGCGATCGAGGATCGCCTGCTTGTCCTTGACCCCGAGCATCGCGTTGCCGCGGACGGTCAGCGCCGGATCGAGCGCGGGCTCCTGCGGCAGATACCCGACCTTGGCGCCCTCGGCGACGAAGCCCTCGCCGACGAACTCGGTGTCGAGCCCGGCCATGATGCGGAGCAACGTCGACTTGCCCGAGCCGTTGACGCCGAGCACGCCGATCTTGGCGTCGGGGTAAAACGACAAGTTGATGTTCTCGAGCACCTTCTTGCCGCCCGGCCAAGTCTTGCCGAGGCCCTGCATATGATAGATGAACTGGCGCGCGGCCATTGGTTACGTCCTTGCGAATTCGGGAATTGGGCGCTTGCCTAGCAGGGGCCTTGGCGCGAAACAAGCGCGCGCCCGCCTGCGGCTACCGAAGAGGCTCCCATGCGTGTCGCATTCAGCTTGGCGGCGATCCTCGCGGCGGTCGGCCTCGCGGCCGCCGAGCCGCCGTGGACCATCGAACGCCTCATCGGCGAGGGGTGGGAGATCGCGGGCTACGCGAGCGGCTACGACAATCGATCCACGCTGATCCTGTTCCGCCACAAGGACAAGACCTTCCTCATCCAGTGCTCGACCCTGTACGACGTGACCCGGAATCCGCGTGTGACCGTGAATTGCTACGAACTGCACTGATCGCGCAAGGCTATCTGCCGCAGCCGCCGGCCCCGCAAACCACAAGGTCGAGCACTTCCGGATTGCTCGAATATCCCGTATGAGCCGTCAGCGGATCGGCGAAGAGGCCGAACCACGCTGTCGCGTTCGGATAGAGGACGTTGGCGGTCTGAAATGAGTGCGGATCGGCCCCGGCCTCCCGGTAGTTCTCCCGGCGCAGCTCATAGCTCAAAAGGTCATTTGGGTCAGTGAAAGCCACGATTTCGAGCGGCGCGGTTTCGGCGGGTTTCAAGCGCTCCGGCCGTCGCGACGCATGCGATCTGCGCACCCGATCGAGAAAGGCGCTGAGCTTGGGGCTCGTGATCGAAAGCGCCGCAGTCTCAGGTGCTCCCGGATGCGGCTTCAGCTCGGCGAGTTCGAGCGGCGGGATCTGGTTGGCAAACATGTAGAATTGCCGAAGCCGTCTAAACAGCGGCTCACCGGCCGGCGAATTGGCGTTCGAACGGTCCAGCGCCTCGATCGCGTCAAACAGCATGTAACTTCCAAGGCTCTCCGAAATCAGCGCGACGCTCGCATGCGATGTGGAGGTTGGATTGCACTGGTCATTGGCGAACACGCCATCGAGAAACGCGCAGAGCCCAATCATGACGCCTCTACGCATGACCGTTTGATAGGCCCCGAGATAGAGCGTGGCGTCGCTGAGACCGTCATTGAGGACGCTCGTCTTGATTTCGCCGTTGATCAACGCGCGCGGCATTTCGTCGTCGCGCCTGAACTGGTGCTGCTTGATGCTCGCGGTCAGTGGCGACCAATTCAGCGCGCTGACGCGGAGCGTTTCCTGCGGTCCATCGTAAAGATGATAGGTACGGACATTGATGTCGACGTCCGCCCCGCCAAAGCCGACTGCACCCGCCACGGAATAGTGCTGGTCGTGAACGACCTCATGGGGGCTCGCAAGTCGACTGGCCAGGCCCGCCACGAGCGAATCGGCATAGCTATCTGGCTGCGTGGTAATGCCGTGGATGATGAAGAGCCTGGGCGGATCGTTGTCTTCGGACGCGCCGCTAGCGGGCGCGAGGCTTTGCAAGCCGTCGAAAGGATGATCGATCTGCGGCGAAGCGCAACCCGCCGCGACCGCGGCCAGAGCAAGCGATGTCGCTGCGACAGCGGCGGTTCGGATGCGCCCCCTCAGAATCATGCCCGCCCCTCCGGTACGATTCTACGTCGAGCGCCAGTCTGCCGCTGGCCGCTCCCCACAGCAAGAACGAAATTATCGCCATCCCTAGCGAACGATGCTCCCGAACGCGAAGCCAGCCGCGGATCGCGCGGCGGCGCCAAAGCCGCTTAGAATCTGCTGCAGCAGGGTCTTGCGCGCTTCGGTTGAGACTTCGTAGAGGCGGGCGCTGTCGCGGGCGCGGAACAGAAGCTCGTCGCCGGTCGAGAGTTCATCGACGAGGCCAAGCCCGAGCGCTTCGCGCGCGAGCCAATGGTCGCCATTGGCGATCTCAGCGAGGTCCACATTGGGACGGCATTGCTTGACATGGGCCTTGAAGGCCTCATGGGTCGTGTCGAGCTTGCCGCGGAAATGCTCGCGGCCGGCCGGTGTGATCTCGCCTAGCACCGAGACGGTGCGCTTGAACTCGCCCGCCGTCATCTCCTCGAAATCGATCTCGTTCTTCTGCAGGAGCCGATGGAGGTTCGGCACCGGCGCGACGACGCCGATCGAACCGACGACGGCAAACGGCGCGGCGACGATGCGGTCCGCCGCGCAGGCCATCATGTAACCGCCGCTCGCCGCGACCTGATCGACCGAGGCGGTGACCTTGATCTTGTGCTCTCGGAGCCTCAGGATTTCGGCCGCCGCGAGCCCGTAACCGGTCACCGTGCCGCCGGGGCTTTCGATCCTGATGACGGCTTCATCCGTTCCGGGCCGCGCCGCGATAAGCACGGCGTCGATTTCCGAACCCAGGCGCTTGACCGCGCTTGCGCGCATGTCGCCCTTGAAGCCAAGCACATAGATGCGTTTGCCAGGCTCCTGGCCGCGACGCGCCCTGGCGGCGGCCTTGGCCTCCTTCTTCCGCGCCCGGGCGAGCGCCTTGCGCTCCTTCTTGTCGAGGAGCGCGCCATCTACGGCGTCGCGCATATCGTCATAGCGCTCGTTGAGCGACTTGACCTTTATCTCCTTGTCCTTGGCTTCGCCCGAGCGGGCGAGGCGCGCGATCAGTAGCGCGAGGGCGCCCAGAGCGGCCACGATGATGACCGCCTTGACCAGGAAAGCGGCGATGTCCAACCAGAACGCCATGAACGGACTCCATGGGAGCGAGAGGCCAGATATAAGTCGAGGGGGCGCTTTTTCACGGCTTGGGGCGGATGACAAGCGGGCGCTTGCTCCTATCCGCGCGCCTTCCCGCCAAGCCTCTCGGCCAAGGCCGCGATGATCGGTCTTTGCCCCTTGCTTATCTTCTCCATCGCTTCGTCGAGCGAATACCAGGCCGCTTTGTCAACCTCGGGGAACTCGGCCGTCTGGCCGGAATGCGGCGGCCACTCAATCGAGAACGCGTTGCTCGTGAGCGAGGCGGGGTCGAAATCGCCCTCTTGAGCGAAGGCGACGACCGTCTTGCGGCCAGGTTGTTTGTGAGCGCCGAGATCGAAACATTCGCCCGCGATCGCCATCCCCGTTTCCTCTTGGAATTCCCGCTTCGCCGCCGCGAGCAAATCCTCGCCCTCATTCGCGAGGCCCTTTGGGATGGACCACGCGCCGGCGTCCTTCCGGGCCCAGAACGGACCGCCCGGATGCACAAGCATGACTTCGACCCCTGCCGGACGTCGGCGGTAAAGGAGGACGCCCGCGCTTATTTTTGCCACGCGTGTCTCCTTATTCCCGATAGGGCGTCACGAACAGGCCGCCGGCTTCGTCTGGCGCGTTCGGGCCGCGGGGAAGCTCGAACCGCGAGCGGTCGCCGAGATTGCGGGCGTAGATGTCGGCGTAGGACCCAGCCGCGCCGACGACGCGCTTGAGCCAGTCGTCGCTGAGCCCAAGTTCCCGTCCCTCGACGGCGAGCGAATCGAGGCCAGACGCAGCCCAGGGCGAAGCGGGCGCCTCGGCGCGCTGCAAGGCGTAGATCGCCCAGGCGACGATCGCAGACCATTGCGGGTCGCTCGCCGGGGTCGCGGCGAACACCGGAAAGGTCGCGAGTGGCTCGGCGAGGATACGACTCGGCGTTTCGGCGCTCTCCGGGAGGCGGGCCGCCGCCAGATCGCCGCTCTCGCCGACTTGAGCCTCGCAGATGCGGGCGCTGAAGGCGTCATTAAGCTCGCCGTATTCCATGTAGCCCAAGCGGACGAAGCTCAGGCTTCGCGCCGCCATCCACCCTTCTAGATGCCGATGGGCGCTGTCGCCCTGATAGAAGCAGATCGATTTGCCGGCGAGATCGCTTAAGCGGCGGACGGCTGAGTCGCTGCGGACCATCGCCGCGGTTGAAACGAAATAAACCGGGGGGCCGAGCGCGATTTTTCCGGCGAGGCGATGATCGGCGATGTCCGAGCCGTCGAGAAAGAAAAGATCGTCCGCGCCATCCTCGACGCGCTCGAACGTCTTGTCGGAATCATACGGGTGGAACTCGAGCCTGCCGTCCGGCCCGAGCAACGCCGCGCCGACCGCGCGGCAGAGGTCCAGATAAACTCCGGCGGCCTGCCGCCCGTCGGGCGACTGGCCGACGAGACCCGGACGCGGGACGCCGCCGCAGCGGATGACGCCGGCAGACTTGATCCGATCGACGATCGGGCCGGCGTGGGCGAGCGGGCAAGAGGAGAGCGCGACCAAGAAGGCGATCGCTGCGGATAGGCGTCTCACGAGGCGGGGCGCCAACTCAATTATAGGCCGGCAGCGTCGCGGGGAGCGAATTGAAGCCTTCCGGGATGACGTTCGGGATTCCCTGGCGCACGTCTTCCGGCGTGACCCCAATCGCTGCACAACCCTTGCCGCCGAAGTGCGGAAACGTGTCGACGACCGCGTCGGGGATCATCGCGTAAACCGCCGGCAGCGCGGGGAGCGCGCCGCTTACCCGCGCCTTGTCGAAGCCCGTGAGCAGGCTCTCGGCGATCGGCGAGTTGGCGTCGCGCGGCCCCAAATATTTCTGCTCGAAGCCGGCCGGAGCAACGGCGTTGAAGGCGGGCGAATCGCCGGCGGCGAGCGCGTCGGCTTCATCCGGCAAACTCGACAGCGCGGGCAGGCCGAAGAGCGCATTGATCGTCTCGATCACCGCATTGTGGTCGCCCTCGGCGTGCGAAACGGCGTGGACGCGCGCGTAGGGCGAAATGAGCAGGAGCGGGATGCGGATGCCGCGTGCGATCGGCAGGCCGTCGGGCCCATAGCTCAGGATCCTCGGCGGAACGTGGTCGTAGAGACCGTCGGACTCGTCGTAAGTGATGATGATCGCACTGTGCTCCCAGATGTCCTTGTTGGCGGCGATGGCGTTGATCGCCCGCGCGGCCATCGCTTCGGTGAGCTGGCTGTCGGAATAGCTCGGATGATCGTCGTCGCCGGACTTGGCGACATCGATCGCCGCGATCTCGGCAGCGGTCAGGCCGCTCTTGTTGGGGTAGTTCGGGTTCTGGATGATCGTGGTCTGCTTGGGGTAGTTGAGGTTGTAATAGCCGCCGCGCAGGTAGAACACGCCGCCGTTGCGCGGCAGCGCGTTTTTAGCCAGGTCGTCAAAGAAGTCGCCTTCGCCGCGCAGGTTGGCCTCCTCAGCCGGGTTGTTGGCGATATAGCCAAAATATTGGGCCCCGTTGTGATGGCTGACGTAATTCTCATGCGCCGCCGGGCCGCCGGCGTCGGTCGGCTCATGGTCGTAGCCGTTCTGATACCAGCGCCACTGGACGGGTTCGCCGCCGAGGCTGGCGATGAACGGGATGTCCTTCCTCACGTCGGGGAGGTCGAAAGCCGGGTTGCGGTCCTGGCTGGTGAACCAGTTGATCCAGCCGGCCATGAAGCTCAGCGGCAGCGAGGCGAAGGTGAGGTTCGAGGCGATATTGGACGGGCGCCAGTCTTCTTTCGGCGCGGTCGGCTCGCGGCCGGTAGCTGTATCGTCGAACTCGGATCCCCACCAGGGCTGGGGATCATTGACCAGTGGCGGCCCTTGCGTGGTCGCCGTGCCCGAGTAGGTCTTGCCGTTGATCGTGCCGCTGATCGGTCCCGTGAAGCCGTCCTCGGTCGGCTTCGGCGTCGTGCTCGGGTGCTTGACCCATTGGGTTTCGCCCGATTGGCGGCGATGATGGCGACGGCGTTGGGCGTCGAGGGGGTGTCCTCGGTGGCGAAGATGTTGTCGAAGATCGTGAAGCGAGTAGCGTAGCGCCAGAAAAATGGAATCGTATCGCAGTCGATATGCGCCATCACGAGGGCGGGCGAACTGTTTGCCTATCGCCTCGCCTTGGGCGCTGCCGGAATGGGCGTACCGATACCACTCGACGGCCGCGAACTTGTCCATTTGCGGGACGCCGTTCTGTACGTCGAGCTTGGCGGCGAGGCCGCCGTGCGAATGGTCGGTCGAGTCCTTGATGGTCGAATTCTGCTCTGGGCCAACGCGAAACGGCTGAACGGTGACGGTCTCGCCGGTGTTCGCATCGAGATAGCTCTGGATGAATCCCGGCGTGCTGGCCGGCGGGCGCGGGGTCTTGCCGTCGGAATAGATCCCGTTGACGCCCGGAAGCGTGCCGTATTCGTGGTCGAACGAGCGGTTCTCGTTGAAGATCACGAATACATATTTTATTTTCTGTCGCAGGGCTTCGATCTCCTCTTTCGTCCAATCGACGCCGCTCCATTGCGCATCCGTGTCAGAGACAAAATAGGGCGCGACATCCGCGCTCGGGTCCGGCTGTGTGGTCACTTGCACGAGACGCTCGGCCGCCAAGACAGGCTGCAGCAATCGCGAGACCGCGACCAAAGTCGCCGCGCCGATAGCGACTGCAATTCTCACGAGGCTTCCTACAATGCGAACGTCTTAGAGCGCGAGGTTAGCAGTCGACACCGGTCACAGTCGAGGATGCCGCGAAGCCCAAAGCGATGCGCCGCTACATCGCACCGGTCTGGTTCCTAAGGTCAGATGACGTAAGATTTCAGCGGCGGGAAGCCGTTGAAGCCGACCGAGGAATAGGTCGTGGTGTAGGCGCCCGTTCCCTCGATCAGCACCTTGGCGCCGATCTCGAGCGAGACCGGCAGGAGGTACGGCTCCTTCTCGTACAGGACGTCGACCGAGTCGCAGCTTGGCCCCGCGACGAAGCAGGGTCCGAGCGCGTCGTCGTCATGAGGCGTGCGGATCGGGTAGCGGATCATCTCGTCCATCGTCTCGGCGAGGCCGTTGAACTTGCCGATGTCGAGATAGACCCAGCGGCTCTTGTCCTCATCCGACTTCTTCGAGATCAGCACCACCTCCGCTTCGATGATTCCCGCGTTGCCGACCATGCCGCGGCCGGGCTCGATGATCGTCTCCGGGATGCGGTTGCCGAAATGCCGTCGCAGCGCGCGGAAGATCGTCTGCCCATAGGTTTTGATCGCCGGGACGTCCTTCAGGTAGCGGGTCGGAAAGCCGCCGCCGAGGTTGATCATGGCGAGCTGGACGCCCCGCTCAGCCAAGTCGCGGAAGATCGCGGCCGAGACTTTCAGCGCCCGGTCCCACATGCGCGGGTTCGGCTGCTGCGAGCCGACATGGAACGACAGGCCATGGGCGACGAGACCGAGCGCATGCGCGCGCTCGAGCACACGGCCCGCCATCGCCGGCGCGCAGCCGAACTTGCGCGACAGCGGCCATTCCGCGCCCGCGCCGTCGCATAAGATTCGGCAGAACACCTTCGTCCCCGGCGCGGCGCGCGCGATCTTCTCGACCTCGGCCTCGCAATCCACGGCAAAAAGGCGGATCCCGAGCGCATGGGCGCGCGCTATGTCCCGTTCCTTCTTGATCGTGTTGCCGAAGCTGATCCGGTCGGGCGTCGCGCCGGCGGCGAGCGCCTGCTCGATCTCGGCGAGCGAGGCGGCGTCAAAGCACGAGCCGAGAGAGGCGAGCAGTGCGAGAATTTCCGCTGCCGGATTTGCCTTGACGGCATAGAACACGCGGGTGTCGGGCAGCGCGCCGGCGAAGCCCAGATAGTTTTCGCGCACGACGTCGAGATCGACGACGAGTCGCGGTCCGTCCTCGCGGTTCGAGGCGAGGAATTCCTTGATGCGGTCAGTCATGAGCGGCATCCCCCAAGCGCGCGGTTTTTCCGCGCCTGGCAAATGAAGGATTCGCCGGCGATGCGACTTATCGCCCCGCGCGTTGGAGACGCGGCGCGAAGTCGTTGACCCGCCGACGCGACCGCCCGTCAACTCCGGCGACGGCTCTAAAAGAGCCGCCAGCGAAGGCGAGCAAGCGATCAGCTGCTGCGCCGTAGCCATGACGCGCCAGGGCCTGTTGGCAAGCCTAAGCGATCAGAGCCATCGTTTGGACGAGGAAATGTCCCGTCCGCACGCCCGGCAAGAAAGACAAGCCTCTTTGGGCGCCGACCTTTGGAGGGCCGGCAGAGACCAAAAAAGCCCGGTCCGTCGTTGCTTCAAGTCGCGTCCCCCGTTTGGCGGGGTTCGCCGGTTCGCCTCCGGCTGCCGGTCTTCCAGGGGCGGTTAACTGGCCTCTTGTCCAGATCCCCGCCGACCGACACACGACCACAGGCACGTGCGTATTGGGCAACTCATCATTTGTGCGAATCGGGCCTCAACGCAAGGGGTTTCTTCGGCGCGGGCGAACAATTTTCCGACAGCGGCGGCAAAATCGCAAGAAAATCGGACATTGCCCCGGCTCGCGACAATGGCCTGGGCCGAATCCGTCTGTCGATTATTGCGATCGAATGCTGTTCGGAGAAGCGCCCCCTGGGTCTTGTCGCGCCAAGGGCCTACTCGGCCTCCAAATTTGAAACCCTTCTAAATTGAATCAATTCTAATTTTCACGCTCCATTCTTGTTCCCTGTGCGCCCCCTTGTTAACGGAAAATCCGTGATCAGGAGGCTCGATCCATGGGCCGCAGACAGGAATTCCAATGTCGCGTTTTCCCCAGGTGGTCATCGTTTCCGCTGCCGCAATCGGTCTCGGGCTCGGCATGGTCTCTTCCAGCGCGCACGCCGCCTCGCTCACGCTCTATTCGGCCCAGCACGAGCAGACCGTCGACTTGCTGACCAAAGCGTTCACCAAGGAAACGGGGATCGATGTGAAAGTTCACTCCGGGGAAGGTCCTGAACTCGCCAGCCAGCTCGTAAAGGAGGGAAAGTCGTCTCCGGCGGACGTTTTCTTCACCGAGAATTCGCCCGAGCTCGAACTGCTGTCGGAGAAGGGGCTGTTGGCGCAAGTCGCTCCCGCGACGCTGGCCAGCGTGCCGGCCCAAGACAGCGGCCCCGCCGGCGATTGGGTCGGCGTTCTCGCGCGCGAAAACGTACTGGCCTACAACGCCGGCATGATCCAGGAAGCGGCCTTGCCTGCGTCCCTGCTCGATCTGGCGAAGCCCGAGTGGAAAGGAAAGGTCGCGATCGCGCCGACCGACGCTGACTTCCTGCCGCTGGTCGGTGCGGTCGTGGCGATGAAAGGGCGTCCTGCCGCGCTCGAATGGCTTAAAGGCCTGCACGACAACGCGATGATCTTCGATGATGACGAAGGGGTTGTCGCTGCGGTCGACCGGGGCGCGGTCGCGACCGGGATCATCAACAATTATTATTGGGCGCGGCTGCGCATGGAAAAGGGCCCTGACAAGATGCAGAGCGCCATTCACCACTTTGCCGGCGGCGATGTCGGCGGCGTGATGAATGTCTCCGGGGCCGCGGTGCTCAAGAGTTCGCGCAACCAGGCGGCGGCGCAGAAGTTCCTGGCCTTCCTGGTCAGCAAGCCCGCCCAGGAGATGGTGTCGAAACTGGACATCACCTTCGAATATCCGCTGGTTGCCGGAGTGGCGGCGAACCCGATTCTGAAGCCGGCGAGCGAATTGCAGCCTCCGTCTTTGACCCTCAAGCAGATCGGCGACGATCGCGACGCGGCCGCGCTATTGAGCGAGGCGGGCCTGATCTGATGTCGCATGTCGCAAGCCTGGATAGCGCCCAGCGCGGCTTCGGCCTCGGTCCGCCTGCCCGGGCCAGTCGAAGGGGCCGTGCGCCCGCCGCCTTGGTGGGCGCCGCAACGTTAGCCGCTGCGCTCGTTCTCCTGCCGATTCTCGTCACGATCGTTCAGGCGGCGGGTGTGAGCGCGCAAGGCGCCGTCAACCTGCTGATGCGCCCGCTTGTCGGTCGCCTGCTCGTCAACACGGTCGGACTGGTCATCGCCGCCTCGGCGACTTGCGCCGTCATCGGAACGGCGACCGCCTGGCTCGTCGAGCGGACGGACCTTCCGGGTCGGAAGATCTGGGCTGTGCTTGCCGTCGCGCCGCTGGCGATTCCGCCGTTCATCTCGAGCTACGCGTGGGTTTCGCTCAGCGACGGGCTGCAGGACTTCGCCGGCGCGCTGCTGGTGGTGACCTGCGCCTATTATCCGCTGGTCTACCTGCCCGTCGCCGCCGCGCTGCGTGGGCTTGATCCGGGGCTGGAGGAGACCGCGCGGTCGCTGGGCCATGGGCCCTGGGGATGCTTCGTCCGAGTCGTCGCCCCGCAGCTGCGTCCGGCGCTCTACGGCGGCATTTTGCTGGTCGCGCTCGACGTGCTGATCGAGTTCGGGGCCTTTGCGCTGCTGCGCTTCCGCACCTTCACGACCGAGCTTTACGCCCAGTACCGGACCGGGCTTGACGGGCCGGAATCCTCGCTCCTCGCGCTCGTTCTCATCGCCCTGTGCCTCGTCTGTGTGGTGGCGGAACTGAACGTGCGCGGCCGGGCGCGCTATGCGCGCGTCGGATCCGGCGCCCGCCGCATCGCGGCGCGCGCGCGTCTCGGTTGGGTCCGGTTTCCGGCCCTGCTGGCCTTCGTGGCGCTGACAACGGCGACGCTTGGCGTGCCCGTCGGCATGATCGGCTATTGGCTGATGCAGCACGCCCAGGCCGCCACCTCGCCGGTCGCGCCGTCCTGGGCGCTTCTCTTTGACGCGACGCTCGCTTCCGTGAGCTACGGACTGGCCGGAGCCGGCGCGGCCGTTATGCTTGCGGCGCCGCTCGGCTATCTCGCGACGCGTTACCCGAGCCGCTCGTCGATCATTCTCGAGCGGATCGCCTATCTCGCGCAAGGCGTGCCTGCCATCGTCGTCGCGCTGGCGTTCATTTCACTGACCGTGCAGACGATCCGCCCGCTTTATCAAAGCGCGGCGCTGCTGGTGATTGCCTATGCGATCCTATTCCTGCCGTTCGCCCTGGTCGGGGTCCGCTCCGCATTGGCGCAGGTCCAGCTGGGGCTCGAGGAGGCGGGCCGCTCGCTCGGGCTCGGCTGGTTTGCGGTCACGGTCCGGGTGCTCGCGCCGCTGGCGGGACCGGGCGTTGGCGCCGGAGCCGCCATGGTGTTCGTCTTTGTCGCCACCGAATTGACGGCCACGTTATTGCTGGCGCCGATCGGCACGCGCACGCTGGCCACCGAGGTCTGGGCCAATACCTCGTCGCTGGCCTTTGCCGCGGCCGCGCCATTCGCGGCGATGATGCTGGCTATCTCGCTCTTGTCCACCTGGCTTCTCGCGCACCGTTTCGGCGCCGCCGTCTTTCCCGTGGGGCCGGACAATGGCTGACGTGCGCATCTCCGCGCTTACCAAGTCGTTCGGCGCAACCCCGATCCTCCGCGGAGTCGATCTTGCCGTGCCGTCCGGCGCGCTATTTGCAATTCTTGGAACGTCGGGCAGCGGCAAGACGACGCTTCTGAGATTGCTGAGCGGGTTCGAGCGCGCCGATTCAGGGACGATCGAGATCGACGGCCGGCAGGTCTCCGGTCCGGGCGTCCACCTGCCGCCCGAGCGGCGGCAGATCGGCTATGTGATGCAGGAAGGGTCGCTTTTTCCTCATCTGTCGGTCGCCGCGAACGTTGTTTTTGGGCTTCGGCGATCTGAACGCCACAATCGCAACAGGGCCGAAACGCTCCTCGAGACCGTCGGCCTGCCGGCATCCTACGCCAGCCGCGCACCGCACGAACTCTCGGGCGGCGAGCAACAGCGCGTGGCGCTCGCCCGCGCGCTCGCGCCGCAGCCAAAGCTCGTGCTGCTTGACGAGCCCTTTTCCGCCCTCGACGCTTCCCTGCGGATCGAAACCCGGCAAGCCGTCGCGGCAATTTTGCAGGCTGCAGGAGCGACCGCGCTCTTGGTGACGCACGACCAGTCAGAGGCCCTGTCCATGGGGCGAGAGGTCGCCGTGCTGCGCGACGGCGTGCTGGCGCAGGTCGCGTCGCCAGAAGACTTATATCGCCGGCCTGCGGACGCTGCCCTGGCGCAATTCGTCGGCGAGGCGGCGCTGCTGCCGGGCGTTGTCGCAGAAGGGTTCGCCACCTGCGCGCTGGGGCGGCTTGAACTTGCGCGCGCCGCGCCGGACGGGCCGGCCGACGTGATGGTGCGGCCAGAGCAGATTTCGATTTGAATCACGCGCCAGACCCGGCGCGGCCGAGGGACAGGTTCTCGCCGTCACCTACTACGGCCACGACGCCAGCATCGCCGTCGCGCTGGACGCGGGCGCCGAGCCAGTCACGGCGCGCGTAGCCGGCCACATGGCGCCTGAGCAGGGCGCCCAGGTGTGGCTGAGCGTTGACGGCCCGGTGATGGCCTATTCGCGCACGGCTCCGCTCGTGCGCGTCGAGAACCTCGCCCGGCCGCCGGCCGCCCGATCGCGAACGCTTCCGAAGCGCTCCTTTGTCCCCACCGTCAAGGAAAGACTGATATGAGCAGACATCGCGACATGATTTCGCGCGTGATCCCCCGCGCGTTGGCGCTTGGCGCATGGGTGGGGTTCGCGGTCGCAACCCCACAGGCGGCGCTCCCCGCCACGCAGCCGGCGAGCTTCCTCGACGGCGTCCACCGCCAGACGACCTTGACCTCGACCGTGCCCGATAACGGCGATCAGAACCCATATGCAATCGTCGTCGCGCCGGTCTCGGCCGGCGCGATTCAGAAGGACGACGTGCTGATCACCAACTTCAACGACGCCGGCAATTTGCAAGGGTTGGGCACGACGATCGTCGACTATAATCCGACGACCAAGAAGCTTACGACATTCGCCGCGCTCCCGCGCGCTCTCGCCGGATGTCCCGGCGGCGTCGGCCTGACTACGGCGATGACCATGCTGAAGTCCGGATGGGTCATCGTCGGCAGCGCGCCCAGCGCCGACGGCACTACCGCGACCAAGGGCGCGGGCTGCCTGATCGTGCTTGACGGCAACGGCAAGGTCGCCGGAACGATCGCGGGCGACAAGATCAACATGCCGTGGGGAAATATGGCGGTGATCGACAACGGCGATACCGCGACGTTGTTCGTGAGCAACGCGGGGTTCGGCGTCGGCTCGCCCGAGGGCGATCCGCGCGTGGTCAATGAAGCGACGGTGTTGCGCATCAAGCTCTCGATCCCGGAGGGCAAACCGCCGGAGGTCGTCGATCAGACGGTCGTCGGCAGCGGCTTCGGCTCCCAGCCGAACAAGGACGTGTTCTTGATCGGGCCGACCGGCCTCGCGCTTGGGCCCAACGATATGCTTTACGTCTCGGATGCGACCGGCAACCGGATCAGCGCGATCTGGGACGCGACTACACGTGATCACAGCGCCGGCGTCGGCCGGACCGTCACCAAGGATGGCCTGCTGCAAACGCCGCTGGCGCTGGCGACGGCGCCGAACGGCCATCTCCTGGTGGTCAATGCGAAGAACGGCCAGGTGGTGGAAATCGATCCGGCGAGCGGTGACCAGATCAAGGCCCGGTGGATCGATCCGAACAAGGCGCAGAAGCCGCCGGGCAGCGGCGACTTGTTCGGCATTGCCATGACCCCGGCGGGCGACGGGTTTTATTTTGTTGAGGACGAGTTCGAACACGCTTGTGATCGCGCGGTGAGCTGTCCGTTCCATCTGATCAAGGAGGGTCCCTCCCGGCGCGGACTTCTGGCCGGCGCCGGCGGATTGTTGGCTGGCGCGGGCTTGGGAAAGGTCGCCCGCGCCGCGACGCCAGAGGCTCCGGCCAGCGCTGCGCTTAGGGAACCGTTCTTCGGCCTGCATCAGGGCGGCATAGCAACGGCGCCGCAGACGAACAGCTATTTTGTCGCATTCGACCTCGTCGCCAAGAGCGTCGACGAACTGACGATGATGTTGCGCCTGTGGACCGACGCCGCCCAGCGGATGACCGCGGGAGAGACCGCGCGCCCTCTGGGCGACGACCTCAGCGTCGAGGGGCCGGACGGCGGATCGGCTGTGGGCCTGCCGCCGTCGCGACTGACCATCACGTTCGGCTTCGGGCCGGGGCTGTTCATGAAGAACGGCGCCGACCGCTACGGCCTCGCCGCCAAGCGGCCGGACGCGCTCGTCGACTTGCCCAAATTCAACGGCGACCAGTTGCAGCCTGCGCGCACCGGCGGCGACATCTCGGTGCAGGCTTGCGCCGACGACCCGCTGGTCGCGTTTCACGCGGTGCGGGAACTGGATCGCCTCTCCTATGGCGCGGCGCAGATCCGCTGGGCGCAGGCGGGCTTCTTGCCGCAGGCGCCTGCGGGCGAAACGCCGCGCAACCTGATGGGCTTCAAGGATGGGACCATCAATCCTCCGCTCGGCCGCGCGCCCGCCACGCCCGATGCTCCGCGAGGGTTCGACGATGTCGTCTGGGTCGGCGAGGAGGGCCCGGATTGGATGCGGGGCGGCAGCTACATGGTGGCGCGGCGGATCAGGATTTCGCTCGAACATTGGGACCGAACCGAGGTCGACTTTCAGGAGCAGGTGATCGGTCGGCATAAATATTCTGGGGCGCCGATTGGCAAGTCCGGCGAAGCGGACCCTCTCGACCTTGACCGCGCGGACAAGGACGGTAACTCGCTGATCGCCGACAACGCCCATGTCCGGCTCGGCGCGGCGTCGGTCAACGACGGCGCGCAAATCCTCCGCCGGGCCTATTCCTATAATGACGGGGTCAGCTTTACCGCCGAGCGCTGGCCGCCCTGGCGCCAGGGCATGCTTTACGACGCCGGACTGATGTTCGTCGCCTACCAGCGCGATCCGCGCGCAGGCTTCATCAAGATTTACGACAACATGTCCAAACTGGACGCACTCAATCAATTCACGACCCACACCGGCGGCGGCCTGTTCGCTTGCCCCGCCGGCGTCCGCGAGGGCGAATTCATCGGCCAGCGATTGTTTAATCTCCCGGGATGAAATCGGGCCGAGTCACGCCGGCTCCGGACCCGGCGGACGATTGAATCTCCTCTTCCCGATCTTTGGTGACAAGCCAAACAGACGGGAGTAGCCTTTCCGCCAAAGAGCCCGCGCGAAAGTTCGCGACGTTAAGGTCCTCCTCTGGCTGACGCCCGAATCTCGCCCGGCGTGAGATGCATGGAGGAATGCTCATGACTTCGGCTTTCCACGTTTATTTCGGCCCCGAGGCGCTCGCCACGGCGCCGAAAGTGCGCCCGATCGGTCCCAGCGACTGCTTCTCCGCGCTGAGCGAAGGCTTCGATGATTTTCTCGCCATGCCGACCTATCCGGCATTCGTCGGGTTGTTCTACGCGGTGGCCGGAATCGCGCTTGTCGCGATGTCTTCATTCGCAAGCGCCTTGCACCTCATTTTTCCGCTCGCCGCGGGCTTTGCGCTGATCGGGCCGTTTGTCGCCATCGGTCTCTACGAGATGAGCCGGCGGCGCGAGCGCGAACTTGCCGTGCGAGGGCGCGACGCCTTTGCCGTCCTTCGCTCGCCCGCGCTGCCCTCGATCCTGGCGTTCGGCCTGATCCTGCTTATGATCTTCGCGGCCTGGATCTTCGCCGCCGAGCTTATCTACGTTTGGCTCTACGGACCGAATCCTCCGGCCGCCGCGCTTCCGTTCCTCACCGATGTGCTGACCACCGGGCGCGGCTGGCTGCTCATCATTGTCGGCGGGCTCGTCGGTTTTTGCTTCGCTGCGCTCGCCCTTTGCATCAGCGTCGTTTCGTTCCCGTTGATGCTCGACCGCGACGTTGGCCTCGTCCCTGCGCTCGAGGCTTCATTGCGTGTGACCCGCGCCAATCCGCTCGCCGTCGCCCTTTGGGGTCTTATCGTTGCCGCGGCGCTCATTCTGGGCTCGGCGCCGCTTTTCCTCGGCCTCGCCATCGTGATGCCGGTGCTCGGGCACGCGACGTGGCGGCTCTATCGACGCGCGATCGAGCGCGATCCGGCGCATGAAGTCGCGGTCGAGCTCCCGCGAAGCGAGGCCTTCGTCGAATCGCCGCTCCTGCGACCGCTGTGGATATTCCTCGATTGCCTGGAGGCGATGCGCCGGAAGGGACGGATTTAGACCAGCGGGCAGGGCCGCGTGCGTCTTAGTTCAGCAGTGGACCCCAGGACGGATCGCTGGCGTAGCTGGGCGTCGGCACGAGGAATTCGGCGTGGCCGTAAATGTCGGTCATATAGATCTTCGGGCCGCCCGAGCCGCCCGAGTCGCGGAAGAACATGACGTAGAGGCCGTTGGGCGCGAAGGTCGGCCCCTCGTTGTGGAAGCCCTCGACCAGGATCCGCTCGCCGGAGCCGTCGGGCTTCATCACCCCGATGCCGAAGGATTCGCCCTTGATGCGGGTGAAGGCGATGAGGTCGCCGCGCGGCGACCAGACCGGCGTCGAATAGCGGCCCTCGCCGAACGAGATTCGCTTGGCTGGGCCGCCGCTCGCGCTCATCACGTAAATCTGCTGCGATCCGCCGCGGTCCAATTCGAATGCGATCTGTGCGCCGTCGGGTGAATAGGTCGGGGACGTGTCGATCGCCGAATTTTCAGTGAGACGAGTGGTCGCGCGCGAGCTCAAGTCCATGGTGTAGAGGTTGGTGCTTGCGCCATCCGAGAGCGACATCACGATTTGCTGTCCGTCCGGCGAAAAGCGGGGCGCGAAAGTCATGCCGGGAAAATTGCCGACCAACTCGCGCTGCCCGGTCTCGAGGTTGAGCAGCGTCACCTTGGGGTCGCCCGCGCCGAACGACATGTAGGCGAGCTGCTGGGCGGACGGCGAAAACTGCGGCGTGACGACAAGCTCCTCGCCGCTGCCGAGGACCTTCACGTTGGCGCCGTCCATGTCCATGATCGCGAGCCGCTTGCGCCGCTTCTCCTTCGGACCGCTCTCGTCGACGAACACGACGCGGGAATCGAAAAATCCCTTCTCGCCGGTCACGCGCGTGAACACCGCGTCCGCGATCATGTGGGCGACCCGGCGCGCGTTCGCCGCATCGGTCGAGTACTGCTGGCCCGCGATCTGCTCGCCGGTCGCTGCGTCCCAGAGCCGGAATTGCGCGGTGACGCGCCCGGCGTCCTGACGCAGCACCCGTCCGGTCAGCACGAACTGGGCGTTGGCCGTCTTCCAGGCGTCCATGTTGGGGGCGGCGTCCGGATTGGCGATCGTTTCCGGAAAGTTCGCTGGATTGAGCGGAAGAAGGAAGATCGACCGGGCGAAATCCGTGGCGACGACGGCGCTGATCTTTCCGCCCGCCTCCTCGCCCGCGAATGGCGTCACCGCGATGGTTACCGGTTTGAAGTTGGCGCCCGCGTGGACATAGATGTCGCCCTCGGCTTTGGCGGGCGCGGCGGCGAGCGCGACCACCCCGAGCGCGAGGGCCGCGAGGGCGGAGCGGCGGGAAACGAAAGAAGAAACATTCATCGGGCGATCTCGCGGGACAACAACGACCGTTCGGCGCGCGGGCGTCATCGACCGGCGACTTGCGGATTGAAGTGGATAGTTTTGGTCTTCCATTGCTCATAAAACGGCCGATATTGGGCCGGCACAGGCAGCGGATTACAATTCTGCACCGCAGCCATGACGCTTTTGGCCTGCGGTTTGAGAGCCGGGTCTGACGGCGGGTTGACCAGTTTGGCGGCCTTAGCGAGCGAACCGTCCGGATTGAAGGCGAGGCGCACCTGCGCGACGTAAAGATCGGCGTCGGCTGGCTGCGGCGCCGGCTTCCAGCATCCGAGATAGGTTTTGATGAGCCAGGCTTCGAAGCCGGCCTGCTGCGCCGCCGTCATGCGTGCGGGCGGTTCGACCGCCGGCGGCGCCGTCGGCGCCGCAGTCGCTACAACGGTTGCGGGCGCAGGCGGTTTTGGCGGCTCCGTCGACGCAGTCTCGGGCCGTGACGGATTGCGCGGCGACAGGCGGTCGTAGCCGTAGGCGGCCGCCGCGACCGCGACGAGGACAAGTCCTGTGAGGGGCCTGGAAAAAATCAGCATGGGCTTCGCATCTCGTTTTCTGTTCTCATGGAAGCGGAGAGTTGCGGCTGAGCGGGAATGTGGCCGTCATCCTTGGGTCTCTCGCGGATCGAAATGGATGGTCTCGACCTTCCATTGTTCGAAAAAGGGCATGTATTCGGCAGGGACCTTCAGCGGGTCGCACTTCCGGACCGCGCGCATTGCGCTTTCTGCATGCGCGCGCCAAGCCCGATCGGTCGGCGGATTGAGCAATACCGGGCGCCCCGACAGCGAACCGTCGGGATTAAAGATCACCCTAATTTCCGCGACATAGGTATCGCCCTCCGGCGTGGTCGGCGGCGGCGTCCAGCAATTGAGGTAGCTCTCGGTCAGCCACGCGTCGAGCGCAGAGGCCATCGACATCGACATATGGGGCGCGTCGTGATGCGGCAGCCCCTGGGGCGTCATGGCGGCCGTCTGGGTCGCAGCGAGCGCAGGCGTCGACGGTTTGCTCTGTCCGATGAGCTTGGCGATCATGTTTGGATCAAAGTTGTGCGCGGGCTTCGGTTTCTCCGGCGTCGGCTCCTTCGGCCGCTCCGGCGGCGTTTCGACGAGCTTAGGTCGCGCCGGAGGCTCAGCCGGGGCGTCCTGGACGGCAAGTTTCGGCGGAGGCGGCGGCTCGGGTCTTTGCGGCGGCATCGGCTCCGGCTCGGGCGGCGGCGTCGCCTCCGCTTTGGGAGGCGGCGGAGGCGCCGGCTGAGGCGGCGGGGTTTCTGCTTTCGGCGGCGGCTGGGGCGCGGGCGGCGGCTGGGGCGCGGGCTGCTGCGGCGGGGTCGGCTCCGCGGACGCGCGCAGGTCGGCGGGGGGCTCTGGCGGCGTGGGCGGCGACGGCGGGGGCTGGGGCGCGGGTTTGGCGTCCTTCTCGCCGTTGGCGATCTGGTTGAGTTCGCTCAACGATATCGTCTCGATCGGAATCGATTCCGGGCTGTCCGTGAATCTCGGGGCCGAGGCGAACCCGAGCAGAAGCAGCGCCAGCAGCGCGCCATGGAGCGCGGCGGAGCCCGCAAAACTCGAATATGACCGCCGTTCGTCCAACGCCGCTCCCGGCTATTGTTTGATCGGCTCGGTGACGAGGGCCACCTTCTTGTACCCGGCGGTCGTGACCGCCGCCATGATCTCGGCCACGCGTCCGTACGGCACAGCCTTCGAGGCGCGAAGATAGATGCGCTGATCGACGTCGCTCTGCGACGCCGCTTGAAGTTTGGCGACCAGATCGGCGTCGGCGATCGGCTCATCCATGACATAAAGCTGGCCCTGCTCGTTGAGCGAGACCGCGATCGGCTTGCGTTCGACATTGAGCGCGGTCGCGCTAGCCCGCGGCAGGTCGACCGAGACCCCGGTCGTCAGCAGCGGCGCGGCGACCATGAAGATGATCAGCAGCACCAGCATCACGTCGATGAACGGGGTCATGTTAATGTCGGCCATCGCGCCATAGCGCGGGACGCCGCGCCGACCTCGACCGCTTTTGCGTCCGCCAGCGACAGGAGACATAGCCATCGCGTTGCTCCGTCCGCCTCAGGAGACCTTTTCGACCGACAGATGATGGTCGATCTGCCGCGACAGGATTGAGGAAAATTCGTCGGCGAAGCTCTCAAGCCGCGCCTGGGCCTTGGCGACGTCGCCCTGGAGCTTGTTGTAGGCGATCAAGGCGGGAATGGCGGCGAAGAGGCCGATCGCCGTCGCCAGCAGCGCTTCCGCAATTCCGGGCGCGACGACGGCGAGCGAGGTGTTCTTCGACGCCGCGATCGACTGGAACGAATTCATAATGCCGAACACGGTGCCGAAGAGGCCGATGAACGGTCCGGCCGAGGCGATCGTCGCCAGGACCAGGAGATTGGATTCGAGCCGCTCGACCTCGCGGGCGATCGAGACGTCGAGCACCTTGTCGATGCGCGCATGCAGGCCGCGGAACGATCCGGCCGCCTGCTGGAACGAGCGCTTCCATTCGCGCATCGCCGCCACGAACAGCGCCGCCGCGCCGGTGTTGTTCTGTTGGCTCGAGAGCGATGTGTAGAGTTCCTCGAGCGACTGGCCCGACCAGAAGATCGTCTCGAAATTCTCCATCTCGTTTCTGAATTTGCGGAACAGGCGGGTCTTGTCGAAGATGATCGTCCAGCACCACAGTGAAGCGAGGAACAGACCCAGCATCACCGCCTTGACGACGATATGGGCCGACCAGAACATCTCGAAGATGCTGGTTTCCGGAGTCGCGGCCGCGGCGGCTACGTCGGCAGGATTCATCGGAGGAGGCAACCTTTTGTTGGGCGGGCAGAACCGCGAGTCACGGCGGGAAAACGGGATCGGGCCGGGGTCTGCGCCGCAAATCGGCCGAAACTTGGGCTTTTGTCGGACGCCGAAAAAGCCTGATTTTCTCGCCGCCGATTAAGACTCTGACAGGGTTAAGGGCGGGTTATCAGGTCGCGCGGCGATTGGCGAGCGGCGAACTCTTTCATGGGCTCGCCGCGGTCGCGCCCGGCCGGCCCGGCGCAAAACGCCGACCGCAAGGTCCGACTCCCTACCCAAACCGTGCAGCCGCCTCTATCGTGATCTTAGCCGGCGCGATCGCCTCGCCCGGAGGAGATGAGGTTGATGGGGGCTTTGGGAACCTTCGGCTGGGAATGGGGATCGGCGCTCATCCGCTGGCTCCACGTGACCGCGGCGATCGCCTGGATCGGCGGATCGTTCTTTTTCATGCATCTCGACGCCAGCTTGCGCAAAAGCGCCGGCGGCGATCCGGGGCTGGCCGGAACGTCCTGGCAGGTGCACGGCGGCGGCTTTTACCAGATGAACAAATATCTGCTCGCGCCCGCGACGCTCCCCGAGCACCTCATCTGGCACAAGTGGCAGTCCTATTGGACCTGGCTTAGCGGCTTTACGCTGCTCTGCTGGGTCTACTATGGCCAGTCGCAGCTCTTTCTGATCGATCCGGCCGTCATGGCGCTCGAGCCCTGGCAGGCGGCGCTGATCGGGATCGTCGCGCTCGCGCTCGGCTGGCTCGTCTATGACTTCCTCTGCCGCTCGCCGCTCGCGAACCACGAGCCGCTGCTCGCGGTCGTCGGCTTCGGCTATGTCGTTGCGACAAGCTGGATCTTCACCCTCGTCTTTTCCGGACGCGGCGCGCTCATCCACACCGGCGCGCTCATGGCAACGATCATGACCGCCAACGTATTCTTCGTCATCATGCCCAATCAACGCAAAAGCGTGGCGGCGCTGATGGCCGGCCAGAAGCCCGATCCGAAATGGGTCAAGAGCTCAAAGGTGCGCTCGACGCACAACAACTACATCACCCTGCCGGTGCTGTTCCTGATGCTGTCGAACCACTATCCTTCGACCTTCTCCAATCCACGCGCGATTCCGGCCATCGTCACCTGCATCATCGTCGCGGGCGCGCTCGTGCGCTATTTCTACAACGTCTGGCATCTCGATCATGACCATGCGCCATGGTGGGCGTGGGCGGCGGCGGCGTTCGCGATTCTCTGCGCCTTCGGCTTCGCCGCGACTGCTTCGCCGGGCATGCGCTCGCTCATGGGGCTGGCGGAGCTCTCGACTCCCGCCGCCAAGTCCGCCGAGCCGCAGGCGCTGCAGGAGGTGGTCGATATCGTGCAGCTGCGCTGCATGATGTGTCACGCGCCCGAGCCGATGGACTGGATTGGCGAAGCCCCGAAGGGCGTGATCCTCGACACGCCCGAGCACATCGCCCGCTTCGCCGCGGCGATCGGGCAGCAGGCGGTTCTGACCCACGCCATGCCGCCCAACAACTTCAGCGGCATGACCGACGACGAGCGGGCCGTGCTTGCGCGCTGGCTCAAGCTCGAGACGGCGCAAAACTGATGGACGACCAAACATTGGACGCCGATCTCGCGGCCGGCCGGCGGCTGATGGCGAGGCTCGACGCCTTCGCGGCTTTCTCCGATGAGCCGCGGCGTCTGACGAGGCTCTTTCTGTCGGACGCCCATCGCCGCGCCGCTCAGACGTTCATCGGCTGGTGCGGCGAGGCTGGGCTCGAGGCGAGGATCGACGCCGCGGGCAATGTCGTGGCGCGCTATGACGGCAGGCGCGCGGGCGCCCCGGCGCTGATGTTGGGCTCGCACATCGACACCGTACGCGACGCCGGCCGCTACGATGGAAATTATGGCGCGCTGGCCGCGCTCGCGGTGGTCGAAGCGCTGGCCAAGCGCGGCGAGCGTCTCGATCACGCGATCGAAATCGTCGCCTTCGGCGACGAGGAGGGCGTTCGTTTTCGCACCACCCTCACCGGTTCGCGCGCGCTCGCCGGTACTTATCCGGAGGACGCGCTCGACCAGAGGGACCCGGGCGGCGTCTCGATGCGCGAAGCGCTCAAGGCCTTTGGCGGCGATCCCGAAAGGGCGGGGTCGATCCGGCGGGAGGGCGTCGCCGCGTTCGTCGAAGCGCATATCGAGCAGGGACCGATGCTGGAGGCCGAAGGGCTGCCGCTGGGGATCGTGACCGCGATCAATGGCGCGACGAGGCTCGAAATCGGGGTCGACGGCGTCGCCGGACACGCCGGCGCGACGCCGATGCGCTTGCGCCGCGACGCGCTGACCGCCGCGGCCGAGATGGCGCTTGCGATCGAGGCGCGCGCCCGCAGCGAGGCCGATCTGGTCGCCACGGTCGGCCGCTTCGACGTCTGGCCGGACGCCACCAACGTCATTCCGGGTCACGTCCAGTTTTCCATCGACGTCCGCGTCGCCTGACGATGCGCGCCGGGCCGCGGCCCTTGTCGACCTCGACGCGCGCATCGCGGCGATCGCCGCCGCGCGTTCCGTCAGCGTCAGCATCGCCAAACCGCATGACGCCAACGCCTTCGCCTGCGATCCTGGCGTCATCGCCGGCTTGAAGAAGGCGGTCGAAGCGGTCGGCGTTACGCCCCGCCTGTTGCCGTCCGGCGCAGGCCACGACACGATGGCGATGGGCAAACTCTGTCCCGCCGGCATGCTGTTCGTCCGTTGCAAGGGCGGCGTGAGCCACAATCCGCTGGAATCGATCACGGTCGAGGACTGCGCGCTTGGGCTCGCGGCGCTGAGCCGGTTCGCGCGGGACTTTCGCGCCGCCTGAAACGGTTTCGGCCCGCCGCGCGTTGCAGCTTGTCTCGGCGCGCTATAGTGTCCCGCTCCCACGCAAGCC
Source organism: uncultured Alphaproteobacteria bacterium (assembly GCA_963783175.1). Taxonomy (GTDB): domain Bacteria; phylum Pseudomonadota; class Alphaproteobacteria; order Rhizobiales; family Beijerinckiaceae; genus Roseiarcus. The sequence goes on from CAWANG010000026.1 coordinate 49,694, forward strand.
GCGGCGCTCGAGAGCTCCGAGAAAGATAACAATGAACGAGCGTCGCCTTCCAAGAAAGTTTGTCGCAATCCTTGCTGCCTGCGCCCTCATCGTAAGCGGCGCCGCGCAATCCGCCTTCGCCTGCACCGGCATTACCCTGAAGGCCGGAGACGGCTCCATCGTCTTCGGGCGTACGCTCGAGTGGGGATCGTTCGATCTCATGTCCAGACTGGCGGTCGTCCCGCGCGGCTTCGCCTATGCGACCCACATGCCTGACGGCAAACCGGGCCTCTCGTGGCAGGCCAAATATGGCGCGGTCGGGATTGACGCGGTCGGGAAGGATATCCTCGTCGAAGGGATCAACGAGAAAGGACTTGCCGTCGGATTGTTCTATCACCCGGGCTTTGCCGACTATCAGCCTTACGATCCGGCCGTGGCCTCGCAATCCCTGGCTCCGACCGACGTTGGGCAGTACCTGCTCACCAATTTCGCCAGCGTCGATGAGGTGCGCTCCGCGCTCGCCAAGGTTCACGTCGTGCCAGTCGTCGAACCGGCGCTCGGTTTCGCGCCCCCGGTCCACTTCATCGTCACCGAGCCGAGCGGCAAGGCGATCGTCATCGAATACCTCAAGGGTGAGATGACGATTTACGACGCCCCCCTTGGCGTCATCACCAATGCGCCGTCATACGATTGGCACGAGACCAACCTTCGCAACTACATCAACCTTTCCCCGGTTGGGTTGCCAGGCAAGAGCATCGGCGACCTCAACTTCAAGCCGCTCGGCGGAGGCAGCGGGATGATCGGCTTGCCGGGCGATTTCACTCCGCCCTCGCGCTTCGTGCGAGCCGTGGCGTTTTCCAAGACGGCGCGCCCGACTCCGACCGGCGACGAAACGATCTATGAAGTCTTCCGCATCCTCGACAATTTCAATGTGCCGCTCGGCGCGTCGGAAGGCTCGGGCGAAGACAAGACCCAGGGAATGCGCAGCTCGACCATCTGGACGAGCGCGTCCGACACGCACGACAAGGTCTTCTACTACCACACCCAGCATAACCGCCGGGTGCGGATGGTCGATCTGAAGAAGATTGATTTCGCCTCGTTCAGCGACATCAAGCGCCTGCCTCTGGACAAGGTGAAGGCGCAGGACATCGAGGATGTCACGCCGTAGCAGGCGTGCGCCTGGAATTTTCGCCACCCCGACCTTCCAATGGAGATTTCGTTGAGCAAGAAATTCTTCGGCGACATCGAGCCCGGTGAGATTCGAGGGGCCGAAGAGCGACAATCCCTACGCATTCCGTCATTACGACCCCAAGCGCGTCGTGATGGGCAAGACGATGGCGGAGCATCTCAGGCCCGCGGTCTGCTACTGGCACAACTTCGCCTGGATGGGGACCGACATGTTCGGCGCGCCGACCTTCGAGCGCCCCTGGGACGGCGAGACGATGAAAGGCGCGCGGGCCAAGGCGGACGCGGCCTTCGAGATGTTCTCGACCCTCGGCTTTCCGTTCTTCGCCTTCCACGATCGCGACGTCGTTCCGGAGGGCGCGAATCTCGCCGAGTTCGGCAAGAACCTCGCAGAGATGACCGACATTTTCGCCAGGAAGATGGAGACCAGCGGCGTCAAGCTCCTGTGGGGCACCGCCAACCTCTTCAGCCATCCCCGCTACATGGCGGGCGCGGCGACCAATCCCGATCCCGACGTGTTCGCCTATGCAGCCGCGCAGGTGAAAAATGTCCTCGACGCCACCCACAAGCTCGGCGGCGCCAATTACGTCTTATGGGGCGGCCGCGAGGGCTACGAAACGCTGCTCAACACCGACCTCCGGCGCGAGCAGGAGCAGCTCGGGCGCTTCCTGTCGCTGGTCGTCGACTACAAGCACAAGATCGGTTTCAAGGGCGTGATCCTGGTCGAGCCCAAGCCGCAGGAGCCGACCAAGCACCAATACGATTTCGATGTCGCGACCGTGTTCGGCTTCCTGCAGCGCTTCGGCCTGGAGCGGGAGGTCAAGCTCAATATCGAGGTCGGCCACGCAGTGCTTGCGCACCATTCGTTCGAGCACGAGGTTGCACTCGCGACTTCGCTCGGGATGCTCGGCTCCGTCGACGCCAACCGCAACGACTATCAGTCGGGGTGGGACACGGACCAGTTTCCGAACAACGCGCTCGAACTCGTGCCGGCGCTCTATTTCATTCTCAAACAGGGCGGCATCGCGCCGGGCGGCTTCAACTTCGATTCAAAAGTGCGCCGGCAGTCGATCGACCCCGGCGATTTGCTGCTCGGCCATATCGGCGGCATCGACGCCTGCGCCGCCGCGCTCGTCGCCGCCGCGCATCTGATCGAGGACGGCAAGTTCGACGCCGCCCGCGCCGAGCGTTATGCCGGCTGGGACAAGCGCGAAGCCCAGGCGATGCTGACGAAGGGCGCGACACTGGAATCGATCGCCGCGCGGGTCGCGAAGGAGAAGATCGAGCCGAAGCCGAGGTCGGGCCGCCAGGAGTTCTACGAGAACCTGCTCAACCGTTATCTGTGACGTCTTGGCGGCGCCAGCGCGATGCAGGGACGTCCCCGTTCGGCGCTTTGCCGCAATCGGGATCGTTGTGCTGGCCCTCGGGGCGCGAGCTGAGGCCGCCGAGGCGCAGTCATCAGTCACTCGCGTCCATGGAATCGCGGCGGGGCTCGCCGCGTGCTGGCGTCCGCCGCACGATGACGATCAAGTCACGGTTCGCTTGAGCTTCACGCGGGAAGGCGCCGTCATCGGCGAGCCTAGGATCGTCTTCGCCCGGTCGACCGGCGGCCGGGCCGACGACGCCGCGCTTGCCGCTTCCATGCTGGCTGCGATACGCGAATGCGCTCCGCTCAATTTCTCCGCTCAGCTCGGCGCGGCGATCGCCGGGCAGGTTCTGGACATCCGGTTCATCGGACGGAGCCGGGCGACCATCGTCGCCCCGCCCTGACGCACTCCCGGCCGCGTGACGGCAAGGGCGACCCCTGGCGCTCCGGCCTGGGCGCGCTCCGGGCGAAATGCTCTGAGATTGCGCTCATCGATTTACCCGATCTTCGCATCTCGGCGGGATGCTTCGAGGGCCGGCGTCGCGACAGGATGGCGACGGGCGGAGGCGCGATGTTTGGGCGGGTGATTCTTGTGGCGACGCTGTGCGTCTCGGCGGCGTTGCTTGGCTCATTCTCGCTGCTCGCGCGGCTGGACGCGCCAGGGCCTGTCGCCGCCGCGCCTGCTCCTGCCGCCGCAGCGGCCGATGCTCTGCCGCCGGCGTTGGCGGAGCGCGAGTCGTCCGGTTATCGCGAGGCGTTGCTCGAGGCTGACGGCCGGGGCCAATATGCAGCCGATGCGCTCGTCAATGGGCTGCCCGTGCGAATGCTGGTCGACACCGGCGCAAGCGACGTCGTCGTCTCCGCTTCGACCGCCGCCCGGCTCGGGCTTGTCCCCACGGGAGGGCGCCCGCGATTGATCCAGACCGCCAACGGCAAGTCGACGGCGTTGCCGGCTGTCCTCAACCACCTGAGCTTCGGCGGCCTTTACATGAACGACGTCGAGGCCCTGATTCTGGCCCCCGAGGCTGGCGAAGTGAACCTGCTCGGAGCCAGCTTTCTCAAGCGCCTGGTCAGCGTCGAGCAGCGCGGCGGGCTGCTGATCCTGCGCCAGTAGCCGGGGCGTTGCCTCATCAGCCGATGGACGCGTTTTCTAGAACAATTGCTTCCTGAAAATCGGAAGCCGTGCTAGGGTGTCATCTGCCATGAAAGCCGCAATCGACAACCTGCCTGCAGCCAGAGCGATGAACGTCGCAGATCGCAGGAACCCAGATGGAGGGCGGGAAAGAAAAATGGCCTGGGAGTCAGCGTAACTCCTTGAAAAGGCTCAAAACGGACAAGAGAATCCAAGGAAATCCAAGCTTTTTTCTCTGTTTTTCTTTGTCAGGGCTTGGATTGGCTTTGCTGGATTTGGATAAATTTGGGGGCAATTTGGGAGCGCTATAGTACTCATACGATCTGATAAAAGAGTGCGGGATCCCGACGTTCGCCCCGCGGCGCGCCGCTTCAGGAGACGCGGACCAGCCGTGTCAGCTCGAAGGGGATGTCGTAGCCGTCCCAGATGAAATCGAAGTCTAGCGCGGTCCCGATCGGCGCCCAGCGCGACACGCCGGGCCCCACATGTGCCGCGGCGACCCTTTCGATCTCGCCGCGTTCCCAGCCGAAATAGGTGATCGTCTGGTCGCTCTCGCGGATGAAGCTTGCGACCTCGGCCAGCGAACGAACGAACACGACGGTGAGAAATCCCCCGCCGACCCGTATGTCCTGTCGCGCCGGGGCGCTTGCCACGATGCTGGTCAGCTGGGTGTTTTGCCAATGGACTTTCGAGGCGCGCCCGTTCGCCGCGGCGTAGAAGGCGGCCGTCATCTTGCCGATCGCGTGCCCGACCCGTCCAGCCGGATCGTCCATCGTCCATTCGAGCGCTGAAGCGTGGAGGAGGCGGCGGACCGCCGCCGAATGCGCCGCGGCGTCGCCGACGACATAGAGAGCGTGCGGGGAAGAGCAGGCCATCTGGTCGAAGACGAAGATGTCGTTGCGCAGTTTTTTGGCGAGCGCTTGCAGGGCGTCCTCGTCCAGCTTGCCGAGAGCCGCGCCGTTGATCGTCGAGAAGGAAAACCGGTCGCCGAACCAGATTGACTTTCCGCCGTTGCGCAAGGGCAGGGGCGCAAACAGCGCGACCTTGGCGTCGCCGCCCCAGACCACGCGCGCATCGCTCAGAGCGGAGATTTTCGCCCCAAGATCGCCCTGCGATGGATAGTGGACGAACAATTGGCTCTCGTTCCCCGAGGCTTGCAGGCGTTCGAGAAAGAGATCGACGATCGCCCTCATCCGGGCGCTGATTTCATGCGGCAGCCGCACGATATTGGCGTTACCAGCCAGATAGGAGAGCACCCAGGAGTATAGAAAGACGGTCTCGACATTCTGCGGCGGCAGATGGAAGACGAGTCCGCGCGGCCGCGCCAAGGTGTTGTGGGGCACGCGCGCCGCAAACCCGGCGGCGAGGTTCGCGAGCGCCGCGCGGCGCGTCCAGAAGGCGAAATGGGCGGCAGGGCCCGAGGCGGCCGAGCGCTGGCCGAGCAGGGTCTCGGCGACGTCTGCCGCCAAATCGACGCGCTCCGGGGCAAAGGGCGCGGCAAGGCGATGGCGGGCCTCGCCAAGCTTCGCGAGCAGCGCCTCGTCGTCGAGGGCGGCTTCGCGCGCGCCGGCGCCAAAAGCGATGACTTCAGTCAGCATTCGTCCTGCCTCGCCGAATCAAGCGGCGATCACGTCGCTGCAGCCTCTGAGCTCCGTCTTCGGGGCGCGTCCCGAGACGCGAATGGCCTTGCCGTAGCGGCCCCCGCTTCCGGCGTCGATGGTCGCCACGACGCCCAAATCCTCGGTCAGCACGCTGTGGCCGGGATAGGATCGGGGCAGCAGCGACATGACTTGAATGACCCCTTCCTCTCCGACCTTCGCCGGCTCCCAGCTGTGCGGCCGCCGGATGATGACGTCGGTGAAATTCGGCGGATAGAGCAATCCGTCCGGTCCCTCAATGAAGACCGAGCCGATCTGCTCGACGAAGCCATAGAAGTTGAAGATGTTCCGCAGACCGAACCGCCGTTCCAGGGCGGCCCGGAACTCGGCGTTCGAAACCTTCTGCGCCTCAAGCTTCTTCCAGCCGCCGGAGTGAATGAGGATGGCGTTTGAAAGGTCGAGCTCGCCGTCAGCAAAGGTCCGATAGAGCTTGTCCCAAATGAGAAACGTAAAGCCGAATATGAGGAACGGCTCCTTGCCGTGCGCGCGCACGAACGTCTCGACCGCTTGCCTGTCGATCTCAAGTTGCGAATTCGAGGGCAAAGGTCGTCTTGGCGCCGAACTTCATCATTCCGAGAACCCCGCCCCCGCGGGCGGTGAGGTCCGTCGGCTTGATCACGTCTTTGGCGTCGATCGCAAGGAACGGAAGGCGGCGGGTTCCAAGAATGGGACGGAACGAGGCGACAAGCGCCTCCGATTGGCGCCGCGCCGTCTCATTGTCGATGACGATGCGGCTGGTTCGCTGGCCCGTCGTCCCGCTCGAGCGCATCACGAACGACGGCGTAGCCGTGCTTCTCAGCTCCATTTCCTTGAACAGGCTGACCGGCAGATAGGGAACCTCCGAAACGTCGCCATAGGTCCTCAGGCCCCCCCACGCGGCGTCGAGGATACGCGCGTATTCCGGGCTCCTCTCGTAGTGGTAACGCGTCAGCTCGTTGAGCCCTTCGATGAGGATCGCCTCTTTCTCCGACTGACGCAGCGAATAAGGCGGCTCGTTGAGGAGACGCTCAAACACGCAGGCTCTCCTTCAGTTGCGCGTAGTTGATCTTGCCGCTCGCGCCGCGAGGGATTTGCGCGGTCCTCAATAACGAGAAGCTTGACGGGGGGACTTTATAGTTGACGGCGAGCTCTCTGAGGCGGGCCTTCAGCGCGGTCTCCGATTCCTGCTCATGAACGACGGCGATCTTTTCGCCAAGGTCAATGCAGGCGACCGAACAGACGGCGAACAGCTCCTGTTCGATTTCGTCCAGGCCGAGCCGGTATCCCGCGATTTTGGCGAACCGCTTGGTGCGGCCGGTCAGGTAGAGAAACCCTTCTTCGTCGAGGCGCCCAAGATCGCCGGTTTCGAGGCGCCCCTTCATCTCATCGCCCGCGCCGAGGTCGGCCCTCGACATCGCATAGCCCAGCATGACGTTCGGGCCTTCGTATACCACCGTTCCGATGCTGTCGGGCGGCAGCAGCGAGCCCTTGTCGTCAATGATCGACAGTCGACCGCCGGAAAGCGCAACGCCGACCGACCCCGCCTTGCGCGAAAAGTCGGCGTGCTGCAAGGTCGTCATACGCGGCGACGCCTCCGTTTGGCCGTACATGACGAAAAACCGGCCGTCGCGCAGAGCGGCCCAATCGTGGATCTTCGCCTGGATCCGAGGATCAAGCGCTCCGCCGGCCTGGGTGAAGACTTTGACCGAGCTTGGGATGATGCTCGCGCCCAGACGCGCCAGCGCGGCATAGTGAAAGGGGACGCCGGGGAAATGCGATCCGCCGACGTTTCCGATCTTTGACCAAAAGCTCGGCGAGGTGATCGAATTGTTCACGAGGAAGACCCGGCCCCCGGCCGCCAGATGCGACGTGACGACGGAGAGCCCGTAGGAATAGTGCAACGGCAGATGGGCGATGCCGATGCTGCGCTCGTCGATGGCCAGCGCCTCGGCGATTTGTTTAGCATTGGCGACAATCGCGTCTCGCGACAGCCGCACATATTTCTGGCTACCGGTCGTCCCTGAGGTGGAAAGAAGCACTTGCAGGGCGGGATTGAGGTCGGCCGACGGCGCCTCACCCCTGGTGATCCATTCGACAACGCCCGCGCGCGACTGATAGGAGCAGCCGCTCGAAGCGCCTGCCCGATCGCGCAGTTTTTCGCCGATGTCCGGCGTCGAAAGAACGACCTCAGGTTGATACGCCTCGATCAGAGCGCTCCATCTGTCTTCGGCGAGCGACGGATCAATCAGCGCAACCGCGTGACCGGCCGCGGCTGCGGCAAGCAGGCCGATCACCGTTTCACAAGTGTTGCCGCACAAGAGGAAGACGAGCCGCAATTTCGCAGAGGCAATGTTTGCGGCAAGCCCAAGACTGGCGGTTCGAATCTCGTCGCGCGTCAGCCAGACGTCGCGGTGATCGTCACGAACCGCCGGCTCGCGCTCGAGCCGCGCGATCAGCGGCAGGAGTCCGCCGCACGAAAAGTCCAAATCGGGCATCGAATTCCGCCGCATCGCGAGTCCGCCCGGCGGACCGTGAAAGGAAGCCGCCCAACTCGCGCAAGGCGGGTCATATGACAAGGCCGCCGTCAACCCCTATGACTTGTCCGGTCACGTAGGACGAAAGGTCGGAGGCAAGAAACAGGATGACGTTGGCGACGTCCTGCGGGCTGCCGACCCGACCCATCGCGATGTGCGACTCGAGGTTCTTGCGTTTGTCCTCTGGAATGGATTTCACCATCGAAGTATCGATCAAGCCCGGCGCCACCGCGTTGACGCGAATGTTCATTGGCGCGAGTTCCTTAGCGGCAGAAAAAGTCGCTCCAATGACGGCGGATTTGGTCGCCGAATAGACGGTCTGGCCGCTGTTTCCCTTTCGTCCGACAATCGACGAGACATTGACGATCGACCCGCTCTTGCGCCGCGCCATGATGCGCGCGGCCAATTGCGTGATCTTGATCAGCCCGATGACGTTCACATTGAATAGCTCGTCGATCTCGGCATCCGAGATCATGCCGATCAGCTTGTCGCGAAGAATGCCGGCATTGTTGACCAGGATATCGAGGCGCTTGTGCCGCGACATGGCGCATTGGGCGATTGCCGTTGCAGTGGCGCTATCCGCCACCGAGCCGTAGACCATGGTGACGCGGTCGGGATAGGCTGTCTCCAGCTCGGCGAAACTCTCCGAAGCCTCGTTCGAGGGGCGCGCGTTCAACACCACGCTGCATCCGGCCTTGAGCAGGCCTTCCGCGACGGCCCGGCCAATGCCGCGCGATGCGCCTGTCACGACCGCCACGCGGCCGCTCAAATCGATGACGGTCATTGGATTTGCGCGCGAGTCAAATCGAGCCGCCGGTCGGGATTCACGAAGCCGCTTTTTCGTCAGGCGCGGATGAAGCCGTTCCGAAGTCGGCGCGGACCGTGCGATTGATGATGCCCAGTCTACCGGTTTGAATGCCTTTTTCCATGATGCGCGCGGGGTTGCCCGAGACCAGGCAGTTGGGGGGCACGTCCTTCATCACGACGCTCGCCACGGCGACGACGCAATTGTCGCCGACCCTGACCCCCGGCATGATGATGCTGTGCGCGCCGATCTGACATTCTTTACCGATCCAAGTGTCCATATGAAGCCGGCGCGGGGTATCGTGGGTCAGAACGCAGGCGCCGAAATTGATCGCCGTGCCTTCGCCGATATGGACGCCGGTCGGGTAGCTCTTGTCCAATTTGGCCGAAAAAGAAATCCGGCAATCCGGCCCGATGTCCATTCCCCACAGCTTATTGAAATAAAGGCGGCGCCATTCCGAGAACAGCGGCCGAAGCTCGCGGCGCACGACCGCCAGAACGCCGGTTGTGCGCAGGTCGGAAAGAATCACGGTCAAACTCCGTCAGTCGATGCGCGCCGAAACAATCTTATGCTTCCTTAGGCCGCCCGTTTGACGTCTCAACCCCGGAGAAACTGACGTTTTAGTACAGGTGAGGCCGTAGCTCATTTTAGGAAGAATGTATAGAGACGAGTTGAGTTCCGCTTTCTCAAGGGAATTGATGAACGTTGACTAGCCGCGCCCTAGGTTGCGCCAAATTGAAACGCTGCGACGGTTCCCGCGCGCGCGCCGGCCGACCAGGACTTGTGCGTACGCTAATTGTATGAATTCCTCGTGGCAAGCCTGGTCTGCGCGCTCTTCGGGCGCCGAGCGATTTGGACGCTTTGTTAGAACCGGGCTTGGCGGGCGCCGGTTCTCAACTTTAATCGAGCGTCCGAGGCAAAGAGGACGCCCATGAAGATCCGCGCCGCCGTCGCCGCTGGGAAGCCGCTCGAGGTGACCGAGGTCGATCTCCGAGGCCCGCGCGACGACAAGATCGTACTGCGCCTAGTTGCAGATATCCGGCCCGGATAGCAAATCCCGCGGCGCAATCGATGCAAGTCGTCGCTTGACCGCTTTGGAGTCGCAATGCACAGCGGGTCCCGCTCCAACGCCCGATGGCAGCCGCCCAGGGATAGCCGTCGCGGTCCCTGAGGGCTATTCTGACCCCTTCATCTACGCCGCGAGGATCGCGAAGCCCTTGTTCCCAAAACCCCAGCCGCAGCTTCTGCCTAACACCTACGCCTACGAATCGCGGCCGATGGTCAAGCCGACCGGATTTCGCGAATATGACGCGCGCTGGCTCTTCGAGCAGGAGATCAACCTTATGGGCGCCGAGGCGCTGGGGCTCGGCCTCGCGCGCCTGTTAAAGGAGCTCGGGGTCAAGCGCGAGATCGTCGTCGGCCACGACTTCCGCAGCTATTCGGCCTCGATAAAGCTCGCCATGACCGCCGGGCTCATGGCCGGCGGAGCCCAGGTGCGCGACATTGGCCTCGCGATCACGCCGATGGCCTATTTCGCCCAGTTTGCGCTCGACACGCCGGCGGTGGCGATGGTGACCGCATCGCACAACGAAAACGGCTGGACGGGAGTCAAGATGGGCGCGTCGAGGCCGGTGACCTTCGGACCGGAGGAGATGGCGCGGCTGCGCGACATCGTCATTGCCGGCGACTACGGTTATGAGGTCGGCGGCGGCTACGAATTCCTGGCCGATTTTCCCGCCCGCTACATCGACGACCTGACCGCCCGGCCGAAGTTCGCACGACCCTTGAAGGTCGTCGCCGCCTGCGGCAACGGCACGGCCGGCGCCTTCGCGCCCAAGCTCTTGAGCGCGCTCGGCGTCGAGGTCGTCCCGCTCGACTGCGACCTCGACTTCACCTTCCCGCATTACAATCCGAACCCCGAAGACATGCAGATGCTGCACACCATGGCGGCCGCGGCGACGCAGACCGGAGCTGACGTAGCGCTCGGCTTCGACGGCGACGGCGACCGCTGCGGCGTCGTCGACAACGAGGGCAAGGAAATCTTCGCCGACAAGATCGGGGTCATGCTGGCGCGCGACCTCTCGAAGAGCCGCCCGAATGCGACCTTCGTCGTCGACGTCAAGTCGACCGGGCTGTTCAATACCGATCCGGTTCTCGCCGCCCACGGCGTCAAGGTCGATTTCTGGAAGACCGGCCATTCGCACATCAAGCGCCGGGTCCGGGATCTGAACGCCCTCGCCGGGTTCGAGAAGTCAGGCCACTATTTCTTCAACGCGCCGATCGGGCGCGGTTACGACGACGGGTTCGTGACCGCCATCGCCATCCTCGACATGCTGGACCGGAACTCGGACAAGTCGATGGCCGATCTCTATCGCGATCTGCCCAAGACCTGGAGCTCGCCGACCATGTCTCCCACTTGCGCCGATGAGGTCAAATACGTGGTCGCGGACCGCGTGGTCGCGCGGCTCAAGGCGATGCAGGCGCGAGGCGAAAAGCTCGCCGGCCAGCCGATTTGTGACCTCGTCACCGTCAATGGCGTGAGAGTCACAGTCGAGGACGGCGCTTGGGGGCTCGTGCGCGCTTCGTCAAACAAGCCGGAACTGACGGTCGTTGTCGAGAGTCCAGTGTCGGAAGCGGGGATGCGGGCGATGTTCGAGGGTCTCGACCGGATCCTGCGCGAGAACCCCGAGGTCGGGGCCTATAACCAGACGATCTGATGGGTAGCGCGGCGAGCTGCCTCGTTCCGGTACTGCCTGACCTTGTCGGGCCAGGTCTCAGAATTGTCTTCTGTGGCACCGCGGCGGGAACCGTTTCGGCGGCGCGCGGCGCCTATTACGCCCATCCGCGAAACAGGTTCTGGTCGGCGCTCCACGCCGCCGGATTGACGCCAAGACTGCTGAGGCCCGAGGAATTCGCCGAATTGCCGCAATGGGGCATCGGCTTGACCGACATCGCCAAATACGTGAGCGGCATGGACCGGGAGTTGCCGCTGGGCGCCCTCGGACGCCAAGCCTCCGGCGAGCTCAAGTCCAAGATCGAGGCCGCCGAGCCGCGGCTGCTTGCGTTCACGAGCCTTGCGGCCGGTCGCAGCTATCTCGGCCGTGCCGCCGGCTTCGGCGAGCAGCCCGAGCGTATCGGCCGAACCCGAATCTGGCTCCTGCCCTCGCCCTCGCCGACCGCGGGTTGGAACTGGGACAGGCACAAGCAGTGGTGGCGGATACTGGCCGACGCGGCGAAGGAATGAAGCAAGCTGCAGTTTCGCTGGCCTCATTGTCGCGCCGGCGCATGATCCGGGAAAGCGGCGTCGCCTGCGGCTTGCGCAGCCAGGCGGGGCTGGAGCTCCAGAAGCCGCGCCCGCGCCTGCGCTTCGCGCCAGCCTGCACCCTGCATTTGTGCGACCGCGATCGCTTCGTTGAGGTCGCGATCGATCGCCACAGGGTCGGGCGAGGGCAGCCTCGACATCATCTCGGCGCGGATTCTGTGCAGCCGCGAGAGGTCGATCCTATCGTCAACCTCCTTGGCTTGCCGAATCGCCTGATCGATCGTGGTCAGCGCCTGATCGAGGCGCCCGGAGTTGGCGTAAGAAAGGGCAAGCCAGCCCATGCGCATGCAGACGAAGCCGCGCGCGCCGATCGCCTCCCACTTTGCGAGGCCGGGCTCGAGGATCACGATCGCCTCCTGGCTCCGCCCGAGGCCCGCAAGCGCCACTCCGGCTTCAATCGTGGCGCTCAATTCCCAAAGCCCGAAGCCATGGGTCCGGGAGAGCTCGATTGCCTTCTCTGCCTGCTTTTTTGCCTCCTGATGGTCGCCGGTCAGGTTCGAAAAGCTGGCGCCGAACGTAAGCGCGTAGGTAAGGTCGTATGGCCGGCCTAGCTTATGGGCGAGGCCCAGGTGGCGCTTGTGGGCGGCTTTGGCGGCGCCCGCCTCGCCCATGAGTTGCAGCACGGTCGCAAGCTCGCACAAAGCCGACATCCGCGGGTCCTGCTCGTGCGGCACGAGCTCGAGATTGGCTTCGTTCTCGTCGTAGATGGTAACGCAGCGTTCGAGGTGGAAGCGCGACTTTGGCAATTGGCCGCGTGCGCCATAAACGTAGCCCAATTGGTGGTGCGCCTCGATCAGATACGGCGCATGGCGGGTCTCTTCGCCGATCGCGAGACACCGGGCGCCGAGCTCTTCGGCGGTCGCAAGATCGTTGCGCACAATCGAGAACACGGACAGACCGCGGAGCACGGGAAACAATGCCGAGACGTTGCCCAGCATGTCGCAGATTTCCCGCGCGCGTGTGAGCACACCCAATATCTCGGGGTGGCTGTATCCGCGCGACGAGGCGAGGCTGATCGCGAGATGCACCAATAGCGGCAGCTCGGCTTGCGCCCGCTCGAGCCCTTCCTTCCGGCGGCCGATGATTTCGAGGCCGGCGCGGTAATGGGCCGCCGCGTGGCCGTGGGCGGCGCGCGAGGCCGCCCGCTGACCGGCCTTCTCCCAATAAGAAACCGCCTCGATCTCATCCTTGCCGCGTGAAAGATGGTAGGCGACCATTTCAGGCTCGGCCTCGGCCTGAGCGGGAAATCGGGCGATGAGCGCCTCGGCGATGCGGCTGTGAAGCGCCTGCCGATCGGCGCGAAGCATGGAATCGTAGGCCGCGTCGCGGATCAGCGCATGCTGGAACAGGTAGGAGCTGTTCGGCGAAGCGCCGGACAGGCTCACCAGACCTGCGCGCGTCAACTGGCGCAGTTCCGCCCGCAGCTCAGCCTCCGGCTTTGCCGCCACCGCGCTGATCAGGTCGTAGTCGAAGCGGCGGCCGAGCGCCGCGCCGATATTGGCCGTCTGCCTCGCCGGGCCGAGCCGATCGAGCCGGGCCACGAGCGAATCGTGCAGGGAGAGCGGTATCACCGTCTCGCCGTCCGCCCCACGGTCCAAAGGTTCATGCCCGCCGGACTGCAGTGTTTCTACGACGTTTCGCGTCAGCTCCTGAACGAAGAGCGGAATCCCGTCCGAGCGCTCCAGGATTTGCTGCATGAGGCTTTCGGGAAGCGCGTTTCCCGCCGCTTCCTTACACAGTTTTTCGGAGCTATCCGGATCGAGCCGGCCAAGCGAGACGATCGAAACATGGGGGAACTCGGTCCACCGCGGCTTGAACTCCGGCCGCGCCGTCACGATCACGAGGTTCCGGACCGCGTCGGCGGACTCGACGGTGAGTTGCAGTAGCTCGAGCGAGGTCGCATCAATCCAATGCGCATCCTCAACGATCATCAACAACGGTCCCGCGTCATTCAGCTTCTGGAACTGCTTCGACAGCGCCTCCAAAGTCACCTGTTTGCGCTTCTCAGGCGTCATCACGTCGAGCGGTGAGGGTTGATCGAGCGGAATGGACAAGAGGGCGGCCAGGGCGGCAAGCGTCGTCCCATTCGGGTCGTCGGATTCGCCGACCATCCGCCGGAGCTTGGCGAGCCGGGTTGCGGCCGGGTCGTTTCGGTCGATCGAAGCGGCCCTCTGCAGCTGATCAATGACGGGATGAAACGCGCTTTCCATATGTTGCGGCGAGCAGAACCAGCGCAGCCGCGCGTACTGGTCCGCGCCAATGTGCTCCTGGAGGGTCTCGGTCAGGCGTGATTTACCGATCCCGGCTTCGCCGATCAGATTGACCACCTGACCTTGGCCTTCACGGGCCTTGACCCAGCGCTCGACCAGCGAGTCGAGCTCGCGCTTGCGCCCAACGAAGGGAAGCGGCTCGCCCTGCAGACGGGCGCGATAGCGGCTTTCGGCTACGTTGGGCTGTCCGACTTCCCAGGCCTGGACGGTCTCCTTGAAGCCCTTGAGGGCGACCGCGCCCAAGTCGCGGTACGTGAAGGCGCCGCGCGTCACGCGCCGGGTCGAGTCGGCAATAACGACAGTCCCGGGCCGCGCGACGGATTGAAGGCGGGCGGCGAGGTTCGGCATCTTGCCGACGATCTGCGAGCTCCGCTTGTTCCCCAGGCTGACGCGATCGCTGACCACAACCAGGCCCGTCGCAATCCCGACCCTCGCTTGTAATCGCCGTCTCCCGCGGGACTTTGATGCGGCCGATCGCGTCGATCATGGCGAGCCCGGCGGTCACCGCGTTTGTCGCGTCATCCTCGTTGGCTAGCGGATAGCCGAAATAGGCCAGAACGCCATCGCCCATGAAGCTCTCGAGATATCCGCCATGCTCGGCGACGATTTCATCGCAGCGCTTGTGGTAGGCGTCGAGGATTTGCATCATCTCCTCGGCGTCGAGTTCGAGCGAGAGGCCGACCGAGTTCACCAGATCGCAAAAGAGTCCGGTCATTGGCCGGCGCTCCGGCCGGCGGACCTCAGAGTTGACCGCTGGATTGCGCTTCGGCGTCTTGCTTTGGAGCGCGCTGCCGCAGGTTGCGCAGACCTTTACGCCCGATCCGTAACGGCGACCACATTTCGCACAAAACATTGGTCTATTCCGATCGCCCCCAAGATTTGCGCAATCATTAGTCGTAAATCGCATCCGCGCAAGTCAGGGCCCATGGCGACCCTGTTCAATTGGCGCTCTCTCAGGTTCGTCAGCTTAAGCGAACTCCCCATGACGCTTCGCCGGGAAATTATCCAAGAGCGCCCAGGCAGCAACGAAAGGATCGCGATTTTCATCGCTCACCGGCGCCGGGTGGCTAGGCGTTGATTGCCGTCGCTTCGAGCCGCGCGCTGAGCCCGAGCGCGTCGTTGATGACGATGGCGCCGCGCCGGCGTTCGATGAGGCCTTCTCGCTCCATGGCGTTGATCTCGCGTGACACGGTTTCCCGCCGGGTGTTGATGCGCGATGCGATCTCCGATTGATTCGGCGGCGCGAGGATGATGGCGCGCTTCGGATCCTCACGATCGGGGCGCGCAAGGCGCAGGAGCTCGGCATGGACGCGGCTGCGAACGTCGAGCGCGCCGAGTTCGCCGACCCGACGCGATAGCTCGCGAACACGCGCGATCAGCGTCGCGAGGACCGCTTCGCCCAGCGGGCGGTGGGAGAAGAGCGTTTCGATGAACACCGTGCAAGGCATTCTCGCCACCAGCAAATCGTTGACCGCAAACACACTGACTGAGCGCGGAGCGCCGTCGAAAGCGCTCATCTCGCCGAAGATCGAGCCCGCTTCCATATCTCGAAAGTGAGGTCCTGGCGCACGCCGTGGAGCACCCCTCTGAGACGCCCAGTCATGATGAAATAGACGTCCCGGTCATTTGCGGACTGACCGACCACCCAGGCGCCCGCCGGCGTCTTCACCCACGCGCAATGGCGATCGAGAATCCGGCAAGATTCGGGATCGAGCGTTTTGAAACACGGGTGCGCCGCAAGGGAATTTGGTACCATCATCGCGCTCGCCGATGATTAGCCCCGACGGTGGCCGAGCTTTGCCGCGGCGTCAAGTGGGTTCGAGGCGGATGCCCGAGTCAGATCCCACATAATTGATGGGGCGACTCTTTGGCGGCCGGCGCTTACGGTGTGATGAAGGTCACAGCCGGGCGCTGCGCGCCGGTTTACACACGAGGTGTTCGTTTGCGACTGTCCGCCAGACGGGTCGGGGCGAGAAAGGGGCTATTGGCAGAGGCGGGTGATTGAGTCGCTTCGGCTCAGGGTCGGAATTCCGCGTCGGTGCGCCTCAGGGCTGGGGGTGCGAAACGCGGCCCCGCGCTGATCTCCCACCGCGCGGGGTATAGAGCGCGGCGCTTGCCCTTTCCGCGGGGCTGGGCGCCGCGCTCACAAATTTTGGCGTCTCAGCGGACCTGAAACTCCATGTGCACGCGCCCGTGGATGCGCTGCGTGGGCGGCCAGCGGCGGAAAGCGGACGCCGGCGCGCGGGCCTCGCCTTGATAAGCCCGATCCTGTCCGGCCGGTTCCGGCCGGGTTTCGCCGGAATGCGCCGCGACACCATTCGCCTTGGGCCCATGTCGAGCAAGACAGGCGTTGTAGGCCATCGGCTCCTGGTATTGGGCGCAGGACGGATCGTCCTCCGCCCGGGCGCGCCCCGCCGGCGCCAGAGCGGCAAGGCAAAGCGCAATCGCTGCGGCGCGTACGAACATCGGCTCAGCTGCGCAGAACGGCGCCGGTCCTCCTCGACACCTCGGCCACGATCTTCGCCATCGCGGCGTCAATTTCGGCGTCGGTGAGGGTCCGCTCGCGCGGTTGGAGGATCACGTGGATGGCGATCGATTTCGAGCCCTCGGGCAGTCCTTGGCCCTGATAGACGTCGAAGACGCCAACCTTGGCGACGAGCGAGCGTTCGGCGCCATCAGCCGCCTTGACGATATCCCCGGCGCGAACGCTCCCGTCGACCACGAATGCGAGATCCCGCTCAACCGGCATGAAGTCCGAGCGGTCGAGCTTCGGCTTGGTCTTGGCCGGCCTCGCCTTCGGCGCGGGAATGGCGTCGAGGATGATCTCGAAGCCGACGATCGGCCCTTCGGCGTCGAGCGCTTCCAACGCGCCCGGATGCAGCTGTCCAAACCAGCCGATGACGGTCTTTGGCCCGAATTGCAGCGTCGCCGAACGGCCCGGATGCAGAAAAGCCGGGCCGCCGGGGACGACCTGGACAGCATTCGGGCTGACCGCGAGCGCGGAGAGCAGCGTCATCGCATCGCGCTTGGCGTCGAAGACGTCGACGAGGCTGCCGCCGCTCCAATGCCGGCCATCCCCGTCCGCCTTGGCCCAGCCGCGCCGTACGGCCGCGGCCGCGACGCGTTGGTCGCTGTCTCCGGATCCGAGAAACACCTGGCCGACTTCGAACAGCGCCACGTCGCTCAGGGCGCGGCGCGCGTTGCGCTCGGCGGCGGCGACGAGTCCCGGAACGAGGCTCGGGCGCATGTCGGAAAGGTCGGCTGCGATCGGATTGGCGAGCGCGAGCGACGGCGCGCCGCCGCCAAACAGTTTCGCCGCCGTCCCGGAGACGAACGACCAGGTGACCGCCTCGCGCAGCGATAGCGCGGCCAGCGTGCGTTTGGCGAGCCGCGTGCGCTTCTGCAGCAGCGTCAGCACAGGTTTCGTGACGCCATCGTCGAGCCGGGGCAGGGGCGCCGTCGGCACGCGGTCGACGCCGGCGATGCGCAGAATCTGCTCGACGACGTCGGCCTTCACCTGGACGTCAGGCCGCCACGAAGGGACCACGACCGTTTCATCGCCGAGTCCGAAGCCCAGGCGGGCCAGGATCGCGTCGCCCTCCTGACGCGGGATTTCGACGCCAAGCAGCCGCTCGACCTCGCCATAGGGGAACGGAATCGAACGCCGCGCCGGCGACGGATCGCCCGCCACGACCATACGCGAGGGCTCGCCGCCGCAGATCGAAAGGACGAGCTCGGTCGCGAGATCGCAACCTGGGACACAGAACTCGGGGTCGACGCCGCGCTCGAATCGATAGCGCGCGTCGGTCATGATCCCGAGCTTGCGGCCGGTTTGGGCGATGTTCGTCGGGTCCCACAGCGCGCTCTCGATCAGAACGTCGCGCGTCGTCTGGTCGCAGCCGGAATGCTCGCCGCCCATGATCCCGGCGATCGATTCGACGCCGTTTTGGTCGGCAATGACGACCATGCCGTCGTCGAGCGCGTACGATTTGCCGTCGAGCGCGAGCACGCTTTCGCCGCTCCGGGCGCGGCGCACGGCGAGATCGCCTTTGACGTTCGCGAAGTCGAAAGCGTGGAGCGGGCGGCCGCGGTCGAAGGTGATGTAATTGGTGATGTCAACGAGGGCGCTGATCGGCCTCAGGCCGATCGCGCGGAGCCGCTTTTGCATCCATTCAGGCGAAGGGCCATTGGTCACGCCGCGCACGATACGCAAGGCGAACGCCGGGCAGAGATGCTTGTCGGCGGGAGTGAAATCGAGATGCACCTTTGTCGGGCAGTCGAAGGCGCCAGGGATCGATTTCGGCGCCGGCGTCTTCAGGCTGCCCAACCCCGCGGCGGCGAGATCGCGCGCGATGCCCGCGACACCGGCGGCGTCGGGGCGGTTCGGTGTCACCGCGACGTCGATAACCGGATCGTCGAGCCCGGCATAGCGTGCGTAGGCGACGCCGGCCGGCGCGTCGTCCTCGAGCTCGATGATCCCCTCGTGATCGTCGCTGAGCTCGAGCTCCGCCGCCGAACACAGCATGCCGTTTGATTCGACGCCGCGGATGACGCCCTTGGCGAGCGTCATCTTCTTGCCGGGAATATATGTGCCGACCGGAGAGAAGACGCCCTTCATCCCGGTGCGGGCGTTCGGCGCGCCGCAGACGACCTGCACCGGCCCTTGGCCCGCGTCGACGATGCAGACCTTGAGCCGGTCGGCGTTGGGATGCGGCTTGGCCTCGATGACGGAAGCAACCACGAAGCCGTCGTATTTGCGGCTCGGGTCGTCCACGCTCTCCACCTCGAGGCCGACGCGGGTCAACGCGTCGACGATCTCAGTGAGCGCCGCCGAGGTGTCGAGGTGGTCGAGAAGCCAGGAGAGAGTGAATTTCATCGTGGCTCAGTTCGGTTGCGCGATGGCCTTCACCCGCTCAATCCGCCGGCCAGGGTCGGAATGTCGAGCGGCTTGAAGCCATAGTGATTTATCCAGCGAAGATCCGCATCGAAGAAGTCGCGCAAGTCCGGCAAGCCGTACTTGAGCATCGCCACGCGGTCGATCCCCAGACCCCAGGCGAAGCCCTGATAGGCCTGCGGGTCGATGCCGCAATTTGAGAGCACGTTGGGGTGGACCATGCCGCAGCCGAGGATTTCGAGCCAGTCGTCGCCCTCGCCGAACCGGATCTCCCCGCCCGAACGGCGACACTGAATGTCGACCTCGAGCGAGGGCGAGGTGAAGGGGAAAAAGCTCGGCCGGAAGCGCATGCCCACGTGCGGCACTTCGAAGAACGCCTTGCAGAATTCCTCCAAAACCCATTTCAGGTTGGCGAGCGTTGCGCGGTCATCGACGACGAGCCCCTCGACCTGGTGGAACATCGGCGTATGCGTCTGGTCGGCGTCGCGCCGATAGGTGCGGCCAGGGCAGATGATGCGGATCGGCGGCTTTTGCTTGAGCATCGTGCGCACCTGCACCGGGCTCGTGTGCGTGCGCAAGAGCTTGCGCTCGCCGTCGGCGTCGGGGGCGAGAAAGAAAGTGTCGTGCATCTCGCGCGCCGGGTGGCCGGGCGGGAAGTTGAGCCTGGTGAAATTATAGTCGTCGGTTTCGATGTCCGGCCCTTCGGCGACCGAAAAGCCCATATCTGCGAAAATGGCGACGATCTCGTCCATGACCTGGCTGATCGGATGGATGCGGCCGGTCTCGATGCCCGGTAGGCGAACAGGCAGGGTCACGTCGACCGCCTCGCGCTTGAGCTGCGCCTCGAGGGCGGCGACTTCTAGCACCGCGCGCCGCGCCCCAAGCGCTTGCGCGACCTTATCCTTCAGCGCGTTGATGGCCGCGCCATGCGCCTTACGCTCGTCGGGGTTGAGCTTGCCGAGCGTGGCGAGCAGCGCCGAAATCGATCCCTTTTTGCCGAACGCGGCGACCCGCACCGATTCGAGCGCGCTTTCGTCGTTCGCCGCGTCGATCGCGGCGAGCGTCTCCCGTTCGAGGGCAGCGAGGTCGGACATTGCGGCCTATTCCTTCGCAGACGCCGCCAAACCCCTTCTCCCGAACCTACGCGGGCGAAGGCGGCGCCAAAGGGGCGTCCGCACACGCCCGTCTTTCGACGAGCCATGGCGCCGGACACATGTCCCAAAAGCAGGCGGGCCGAAATCGCGCCCCTGACCCTCGGATCGATCCCCGAACCAAGTCCGCGGCGCCGAGGATAGGGCGCGCCTTACGCCGCCTTGGGCAACGAGCCTTTCGCCTGCTCGACAATCGCGGCAAACGCTGCGGGCTCCGAAATGGCGAGTTCGGACAGCACCTTGCGATCGACCTCGATCCCCGCAGCGGCAAGGCCGGAAATAAACCGGCTGTAGGTCAGCCCATGTTCGCGCGCCGCCGCGTTGATGCGCTGAATCCACAGGGCGCGAAACTCGCGCTTGCGGTTCTTGCGGTCGCGATAGGCGTATTGCATCGATTTGTCGACCGCGGCCTTGGCGGCGCGGATGGTGTTCTTGCGCCGGCCGAAGAAACCCTTGGCGGCCTTCAACACCTTCTTGTGTTTGGCGTGGGACGTTACGCCCCTCTTGACGCGCGACATCGTTCAATTCTCCGGGAAAAGGGTTCAGCCGTTCGGCAGGTAGTACTTCTTGACCTTGTCGCCGTCGGTCTTGAACAGGACCGCCGTGCCGCGCAGATCGCGGATCTGCTTGGTCGTGCGTTTGATCATCCCGTGGCGCTTGCCGCGCTGGACGTAGACGACCTTGCCGGTCCCGGTGAGCTTGAAGCGCTTTTTCGCGCCCGATTTGGTCTTCAACTTGGGCATTTGGCTCTCCTCAAGGCTTGACGCCTTCTTGACATTCGGCGGGGCGACGAGCCCCGTTCGCGCGAGCGAAAAAACCGCCACGGCAGCCCTTACGGCCGGGCGGATCTCAACGGCGCGCCTCATACGCGAAAGAAGGCAGGGATGCAAGGGCGGGTCGCCACCGCGGGCGGCGATTTATCATCCTCGACGGATCGGTGCTCGGCTTCGCGCGCGACCGAGCGATTTCAGAGCCTTAGGCTCATTTTCCTGCAATTCGGATAAATCCTCGACCAACGCTCATTGGACGGATAAATTGATGCAATATAAGAAGCTTGCACTCGTTATTTAAACTTTGTCGTCAGGTCTCTTCTAGATCGGCTCCATGGCTAGGGCTTCGCGGGGCTGCAACGCCCTGTTGGTCTCCTCTCCGGAAGAAGCAGCCATAAGCGAGGGCTTCTCCGCCATCGCCGCGCCGGCGCCTCTCCACGCTTCCAATTCAGTCTATCGTTGGGTCGATTGGTCTGAACAGGCAATCGAATTCCGTAGCAGAATCCTTCGCTCTTTCATGGATGTTTACCGGATGGACTTGAGCCAGAACGAAGCCTGAGTCGTTCATATAGGCGACGGCTTCGTGGAATCGCCAATTGTCCTTGTAAATATTGATTATGGGCAACTCAAGGAGAACGCCGCTGACGTGCTTGAGGGTCTCTTTTGCGCCCTCCAATACGGGCCTCTCGTAACCCTGAGTATCGATTTTGAGGAGGACATTTGAACTCAAGTCCCTTGGCGGCGCGGCTTCGTCCAATGTCTTGACGACGACGCTTTCCGACGCCTTGAACTCTGCGTTCGGGTCAAAGCTTGTTGCCGTCTCTGTGAGATCATTGAATGAGCTGAACTGAGAGTTCTTGGAAACGTTGATCGCCATGACCCCGCTGGACGCCCCCAGGGCTAAATTCGAGGTCTTCCACAGATCATCTCCACGCGCCGCGTTTTCGAGCTCCCTGAAGGCTTCCTTCACGGGCTCAAAAGAAATGATCCGCCCCGCATAGCCTCGATGGCGCAGCGACTGTGCAAACTGTCCCGTATTCGCTCCGACGTCCAGGACCAGATTAATCCTCCGGTTCTCAATGAAATCCATAGTGCCCGGATTTTTTCTCGCGCGGACGACGTTCAATGCGGGCTCGCTGCCGCAGCGTATTGAGAACCATCCATTTCATGTCGTTCATGTCCGTCCCCGTCGCGACGCCGCATAGCTGTGCTCTATCCGTCTTGTCGCCCCTGCGAAACTTCACCCCCGATTTCGCCTTCGGCAATGAATCAGGCGCGTTGGAAAAAGCCATGCGGAGGGCGCTCTAGCGGGTAAGGGCCTCAAACGCTTCTCCGACGTCTGGAGTGAGCAGCTTCGCCGAGGTGGGATCGCAAGTCCCCGAGCGCCGCCAAAGGCAAATCCTGTCCGGGACCATCGCTCGATCGTAGGGGTCAGTCCAGCATTGGATTTGCTGGAAACCGGAGGCGGCGAAGTCGACCCCTAAATCGACTGGACGCTTCAGCTCCTCACTTCGCAGCTGGATGCTGATCGCGTAATTATAGGCGTTGGGAGCGATCGGGGGAGCGTCGTCGCCGGCGTTGTAGAGAGGAATCCCCGGACGCAGGTTCACGTAGCCGGCCATCCGCCACCACAACTTGCCGGGAAAAATTCCGACCCCGCACGCCTCCTTGTCGGCGTTGACCGCTTGCATCGCCAGGATCGACCCGCGAGACCGAACCCAGAACCATATGCGGTTCGGCGAGGCCGCCAGAGCGAGGGACGCGAGGGTCCAACCGAGCGGCACGGCGACCAGCAGCGCACGCCGGATCGCGGGTCTGCCGAGCCTGTCCGCCAGCCAGGCGGCCGCCATCGTCGAGCCGACGCCGGCAAGCGTCATGATGAGCGGCAGGGCCGGCGAAATATATCGGTATTCCTTGTGGGGAACAGCGGAATGGATCACGAAGATGGTTGCGGCGACCACCAGAAGCACGGGCAGCCTCAACGCGCCATAGAGCGCGCAAAGCACGATTACGACGCCGAACAGGCCCCACGAAACCCATTGCCAGCCGAGGTAGGAGTACATCGGATTGATGCCGGCTGCGAAGCTGACCTTGGATTGGTAATAGACATACATAACCGAAGCATGAAATGGCCAGCCCCAGGTGATCCAGTCGAATAGCGCGCTACCGAGCACGATCGCGAGCGCAACACCCCCAAGCAAGGCCGGATAATGAGCCCTCGTTCGGATCCCGCCGATGGCGATGATCGCGACTGCGACGGCAGGGGCAAGCTGCGGGCGCAAAACCGCCGCCAGGCCCATCATCGCCGCGCCGATGAACATTCGTCGTTCGGACAGACCGCCGCGACCGGGATAGATCAGATAAAGACCGGTTACGAGGGCTGCGCCGGCGGCGCTCTCGGAGAGCGGATGGGCGTAGAAATACACCAGCTCGAACCAGACCGCGGTCAAAAGACCCGTTGTGACCGCGCCGGGGAAGCCCGCGACGTTGCGGCCCCACAGGAAGCCGCAGATCACCGGCGCCAGCGAGATGATGCAGAGCAGGACGGCGACGCCGGCGAGGCCGGCGGCGGGCGGCGACCCGAACAGCTCGCCAAGGCCCATGAAAGCGGCGAGCAATCCCGGCCACAGCCAGCTTCGCGCGCCCAGTTGGAAATCCCAGAAGGGCGTCAGCCCCTGGTGATTGACGAGACGGTTCGTCTGTTCGAGCCACTCGACCTCGTCGGGATGGAGTATGCTTGGAAGCAATGTCATGACGCTGGCGCGGACCGCGACCGCCAAGAGGCAGATCAAGAGCAGCGCCACCCAGTCGCGGCGCAAAAAAGCCTCCAGGGGCGACTCGTTTTGTCGCCGTCCGGCTGCGGAATACGGCATCAGGCCCCCTGGAGGATTCTTGGACGTCCCGATTGCTCCGGCGGCGGCTAACGTCCGTTCGTCCGCGGCTCGACGTTACCGGACCAAGCGACGAGGTCAAGGTCGCTCCGCCCCCCGCGCCTATGACTTTCGAGCGTCATCCGTCTGGGGCTAGTTTACCGGGATGCCCTTGACGAAGTGGAAAATTTCTGGCTTTTCGGGCGCCTTCCCGCTTTTGCCTCTTCCGTTTCTGCAGATTGACTGCAAGAACAGCGTGAGTTGCGCGGAGCAGTTATGTAATGAAACTACTTCTTACGGTCGCTGCGGCAGCTCTCGTAGTCTTCCTGGTAGGCGCTGGCATCGCTTTATACTATCTTTTTCCGCACGAAGTGATTCGGTATACAATCATTGCGCGGAGTTATATTCATTCCTGGACGGCGCCCGCAGGGACGACAACGACGGAGTTGAATCCAGCCTACGAGGCCCCGGGAATCCGAGCGCCGAAGCTTGCCCCCGTAGCGCCGCTGGCTAACGCCGCCGTCGATGGCGAATGGCCCAGCTATAACAGAACGCTTACCTCCGAACGTTACTCGCCGCTCGACGAAATCAATCCGAAGACGGTCGAAAAATTGAAGGTCATATGCACTTACGACACCAAGCAATTCAGCAACTTCGAATCCGGCCTGATCATGGTCAATGGCGCGCTGATCGGCACGACGGAGTTCGATATCTTCTCGATTGACCCTGTGACTTGTGCCGAGAATTGGCGTACGCACGAGAACATCCCGCCCAGCTATTATATGACCAACCGGGGGCCGTCGTACCTGGACGGCAGGCTGTTTCGCGGTTTTCAGAACGGGCGGGTGCGGGCCTATGCCTTCAAGACCGGGAAGCCGATTTGGGAGACGGCCATAGCCGACCCGAAACTCGGCGAGTTCCGTGCCGGCCGCCCCGATCGCCTGGAACGGCCTCGTTTTCGTCGGCAACGCCTCGGGCGACGCCAAGGGCGGCAAGGGACGGGTGTACGGGCTTGACGCCGAGACCGGCAAGATCGTCTGGGTATTCTACCTTGTGCCGAAGGTCGAGAGCGATCCGGTCCGCGGCCCGCAAGGCGCTTCGCCGCTCGACAAGTCGACTTGGGACAACGCGGCCGGAATACCGATCAGCGGCGGCGGAACCTGGACGTCGCTCACGCTTGACCCCGACGAGGAAGAGCTCTTCGTCCCGGTCGGCAATCCGTCTCCCGCTTTCGCGCTCAACGTGCGGGGGGGCGTAAATCTTTTCACGGGCTCGATCGTCGTGCTCGACGCCAAGACCGGGGCTTACAAACGCCATTTCGAGCTTTCACCCGGAGACTGGCATGACTGGGACGTATCCAACCCGCCGATCGTGATCCGGACGACGGGCGGCAAAGACCTCATGGCCGCCGCGCCGAAGGACGGGCACCTTTACGGTTTCGATCGCGCCAGCAACACGCTCCTCTATCGCGCGCCGGTAACCCGGGTTGAGAATGTCGACGCGCCCCTCGTCGTCGGCAAGGAGGTTCGCTTCTGCCCGGGCGTGGCGGGCGGGGACGAGTGGAACAGTCCGGCCTACGATCCGCGGACGAACCTCATCCTCGCGGGCGAGATCGACTGGTGCACGACGGTTTCGCTCCAGACGGATGAGCAGCTCCGCAATGCGCGCCCCGGCCAGATTTGGTTCGGAAATGCGGCCTACAACCCGTTTCATCTTTTCGGCAGACAGGATCAGATCGACCGGAGCTGGGGTGGATGGGTGTATGCAGTCGACGCCGACTCCGGCGTCTGGAAATGGCGGCTGAAGTCCAATTACCCGATCGAAGGCGGCGTGACGCCGACGGCCGGCGGCGTCGTGATGTTCGGCGACCTCAGCGGCAACTTCTACGTCTTGGACGCCGAGACCGGCAGGAAGCTGTGGGGCCGCAAGATCGGGGGTGCGATTGGCGGCGGCCTCATTACGTATTCGGCTGGCGGTGGGCAAAAAATCGCAGTGGCGACCGGTCTTGCGAATATCACTATGCCGACAGAGGTCACGACAGCTAAGATCGTCGTGCTGGGCCTCGCCGGTGCCCCTTCGACCCATTGAGACCCAGGTTAGGGAGCACCAGATGGATGTGGTGACTAAATGGAACAGCCGGCTGTTTCGCGCGTGGCCTAACTCCAGCAATTGGCTGGTGCTTGCGCAGAGGATCTATATGAGGGCGAATGCCATCGTTAAGATAAATCGCGTCGCGACAACGTTTTTTGGCTCGACCATGGATTGCCGAATCGACGACAACGTCGATCGCAGAATATATTTCTTTGGAGTCTGGGAGCCACATCTGACACACTTTATGAAACGAACCATCAAGGAGGGTGACAGTGTTGTCGATGTTGGCGCCAATATTGGGTATTATACTCTTCTGATGTCGCAGCTTGCGGGAAAGGACGGCTCGGTTGTGTCGATTGAAGCGTCTCCCGCCACGTTTGAGAGACTGACCAAGAATATCGAGCGCAATAGCTGCGCCAACGTGATCAGCCGGCAGGTCGCGGTGTCCGATCACAAAGGAGAGATAAAGCTGTTCTACTCAGAACATGGAGACAAGGATACGGGTAAGATTTCGACCATCGAACGGTCAGGCGCCACAGTCGTTACCCCCGTACCCTGCGACACTCTTATCAGCATTCTGGCAAGCGCCGTGCCAATAGATCGTGTTTCATTCATAAAGATAGACATTGAAGGCGCGGAGGCGCCGCTGTTATCGGAGCTAATTGTAAATAAGGATCAATTCGCGCCGAGACTCGTTGTCGTGTCAGAGATAGTAGAGGCCAATCTCGGCTTTGTCGATGCATTCAGGAGGAATGGATTTAAGTGTTTCTATCTTGATAACGACTATACGTACAAAGCATACTTGGGGACAATCGGTCGCAAGGACAGCGAGTTTGGGTGTCTTCAACCCTTGGGAAACAGGGGAGAAAGGCCTCCGACCGCCGATATGGTGTTCGTCTATGAAAGAAGGGCAACCTGAGGGCCTCCTCCGAGAAGAAATAGGCGAGGAGCGCTTTTCGTCCCGGCTCAGGCCGTGATTTCGGTCGAGTCGCCTCGCCTCATTGCTGCGGGCAGGCGTAGGTGGAGGCGTAGGCCCCAGCGCTATAAGGCACGGTCCGCGCGTCTCCGAGGATGTCGACGGTTGGCGCGCCTGAAGCGGTGCCGGCGCAAATCGCCTGCGCTCCAGCCTTGAGCATCACGTTGTAGGTCAGGGTCGACGGATCGAAGTTGACAAATTCGCCTTCTGTACCGTCGGTAGCGATGAGGTTGGCGTTGCCGTAGGTTCCGGGCGCGCTAAAAAACTGTCCGACCGTCCCCACGTACCAGTAAAACACCGACAGCCCAACGTTGTGATCCGCTTCGACCCCGGCGTCGAGATTGTCGACGCTGATCGCGCTCGCAAGATTGTTGCGCACGGCAGTGCTGGTGCTCGAGTTACCCTCATGCGTCTTGTCGCCGACGCTGATCGCGGGCAAGCAGCCACCGGACACTGGAACGAGTCCGTCATTTAATACCGTATTATTAGCGATTATAGCGCCGTGGATGCTTGAGAACGCGATCCCCCAGCAGGCGCTCGTGATGACGATATTGTTGGTGACGGTGAGGTAGGTCCACTCGTCGTCGAAGGCGTCGATCCCTTGCAGATACGTCGGAAAGGCAAGATTCGGGTCGGTCTGCCGGATGACCGTGTTGCTGTCGATTAGGATGCCCTCGTAATTGTTCACCGTCGAGCCCGCAACCGCCAGCGGGGCGAGTATCCCCTGCATGGCGTCATTGTGATTGCCGTCGTTAAGGTTGAGATTGTCGTGAACATAGTTCTTCGTGATGGTGAGATCGCTCGCGCCGAAATCGACCCCGTCGTCGCCAAAATGATCGATCTCATTGCCTGAGAACACCATGAGGTTGGCCGTAAGCGTCGCACCATTCCTGACATTCGTGATGTGAGATCCGGTCATCGAAACGCATTTTGCATAGGAGCCTCCCGCGGAGGTCTGGGCGAAAAACCCGTTGCGCGCGTTCGCGACCCATTGGGCCTGGGACCAGCCGGTGGTGTCGTCTTGTGATGAGATCGTCATGTTCTCGAACACAATGTTGGACGTTGGAAACGCGGCTCCACCCTTGACTTGAACCAACCAAGCGCCGCTAAGAGCGGCAGCTTGGAGACTTTGCACTTTGAGGCCGCTGAACGCGAACATGCTGGCCCCGTCGACAGAAAGCGAGGTCAGGACGGGCGTCTGACCCGGCGCGGCGGCGATCGTGACGAACGCCGTATTCGCAATCTCCGCGTCGTATTCGCTCACGCCGATATTTCCGTAGTTCCCGCTCATCAGCAGGACTTCATCGCCGGGCTTGATCGGCCCTGTCTTCGGGCCCGTGGCGATAATCACGGGTTGCCCAGGGCCAGGGACCTGACGATAGGGGACGCTCGTCAGCAGGGGGTAAGGGTAGCCAGTTTCAGTTGCAAACAGGGCCTGCAGCGAGTTCCAGGGGTGCGCTTCAGAGCCATTCCCTCCGCCGGTCTGGGTCTTGCCGTTCACCGGGTCAATATACCAAGTACTCTTGAACGTCGTCGGCGGCGCCGCGCAATCATGATAGACTTGCTGAGCGGAGGCGGGAAAAACATAGCAGAGTAGCAGAATCAGTGCGGAACCAAGCGTCTTCGTCAAACTCGGAGCCCTCCCGTTGACGTTATCAACGTGTAAAAATATGACCTAATCGATAGCATGTCTGGTCTATGCTTTCAATAACCGATGTGTTATCCCCTGCCAGCTAGTAATAAGCGAAAATCGCCGGCTGCACAATTCAATCGGGAATTGGCTAATCGGACAGATCTCAGCGGTTCAGGTACGATCGCCAATGTCGCGATGCGGCGAAACTCGCGGGCGAATCACGGCGCTTCGTCGCGACGGCGCCTCAGAGGTCGAGATCGCCGATCGCACCCGCGAGTTTGGCGCTCGCGGTCATCGCGCCGGCATGGTTCAAATGCGACCAGTTCTCGTAGAGCTGATCCTGTTGCGCCAAATCCCCGTAGTCCAGAATCGGACCATATTGCTGCAGAAAGTCGAGATCGCTGATCGTCTGCGGGCCGTTGAAGATTGGCAGGAAGATAAAGATCAACTGCGTTCCGTGAGCTTTCGCCTCCTGCGCAATCTTGCCAATATAGAGGTGATCTTCGCCGCCGCTGATTCGAGTCAAGGCGCGCGCGACCGCAGTTCGCGGAATCGGCTCCCTCGGCTCGGCGAGGAGCGTCGCGCGAGGAACCGGATGCTCCATGTCGACCAGTTTCCCGAACTCGCCGGGAAAGCTGGTCGAGTAGTCGGTGCGCCTGCTGGCATAGAGCCCGGGATCGAATAGCTTGGTGAGCCCGAACAGGTTCGGAAACAGATTGGCGCCGAATAGCGTGACCTTGCGAAGCGGCAGATAGGCGAGGTCGTAGAGATAGTTATGCAGGAACGGCGTCGGCGGGAACACGATCGCATCTGCGGGGGCCACGGATTTGAAGGCGAAATGGCCGAAGGGGTAGGGCTGGTCGTCGACTTCGAGAACGATCACCTTCGGGGATTTCGCCTTGAAGAGCTCGTCCACGATCGCCCATTGAATGTTGCGTCCTGAGCCTTCGAGCGCGAAGTTGGCGACATTGGCGTGCTTGCCGCGCGTAGCAAGCTGGTTCTCGATTGCCGCGGCGCTGAGGCCGAGCTGGGCGCGGGAGGGGCCGAGAATGGCGACGTCGATCGGCCGCGGATCAAAGTGGATGCGCTCGTAGATCCATCGCAACCGGCCGTCCAGGCTCTTATCCAGGAGCTGCCAGCGCTGGTAGTCGTTCTCCGGCAGCAGAAGGACCACGGCGTCGAGAGCGAGCGCGAGAGCGACCGCCGCGCACAGAACGCCAAAAAGCCTCAGTCCGGACATCCGTTCCTCTTGCATTCAAGTCCGGTCTTGTCCGCGGGCGCGAAAGGCGCCCCTTGGGCTAGAATTGTCCATAGATGAATCGTCCGCTTCCCTCGGTCGAAAGCACGGTGAGCAGGAACAGGCAAACGCCGTACTGCAGCCATTGCGGAGCGACCGCGCCGACCCGCCGGGCCAGCCGCTGGGCGCCAGGCGCCCCGCGCCGACATAGACGGCGACTCCCATGCAGATAAAGGCCGGAACAGTAAGATCGGCCGGCATGTCCGACCAACCCGTCGGTCCGCTCGAGGCGAAGCCGAGGATCTGCGCCAGGATGGAAAGGGCCTGACCGAAGGTCGCAGAGTGGAAAAAAATCTGGGAAAAGCTCATCAGCGCGAAGGTCAACGCAGCCCCGAGGAAAGCCATCAGAGCGCCTGGCAGGCGCGAGGCGGCGCCATCCGCCGGTTTTGACCTTCCGGCGGCGCGTTTGCGGCGCGTGCGCGCGGCGAGGATCAGCACCGTCACGGTGAGGAACGCAGCATGAAGAATGCCGAACACAAGATAGTTGAGGGTGAAACCGTGCCAGATGCCGATGATGATCATATTGAGGCAGATGGCGGCCAGTAATCCCGGTTGGCCATAGTCGCGCAGCGCCATCGACATCGGCGTGAACAGATAGTCGGTGAGCCAGCTGGTCAGGCTCATGTGCCAGCGGCGCCACATCTCCTGGATGTTGACGGCTGCGAACGGAGCGTTGAAGTTGGGCGGACCCTCGACGCCGAACAGCTTGCCGATGCCGAGCGCGATGTTGGTATAGCCGGAGAAATCGGCGTAGAGCTGGATCGTGTAGCAGGCGACCGTCGTCAGCATTACCGAGTAAGCAAAATCGGCGTGCGACTTGTCGACTACGTCGATGAAGGCGGCAAGACGGTCGCCAACCAGCGTCTTCATCATCAGACCGCCAAGGATGTAGCGGAATCCGGTTTCGACCTGTGCGGAGTTCGAGCCCGCGCGCCGTGATGTCGCGCATCTGGGCGAAGAACGGCGCCGGCCGCTGAATGGGGCCGCTGACGATCTGCGGAAAGAACGCTGGAAACAGGAAAAACACCGCTGGATCACGTTCGACCGCCTCGTCGTCCCAATAGACTTCGATCAGGTAGGATATCAATTTGAACGAGTAGTAGGAGACGCCCAGCGGCAGCAACAGGCCGCGCCAGGCGCCCGCGGCCTTGAAGACCACAATCACCGCGACAACCGCAGCTACGCCAGCGGCCATATACGCCTGCTTCGCCCGCTCGCTGCCGCTCTTCGCGATCGCGAGGCCGAGCGCATAGACCGCGCCCGAGGCGACGATGAGCAGCAAGAGATAGATCCGGCTTGAAAGCGCGTAAAACCCGTAAGACAGCGCCAGCAGATAAAGTGCGCGCCACCGGCCCGGGAGGAGATAGAACGCCGCCACCACCGGAACGAGGGCGATAAAAAACAGCGGTGAAGTGAAATTCACTCACGCCGCCTTCTTCTTGATCAACTCGAGCAGCTCGCCAACGTTCTTGAGCGAGCGGACATCCTTGATGCTGAACTTGACGCCGAAGGATTTCTCGACCGCGATGATCATGTTGATATTGGAAAGCGAATCCCAGGTCGGGACGTCGGCCGCGGTCATGCCCTCGCTGACGATGAGCGCATCGTCGTTGAACACGTCGCGAAAAATCGGCGTCAGCCGGGAGACGATTTCATTATTCTGCATTCCCAGCCCTTTTGCTTACAGCTCGTTGACGACCGGCGTCATGAACACTTCGCGCTGGCGATAGGCGTCGACGGCGAGCGCCCATTGCGAAGCGCCGCCGTCGCCGTCGGCGATCTTCTCGAAGCCGAAGCTCTTGAGAAAGCCCTTCACCATGTCGTTCTTCGCCGTTGGAATGTAATGGCCGACGACCCGCTTCGCGCCGAGCCGCGCGGCATAGGCGAAGATGTTGTTCATGGCGAAGCTTTCGACTCCGCGCTGCAGAACGCGGCAGCTCATCAGGTATTCGTCGATCTCGAGATCGTCGCCTGCGTGCTTGAGAATGACGACCGAAATCAGGCCGTAATCGCCGAATTTGTCGGCGAGCCTCAGCGTCAGCGGCGCGAGAGAAGGGTCCTTCATCATCGCCTCGCACGCCGCCTCGCCGTAACGGCGCGTCATCAGGTTGAACTGGTTGCTGCGCTGGATGAGCTGGGCGATGCGCGGCAGATTGAAGGCGTTGAAACGCTCGAGCCTGATCTCCATGGCGAGCGAGGTCAGATAATCGTTGATGTTGGTGAACTGGGTCTTGGTCAGCTCGCGCTGGGCTTCTTCCCGGTACTGGCCGGCGCGCTCGAGGTCCGCTTCCGAGAAGGACGCGGTCTCGAACAGGTTGAGGCCCGCCAGGGTCTGGAGAAAGAGCGACGGGTCCTCGGGCAGTTCCGGCACCACGACCTCGGGCAGGAACTCGCGCACGATGTTGCGCTCGAACGGATTGTCGTCGAGGAAGACCAGCGAATCGAAGCCGATGTTCAAGGTCTTCTGGACCAGGCGAATATTGTCGGCCTTGTTGTCCCAGTTGGCGACGAAGACGGTAATGTCCTCCTCCTTCAGCGCCATGTGGGGATGCTCCCGGAACGGCAGCACGGCGTTGGCGTGCTCGTTCTTGCTGACCACGGCGAGGATGACGCCGCGACGTTTCAATTCAAGGACGAACTTCTGGAAGGCGACGAACGCCTCGCCTTCGTCGAACTCGCCGAGCGCGATGCCCTCGAGACCGTCGTCGCCGATCACGCCGCCCCAGAGCGTGTTGTCGAGGTCGAGGACGACGCATTTCGTGATGAGGCCCGAAGCGGCGAAAACAGTGTCGAGCAGCGATTGCGCCAAGAGGGGCATATGCTCCAGCCTGCAGGGCGTCTTCGCCATGTTCCACATCCGCGCATCGAGCCACTCGGCTCGGCCGACCGACGCGGCGAGAAAATCGACGTCGTTCAAAAGCACATTCTTGGTCTCGCGCGCGTTAACCGCGAGCCGGTAGTTGATCTCGGTGAAAATCGAGCCGACGGAATCGGCGACCTTGAGCTCGTAATTGCCGAACGCGCGCTCGCTCGGCAGCACGAACGTGCTTTGGATGATCGTCGCCTGGCTACGCGCCCGGAAGGCGCCCCAGAGGTTTTCGAGCCTTGCGACGGTCTCGTCGGCAAACGTCCGCCTGTCGTTCGCGGCGTAGAGCCGCGCTTTCAGCTTTTCGCTCGTCAGCAGGATGACGACATATTGCGGGGAAAATACGTATAATTCTGAGCTCGAATCGAGGATTTCCAGGTCGACACCGTCATAGTTTCCTTCATACACCTCGGCATGGACGTTGTTTCTGGCGGCGATGGCGCGCATGATCGTCGCCAGATGCTGGGTGGCGCAGTCGGCCAGCAGCGCAATCCGGATGACCTTGGCGGCGCTCGACGTTTTGAGCGCCTTCGCCTCCTTGGACAGGGCGAAATAATCCAGCGTAAGCATTGCGTGTTTCATTGCGTCAAGCCCTGCCGAATCACGTCATGAAATCAGATGTTATTTGCGAGAACGAGAACGATTCTGCTCTCTTAGCGCCGAAACGGCGCGCGGCGCACGGGCCAACGCGCGCATTTCCCTCCGCGCCGCAGGCGGAGAGTCGGCTGCTTCTCTGCCGTCAGCGACTTCGCTCGTCAACCCAAAACTTCCGGCGGGTTTAAAGCGCGCCGTCCGCTTGCGGCGCGGCGTGGCCGCACGCTCCTTGCGCGGCCCGCGCGGGCGCCCTATCGCAGTGCAGCATTTCCGCCGAGCGCCGCGAGGCTCCCATGGACCCGCTCATCGAAGGCTATCGCCGCTTTCGCACCGACGTCTGGCCGGCCGAGCGGGCGCGCTACGAGGCGCTCGCACACTGGGGCCAGAGCCCCGAGGCGATGGTCATCGCATGCTCGGATTCGCGCGTCGATCCGCAAACCGTGTTCGGCGCCGTGCCGGGCGAATTGTTCGTCGTGCGCAACGTCGCCGCGCTGGTCCCGCGCTATAGCCCCGACCCGGGCCATCACGGCACCAGCGCCGCGCTCGAATTCGGCGTCAAGGTGCTGAAAGTGGCCCGCTTGGTCGTGCTCGGGCACGGGCAGTGCGGCGGGATCAAGGCGATGGCCTACGGCGCGCCGCCCCAAGCGCGCGATTTCATCGCCTCCTGGGTCGAGATCGGGGCTCCCGCCGTCACTGCGGCCGGCGAGAAGCCGGAAGGGCGTCTCGAGCGGATCGAGGCCGAGGTGGTGCGCCTCTCGCTCGCCAACCTCATGACCTTCCCGTGGATTGCCGAAGCGGTCGCCGCCAACCGGCTCGCCCTGCAGGGCTACTGGTTCGACGTGCATACCGGCGTGCTGGCGCAAGTCGGGCCGGAAGGGCTTGAGCCCGTGGAGTGAAGCGGCGACCCGTCTCCGGGAATTCACTCGCCCTTGCCGCCGCTGAACAGGAACGGGGCGACCTCGGAGACCCCCGGCTGCTTGTCGACCGAGAACGGGGCCGGACGGCAGACGGCGAGGGCGGACAGGCCGACGCGCGCGGTGAGCAGGCCGTTGAGCACGCCTTCGCCCATCCGGGCCGAAATGCGCGAGGCGATCCCGTGGCCGACCAGTTGCTGCAGCAGGCTGTCGCCGACCGCCATGCCGCCGGTGATGGCGATATGGGCGCCAATCGAGCGCGCGAGCTTGATAAGGCCGAGGAGGCCGGGCCGCCCGCCGTAGATTTCGGCGATCCGCCTTACCAGCCGCACGATCTGGGCGACGACAAACACGACGTCGAGCACTGCGCGAGGGCTGATCGCGGTCACCAGCGACACGCGTTTAGCCGCGGCGGCGATCTCGCCCTGCGCCTTCTCGTCGAGCGGCCTGAGCAGCGCGCGCTCGGCGACGTCGATAAGGTCGCGTCCGTCAATGATCGCCCGCATCGCATCCTCGACCTGCGCCCGCGCATGCGCCGTCTCGGGCCGGTCGCGATAGAGAGCGACGAGTCGCGCCACGAGCCGGCGCGCCGCGGCCCGATCATCGCCGGCGCGCGCCTCGGCGAAGGCGAGGTGCATTTCGGCGATCCGCGTCTGGCGCGCGACTGCGATCATCTCGCGCGCCGCGACGCCGATGAGTCCGGCCAGGAACACCAGGCCGAAGACGAGCCCGATGATTCCGAGCGACTCCGCCTGGGCGAACAGGCCCTCGATGAGATTCGTCGCCCACAAGCCCAAGGCCATCGAGACGAGGCCGCCGAGCCCGGTCCAGGCGAGGCGCGAGAGCGTGAAGCGCGAGCGGGCGATGAGGCCCGACTTCTGCGCCGCCTCGATCTCGAGCTCCGCTTTGTCGATCGGCGCCGGCGCGACGTTTGCCGGAATCGGCTCGTGCTGCGAGCGGATGACCGCTTCGGGCGCGAAAGGCGCGGGCTGATCGTCGACCGCGATGCGCCGGTCGTCGAGGCGGAAGGCGCGGGGGCGGGGCGGGCGCTGGCTCATGCGAGACGATCCCCGATCAGGAACTGCAGCGCCCGGTCGAGCCGGATCTGCGGCGCGGGCTCGCGGCGCTGGGTGAGGGGCGGGCGGAACCGCACGAACCGCCAGTCGTTGTCGGCCTCAGGGAGGGCGATCGCGTCGCCCTCGAAGATCGAGTCGGGGTCGGCCGGCAGTTCGCCGGGAAAGACGGCCGCCTCGGCGACCCCGTCGAAGACCTGGCCGCCGATCGTCTCGCCCTTTTCCGGCACGCCGATGATTGCGTCGAGCGTTTCGCCGCCGGTGCGGATCTCAGCCTCGCGGGTGGCGCGGATCGCGGCGAGCGCAATGACGTCGATCTCGGCTCCGACCCCTTCGGCGCGCGCGATCGCCTTTCCCGTGAGCGCGCGCAGGATCGCCTCCAGGCGGTCGTGACTCGTATGGTGCAGATGGTCGGCCTTGGTCGCCGCAAA
This sequence comes from uncultured Alphaproteobacteria bacterium, assembly GCA_963783175.1. Taxonomy (GTDB): domain Bacteria; phylum Pseudomonadota; class Alphaproteobacteria; order Rhizobiales; family Beijerinckiaceae; genus Roseiarcus. The sequence goes on from CAWANG010000026.1 coordinate 85,484, forward strand.
CAGGATGCGGTCGATGCGGGGACGGAAGATCGAACCCAGGCGCGACGCGCGTCCGGAGCGGAAGGCGCGCATGACGTCGGTGAGCGCGTTCTCGAGATCGGTGAGCGCGGCCGGGCCGGAATTGAGCGCCGAAAGAGCGTCGACCAGCACGATCTGCCGGTCGAGCCGGGCGAAATGATCACGAAAGAACGGCTTTACCACATGCGCCTTATAGGCCTCGTAGCGACGCGCCATCATCGCCGCGAGCGAGCCCGGAGCGATCGCCCCCTCGTCGCCGACCGCGATCGGGGCGAAGGTTAGCGCCGGCGAGCCCTCGAGGTCGCCCGGCATCAGGAACCGGCCGGGCGGCAGGGTCGAGAGGGCATAGACGTCGTCGCGCGCCCGCTTGAGATAGGCGGTGAAGAGTTCAGCGATCCGCCGGGCCGCGTCCTCGCTGGCTTCGGCTTGCGGGTCGAGGCCGGTGAGCGCCGCGCGCCATTTTTCCGACAGCGGCGCTCGGGCCGGAGTCTCGCTTGCCGCCAGCGTTTCGCGCGACCATTCGGCATAGCTCTTGTCGAGCAAAGGTAGGTCGAGCAGCCATTCGCCGGGATAGTCGACGAGATCGAGCTTGAGGCTCGAACTCCCCGCGCCCCACCCGGCCGCGCTCTCGAACTCGATCGTGAGCCGCAGTTGGGCGATGCGGCGGGTCGATTCCGGCCAGCGGCGATCGGCGCCGGAGAGGCTCGCCAGATGCTCCTCGTAAGCGAACCGCGGCACGGCGTCGTCCGGCTGCGGCTCGAGCCGCGCCCGCATGATGCGCCCTTCCGCGGAAGCGGCCAAAACCGGCAGACGCGCGCCGGCGATGAGATTGTTGACGAGCGCGGTCAGAAACACCGTCTTGCCGGAGCGCGAGAGGCCGGTCACGCCGAGGCGCAGCGCGCCCCCGGAGAAATAATCGCCGATCGAGCGGGCGATGAGCCCGGCCTCGAACACGAAGTCGCTGAAACCTGACAAGGGAAATTCCGAACGCGCAAACCGGGGAGCCTATTTAGGCGGCGTCCGCCAGTTTGGACAGTGGCCCGCAGGCAAGCGATCGCGGTTCAAGGGATAGGATCTACGCTTGGTCCGCGTCGGCCTCGAGTTCGGCCGGCGTCAGGTAGAGCGCCAGCAGCGCGGAATTGCGCTCAACGTCCTCCCAGCGGCGGACGGAAAAGTCGAGCGCTGCAACGGCGCCGGTCGGATATTTGGCGCCGAGGCGGCGCACCTCCGGCTCGGCGCCGGAGCCGGTCAGCGCCGTCGCCAGTTCGCCAAGCCCGGGATTGTGGCCTACGAGGCCGACGCGCTGCCGCGTGTTGGGGAGCGCGCGCGTCCGCGCGAGCAGCATCGTTTCGGTGGCCTCGTAAAGCCCGGCCTCCTCCATGAGTTCGACCTCGGCGCGCCCACGTGGCGGCGAGGATCTCCGCCGTCTCCTTGGCCCGCGCGGCGCCGGAATGAACCAGGAGGTCCGGAAGCATACGGCGCTTAGCCAGCGCCGCGGCGACCCGCCGGGCGTCGGCGCGGCCGCGGTCGGTCAGTCTGCGCTCGTAGTCGTCGCGCCCGACCGACGGCTCAGTCTTGGCGTGACGAATGAGAAACAACCGGCGCATGGGCAAAGATTGCTCGACCGCACAGGGATTCGCAAGCGGGGAGGGGCGTATGGTTCGCCCCTTCCGCTGCTTGCTCCCACGCGAAGCGGGGGAAGGGGGACCGCGCGAACGTGCGGTGGCGCGCTTGTGCTGCGCGAATGGCCTTGCTAGCGAGCTACCGCTCCCGCCGGCTCAGGAAGGCAAGTTTCTCGAACAGATGCACGTCCTGCTCGTTCTTGAGCAGCGCGCCGTGCAGGGGAGGGATCAGCTTCTTGGCATCGCGCTCGCGCAGGGCGTCGGGCGAAATATCCTCGTTGAGCAGGAGCTTCAGCCAGTCCAGCAGCTCGGAGGTGGTCGGCTTCTTTTTCAATCCCGGCATCTCGCGCAGCGCGAAGAACGACCGCATGGCCTCCTCGACCAGCCGCGACTTGATCGACGGATAATGCGATTCGACGATTCTGCGCATGGTCTCGGCGTCGGGAAAGCGGATGTAGTGGAAGAAGCAGCGGCGAAGGAACGCGTCGGGCAGCTCCTTCTCGTTGTTCGAGGTGATGATGACGATCGGCCGAAGGCGCGCCTTCACCGTCTCTCCGGTCTCGTAGACGTGAAACTCCATCTGGTCGAGCTCGAGCAGGAGATCGTTGGGGAATTCGATGTCCGCCTTGTCGATCTCGTCGATCAGCAGCACCGGGCGCGCGGGCGAGGCGAAGGCCTCCCACAGCTTGCCGCGCCGGATGTAATTGGCGATGTCGGAGACGCGCGGGTCGCCGAGCTGCAAATCGCGAAGCCGCGAAACCGCGTCATACTCGTACAGGCCCTGCTGGGCCCGGGTCGTCGACTTGACGTGCCAGGCGATGAACGGGGCGCCAATCGCGCTGGCGATCTCCTGCGCGAGCAGCGTCTTGCCGGTGCCGGGCTCGCCCTTGACGAGCAGCGGGCGCTCAAGCGCGATCGCGGCGTTGACCGCGGTCTTGAGCTCGTCGCCCGCCACATAGGTGGCGGTGCCTTGAAAACGCATCGACTTGGCTCCCGGCAAGATCTGTCAGAATGAGACGTCGCGCGTCAGTTCATCAAGCCTTTGACGGCCTCGATGAGCTGCTTGAGCGAGAAGGGCTTGGGCAGGAACACGAATTCCTGGCCCTCCGGCAGGTTGCGCGCGAACGCGTCGTCGGCGTAGCCGGAGACGAAAATGACCTTGGCGGTCAATCCGCGCCGGCGCAATTCGGTCAGCATCGTCGGCCCGTCCATTTCCGGCATGATGACGTCCGAAACGATGAGGTCGATCGGTTCCGCCGCCTTTTCGGCGACCCTGAGCGCGTCAAGGCCGGTCTCCGCCTCGAGCACCGTATACCCGCGCGAGGCGAGGGCGCGCGAGGCGAAAGCGCGCACCGCCTCCTCGTCCTCGACCAGGAGGATCGCGCCCCGGCCGGTCAGGTCCGCCGCCGGCTTGGCGGTCTCCTTCTTGACCGGCTCGTCGGCCTCGTCGCCCTGGCGGCGGGGCAGGAGAATGCGAAACGTCGCGCCCGCCCCCGGCTCGCTGTCGCAGAATACATAACCGCCCGTCTGCTTGATGATGCCGTAGACCATCGACAGGCCGAGGCCCGTGCCCTTGCCGACGTCCTTGGTGGTGAAGAAGGGCTCGAAGATTTTAGCCCGGACCTCGGGCGGAATGCCGTGGCCGGTGTCCTCGACCTCGACCAGCACGTAGTCGGCCGCGACGATCGCCATCTCCTTCAGCTCAGCGCATTCGGAGACGGGGAAATTGCGCGTGCGAAGCGTGATTTTCCCGCCGTCGCCGATGGCGTCGCGGGCGTTGACGACAAGATTGACGATCACCTGCTCGAACTGGTTGAGGTCGGCTTTCACCTGCCACAGTTCGCGCCCATAGACGACGTCGAGCTGGATCGTCTCGCCGACGAGCCGGCGCAGCAGCATCTGCAGTTCGGAGAGCACGTCGTTGAGCTGCAGCGTCTGCGGACGCAGCGTCTGGCGGCGCGAAAAGGCAAGCAATTGCCGGACCAGCCCCGCCGCCCGGTTGGCGTTCTGCTTGATCTGCATGATGTCCTGGAAGGACGGATCGGTCGGGCGGTGATTGGCGAGCAGAAGATCGGAATAGCCGATAATCGCGGTCAGCACATTGTTGAAGTCGTGCGCGACGCCGCCGGCGAGCTGGCCGATCGCCTGCATCTTCTGGCTCTGGACGAGGTTCTCCTGAAGCGTGCTCTGCTCGGTGGTGTCGAGGGCGAAGATGGTCGCGCTCGCGCCCTCGTCGGTCTTCGGATCGGCCGCCGAGACGAAGAGGCGGGCGGAACGCGCGGCGCCGGTCCCTGCGAGCGAGACGTCGAGCGGGGCGATCTCCCCTTTGCCCTGGGCCGCCGCCTCGATCGACGCGCCCAAGGCGGCGCGATCGCGCTCGGCGACCAGGTCGAAGATCGACAGCCGCCCCTTGCCGGCGTCGGTCTTCGGCGCGGCCTGGGTGAGCCGTGCAAAGGCGGCGTTGGGGCGCAGCACCGCGCCCGCGGCGTCAACCGCCGCGATCGCCACCGGCGTCGAATTAAAAATGTGCGCAAACCGCACTTCCGCGGCGCGCAGGTCTTCGCCCTTGATCTCGCCTGGCGCGCGATTGATCACCAGCGAGCGCGACGGACCGGGCGCGCCGTCGCTGGAAAAGGCGACCTTGTGCAGGATGCGCACCGGCAAGACCCGGCCCTGGCGCGGCTTGAGATCGACGTCGAATTGCTGCGTCGACACGTCACCCGGGCCGCCGGACATCATGGCCAGCATCGCCCCGCCGTCTCCGGCGACAATGTCGCCGACCTTGAGCCGGCCGACGCCGAACTGGGCGAGATCGTAGTCGAGCCAGCCGGCGAGGGTGGCGTTCATATGGGCGATCGCGCCATCGGGCTCGGCTGAGAAGAACCCGGCCGGCGCGTGGTCGAGATAGTCGATCGCGTGCTGGAGGTCCTGGAAGAAGGTCTCATGCCGGTCGTGGTCGCGCGTCTCGTCCGACACCGCCCAGACCATCATGCCTTCCTTGGCCGCGCCCTCGAGCGGGCGAACGCGAATGCGATACCAAGCGACCTCGCCTTCGCCGCTTGGCGGCGGCGAGAGACGCAGTTCCTCGCTTGCCCGCGCTCCAGACTTGGCGGCCTGCGACAGGCGATAGACCAACTCCGAGACGTCGGGGGAGCCAGTGAACAGGCGCTCGACCGGGCGCAGGTCGCCAGCCGCGCGCGCCCCCGAGAGCGCGCGGTAGGCGTCGTTGGCGTAGACGATTTGCAATTCCCGGTCGGTGACAAGGATTCCGTCCGGACTGGAGTCGGCGATCGCCTTTGTGGTGTCGAGGCGCGCCGCCCTGGTCGGGAATTGCAACAGGCCAAAGGCGAACAACAGCAAGCCGAAAGCGCCGCAGACAGCGAGGATGACGATCATCCACGTCAGCAGCGTCGCGCCGATGGCGCTTGGCGCAAGCCACAGGGCTAGGAGAGCCCCGGCCAGGCACACGATGAGGATCGCGAGCGCAAGCGGATTGACGGTCCGCTCAATTCTGTCCACCGGAGGAGGCGGCGCCGTTTTCATTTGAGGCTCAAACCCCGAAAGGACATTGCCGAACGCGAACGCGCCGAGTCGATCGCGGTCGCGCGTGTGCTACCATGGGCGGCGTCCGATGTCTTGACGGCGAACCGCCGAACCTGGGCGAAAGTGGGGTGAATGCCCCGGTTTTCAACGGGATCGCATTTTGTTATGAATGTCATACAGGCGCCGGATGGATTCGGCGCGCGCGGGCGGCGCGCACGACCAGCCTTGGGTCGGCGGCGATCTCGCTTCTCGGGGCGTGCGGCGATGCCGCCGCTCGAAAGCCGAAGCTGAAGAGCAGGTTGTCGCGCGTTCGGCGGCGGGAGGCTTGGATTGGGCATGCAGTGGTTGGATCAGCTTCCGTTTGCGGATAATCGGGTCGTTCAGATCGGATTCCTGGCGGCGTGCGGCATCGCCGCGCTCGTTGTCCTGGCGATCCTTTACCGATTGGTGTTCGCCCATCGGCTGCGCGTTCCGGGCGGACGGACCCGCCAGCCGAGGCTTGGCCTCGTGGACGCGTTCAGCCTCGACGGCCAGCGGCAGCTAGTGCTCGTCCGGCGCGACAATGTCGAGCATCTCGTCATGATCGGCGGCCCCAACGACGTTCTGGTCGAATCGCAGATCAATCGCGCGCTGACGCCGGCGCGGGAAAACAGCCAGGCTTCGCCTTTGCTGGCGCCGGGCGCGCCCGGACGCCGAGCCGAGGCGCCGTTGGCGGCCGCGCCGGTCGTCGCCGAAGCGCCGCCGTCGAAGGTCACCGTCCCTGCCCCTGCCGCCGCGCCCGCGTCCGCGGCCCCCAAGGCGCCAACGCCGGCGCCAGCCTCGGCCCCGAAGGCGCCAACGCCGGCGCCGGTTGCGGCCCCCAAGGCGCCAGCGCCGGCCCTGGCCCCGGCGGCGCCAACCGTTCCCGTTCCGGCAGCGCCGACCGCCCCGGCGTCCGCAACCGCCCCGCTGCCCGCAGCCGCACCGGCGCCCGGGCCCAAACCCATCGAACCGGAGCCGGCGGCCCGCCCCGCAGCCGCCGCGCCGCCGGCCGCACAACCGCCGGAGCCCGTCCGCCCGGCGCCTACGCGTCCCAACATGCCTCCGCCGATCGTCCCCGCGAGCAGCTCCGGCAATCGGGCGACCGTCACTCGCCCGACGGAGAAGGTTCCCGCGAAACCGTCGCCGAACCCCGGCAACCCGTCGGCTCCCTCCGCAGCAACGCCCGCGCCGCCACGATCGGAGAGAGCGGAATCGGCCGCTGCAGGCGCGGCCGTCGAGCCGCGCTCGATGCCTCCCCCGGCGACGACCGTCGCGGCGGCCAGCGCAGCCGCCCTGCAAGCGCGGCCGGCGGCGAAGGCGCTGTCGTCGGAGGGCGGACAAAAATTCGGTGAAGCCCGCCCGGTCGCTGAAAAGTTGGGCGCAACGCCGAGTGTCAAGGCGCCGGCTAAGGTCGACGATCCGTTCGCCGACCTCGATTCGCTCGAAGCGGAAATGGCGCGGCTGCTCGGACGCGAAAAGCTGAGCTGACAGTCGGATTTGTCGGCGCGCTCGCGCCTACAAGGCGCGGCGAGCGCGAATCGTCACTCGTCGCGATAAATTCTTTCGCGCCGCTCATGCCGCTCCTGCGCCTCGACGGAAAGGGTCGCGATCGGTCGCGCGTCGAGGCGCCTGAGCGAGATGGGATCGCCGGTCTCGACGCAATAGCCGTACGAGCCATCGTCGATTCGCGCCAGCGCGGCCTCGATCTTGGCGATCAGCTTGCGCTGCCGGTCGCGGGCGCGCAGCTCGATTGCCCGGTCGGTCTCCGACGAGGCGCGGTCGGCGAAGTCGGGATGATTCTCGCTCTCCTGCTGCAGGGCGGCCAGGGTGTCGCGGCTCTCCGCCAGGATCGATTCGCGCCATGCGATCAGTTTGCGGCGGAAATATTCCCGCTGTCGCTCGCTCATGAACGGTTCGTCGTCCGACGGCTTATAGCTTTCAACGGCGACATCGTTCATGGCGATTCCTGTTTCGCATGGAATTTCGCGGCCTTATAGCGATCCGTTGGCTAAGGAACAATGACTATCGTCGCGATCTCCCTTGCCCCGCCCGGCCGGCGGCGCGATCCCGTGCCTGGCCCGAGGCTTTTTGCCTCAGCCGCGCTTGCCAGAGGGTAAAGAGCGGCTCAGATTCATGTGTCGGGACACGCAGGGGCGGGGCCTCCGGTCCCGCAGGAGGGTCGTCATGTACAAGCGCATCGTTCTCGCGGTCGATCTCGCCGAGTCGGAGTCGGCTCCAAAGGGGCTCCCTCAGGCGCTCGAACTTGCGAAGGCGGGCGGCGGAGAACTCAGGCTGGTCAATGTCCAGCCGGTGATTCCGGCCACTTTCATGGAATATGTGCCGGTGGACTTCGACGAGGAGCAGGAGAAGCGGGCCAAGTCGGAGCTTGACGCCATTCTCGCCGGCGTCGATCTGCCGGCGGAGCGCAAAAGCGCCGCGACGCGGGCGGGCGGAATTTATCACGAACTGCTGGAGGAGGCCTCCGAATGGCGCGCCGACCTCATCGTTGTCGGTTCGCATCGTCCGGTCATGTCGGACTATCTGCTTGGCTCGAACGCCAAGACGATCGTACGCCACGCGCAATGTTCGGTGCTGGTGGTCAGAGAATGAGGACGCCGCCGCCAGCCCTGCGAAACGCGGACGGACCCCAAGCGTAAGGCGTCTCCAAGACGATCAGGCGGCCAGCGCCCGCATCGCCGCTTCGACGCCGTCGGACGTTAGCGGGAACATGCGGTGCTGGAAGATCTCCGCGATCATCGTCGTCGACAGCGAATGATTCCACTGCTCGGGCGGGGTCGGATTGATCCACACCGTGCGCGGCCAGGCGAGAATCGCGCGCTCGAGCCACGCCCGTCCTGGCTCAGGATTGAGATGCTCGACCGAGCCTCCCGGGGCCATGATTTCGTGCGGACTCATCGAAGCGTCGCCGACGAAGACCACCCGATAGTCGCGGCGATAGGAATTAATGAGATCGCGCGTCGGCACACGCTCGTCATGGCGGCGTCGGTTGTTCTTCCACACGCTCTCGTAGAGGCAATTGTGGAAGTAGAAATGGTCGAGCCGCTTGAATTGGCTCTTGGCGGCGGAGAACAATTGCTCCGCCGCTTCTACGTGCCAGTCCATCGAGCCGGCGACGTCGAGGAACAGCAGCACCTTGACGGCGTTGCGCCGCTCGGGCCTCAGGAGCACGTCGATATAGCCCTTGTCGGCGGTCGAGCGGATCGTGCCGTCGAGATCGAGCTCTTCGGCCGCGCCCTCGCGGGCGAATCGCCTCAGGCGGCGCAACGCCAGCTTGATGTTGCGTGGCCCGAGCTCGGCATCGCCGTCGAAGTCCTGGAACTCCCGGCGGTCCCAGACTTTGACGGCGCTGCCCCGGCGGCCATTGTCCTGGCCGATGCGGACGCCCTCGGGATGGTCGCCATAGGCGCCGAACGGCGACGTCCCGCCGGTCCCGATCCATTTCGAGCCGCCCTGGTGGCGCCCCTTCTGCTCGGCGAGGCGCTGGCGCAGCGTCTCCATCAGCTTGTCGAAACCAAGCTTCTCAATCCCGGCCCGCTCCTCGGGGCTCAGATATTTCTCGGCCATCCGGCGCAGCCATTCCTCGGGCAACTCTCTGGCTTCGAGGGCTGCGGCGAGCGTGAGCACGCCCTTGAACGTCGCCGCGAACACGACGTCGAACCGGTCGAGATTGCGCTCGTCCTTGACCAGGAGCGCGCGCGCCAGCCGATAGAATTCGTCGACCGACATCTGAGCCAGATCGCCTTCAAGCGCGCGCATGAGGTCAAGATATTCGCGCGGCGTCGCCGGCACATGGGCCTGACGCAGATTGGCGAAGAACTGGAGAAACATGAGGCGATCCTAGCCTGCGCCGGCGCCGCCGTGCAATGCTGATAGGCTCAGCGTTCGCGAGGGTCTTGTTCCATGTCCGTAGCCGTCGAGCGTCGAGAATTCGCGCTGCCGTTCGCCGCAAGCCCGGACCAGGAGATTTTCGCTGTCGGGGACATTCACGGGCGCGTAGACCTGCTCGCCGCGCTCATCGATGAAGCCGCGCGCGAGCCGAGGCGGCGCGAGAAGCGCGCGATCGTCTTTCTCGGCGATCTTGTCGATCGCGGGCCCGACAGCCTCGGCGCGATTGATCTCGCGATCGGCGCCAAGGCGCGCATCGGCGCCGACGAAGGGATCGCGCTGATGGGCAACCACGAGGCGATGATGCGGCTTGCGCTCGATTCGAGCACCCCGTGGAAGGACGCGATCGAGGCGCTCGAAGCCTGGATCGCCAACGGCGGCGACCGGACGCTGGCCGAGTTCGTCAAGGCCGATGCGCCGCCCGAGGATCTCGACGACCTTCTCGCGGCGGCGCGCGCATCGCTGCCAGAGCGCGCGCGCGCCTGGCTTGCCTCTTTGCGCGTGAGCTGGCGCTCGGGCGCTCTCCTGTTCGTCCACGCCGGCGTCAACCCGCGCTTCGACCTCGAAGCGTTTCTCGCCGCGCCCTGGAACGCGCCGCTCTCGAGCCTCGAGGAAGAGCGCCACTGGGCCTGGGTCCGCTGGCCGTTTCTTGAGCATCGGCCGGGGCCGGAGGGCTTCGGCGGCATGTTCGTCGTCCACGGCCATACCCCAAACGACGCCAAGCGCGACGCCTCGCACGCGGATCAGATCGCCGGTTTCCGGCTCAATCTCGACGCCGGCTCAGGGCTCACCGGGGTCGCGAAAATGGCGATTATCCGCGGCCGCCACGCGGAAGTTGTCGCCGCGCGCGGACTGACCAACCGCGAGCTGATGCAAGATTGACGCGAGCTTCCGGGCGGCGATCATGTCTCGGGCAGCCCCGCTTTCCGAAGGCCCTCGACGATGCGCTCGAAGTCGGTCGGGTTCTTGTAAGGCAGCACGTTGCGGCGCTGTTCCAGCGAATACGCCGGGTTGACGCGCAGCAATTCTCCCCACGCCTCGCGGGCCTCGTCGATGAGGCCCATATGGCCCAAGCTCGCCGCCAGGAGGACGCGCGAAGTGTCGGTTTCTGGGTTGCGGAGGATGCGTCGCTTGAGCAGGCTCACGGCCTGGGAATATTGTCCCAACTGGTAAGCCGCCTGGGCGCGGAAATAGAGCAATATGCTTGGGAAATGGGGATCGAGCGCCATCGCGCGATCAAAGTACTGGAGCGCCTCCGCCGACCGGCCGGCAAAGTGCAGCAACACGCCGACCATGCTGTGCCCGTCGGCGAAATTCGGATTGAAGGCGATCGCCTTCTCGGCGGCGCCGAGCGCCTCGTCACTTCGCCGCTCCCACGATAGAGTCATTGCAAGGGACCACAGCGCGTAGGGGTATCGCTCGTCGAGCTTGACCGCCCGTCGCGCCGCCTTCTCCGCCTCTTCCAGGGCTTCCCCAGGGGTATCGCCCCAACCGTTCGAATAGGCGTTGGCCAGCGTCGCGGCGAGGAAGGCGAACGCCGGCGCAAATCCGGGGTCGAGCGCGGCGGCGCGCCGGAGCAGCCTCTCGGCTTCGCGATTCGCCTCGGGCGCGAACTGCCACCAGAGCTCGCGTCCCCGCAGGAACAAGTCGTAGGCTTCCTGATCGTTAGTACGCTCGGCGGCGATACTCTGCCGGTCGTCGCGGCTGAGATTGAGCGCCAGCGCCGAAACAATGTGGCTCGTCACGTCGTCCTGAACGGCGAAGATGTCGGTCAAGTCGCGGTCAAACCGCTCCGCCCACATATGCCCGCCGGTGGTTGCGTCGACGAGCTGGGCGGTGATCCGGACCCGGCTGCCGGACTTGCGCACGCTCCCTTCGAGCACGTGGCGCACGCCGAGGTCCTTGCCGACCTCGCCGACATTGACGTTCTTGCCCTTGAACGTGAACGCGGAATTGCGGGCGATGACGAAGAGCTGCGGAAGCTTCGACAGCGCCGTGATGATGTCCTCGGAAATGCCGTCGGCGAAATATTCCTGTTCGGCGTCGCCGCTCATGTTGGCGAACGGCAGCACGGCGATCGACGAACGCGCGGGCTCGGCCGGCGCGGCCAGGGCGGGTCCGGGCGCGCTCCCGGACCCAATCGGCGGGATCCCGATGGCGTAGACCCGGACCGGCCGCGCGATGTTCTTGAGCGCCTGCTCGCCACGATCGACGAAGGTCGCCTTCACCCGATCGCGCACTTGCCGCCATGCGTCCTCCGACAGGCAAATCCCGCCCGGCTCGGCGATGCTCTCGATCCGCGCGGCGATATTCACGCCGTCGCCCATCAGGTCGCCATCGGCCTCCTCGACGACATCTCCCAGATGGACGCCGATCCGGTAATCGATACGCTTGTCCGTCGCGAGGCCGGCGTTCCGCTCGGCCATGCCGTTCTGAATATCGATCGCACAGCGCAAGGCGTCGACGACACTTCGAAACTCGATGATCAGCCCGTCGCCAGTGCGCTTGACCACCCGGCCATGATGAACGGCGATCATCGGGTCAGTGAGATCGCTGCGCAGCGCGCGCAGCCGTGCGAGGATGCCCTCCTCGTCGGCGCCGGCGAGACGGCTGAAGCCGACAACGTCGGCGGCGAGGATCGCGGCGAGCTTGCGGGCCTCGCTCATCCTTCCGGGACTCCCGCCTTGCGCATGGCTTCGATGAGACGCTCGCGCCGCCTCAGGAAGACAGGATCGTCGCTTTGCGCGGCCGCGCGAGCGCGGCAAATAGTATATCCGGGGTCGAGGGCAAGGCCCGATTGCACTTCTGCCGAGGCTTCATCGTGTCGGCCGAGCGACTCCAAGGCCGCGGCGAGCCAGAGATGTGAGTTAGGATAATTTCTATTGATCTCGATTGATCTGCGATACCACGCGACAGCGTCCTCCTCGGCGCCAAGCTGCAACTTGGCAAGGGCGATAAATTCAAACCAGACGAAGGCGACCGGATCGCGAGGACTGAAGCGCAGCGCCTCATGGACATGGCGCTCTGTTTCCTCGGCGTGACCGTCGAGGAATTTGGCGAGGCCGATCAACGCGTGAGCGGTGACATAGTTCGGATCGAGCGCCAGCGCCCGCTCATATTCGGCAATGCCCTGGGCTCTGCGGTAGGAGTAGACGTGGACGGCGCCCATCCAGGCGTGCGCCGAGGCGTTGTTGGGGGCGAGCGACAGCACTCTGGTCAACGCCGCTTCGCCGGCCGCGAGGCGCTCAGTCCGCTCGTCCGGCGCATAGAGCGCGCCGACCAACGTATCGACGGACGCGGCGCCGATCAGCGCCTCAAGATTGTTGCGATCGAGCGCCATGGCCCGCTCGAAGAAACTCCGCGCCTGCTTCAAATTGGCGGGGTTGAATCCCTTGTTGCGCCAGACCATCCCCTGAAAATAGAGATCCATCGAATCCGGGTTCGGGGCCTGTTCCGCGCGCCGCGCCTCGTTGGCGATCAACTGCGATCCCAATTGATTGGCGAGGCTCGCGACAATTTCGTCTTGCATGTCGAAGAGGTCGGCGAGCGGCTTGTCAAATCGTTCGGCCCACAGGTGGCCGCCGCTCTCCGCGTCGATGAGCTGAACATTGATGCGCATGCGGTCGCCGCGGCGCTGGACGCTTCCCTCAAGCACGTATCGTACATTGAGGTCGCGACCGATCTGCTTCGCATCGAATGCCTTGCCCTTGTAGGTGAAGGCAGTGTTGCGCGCGATGACGAACGAGCCGGAGATTCGCGATAGGTCGGTGGTCAAGCTCTCAGTCACGCCGTCGACAAAATAGTCCTGTTCGGGGTCGCCGCCGATGTTGGCGAACGGCAACACGACAATCGACAGGCGCGGCCTCCGATGCTCGTCGGGCGGGGAGATTTGCCGAATGTGTGCGCTATCTGGCCTGGCGGCTCTGATCGCGTAGACCCGGACCGGCCGCGCAATGTTCTTGAGCGCCTGCTCGCCACGATCGACGAAGGTCTCCTTCACCCGATCGCGCACTTGCCGCCATGCGTCCTCCGACAGGCAAATCCCGCCCGGCTCGGCGATGCTCTCGATCCGCGCGGCGATATTCACGCCGTCGCCCATCAGGTCGCCATCGGCTTCCTCGACGACATCTCCCAGATGGACGCCGATCCGGTACTCGATACGCTTGTCCGTCGCGAGGCCGGCGTTCCGCTCGGCCATGCCGTTCTGAATATCGATCGCACAGCGCAAGGCGTCGACGACACTTCGAAACTCGATGATCAGCCCGTCGCCAGTGCGCTTGACCACCCGGCCATGATGAACGGCGATCATCGGGTCAGTGAGATCGCTGCGCAGCGCGCGCAGCCGTGCGAGGATGCCCTCCTCGTCGGCGCCGGCGAGACGGCTGAAGCCGACAACGTCGGCGGCGAGGATCGCTGCAAGTTTCCTGGTTTCGCTCATGGCGCGCGCCTCGGCCGGCATCCAGAATAGCATAGAACGTTGTTGCGAGCCGCGTGGTCCCGAACGGTATGAAAGCGCACCGGCGGATCGCAAAAACGCGAGAGCATTTGCAACGGGTGGCGAATAGACTCTGGGGTTCGCGTGTTCCCACCGAACGCCGAGTCTCAGGTCGGGGCCCGCTTCCGCCCGGCGTCGCGACGGGCGGGTTTGCAAACTCAGTTTGGAGGTATGAAGATGAACCTGAAATTGGCGCCTACGATCGGCGTAGCCCTCGCGGTAGCGTTTCTCGGCATGGCCGATGTCTCCACCCTAAGGGCGGAGGAGATCGTGCATGTGCGCGGCACGATCGTAAGTCTGGACGGGTCGACGCTTGCTGTGAAAACTAGGGAAGGCCCGACCAGCGCGGTGACGCTCAACCCCGGCTGGAAGGTCACGGGTGTCGCCAAGGCTTCGGTCGAAGACATCAAGCCGGGAGATTTCGTCGGCATCGCCTCGCTCCCCACGGCGGCCGGAGGAGACGGGGCTGTCGAGGTGCTGGTCTTTCCGCCGGCGATGAAAGGGACCGGGGAGGGCAGCTATCCTTGGGACCTTAGACCCAAAAGCACGATGACCAATGCGACAGTCACCAACGCGGTCAAGGACGTCGACGAGCGCACTGTCACGCTCTCGTATAGCGGCGGTCAGGAGAAGAAAATCTCCATCTCCGATGGCACTCCGATCGTCACTTTCGGCCCGGCGACGGCGGGCGACCTCAAGCCCGGCGCGACCGTGTTCATTCCCGCGCAACGTGGCGACGATGGCGCGCTCGCCACAGGTTTCGTTGTCGTCGGCACGAACGGCGTCGTCCCGCCAATGTAGGCCAGCGACGAAATCGCGCTGCCGGCCATTGGAAAATCCTTGCCGCAATTCCTCCGAAGCGCCCGAGGACAACAATAGGATCGATTCGCCGCACCCGCGGTTGACACGGCCCTCAAGCCCTTCCCAATAGGAAGCCGGGGCAGATGAGGGCAGGGCGGGCATGCGGACGTGGATCAAAGACCCGCTGGCGATCTTCGCCGACGGCGCCGAGCGCGGCGTTGTGGCCGAGGGGACGCGAATCGCCGAGCGGGTCGCGCGCGGCGCGACACCGGAGCGCATCGACGCGACGTTCGACGCCTCGCGCCATGTCGTGCTGCCGGGGCTCGTCAACACCCACCACCATTTCTACCAGACGCTGACCCGCGCCCATCCTTCGGCGATCAACAAGCCGCTGTTCGCCTGGCTTACCGCGCTCTATCCGATCTGGGCCCGGCTCAAGCCGCATCAGCTCAGGCTCGCGACGCGGCTGGCGTTGACCGAGCTCATGCTGTCGGGCTGCACGACCGCCGCCGATCATCACTATCTCTATCCGGCTGGGCTCGAGAACGCGGTCGACATCGAGGTCGAGGAGGCGCGCGCCTTAGGCATGCGCATGACGGTCTCGCGCGGCTCGATGAACCTGTCGGAAAAGGACGGCGGCCTGCCGCCCGACAGCGTGGTGCAGGACGAAGAGACGATTCTGGCCGACAGCGAACGGGTGCTGAAGCTGTTCCACGATCCGAAGCCTGGCGCCCAGATTCGCGTCGCGCTCGCGCCCTGTTCGCCGTTCTCGATCTCCAAGGAGCTCATGAGCGCGAGCGCCCGCCTCGCCGAGCGCTACGAGTGCCAGCTTCACACCCACCTCTGCGAAACCGAGGATGAAGAGCGGTTCTGCCTAAAGACGTATGGCCTGAGGCCGGTCGATCTTCTGGAGGAAACCGGCTGGATGTCGAGCCGCGCCTGGCTCGCTCACGGCATTCATTTCAATGCGCACGAGATCGTGCGGCTGGGCAAGGCCGGCGTCGGCGTCAGCCATTGCGCGGCCTCGAACATGGTGCTGGCGTCGGGGATATGTCCGACCTGCGAGCTCGAGGCCGCGGGCTCTGCCGTTGGCCTCGGCGTTGACGGCTCGGCCTCGAACGATTCCTCTAACATGATGGAAGCCTTGCGCCACGCGCTGATGGTCGGCCGCCTCCGCTATGGCGCCGACAGGGTCACCCATCGCGATGTCCTGCGCTGGGGAACGCAAGGGTCCGCGCGGTGCCTCGGGCGCTCCGACATCGGCCTGATCGAAGCGGGATACGAAGCGGACCTCGCGCTGTTCAAGCTTGACGAGCCCCGCTTCTCGGGCGCGCACGATCCGCTCGCCGCGCTCGTCCTCTGCGGCGCCCACCGCGCCGATCGGGTGATGATCGCAGGCGAATGGCGGGTCGTCGACGGGCAGCCGGTCGGGCTCGATCTCGAAGGTCTAATTGCCGAGCACAAGCGCGCGGCGCGGGATTTCGCCTGATGCGAGGAGCCTCGGAAATGACTCGATCGAACGAAAACGTCATCGCGAGCGAAGCGAAGCGATGCACGAGGCGAAGGGATGCGGCGGTTCCTCTGGATCGCCGGGTCGCCATAGCCGGTCGAAAGACGGGCGTCTGGCGACGCCCTATGCTCCTCGGGGTGACGGCGCCAGAATGACTGCACTCATCGTCCTCTTCATCGCGTCGCTGTGGGCGGGAACGCAGAATGCGCTCGCCGGCGGCGGCTCGTTCATCACTTTGCCGTCGCTGATGCTGACCGGCATGGACGCGCGCGCGGCCAACATCACCTCAACCGTGGCCCTCTTTCCGGCCCAGCTGGTGACCGGCTTTACCGGCCGCGCCGACGCCGAGAGCCCGCCAGGCCTGACGATGCGAACGCTCACGCTCATCAGCCTGGTCGGCGGGGCGATCGGCGCGGTCATCCTGCTCGCGACGCCGCCCTCAGTGTTCGCTCGCCTCGTGCCGTGGTTGGTGCTGTTCGCAACCGCGCTCTTCGCCTGGGGAAGTTTCTTTGGCCGGTCCGTGGACGAGGTCGAGGGACGGCTGCAGCCCTGGGGGATGGGGCTCATCCAGTTCTTCATCGCCGTCTATGGCGGCTATTTCGGCGGCGGCATCGGCTTCATGATGATGGCCGCGCTGACCATGACGGGCATTGCGGTGCGCAACGCCGGGGCGGCCAAGAACATCCTCGCCGGAATGGCGAACGCGTCCGCGGTCCTAATCTTTGTCTTTTCCAGGGACGTCCATTGGGCGCCGGCGCTGGTCACCGCGGCCGGCGCGTCGTTCGGCGGCTGGGCCGGCGCGCTGATGCTCAAAAGCGTCAACGAGAAGCTGTTGAAATTAGGCGTCGTCGCCATCGGCGTGGCGCTGACGATCGGGCTGTTCTGGAAGGCGTGATAGCGGTAAAGCGTCCATGCGAGCGCGGAGCGAAGAGATATGAATATCGAGCTGTTCACGGCCTTCCTGCTGATCACGATCGTTCTCATCATCGCGCCCGGGCCGATCGTGACCCTCATCATATCGACCGGCGTCCTCCAGGGTCCTCGCGCCGCACTGATCACCGCCGCAGGCACGACGGTCGGCAACGCCCTGCTGCTGGCTGCGATCGCCTCCGCGCTCGGCTGGGTGCATGCGCACGCCGACCTCCTGTTTGAGGCCTTGCGCTGGACCGGCGCCGCCTATCTCATATGGCTCGGCGTGCAGGCGTGGCGCCACGCGGGCGACGACGAGGCAAGGCTGATGGAGACCGGGCGCGCGAGGTTCGTGCGCGGAGTCCTGGTCGCGCTATCCAATCCGAAGACGATCGTCTTTTTCACCGCCTTCCTGCCGCAGTTTCTCGATCCCAAGCTGCCGGCGGCGCCGCAGCTCGCGGTGATGTGCGCCGTAACGGTCATGCTCGCCGGTGTCTCCGATTGCGCCTGGGCGGTCGCGGCGGGCGCAGGCCGCGCATGGTTCATGAAGCCCAAGCGGGCGAAGCTGCTCGGCCGGCTATCCGGAACTGTCCTCATCGGCGGAGGCTTGTGGCTTTCGCTGGCGAGGCGATCGAGCTGACGGGCTCGCGCCCTGCGGCGCATGCGGCGGAGGCTCGGCGATGGCGAACCTGACGACGATCGTGTCGGTCGCCGGGGCGTCGTTCGCCGCCTCTTTCGTCGAAGCGGTCGAGGCGCTCACGATCGTGCTCGCCGTCGGGCTGGCCCGCGGCTGGCGGCCGGCGCTGACCGGCGCCGCGGCCGCCCTTGCCGCGCTGGCGCTGATTGTCGCCGCCCTTGGCCCGCTCATTGGCGCCATTCCGATCCGGGCCTTGCAAGGCGTTGTCGGCGTGCTCTTGCTCATGTTCGGACTACGCTGGCTCCGCAAGGCGATCCTGCGCGCCATTGGCGTCGTCGCCCTGCACGACGAGAACGCCGCCTTTGAGCGCGAGAGGCGCGAACTGAGCGAAGCCGAACGCCGACATGCGCAGGGACTGGACTGGATCGCCGGCGTGACCGCTTTCAAGGCCGTGCTGCTCGAGGGGATCGAGGTCGTGTTCATCGTCATTGCTGTCGGCGCGGGGCGCGGCCTTCTTGGACTGGCGAGCGCCGGCGCCCTGGCGGCGTGTTTGGTGGTGACGGCGATCGGCGCGGCGATCCATCGGCCGCTGGCCCGTGTGCCGGAGAACGCGCTCAAGTTTGTGGTCGGCGTGATGCTTTCGGCCTTCGGCCTGTTCTGGACTGGCGAGAGCCTCGGCGTCGAATGGCCGGGCGGCGACGTGGCGATCCTCGCTTTCGCCGCACTTTTCCTAGGCATCGGCGCGGCGCTGATCGCGCTTCTGAAGCCGCAATTGGCGGAACTCGCGTGAACGGCGCAATCGTTACGCAACTGATCGGATTGTTCGTCGACGACGAGTTTCTGGCGGCCGCCGTCCTCGTTGCGGTCGGCGCTGCGAGCGCGCTGACGCTTACCGCCGCCACGCCCCTCTGGGTCGCCGGCCTCATGCTGACGCTGGTCCTTCCTGCCGCGCTCGCCGCTAGCGTCATTCGCGGCGCGCGGCGGGCGCGTCGAGATGAGCGCAGCGGATAGTCGCGAGGCTGCGGGAGGCGAGCACGGAGGAACGCATGGCCCGACGCATCATCGACATTTCCGCGCCGCTGCAAAACGATGTCCCTGCCGACCCGCCGGGGCTAGGTCCCACGATCGAGTACATCGATCACCAGCAGAGCTTGCCGCAAATCCTGCCGTTCTTTCCCGGGCTGAGGAAGGAGGATCTGCCCGACGGGCAGGGGTGGGCGGTCGAGCGTGTGCAGCTCTCAACTCACAACGGCACACATCTCGACGCGCCCTGGCACTATCATCCGACCATGAACGAGGGGAAACGCGCCTGGACGATCGACGACGTGCCGCTCGAATGGTGCTTTCAGAGCGGGGTGAAGCTCGACTTCCGCCATTTCGCCGACGGCTATGTCGCCACCGCCGCCGACGTTGACGCCGAGCTCCGGCGCATCGGCCACGCGCTGAAACCGCTCGACATCGTCCTCGTCAACACCGGAGCTGGCGCGAAATACGGACGCAGGGACTATGTCGCCTCGGGGTGCGGCATGGGCGCCGAGGCGACACTTCACCTATTGAAACAGGGCGTGCGAGTAACCGGAACCGACGGCTGGAGCTGGGATGCGCCGTTCGTCCACACCGCCAGGCGCTTCGCCGAGACCCACGATCCGTCGATCATCTGGGAGGGTCACAAAGCGGGCCGCCATATCGGCTATTGCCACATCGAGAAACTGCACAACCTCGAAGCGCTGCCGCCGACCGGCTTCACTGTCGTCTGCTTTCCGGTCAAGATCGAGCGCGCCTCCGCCGGCTGGACGCGCGCGGTCGCGATCATGGAAGCGTGAACGATCCGTAAGATCTCGGCCTTGAGATTGACGCTTTCCGGAGGCAAATGGGCGAAGTCTTCTCGCCGGGTTCCAGTTCATGAAAGCGTTTCCGCCGCCGCGCGCGATCGGGGTGTACGATCCCGGGCTGCGCGCGATTCATTGGCTGATGGCAGCGCTCATTTTTATCGCCCTTCCGCTCGGCGTGTGGGCATCGCTTCTTCCACGCGGCGCGTTTCGTTCGGAAGTCCTGTTCTTCCACAAGTCCATCGGCGTGACTGTCTTTGGGCTGGTCGTGCTCCGCATCATTTGGCGCCTCGTCGCTGGCGCGCCGGATTACGCCGAACCACTCGGCAGGGCCATCCACGCGGCGTCTCGCGCGGGACACCTCGCGCTTTATGCGCTGATGATCGCGATGCCGGTAAGCGGCTATCTGACGTCGACGGCCAGCGGCTCCCCGCTTCCTTGGTTCGGGCTGTTCACCCTGCCGAGACTCGTGGGCAAGGACAAGTCTCTCGCCGAGGCGACAAGCTGGGCGCACTACGTGTTAGCGTGGACAATCGCGTTCGTGCTGGCCGCGCATCTCGGCGCCGTGGTCTGGCATGCGGCGATCAAGCGCGACACGATATTAACGCGCATGTGGCCGGGGTATCGGCCGGCCGCGCCGATCGCGAAATCCTGACCCTTTAGCGTTCAGGACCCGGTCACTGAGTGCGCCGCTCTGACCGGCCAAGCGAGCGCGTCGGGCAACGCTTGGGCGACGCTCTGGGCGAGCGCTGAGGCGGGCTCCGCGCTCCAGGTCGAGCGAACGACCGGCGACAGAACGACGCCGACGCCAACCAGATAGACAATGATGATCAAGGCGAGCACAAGGCGCATTTTTGTGTGTCCGAGCGTCGTTCGAGCCGACGGCAGCAAAACTCTCGAGCCGCCCCAGATGTTCCCTCCGCCGCGTGGTTGCGAAATTTGACTTAGGCCGTGCGGCTCTCGACCTTCGTGACTCGGAGGGGCTGCCTGCGGAACCATTCCTTCGACCAGGCGTTCTTCGCCCTCTCAAATGAGGAGGAATTCATGCGTCGCACAATCATAGGACTTTCAATTCTGGCGATCGCCGCTCTGCCGACCGTCGCCCTCGCCGATGGCGACGGCGCCGTAACCGGCGCGGCTGGCGGCGCTGTGGCGGGCGCGGTGGTGGGCGGCCCGGTCGGCGCGGCGGTCGGCGGCGTCGCCGGCGGCGTGATTGGGGGCGCAGCCTCTGGACCGGGCCGGGGCCGGTCGTCGTCGCGCCTGGGCCTGCCCCGTGCAACACGCGAACGACGACCACGCAGGATAACAATACGGGCGCCAGCGTTACCCGGCAGACGACGGATTGCGCCAATTAAGCCCTGCGCGGGTTGACGCAGCCAGACACGCCTGAACTCGGCCGGTCTTCGCACCGGCCGAGCATTTGTGCTAGATTGGGGTTCGGCCATCCCCTTCCGGCCGAGCTTGGGAGTTTCGTCATGGGCGCAAGGTATGAGCGCCCGGATCGTCGGCCTTTCCGGCGCTGACCCTTTATTCGCGCGCATTCGGCAGGAAGCCGAAGAAGCGGCGCGCCGCGAGCCGGAGCTGGCGCTGTTTCTCGCCGTGAATGTTCTCAACCATGACACGCTCGAGGGGGCGGTGTCGCACCGCGTCGCCTCTCGGCTCGACCATCGCGACCTTCCCGCCGCGCTGATCCGGCAGACCTTCGCCGAGGCGATCGCGCGCGACCCCTCGATCGGCGAGGCGTTCCGCGCTGACATCATCGCGGTCGCCGACCGCGACCCCGCATGCCTCAGGATGATGGAGCCGCTCCTCTATTTCAAAGGCTTCCAGGCCCTTCAGGCCTATCGCCTATCCCATTGGCTGTTGAAAGCGGGCAGGCGCGATTTCGCGCTAAGCCTGCAGAGCCTCGTCTCGGCGGCGTTCGGCGTCGACATCAACCCGGCCGCGCGCATCGGCAAGGGCATATTCCTTGATCACGCGACCAGTCTCGTGGTCGGCGAGACGACGGTGATCGAAGACAACGTCTCGATCCTCCAGGGCGTGACGCTCGGCGGCACCGGCAAGGAGACTGGCGACCGGCATCCCAAGATCCGCCATGGCGTGCTCATCGGCGCGGGAGCGAAAATCCTCGGCAACATCGAGATCGGTTATTGCGCGCGGGTGGCGGCGGGGTCGGTGGTGCTTGCGGCGGTGCCGCACAACAAGACGGTCGCCGGGGTCCCTGCGCGCATCGTGGGCGAAGCGGGCTGCGCCGAGCCGGCGCGCGACATGAACCAGATCCTCGCCGAGAAGGCGCTCGAAGCGTAGAGGGCGGCGCCCTTGCCCTCTCGCCGCAAGCGGGGAGAGGGCGCGGAGTGTCCCCGCGCGCAAAGGGCGAGCGCCCGGTTTCATGTTGAAATCGGAAATCGCGGTGCCTTCGAAGTCTTGCAACGCGGCGCCCCTTCGTGGCAGAGCCTCGGCGCGCGGCTCTTGAGCCGGGGAGAGATCATGGACAAAGCCGAGATCGTCAAACTGAGGGAGTTCCTGCGCCGTTCGTTTGGCGCCCCGACGCTTCAGGTCGCGCCGAATTCAAAGTCCGCCGAAGCGGCGGACGTGTCGCTCGGCGAACGCAAGCTCGGCACGATCACGGTCGACGACGAGGACGGCGACCGCTCGTTCGCGTTCGCGATGAAAGTGCCGGTCGGCCGTCCGGTGCTGCAGGATTATCTTCGCCGCCTGTTCGAGAACGACAAGCTGGCCGTCGCCGGACGGCTTAAGAAAACCGACTCGGTCGAGCTCAACAATGGCCCCGACTTTCTCGGCGTTATCTCCGCCGATGATCCCGAAGGCTCGACCTATACCCTGCAAATGGCGATCCTGGACGTCGATCTCGACGACCAGGAATAGGCGATGCCGCTCTATCCGCTCGACGGCCGCCCGCGGAAGGGCGGTTCTGGATCGCTCCCGGCGACCGTGTGGCTTGATGTCAGAGCGTTGTGTCTTCGCTGAAATCGTCGGCGGGAAACGGCCGCATGAACTCGACCGCAATCCCGAGTTCAAGGTGACGCACGACCTGGGCCGGCGTCGAGCCGACGACGACGCGCGCGCCGAGCGGCGGCTGGAAATCGACTTTGAGCGCCGCCCCCGAGATCGAGATGTCGATGAGGCTCCCGGCGAATTCGCGTCCGTTGGCGAGCCTGAGCATCGTGTATCGGTCGCGCGGCGCAATGCGTTCATGGCGCCGATCTTCGGGCAGCCCGAGCGACTGGCGGTTGGCGAGCCACGTCAGCTGGTCGGCGAGCTTCTCGCGCTTGGCTATAGGCAAAGTCATCTGGACCGCGAACCCGCCTGGGAACCTGCGTGCGACCGTGCCTTCGATCCGTCCGATCTGGTTGAGATAGGCGACGATGCGCTCGCCGGGCTGCACCCCGGCGTCCGAGGAGAACGCGATGCCGCCGGGGGAGGCGTCGATCGATTCGCAGTCGAATTCCAGGCGATCGGAGCGCATGAACCGCCCGGCCAGGCGCACCTTGACGCGCTGGTGGCGCCGCCGCTCGAGCGGCGCCGGGTCCGCGATGCTCCATGCCAAAGCGCCCATGGCGGCGTGCTCCTCGGATTCTCGAAGCCGGCCGCACTCGGTCGTTGACGCGATCGATGGTTCCCGATCAAGCCGGCGCCAGCGTCCTAACCTTAACCGGTAGGGATTAAGGCGCTGTTACGCGCCGCACGCTCCGCAGCGTCAGGTCATCCGGCGTTCGCCGGAATAGACAAAGAGGTGCTTGTAGCGCCTCGGCGGATTGCGGAGCGAAAAGCCGGCCGGCGCTGCGCCGTCGGGCGCCGAGCCGGGACGTGACGGTGGATCGAGCGCGCGCAGAGAGGTCAGCGTGATCGACCCCGCGCCCACGAACCCGATCCACGACGGCGCCGCATGGACGGCCAAGGCGCCGAGGACCCGCGAATGGGTCAATCCGTGGTGACGAAGCGGCAAGAGAATGGCCTCGACGTCGACGGCTCCAATACCGGGCGGCCGAGCCTCGGCGCCGATGAGGAACGGCTGCGCTTCGTCGGCGACGCAATGAAGGATCGAATCGAGCTCTTTGCGATCGGCGTCGCGCCAAAGCTCGAGAAAGGAGAGGCCCCTTAGCTCTTTCAAAAAAATCGCGTTGGCTCTCGATCCGGCGATGCGAAAGGGAAACCCGCGGCCCTCGTCGAAATCGAGCACGAACGTATCGGCCAGCACGCCGCGGATCGCGCCTGGGTCGACGTCATTGCGCTCGGGCGCGCGGCGCGCTCCCCTAAGCTGGTTCCAGTACGCGTAGAGCTCCATGGTGACGGCGAGCTTCACTTCGAATCCTCTGCGACGCCTGTCCCGGAATGGGACCCCCGTGAGCCGTTGGCTGCGGCTTGGGTCATATGAGGCACGGACCGTGCCATTCCCGAGCGGAAAGGCGCGCACAAGCGCCGCGCGGGACATGCGCTGGCGTTTACACTAAGCTAACCCTGGAAGTGTCTGGCCGGTCCGGAATCGGCACAAGTCAATGCGTTGACGCCGCATCGCGCCGGGTAAACGCTCAAGTCAGCGCCACGAGATTGCGCGGCGCGCAGTCCTCAGGCAATCCTGCCCCGCGAACGAGAAACGCCGCAGCCGGAATAGTTCAAAACGAGCCGGAGGGCCGAGGGCATGAGCAGCGAAGAGAAGAAAGACCGTTCCCATCTTCCGATGCCGAGCGCGGAACGGACCAGTCCGATCGCTTATGACCGCTCTCAGAAAGAAAGGTCGCGGTTGACGCCGACGCTCCGCGCCGCCGCGACGATCGAGGCCCAAGCCGCGGCGGTGAGGGGCACGCCGCTTGCCGTGCGTCTTGCGCGCTCGGCGCGCTCCGGCTCGCCGGGCGTCATGACCGCCTTGCCCGGTATCGCTTCCGCCCGCTGGAACCAATCGAGATAGCGGGCCATGTCGGCGTCGAAGACGTGCGAGGGGTCGAACTGCTTGGGGTCGAGATAGAACGAGAACATTCCGTTGGAAAATCTGCGGCCCGGCCCGGTTGCGCCATTGCCAGTGAGCGAGCCGCCGATCAGTTCGCAGATGAGCGCGAGGCCGGACCCCTTATGCTCGCCGAAGGCGCGGATTGCGCCGGCGCCGCGGCGGTGATCGCGCGGGCCGTCCGGGGTCAACGGGCCGTAGAGCAGCGCGGGATCGCCGGAGAGGGCTCCGTCCGGACCGATCAGCGCGTCCGGCGGCAGCGGCTTGCCGCCGTGGCTCGCGACATTGACCTTGCCTTCGGCGACCAGCGATGTCGCAAAGTCTAGCACGATCGGCGCGGCGCCCTCGCGCGGAATGCCGGCGCAAAAGGGCGCCGTCGACAGCCGGCGGTCCAGGCCGCCGAACGGCGCGACCAGGATCGAGCCGGCGGCATTGACGAAATGGATAGAGATCAAGCCCGCCGCGGCGGCGCGCTCCGCCCATTCGCCGACGCGGCCGACATGGCCGGAATTGCGCAGTGAGATTGCGGAAAGACCCGTCGCTCTCGCCTTTTCAACGCCGATGTCGACGGCCATCGGCGCCATCGTCTGACCGAAGCCGAAGCGCCCGTCGACGACGCCGATGACCGGCGTATCGACAAGGCGCTCGATCGATTGGTTGGGAATGAGATCGCCTGCGCGGACCCAATCGACGTAACGGGGCACGCGAATGACGCCGTGGCTGTCGTGGCCGGTGAGATTGGCGTCGACGAGCGAAGCGGAGACGCGGAGCGATTCTTCGGAGCGGCAGCCGACGCGAGCGAAGATCTCGGCGCAGAAATCCGTCAGTGCGTCGGCAGGTATGTGAATCGTCATTGCGGCGCCTTGGCCTGCGGCCCGCCGAGATAAGCGTCGCGGATTCGCTCGTCGCTCCATAGCGTCGCAGGATCGCCGCCTGATGCAAGGCGGCCGGTCTCCAGGACATATCCCCAGTCGGCGACCTTGAGCGCCATATGTGCGTTCTGCTCGACCAGCAACACTGTCGTTCCCCGCTTATGAATCTCGGCGATGATCTGGAACACGCCCTGCACGATGACCGGGGCGAGGCCGAGCGAAGGCTCGTCAAGCAGCAGCAGGCGAGGCTTGGCCATCAAGCCGCGCGCGAGCGCGACCATCTGTTGCTGGCCGCCCGAAAGCGTCCAGCCGAGCGCGTCGGCGAAGCGCTGAAGATCGGGGAAGAGACCGAACATCGCATCGGCCTCGCGCCGGATCGCCGAGCTTGGCGCAGCGCCGTTCGAAGCGCCGAGCATGATGTTCTCGCGCACCGTGAGGCCGGGAAATACGCGCCGCCCCTCGGGCACATGGGCGACGCCGAGCTTGACGATCGCGCGCGGGCCCAACCCCCCGATCGGCCTGCCGTCGAGCAGGATCGAGCCCGAGCGCGGCGCGACGAGGCCCGAGACCGCGCGCAACGTGGTCGACTTTCCCGCGCCGTTGGGTCCGAGCAGCGTGACGACGGCGCCCTCCTCGATCGCGAAAGAGACGCCGCGCAAGACCTCGATCTCGCCGTAGCTGACGCAGAGGTCTTCGATTTCGAGCAGCGCCATCACGAGACTCCAAGATAAGCGGCGACGACGTCGGGCTGCCTCAGGACTTCGGCGGTCTCGCCGTCGGCGATCCGCTTGCCGAAGTTGAGAACCGTCAGATGCTTCGCCACGCCCGCAATCAAGGTCATGTCGTGATCGATGATGAGGATGGTCAACCCTTGCGCGGCAATGCGGTCGAGCAGCTCGTGCAGCGCCCGCTTCTCGCTCGAATTGAGGCCAGCGGCGGGCTCATCGAGCAGCAGCACGGTCGGATTGGCTGCCAGAGCGCGCGCAAACTCGATCAACCGCTGGTGCCCGTAGCTGAAGCTTGAGATCGTCTCGCCCGCGCGAGCGCCGAGTCCGACAAAATCGAGCGCGGCCTGGGCGCGCAGCCGCAACGCGGTGGAGCTGGCGGCGACCAGCGTATTGCCGTCGCGTTCTGCGCCGACGACGACGTTTTCGAGCGCGGTCATCGAGCGGAAGAGCCTGATGTTCTGGAACGTGCGCGCGAGGCCGAAGGCAGTGCGCTTATGCGGCGGCAGGCCGGTCACTTCGACGCCGTTGACAAAAATCGCGCCCGCATTCGCGCGATAGAGGCCGGTGACGATATTGAGCGTCGTCGTTTTGCCGCTGCCGTTCGGGCCGATCAACGCATGCACGCCGCCGCGACGCACTTGAAAATCGACGCCGTCGACCGCCGTCAAGCCGCCGAAATGTTTGGTGAGTCCCCTGACTTCCAAGGCGATCGAAGCGCCGGAATCAGCGGGGCGCAGCGCGAGCGGTTCGGTGGCCGCCGGAGCCGAGCGCGCTCGGCCCACGAAGCGCCGAAGGATGAAACCCCAAATGCCCTCGGGCATGAAAATGACGATAAGGATGACGGCGGCGCCGTAGATCGCAAGATAGAGGCCTGGCACGCTCTTCAGAAACCGCAGCCATTCCGGAATCAGGATCAGGAGAGCCGTGCCGATCGCAGAACCGATCGGCGAGGCGACGCCTCCGAGCAGCGCCATCGTCAACAGCACGATCGAATCCGAGAAGGCGAACTGATCCGGGCTGACGTAGGAAAAGCCGCCCGCGAACAATCCGCCGCCGAGCCCGCCGAGGAGCGCGCAGAGGGCGAAGGCCGTGAGCTTGGTCCGGAAGACATCGACGCCCGCCGCGCCGGCGGCAAGCTCGTTGTCGCGCACCGCACGCATGGCCCGGCCGAGACGCGTGTCGGCGAGGCGCCAGACGAGATAGCCCGAGAACGCGAGCACGGCGACAACGAGCGCGAGAAAGGCTTGACCCGAAGCGAACCCCGCTGGGCGCGCAATCGAGCTCACGCCATCGGGTCCATGGGTGATGCGGGTCGCGTTGATCAGGACGACGGTCAAGATTTGCTGGAAGGAAATCGTGACCATCGCGAGGTAATGGCCGCCGAGGCGCAGCGTCGAAACGCCGAGGCCCGCGCCCGCCGCGGTGGCGAGCGCCATTCCTCCGACGAGGCAGAGCCAGAAGGGCAGGCGATAGTCGGAGGTGCCAAGACCGACCGCGTAGGCGCCCAATGCGAAGAACGCGGCCTGCGCGAGATTGATCTGGCCGCAGAGGCCGAGCACGATCGAGAGGCCGAAGACCGCGATCGCGTATGTCGCGGCTTGCATCAGGATGTTGGCGACATAGCCGTCGGTCTTGACGGTTGCCGCGAGCGCAACTGCCGCAACCGCGCCCAGGGCGTACAGGACCCCCCCGAGTGCGAAGGCGCGCGAGCGGCTCATGCCTTCTCCGCCACGCGTTCGCCGAAAATGCCTTGCGGGCGAAGGGCGAGGAAGAGAATGAGCACAAGAAATGCGAAGGCGTCCTTGAAGGGAACCGAAATATAGGCCGCGCCGAAGGTTTCGATGATTCCGATCGCGAAACCGCCGAGGATCGCTCCC
This sequence comes from uncultured Alphaproteobacteria bacterium, assembly GCA_963783175.1. Taxonomy (GTDB): domain Bacteria; phylum Pseudomonadota; class Alphaproteobacteria; order Rhizobiales; family Beijerinckiaceae; genus Roseiarcus. The sequence goes on from CAWANG010000026.1 coordinate 113,215, forward strand.
GCGACGTCGCCGAAGCCGCCGATGATCGTCGCCGCAAAGGCCTTGAGCGCAATCGTCGAGCCCATCTGGATCGAGACGAAGAGAATCGGCGCCACCAGAATGCCGGCGACGCCGCCGAGCACGGCGCTGTAGACAAACGTGATCATGATCATGGCGGCGACGGGGATGCCGAGCAGCGCCGCCATTTCCTTGTCCTGGCTCGTCGCCTGAAGCTTCTTGCCCAGGAGCGTGTGCTCGAAGAGCCAATACTGGAACCCGACCAGCGCGAGCGTGACCGCAATGACGAGGAGATATTGGCTATCGAGATAAACGGGTCCGACCTGGAACCCCGGCGTGTCCAGCCAGCCCGGCAGCACCTGCGGCTGTGGTCCGTAGAGCGCGAGCACGGTGTTTGAGAGGAAGATCGAGGCGCCGATCGTCGAGATCAGGACCGGCAAATAGGTTCGATTTCGGAGCGGATAGTAGACGAAAAGATTGAACACGGCGCCGAGCAGCGCCATGCCTGCGATCGCGATCAGGAAGGCAAGCCAGTAGGGCCAGCCGAGATCGACCGCGAACACGACCATGAGATAAGCCGCCACCATCGAGAACTCGCCTTGGGCGAAATTGACGACGCTGGTGGCGCGGAAGATCAACACGAAGCCGAGCGCAACGAGGGCGTAGACGGCGCCGATGCCGACGCCGGCGAAAAGCAGTTGCAGAAAGAAATCCATGCGGCGGGGTTCCAGATCCCGTCATTGCGAGGAGCGAGGCGACGAAGCAATCGAGGGGCCGCGTCACAGCCCGTGGATTGGTTTGGCTCACGCTCGCAATGACGGCGGGGGCGCTTGAGACGGCGCCGCGCTTCAGTCCGTGAACTCGATATGCTTGTCGAAGACGATCACGCCCTTTTCATTGCGCACGATGTTGTAGCCGTGCAGGCCGTCGCCGAACTCGTCGAAATTATATTCGCCCTCGGCGCCCTTGTAGCCCTTGGTTGACAGGATCGCGGCGCGGATCTTGTCGGGGTCGGTCGAGCCGGCCTTGTTGATGGCGGCGCTGAGAACGCCGATCGCGTCGTAGGTCCAGGAGCTGTAATTGTCCGCCGGAGTTTTCGATACGGCGGCGTAAAGTTTCGCGAATTCCTGCGCCTCGGGGCTCGAGTCGATGGCGTAGTCGGCGACCCCATAGGTGCCCCAGAGCGCTGGGCCGGCGAGCTTCACCGCGCCGTCGACGACGATCGAGGCCGACCCTATCCAGGGCAGCGTCACGCCGAGCTGTCTCAGCTGCCGCGCGAAGATCGCGATGTCGTTGTCGAAGGTGAAATACGAGCCGATGATGTCGGCGCCGGAGGATTTGATTGCGAGCACGACAGGCGTGAAATCCTGGTTCTGGTTCGGATAGCCCTGGTCGATCGCGACCTTGGCGCCAGCCTTGTCGAGCGACGCTGAAAGCGCCTTGAACCCGCCGGTCCCAAACGCGTCGGTCGAATGCACGATCGCCCAGTTCTTCTTGCCCAGCGTTTCCACTCCGTAGGCGGCGATCACGCGCCCCGAATAGGAATCGTTGGGTCGGAAGCGAATGAGCCAGGGATTACCCATCTTCGTCAGCGCGGGATCAGTGCCGCCAAAACAGACCGGCTTACCCGTCTTCATGATGTCGGCCGCCATGGCGTGATTCTGAGTCGAGCGGATCGAGCCGAGGAAGGCGACGATGTCGGGTTGAGCGGCGAGCTTGGAGAAGGCCAGCACCGCGCCGGGATTGGTCGTCTGGTCGTCCTCGGTGATGAGCTCAATCGGCTTTCCGAGCACGCCGCCCGACTTGTTGACCCAATCGAGCGCTATCTTGGCGCCGGTCAGCGCGTATTTGCCGCTGTCCGCGGCTGGTCCGGTGACAGGGAGCACCATGCCGATCTTGATCGTTTCCCCCTCGGCGAGAGCGACGCGCGAGAACGCTGGCGCCGCGAGACTCGCGACGAGCCCGAGGTTTACGGACCGTCTGGTGGGCCTCATGCGTTCCTCCGCGATCTTGTTCGTGCCGATTGGCGCCGGCGAGCTTTCGCTTAGGCTGACAGCCCCCGGTTCGATGTAAGCTTGCGGAATTTAGACGCTTCTTGCAAGCGCCGCTCGGGCAGGAGGCCGGAACGCATCCGGACCGGCGACCCGCTTGAGAAAATCGCCAGCGCCGGCCATCTTGGCCGTCGTCGGTGGCGGGACCCGGCAAATATCGGAAGCTGTGAACGGTCGGACTGCAGGCTCGAAGGGAGAAACGGACATGGTCAGTTCTCATGGCCGTTTCGTCTGGTACGAGCTGATGACGACGGACATGGAAAGCGCCAAGGCCTTCTACGCCAACGTCGTGGGATGGAGCGCTCGCGACGCCTCGATGTCTGGCCCGCCCTATAGTCTGTTTACTATCGGAGATTTCCCCGTCACCGGGCTGATGAACCTGCCGGAGGACGCGCGGAAAACGGGTGTGACGCCGCACTGGATCGGATATGTCGGAGTCGACGACGTGGACGCTGCCGTCGACCGGACCAAGCAGCTTGGCGGAGCGGTGTACGTCCCGCCGACCGACGTCCCAAAGATCAGCCGCTTTTCGGTCGTCGCCGACCCACAAATGGCGACGCTTGCATTGGTCAGGGGCCTGAAATCCGCCCAGGCGCAGTCCGCCGACCCGGGGGCGCCGGGGCGCGTCGGCTGGCATGAGTTGCTTGCCGCCGACTGGGAGAAGGCGTTCGCTTTCTACGGCGAGTTACTCGGCTGGCAAAAAGCCGAGAGCCATACCGGCGTGATGGGCGCCTATCAGGGGTTCTCCACCGGAGGGGAGACGATCGGCGGCATGTACACCAAGCCCGCGACATTGCCGCTTCCCTTCTGGCTCTACTATTTCAACATCGGCGATGTCGAGGCGGCGGCGAAGCGCGTGGAGGCCGGTGGCGGCGAAATCGTGTATGGTCCGACCGCAGTGCCGGGGGGCGCCTGGATCGTCCACTGCATGGACCCGCAGGGCGCCATATTCGCGCTTTTGGACAAGCGCAGCCGCAAGGTTGGATATGTTTATTTCGAGCGGGTCGCGCCCCGCGCCTCCGCCGACGCGCCGAACCGCCGACGGCCTTGAGTATTTTCAATCTGACTAAGCGAATCAGTCGGAAGCTTCCGGTTTCTCGCCGCGACCGAGCGCAAATTGGCCGACGGGTCCCTCGACGTGCAATTCGATTCCCGTCATCTTTGCGAACAGTTCGATATTCGCGATTCCGATCGCGCATCCGCCGAGCCCCATGTCCGTCGCCATCAGGTAGAGGGATTGCGTTAAGACCCCGACGTCCTTCAGGATGAGCGCATAGGCGATCGAGCTGTATTTCCATGAAATCCGGCCGAAGCGGGCCGCGATCGTGATCAGGATCTGGGGCGCAGCAGGCGCGCCCATCGCTTGTTCGGCTCCCGTCAACAGCGCTTCGAGCTCATTTGCGGGGGCGCCGATCGGCGCCAGCGCGTGAGCGCCGGCGTCGTAATGATAGAAGCCGCGCGCAAGCCCTTCGCATAGGTTGACGGCCAGATAGAGCTCGAGCCCGTAAGCAGCACCCGCCGACGGATATGGCCTGACCGTGTGACCGCCCTCGTCGAGGTCGAGCCTCGCGTCCGATCGCGACAGGACGCGCGCGGTTCGGTCAAGAAACCGCGCAAGCTCGGCGAAGCGTGATCGGTCGCTGATGATCAAAGCTGCGCGTCGAACGGCGCTCGCGCAGGAGCTTGGCGACCGGCGAGATTGCCTCCGGATTGGCCGCGGAGATCGTGCGCAGATCGATTGTCTTCCCAGGCCAGCTCGGGCGGACGGCGGGCAGCGGGGAAACGACGCCGGCATGCGGATAGACTCCGCCCAGCGGATTGGCGTGGCGGCCTTCCGTGCTCCGCGCGTGGAACAGAAGATCATGAAAGTCCCAAAGGACGAGGCTGTGGTCACCCTCGGCCAGTCGAAGCCCACTTTCGCCAGCACCGCCGACCTTGAAAAGGATTTGGCAATCGAGGAGCAGGGCGAGAAGCTCGACCCCTGGAAATCCCTCCTGCCGGCGCAGCTTCTTGATTTGCTGCGGAGCGGAGAGCACGGCGATGGCGGTCGCAATCTTCGGATCGCAAATTTTGAACAACGCGCCGGCGCGCGGCGATTCCAGGACCATCTCGGCCCCGCGCCGTCGCATGTATGCGAAGCGCGACAGGACGAGAGCATCGGCATTGCCGAGCTCAGGCGCCTGCGGCCAATAATCGGGAACCTGCGGTTCGACGACCACTAGGTCCTCGCCGGCGCGCGAGCGGCCGAGGCGGTACTCCAATAGTCCGCGCCTCGCCAATCGCCGGACCAAGAGACCAATCTCTTTGCCGACATTCCGGCTGTCGGACGCAAACGAGCTGAGCGGCAGACCTGTGCGCAGTTCCTGCGCGCGATCCGCCGCGCCCGCGCTGAACCTTCCCAAGCCGACCGAATAGCCATTGAAGCAGGCGACGATTTCTCCGTTCGCCTGCGCTTCGAGCCTGATAGGGTCGCGGAGCCGGGCGGAAACCCTCGCCGGCGCGGCTGCTCGCACTCTCTTCGGGCCGGGAGCGCGCAAGCCGGGATCGCCTTACGTATGGGGATGAATCGGATTGAGCTCGTTTTCCTCTAGCGGCCGGTCACGCAATCCGAGTTTTACCGGCACATCGTAGAGCCGGCCACGCCCGAAGCGGCGATAGAAATGCCGCAATCCCGGAACGACCACTCTGACGACCGGCGCCTCGATGTCGGGACGCGTCTGATCCAGGACGAGGAAATCGAGGCCTGCGCGCTTCGCGATGGAGACGCAGGCCGCCGCCTGCTCGCGGGTGTCGAGATGGCCAAACTTCGAGCCGGACTCCGGTTGGACCATCGGATTTCCGTTCGGCGTCAGGTAGGGATGGTCCTTGAGGAGCAACGGAGCGGCGCCGTCGAGGCTCGACTTCTCCCCCGTACCGCCGTCCATGAGACCCAGGGACAAGAATTGATTCAGCTCCGTCATCGCCCGCAACAACGCAATTCGCGCATCGAAATGCGCGCCAGAACCGAATTCGATATTTTCCCGCCCGTTTTGCATCCAGTGCGTGACCGCCACAAACGTCGGGATCCCGAGATCGCTGGTCACGTCGAGCGCCCAAAGCCGGCGGCCGTTTTGGGCGAGCTGATTCCGCAGATCGCGAACATAGGAATCATCGAACTGGCCGAGGTCCAATTCCGGCCGCTCAAGTCGATTGTACCACCAGATCGCGTATGCGTCCCTTTCCACCAGCTCTAGGAATCCCTGGACGATTGCCTCCTCGCGCGTGTTGCCGGTCGCGCAGCCATTCGAATCCGCCGCGAAGGCGGCGGCGCCCCGATAGAAAAAATACAACAAGCTGGTCGGAAGATATTTGAAGCGGGCGTCGCGCAGAGACCAGACCGGCGACCATTCGATCCTTGCCGATTGGTCGAAGAGCGCCGGGATCGCCTCCTGCCCGTCCGAGCCCGAGGTCGGCGATCGGCCCTGCCGCAATTGTGCGTCGCTGAACTGCAGGACTTCGTTTGGAGGAATGGCCTCGCCTGACGGGAAATCGGTAAACCGGCGCTTTGCCCGGATCTCGTCGCCCTGAAAAATCCCGGAATAGCGCTCGATCGCCTCCATCAGCGCGCTGGCTTCGCCCTGTTCGGCAGTGCTGCCCTTGCCGAAGCTGCCGCTGCTCAGTCCCGCCTTGAGCTCGCGGACCGTCTTCGCCGGCCCTGAAAAATTGTGCGTGGCGTAGTAGTTGGTGTTCAACGGCAAATCGGCTTGGATCCGCTCGAGACGTGAGACAACGCCGGTGAGCGGGCTCACGTGCCTGCGGAAACGTGCAACGGTGGCCACCGACGAAACGCTGCGGTACCCGCCGCTCGTCATGACCACCTTGCCGCCCACGCCAAGCTCGACGGGCGCCGGCGCGCGGCGGGGATCGCGCAGTTTCTTGTGGCCGCAGCTCGGACATTGCGGGCGGGCGGCTACATGATGCTTTACAATCGTCGAGCCCAGGAGGTCGAGGCTGACGATGTGATCGCTTAATTGCGTGCGAAAATCGGTGGCGATCGCTTTCGCCAGTTCGACTGCCGCAAGTTGGATGGCGCTCTGTCCGAGGGTCTGTTTAGCCAGCGGCGAAACGGCGAGGCAGCGGGCCTGCCTGCGGTCGAGGAGGGCCTTGACCTCCCGGTTCCTTTTCATCCGTTCGGCAAGACACATCCAGCAGGCGCTGTGCCCCGGCCTGAACACCGGCCCCACCAGGGGGAAAATGCCGGAGGGCTGGACGAGCGCCCAGGGGGCGCCGTCCGACAAATGCTGCCGGTTCAATTCGGTCAATCGTGGTTCGAGATAATCGTTCACCAACATGACCGTCAGATCGGGGGAGCGCTTGACGACGCGAACGCCCAGCCCGCTCAGGGCGGCCCCGAGTTCGGTTTCCCCCTGCACGTCGATTGATTGAATGCGCACACGGCATTTCTGGAGATTTTGCTCCGCGGTCTCCGGCGACAGGCCGAGGCTTGCCCAATAGCCGGCTACGGCGCCATTCGAAGAGCTGGATGCTGGAACGATATAGCGACGGTCGACCAGCCGCTTTAGGGCTTCGCGGATTTTCTCGGATGGAAAATCCTGCTCCAGATCACGAATAAGCTCCCGAAAGCTCTTTCCGCCCTTTCGCTATCGCGGAGGCGAGCGCGCAATAGAGTTCGCCATGAAGCAAGAACTTCCGATCCTCGGAATAAAGGCACACGACATCGGGTGGCAACACATAGACGGTGAAATTCGGCGCGAACTGCGGAACGTCTTTGCCGTTACGCAGTGCAAACTTGTTTCCGGGATCGCCTGTCAGTCTCTGCCGTTATGCTGTGTAATCTTGTTTCCGTGATCGCCTGTCATGAGGCTAGCGGCGACGCGGCGGCGGCGGGGACGGATAGGCAGGCGAGGTCAAGGGCTTCGTAGCTGATCTTCACGACGGGCGCGGAGGCGTGAAACCGGGAAGGAAGGGCAGAGGGAGGGCGCACCAGGGCGCTCTGCTCGAGCAGACCATGGACAACGCTGTCAGATCAAACTCGCGCTGGGCCCTGCCGTAACCTCTGCTCATGCCGCAACGCTTATCACAGGAACAGGCGCTTGCTCAACGCGAAAGCGACCTCGCCTAGTGTCCGACGTCAGCGCCTTTGAGACAGCGTGAGGTTTTCAAGTAGGGAGGATTTCTGGATCATCGTAGCCGCAAGGAGCGAAGATGAGACAGAAATCCGGGCCGGAAAAGCAGCCGGCGGAAGACGCGATCAGGGACATTCGGCGCGCGACGCGTCGACACTTTTCAGCTGAAGAGAAGATCCGCATCGTACTGGAAGGGCTGCGCGGGGAGGAGAGCATAGCCGAGCTCTGCCGCCGCGAGGGCATCGCCTCATCGATGTACTATGGCTGGTCGAAGGAGTTCCTTGAGGCCGGTAAAAGGCGGCTCGCCGGCGACACGGCGCGCGCCGCAACCTCCGACGAGGTGAAGGATCTTCGCCGCGAGGCGCAAGCCTTGAAGGAGGTGGTCGCCGACCTCACCCTCGAAAACCGACTGCTCAAAAAAAGCATGATCGGGGATGGGGGAGACGAGGCATGAGATATTCCGCATCCGACAAGATCGAGATCATCCGGCTGGTCGAGCAATCGCATGTGCCGGCTCGACGAGCGCTGGATAAACTCGGCATTCCCAGATCGTCTTTCTACCGCTGGTATGATCGGTATCAAGGCGGCGGACCGGAAGCCCTCGCGGATCGCCCCTCACGGCCGGATCGGGTCTGGAACCGCATCCCAGAGGCAATCCGCAGCCAGATTGTCGACCTGGCGCTGGATCAACCCGAGCTCAGCCCGCGGGAACTGGCGGTGCGCTTCACGGACGAGGAAAAATACTTTGTCTCGGAGGCGTCGGTCTATCGGCTTCTGAAAGCGCACGATCTTATCACCAGCCCGGCTTACATCGTCATCAAAGCGGCCGAGGAGTTCAGGGACAAGACCACGGCGCCCAACCAGCTCTGGCAGACCGACTTCACCTATCTCAAGATTACGGGATGGGGTTGGTATTATCTCTCCACCGTGCTGGACGACTTCTCGCGCTTCATTGTCGCCTGGAAACTCTGTGCGACGATGAAGGCGAAGGACGTCACCGCCACGCTTGATCTGGCGCTATCTGCGTCTGGGCTCGACAAGATGACCGTCGTTCACCGACCGCGGCTCTTGTCGGATAACGGCTCGTCATATGTCGCGAGCGATCTGACTGATTGGCTGGACAAGCAGAACATCGAGCATGTCCGCGGAGCGCCCTTCCATCCGCAAACCCAGGGCAAAATCGAGCGCTGGCATCAGACGCTCAAGAACCGCATCCTGCTTGAGCACTACTACCTGCCCGGCGATCTCGAGCGCCAGGTCGCCGCCTTCGTGGCGCACTACAACCATGCCCGCTATCACGAGAGCCTCGACAATCTTACCCCGGCTGACATCTACTTCGGGCGCGCTGAGGCCATCCTCCTCGAACGCGAAAGGATCAAACGCCAGACAATCGCAAACCGTCGCTTGCAGCATCAACTGCATGCCGCATAATCTCAATCACAGATAATCCAGAGCCTCCCTTCCGGAAGCCAGGCAATTTGTCTCAAATCATCTGACGACGGACATCGCGTGGCGACTTTTGGTCAACTCCTGGCAGGGCTTGGGCGCGACGATTCGGCGAGCGGACGGAAATTCTTACGCATGACCGTCTTTTGCTTGCGACGCAGGATTGGGCGCGACCCGCAGCGTCCCGATCTTCTGTTGACCGAGGCCAGGGTCGGCTATCAACTCAGACCGAGACCGACAATACCATGAACCTCGACGCTCCCGCGCCTCGTCGCGAGGGAAAGGAGGACCGTCTGGATCGGAGTTCAGTGGAGCCGCGCTCCTGATGGAGCCAGCATTACTTTCCGCTCCCCACCCATCGTGACGTTCCGTTGGGGCTCAGTCGATGCCTGCTTCGGGCGGAGAGTACGCATTGCGGGAACCATCTCGCCCTTCCGCCAGCCCTCGCCTTCGCGCAGCATTTCGACGAAACGGACTTCGATGATGATGCCAGGCGCTCTCCAGGCAAAAGGCTGCTTGCGAACAAACGCGGCGTCAGGGGTACGCTTGCCAGTCGTCTCCGCGTCGAGGGCGACGAGCCGGTCGAAACTGTCGAGGAAATTTGGCAAGTACATCGCGGCGCTCCGAAGCAGCGCCAATTCGTACGCGTTTCGGTAATCGTCGTCACGGCGTCCGACCAAACAATTCTCCGCCTTTGAAAATCGGATCGAGGGCCGACTGTGCGAGGCCGCGCGTGTCCGGCCAGCCGGGGCCGGATAGTGCGATTGTCGTGATCCACACCATCGGCGTATTCTTGCGCCGCGGACGGCCAGCCTGATCTTCGACGGCCCGCTCATCGATGGATTGGACGCAACGCGGGCCGTCACCGTACAGGGTCGTGTTTGGCGTCTTCGCCTCAACTCTTCCACTGACCACCGCGCCACTCGCTGCCACGCTTGGGTTCAGCGTGCTGTGAGGTCGAACATCTCCTCGAGCCTAGCCTGAACCGGCCGGGCTCGACGGCCTAAAAGTCCGCTCGCCTTTCTCAAGGACCGGCGTCCGGCGCAGCCGCACCTGCGGGTGCTCCAAAGCAATGAGAAAGCGCCGGGTCGGAGCCCGCCCACAATCGCCGTAATACATTCACGTCGAGTTCAGGCGGAAGAAGTATCATCGGCACGCGACTGGATAAGCGGGAGGATCGTCATGGTATTGCGGATTTTGTCCGGGGGCGCGATCGCCGCCCTTGCTGGCGCAACAATGCTGGCCCTGTCGAACGGCCCCGCGTCCGCCTTCACCCTGGCTTCACCCTCGCTTGAGCACTCGGTCGCGCCCGCTCGCATCGAGCCTGTCTATTGGCACCACTGGGGCTGGCACCACTGGGGCTGGCACCATTGGGGTTGGCACCACTGGGGTTGGCATCATTGGCACCACTGGCGCCACTGGTACTAACTTATGACTGTAGGAGATCGAGACTGATGGACTCACGTGGGCAACGGCGGGACTTACGGCTCCTCCGATAGTCCGCATGGCCGATCCATCATCGCCGAGGTCGTGGGCTCGGGGACGGCGATCGCGGGCGCGCTATCGGCACCGCCCTGATCAGCCTGTCCTCGGCGTGGGTGGCGGCTTCCTTTCGGCCTCCCGATCGGTCAGCTTATCGCGACTAGATCCGCAAGACTGAAGCGCGTCTCGGACTTGACGTCTTTCTTCCCGCGCAAAACTCCTTGGCAATGGCGATGTCGGGAGCGCGCCCCGTTTGGTGATGATGGGTAGATCCCCGGCTCCTCACCGCGAAAGCCCCGCAATAGTGTGGAGTACGACAAACGCACCATCAGTGTCGTGATCCCGTTGATGGCCCTGGCCGTCGCCAACGGGCTGTTGACGTCGCGAATGTTAGTGATCAGCGCGCCGCGGAACTGCGGGGGACGAGGCATTCCCCATCGGCCAAGGCACGCCTTTGTGCGCCCTTCTGAGATTTGTCATGGCGAACTCGGCTTCGGCAACTGCCTTGGGCAGAGCTTCAGGTGGGAGCCTGTCACACGGAGGTCGATAGCCGTTTGCTCTGTACTGCGCCGGGGAAATTGGAACCCTGCGCTTGCCATACTCAACAAGCACTTGGCCGTCGCGCATTAGATACAAACCCTTCGCCACGCTATTCCTCCCGCATGGTCGCCCTCTACGGCGCTTCTCGGTTCAAGCCAGTCCCCTGGGTTTCGCAACAAGGAAGCTACTGCCGATGGACGGGACAGCGCAGAACTCAAACCCGTCTACGCCCGACAGCAACGACATGCCCGTCTGGACCGGGAAGAGCGGTGCTGTGAGCGCCCTCGACGCGATCCAAATGGCCCGTGCCGCTGGCCCAAGGCCGAAGATACGGATCAGATAGCGAACTCGCCGCTGACCTTTTCGTCGTCGAGCACGTGCGACTTCTCGGCCGTCTCGCACATCTGTTCGATGGTGATCACATCCAGGTTGGCGAGAAAGGTTTCGCCCGCCTTGCGCACGGCCGGATCGATCACGCGCTCGAGCAGGACCGAGTTGGCGCCGAGATCCTCCGGATCCGCAGTGCTTAGCGACAACGCGGTCCGCACGATCTCGCCGACCGTGATGCGCCGACGCTCGCGGGCCAGTTCGTAGCCGCCCCGCGGCCCGCGCACGCCCTTGAGGATCTTGGCATGGACGAGCCCCTGGAGCAACGTCTCCAGGTGGCGCGGCGGCAACTTATGACGCGCAGCCAAGGCCTTGGCGGCAACCGGGGCCGAGCGCGAATGCAACGCGACATCGACAACAGCGGCGATCGCGAGAACGCTCCGTCGTGACAATAGGTTCATTTCATTGCTCCTGCGATGAGTCGCCGGTTCTTCAAGTGCCAGCAACGAAATCACAGGATTGCCCCGACCGTTAATGACTGCAATTACCCATAATTGTGGTGTTGGCGATGCGTGATCGCGGCGGCTGGTCGAAGAGAGGCGCTCGGCCCGACGTTCGTCTGCTCGATCTGCGCAGGTAGGCGACTCTCTGTGGAAGCCACAACCGCCGCCAGAACCGTTTGCGCTCCATCCTGCTTTAAGGGTACTTTCCTCGCGGCTTGTGCGTTTCTGTGCGGTAGCGCATTCGAAAGGCCCCCGCATGAGAAGGGGATTCGGCATCGCGCCCCGCGGTCGGTGACAAGGTAGGTCGACATGGCCCATGCCATTCTTCGAGTCTCGACCTTCTCGCTCGGCATGGCGGCTTTTGTTTCATTATCTCCTCTATCCATAGTTCGGGCGGATCAGTCCACGACGAGCGGGGCGGAGTCTGCACCTGACGCGGCAGGGCCCGCAGCGAGCGGAGCGACAGCAGCACCAAGTGGAGCGGCGTCTCCACCTAACACGACGACGCCGGCAGCCATCGGAGTAACAGAGTCCGCACCTGACGCGGCGGCGCCCGCAGCCAGCGGAGCAGCGGCTGCACCAAACGGAACGGCGTCTCCACCCGGGGCGGCCGCGCCCGCGGCGAGCGAGTCCACGTCGGCGCCAGGCGGGGCGGAGTCAAGACCAAGTGGGGCAACGGCAGCACTAAGCGGAACGGCGTCTCGACATGGCGCCGCCGCATCCGCGGCCAGCGGAACGACGACGGCGCCAAGCGGGGTGACCGCTGTTCAACACCGCGCCTACGCCGCCTCTGTGCGCTACTACGCCCATGACCATAGCCAATACGCCCACCACTATCATTCCGCATATAGCCACAACCCCGTCGCGGCCGTCGTCGCCCGGGTATTCGGCGGCGCCGCCGATCTGGGCTCACTCGCCGCCTATCCGGTCTATTGCTTCCCGCGATACCGTTCCTGCCGCGTCTTCCTACCGCATTAAGGCGCCCGCGATGGGTACCGGTTCTGGTGCCTGCGCGCCCGCCTCCGCACCCTTCGCCGATCATCGCGCGAGATTGGCCGGTACAAATCGCTCGGCGAATACGGCCTCAAGGCGCGGCGCGCGACTCACCAGAGCAAACCGCTTATTATAAGCGACCGAGTAGCTAAACTTTCCACGTCACCGTCGTCGAAGTTGCCCCCGCGAGGAAGTACTCGGTGATCGCATTCGTCTCCTTCGGTCGGAGATCTTGCCGAAACGAGCGTGAGCAAACCTAGCGGCCACACTTCACGGGGCGGACGATTTCGCCGCCAAGGTCGCGTGCTCGATGAAGTGGGATCCTAAGTTTTGCAGCCCCGGTCGGTCCGGACCCGATGCGCCGATTCAATTCGGGACCTCGCGGCTCATGCTGGGGCTCTGGAGCCCAGAACCGGATAGTGCGTTTATCCCAATGTACACCATCGTCGGCCGCTGCGAGCGCATGACCCAGCGCCCTATGGCTTCTTCGCCTTGAGGGCGTCAAACCCAAACACGACGCGTCAACGCAAACTCAAAATATAGGCGATCAGGTCGCCCCTATCCGTGCCGCTCAGCATCAGGTTCGGCATGGTGGGGGGCGACGTTCTCAGGAATACATCCAAAACAAGTGCGCAAGGACAAGCAGATCGCCGACGCATCTCACAAGAGTGACGGCGCATCGGTTATCAAGCTCGCCGACAAGACCAGCAACCTACTCGCCCTCGCCAATAGCCCACCGCCGTGGCCCAGGGTCACATCTAGCAAGAAAAGGCTCTCGCGCCGCTTGTTGCCGACTTGCTAAAGCATTGAATTTGTTAAATCCGAGTGCGACGGGTAGCCAAGTAATGAGCAGTAAAAGCGGTTGATGTGACAATGCCCTCGGACGTGATCTTGAGGCTGGCGAAGGCGTAACGCGCTCGGCCGCGCGGCGCACATCGCTATTTTGGCGACGTGGGGGCCACTTTTGAAAGGGCGACGGCCACGAAATACGCCGGAACCACCATTTCAATCCCGGTGCGCTCTTGTTCTTGGCCTGGGATCTCCCCCTCCAGTAGACCGATAACGCGACCATCCTTCCCGAACACCGGCCCGCCACTGTTTCCGTGGTTGGCAACTGCGGTCAGGAGAATTTTCGTTCCGGCCGATCCTTTTTGGGGATCCCGTAGTAAGCGATTGAGGCGACGTCACCGCGCTGGAAAATCAAATACGGTAGTCCCAATGGGTACCCACCAATGAAAGCCGGATCCCCTGGGTCGGGAAGCTTGTCTGTCTGCAGGGCTGCGATGCCAAAGTGCGCATCGAGCTTCTCGCCGCTCACTATCATGGGAACTCCACGAGGCGCCGACAGACCTGCAGTCCTCAATATAGCTATATCGTTTGCTGGGTCTGCAAAGACAACATCAGCCCGCAGAGTTACCCAATTCGCCGCTAATACGTCGTTTCTTCCTAAATCAAACTTAGAGTCACTGAACTACGGACCGTTATCAGAGTTGGAACTGTCGCGTTCACCACGTGAAAACAGGTAGCAACGTAGCCGTCCGCAACCCATACCCCGCTTCCAAGGGTGCCTTGTCCCACGGCCGGCTGAACGACAACTTGGACAACCTTGTCCCTCTGCTCATTAAGCGTATTGGACAGCTCTTGAGCGTTCGAGCGGTTGGAGCCGACGAGAATAAGCAAAATTACAGCGCCTGCTAGAGTTTTCAACGCACTCAGCTCCTCAACACAGCCGCAATCCCGCCAGCCTAAGAGATCACGCCGCCGAAGCTCTGGCCCCGCGGCGGCGCCGCTCCACTGGCGATTGTGTGTGCGCCCTCAACCTACAAGAAATTACCTTGTGGCCGTCGACTTGGACGCGAAACTCGCGACCGTCTGCGATGGCGTCAAAGATATAGATGTGGGCCCGTTGCACCCGCTCCGGCGGGGCTGGATCGTTTCCAACGGGCCGGGATCGGGAGGCAATTTTGATGGATCTGGATAAGCAAGCCGATTTTGAATGACAAATCCCTTTAACTCAAAAGACTTGGGCACGCCGCCCATCCTATCCACGATAGCTTGGTAAACAAGGAACACGGCAGCCTCGCGGTCAAATGTCGGGCTGCGATGAAAGAACGTGGAAAGTCGTGCGTACACCCAACTCCATCCTTCAAATCCACTCTTGATAGCCTGCCCCGCAAAGAAGAGCGTCGCAGCTAATTTGTATGGATCGGAAACGAGCTCCAAAACATACGCCGGGAATGCGGCTCCAGTCCCAATACTGGTAATTTCGAAGTGTCCGCCGTACTCATCCTCCAATTCACGCCGGAATTCCCATCGCGGTCCTCGGACATATTCTCCCGCGGCGTCAGACCAATCGCCTGGACCCTCGCTGTGCGAGGGGAAGTGAAAGGGGATGAAAACCCGATTCCTGTCTCCGACACTGCAATCACCCAAAGCCCAACGCAAAGCGTCTTTCCGATTTCGAAGGCCGTCAAGACCATGCTGGCCTCGCCAGCCGCAAGATCACGTCGAATGGCTCTCGCCCCGAATACCTATCGCGTTGAGCCGGTCGACGATATGCCGGTCGAGCGTGACGAGATAGCCGCCCTTGCCATCGGGGCGCGGCCGTCGGCCTTGTAGCCCTTCGACGTACCCGATGCGACGGCGGCGAAGGCAGCGGCAGTGACGGAGATCGTGACTACTCAGTTAATATGGAGGTCGACGACATGGGTGGAAAGGAAAACGTCCGGGTCGATATGCCACCGATCTTGGATAAAATCCTCGGCCCTGATTATCCGCGCGTCACCGCCTACGACTAGCAGATCGGACGCGCTGACCCTGCGCCGCTCTCGTTGATCCGACGCATTTGACGGCCGTTTGGCTCCGCTGAAGGCGCGCTACGAGCGCTTTCAGCGGAACCTGTCGGCGAACTTCTTGCCGAACGTCGCCTCAAGCGACGCCAGACCGGCGGCGGTGCTCCGGGACGGGCTTAAAATCGTAGGCCATTGCGTTCCTGCTCGACGCCGCGTCCCGAACTTCGGGCCTCGTCGAACGGAGAAGAAACCCTTCTCCGATGGGAAGCGGACGCCGGCGTACATCCGGTGAAACCGAAGGTGCGCAGGCAGACTGTCGCCGGCTACTTGGGCGACCTGCATTCCATGCTGGCGGGCCACCCGGCGCAGAAGAGCTGCGTCTCCAAATTCGCCCACCGGAATATGCGCCGCGCGCAAACGACGTCGCAGAGCGGCCGTCCTGATCTTCTTGGTCTCGTGCTTGGCGGGTTTGCATAATGTCGTACCTCACGTTGTCTAGGTCGTCGTCGGTTTCGTCCCGCTCTTCGTTGATTCCATCGGCCATCTTGCCGACTGGTCTGCTGCCGGTTCCGTGGACAGGCAGTTAGGGTGTCCGACCTTCCTTTCGAACTCAACCGGGCTGAGGTAGCCGATGGTCGAGTGCCTGCGGTCGTGTTGTAGAACCTCGATGTAGTCGAACACGTCGGCCCTGGCGGCGTCCCGCGTCCGATAACTTCTGCCAATCCGCTCGGTTTTCAGCGACGAGAAGAAGCTTTCCATGGCGGCGTTGTCCCAGACGTTTCCCGAACGGCTCATCGAGCAATCAACGCCATTGTCGGCCATCAGCCGCTGGAACTGCTCGCTCGTATATTGGCTGCCCCGGTCAGAGTGATGCAACAGCGCATCCGGGCGACCGCGCCGCCAGATCGCCATCATCAGCG
Organism: uncultured Alphaproteobacteria bacterium; assembly: GCA_963783175.1. Taxonomy (GTDB): domain Bacteria; phylum Pseudomonadota; class Alphaproteobacteria; order Rhizobiales; family Beijerinckiaceae; genus Roseiarcus. The sequence continues at coordinate 129,392 of CAWANG010000026.1, forward strand.
CATCCGTGACGAGTTGCGCATTCATCTCGGCTTTCATCGACCAGCCGACGACGCAGCGCGAAAACAGGTCGATTACGGCGGCGACGTAGAGCCAGCCCTCGGCTGTCCAGACATAGGTGAAGTCGGCGATCCATTTACGGTTGGGCTGGTACGCCGTAAACTGGCGATCGAGCACATTCGGCGCGATCGCCGAAGCCGAACGTTCGCCATCGTCCTTTGGCAAAGCGCGCCTGCGCGGCCGCGACCTTAACGCCTGAGCGCGCATCAGGCGTTCGATCTTGTGCAGACCGCACGAAAAGCCGGCTTCCAGCACGTCGCGCCAGACCCGACGTGCGCCATAGGTGCGTGCGCTTGCCACGAAGCTCGCCCTTACCGCCGGCATGATCGCTTCGTCCTCTCGCGAGCGCGCGCAGAGGCTGCGTTTCAGCCAAGCATGGAAGCCAGACCTCGATACGCCGAGCGCTTCGCAAAGCCATGCCACCGGCCAGACGGAACGGTGCTTCGCAATGAAGCCGAACTTCATGTCGACTTCCTCGCGAAGTAGGCTGCGGCCTTTTTTAGGATGTCGCGCTCCGCCTTGAGCTTTGCGACCTCGCGCCGGAGCCGGTCGATCTCCAGTTGCTCGGGCTTCATCTGACCGTGCCCCGGGAAGGCCTGCTTCGGATCCGCACCCAACTCTCTCACCCACTTGCGAAGAACGTTCTCGTGGACGTCAATGTCCCGAGACGCCTGCGCCACGCTCACGCCTCGTTCGCGCACCAGGCGGACGGCCTCGATCTTGAACTCTCGACTGAACTTGCGCCTCTGCATCGCTTGCCTCCGGCTTCCTGAAACACCCTATCTCGGTGTCCACGGAACCGGCAGCAGGCCAGACAGCGTCGGCACGCTCAGCGGCGTTGAAGCCACTATCGAGTTCGCCGACGAGCTGCTCAAGCATGGCGACGCCGTCGTCGCCGAGCTTCTTGGCTAGGAACGCCCGGATCAATTCCGCGGTCACCTGACCAGCGGGATTCTCGCCGCCGGTCGCTGCTTGATGATCGAGCGGCGGCCGGCTCTCATCAGCTGTTGAAGCATCCGATTGCTCGGGCACGCTCGCGACCGGGCTTCAGGCGCAGAACGCCATCGCCGCTGCGGCCGGCCAGCAGCGCACCAACGGCTGGAGGCTTTGCAATCTGTCGACGACGGAAGTGCTTTGGTACAATCCGAACGGCGTCGCGACGGCAAGGCAATGATCGAAGGCATGTCGAAGCCGTGACTGGCCACGCGGCCAGCGCGAGAGCTACAGCGACGTGATCCTGCGGCTGGCGAAGGCGGCGTCATAGAGCGGCCTCGACCGGCGAGGGCTCACTGTCAATGAGCACTAAATTCGGGACCCTGGATTTGCACCGAATAGGAACCCCTTTGAGGTTTCGCTCACGACGGTAGCGCGCGCCCCGGCGGAGCTGGTTCGGGTTGCGCAGCCGGGGCGGGCGCGGTGGCGAAAAGCGCGGATGGTTTGAAGGTCAGGCGCGGTTCTTGAAGCGCCAGCTTTCGTTGCCGGTCTCAACGATGTCGCAGTGGTGAGTGAGGCGATCGAGCAACGCGGTCGTCATCTTCGGATCGCCGAACACGCTCGGCCATTCGCCGAAGGCGAGGTTGGTCGTGACGATGATCGAGGTGCGCTCGTAGAGACGGCTGATCAGATGGAACAGCAATTGGCCGCCGACCTGGGCGAAGGGGAGATAGCCGAGTTCGTCGAGGATGACGAAGTCGAGGCGCGTGAGATAATCGGCAAGGCGTCCCTGGCGGCCGGCGCGGGCTTGAGCCTCGAGCTGATTGACGAGATCG
>CAWANG010000027.1:0-88327 GCA_963783175.1 uncultured Alphaproteobacteria bacterium
GGCCGTTCCGCTGGCTCGACCATAAGGCGATGGCCAAGCGCGCCGGGGAATTGTTCGGCGAGCTCAAATCCGAGACCCGGCCCCGCGACCTCGTGCGGCAGATGTCGGGCGGCCAGCGGCAGGCGGTCGCGATCGCCCGCACGCGGCTCTCGCAGGCGCGGATGGTGCTGATGGACGAGCCGACCGCGGCGATCTCGGTGAGGCAGGTCGCAGAGGTTCTCGATCTCATCCGCCGCCTCAAGGATTCCGGCATGGCGATCATCCTGATCAGCCATCGCATGCCCGACGTGTTCGCGGTCTGCGACCGGGTCGTGGTGATGCGTCGTGGCCGCAAGGTCGCCGACAAACCGATCAAGGCGACGAGCCCTGAAGAGGTGACCGGTCTCATCACCGGCGCCATCCACGCGGCTTGAGGGCGCCATGTCGACCGAAGCCGCCAAGCCGCCGCCGCAAGCAAACGTCTCGATCGAGTCGGTCCTCGGCGTCCAGCAACATAACGTCTGGCAGCGCATCATCGGCGCGCAATCGTTCTGGGTGACCGTCGCGCTGATCCTCATTTGCATCGTGATGAGCTGGCTGCAGCCGGCGTCCTTCGCCACGAGCGAGAACTTCTTCAATATCACCCGCAATTTCTCGTTCATAGGCATCATGGCGCTTGGCATGACCGCGGTGATCGCGACCGGCGGCATCGACCTTTCGGTCGGCTCGATCATGGGGCTGACGGCGGTGGCGAGCGGGCTCGTGCTCGAGGCCGGCTATCCGGCTTGGCTCGCGGTCCTGGTCGGCTTGGCGGCCGGTGGCGTCACCGGGCTCATCAACGGCGTCATCATCGCCTATGCGGGCATATCGCCGTTCGTGACCACGCTCGGCATGCTGTCGATCGCGCGCTCCTGCGCGGTGGTCCTCTCGGGCAACCGGATGATCTACAAGTTCGGCCCCGGCGGTCCGGGGTTCAAGGCCCTCGGCAGCGGCACGCTGAATATCACGCCCACTTTTCAGTTGAGCTATCCGCTGCTTTTCCTCATCGTCCTGACCGCTCTGCTCGCCATCGTCTACAAGATGACGAGCTGGGGCCGTCACGTGCTGGCGATCGGCGGCAATGAGCACGCGGCTCTGTTGACCGGTGTTCCCGTCAATCGCATCAAGGTGCAGGTCTATGTTGTTTCGGGCCTTGCCGCGTCCTTCGCGGCGATCCTGGCTGTCGGTTGGGAGGGCTCGGCGATCAATGCGCTCGGCGTGACCTACGAACTGTTGGCGATTTCCGCCGCGGTCATCGGCGGCGCCAATCTCATGGGAGGCGAAGCGAGCGCCTATGGCGCCTTCATCGGCGCGGCCCTCATCTTCGTGATCCGCAACTCGCTTTTGATGGCGGGCGTCGATTCCAACTGGCAGGGCACGTTCGTCGGCCTGTTCCTGATTGGAGCGGTCTACCTCGGAAAGATCCGAGGAGCGAAACGCGAATGACCCCCGACGGGGGCCGCGTCTAACTGGGAGGAGTGAGGTAATGTTGAAGTTGTTGTTGACTGGCGCTGTGGCGGTGGGGGCCTTGGTAGCCGTCTCCGCCTCGACGCAGGCTGCTGATCCCTACACCTTTGCGCTGGTGCCAAAGAACACCAATAATCCGTTCTTCGACCAGGCGCTTGCCGGGTGCAAGAAAGCCGAAGCGGAACTCAAAGGCGCAGTCAAGTGCCTCTATATCGGGCCGGGAGAGCACGGCGGCGGCGACGAGCAGGCGCAGATGGTCGGCGACCTCATCACCAAGAAGGTCGATGGGATCGCGGTTTCCGCGGCAAACGCTCCGGCGATCGCGAACGCGCTGAAGGGCGCGGCGGCTGCCAAGATCCCCGTGCTGACCTGGGACTCGGACCTTCTGCCGGCCGACAAGGGATTGCGCGCCGCTTATGTGGGCACGCACAACTATGACATCGGCGCCAACATCGCCAAGCTGGTCATGCAGATCAAGCCCAAAGGCGGCACGATCTGCATTCAGTCGGGCGGTGCCGCGGCGGCCAATCATAACGAGCGCATGCAAGGCATCCGTGACACGCTGTCGGGGACCAAGAGCGCCGAGTCGCCTGGCGTTCGCCTGACCGGCCAGAACGGCTGGACCGAGGTCGCCGGCTGCCCACTCTACACCAACGACGACTTCCCGCTCTCGGTGCAGCAGATGGAGGATATCCTCGCCAAATATCCCAACCTCGACGCCTTTACCCCGACCGGCGGCTTCCCGCAGTTCGTGCCCGACGCCTACGAGAAGGTGGCGAGCAAGTACAAGGACAAGATCGCCTCAGGCGCGCTCGCGCTCGTCGTCGCCGACACGCTGCCGGTCCAGATCGACCTGATGAAGAAGGGTCTGTCGGCCGGCCAGGTCGGACAGCGGCCGTTCGAGATGGGATACAAGGCGATGTATTTCCTCAAGGACATCAAGGACGGCAAGGCGCCGCCCGCCGACCCGACCTATACCGGGCTCGACGTCTGCACGCCCAAGAACGTCGCCACCTGCATCGGCGGCTGACGTTCGCGCTCTGTCGTGAACTGACCAGGGGTCGGCCTCGTGGCCGGCCCCTGACGTTTTCGATGTGGCCAAGACTCGATCTCGGCGCCGAACCGATCGCGTCGGCTTAGTCGCCCGCGGGCCTGGTCAATATGACTTCAGTCTGTCGCAAAGTCCTGCATATGACAGTCTGAGGACAAAGAGATCGACATCCAAGGAGAGCGCCATGGCGACGAAAGCGAACTTCACGCCGGACGAATGGAAATCACTGATGCAGAGCCCCCTGCTCGTTGGGATTGCGGTGTCGGCAGCCGATCCGAGCGGCGTTATCGGCATGCTGAAGGAGAGCATGGCGAGCGCCCGTGAGCTCGTTCAGGCGAAGGCCGATCCCAATGCGGACGAGCTCGTGAAAGCGGTCGCCGGCGACTACAAGACTTCGGACGGCCGCGGGCTCGCCCAGGACGGCCTCAAGACGCTGCTTGCCGGAAGCAAGCCCGCCGACGTTGCCGCGAAGGCCGTGGACGCGCTGCGCGCGCTTTCGGCGCTGCTTGACGCCAAGGCGCCGGCCGATGCGGCCGCCTACAAGACGTGGCTCTGCCACGTCGCGAACGCGGTCGCGGAAGCGGCGCCGGAGGGCGGGTTTCTGGGCTTCGGCGGAACTCAGGTGAGTGAAGCCGAGAAGACGAGCGTGGCTCAGATCGCCTCTGCCCTCGGCGTCTCAATTCCGGCCGGGACCTGAGGTCCGCGCCCCTAAATTGATTGCCTTGACCCCGCTGAAGTCATGCAAAAGGGCCGTGCGGGCCCTTGCCCGAATCGCGGCGTTGTGAGCATATTGCACTGCAGCATCGCGCCGCAGCATCAGCCGAGCGACGCGCCGCTTGTTGGCGAAGGAACGCGTCCTGATGATCATCGGCGTTCTCAATCAGAAAGGCGGCGTCGGCAAGACGACGGTCGCCATCAACCTCGCCGCGAGCCTGGCCCGTTCGGGCGCCAGCGTCATGCTGGTTGACGCCGACCCGCAGGGCAGCGCGATGGCGTGGTCGAGCACGCGGGAAAGCGAACCGCCGTTCGCGGTCGTGAGCATGGCGAAGCCGACGCTCCACCGCGACCTCCCGCGGCTCGCCGGCAATTACGACGTCGCGATCATCGACGGCGCGCCCCGCGTCAACGAGCTCGGCCGCTCGGCGATCCTCGCCAGCGACACGGTGCTGATCCCAGTCCAGCCGTCGCCCTATGACGTTTGGGCGGCCGCCGACACGGTGCAATTGATCCGCGAGGCGCGGCAGATGAAGGAAAGCCTCAAGGCGGCGTTCGTCATCAATCGCCGCATCGCCAGAACCGCGATTGGCCGCGACGCCGCTGCGGCGTTGGCGCAATTCGAAGAGATTCCGGTCCTCGCCGCCGTGCTCAACCAGCGCATCGTCTACGCCGAGAGCGCGGCCAGGGGACTTTCGGTGATCGAGGCCGCGCCGACGAGCGAAGCGGCGCGCGAGATCGACGCTCTGGCGCAAGAAGTCTTCGGTTCGAGGAAAAGGAAAGCCGCGTGAGCAAGAAGACGATCGCGTTCACGATGCCTCCTGCGGCGCGAGCGCCGCGCGAGCGTACGCCGGTCACCCTCGACGGGGTCACGGGCGAAAGCGTTCCTTTCGCCGCCGCCGAGGCGAGCCTCCGCGATGCCGGAACCAACTCGAAGACCGACGAATGGGTGCGCGAACGGCCCTCGCGCGACGCCGACGGGCCGTCGCCCGCCCTCGAGCCGCCGCCGTTACGCGCTTTCGCCTTCGGCGCCGGCGTCACGATCAACCTCGCCTCCGAGCGGAACCTGATGGAAGCGCTGACGCTAAGCTTCATGGTTCCGTTTGCGCTCGGCTGGTTCTGGTGGCTCAATGCAATTGCCCGGCCCCATCGCCAATGGGGCCTGTGAGTGGCGCAAGGGGGCGTATTTTTCAACGCGCCTTAGCGAGTTACGCCAAAAGACCGCGCGCGTCGCGACGTAACCGGAGACGGCTGGAATCGCTGTCAGAATGTCTCGGCGATCAGAGCGCCGATCTCCTTGTGAATGGCGTTGCGCACGTCCACCGGCGCCGACGATTCGGTGTAGTAGACGGCGGCGATGATCGGCGCCCGCTCGGGCGGCCGGATGATCGCGATCGTGTTCGCCGTTCCGTGATCGCCGCTGCCGGTCTTGTCGCCGATCCGCCAGTCGAGCGGGAGCCCGGCGCGCAACCTTTTGTCGCCGACCTTGTCGTCGATCAGCCAGGCTTCGAGCTGGCGCCGGGAGGCTTCGGAAAGCACGTCGCCCAGGAGAACCTGCCGCATGTCCTCGGCCATCGCGCGCGGACTGGTCGTATCGCGCTCGTCTCCTGGCGTCGCCTCGTTTAAGCCCGGCTCGTTGCGGTCGAGCCGGGTCACCGAATCGCCGAGCGAATGGGCAAAAAGGGTGAAGCCCGCCGGCCCGCCGATCGCCTGCAGCACCAGGTTTGCGGCGGTGTTATCGCTCCAGTCGATCGCCGCGGCGCAGAGGTCGGCGAGCGTCATGCCGCCTGACGCGAGATGGGTCTTGGCGATCGGCGCGTAATCGAGCAGATCGCCCGGCCCGTAAGCGATCACCCGGTCGAGCCGCTCGGCGCCGTCGTCGACCCGCTTGAGCGCGGCGGCGGCGGCCAGAAGCTTGAACGTGCTGCACATCGGGAACCGTTCGTCGGCGCGATGCGCGAACGTCCAACCGCTCTCCGTGTCGATGACCGCAGCGCCGAGGCGGCCGCCCTCGCGCTCCTCGATCCAGCTCAAACGCTTATTGGCGAGGTCCAGGCGTTCCTCGGCGGAGGGACCAGCCGCTCGCGCGCGAAGCGGAGCGGCAGCCGCCGCCAGCCCGACGAGGAATGAACGACGACTGGCGCGCTCAAGCATTGCGACGGCGCCACTGTTGAGCCAGGCGCACGCGGATTTTTGGATTGCCTCGCGCGTCGAGATTTTCCAGCGCTCGAACCGATGCGATCTTGCCCATGGGTGGCCTGTTGCTTTGGGGTCTGGTCAGGCGGGCTCGTGCTTGACGTGCTCGCCATATTGCAGGACCTGGACTTTTTCCAGAGTGACAAGCCCGCTTGGCATCATGGAATCGAGAACCGGCAGAAACGCCTTGATGTTGTCCTCCGTGTCCACAATCTCGATGACCAGAGGCAAGTTCTCACGCACGTCGAGGATCTTCGTGCTGTGCAGCCTGGTCGAATGGCCAAAGCCCAAAGGGCCGCGGAGGACCGTGGCTCCCGCGAGACGAACCTCGCGCGCCTTGAGGACGATCGCCTGATAGAGCGGGCGATGCTGGAACCTCGCATCCTCGCCGATGAAGACGCGCAGAAGCATTGCGTCGCGCGGGAGATCCACGGAATCCGCCTCCCTTCTGCCTCTGGGCCGTGGCCACGAGAATCGTGGGCGCCAAGGAAGGGCAGTCGGCCGATGCTATCCCTAAACTATGCGCCGTCCAAATCGACCGGTTGACGCGACAGATTCGACGCGCTTAGTATGTGACGCGAGAAAGGGGATGGGGTTCCCCTTCAACCGCCCGAAAGCCTCGAAAGCCCGACGGCTGATGACCCCTACCGTGCGCGTGAAGCCGCGGTGGGCGTCCGACTCTTGCCGAGCGATCCCTGCCGCACGAACGGGAGAGGATCATGGCGAGTGTTTGGCTTCAATCCGCCTTGTGGCTCGCACTGGCGCTCTTGGCGTCGCTCATTTCCATCCGCGTCGCCATCTCGGTCGCGCTGATCGAGATCGTCGTCGGCGCAGTTGCGGGCAATCTGATCGGCCTGCAAATCACCGACTGGGTCAATTTCCTCGCCGGCTTCGGCGCAATCCTTCTAACCTTTCTTGCCGGCACGGAAATCGATCCGCGCATTGTTCGGAAACACTTCTGGTCGAGCATGACGATTGGCGTCGTCGGCTTCGTCGCCCCTTACCTCGGCGTGCTGGCCTATGCGCATTTTGTCATCGGCTGGCCGTGGCCGCAGGCGCAGATCGCCGGAATTGCGTTGTCGACGACCTCGGTCGCGGTCGTCTATGCGGTGATGATTGAGACCGGCTTCAACAACACGGAAATCGGCAAGATCATTCTTGCCGCCTGCTTCATCAACGATCTCGGCACCGTGCTCGCTCTCGGCGTCGTGTTCGCCCGCTACGATCTTTGGCTGCTTCTGTTTGGCGTCGTCACCGCCGTCGTGCTCATCGTCCTTACTCGCTATGCGCCGTGGATGTTCAAGAGTCTCGGGCAACGGGTGAGCGAGCCGCAGACCAAGTTCGTCTCGCTGATTTTGCTGGCGCTCGGCGGGATGGCCTCGGTGGTTGGGAGCGAGGCGGTTTTGCCCGCCTACCTGGTCGGCATGGCGCTCGCGCCGACCTTTCTCGCCGAACGCGAATTGCCGCACCGCATGCGCATCATCGCGTTCTCGATCCTCACGCCGTTCTATTTCCTCAAGGCCGGATCGCTGGTCGAAGCCCGCGCCGTCATCGCGTCGATCGGGCTCATAGCGATCTTTCTTTTGATCAAGATGGCGACCAAGTTCATCGGCATTCTGCCGCTCACCCGCTATCACGCGTTCGACCGGCGCGAGGGTATGTACACAACGCTCCTCATGTCGACCGGACTCACCTTCGGCTCGATCTCCGCGCTGTTCGGGCTCACCAACAAGATCATCGACCAGACCCAGTACACGATCCTGGTCACCGCGGTCATCGGCAGCGCCGTCGTGCCGACCCTGATCGCGCAGACGTGGTTCCAGCCCGAGTTTAAGCCGATCGTCGGCGAGCCTGAGGTCGTGGAGGCTGAGGACGCGGCGCGGGAGGAGCCGTGATTGCGCCCGCCTAATGTCGCAATCGGTCGATAGGGCCCGTAACGACATCTGTGGATGGAGGCGTCGGGATGATCGCTAACCTTGCGAGTTTGGCGCCGCGCATGAGGCCGTGGTCTCTTCTCGCTCTTTCGCTGCCAATGTTGGCCGCGATGGTCGCTCCGTGCTTGGCGCAGGAAGCGCAAGGCGCAGAAGCGGTCGCCAGCGATGCAAAACCGTCGAGTTTCCAATTCGTCGCCGACAACGACGCGACCCTTGCGGAACATTATCCAACCCTGCGCGCCCTCGTTGTCGCACGCGGAAACTGCGTCGTATTCGAATACTACCGGAAGGACATCAACGCGGAGACGCTGTCGCCAGTCTATTCTGTCGCCAAGAGCGTGCTCGCCATCCTCGTCGGCATCGCGATCGACAGGGGTTACCTCCGCCTGGATCAAAAGTTGTCCGAGCTTCTTCCAGAAACGGTTGGCGACGATGTCGATCCGCACGTTCGCGAAGTGACAATTCGTGATTTGCTGACGATGACCGCCGGCTTCGATCCGAGCGAGGGTTGGGCCTACACGTCCAAAATCCGTGTTCCGGCAACCGAGGCGTGGCGTTGGATGCTCGACAGCCCGATGAAATATCAGCCGGGAACCCACTTCAACTGTGATTATTTGGAACCCGATTTGCTTTCCGTCGTCCTGACGCGAGCAATCAAACAGGACGCCGCCACTTTGCTCAACGCAATCTTTTCGGCCCGCTCGACATCAAAAACTACAGTTGGGTTTCCGACGCAGACGGATATCTGGAGGGCGCTACTTCACTTTCTCTCACTGCGCGCGACATGGCGAAGATCGGCGCCCTCTACCTCCAACACGGCCGATGGGGCGACAAGCAAATCGCTTCGGAGGATTTCGTTAGCGACTCGACGGCCAAACACAATGAGGGCGGTCCTCCCGTGCACGCCGCCTACGGTTACTTCTGGTGAGTAACGAGCAAAGCGGACCCTGACGCGTTTTTCGCCGCCGGTCACAACAGCCAGCTTATCTATGTTGTTCCAAAACGCGATCTGGTCGCCGCCGTCGCGGCGGAATCGCTTCCGGGGGGCAGCGTCAGCTTCGCGAATAACGTCGTTCTGCCCGCCGAAGGGGCCATGCCGCCGTCGGCGCCGTGCGTCGCGCAGCTTGGACCAGGTTCCTCTTATTGATAGAAAGGATGCCTTCGTAGCCCTAAAGACATATTCCGGAAGTTGCCACTGCGGCGCGGTTCGTTTCCAAGCAGATGTCGACCTCAGCAAGGGGACGCTTAAATGCAACTGTTCAAGCTGCGCCAAGGCCCGTTCCTGGCTGGTGTTCGCCATTCCTGATCGTTATCGGCTGATCGCGGGCGCGGACTCGCAGGCGGTCTACCAGTGGACGCCGCCGGGAAACGCCGCGCCGAACTTCGAGTATCACTTTTGCAAAAATTGCGGCATCCGGACGCCTTCGCGCGGCGTGGCCGAGGCGTTGGGCGGCGTGTTCCACGCGATCCAGGTCACGCTGTTCGACGACGTCGATCCCGACGAGTTAGCGGGAGCGCCCATCCAATACGTTGACGGCCGCAACGATCATTTTGACCGCCCGCCGGCCGATACGCGCCTGCTTTGAAGTCGAATGAGAGAACCGGCCGCCCCGATCGACCTGAGGATTGGGCCTCCGGCTTGATCCGGCGATCGCAATTGCGATACGCCTGACGCCATGGATCGGGTCTGGTTCATCACCGGTGCCTCGAGCGGCTTTGGCCGCGCCTTGGCCGAAGCCGTGCTGAAGCGCGGCGACAGCGTCGTCGTTGCGGCTCGGCGAAAGGAGGCGCTCGAGGCGCTCGCGGCCGCGCACGGAGGATCGGCGCTCGCGATCGAGCTCGATGTGACCGACGCGGAGGCGCGCTTGAAAGCCGTCGAGGCCGCGCTTGCGTGCTTCGGCCGGATCGACGTGCTCGCCAACATCGCCGGACGCGGCTCGCTCGGCGCGGCCGAGGAATTCCTCCCCGATCAGCTGCGCGAGCAGATGGAGGTCAACTTTTTCGCTGCCGCCGAAATGACCCGTGCCGTGCTGCCGGCCATGCGGACGCAGGGGAGGGGCCACATCCTGCAGCTCACCAGCGTCGGCGGGCTGGTGTCGATCGGCGGGTTCGGCCCCTATTGCGCCTCGAAATACGCGCTCGAAGGCTGGAGCGAGGCACTTCGCGACGAGGTCAAGCCGCTCGGCATCCGGGTCACGATCGTCGAGCCCGGCGCCTTCCGCACGGAGTTCGCCGGCCCCGCCAACATGCGCCCCGCCCTCCGCCTCGAAACCTATCGCCCTGTCATCGATCCGCTCGAAGCCTATCTCTACGGCGGCGACGGCATGCAGCCGGGCGATCCGGCCAAGGCGGCCGAGGCGATGATTGCAATTGTCGAAAGCGACGATCCGCCGCTGCGCCTTCTGCTCGGCGCCGACGCGATCGGGCTTTGGCAGCAGAAGCAGGCCGCCTTTTTGTCAGAGCTGGCCCGCTGGCGGCAAATCGGCGAGGCGACCGGGTTCGAAGTCGTCGCTCCGACGCCGATCGGCGCCTGAGGCGCGCCATGCCACCGTCCCCCATCGCCTTGGTGACGGGCGGAAACCGCGGGATCGGCCTCGAGGTCTGCCGCCAGCTGGCTGAAAATCGCATGCGCGTCCTGCTCGGCGCGCGCGATTCGGCGAAAGGCGGAGCGGCGGCGCGGGAAATGTCCCGCGGAGGCTTCGACGTCGAGGCGGTCACGCTCGACGTGACGGACGCGGCGAGCATCCGGGCGCTCGGCGATCAGCTCGCTACGGTCGATGTGCTGATCAACAACGCCGGCGTCGATTACGACACCGATCAGACGCCGATCGGCGCCGATCTCGCCCGGGTCCGGAAGACCTTCGAGACCAATGTCTTCGGCGCCTGGGCGATGGCTCAGGCGGTTGCGCCAGGCATGCGGCGCCGCCGCTGGGGCCGGATCGTCAACGTGAGCAGCGGCGCCGGCAGTCTGGCGTCGATGGGGCGCGGGCCGCCCGGCTACAGCGCCTCGAAGGCCGCGCTCAACGCTCTCACCCGGTTGCTTGCCGGCGAACTTGCGGGAACCGGCGTTCTCGTCAACAGCGTCTGCCCGGGCTGGGTTAAGACCGACATGGGCGGGCGCGGCGGGCGGCTGGTGCAAGACGGCGCCGCAAGCGTCGTCTGGGCGGCGATGCTGCCTGACGACGGGCCGACCGGCGGCTGCTTCCGCGACGGCCGCCCGGTCGCATGGTGAGCGGCGAACGGCGCTCGACCGGCCCGCCGATTGAGCAAGAAAAAATCGACAACTCTTTGTGATAATCAGAAGGGCGTGCTATGGTGCCTCCCGTCGGACGGACCCGGCCCCGCCGTCCGCGCGACGGAGGCGATTGGCGGCGGCCTATTTTTAACGTCGGCGCTATGTTCAATGATTGGGAGGAGAATCGATTAGGTCGCCAAGCCGGATTCGTGACCTAAACCATTGAGAAGTCTTGATTGGGAGCAGGAAAAGCCTTTGGATTCCCTTCCGCTTTTTCTTGGATTTTGTTGCGGCCAATTTGGATTTTATTGCGTCTGATTTTGGTTTCGTTGCGTCTGGCTTGGAAACGCTTCCGCAGCTCGACTTGCCCGCGCGATCACACGCCGATCATAATCCGGCGCCAACATTTGCGCCGGAGGCGATGGGAAAGCGCCCCGTCGGGGAGGAAACCAAATGCGTTTGACTGTCGCCGGCGTCGCAATGGCCGCGCTCATCGCCGTCTCGGGTTGCGCGAAGGGAGACAAGGGCGACCAGGGGTCGCCCGGGCCTCAAGGGTCGCAAGGTCCCGCCGGCCCGGCCGGGGCAAAGGGCGAAGCGGGCGTGGTCGGCGCTATTGGTTCGCAGGGGCCGAAGGGCGACCCAGGCCCGGAGGGTCCGCCGGGGCCGAAAGGCGAGACCGGCCCGGCCGGTCCGCCCGGACCTCTGGGGCCGCCAGGGCCCGACGGGCCACAAGGGCCGAAGGGCGACGGAGGGTTGGCCGGTGCGCCCGGACTGCAGGGACCGAAAGGCGAGCCGGGGCCCGAGGGGCCGGCGGGACCAGGGGGGTCAAAGGGCGAATCCGGCGCGGCCGGGCCCGCCGGATCGCCCGGGTCTGTCGGACCGCCTGGGCCGAAGGGCGACACCGGAATTGTCGGCGCGGCGGGGCCGCCCGGACCGCCAGGACATACCGGGCCCGCCGGGCCTCTCGGCCTGCCTGGGCCTCCCGGCGTCGCTGGGCCGCCAGGGCATATGGGGCCGCCCGGGCCTCAGGGCCCGGCCGGAATGCCGGGACCGCAGGGCCCGCCAGGAGCCGGCGCGAGCTTCAGAGTCGTCAGCGACTCGGCGCAGGCTTCGTGCAACGCCGGCGAGATCATGGCCAGCGCCTATTGCGCCGGCGGAACGGGGGCCTTGCATATCGATGGCACGACTGGCGCAACTTGCGACGGCGGCGCAAAGGCGGTGATTGTCTGCGCGAAGCAGTAGGGCGCAAGAGATCTGGAATCGCCGAGTCCGCGTCGAACATTGCCCAGCGGCTGCGAGAGCGGCAGCGCCGCCTTGACTTGCGCAAATCCGAGGGCAAATTCAACGCGTAACATCTCACGGGCCTAACGGCGACGCCGCTCGGCCTGGCGCATGCGCGTGGCTTCGCCGATCCAGGAATGGGCGATCACGCCGGTCGGGGCGCCCCTCATTGAGGTACTCGATTGTCTGAGTTTGCGGCGGACCCGACTTCAAAGTCCCAGCGAGGCTGGGAGGCTCTTGCTGGAGGAGGCGAGGTCCGCGCGCTCATGCGTGCGCGAGATTGGAACTCGACGCCGATCGGGCCTCCAGAGGCTTGGCAGCAGAGCCTGAGGGCCATCGTTCGCGTCATGCTCACGTCGCGTTTCGCGATGTGGATGGCGTGGGGTCCGGAACTCACGTTCTTCTGCAACGACGCCTACCTTCCCACGGTCGGGATCAAACGGGACTGGGTGATCGGCAGCCGGTCCGATCGCGTGTGGGCGGAGATCTGGCCCGACATCGGACCGCGCATCGAGCATGTCCTGTCCAGCGGCCAGGCGACTTGGGATGAAGCCTTGTTGCTCTATCTTGAACGCTCTGGATTCGCCGAAGAGACCTACCACACCTTTTCTTACTCGCCGCTCGCCGACGACGACGGCAAGATCGCGGGCATGCTCTGCGTGGTCGCCGAGGTGACCGAACGAGTCATCGGCGAACGCCAGCTTGCAGTTCTGCGCGACCTCGGCGTGAGGCTGGCCGGCGCGGCCACCAGAGCCGAACTGATGTCGGCGCTGGAGGAGTGCCTTGCCGTAAACCCGCGCGACCTGCCGTTCGCGCTCGTCTATCTTCGCGACGGAACCAGCGACGAGGCGGAGCTCATGGCGGCGCACGGCGTCGGGCGGGAGCGCGCGGCTCAGTCACACTCTGCGGGCTCGCCGGATCGGGCGTCGAACTGGTCGCTTGACCGCGTGCTCCGAGACAGCGAACCGTTGAATGTCCGCGTTCCCAAGGATCTGATTGCCGGGCTCAAGCTGGATCAATGGCAGTCCTCGCCGGAGCGAGCCATCGCCGTGCCGATCAAGGGGGCGGAAGGCGAGGCCGCCGTCGGCGTTCTCGTGGCGGGACTGAACCCGCACCGGGCATTCGACTCGGGCTATCGCGGCTTTATAGACTTGCTGACGGGTCAGCTTTCGGCCGCGGTCGCTCGCGCCGACGACTACGAGCGCGAGCGCGCCCGCGCCGCCGCTCTCGCCGAAATTGACCGGGCGAAGACGGCGTTCTTCTCCAACATCAGTCACGAATTCCGGACGCCGCTGACCCTCATGATTGGACCGCTCGAGGACGCGCTCGTCGACTTTGGCGCGCACGCAGCGGTGCAATTGGATCGTGTCGACATTGCGCATCGGAACGCGCTTCGGCTGCTTCGCCTCGTCAATTCGCTCCTCGACTTCTCGCGCATCGAGGCGGGGCGGATTCAGGCAACGTTCCGCCCGACCGACATCGCCGCGCTAACCGCGGAAATTGCGAGCGGCTTCCGGTCGGCGATCGAGAGGGCCGGCTTACGATTTATGGTCGAAGTCAGCCCTCTAGCGCGGCCGGTCTTTGCCGACCGTGACATGTGGGAGAAGATCGTTCTCAACCTGTTGTCGAACGCGTTCAAATTCACATGGGAGGGCGAAATCGAGGTGTCGCTGCGCGAAGTCGATGGGCGGGCGCAACTTACTGTGCGCGACACCGGCGTTGGCATTCCCGACGACGAATTACCCAAACTCTTCGAACGGTTCCATCGCGTCGAAGGCGCCCACGGGCGCAGCTTCGAGGGTTCCGGCATCGGCCTTGCGCTCGTATATGAGCTTGTGAGGCAGCACGGGGGCAAAATTTCCGTTGAAAGCGCGGTTGGCCGCGGCACAATTTTCACCGTCGCGGTTCCCTTTGGCGCGACCCATTTGCCCGCTGATCGCATCGGAGCTGCGGAAGACGATATCGCGGCGCCGGCGAGGGTGAGTTCGTTCGTTGAGGAGGCGCTCCGCTGGCTGCCGGCCAGCGCGGCTGGCGCGCTGCTGGAAACAGGATCGGCCGTCGACATTCCGCAAGAGGCGGCGCCGCTTCCGGAGGCCGCCGGCCGTCGCGTTCTTATCGCTGACGACAATGCCGACCTGCGCGACTACATCGCTCGCCTTCTGACCGAGAAGGGCTATGAGATCGAAGTTGTTGGAGACGGCCACGCGGCGCTCGCGGCGCTCAAGGCCTCTAAGCCAGATCTGCTCCTGACCGACGTGATGATGCCGGGGCTGGACGGATTTGGGCTTCTGCGCGCCGTTCGCGAAAATCCCGATCTTCGCGAGCTTCCCGTCCTGATGCTATCGGCCCGCGCCGGCGAGGAAGCCAAGGTCGACGGTCTTGCCGCCGGCGCTGACGACTATCTGACGAAGCCCTTTTCGGCGCGCGAACTTGTGGCTCGCGTCGCTTCCGGCATTTCGATGGCGCGCGTCCGGCGCGAGGCGGCTGACGCGATCAAGGCCAGCGAGGCAGCGCTCCGGGAGGTCAATGAACAGCTCGAGGCTCGCGTGGCCCATGCAATCGCCCAGCGCGAAACGGTCGAAGACGCGCTCCGCCAGGCGCAGAAGATGGAGGCGGTGGGCCAGCTCACGGGCGGCATAGCGCACGACTTCAATAACCTTCTGACCGTCATCACCGGCAACGTGGACATGGCCAGGCGCGCGCTCGGCTCCGGCGAGACGTCGCGCGCCGGGCGTGCGCTGGACAACGCACAGAAAGGCGCCATGCGGGCAGCAGCGCTCACCCAGCGTCTGCTTGCCTTTTCCCGTCGCCAGCCGTTGGCTCCCAGATTGGTCAACATGGATCGGCTTGTCGGCGGGATGGCCGATCTGCTTCATCGCGCGTTGGGCGAACAGGTGCAGCTCGAGACGGTTTCGACGCCGGGCTTATGGCGAGTTGAGGTCGACCCTAATCAGCTTGAGAGCGCGATTTTGAATCTCGCGGTCAACGCCCGCGACGCGATGCCGGAAGGCGGCAAGCTTACGATTGAGACGGCAAATGCGCGCCTTGACGAACAATACGCGGCTGCGCACGCGGAAGTCGCGCCAGGCAACTACGTCGTCATCGCCGTGACCGACACGGGAACCGGAATGACGAAAGAAACCCTCGCGCGCGTTTTTGATCCGTTCTTCACGACGAAAGGGGTCGGCAAAGGCACTGGGCTCGGGTTGTCGATGGTGTATGGCTTCGTCAAACAATCGGGCGGTCACGTAAAGATTTACTCGGAGCCGAATGAAGGGACGACGGTCAAGATCTATCTGCCACGGATAATAAACAGCGGCGAAGTCGAAGAAAGCGACGAGGTCGGCGAGGTCGATCGCATACGGCGCGAACAACGTATTCTCGTCGTCGAGGACGACGACGATGTGCGCGCCTATACCGTCGAGATCCTGCGGGAGCTCGGCTACCGGGTGCTTGAAGCTCATGACGGGCCTTCGGCCATGCGGCTTCTCGAAAGGCAGGAACAACAGGTCGACCTTCTGTTCACCGACATAGTGATGCCGGGTCTCTCCGGGCGAGAGCTTGCCGACGCCGCCCGCCGGAGCCACCCCGCTCTAAAGGTGCTCTTCACTTCGGGTTACGCGCGCAACGCTATCGTTCACGGCGGCCGTCTTGATCCTGGCGTCGAAATGATCGCCAAACCTTTCACTTACCAGGGGCTCGCCGAAAAGATCGCAGACGTGCTCGATGCCGGACGCACAGGACGCATGCTCATCGTCGAGGGCGATGAAACGGTGCGCATGTTCGCGGTCGAGACGCTCCTGGAAGCTGGCAACGCAGTCGATGAGGCAGCGACCGCGTCGGAGGCGCGGGGACGCGTCCGTGCGGCGGGCGGTCGGTACGACGCGGTGCTGCTTGACGTTTCAATCCCCGAAAACGGCGGCGACTCGCTCGTTATCGAGTTGCGAGCAATGTACGCCGATTTGCCAATCCTGATCGCCAGCGGCGAGGCCGCCGAAGCGATGGGCGAGCGTTTCGCCGGCGACCGCTGCGTGGCTGTGATCAGCAAGCCTTACAGTGCGGCCAAGCTCCAGGCCGCCCTCGACAAGCTCCGAGCGCGCTGTGGAGCGGGTGTCGCTCGGAAGCGGCCCGACGCTGCGAAGTGAAGGTCGCGCCGGCGCTCGGCGCTCCGAGACCAGCATGAATCCGTCCCTCGTGGAGGTGTCGCCGCCGCACCGATCCGTAGTTGACGCCGCCGACTGGAGAGGGGGCGTCAGGGAAAGAGTTCGAGCGCTGCCTGAGCCGCGGCTCAGCGCGGCGGATACCAATAAGCAGCCTGCGGCTTCGAGCGGTCGATGACCACGAACTGGTTGGCGAACACGCGATAGCTTGGGCTCGCGTCGCCATCGGGCCATTGCACCCGGATCTCCGCCCGCTCGGCAGTGCCGAGGCCGACATGGATGAAGCCCGCATGGCCTGAGGCGTCGCCGCCGCCGACGTCGACGAAGCGCGTCTGGCTCCGGGTTCCCGTTCTGATCGTAATCCGGGCCCCGATAGCGTTGCGGTTAGGGTTCGGCTCGACGAGTTTGATCTCGCTCCAATTGCCCATCGGCAGCGGCGGACCGTCCGGATTCTTGGCCCCCAGGTTGCGGTACAGCGACACGTTCGAGCCTCGGTTGATCTGCAAGATGTCGAGCTTCCCATCGAGGTTGAAGTCGGCGATCAGAGCCCCGCGGCCCTTGAGCCCGTTGGCGATGCCCGCCTCGTCGCCGGCCTCGGCGAATTTGCGGTTGAACTGGCCGAGCAGCAGATTGCTCGGGTCGTAGGCGGCGAAGTCGGGCATCTGTTCGAGATTGCCCTTGGAGACGAAGATGTCGAGGAGCCCAGCGTTGTTGAAGTCGGCGAATTCGGCGTGCCAGGCGGTCGAAGGCCGCTTGTCGCCGCCCGCATAGGGAATATGCGCGGTCGCCCCGACCTCACCGGCGATGTCGCGATAGATGGGCGCCTCCCCGCGGTCGCCTTCCTCGGGATCGAGCTTCTGCAACTTCTCGTCGCCCATGGAGGTGAGGAAATATTCCGGATAGCCCGAGCCGTCGAGGTCGCCTTCGGCGATCCCCATGCCGTAGATCGACAAATGCCGCCAGCCGTCGGCGCGGGTGTAGAGGCGGGGCGTTTTGCCCGACTTGATCCGCCACATCTGCTCCTCGCCGCCGCGGTAATATTGCCGGTCGTTGGAGACGCGCAGCGACGGCGCGCCCGACTTGTTCCAGTCGGTGAACAGCATCGACAACGCGCAGAAGCCGGGCGCGAGCGGCGTGCGGACCGAGTAGTCGGGTCTGTCGCCGGGTTGCGGGCGATAGAGCGAGTTCTCCTCGCAGGTTCCCCACGGCGAGCCCGGCGCGCTGCGGTCGACGTAATGGCCGATCGCCAGCGTCGGGAATTTCTGTCCCGGCTCCCACTCGGCGGCAAACGCCGTCGTCCATCCCGGATCCCCCTCGAAATTCCATTCGTGGTTGGCGAGCGTGAACGTGCAATTCGGGCCGCCCTTGAGCAGGAGGTTGGCGCCGACCCTGAGCACGAAGAGATCCATGTGGCCGTCGCCGGAAATGTCGATCGGATAGGCGCCTATGACGTTCTCGAGCAGTTTCGGATCGGCGCCGATGTCGAGCGGCTTCTCCTCGAATTTGAGCGGGCCGCCGGCGCGCGAACGATTGACGTAGAGCCGCGCCGGATTCTTGCCGCCCGCCAGGAATACCGAGGGAAAGCCTGACCCGTCGCAGTCGAACGCCGCCCCGCCGCCGCCGACGAAGAATTCCCACGGACCGTCGTAGACGCTGTGAATTCCCGCCGCCTCGGCCTCCTCGTGCATGAGCGGCACGTCGCCGACAGGCTTTTGCCGGTCATCGGCGGCGCGCGCCGCCGCGACACCGACGAAGAGCGCAAGAACACAGAAGACGACCCGCATCACGGCGCCTCGATGACCAGCGAACGCAGGAAGGCGACGACGCCGTCGCGCTTGGCCGGATCAAGCGCGAGATAGGCGTCGCGGGAAAAGCGCGCGTCGCCGCCGTGCGCCGCAATGATCTCGTCGAGCATCCGGAAGGCTCCGTTGTGACCGTAGGGCGCGGTCGAGCCGACACCCCACAGCCGCGGCGTCAGGAAGACGTCGCGTTCGACGAAACGCTGCGCCTGCAATTCGTTCCCGAGCGCGTTCACCGTCTCGTCGACAATGAGATGGCGCTTGAGATCGCTGTAAAGCGGAATCAGCCACTCGCCCTTGTCGTTCTTCTTCAGCGTCTTGGCGAAGGACAGGGCGGCGAAATCGATGCGGATCGGCTC
This sequence comes from uncultured Alphaproteobacteria bacterium, assembly GCA_963783175.1. Taxonomy (GTDB): domain Bacteria; phylum Pseudomonadota; class Alphaproteobacteria; order Rhizobiales; family Beijerinckiaceae; genus Roseiarcus. The sequence continues at coordinate 18,215 of CAWANG010000027.1, forward strand.
CTTGACCTCGCCCGAGCGCAACGTGCCGGCCATGTCGTAGGGCGCGGGGTCGGTGAAGACGAGCGACTTCAACGGCAAAGTTTCGATATGGCACGACGCGCAGCCGATGTCCTTGAACGTCTGGGCGCCGTCGTTGGCCGCCTGCCGCCAATCGTCGGGCAGGTCGGCCTTGACCGTTGGCGGCGGCAGGGTCGCCTGGAACGCGACCAGGGCCGAGACATCGCCGCCGGTGATGGCGTCGGGCACCCCGCTCTCGGCGAAGTCGTGGCTGCCGGTCCAGCGGACGCCGAAGCGCTCGACCGCCTCCATGCCGTGGTGGATGTTGAGCGCATTGATGGTGAATTGCCTCAACGAGGTGAACACGCCCTTGCGGCTGAACGGCCTGACGATGAGGTCGGAGTCGACGCCCTCGATCGTCGTCAAGGTCGACGATGCCGTCGGGATGGGCGACGATCGAGCCGAAGCGCACGCCCTTGGTCACCAGGTCGGCGTGCGCATCCTTCGCCGTCGCGCAGGCTTCGGCAATCGCCGCGGCTCGGATCGCCTGCAAATCGGCGGTCATCTCGCGCGCCAGAAGCTCCACGAGGCCCGCGCCCATCAGCGCAATGGTGCGCCGCTCGCTCGAGAATGATGGATCGATGGAGTCGAACTGGGCGCTCTCGAACCCCTCGGATACGAACACGTTGGCGATGTCGTCGCCCGCGCCGCCCTCGATCGGATCGTTGTGGCAACCGAAACAGGAATTCGAATCCGGACCGCTGGTGCGGCTGAACGGCGGGTTGACGCCGTTCTTGACCTTGGTCGGGATGATCGCCTGGGTCGCCTTCGGCCGTCCGGCGCCGTCGACGGTGGTGAATTTCGCCTTGAAGAGCTCGCGGCCCCGCTCGATGAGGGCGGGCAGAGCCGACGGCCCCGCGGCGGCGATCATGTCGAAATCGAGATGGGAGCCGGGAGGGAAGACCCTTTCGTCCCAGCTTCCGCCGAACGCTGCGCCGGCGGCGGCGAGACTGGCGAGCACGCTGGGAATAATCGCAAGGTCCAAAAGCCGCTTCATGGTCCTCCCGTCGCTGTTGCCGAATGGGCGATCGGCGCGCTCGCGCGCCATCATTCTCATGATCGGGGCCGGAGCCGCAAGCGGTTCAACGCGCCATCGACACCGCCTCCGCGCGGGAGATTGGCGCTAAGTCATCGCTGTATAAACGAAATTAAACCTGGTTCATTTGTCGCATTGACAGTAAGGGCGAGGCTGACCATTGTGCCACTCGCGGAATTTGTCTGGCTTCGGCTGGAGGGGCGCGCGTTTCCATCGCATCGCCATCGAGTCCGTGGATCGTATGGGAGGAAACCTATGAAATCGTTGAAAACTATAGCGTTCGGGGCGGTTATGCTCGCCTCAGCCAGCGTCGTGTCATTCGCCGCAATGGCGAAGGACCTCACAGTCGGCGTCTCCTGGTCGAATTTTCAGGAAGAACGCTGGAAGACCGACGAAGCGGCGATCAAGGCTGCTCTCAACAAGGTCGGGGCGAAGTACATCTCGGCCGACGCTCAAGTTGTCGCCGACGAAGCAGCTCGCCGACGTCGAGGATCTCATTTCGAAGGGCGCCAACGTGCTGCTGATCCTCGCGATCGACAACGAGGCAATTCTCCCGGCGGTCAAGAAAGCCACCGACGAAGGCATTCCGGTCATCGCCTACGACCGCCTGATCGAGAGCCCGAACGTTCTCTACATCACCTTCGACAATGTTGGCGTCGGCCGCATGATGGCGAAGGCGATCCTGGCGGCCAAGCCGGCCGGCAACTACGCCTTCATCAAGGGCGACAAGGGCGATCCGAACGCGGACTTCCTGTTCTCGGGCATCACCGAGGTCCTGAAGCCCGCGATGACCGCCGGCAAGATCAAGAACGTCGGCGAATCCTACACTGACAATGGAAGCCGGACAACGCCCAGAAGAACATGGAGCAGATCCTCACCAAGAACAACAACAAGGTCGACGCGGTGGTGGCCGAGAACGACGGCATGGCGGGCGGCGTCGTCGCGGCGCTCGCCGCGCAGGGCATTGCTGGCGTCGGTGCCGGTCTCCGGCCAGGACGGCGACCATGCGGCGATCAACCGCATCGCGCTCGGCACCCAGACCGTTTCGATCTGGAAGGACGCGCGCGACCTCGGCAAGGTCTCGGGCGAGGCGATGCGATCGCGGTCGCCAATCGGCAAGGAAAGGAACGAAATGACCACCGACCTCGGCGGCGTGAAGCCGTTCTCGGGCGGGCCGAAGCACATGACGGTCGACGGCATCCTCTTGACCCCACTCCCCGTCACCAAGGACAACCTCAACGTGATCGTCGACAAGGGCTGGATCACCAAGGCGGAAGTCTGCGCCGGCGTGAAGGCGGAGATGACGCCCGTATTGCAAGTGAGCTGACCGCATCTAAGAAGGAACAAAGCAAACGAGCCGCGCCGTTCTCACGGCGGCGCGGCTTGTCTCGAATAAGGCGCCGACGCCGGCCTTGCCCGCTGCAGCGTCCGGCCAAAACGAAGACGAGGGAGAGCCCATGACCTCCGCAGCGCCCGAGCGCGACGAGCACAGCCCCGAACGAACCCGCCTTTCGCCGCCTGCTTCAGAGCCACCGAGATCGATACGCGCATGCTCGGCATGATCGGCGCGCTGCTGCTGATCTGGGTCGGGTTCAATGTCTATACGCAGATCCAGACCGGCGAGAGCCTGTTCCTGACACCGCGCAACCTGTGGAATTTGAGCGTCCAGACGTCTTCGATTGCGATCATGGCGACAGGCATGGTGCTCGTCATCGTCATGCGGCACATCGACCTGTCAGTCGGCTCGATTATCGGCTTCGTCTCGACCATCATCGGCGTCGCGCAAGTGCGCGTCATGCCGGTCTATCTCGGCCTCGACAATCCGGCGATCTGGATCCTGGCAATCGTTCTCGCGCTCGCGCTCGGGGCGGCGATCGGCGCTTTTCACGGCTCGTTGGTCGCCTATCTCGGCATTCCCGCTTTCATCGTCACCCTCGGCGGCCCAATTGTTCTGGCGCGGCGCAGCGTGGTGGGTGACGACCGGCCAGACCATCGCGCCGCTCGACGACCGCTTTGCGCTGATGGGCGGCGGCCCGCATGGTTCGATCGGTGCGACGGCGAGCTGGGCCCTTTGCGTGCTGGCCTGCGCCGGCATCGTCTTCGGCATCTACGCCCAGCGACAGCGGCGGGCGCGCTTCCGCTTCCCGCAACGGCCGATGTGGGCCGAGTATGTGATCGCGGCCGTCGGCTGTTTTGTCGTCATAGGCACGACTGCCATCGTCAACGCCTATCCCTGGCCCGAGCGGGTCGCAGCAAAATACGCGGCCGACAACAATATCCCGGTGCCGGAAGGCGGCCTGTTCATTTCGACCGGCTACGCGATCCCGGTGCTGATCGCGCTGGTCATCGGCGTGCTGATGACGTTTCTCGCGCGGCGCACTCGGTTCGGTCGCTACGTTTACGCGATCGGCGGCAATCCGGAAGCCGCCGAACTCGCCGGCATCAACACAAAGCGCGTCACGGTGCTGGTCTTCGCGCTGATGGGCGTGTTGGCGGCGGTCGCGGCCTGCATCGATTCGGCCCGGCTCGATTCGGCGACCAACGCGCTCGGCCAGTTCGATGAGCTTTACGTGATCGCCGCGGCGGTGATCGGCGGCACATCGCTCGCGGGCGGCGTCGGCACGATCTATGGCGCGCTGATCGGCGCGCTCGTTATCCAGTCGCTGCAGTCGGGCATGGTGCTGCTCGGCTTCGACGCGGCGTTCCAGCAGATGGTGGTCGGCGTCGTGCTGGTCGGCGCGGTCGGTCTCGACACTTTCTACCGCCGCAGAACCGCCAAAGGCTGAGTCATGGACGCGAACCCCCAAACCCCGCTGGTCGAGATGAAGGACATCTCGCTCGCGTTCGGCGGCCTGAAGGCGGTCGACGATGCTTCGATCGACCTCTATCCAGGCGAAGTCGTCGGCCTGCTTGGCCACAACGGGGCCGGCAAGTCCTGCCTTATCAAGGTGCTGTCAGGAGCCTACAAGCGCGACAGCGGCCGCATTTACATCAATGGGCAGGAAGCGGCGATCAACAACCCGCGCGACGCCAAGCAGTACGGCATCGAGACGGTCTACCAGGCGCTGGCGCTCGCCGATAACGTCGACGCGGCGTCAAACCTCTACCTGGGCCGCGAACTGCGCACCCGCTGGGGCACGCTCGACGACTCCTCGATGGAGGCGGAGGCGCGCAAGGTGATGGGTCGGCTCAATCCCAACTTCCGCCGCTTCAAGGAGCCGGTGATCGCGCTCTCTGGCGGCCAACGCCAGTCGGTCGCGATCGCCCGGGCGATCCATTTCAACGCGCGCATCCTGATCATGGACGAGCCGACGGCGGCGCTCGGACCCGCGGAGACCGCGCAGGTCGGCGAGCTCATCAAGCAGCTCAAGGCCGAAGGGCATCGGCATTTTCCTCATCAGCCACGACATTCACGACGTGTTTGACCTCGCCGACCGGGTCACGGTGATGAAGAACGGCCAGATCGTCGGATCGGGGCGGGTCCAGGACATGACCAAGGACGAGGTGCTCGGCATGATCATCCTCGGCAAGTGCCCGCCCGGCGCGATCCCGGGTCCCGGCGCGATGGCGAGCTGAGCGAGGCCCTTACCGGATTCCGCCCAGCCGCGAGTTCGCGACCGCAACGGCCGCGTTGCTTCGCGCGTTTGCAAAGCGCAAGGCTGGCGATCGGAGCTGACTCGTCGCAAGCTGGCGATCATGTCGGACTTGGCTTTATCGATAGTTCTCGGCGTAGCCTTGGCCGCCGCGACCGGGTTTCGCGTTTTTTTGCCGATGCTCGTCGTCAGCGGAGCCGCCTATACTGGGCATCTCCATCTGGACGACAGCTTCGCCTGGCTCGGCACGCGGTCGGCTCTGATGATGCTCAGCGTGGCTGCCCTCGTTGAAGTTTTGGCCTATTACATTCCGGTTATAGACAATCTGCTCGACGTTTTGGCGACCCCCGCGGCGTTCATCGCAGGAACGATCGTCTCTGCCGCTGTCATGACCGATATGCCCCCAATGGTAAAATGGACAGCCGCCGTTGTTGCCGGCGGCGGGGTAGCCGGTCTCACCCAAGGGGTGACCGGGATTCTCAGGGCCCACTCGACGGTTCTGACGGGCGGTTTGGGGAACGCCGTCATTTCCACGGCCGAACTTGGCGGCGCGGTCCTCATATCCTTTCTGGCGCTCGCCGCGCCGGTTGCCGCGATTGCACTGGTCGTGGTGTTCTTGTTGGTGGCGATGCGACTGCTTCGCAGGCTGCTCCGACGAGGAAAGTCATCGGGCGCGCCTTGAAGGTCGGCCGTGAAAGTTGAGGTCCTAACCCTTTGCCATCCGACGCGCGTCGATGACCGCCTCCGCCCATTCCTTGGGCCGCTCCTGCGGCAGATTGTGGCCGGCGCCTTTGAATATGCGATGCTCGTGCGGTCCGGCGAACATCTCGGCGTGATGCGCCGTGCCCGAGTTCACGCCGTCGGCGTCGCCGTCGATCGTGATGGCCGGAACGGCGATGACGGGCTGCGCGGCGAGCTTGGCCTCGATCGGCGCATAGCGCGAGTCGCCCGGCGCGAGCCCGTAGCGATGCCGGTAGGAATGGATGACGACCTCGACGAAGTCGGGATTGTCGAACGCGCTCGCCGTCTGCTCGAACATCGCGTCATTGAACGCCCATGTCGGCGACCACATGCGCCACAAGAGGCGGGCGATGGCGCGGCGGTCCTTGGTCAAGCCACGCCGACCGCGCTCGCTATGGAAATAATATTGGTACCAGAACGAAGCCTCCTCGGCGGCGCTCGCCGGCTCCATCGCCCGCGCTATGTCCTGGATGTTGTACGAATTGGCCGACACGAGGGCTTGGGCGCGCTCTGGCCACAGCGCCGCGACGACACAAGCCGCCCGGCCGCCCCAATCGTAGCCGCCGAGCACGGCGCGCTCGATATGGAGCGCGTCCATCAGCGCCAGCAGGTCCGCCCCAAGCGCCGCCTGCTCGCCGGAACGCGGCGTTTCGTCCGAGAGGAAGCGGGTCGGTCCAAAGCCGCGCAGATAGGGAACGATGACCCTCGCCCCGGCCTCGGCCAGGAGAGGCGCCGCTGCCGCATAGACATGGACGTCGTAAGGGAAGCCATGCCCGAGAATGCACGGCCAGCCAGACGCGGGGTCCGTATTCCAGATGGGCGATGGAGAGCACTCCGGCGTCGATTGTCTTGACGGTTGCCGACATGCGACGCTGGCCTTCCTGCAGCCGCTCTTCATAGCCCGTCGGCCGATGGGCGTCCTTCCGGACGCCGATCGCAACGGGCGACTACGGCTGCAATGGGGTCGAACTTGACGCCGCCGCCGGCGTTGTCTAGAGGATATCCGGTTTTCATTTTCGAGGCTGCCTAGGCGTGGCGTACCTTATCGTATCATCGGCGCTGGAGAGCGGGCAGACATAAGGTCTGCATCCGTTCGCTGGCGCTTACCCGAAGGCCCCTTGGAGGGCCTTTTTTGTTGCCTGGGATTCCTTAATCGACGAGAACAAGGCGGAGTTTTGCGATTATGGCCAAGCACATGACCGGCGCGGAGATGGTCGTCGAGGCGCTGAAGGACCAGGGCGTCGAGATGGTGTTCGGCTATCCGGGCGGCGCGGTCCTGCCGATCTACGACGCGATCTTTCATCAGAACAAGCTGCGCCATATCCTCGTGCGCCACGAGCAGGGCGCGGCCCACGCCGCCGAAGGCTACGCCCGCTCGACCGGCAAGGTCGGCGTTCTCCTCGTCACCTCGGGCCCCGGCGCGACCAATGCGATCACCGGCCTCACCGACGCGCTGATGGATTCCATTCCGCTCGTCTGCATCACCGGCCAGGTGCCGACTCATCTCATCGGCTCCGACGCGTTCCAGGAATGCGACACGACCGGCATTACCCGCAGCTGCACCAAGCACAACTACCTCGTGCGCCGCATCGACGACCTGCCGCGCATCCTCCACGAGGCCTTTTATATCGCCTCGACCGGCCGCCCGGGCCCGGTGGTCGTCGACATCCCGAAGGACGTGCAGTTCGCCAGCGGCGCCTATGCGTTCCAGAAGAACATCCAGCACAAGACCTACCAGCCCCAGCTCAAGGGCGATATGGAGCGCGTCCGGCACGCGATCGAGATGATGGCTGGGGCGAAGAAGCCGGTCTTCTACACCGGCGGCGGCGTTATCAATTCCGGCCCGCACGCATCGACCCTGCTGCGCGAACTCGTCCGAACGACCGGGTTCCCGATCACTTCGACCCTGATGGGGCTCGGCGCGTTCCCCGCATCCGACCGGCAATGGCTCGGCATGCTCGGCATGCACGGCTCGTTCGAGGCCAACAACGCGATGCATGATTGCGATCTGATGATCTGCGTCGGCGCCCGCTTCGACGATCGCATCACGGGGCGCCTCGACGCCTTCTCGCCGAAGTCGAGGAAGATCCATATCGACATCGATCCGTCGTCGATCAACAAGAACGTCAAAGTCGATCTCGGCATCGTCGGCGACTGCGCTCACGTGCTCGAGGACATGGTGCGGCTTTGGCGGGCGGGCTCGCATCAGGCCGAAGAGGCCGCGCTCGCCAAATGGTGGAGCGCGATCGACGGCTGGCGGGCGCGCAATTCGTTCGGCTTCCGCAATTCCGAAAAGATCATCAAGCCTCAGCATGCCGTGAAGAGGCTTTACGAATTGACAAAAGGCCGCGACGTCTACGTCACGACCGAAGTCGGCCAGCACCAGATGTGGGCGGCGCAGCATTTCGCCTTCGAGGAGCCGAACCGCTGGATGACCTCGGGCGGCCTCGGAACCATGGGCTACGGGCTGCCGGCGGCGATCGGCGTCCAGCTCGCCCATCCGAAGTCGCTGGTCGTCGACATCGCCGGCGAAGCCTCGATCCTGATGAACATGCAGGAGATGTCGACCGCGGCGCAGTACCGCCTGCCGGTCAAGATCTTCATTCTCAACAACCAGTATATGGGCATGGTGCGCCAATGGCAGGAGCTTCTGCACGGCGGGCGCTATTCCGAGAGCTATACCGATTCGCTCCCCGACTTCGTCAAGCTCGCCGAAGCCTACGGCGCGCACGGAATTCGCTGCTCCGACCCGGCGAAATTGGACGCGGCGATCATGGAGATGATCGAGACGCCGAAGCCGGTCATTTTCGATTGCCTTGTCGACCAGAAGGAGAACTGCTTCCCGATGATCCCGTCGGGCAAGGCGCATAACGAGATGATCTTGGCGGAGCTCGAGGACGACGCCGGCGTCGAACTCGACAACGTGATCGACGAGAAGGGCAAGATGCTGGTTTAGGCTTGGAAGCCCTGGAGCGGCGGCGATGTTCACCCTTGAAGAAATGCGCCGAGCGCATGAGATCGTGCTCGGCGCGCTCAGCCCGACGCCAGCGCTTGCGTGGCCGCTCCTCGCCGAGCGGCTCGGCGCGGATGTCGTCGTCAAGCATGAGAACCATTTGCCGACCGGCGCATTCAAAGTGCGCGGCGGGCTCACTTACGTCGATGCGCTGATCAAGCGCGAGCCGGCGGCGCGAGGGCTCATTTCGGCGACCCGCGGCAACCATGGCCAGAGCCTCGCCTTCGCCGGGCGGCGCGCCGGTCTCAAGGTGACGATCCTCGCGCCGGAAGGCAATTCGCGCGAGAAGAACGCCGCCATGCGCGCGCTCGGCGCCGAACTGATCGAATTCGGGCATGATTTTCAGGCGGCGCGCGAAGAGGTGGCGCGGCGGGCGGAGAAAGGCGGCCTCAATGCCGTGCCCTCCTTTCATCGTGATCTCGCCCTTGGCGTCTCGACCTATGCGCTCGAGCTCCTGAGCGAGCGCTCCGATCTCGACGTTCTCTATGTCCCGATCGGCCAGGGGTCGGGAATCTGTGGCGCCATCGCGGCGCGCGACGCGCTTGGGCTTAAGACCGACATCGTCGGCGTCCAGTCGACGGAAGCGCCGGCTTATGCGCTTTCGTTCGCCGCCGGCCATGCGGTTCGCACCAATAGCGCTGATACCCGCGCCGACGGCATGGCGACCCGCATTCCCGACGAGGAGGCGCTTGCCGCGATCGCCAATGGCGCGGCGCGGATCACGCTGGTCAGCGACGACGAGATCGCCGTCGCCATCCACGCTTATTGGACCGATACGCACAACCTTGCCGAGGGCGCGGGCGCGGCGGCGCTCGCGGCGGCGATGAAGGAGCGATCGCGTCTCAAGGGACGCAAGGTCGGGCTCGTATTGTCGGGGGGCAACATCGACTTCGACCTCTTTCGGCGATGGGTCATGGCCGAGCCTAAAGCGGCCGCCGCATAGAACCTGACGCCGTCCCGGGAGCAAAGGACATGAATGTGATGAACAAGACCTCTGCCGCCCAGCCGCTGTCGCCCTATTCATCGGCGACCGCGAAAGCCAAGATCGAGACCCACACCCTCTCCGTGTTGGTAGACAACGAGCCCGGCGTGCTGGCGCGGGTGGTCGGCATGTTCTCGGGCCGCGGCTATAACATCGAGAGCCTGACGGTCGCCGAGGTCGCGCACGAGACCCATCTCTCGCGCATCACCATCGTCACCTCCGGCACGGCCGAGACCATCGAGCAGATTCGCCATCAACTCGAGCGTCTGGTTCCGGTCCATTCGGTGAAGGACCTCACCTTGACGGTGCGTGCGATCGAGCGTGAGCTCGCGATGATCAAGGTCAGGGGCAAGGGGGAGAACCGGGTCGAGGCAATGCGCCTCGCTGACGCTTTCCGCGCCAAAGTCATCGACGCGACGACCGAGAGCTTCATCTTCGAACTGACCGGCGCGCCGCGCAAGATCGACGATTTCGTCGAGCTTATGCGCCCGCTCGGCCTGGTCGAGGTCTCACGTACCGGCGTCGCCGCGATCTCGCGCGGGCCGGAGCCGATCTGAACCCAATTATTCGGTCCGCCCGCCTCAACATCCCGCTTGCCGCGCCGCCCGCGCCAGCCCAAATCGACGCGTGGCGAGCGAAGCGGAGGGCCGGCAGGGTCGATGAGCGACGAGGTCTTCGATTACGTGATCGTCGGGGCCGGCTCGGCGGGCTGCGTGCTCGCCGACCGGCTGACCGAAGACGGCCGATCACGGCTTCGTGCTCGAATATGGCGGGTCGGACCGCTCCGTCTTCATCCAGATGCCGGCGGCGCTGTCGATCCCGATGAACATGAAGACCTACAATTGGGGTTATGTGAGCGAGCCCGAGCCCTATCTGGGTGGCCGGCGCATCGTCTGTCCGCGCGGCAAGGTTCTCGGCGGCTCGTCCTCGATCAACGGACTCGTCTATGTGCGCGGTCACGCGCTCGACTTCGAGCGCTGGGAGGAGGAGGGCGCGAAAGGCTGGGGGTACAAGAACGTGCTGCCCTACTTCCGTCGCGCAGAGAGCTTTCGCGGCGGCGCCGACGCCTGGCGCGGCGGGGAGGGGCCGCTCGCGACCGCGCGGGGCGCGAAGCGCAATCCACTCTACGCCGCCTTCATCGAGGCGGGTCGTGAGGCCGGCTACGCGGTGAGCCCCGACCTCAACGGCGAGCGGCAGGAGGGGTTTGGACCGCTCGACATGACGGTCAGGGACGGCGTGCGCGCGTCGGCCGCAAACGCCTATCTCCGGCCGGCGATGAGACGCCGCAACGTCAAGGTTCTCACCCACGCGCTCGCGACCCGGGTCGCCTTCGACGGGCGGCGCGCCGTCGGCGTGCATTACCGGAGCCAAGGACGCGAGCTCAAGGCCGCTGCGCGGCGCGAAGTCATTCTTTGCGGCGGTCCGATCAATTCGCCGCAGCTATTGAAGCTCTCAGGGGTAGGGCCGGCGGCGGAGCTCAGCGCGTTCGGTATCGACGTCGTGGCCGACCGGCGGGGCGTCGGCGAGAACCTGCAGGACCATCTCGAATTCACCTTTCAGGTCGCCTCCAGGCAGCCGATCACGCTTTATGGCCATACCGGCCTTGTCCGGCGCGCCCTGATCGGGGCCGAGTGGCTCATGCGCGGGCGCGGTCTCGGCACCTCCAATCATTTCGAGGCCGGCGGCTTCATCCGCTCGCGCGCCGGCATTCGTTACCCGGACATCCAGTATCATTTCCTGCCGATGGCGGTCGCGTACGACGGTTCGACCCTCGCCCGCGAACACGGCTTTCAAGCCCATGTCGGGCCGATGCGGTCGAAGAGCCGCGGCTGGGTTCGGCTGAAATCGCCCGATCCGGCCGAACCGCCGCTGATCCAGTTCAATTATATGAGCCATCCGGACGACTGGATCGAGATGCGCGCCTGCGTGCGGCTGACGCGCGAGATTTTCGCTCAACCCGCCTTCGATCCCTATCGCGGCCGCGAAATCCAGCCCGGGGCGGAATGCGTCAGCGACGAGGCGATCGATACCTTCGTGCGCGAACGCGTGGAGAGCGCCTACCATCCCTCTTGTTCTTGCAAGATGGGATCGCCCGCCGACCCCTCCGCCGTCGTCGACCCGGAAACGAGGGTGATCGGCGTCGAGGCGCTGCGCGTCGTCGATTCCTCGATCATGCCCTCGATCACCAACGGCAATCTCAACGCGCCCACGATCATGCTCGCCGAGAAAGCGGCCGACCTGATCCTCGGCAGCGATCCGTTGCCCGCCTCGAACGCGCCGTTTCAAGTCGCACCGGACTGGGAGACGAAGCAACGGTGACGCGGCCAGACGGCGTATAGAGGCGCGCTTGCGTTCCGACCAGAAAGGCCTATATTTGGGTCAGACAGGACAGAAAGCGCGCCCTTCGATGAGAAGGTGGCAAGTCCAAGACGCGAAGACGCGTCTCAGCGAGGTCATCGAGCGGGCGCGTTCTGAAGGACCGCAGTCCATTACCCGCCACGGCAAGGAGCGCGCCGTCGTTCTTTCGATTGAGGAATATCGCTCGCTCGTCGCCCAGAGGCCGGATTTCAAAACCTATCTGCTGGGTGGCCCCAAGGTTGACGATTTCTCCGTTGATCGCGATCGGAACGGCGCTCGAGACATCGAGCTTTGACCGGGACCGGCGGATATCTTCTCGACACCAATGTCATCTCCGAGACGCGGAGATCTCGCGCCGACGCCGGCGTGATCGCGTTCCTCTCGGCAGCCAACTCGGCGGGGTTGTATCTGAGCGTCCTGACGCTTGGGGAGTTGCGGAGAGGAGTCGCCGCCAAACGGCGAAGCGACCGCACAGCCAGAGATCAGCTGAGCCTATGGGTTGACGGCATCGAGGCCAACTTCGCTGATCGCCTGCTATCGGTCGATGCCCAGACAGCAAGACTTTGGGGCGAACTCTCGGCTTCGCGGAGCCTGCCGGTAGTTGATACGCTCATCGCGGCTACGGCAATAAATCACGGTCTCACCTTGGTGACACGCAACATCCGCGACATCGAGTCAACGGGCGTAAGGCTGGTCGACCCTTGGACCGTAAAAGGCTGAGCTAAGGCGGCTGCAACTCAAGCCGCGACAGCGTTGATCTTGCGGTGATGCCCAGCCCGGAATTTTCGGGTTCAAATCGCGGGCGGGCGGGCGCAAGGTCCCGGGCGAACAGGCAAAATGAACGTCGGGAAAGGCGGGAACGCATGTCGGAGAGCGCATCGGCCGCCGCCAGGGAGCCAAGACGCGGCCGCGAGGCGCGCCGCTCCGCCCGCGCCCATCGTTCGCATGCGTCCGTCCCCTACGTCACGCGCAAGATCCCGCTCACGGAAATGTTGAGCGAAGAGGGCCTCGAAACGATCGAGCACAATGCCGAGACGCTGCTTGAGGAAATCGGCATCGAGTTTCGTGACTTTCCCCGCGCGCTCGAGCTCTTTCGCAGCGCAGGCTGCGATGTCAGGGGCGAGCGGGTGCGGTTCCCGCGCGGTCTCGCGCGCCAGCTCTGCGCCACTGCGCCGGCGCAATATGTGCAGCACGCGCGCAACCCCGAGCGCAACGTCAAGATCGGCGGCGACGCGATGGTGTTCGCCCCCAACTACGGGTCGCCGTTCGTCCACGACCTCGACCATGGCCGCCGCTACGGGACGCTCGAAGACTTCCAGAATTTCGTCAAGCTCGCGTATCTGAGCCCCTATATCCACCATTCCGGCGGCACGGTCTGCGAGCCCGTCGACCTGCCCGTCAACAAGCGGCATCTCGAGATGGTGTATGCGCACCTGAAATACTCGGACAAACCGTTTATGGGATCGGTGACCAAGCCCGAGCGGGCCGAGGACAGCGTGCGCATCTGCGAGCTTCTGTTTGGCGAGGACTTCGTTCGCGACAACACGGTGCTGACGAGTCTCATCAACGCGAACTCGCCGCTCGTCTGGGATTCGAGCATGCTCGGCGCCGCGGAAGCCTATGCTAAAGCCAACCAGGCCTGCATCATCACGCCGTTCATCCTGTCCGGCGCGATGAGCCCGGTGACGGTCGCCGGCACACTGACCCAGGTGCTGGCCGAAGTCATGGCGGGAACCGCGTTCTGCCAGCTCACTCGCCCAGGCGCGCCGGTCGTGTTCGGAACCTTCGTCTCGACGCTTTCCATGCAGTCCGGCGCCCCGACCTTCGGCACGCCCGAGGCGGCGCTGGCGATCTTCGGCGCGGGCCAGCTCGCGCGGCGGATGAACATGCCCTTCCGCACCGGCGGCTCGCTCTGCGCCTCCAAGATCCCCGACGCGCAGGCGGCTTACGAGAGCGCCCAGACGCTCGTGCCGACGGTGCTGGCGGGGGCCAATTTCGTCCTCCACGCCGCCGGCTGGCTCGAGGGCGGGCTCGCCGCGTCCTACGAGAAGTTCGTGATGGACTTCGACCAGCTCGGGGCGATGCATGTGCTGGCTAGAGGCGTCGACTTCAGCTTGAACGGCCAGGCGATGGAGGCGTTCCATCAGGTCGAGCCGGGCGGGCACTTCTTAGGCTGCGCCCATACCCAGGCCAATTTCGAGACCGCCTTCTATCGCTCCAACATCGCCGACAACAATTCCGTCGAGCAATGGCGCGAGGAGGGGTCGAAGGACGCGGCGACCCGCGCCAACGCCCTATGGAAGTCGATGCTGGCCGAATACGAGGCCCCGCCGCTCGACCCAGCCAAGGACGAAGCGATCCGCGAATTCATCGAGAAGCGCAAGGCGTCGATGCCTGACGCGACTTATTGACAGTGCCTCAGGCCAATCGGGAGACACAATGGAGCCGGGTCAACAGGACGCCGTACGGACGATAAGCGCCGGCGTTATCGGCGGCCTCATCGGCGGCGTATTCATTTGGCTCTACGAGGGCGCCGTCTGGGTCGAAGTGCAACACCTGATGCCGCTTGCCGGCATCCCGCGCAACGCGACCGGTCTCGTCTTCGGCCAAGCGGTGCAGGAGTCGCTCGGCGGTTTCGCCTACGTTCTTGGCGCCGGCATCCATTTCTTTTTCTGCATTGTCTGGGGCGTGGCTTTCGCTTACTCGTGGCCGTACTTTGCTCGACGCGGCTTTGAAGCAACCCTGGTCGCGCTGTTTTTTGCCGTGATCATCTGGGTTGTGATGCATGCCGCCATCGCGCTCGCATCCTCCAACCATCCGAATTACCTCGATCCTAATGTTGTCATCGGCGGCCTCATGTCGCATTTCTTCTACACCGTGCCGCTTGCGCTCATCGTCAAGCTGATGCTCGCCGGTCCGCCGGCTCTCGACGAGCAACCCGTTTCGCGGATGGAGGCGACGCGGTGAGAACGCATGCGCGGGCGGCAGTGATCGGCGGAGGTGTGGTCGGCGTCTCGACGCTCTATCATCTAGCCAAGAAAGGCTGGAGCGACAGCCTTCTCGTCGAGCGCAAGGAGCTGACGTCGGGTTCGACCTGGCACGCGGCGGGCCTCTTGCCGCTCTTCAACCTCAGCTATTCGGTCGGGCAGATCCACAAATATTCGGTCGGCCTGTATAGCACGCTCGAGAAGGAGACGAGCTTCGACGTCGGCCTGCGCCAGGTCTCGAATATCCGCCTCGCGCGCACCCGCGACCGGATGGACGAATATCACTATTACGCCGGAGTCGCCGCCACGATCGGCGTCAAGGTCAAGTTCCTGACCCCGCAGGAGGTCAAGGAGATCTGGCCGCTCTGCAATGTCGATGGAATCATCGGCGCGATCCAGCATCCCGAGGACGGCTATATCCAGCCTGCGGATCTTACGCAGGCGCTTGCGCGGGCGGCGCGCGAATTCGGGGCTGAGATCAACCGCCAGACGACCGTGATCGCGATCGAGCGGCAGCCAGGCGGCGAATGGAAGGTTGCGACCGACAAAGGCGACATCGTTTGCGAGCACGTTGTCGTGGCCACCGGCAATTTCGCGAGGCAGACCGGCCGGATGGTCGGGATCAACGTGCCGGTGATCCCGGTTCAGCACCAATATATCGTCACCGAGGCGCATCCCGAGATTGTCGCGCGCAAGGCCAAGGGCCTGCCGGAGATGGGGGTCTTACGCGAGTCCGATTCGTCCTGGTACATGCGCGAGGAGGCGGGCGGGCTCCTGCTCGGGCCTTACGAAAAAGGCGCGCCGGCCTGTTATGTCGACGGACCGTCCGCGGACAGCGAGTACGAGCTCTTTCCCGAAGATCTCGATCGTCTTGCGCCGCACATTGAGACGGCGATTGCCCGCGTTCCCGCCTTCGGCGAGGTCGGGGTCAAGAAAGTCTATAACGGCGCGATCGCCTATACGCCGGACGGCTCGCCGATCGTCGGCCCGGCGCCGGGCCTCAAGAACTTCTGGCTCAACGAAGGCCATTCGTTCGGCGTGACCGCGGCCGGCGGCGCCGGTTGGCAGCTCGCCGAATGGATCGTCGACGGCGAGCCGACGATCGACATGCTGGGCGTCGATCCGCGCCGCTTCTTCCCCTTTGCGCGAGACGGGGTACCTCATCGAGAAGAGCGAGGAGGCCTACGCCAAGGTCTTCACGGTCCATTACCCGGACGAGGAGCGCGTCGCCGCGCGGCCGCTGCGCCAGACGCCATGCTATTCGCGGATGAAGGATCTGGGCGCGGTGTTCGGCTCGGTTTACGGTTGGGAGCGGCCGAACTGGTTCGCGCCGCCGGGCTACGCGCTGAGCGAGGTTGACCTCGCTGGACCGGACGTGCTGCTCAATGAGAATCATCCCGCCGTCGCTCCGGGCGAAAGGCCGCGCGAGAAGTGGAGCTTCCGACGATCGAACTATTTCGAGTTCGTCGGCGCCGAGTGTCGCAACGTGCACGAGAACGTCGGCCTCCAGGATATGTCGGCCTTCGCCAAGTTCGAGGTCTCCGGTCCGGGCGCCGAGGTGTGGCTGAATTCCATTCTGACCAACCGCGTCCCGAAAGGTCCCGGCCGCGTCACGCTGACCTATCTTTTGACTGCGCGCGGCGGGGTGCGCGCCGAATTCACGCTGACGCGGATCGGGTCGCAGCGTTTCTACCTTGTCTCGGCGGGCGCGCTGGAGACGCATGATTTCGACACGCTCACGAAGCTTCTGCCCGGCGACGGAAGCGTGCGCCTCGACAGGGTGACGACGCAGCGCGGCGTTCTCGTACTCGCCGGTCCGCGCTCGCGCGAGGTGCTGGCGAAAGTCGCCGACATCGACGTCTCCGACGAAGCGTTCCCGTGGCTCACCGCGCGACATGTATCTGTTGGAGCGGCCGGCCTCATGGCCATGCGGGTCAATTTCGTCGGCGAGCTCGGCTATGAATTGCACCATCCGATCGAGACGCAGAACTATATCTTCGATGCGCTCATGTCCGCCGGCAGTGAGTATGGAATTCGACCGTTTGGCGTTCGGGCCATGGATTCGCTCAGGCTGGAAAAGTCTTACAAGCTCGTCGGGCGTGAACTCTCGATCGAATACGCCGCGCTCGAATCGGGCCTCGACCGGTTCGTCGATTTCAAGAAGGGGCCGTTCCTCGGCCGCGACGCGCTGATCACCTGGACAGGCAAGGGGTTCGAGAACAAACTCGTGACGCTTGAAGTCCAGGGCGTGAGCGACGCCGACGCGCGCGGTTCCGAGCCGATTACGAAGCATGGGGCGACGATCGGCCGCACGACGTCTGGCGGGTACGGCTGGCGGACCGGCAAATCGCTCGCGCTGGCGATGGTGAAGCCCGAGTTCTCGCATGTCGGCAGCGAGGTGGACGTGCGCATTTTAGGCGAGACCCGCGGCGCGGTCGTGATCGCCGACAGTCCTTATGACCCGAAGAATGCGGCGTTGAGGGCGTAGGCAGGGAGCTGCAAGCCAAACCGTTTGAGCTTCACCCTGCGAGCCGCTAGAAGCGGGCCGCGCGTCTTCCGCCTTCCGGAGCTCTCATGTCCGATTCCCTGAACGCGACCCCGCAGCAGCAGTCCGAAATCCTGATGCAGGCGCTGCCGCACATGCTGCGCTACGACGATGCGATCGTGGTGGTGAAGTACGGCGGTCACGCGATGGGCGACGAAGACAAGGCGCGCGACTTCGCCAAGGACATGGTGCTTCTCGAGCAGTCCGGCATCAATCCGGTGGTCGTGCATGGCGGAGGGCCACAGATCGGCTCGATGCTGAAGAAGCTCGGCATCGAATCGCACTTTTCCGGCGGCCTTCGCGTGACCGACAAGTCAACGATCGAGATCGTCGAGATGGTGCTGGCCGGATCGATCAACAAACAGATCGTCGGATCGATCAACGCCCAGGGCGGCCGCGCGGTCGGCCTCTGCGGCAAGGACGGCAACATGGTGACGGCGCGCAAGGTCACGCGCGCGCGCCATGCCACGCCCGACGAGGACGTGGTCGACCTCGGCTTTGTCGGCGAGCCCGAAAAAATCGACATCACCGTGCTCGAGCAGATTCTCGGCCGCGAGCTCATCCCGGTCCTAGCCCCGGTAGCGCAAGGCGCGGATGGGCAGACCTACAACGTCAACGCCGACACCTTCGCCGGCGCCATCGCCGGCGCGCTCGGCGCCAAGCGACTCTTGTTCCTGACCGACGTTCCGGGCGTCCTGGACAAGAACGGCGCCCTGATGAAGGAACTCAGGATCGACGACATCCGCAGCCTCATCGCCGACGGCACGATCACCGGCGGCATGATCCCCAAGGTCGAAACCTGCATCTATGCGCTCGAGCGGGGCGTCGAGGGCGTCGTGATCCTCGACGGCAAGGTTCCCCACGCTGTGCTGATCGAGCTCTTGACCGATTATGGCGCGGGAACGCTGATCATGAGATAGCGGGTAGACGAATATTGTATGTGGAAAAGTATCCTTTTTATCTCAATTACTTAGATGATAAATTTTCGAACCAGAATGTTGGAAAAAAGCTGTGGGGGTAGCACTGGGGTATCGGGGACCAGCTCGGCGACGTCGAAGCCATGCTGGGCTCTCTCGACGCCGCGCGCGCGGCCAAGCCTCAGTGAAGCGAACGGGCGTAGAACATGGGCTATCCGCTGATCGGGTGGGTGATCGCGCTCGTGTGGGCGTGCACGGCGGACACTGAGTGTCGCGTCGAGACTAAGCCCGTCATCGACAACGTGGGCGCCAACGATGCGCAAGTTTGAGCGTGTTGAGATCGAAGGGGGGAGGTCGATGTTGTTCTGAGCCTTATTTCGCGTCAACGATAGCCGCGGGGCGCCAGTGCCGATCCGCGGAAGCATGGGAGTTGAGAGAAGTGGACATTCCAAAAGCCATCTGCGAGGCCGGGGTCAAGGCGATCCGGCGGGGAAAAGCGATTTGGGGAACTGACAACGTCGATGGAATTCGAGAAGAATTTACCTCAGCACTGATGGCAGAAAATCTGCACGAAGCTTTAGATTTGCCAATTAGGACTGAGCGACCATATACGGACGTGTACAATAAGCTCGGCTTAAATATTTTGCCCGACGATATCGCAAACGAAATCAGTCTGCTTCGCGCGGATATCGTGATTTATGACGCGCTCGGAGAGGAAGCAAAACCTGTTGCAATAGTGGAGTATAAGATATTTGCTGAAGGCGCGAAAACAATGAATCTCGCCGCCGATCTTCGCAAAGCTGACGCTGTTGAACTAAGAAAGCATATCCCAATCTATCTCGCGGTCCTGATCTGCGAGATAACAACGAGACCTCTTGAAATACGGAAATCAGATTTAAACAGGGAACTCGGTCACGAGATATTGTTTTCGCCGCCGGAGAAAGTCCGGGACTGGGCGTGGTGTTTTGGATGCTGGCATTTGCCGTTCGAGGTAGTGGCAGTCGCCGACTGAGGTTGTCGTGTGGGTGCGTCGTCGAGCGGACGCCACCGACGTGATCGAGCTTCGAAGGGAATCGTTTATGTGCTCGACCATCGTATCATCGGCAATCCTACCCTTCTTCTTCGCCGTTGTAGGATGGTTTGTGACCAGCTTCTTCGCAAAGCCCTTGATTGATTTTCTGAGCCTAAGAAGCCAAGTGCATGAGGAGATCATCTTTACGAACAATGTTGGCAAGATGGGTGAGCATACGGACGATTTTGGCAAGGCCGTCAAATCGCTTCGTCGTCTTGGGGCCAGGGTGCAGGCGGTGAACGAAAACGTCAGCATATTATCGCTCTCGCTGGTATTCCTTCCCTTGCGCTGGTTCCTTTTCAAGCAAGGGTATGATCTTAGGAAGGCAGGCCGAGGTTTGATCGGATTGTCCAATTCTCTGGCCGCGACCGAGGGCGGCCGTGCCTATGAGACAGAGTTGATTCGGGCGGCTTTGAAGCTCCCCCCTGCCGATTGATCGGGGTAAGCGAGTGCTGGTGCCTGGCGCATGATCCGCATCGCGATCAGCGAGGCCGCATTCGCGGCGATCATCAAGACGATGCCGCTCGGCAACGTCGGCTACGAGAACGAGACCAACGAGCGCGGCGAGCGCTACGTCTGGTTAGCGCCCAACGTGGTCGACCGCCTCACGGCGCTGCGCGGCCCCGGCGAGAGCTACTCGGACGTGATCCTGCGGCTGGCGAGGCCGTGAAATGGCGGGGGAAGGAATACCGCGGTCAATCATGAATTTGGCCGCGACGATAAAGCTTTCGACGCCCCGCGGTGCGGGGCAGGCACCTCCCATCACCGCGGGTCCTCGCCAGCGAACCGCCTTTTTGAAGGTGGCGGCCTGACCAGCCGAAGTCTAGACGATTCGGGCGTAGGGGCAGGGG
Source organism: uncultured Alphaproteobacteria bacterium (assembly GCA_963783175.1). Classification (GTDB taxonomy): domain Bacteria; phylum Pseudomonadota; class Alphaproteobacteria; order Rhizobiales; family Beijerinckiaceae; genus Roseiarcus. Next base: position 38,367 of record CAWANG010000027.1, read on the forward strand.
CGCTCGGTGTCCAGCCTCGGAAACTACTCATGCGGGTCGAAACGAAACGGCCGCCAAGTCCAGACATGGCGGCGCTCGCGTCTGGGCCTTTTCGTTTTTTTGGACTCACGACCGGGACCGGCGTTCTCTCACCATCCCACAAAAAGCCCCGCGGAAGACGGGGGATGGCTCGACCGCGGGCAATAGGCGCGCGCTGCGCAAGGGTGCAAGACGCGCCCAAGAGCCTGGTTGTTCCGGTCAAACAAGACGGCCGCCGAGGGCCCCGGCGGCGGTCACCCCTTCGCCCACCCTCAGGATGACGTCGCTGTAGCTTTCGCCGCGGCCCGCGGAGCGATTGACAGACTGTCAACAACTGTTAGCTTTTTCTGACATGTCGGGCCGCTCGATCTTGGAGGGGCTATGAAGCTTGCGCTCGCGGGATTGATCGCCTGGCTGGCGCTGTTTGCCGCCGCACCGGCGTCTTCGGCCTTGATTACTGTCGACTTCGTGATTGAGGGAGGCGGTTGGTTCCAAGAGACCGGAACTGGCTCGCCATTCGGCCTGCCCGCTCAACCAACACTTCACGGCAGCTTAACGATCAACGACACAACCTCAAGCGGAGCGGCGTTCGTTGGTGTTGACTACGTTACAGGAACGAAGACTTGGTCGGTGTCTGAAATAGATACGGCAGGTTCTGTCGTTAACTATAGCGGTCACGGCGTTGTGTCTAGCTTTGTGCTTGATTTTAATAGCCAGGACAACTTTATTATCTCAGACAATACGGTACAAATAAGCGATGGAACAAATGTCATCGCGTGCAATTTCTGCGTTAACTTCACTAACGCGAGTGTTCCCGAACCCTCGACATGGGCGATGACGCTGCTCGGCTTCGCGGGCCTCGGCTTTGTGGGTTATCGCCAACCGCAGAAATTCGCGCGCGCAGCGAGCGTCTGAGCGACGGCCCCAAACAAAACGGCCGCCGAGTTCGGCCCCGGACGGCCCTCACCCCTTCGCCAGCCTCAGGATCACGTCGGTGTAGCTCTCGCCCGGTCGCGACCCCGAGTTCAAAACGCGTTGAACTTTAGCCATTTTGCCACGTGGAGCCGTGCTTTAGTCTAATAGGTCACTCACACCATGGAAAGGTCAGTTAGATGAACAATATATCATTGGTCTTAGCGGCTGTCGCAACCGCGGCTATCATATTGTCGCCCGGCGCTAAGGCGACAACATTGTCGGTAACCCACCACTGCGATCCAAACTCCGGCGGCGTCTTGCCTTTTACGTGGCAATATCAAGCGACAATCACAGGCAGGAACTTCGTAGCAGATTACGTCAGTCCATATACCGGCGCGGAAACACACGTTAGAGGTACAATACCACCTAATGGTGGAGAGACAGTACTTCACTTGACGGGAACGGCAGGCAATCCCAAATACACTACCGGTATTGCCCCGCCAAGGAACGCCATATAGCTTTCCCATCGTTGCGACGTTTGACCCTCCACCACGCTTTGCTGGAACGGGGTATCGCAATGATATGCTACGCCGGTGCCAATTTACATTTCAGTGAGAAAAGAAGATTTTGAAGAGACGCCCCCTGGCGGCCTTCACGCCTTCGCCACATCACCGCCAGCGGGTCGAGCGCCGCCGCGGGGCAAGCCTTGCGCCCGCGCCGCCACTCATGCCGCGGCCGGCCCCGCCCTTCCAGCGCCTCGCCCACACCCTTTGCCCGCGCCGCCGCACGCCACCCCGAAGCCCGCCAGCGGCCCCATGCAAAGCCCAAACTCGCCCGGTGAGAACAAAGGCGCACACTTCTCGCCAGCCACACGGAGGAGATCGGCCGGCGAAACTCAAACTCGACTCACGCCGCCGCCTTCTCCTCGGCCTGCGGCTGATTGAAGTCGAGGGTCGAACCGGGATCCGCGACAAGTTCTCAACGAACCTCAACCACGCCTTCCCGGCCTTGCGCATCGGCGTGTACAGCGGCCCAGCGAATAGTGACGCGAACCCCGGCGCTAGCCCTAGTTCGTCAGTCTCGCGCAAAATTTTCGCCAGCACCGGACTCAACGGCTGGCCGCGAACCGCGATCGGCGCAAACGCGCCGCCGCCCAAACGCACCCTGAGCGCCAACGCCTGCGCGTCGAGCGCCGCGACTTGCTCAGCGATGGCGGTCCCTTCCGCCAACATCAGCGCTTCGGCACACGCCCTGACTTCGTCCTCTGCGCGTGTCGCCGCAACCTGAGCCTCCCCCGCCGCGGCTTCGAGATCGCCTTGAGCAATCTCCGCAGCCAGCGCACGGTGGGCAAGCTCTCGCTCCGCAAGCGCGTTCGCCGTCAACGTCGGCGTGGACTCGAACATCGGGGTCCTGCGCTGAAGCGCGCCGCTTCTTCTCCTCGGCCTCCTCGAACAGCGAGGGGACCGCCGGATTCCACGCCCGAACAAACTCGTCGACGATGTCGTCGCCCGTCGTCGCGCACAACGAGAGCGCCCCAGCGGCGGCGTTGCAGAGATCGTCGTGGTTGCGCTGGCCCGCAGGATGGTTGACGACGTCTCGGCCGATCGCCGATGTCTTGCGTTCCAGGTTCGCGAACTGCGTCACCAGCTTCTTTGAGTCCAAGAGCCGCGCACGGCCCGACGAGAACAGCGGCAAGGCGGAATGTAAAGCTGCGATCGGTCAAGCTCGCTGTACACGTACTCAATGCCGTGTTGGGCAAACATCTCGATCGTGAAGCCCGCCCCAAACTTGTCGCCCGTCGCCTGCGCGACGCCGTAGGCCTTGAACAGCGCCGCAACCTCCGCGACTGCAGCGGCAGGCGAGAACGGCGGCGGCTTCTCATAAGCGACGTCGAGGACGATCAACTCGCTCTCCTTGTGCGCAATGCCAGCGCAAAAGCTCTCGGTCCCGACGCCCGTTGCGCTGTCGACGAAGCCGACGTAGGTCATGTCGGGTCGAGGAGGCCGGACATAGACGCCCTGGTCGACGGCGCTCTCGATCAACTCGATCGAGACGTAGCTCGAAATGTCATCGCGGAACTGCCCGAGCCACTCAGCGCGGGCCGCCGCCGGGTCCGCCTCGACCTCACGCGCGATCATCGCCGGGTCGAGCGTCGGGTTAAGCTGGTCGCTGCGCGCTTGGATGACCAGGACGTTGGGGCTGTCTTTGCCGAAATGGTCCTTCCACATCTGGTACAGCAGCCCACGCTTCGCATAAGGCGTCGAGATGCCGATCAACATCGAGCCCGGCAACGTCGCAAGGCTCGGCATGATCGCCCTGTGAAGCTCGATGTCCGGCGAGACTGAGTTCTCGTCGCGGTAGAACGCAACCTCGTCGAGGATGGCCAAGAGCAGCGTCCGGCCACGCGCCTGCCGGTAGCTGTTCGTCGCAATGCTGATCGCGACGCGGTTGCTCAGTTCGATGCCCGACGCGGTCTCCCGCGTCACCATGCTCGCCAGGTCGTCGATCTCGCGAAAGTATGAGCGCGTGTACCCCTCGACGATCTTGGCTTGGTCGCGATCGCAAGCGAGGCACACGACGTGCGCCATCTCGCCAGGGCGAAGGCGGCCGAGGTGCGCCTGTTCGACTGCCGCAGCGTTCGCGGCGAGGAGAGAGGCGATCGAAATCCTTGCCGCAACGCCTGCCGGCTATGACGAACAGTTGCTTGACGCGCTGCTGGGGCGGCGCTCGCCCGCCCGAAAGCTCGCCCAAGACGATCAACTCCTGCGGCGTCATCGGCAGGGCGAAGGCGGCCTTGAGCACAGCCTTCCACGCGTTCCAGCTATCGCCATCGAACCAACGGCCGAAGGCCTGCTCGTCGGTCATCGCGGTGATGACGTCGACCGTCACCGCGTCGCACCCCGCTCTCGTTGACGACGCTCACGCTCCGCCACCAGCATCCAGGCGATCACCGCCGGCTCGGTGACGGTGAGCGTGACGCCGCCGCCACAGATCAGCCGGAGGGCGAGGACTTCACCGTCGATCTCGTCTGAAATGCCTTTTGCCGGGTACCGTGCACGTCGAGGAGGCCGGTCGAGAGGCGGCGAGGTGCTTCCACCCGTTCGGGCGCTGACCCCAGCCCCTGACACGCGCTGCCTGCTCATGGCGTCGGCCTCCCGTATTTGGCGCTAAGCTTCTCGGCGAACGACTGGTGCGGCGCTGCGGTGCGCTGGGGCTTGCGCTTGAGCGCCGCAAAGACCCTCGTCTGCGCATTCGACAGGCGCGTCAGCGCTTCAAGATCGAGCGGCTCTCCCGAGGCCGAAAGCGCCTGAAGTTTCTCAGCTTGAACCGTCAGGCTCGCCGCAGTGCGGACTAAGGCACGTTCAGCCTCAGTAAGGTTTGCGAGCCCGCCAAGGGGTTCCGCGAGGCTCTGCATCAAATCACGAAGCCGCCGCGCCGGAGCGCTGCGCTGGTCGACGCCCCTCGCGTGCAATGAGGAGCCGTTGCTGACCCGGCTGCGGTAGCTCGGCAGACGCTCGGCGACCATAGTGGAACCCAACGCTCGGCCACAGATCAGCGTTCACTGCCCCCCGCCGCCGCTCCGCCGATTCGCCGGCGCAAAGAGGAATTCGAGGGCAGCAGAAAAATTGGAGCATTGGTGCGGCTGCGTGCCCAGCGGGCTGGACGCCGGCGGCGCGCGCTGGACAGGGAGAAAATGAGGGTTGGCCGTTTACGAAGGAGCTACAAGACCGTGAGGTTGAGCAAAGACACAGAGGGCAACGGCTGAAACCATTCGCTGAAACCTTTGGCCGAGGCGACGACCTAGCGGCCCCTTGACGCCGAGGTGTGCGAGATGTCGTCTTGACGCGCGTGTGTACACTTGTGCCTCAAACTCCGGAGTGAGCGTGCTGGTGACTAAGGCCAAATTCTCATTACGGGGGACTCAACGAATGCTGCATCGACTGGCGATAGCAGTTCTGCTCGTCTTGGTTTCCGGCCTGATCTCCCAGCCCGCGTCTGCCGAGATTACCTCCGTGAGCGCCTCCGGACCCGGAGGGACCGTGTCGTCCCTCACGATCGACACAACAATTACGACAGACAACAGCGTCAACTTTGATGCTACCTATACGTCCCCGACACGGATTGTCTTCACCCTGAGCGTCAACGGATCCGGAAGATATTTCATCGGCGTCCCCTTCGGGGTCATCACGAACGACACCGGTGCCGCCTTCTCGTCGTTCTATGCCCTCCTGGTGGGTGCGCCGGTTGGTACGACGTTCGGTGCAACGGGTTATGAGCTCAATGCGTTCCCCAACGGCACGACCTTGAGCCCTCCATTTCCCAACGCGACGCAGGTGACCTTCAGCGGTCCGCCTGGGATCGGGGCCGGCGACATGACTTAGCTCTATGTCGGTTTTGCAATTCCGGGTTCGGTGACGGGTTCGCAGACTTTCGAGGTCGTCTTGACGCCGACGGTTGTCCCGGAGCCCTCGACCTGGGCCATGCTGCTGCTCGGCTTCGCGGGCCTCGGCTATGCGGGGTATCGCCGGGCAAGAGCGGGGCACGCGACGCCGCCAGCCTAAAACCCAATAAGCCGTCATCTCGTCTCGTGCGCCCAACCAGACTGGGGCGCACGCCTCAAACCGCCTCAAAGCGCCTGATGAGGCAGGACGAGGCGCCTCATACCGCCTCACAACCCATGGGGTGGAGGCGGTTTGAGGCCTCGTGGAGAAGGACGCCCCTAGCGGCCCCGCTCCCGCGAGGGGTGGGGGTTATAGGGGGACACCACCGCACAACCGCCGCAAACCGCCGCATGCCAGTGTTATCAAGGTGTTGCTGCGAAAACGGAAAGACCGCCGCAGACCGCCGCAAGGAACCGCCGCAACATCGGCTTTTTTCGCTGTTAGGACAGGCGCTTACGCTATGCGGCGGTTCAGGTCCGCTCCGGAACCGCCGCAGGACCGCCGCAGACCAACTGGCGGTTGAAATTGCCTCGGAGGTCGGGGCTCGGGTTGTGTCGCCTCCTGCGCGGATTGCCACCGCGAGCGGTTCGCCCCGAAACGTATCTACAAGCCGCGGCGGGTCTCATCGACATTTCAGTCTTGTCAAAGTGTCGCTACGGACGCAATACCGTCATCTGGCGATTGTAGGATAAAGTAGCGCATCGCGCTTATGTCGGCGACCCTATCGCAAGGAGGGGAAGTTATGACAATATATTTGCGCACCGCCGCCATTGTCGCGTTTATCCTCGGCACGGCCTCGACCGCTCAAGCCGTCACCGTCACAATCAATCTAGGGCTAAGCAACGAGGATTACGTTCTCTACGGCCAGGGTGCGTACGCCCCCGGGCTTGGTTCCTTCACCAATCAGCAGGGCTCGGAATCATACAATTCAGCCACGAACACAACAACGGACACGCTGAGCGGGTCCATCACCGGCTCCACGGACCCTGGGCTCGCCTCCGGCAGCTATGAGTTCGTGACGACCTACTTAGGCACGCCAATCGGCGCCGGCGGGACACAGATCCAGAGCGAGTCCAATCCGTCGAACCCGAACTTTTTCTTCTATAGTTTTTTAGCGCCTTCGGTGGATGTGACAGTGTATCTGACCGGGACGCCCGATGGGAGCTATACGATACCGCTTGTCACCAACGGGGCCTTTGATGGTCCGGGTTTTAGTTTCTTTACTCCCAGCGATACTTGTTCCGGGCTCACCACCTTGCCGTGCTCGCAGAACAATGTGGGACTAACTCCCGGCTCTTCCTTCTCTGGAGCCGCCGAGATTACAATCACGACCAACGTCCCTGAGCCCTCCACCTGGGCGATGATGCTGCTCGGCTTCGCGGGCCTCGGCTATGCAGGGTATCGGCGTGTAAGAGCGGGGCACGCTGCGCTCGCCGCCTAGCCTACTAGTCGACGTTGCGCACGATCTTTCGTCGCTCATCGCCCGGGCGGCCATAGGTCACGCTCACGATCTTGCGGCCCTTGAAAAGCGTTTCCATCGCATGCTGAAAGTCACCGCTGCGATAGCCGTCCCTCTCCCTGTCGGGGAGACGCGAAAAGACCCTCGGCGCGTAGTTGGTGGCGTTGTTGCTCTCGGAGAGCGGGCGTCGGTTCGCGCCATTGTGCGCGTCGAGCAAGGCGAGAAAAACGTCCTCGACGGGGCGGGGAAAGCGGCTGGGCATGGAGTCTTGCGGCACGAGGATGCCGTTTTGCCAGCGGAGCTTGATCGTGTCGCCGATGCTAGCGTAGTTCGCTTTCTTGCGGGTGAGGAGGCGCTCGTCGGTGTTGGCCGGCTCGTCCTCATTCTCGTCGCCCTTGGGGCGGCCGAGATAGGCGCGCGAACGAACTCCGTTCGACCAGTCCGTGCTTGCCGAGTGCCCGCCATCGCTTTTAAGCCCAGCCTGCGAAACGTGACCAGTCAAAACGACAGCGGCGCTGGTGTCGCGCCCCAAGCCCGAAAGTAGACGGATGAAGGCGCGCACTTCCCGTCGTTTGATCTCATCGCCGCCGAACAGGTCGGCAGCGACGTCAAGCGTGATGAGGCCGACGCGTAGGTCGAGAGCGGCCTCCTTGAGTTGTCGGAAAAACGGCGTGACGACCGGGCTGTGGTTGCGGTCAAACGAGAGCAGCGTGGGGTCGCGCCCGAGCATCGGAAGCATGTGCATTTTGCCGGTCGCGCGACAATCCTGATCGTTGCAGACATCGATAGGTATCTGCCGCTCCTTGAGGTCGACATCATTATCCTCGGTGTAGACGCCAATGGAGACGCACTCCTTGACGGGCTTGCCGAGCCAAGCGAGCGCTGTCGCGCAACTCGCTTGCAGTTGTTGCATGAGTGCCGACTTGCCGATGCCGCCATCGCCTTGGATGAGAGTGGGCTTCCCGAGCGGAATCCAGTCAGGAACAATCCACTCACGCGGCGGAACCTCCTCGCCTTTGATGTAGGGCACGAAAACGAGCGGGTCTAAGCGCTCGGCCTCTCCGTTCCCCTTCCCGCTGAGACTGGGCGGCTTCGGCTGCGCGAGTCTCCACCTCAGACTTCGAGGGCCGACCGTCATTGAGGTCGAGCGAACCACGGCTCCCCGACATGCCGTGTGCGCCCTTTCGTTCGTCAGCCATCTGGAGATCGCCCTCGCTCTTTTGGTTTCCGTTGGTCGCCTCCAGTCCCCGCTTTCGTTTTCGTTTCGCTCCCGTTGCGGTCGAGGACCGCCGCCGCCTCGTTCGGCGCGATCAGTCGATAGATCCCAAAGGCCAGGATGAGCGTCAGCCTCGCCCGCTTCAAACAAATTCCGGCTTCGAGGTTGTCACCGCGCCAGACTGCCTCGCGCGAGGAGATGACATAGCTGCCAAGCGTGTCGCAGAGATCGAGGAGACGCTCGGCTCGCTGCTGCCGCACGAAGGCGTGCGCCTCGGCACTCGGCAGTCCTGCGATCTCCTCGCGAGCGCTCATGGCCAAGCCTTGGACTTGGCCATGCCGACCAGCCCGTTGATCAACCACTGCTCGCTCGCTTCGGCGATCTTCAGCGTGCGAAATTGATCGGGCGGCAAGTGACGCTCGATTGCCTTCTGCACGAGGTCGCGAAGCCGGTCGGGCGGGATTGCGTCTAGCTCGACCGAGATGGCGCCGAAGCCCTTCGAGCGGCTGTCCGTCGTCTTGGTCGGCCTGGCTGGCAGACGCCAACGTCTGATCTGGGTCGGGGTGACAGCGAGGCGTTCGAAATGAATCTCCGCCTCGGGGGCCATTTCGCGCAGCGACTGTTCGATCTTCTCGCCCGCGTTCACGCCGGACGGGTCAAAGTCGCCGAGATGATAGACATAGACGGGCACGTCGAGATCGGACATGTATTCGGCCGCTTCGTGCAGGAACGATAGGCTGGCGTAGCCGCGCGCCACCATGAGAGGCACGTCGTAGGCGGCGGTGATCGGATAGACGACGCCGGCGAGCGCGTCCTTCTCAAGCCAAATTTCGACGTACGCGTCCGCGTCTGCCCAGAGCGCCTTGCGGTAGAGCCGCGCCGTCTGTTCGAGGGCGTCCTGCACGCTGTCATAGGTTCGAGGCTTGCGTTGCCAGCGCGTCGAGTCGGCGAGCCAATCGTAGGGAAGATCGCCGGCGCGACGCATCCAGACGAGATCGGTTTGGACCTTGGAATATCCCGTCTCAGCCTTCTCGACGATGCCGCGAACGGTCGCCTGATAGAAGACCTGCCGGATGGTCATCGGCTTCTGCTCGGCGACAATGTCGTAGAGCGCGGCGCGGCGTTCTTCGACCTCGGACTTGGTCGACCGAGTCCGTTTTATGTGGCCTAGTCTTATAAACCCGCCTGCGGGCGCTCATCGCCCGTCCCCCATTTCGAGGTCCTCGGCGATGTCGGCGAAGGTCTGAGCGGGTGGTCCTGTCGGAGAAAGGTGCGCGACCTCCGCTACGGCAACGATCGCCTCGTCCGACGGTAAGCCGTCGATCCCTCCATCGCCGCGCTGGCGCGTTGACCCTGTTCTTCAAGAGGTATAGGTGGGGCACGTTCCGCTGAGAACGAAATACCCCAGCCCTTGGCGACGATACGGACGTCGCTGGGGCCCCTCGGCCGGTCCACTATCCCTCAAACAGATTCGAGAGAGCGCTTGGCGAGGGCGCCATCGGTGCGGGCGCCGTCGAGCTTCCCGTAAGTCTTCTCGATCTCGCGCTTGATGCTGCGCTTGCAGCGACCGCGTCGCTCGGCAAGTACGCGAAGCGGGATCAGTCTGAGCGGTGCATCGGGCTGCGCGGGCGGGAGAGGCTCGCGACCAGCGAGCGCGCGCAGCCACCCATCGGCTTGGCGCTCGTCGAACATGATCGCTCCTCCGATAATCAGCGGGAGCGGGATTATGGGTTTCGGGCTCTGGCTCACTGTTGTCGTGTCCCTTTTCATCGACAGATGGGGACACTCCACATAGACCAGAACTCTTGGGCGCGTTGGACACATACCCCCTATGTGTCCAACAATTTTTTCTGCCGCATGTCGGCGATCATCCGCCCGAGCGTTTTTTCGTGCCTTGGACACTCGGCGCCTTTTTTCTTGGCCCACCGGTTCTAATTTGGCGGGCTAGATCAGAGTCCGACAAGGGGCGGGCGCATTTCTGAGCGCGGTCTTTAACGATCTTCTTGGCCAGTCGCTCCGCCTCATCGCGCCATTCGGCTTTCGCTCCGGTCTTTTTCGTGTCCAAAACTCCCTGGCCCCCTTAGCGCCTGAGAAAACTGGGCCTAGCTCATTAAGCGTTGCCTGTTCAGCCAACGAGAACGCCGCTGCCACGGCCTTCTTGCGGTCGCCGGGCACGTCGGGCCTGAACATGCGCAACAAGGGCTCGTTGGCCCTCAACGTAGCCTCGACGTTCCGATCAAACACCTCCCACACTCTCGAGAGGTCGGCCATCGCCTCGGCGGGTATCTCCAGTGCGCCATTGATCGCTTTGGTCAGGAAGGCGGCGAGCGCCGGTCGCTTCACCGGGTCGACTTCGATCTTACCCAGTTCGATCTGTCTTCGGAAGATGCGCAACCATCGCTCGCGGGGCCTTCATCGCCACGCCTCCAGTTCGAAAACGTTGCTCGGCTGCGCCTCGCCCGAGGCGATCTCGCGGAGGCGTCGAGCCCATGCGTCCAGCGCAGCGCGCTTTTCGTCGGCCCAGTCGTGTCGTAGATAGATGCCCGCAACTCCGGCGCGGCTTCCGCCCACGTGATTCAAAATGGCTTCCGCGACCTCAAACTTCGTGCCCAGTTTTTGGAAATTTGTCGCGGCCGTTCTTCGCAAATCGTGAAGAACCCACGGCTTGACGGCGTCGACGCCAAGCTGCGCCGCCATCGCCTTATCGAGGCGTCTTTTCAGCGAGTCGAACTTTGTCAGGCCGTGCTTGCCAGTAGACGAAAAAACAAAGTCCGACGCCGCGAATCGCGGCAGGCCGCGCAGCATGTAGACGAGCCCATCGGGCAGGGGTACCTTGTGCTCTCTCTTGTTCTTCGCCCGCGATGCCGGGAGCGTCCAGACCTTCGCGTCGAGATCAAGCTCGCTCCATACCAACTCGGCGACCTCAGTCCTACGCGCGGCGGTCATGAGTAGCGTCCTGACCATTGGACCGCCGGGATATGGCTCCACGTCGGCCGCCGCTATGAGTGCGGCAAGCTCGCGGTCATCCAAAACGCGGTCGCGTTCAGAAGTCGGCGCTGGCTGGCGAATGTCTGAAAAAGGGTTCCGGTCGACAATGCCGCGCTCGACGGCCCATCTGCCCATCGTCTTGAGCGTGCCTAGGACACGGTTCGCCATGATCGGAGTGCCCCGGTCCATCACGGCGTCGACGAGGTCGTTGACATCAGCGCGGCCGATGGTCGACAACCGCCGCTTGCCCCATTTCGGAACAACGTCGTGTTCAAAGATGCGCTGAGCCTCCATCCACGAACGACGCCGCATCTTCACTTTGGCGTATCGCTTGACGAACGAGTCGGCGACGGCCTTGACAAGATCGGGCGGCGCGGCCTCCTCGGCGGCTTTCGCCTTTGCCAGCGCCGCCTGCTTCGCCGCCTCCTGCACCGCCCGCCTCTTCTCCTGCTTCTCCTCGCCGGGGTCCTTGCCATCAGCTATAGACGCTCTGGCCTTCACCGCCGCATCGCGGGCAGCGGCGAGGGCGAGCGCGGGGAACGGCCCGAGCGTGAGCTTGCGCGCCCTGCCATCGAAGCGGTAGCGATAAGCCCAACTCGCCGCGCCGCTCGTCTGCATGATGAAATAGAGGCCTCCGTTCTTGCCCCCATCTGGATCTCACGGCGCTTCTTGCCGGGCCTTAGTGATTCGAGCGCAGCTTGCGTGAGAACTTTCGCCATGGAAGCTGTTTACCCCGAGGTCTCTGGGGGTAGCAGAAACACCCTGTCTCGGCCTGTCCCCGTCTTGCCCGGTATGTGATAGGCGAAACCGGAAAGCACAAGGGAAACAAAGCGGTTATGCCCAAAAAATGTCCCCAAGAGTCACGCCGAGTCACACGGTTTGACCTAGTTATGCGATAGCGAGCATCGAGACGGGGTGAGACCATGCGCATTCTGGCGATCGACACCTCCTGCGGAGCGGCGTCGGTCGCGGTCGTGGAGAGCGGCCTGGAAGAGCCGCTGGCGATGATGAGCCGGCCGATGGCGCGGGGTCACGCGGAGGCCCTTGCGCCGATGGTCGAGGAGGTCATGCGCGGCCTTGACGGCGGTTTTGCCACCCTGTCGCGGATCGCGGTCGCGACCGGCCCCGGCTCTTTCACCGGCATCCGCGTCGGACTCGCGATGGCGCGGGCGATGGCGGTGGCGCTCGCGATCCCGGTGGTTGGCGTTTCGACCTTGGCCGCGTTCGCTGCTCCGCTGCTCGCCGCGCCCCGGCCCGGACTCATCGCCGCGGCGATCGACGCTCGCCACGGCTCGGTTTATTTTCAGCTGTTCGAAACGTCCGGCCGCCCGTTGGGGCCGCCGCGTTGCGATACAGCGCGCGAATGCGTGCGCGCGATCGGCGCCGGTCCGGCGTGGCTCGCGGGCGACGCGGCCGCGGTCATCGCCATTGAGGCGCACCGGGCCGGGCTGCCTTATGACCTCGACGCCGCCAGGGACGCGCCCGATATTGTCGCCCTGGCGTGGATGGGCCTCGCGGTCGACCCCATGACGAACCCGGCGCGCCCGATCTATGTGAAGCCGCCGGACGCCCGGCCTAATCCGGCCGAGACGATCGCCCGGGCGCCGGCAGGGATCGTCAGCTGAAGCCATGATCTTCGGCCTGCGCCGATCCTCTCAGCCCGTCATCCGCCCGCTCAGGCCGGACAAGGCGGGAGACTGCGCGCGCCTACACGCCGAGGGTTTTGCGCATCCCTGGTCGGCCGAGGAACTCGCCGCCCTGGTTTCCGGGTCATCGACGCTTGCAGCCGCGGCGCTCGATCCGGCAAACGGCCGATTGCGTGGGTTCGTCCTGTCGCGACTGGCGGCGGACGAAGCAGAGATCCTCACCATCGCCGTCGAGGGCGCCTCGCGGGGCAGGGGTGTCGGCCGGGCGCTGCTCGGCGAGGCCCTGCGTCAAGCTTCGAACGCGGGCGCGAAGGCGATGTTCCTCGAAGTCGGCAAGGACAACGCGCCGGCGCTCGCGCTCTACGAGCGCTTCGGCTTCGTCAAGGTCGGCGAGCGGGCCGGTTATTATCGCCGCAATGACGGAACGCGGGCCGCCGCGGTCATCATGCGCAAGGCGCTCGGATGAGCGCCGGCTATTTTCCCCGGACCGGAAAGCGCCTACATTAGGGTTGGGACCATTCTGGAGCCGCTAATTGTCCGAGTCGTTTGTGCTTGAAGACGCCCGTGAAAGTGCGAGTCCCGCGCGGGACGAGGACCGCCGGGCGTTCATCAAGTCGTTCGGCTGCCAGATGAACGTCTACGACGCCGAGCGGATGGGCGACATTGCGGCCAGCGAGGGCTACCGCGAGGCTCGTACGGTCGAGGACGCCGATCTCATCGTTCTCAACACCTGCCATATCCGCGAACGGGCGTCCGAGAAGATCTATTCCGAGCTCGGTAAGCTCAAGCAGCTCAAGGACGAACGCCGCCGGGCGGGGAGGGCGACGACGCTCGTCGTCGCCGGCTGCCTCGCCCAGGCCGAGGGGGCCGAAATCCTGCGCCGCCAACCCGCGGTCGATGTCGTGGTCGGCCCGCAGAGCTATCATCGCCTGCCTGAACTCCTGCGCGAAGCGCGCCTTCGACCCGGCGTCGTCGCCGCCGACTTCCCGGCCGAGGACAAGTTCGCTCATCTTCCTGTGAGCACGGCCGACGCGATCGCCAAGCGCGGCGTCGCCGCGTTCGTGACCGTGCAGGAGGGCTGCGACAAGTTCTGTTCGTTCTGCGTCGTGCCCTACACCCGCGGCGCCGAGGCCTCGCGTCCGGTTCGTGCGGTCATCGAGGAGATCATGCGCCTGGCGGCGGCCGGCGTGCGCGAGGTCACACTGCTCGGACAGAACGTCAATGCCTATCACGGGCTGGACAGCGATGGCCGCGCGGTGGGGCTCGCAGGACTGATCCGCGACGCCGCCGGCGTGCCCGGTATCGTCCGGGTGCGCTATGCGACCTCGCATCCCTCCGACATGAGCGACGATCTTATCGAGGCCCATCGCGAGGTTAGGGCGCTCGCGCCCTATCTTCATCTGCCGATTCAATCCGGCTCGGACCGGGTGCTGAAGTCGATGAACCGTCGCCATCGCGCCGCCGATTATCTCGACATCGTCGCGCGCGTGCGCGCCGCGCGACCGGATATCGCCTTCTCGTCCGATTTCATCGTCGGCTATCCAGGCGAGACCGAGGCCGATTTCGAGGCGACGCTGGCGCTCATTCGCGCTGTGGGTTTCGCCTCGTCCTACGCGTTCAAATATTCCGCCCGGCCCGGGACCCCAGCCGCCGAGGCGCCCGGCCAGATCGGCGCTGCGACCAAGGACCGGCGGCTCACCCGCCTTCAGGCTCTGGTCGAGGATGAGCGGCAGGCTTTCAACAGGGCGGCGGTCGGACGGCGCCTTGACGTTCTGTTCGAGAAGCCCGGCCGGCGCGATGGCCAAGTGATCGGCCGCTCACCCTATATGCAGGCCGTGTTCGCTGAAGGGCCGCGGTCGCTGATCGGCGTCATGGCCGAGGTCGAAATCGTTGGCGTCGAGCCCCATTCGCTTCGCGGGCGCGTTGTCTCGCCAGCGTCGTAAACCAGGATTTTAATGGCGTGCAGGATGATTCCAGGCCCCGAGAGGACACGAGGGAGAGAGCCGATTTGAAGCCGCAGGACAGTTCGCCGACGCGCATCGCCGCCGCCTCCGCCGTCAGCAATCCGACGCTCCGCGAGTCCAAACCTGCCGAAATCGCGATCGCTTTCCCCGATAACGCCGCCGCCTCGGTGGTGTTTGGCCACTACGATCAGAACATCGCCCGGATCGAGCGCAGTCTCGGCGTGTCGGCCTACGCCAATGGCAACCAGGTCGTCATCAAGGGTCCGCGCGAGGCCAGCGAGCAGGCGCGCCGGGTGTTCGAGATGCTCTACGAACGGGTGAAGATGGGTCAGCCGGCGAGCGAAGGCGACGTCGAGGGCGTCATCGCCGAGAGCGCCTATCAGGGGCTCTTGTTTCCGGGCGACGATGGGTCGAAGGAAACCTTCGGCATCGTCAAGACCCGTAGGCGCGGCGTCGTGCGCGCCCGCAGCGCGGCGCAGGACCATTACCTCGCCGCGTTGCGCAAGCACGAGCTTGTGTTCGCCGAAGGACCCGCCGGCACCGGCAAGACCTGGCTCGCGGTCGGCCATGCCGTCTCGCTGCTCGAGCAGGGCCTGGTCGAGCGGCTGGTGCTGTCGCGGCCCGCGGTCGAGGCCGGCGAGCGGCTCGGCTTCCTTCCCGGCGACATGCGCGACAAGGTCGATCCCTATCTGCGCCCGATCTATGACGCGCTCTACGACTTCATGGACGGGCGGATGGTCGAGCGGGGCATTCAGACCGGCATGATCGAGATCGCGCCCCTTGCCTTCATGCGCGGGCGGACGCTCTCCAAGGCCGCGATCCTGCTCGATGAGGCGCAGAACGCGACCGCGATGCAAATGAAGATGTTCCTGACCCGCCTTGGCGAGGGTTCGCGGATGATGGTCAATGGCGATCCGACCCAGACGGATCTTGCGCCCGGACAGAAATCGGGGCTTGGCGACGCGATCGGGCTTCTGAGGTTGATCCCGCGCATCGGTCACGTCCGCTTCACTCACGTCGACGTCGTGCGCCACGATCTGGTGCGCCAGATCGTCGAAGCCTATGAACGCGCGGGCCGCGAGGGACAGCCGACCGCGGCCAGATGAAAGTTGCGCTCGACATTAGCGTTCCGTCGGTCCTGTGGCGCGGCTTGCCCCGGGCGCGTAGCCTCGCGCGCGAAACGATCGCCGCGGCCGTCGCCGAGAGCGGATTGGCCGGGCGGGAAGGCGCGGAGGTCAGCCTCTGTCTCGCCGACGATGCGCGGTTGCGGGCGCTGAACCTGCGGTGGCGCGGCGTCGACAAACCGACCAACGTGCTCTCCTTTCCGGCCGCGCCGGCCGGCCGCCTCGTGGAATCTACCACCCTAGGCGATATCGCTTTGGCCTATGAGACGCTGGCGCGCGAGGCGGGCGAACTCGGGGTCCCTCTCGCCGACCACTGTCGCCACCTCGTCGCCCATGGATTTCTCCATCTCATCGGCTACGATCATCAGGCGGACAAAGAGGCTAAGCGCATGGAGGCGCTCGAGACTCGGATTCTGGCGCGGCTCGGGGTGGCCGATCCCTACGTGCGCGAAATCGTCAGGGCATGAAAGAGACGGAAGAGGACGAACCGGCGCCGCAGACGCCGCCTGCAAACGGTTCGCGCGAGCAGCCTGCGGGGCTATTCGAGCGCATGCGGGCGCTGTTTGGCCTGGCGCCGGCCTCGGCGCGCGACGACATCGAGGACGTGATCGAGGACAGCGCGAGCGAGGAGTTCACCCCGCAGGAGCGCGCCATCCTCAAGAACGTTTTGGCGCTCCACGACGTTCGGGTCGAGGACGTGATGGTGCCGCGCGCTGACGTCGTCGCGCTCGCGCTCGATACGCCGCTAAGCGAGGTCCTCGATTGTTTCCGCACCGCCGGCCACTCACGCCTGCCAGTCTACGAGGAGACGCTCGACGACCCACGCGGCATGATCCACATCCGAGATTTTGTCGTCTTTCTTGCCTCCCATCCGCGCTTCGGGCTGATGATTGGGCGTGAGCCTGACGGCGCGGACGCCGAGGTCTCGCTCGATATGCCGCTGTCGGCGGCGCGGATCCTGAGGCCGGTTCTCTACGCGCCCCCTTCGATGCCGGCGCTCGACCTGTTGCTCAAGATGCAGGCGTCGCGCACCCATATGGCCCTCGTCATCGATGAATACGGCGGGACCGACGGCCTGGTCTCGATCGAGGACGTGATGGAATCGATCGTTGGCGACATCGAGGACGAGCACGACGAGGACGAGACGCCGGAACTGCATCCGTCGGGCGACGGCGGCTTCATCGCCGAGGCGCGCGCCCCCCTCGATGCCGTCTCCGAGGCGGTCGGTTTCGATTTCGCTGCGATCCCCGAGGCCGAGGGCGTGGACACGATCGGCGGCCTCGTCACCGCGGCGGCCGGCCGTGTGCCCAACCGCGGCGAGATTCTGACGGGTCCGGGCGAATTCGAGTTCGAGATCCTCGACGCTGACCCACGCCGCATCAAGCGGGTGAAAATCTGGCCGCTTTCGGCGCGCGGCATGAAGCCGCCCGCCCCGCCATCGCCAGCGGAGGCCAAGGCGCGCGGTCAGGCCTAGGCGTGGATCGGCGCTGGCGCTTGCCGAGCGCGAAATGAGCATTCCATAAGTCCGATCTCGGCCTAACGCTCGCCGAGCCATCGAGCAATCTGCTCGTAAACGTCGCGGCGGCTGAGCAGATCAAGATGGCCGGTCCCGCTGACGATCCGTTGCCGATCGGCGGAAAACTTCAGGGCCCTCGCCGGGTCCTTGTGGCGGCCGAGCGCGCTCGTGACGGGAACGAGTTCGTCGCCGACCAGCCGGTCCTTGAGGCTGCCGGGCGATGCCGCGGTCGTGGCCGCGATCGCATAGCACGCGACGCCCGTGGGTAGAGGAACGGGGAGGCGCTGATCATGGGGCTCGCGGTCGAATCGGTTGCGGCCCTGCCAGTCCTCGTCCGTCACGTTTCCGTAACGCAAATCGGTGACGCCTGCGCTACGGATCTTGCCGAGCCTCCCAAATGCGGCGACGTAAGGCGTCCTGCCGAGAGTGGCGTCGACCCAATTGCCGATCCGTTCGAGCGGCGCGCCGTGGTGTGGCGCGCCAAGAAACACGAGCTTGGTCAGCTTCTTCCGCCACGCGTGTCCCGTCTGCTCCGCGTATCTGCAGGCGCTGCGCGCGACGAGTCCGCCCATGCTGTGGCCGATGACGACGAACTCTTCGAGTTCGACCGGCCATTCGGCGATGAGCGCCTCGAGCGCCTCGGCGAAGGCGCGGCCGTTGACCGAGACATGAAGGCCCGAATTGTACGAAAGATAGACCGGCGTGAACCCAAGATCGCGACCCAGCGCCGACCCGTGATCGTGGTTCTGCCGCGTCCATTGCAAGTCGCTCATGCAGAGCCCGTGCAGGAGCACTGCGAGTTTCCCCGTGGCGTCCGGGAACGCCGCGGAGAGCGCGCTCCTCTCAAGCGTGAGCGGTCGTCCTTCGCGGCGAAAGCGCATCGGAAGCGCGAGCGGGTTGCCGGTCTCGGCGAGATGGTCGCCGACGACGCCGTTGAGGGCCGCGACCGCCATTTCCCGCCCTCGCGACACCGGCGAATCGTCGGGCTTTGCGTCAAGGAGCGCCGCGCCGGCGCCAATCCCTTTGCCGGTCAGCCGGAAGGCGCCGCGGACGCTCCGATAGACGAGCCGCGTGACGCCGCCCGTCGCCCCTTGCGTGAGCGGCGTCAATCCCGGCGTATCCAAAATGGACGCATGCATATGCTCGACGAGGCCGGCTAGCCCCTCCGCCGCATCCGCAGCGAGACGGCCGAGGCCGAGGACGTCGGAGAGCGAAACGACGGCGGTGGTCTTCGGCATGGGAAACTCCATTCGACTTCGCGCGAAGAACAAATCTAATCCCGCCTGGCCATCCGAACAAACTGATCTTGGCGCAATATTCAAGAATCTCGCAACCACGTAACTGGCAATCACTGAAGCGCTCGGCCAAGCCCAGTCTCAAGGAGTTGCTGCTCGCCAATTTCGCGCGAGGCGAATTGAACGTTCCCGAGCGAGGCGGTCGGCGACGGCGCGCGCCTCCCAAAATGGCGTCCGCCGCGTCAGATGGACTTCACCTCGCCGCCGTCCATGCGGAGGCTAGAGCCGGTCATCCAGCGGGCGCCGGGCGACACCAGGAAAGCCATCAGCTCGGCGATCTCCTCCGGCTCGCCGTAGCGGGCGATCCCCGCTTCCTTGGGAAAATTGGCCGTCGCCTCCTCGACCGTCATGTTGTGCAGCGGCGCCCAGTGCTCGAGATAGGAGCGGCGGCGGCCGGTCATCACCGGACCGGGCAGGACGCTATTGACCTGGACCCCATCGGCGACGCCGCGATCCGAGAACGCCTTCGCCAGCGCGACAATGGCGGCGTTGATCGTGCCCACGGCCGCGTAAGGCGCTTTTGGAAACAGGGCCGAGTTGCCCGACATCAGGACCACGGCGCCCTTGGCCGCTTTCAGCGCCGGCCACGCGGCGATCGTCAGCCGCCGCGCGCCGTGCAGCTTGAGCGCCAGCCCCGCCTCCCACTCTGCGTCGGTCATCTCGAAGAGGTCGATCTGCGGCACGGCGCCCGCAATGTTGAGCAACGCGTCGATGCGACCGAACGCAGCCACGGCCTGATCGACCACGGCCTGGGCGGCGGCAGGCTCAGCGAGGTCGACGTCGATGACCAAGGTTTCCGCGGCGGCTGCCTTCACCGCCGCCGCCGTCTCATCCAGATGGCCGCGGTCCCGGGCGACGAGGACGAGCGCCGAGAAGTCGCGCGCGAGGCGGATCGCCGTCGACCGGCCGATGCCTTGGCTCGCGCCGGTGACGATGGCGACTGACTTCGCCATTGCATGTCTCCGTGATCAAAAAAGGGTGATCAGCGGCCGAGGAAGTCGCGAATGGCCGCCGCGATCTCCGGCGCATGCGTCTCCAGCGCGAAATGTCCGGTATCGAAAAAGCGCACCGCCGCGCCCGGCAGGTCGCGCTTGAACGCCTCGGCGCCCGCCGGCAGGAAGAATGGATCGTTCTTGCCCCACGCCGCCAGCAAGGGCGGCTTATAGGTCCGGAAATACTGCTGGAAGGTCGGATAGAGCGCGACATTGCTCTTATAGTCGCCGAAGAGATCAAGCTGCATTTCCGCTACGCCGGGCCGCGAGAGGTAGAAATTGTCGAGCGAGTAGCCGTCCGGCGAGACCGTCGTCGGGTCAGGTACGCCGTGCATATATTGCCAGACGGTCGTCTCCGGCTTGAGGAAGGCGCGAAGCGCTTCGCGATTGGCCTGGGATGGATCCTGCCAATAGGCCCGGATCGGTTTCCAGCCTTCGCTCAGTCCCTCTTCATAGGCGTTGCCGTTCTGCGAAATGATCGCCGTGATCCGGTCCGGATGTTTTACCGCAAGCCGGAACCCGGTCGGCGCCCCGTAATCGAACACGTAGACGACATAGCGGTCGAAGCCCACGACCTCCGTGAAGCGGTCGATCGTGTCCGCGATCCGATCGAACGTGTGCCCGCGACCAGGCATATCCGAGTTGCCGAAGCCCGGCAGATCGGGAGCGATCATGTGGAAGCGGTCGGCCAGGAGCGGGATCAGGTCGCGAAACATATGGCCGGCGGTCGGGAACCCGTGCAGCAACAGCAGCTTCGGCGCGCCCGGCGCGCCTGCCTCGCGGTAGAAGATGGCGCCGCCGTCCACTTTGGCGGTCCGATAACGGATTGCGGTCATGGCGTTTGTCCTTTCGCTCAAGCGACAACCTTCTCGCTGCGCGTCGCCGTGATGACGGCTCCTCCTTGAAACCGTGGAGCTCCATATCCTGCTGTCTCCAGCGCCGCACGCGTCAGATCCTGCTTGAGGAGGTAGAACGACGCCGCAAGGAAAAGGAAATCCTTCATCAGGAAGGCGACCGGCAGATACATGGCCGGAAATCCGCCCGCCTCCGCCGCCCATGCGTTGGGGAAGAAGGGGATGATGGTGACGGTGCCGAGAAAAGTGACGATCGAGCCAAGCGCCCCGAGGGCGCCTAGCCTTCGATCCCAGAAGCCCAGCAGGATCAGCGTGCCGAACAGCAATTCCGTCGTGCCGAGAAAGAAGCTTGCGCCTCGACCGCCAAAGGCTGGGATCAGCCAGAAGACCAGCGGACTGTGGGCGATAAACGGCGTAATCTGATGAGCTTCGAAACTGAACCATTTCTGGTAGCTGAATATGTAAAAAGTGAAGACCATCACGGCGCGAATCAAGTAATAGTCAAGGTCGCCCCGGAACGGAGCGGCCTTCGAGAGACGAAGGATAAGTGAGTTCAGCGCGTTCACGGTTTCGTTCGTTCTTTTTCTTTGATCACCTCGCCGATCGCCTCTCGCATGATGTCCAAAACGAAAGAGGGCGCGGTCACCATCGGCGCGTGATCGACAGGATGCGACCGCAACCGAGCCCTCATTCGCTCGGCCATGAAGCGCTGATTGTCGTGGACGATCATCCGGTCCTGCTCGGCCACGAGGAAAAAGGCCGGCCGGTCCTTCCACAGCGGCCGCTCCATCTTGACGGTGATACAGGCGGGCGAGAGCGGCCGCTGGATCGCCGCCAGCACGGCCAGCTCTTCCTTGGAAGCGTTCTGCGCGAAGGCGGCGGGGAACGCCGCCTCGGGCAGATAGATCAGCCCGTGCGCGTCGGGCGTGAGCTTGGGCGCCTGCGGATGCGGGTTGCCGCGAGAGAACACGTCCGCGACTGTCTCGCCTTCGTCCGGCGCGAGCGCGGCGACATAGACGAGCGCCTTCACCTTGTCGCTGCGGGTCGCGCCAATGACGCCGCCGGCGTACGCGTGGCCCGCCAGCACGACCGGCCCGGCAATGCGCTCGAGCGTTCGATCGAGCGCCGCGACGTCGTCGCTGAACGATGTCAGCGGCAGCGGCGCCGCGATCGCCCTGACGCCATCGGCCGCCAAGGGCGCGATGACCTTGGCCCAACTCGATCCGTCGGCCCAGGCGCCATGCACGAGGACCACGCTCACGTCATTTAACGACATCGCTGCTCTCCTTCAAAAAGGTGCCAATCCGCCCCAGACGCTCGGGGGAGGATTCGACTGATTCCGCTATTGGTCGGGCTTACCCGCCGAATCCGGCTCGTAGTAACGCGGCGAGCCGGTGATGACTGGCCACACGCGCATTACCCTGACGGCTGACACAACGAGCCGGCTGGCGCCGTCATCGGCCCTTGCTTCAATCGACACCCTGAAGGATTCTGTTCCGTCGCTCGTGAACGGAACTGTTACGACGCTGTCGGAGCCGGTCCGGGGAATGATCGCCTCCGTTGCAGCGAGAGGAGCGGCTTGCGGTCTCTCGTCCGGCTCGATCGCGACCTTGAGCCGGACCGGCTGATCGCCGATCACGTTGGCCCTGAGCTCCAGCGCGTATGCGCCCGCGGGCATCGGATCGGCCACGACGCTGCGCCAGGCGCCCGCTCCGTGAGGCGGCAAATCAATTGCCAAGCCCGAAGCCGTGTCAAAATGGGCGGGATGGTCGGGTGATGCTTCACTGTCGTGAAACCAATAAGGCGGGCGCAGCGCTGCGAACATGGCCGCGGCCGGCGACGCCGTGCCGAGGATGAACTCTTGGGCGCGACGCCAGACGTTCTCGCCGACCTTCCTACCGAGCTCGAGGCCACGCTCATTGTCGGCCGGCCAATGAACTCCGGCCCAGATGCGCGACATTCCGGCCGCTTCGGCGGCGGAGGCGAAGGTTGGATAGAACAGCGTGACCGGCTGAGCCAATTGGCGATGCTTCTACGTAGAGATTTCTCACCGTCGTGCTGAAATTGAAGTCCGGCTTTCCGGTGGCGAGCTCCATGGCGCGGGCCCAGGCCGCGGTGAACGCGCTATGGCCGGAAATGTAGGAGGGGAACGGCGGGGTCGGCAGATAGGGCTCCCAATCGGCCGCGGGCGTCTCTGCAACTCCCGCGGGCGCGGCGGGGGAATACTCGGCCTCCTCCTTCGCGGCCGGCGTTGAATAGGCGAGCGCCTCGGACGGGGAGCGCGGCCGCCAGGCAGTTGTACCCTGTCGCCGAGCGCGCGAATGACGGTGATCGGCCGCACATAATTGTAGCCATATTTGGCGTCCCACGAGGCGATCGAGGCGTCGAAGATCGCGTTGCTGGCGACGAAGAACAATTTGACATCGTCGTCGAGACGCAGATCGTTCATGTCGGAGACGAATTTGGTCATTTCGATCAGCTCCGGCGCCGGAGCCATGCCGAATATCCCCCAATATTCCGTCTCCGCCTTCTCCTTGTCGGTCAGAGAGCCGCTGGTTTTGATAAGCACCTCGATTTGCCGCGACCATTCCGCGGATCCGGGGGCCGGCGGCGGAACGGGGCGAAATTGCGCGGCGCGCGCGAGCGCAAACGGCATGACGCGACTCCATTGCGGCGTCGTCGGCAGCTGGCGCTTGCCGAACGACTCGATCGGCCGCCAAACATCCGGCGGTCCGGACATCGGCGGCTTGTAGCCCGTCGTGTCGGCGAAGTTCCCGGCCTCGTTGGCGCCGTCGTCGCGGCAGGCGGCGAGAACGGCCTCTGCGGCGCGACGCCCGATCCTGGCCGGCGGGGTGTCGGCGTTTGGATCATAGCCGAGCTCCTCCATTCGCTCGATGAGCGCGCGCCGATGCTGCGGCGCGAAGGTTCGCAAGACGGTGAACGCGGCGTGACTGATCGCTTCGCGTTTGTTCGCTTCATTGTTTGCGCCGCCCTGTCCCTTAAGCGCGGTCCCCGAGACGACCCCGACCGCGACGGGATCGTAAGCAGTCCAGGCGTCGAATATCGCCGTTTGAAGGATCGAGAAAAACCGCGAACCGACCGTCGGCTCCCAGGCCACTTCCTGCCCGTAAGGCAGAGCCTGATCGAGCCATTCGGTTACGATCGAGGCCGCCTTTGCCGTCGAGGCCTGGGTCACAAGGATCAGGCTGGCGGCGGCGCACAAGAAGCCCCTGATCAAATCCTATTCTCCCTCAAGCGCGGGGATTCCCTGCGCTTTGTCGACGCGGCGTACACTTCTGCCGCCATGCCAACGTCAGCGCAGAGATTTGGTGAATCCCTCGAGCGACGCCGTCTGGTCCATCTTCATGGCTCCCGCGTCGTCAATGGTGACCCTCGCGACACGGCCGCGTTTGAACTCGGAGAGGATCGCCGCATATGCGGGGCTCGACGCCGGGACGAACACAACGCATTTGCTGCCGCTGTCGCCGAACTTGCATTCGTCGGTCGCAAAGAGGTGCGATACGCAGGCGTTCTGGCCTGTCGACGAAGACCTCGATCCGGGACCCTGCGACGCCGGCCTGGCTTGTGCGGACGACGATTCTGTGGGGCCTCGTCCCCTTGTCGAAAGCGAATATTGCGTTCGGTCCTGTCGGCTCTCCGGCGCGCAGCATGATTGTTTCGGCCGCGAGCGCTATTCGACCGGGCGCGGCGGCGAAAGTGACGAGAAGGGAGGAGAGGATGAGGCGCGCGAGGATGCGCATGGGAGCTTTTCCGACGGCTTTCCGGGGATAGGGAGAGGGAGTCCGGCGAGGCGCGGGACTCCCTCGCTGCGACGCCCGCTCACAGGAAGCGGTAGACGATCGGGCAGTCCACCACGAGGCCGACCGATCCGAACTTCTTGCCGTCGAGCCCGGTGACCCAGCCCTTCTGCACCATGCCGAGGATCGAGAATTCCTCGGTCATCCGGGACCGGTAGCCGAGTTCGATCGCCCTTTGCGTCCATACCGATGGATTGAGATCCCAGATCGGACTGTAATCGGTTGCGACAGTGGGAATGCCGCCAAGCACGTTGAGCGGAGAGCCGCCGTCGGACAGCGCGCTGTTCAAGCCCTGACGCTGCGGATTATCCTTGCCGGTTGGACCGTTGGCGAACACGAAAATGCGTTCGACCGGGCTAAATAGACTGTCGTCGGCGCCGCCATTGATATCCTCCAGCCCCGGGGCGTAGGTAGCGCCCTCCAATGTCGCGGTCAGCTTGTTGTTGGTGTCGGTTGAGAGGTAAAGCACCGGTTTGGCGAAACTGAAATCCGGTGGTGAGCGTCATCGTGACCGTCTGGTCACGCGGGCAGATCTTCACGATCTTCTGATGAACGAGACTATGGTTAGGGTTTCCGTCACAGAATTGGTTGAGGATGTCTGCTGATACGTTATAGGCGACCACTGGCGCATTATAGATGTGTCCGCCAGCGTTGGTGATCTTGACCAGCGGAGTGTAATCCTTATCGCCAATGCCGCTTGGCTGAAACTGCTTGGGTGGGAAGAAATTGGGAGCGTCGCCCGGCGTAACGCTCCGTTTCGGCGAGAAATCGACCGTGCCAACGTCGAAGATCAGCTTAAACTTGCTGTCCAGAGTCGCTTTTCGAACCGCACGGCCGACGTCGGCAAAGGTCAATTTCGGCGAATAGTTGAGGCCGAGTTGTTCGGCGTTGCCCTTGTCGTCGGTGTCGGTGACAACGTACCAAACAGTTTCGCCGCTCTTCATCGCGCCTTCGTAGAGAGGCAGGGTGATCGTTCCCTTGTCGAAATCGATCTTGCCAGACTTCAGGTTCTGATACTCGCCGACGAGTTCGCGCTGCACCTGGGAAGGCTGCGGACCAAAATAGGTCGCCGGGACATCGGCCCCGATCGCCGCCGGCGCCGGTTGGATTTCCTGGGTTTCGAGGTTCTGCGCCAGCGCAGAAGCCGTCGCGGCGGCGAACAGGGCGATGGCCAATGCGCCGGTCTTGACAGGGCTTGTCTTGGCCGGCCCGTTGCGGGGGTGATCAGCGACGTTCGTAGAATTCATTGAGGCCGTCTCCTGCGTGTTCGCGGCGATGAGCACGGACCAGATTAGGCGCAGGGAGGGTTTCTAGGTGAAATGCCGATTGGCAATCGATGCGATAGCCGCCGTCTATGGAGAGAGAAAGCGTTCGGCGGCGCGAGACGCGGCTCGTTATTCATTCCGCGGCGTAGGAAGCCTGCTCCGCGGCCGCGTCCCCGGCATCCATCGCCCGCTCCGGCTTTCTTCCGAACCACTTCTTCCGCATCGCCTCGCGCACGAGCGAGCCTACGCCTGGCGAGTGGCGGCGTCCTCTCACGCTCACAAGGCTCACTTGCCGCCAAAATTCCGGCTCGACGACCGGCAGTCCGATCACGCCAGGGTGTTTGACGGCGTTTGAGGGCATGAATGCAAATCCCAACCCAGCGGCGACCAGGGCCAACGTCCAGTCCTCGCGTTCGCTCCAATAAACGGGTTTGCAGGTGACCCCCTTTTCCTCGAGGATCTTGTCCGCGTAACCGGCGAACTCGCAATTCATGCGATGGATATAATTCTCGCCGTTCATCTCTCGAACCGGAAACGCCCCCGTCTTGGCGAGGCGATGTTCGCGGTGAACGGCCAGAACCATCCGCTCGCGAAATAGCGGAATCGCATGCATGCGATCGTCGGGTTGCTCGCCCGGGGAGGCGTAGATGGCGACTTCGAGATCGCCAGCCAGAAGACGCGCGCGCAAATCCTCTGCTTTCGCGTCGCAAAGTCTGAGCTCCACATCAGGATGGCGGGTCCGAATATTGGCGATGAGATCGATGACCTCGTCTGGCGAAATCGTGCTCATGATTCCCAGTTTGAGCGGCCACTTTGTCGCGAACTCTTGCGAGAGATGCTTCGCCAGCTTCGAGTGGTCGTAAACAGACTGCAGGTGCGGGCGGACCAAAGCGCCAAGATCCGTGAGATGTGTCAATTCGCGCTCGCGACGAAAAAGCAGCCCGCCGAGTTCTTCTTCCAGAAGCTTGATCGCGCGCGACAGGGAGGGTTGCGTCACATTGCACCGCTCGCTGGCGCGGGTGAAATTGAGTTCCTCGGCCATAGCGAGGAAATAACGGACCTGATGCATCTCCATGACGATCCTCTCCTGCCTTTCGCGACAGCCTGAGATTTATGTTCGCCAGCGCTTGATAACCTGTTACATGCGGTCTGACAGGTTATAGCAGCGGAAAAATAACCTGTCAACAGCGCCTTGATAGGTTATACAGTCAAACCGTACCCTCGCTGATTCGAAAGGCCGTCGTGCCGGACAAACCGCCTGCGCTCTTCATCGCCAACTCGCCGGGCCTCGATTTCCTCAACTCGGTCGCGACGCCGGTCGATACGCGTGTCGACTGGCTCGACAGCGGCGAGAGTTTCGTCGCATGGCTGGCCCAGGCCAACCTCGTTCCAGCGCGCGCGCTCAACGCAATGGCGGCGAGAGCGGCGCCCGGGGACCTCACGAAAGTCGCCGACAAAGCGCGCGCTCTCCGCGAGTGGTTCAGGATCTTCGTGCGCAACCACATGGGCCGGCCGCTCACCGCCGAGGCGCTCGGCGAACTCAAGCCGCTGAACGCGCTTTTGGAGCGCGATGAGAGGTTCAGCCAGATAACCGGACGGCGCGATGGAGACGGCGAACGCCTGGAGCTGCAAACGATGCGGCGGTGGCGATCGCCCGGCTCATTGCTGCTGCCAATCGGCGAGGCGCTGGCGAAATGTGTTTGCGACGAGGACTTCGCCAACATCAAGGCGTGCGAGGGAGCGAGCTGCACGCTCATCTTCGCCGACCACACGAGGAGGCGGGCGCGACGATGGTGCAGCATGGCGATCTGCGGCAATCGCGCCAAGCAAGCCGCACATCGCGATCGGCTCAAGGCCAAGCTCTGACGCGACCATCCTGGCAGATTGGCGTTCGTCTTCATGTCCCGGCCCGCGGCGGCACGTTCGAGAACAGGAAGCCGAGCCCCTCGGCAAAAGTCGGATGGGCGAGAACGGCGTCGCGGAGCCGGGTATATGGCAACTCTCCCAGCATCGCCGTCTGCACCACGGCCATCACTTCGCCGGCCGCCGCGCCGATCATGGTAAAGCCGAGGATGCGGTCGTCGCTCTCGCCGACAAGAACCTTCATCAAGCCGTCCTTCTCGCCGGTCGCCTGCGCCCGCAGCACGGCGCTCATCGGCAGCCTGGCGACGCGCGTCTTGACGCCCTGACGTTCCGCTTCGCGTTCACTCAGTCCGACGTGCGCGAGCGGCGGGTCGGTGAACATGCAGTAGGGAACCAGCCGGTCGCGCGTGCTTCGCCGGCCGCCGGCGAGATTGTCGCGAACGATGCGAAAGTCGTCTTCGGATATGTGGGTGAACAGCGGGCTGCCGGCGCATTCGCCAAGCGCCCAGACATCCGGCGCGCTCGTCTCCAGCCGATCGTTGACGCGAACGTAACCGCGACTGTCGAGCTCGATGCCGGCCTCTTCGAGCCCGATCCGGGCCGTGTTCGGGACCCGCCCCGCCGCAACGAGGATGTCGCTGCCCTCGATGTTCTGCTCGCCGGAACTCGTGCGTAGGGCAACGCCAATTCCCTTTCCCGACTGGCCGCTCACTTTGAGGAGCTCGGCCGCGACGAAGACCCGGATGCCTTCGTCGCTCAGAATCCGCCGTATCTCCTGCGAAGCGTCGAAATCCTCCCGCCCCATAAGCTGGGGCCCTGCCTCGATGACCGTCACGTCGCTGCCGAAGCGACGATAAGCCTGCGCCAATTCGAGCCCGGCATAACCGCCGCCGATCACGATCAGATGCGCGGGCAGAGTGTCGAGCTCCAGAGCCTCGATATGGGTCAGCGGGCTCGCCGCCTCGAGGCCGGGAACGCCCGGAATGAGCGCGTGCGTTCCGACGTTGAGGAAGACCTGGTCGCCGACAAGCGTGCGCGCGCCTCCGTCGTTCAGTCTCACCTCGAGCGTTTTCGGCCCCACAAAGCGCCCGCTCCCCATGATCAACTCTGCGCCGCTCGCCTTGTATTTCTGCAGATGCGCGGCAACCTGCGCATCGACCATTTCGCGCTTGCGCCGACGAACTGTCGCCATGTCGACCTTGACGGGGCCGGTCATCGCGCCGAATTCAGCGGCGTGGCGCGCCAGATGCGCGACCTCGGCGCTTCGAATTTCGTTTTTGCTCGGCAGGCAGGCGATGTTGGGACAGGCGCCCCCGACCCACTTCCGCTCGACGACAGCGGTCCGCCGTCCCGATCCCGCCATGTGCCAGGCCGTCAGCTTGCCCGCCGTTCCACTGCCCAGGATGAGAGTTTCGAAATGTTCGGGCCGAGGCATGAACCCCTCCACTATTCATGTTCGAAGGGCTACGACCGTTCTTCGCCGCCGATACTCGGCATCGGAATGTGGCGAACTTCTGGCTTCTGGACCCAGGCGGCATCGATAGGGCGAGCGGCTCAACCTCGTCGCCGCGCCATTGCCGACGCGATGGTAGGTCGGCACTATTGCCTGTGAGCGCGCAGTTTTGGACAAATCGCGCGGCGATCCGCACCGGGAGAGAGCCCTATGACGAGAGAATTGGAAGGCAAGGTCGCCGTCGTGACCGGGGCTGCGTCGGGCATCGGATTGGCGAGCGCCGAGGCGATGTTGGCCGCGGGCTCCCGTGTGGTGATGGTCGACCGCGACGAGGCGGCGCTGAAAGCGCTTCACAACAAGCACGGCGACGCGGTGATCCCGCTCACCATCGACCTGCTCGATCCGAAGGAATGCGCGTCGCTAATGCCGAGAGTCCTAAAGATGGCGGGAAAACTCGACATCTTGCATGCCAACGCGGGCATCTACGTCGGCGGTGATCTGGTCGACGCCGACACTGGCGCGATCGACCGGATGCTGAACTTGAATGTCAACGTCGTGATGAAGAACGTGCACGACGTGCTGCCTCATATGATCGAGCGCCGGACGGGCGACATCATCGTCACGAGCTCCTTGGCGGCCCATTTTCCAACGCCATGGGAGCCCGTCTATGCGTCGTCCAAATGGGCGATCAACTGCTTCGTCCAGACCGTGCGGCGTCAAGTGTTCAAGTACGGCATTCGCGTCGGCTCGATCTCGCCCGGCCCGGTCATCACCGCATTGCTCGCGGACTGGCCGCCGGAGAAGCTCAAGGAAGCGAGGGAGTCCGGAAGTCTCTTGGAAGCCAGCGAAGTGGCCAACGTCGTGACGTTCATGCTGACGCGCCCACGCGGCATGACGATTCGCGACGTGGTCATGATGCCAACCAATTTCGATCTCTAAGGGACTGAGTTCGAGACCGCCGCCCGGAACGCCGCGCGCCCGAAGCGCCACAAGGCCACTACGATTTATTCGGCGGCCTATACGAACGTATCGACGACACCATCGTACAATAAATTCGCCGCTGCCCTCTTGATCTAGAGTGCTTCCTCAGGAGCTGCCAGGGCGGTTCAAGTCGCTGCGGTCGTTGGCGCCCTCAGCATCAAGATCGCACGTTGCCCGCGTGGCTTTGTCTCTTGTTATTTCATGGGAGATTACGCGATGTCCGATAATCTTACCGCCAGTCCGCGAGCCTTAGCCGAACCGACCGACAGCCGGAGGCCCTTATCAAGTCTTTGTCGCGAAATCGGCTTGGCTGCTGTCGCCATCGAGCTTAATTTGGATCTTAGTACTCTTCAGCCTGACGTGGCCGAGGCGATCGAGCGGGGCTCCGCTGCGCTCTTCGACGCGGGGTACGGGCCAAGCCCGGTTAGACGCCGACGAAGCGTTGGGCCCCGCGAGAAAGGCAGTCGTCAAAAGGTGCGGCGGGCAACCAGGGCAAAACGATCGCGACCATTTCCGACAGGGAAGGGTGAGATGGAAGCGAACGTTAGAGCCGACCACTAGGCGTGTCGCCGTCGTTCGAAAAACAAGCCCGGCCATGACCGGTGGGCTTAAGGTGAAGCGGCCAAAGTTTTGTCCGCGTGTGCGA
This sequence comes from uncultured Alphaproteobacteria bacterium, assembly GCA_963783175.1. Taxonomy (GTDB): domain Bacteria; phylum Pseudomonadota; class Alphaproteobacteria; order Rhizobiales; family Beijerinckiaceae; genus Roseiarcus. Next base: position 68,822 of record CAWANG010000027.1, read on the forward strand.
ACCAACGCGTCGAGGTCGAGCTGCTTGCGATAGACGCATCGCCGCATGGACTTCGTACCCTCGCGATGGCCACCGGCCCGTGAGAACGAGGTGGAAAAATGGTCGGCTTTCGTCAAGTTTGCACCGGTCGACATAAACGCGATGACAAAAAAAACACAGCAGGAGTGTGACGCCGATCACAGCGCTATGATCCGACTTGTGCTATCTAGATTGGGTTGAGTGCAGCGCATCAGCATTCGGGCCAAGCAAACGGGTTCTCGGTCCAAGAAGGTTGGTGGTAAGAGAAAAACTGTCTGATAATATATGATATATGAGCGATTGTTGCAATATCTCTGACCATGGAGAACCATCGTGTTCGATCCACTGAGTATTTCGGCTTTCGTTAGCGCTTCCAAGGCTTTGGCTGATCTCAAGGGGCACTTCGTTTCAGAGGAAAAGAAGAGTGTTCTCGATTTCATCGAGTTTTGTGACAGTGTATACGCGATAATTCAGCTCGCCTCGCTTGAGTTGAAGAAAGATGACCCTGAGGCTTTGGGGGAAATAGGGGCCCGTTTGGGGGCATGGGCGGGGTCTGACAAATTTGTAGATCCGGTTCTCAAAGAGCAGCGTGATAATCTTTCTAAATCTATTAAGGAACTATCTGCGGAATTTACGAAATTATATCCAAAGTCTCTTAGTCTAGAGGATCGGGCCGGAATGCAGAGACAATTGAACTTGCTGTCTGGTCACCTCAAAGGGCTAGCCGAAGTTTTGCGATTTGAGAGTAAGTTTTCTCAAGACACCAAAACGGAGCGGGGCTCACACAGATCAAATTGGCCGAAGTGGTTGACGATGGTTGCTGCGCCTGCGGTAAGCGTAGTGGCCACTGCAACAGTCGCTGCCGCGGCTGAATATATTCCAGCAGTGGGACCGACTATTGCTGAATTTATTCGCGGCTCCTCGGATGGCGGTTCTACTAACGCTTAAAGAGACCTTGGCCAACTCGACTTCTTACGCTGCGTTCTGAACGTCGCATGATGGCGCGCCGTCGGGAGCACCGTCTACGATTTATCAGAAGACGGTCAGGGGGCGGTGGGAACGATTTTGTGTCCCGTATACCCGCTTCCCCCCCCCCCCAAATCCAAGCGGTATTATTTGGATTTGCTTGGCTGGGCTTGGAAGAACTCGGCCGCCGGGCGGAACGTCCTGTCCGGCGCCTCTGGTTGTCTGGCCGCGTCGGCTCCTTCGAAATTGAGCCACGCGCCAGACGCGGGCTCCAATATCGAGCAATGATCGCCGGCGCCGCCCGAGTTCGAACGCGGCCCCCATCCGGGCTATGGTCGGCGATGGCGATTCGACGGTCCACGAGGGATGTTTCCTTGAGCCTTGCCGATTCCACCGTCATGCCCCGCCCCAATGTTCTGGCCTCGCTCGTCGAAGGGGTCATCCTGTCCTGGGGCTGGCGCAGGCGCGCCATCGCCTTCGCCTCGGGCGCGGCCGGGGCGCTGGCGTTGCCGCCGTTTTCGCTGTTCGCATTCATCGCCGTGCCGCTGACGATCGCGGTCTGGCTGATCGACGGCGCGCAGGATCGCGGGTCCGGCCGGCCGCTGATCGCCTCGATGCGCGCCGCCTTCGGCGCCGGCTGGTGGATGGGCTTCGGCTATTTTCTCGCCGGGCTCTGGTGGGTCTGCGCGGCGTTCCTGGTCGAGGCCGACAAGTTCGCCTGGGCGCTGCCGCTCGGGGTTGTCGCCCTTCCGGCGGCGCTGGCTTTCTTTCCCGCCGCCGGCTTTGCGATCGCGCGGCTCCTGTGGTCGCCGGGACCCGCGCGCGTTTTCGCGCTCGCGTTCGGGCTCGGGCTCACCGAGTGGGCGCGCGGCCTCCTCTTCACCGGCTTTCCCTGGAACGACCTCGGCATGGCGCTGGGCGCGAATCTCGGGCTGGCCCAGATCGCCTCGCTCGTCGGCCTGCACGGGCTCACGTTCCTGACCATTGCCATATTCGCTGCGCCCGCGACGTTGTGGCGCGTCGGCGAGAGCAGGCTCAGACTTGCTCCGGCGGAACTCGCCGCCCTCGCGCTCGCGCTCATCGCCGCATTCGGCGCCTTCAGGCTTGCCGCGCCGGCCAGCGCCACGCTCCCGGGCGTCAAGCTGCGCCTGATCCAGCCCAACGTCGCCCAGGACACCTCATTCTCGCCGGAAAACAAGGACTCGATCCTGCGCCGCTACTTCGACCTCTCGGAGCGCGCCACGGCGCCGGACCGATCCGGGGTCCGCGACGTGACCCACTTGATCTGGCCCGAGTTCGGCCTTCCCGTTCATCCTGTCGCGCGACCCGCGGGCGCTCGCCGACATTGCCGATTTCTTAAGCGGCGGGGCGACCCTGATCACCGGCGCGGCGCGGCTCGAGAACGATGGAAGCGGTCCCCGCTACTTCAATTCGATCGAGATTGTCGGTCGCGACGGGCTCTCCGCCGAGCGCTATGACAAGCAGCACCTCGTGCCGTTCGGCGAGTATATGCCTTTCGAAAACATGTTGGAGAAGGCGCACATCACGCAATTCGTCGATATTCCCGGGGGCTTCGAACCGGGAGCTGCTTCCCGTGTCCTCCGGATCCCGGGTTTGCCCGACGCCATGCCGCTCGTCTGCTATGAGGCGATCTTTCCGATTGAGATCGGCGACCTCTTCACCGGCGCCGAGCGGCCGCGCTGGCTCCTCAACGTTACCGACGACGCCTGGTTCGGCGAGACGCCGGGCCCTTATCAGCACCTCGCGCAAGCCCGGTTGCGCGCGATCGAACTCGGCGCGCCGCTGGTGCGCGACGCCAATTCCGGGATCTCGGCCGTCCTCGACGGCTTCGGCCGCGAGATCGTCGCCGCTCCGCTCGGCGCGGAAGGCGTGCTCGACGCCGAATTACCCGAGGCGCTCCCGCCTACCTGGCAGTCTCGGTTGGGGTCCGTTGGCGCGGCGCTGATTGGGCTCGCGTTCCTGGCGGCGGCGTTGGCCGGAAAGCGCCGGGGATAACGGGGACTTGCGATTGCAATATTGCGTGCTTGCGCGCTATCCGAGCGTCTTGTATCTGCATTCCCTAATGTCAGTTGGTCCCGGCGCGCAGCCGCCGCGCAGCGACCAAGGGGGCGCGAACTGATGTCCAAATCGTCCAACATCGTCGACGTGTACGTCGGGGCGCGGTTGCGCATGCGCCGGACGATGCTTGGCATGAGCCAGAGCAAGCTCGGCCAGCTTCTCGGGGTGACGTTCCAGCAGGTCCAGAAATACGAAAAGGGCTCGAATCGGATCAGCGCGAGTCGCCTCCAGCATACAGCTCGCGTGCTGGAAGTTTCGCCAGGGTATTTCTTCGAGGGCGCGCCGGCGCAGTCAGCAGATCTTGGCTTTGCCGAAGAATCTCCGCAGTCTTACGTCGTGGACTTTCTTGCTTCGACCGAGGGCCTGCAACTCAATCGCGCCTTTCTGCGTGTCCGCGACCCCAGGGTGCGCCGCCGGATCGTTGATCTGGTCATTTCGCTGGCATCGGCGGACGACCAGGGCGGCGGCTCGTCCGTTCGGTAAAGCGAACGATCCGCCAAAATCGGCTTGACGCATCGAACGCTCGCTGTCAAAAGCGGCGCCTGCGCGGCCAGGACATCCGTAAGGGCCGTACGAGTATCGTGGCGGCGGGCGCCCCAGCAGGAGAATCGTCAATATGGCTCGTCAATATTACGAGTTCACCAGTGAATCCGTGTCCGAAGGGCATCCGGACAAGGTTTGCGATCGGATTTCTGACGAAGTCGTCGATCTATTTTTCCGGGAAGGGGCGAAGGCGGGCATCGATCCCTATCAAATTCGCGTCGCCTGCGAGACCCTGGCGACGACCAACCGCGTCATTATCGCCGGCGAGGTCCGCGGGCCGAAAATCTCGAACGAAGAGATCGAAGCGACCGTTCGCAAGGCCATCAAGAGCATCGGCTACGAACAAGAGGGCTTTCATTGGCGCACCGCCAACGTCGAGGTGCTGCTGCACGCCCAATCCGCCGATATCGCCCAGGGCGTCGACGCCTCCGGCAACAAGGACGAGGGTGCGGGCGATCAGGGAATCATGTTCGGCTACGCCTGCCGCGAGACGCCGGAATTCATGCCGGCGCCCCTTTACTACGCTCACGAGATCCTGCGTGCGATTTCAAAGGCGCGCCATTCCGGCGCCGAAAAGACTCTGGGACCCGACGCCAAGAGCCAAGTCACCGTCCGCTATCAATCCGGCAAGCCAGTCGAGGCGACGCAGATCGTCGTCTCGCATCAGCACCTTGTCGAATCGCTGACTTCCGAGGACGTCGCCAAGCTGGTGCGCCCCTATGTCGAGGCCGCCTTGCCGGTGGGCTGGATCACGGCCAAGACCGCCTGGCACATCAATCCGACCGGCAAGTTCTTTATCGGCGGCCCCGACGGCGACTGCGGCCTCACCGGCCGCAAGATCATCGTCGATACATACGGCGGCGCGGCGCCGCACGGGGGCGGCGCTTTCTCCGGTAAAGATCCCACCAAGGTCGACCGCTCGGCGGCATATGCGGCCCGCTATCTGGCCAAGAACGTCGTCGCGGCCGGCCTGGCCGAGCGCTGCACGCTCCAGCTTTCCTACGCCATCGGGGTCGCGCGTCCGCTGTCAATCTACGCCAACCTTCATGAGACGGGGCAGATCGATGAGGCTAAGCTCGAAACGGCGCTGATGGACGTCATGAATCTGACCCCGCGCGGCATTCGCGAGCACCTGAGCTTGAACCGTCCGATCTTCGCCCGCACATCGGCCTATGGCCATTTCGGCCGCGCGCCGGAAGCCGACGGCGGCTTTTCCTGGGAAAAGACCGATCTCGCAGATACGCTGCGCGCTCTCGCTTGATTGTCGGCGCGCCCATCGCATTCGATGATGGCGAACGGCGGACCGGACGGTCCGGCGCCGCTTCGCCGGCTCTACGGACGCAGTCGCGGCAAGGCGCTTCGCACCGGTCAGGAGCGACTTCTTGCGGAAGCGCTGCCGCTCTTTTCGATCGCGCCGGAGGCGCTGGCGACAGGGCGGGCGTTTACCCCGGCGCCGCGCGAAGTCTGGCTTGAGATCGGCTTCGGGGCGGGGGAGCATCTGGTTGAGCTCGCGAAGGCCAATCCGGACGTGGGCGTCGTGGGCTGCGAACCGTTTCTCAACGGCGTCGCCGCCGCGCTCGCCGGCCTCAGACGCGAACAGCTCTTCAACGTGCGCCTGCGGCGCGGCGACGCCCAAGCTCTTGTCGAAGCCGCCCCGGACGGATTCTTTTCGCGCGTTTTCATCCTTTACCCGGACCCCTGGCCAAAACGACGCCACCACAAGCGTCGCGTCGTCGCCGACGGCATGATCGAGGCGCTCGCGCGCGTCATGCGAGGGGGAGGCGAACTGCGTTTCGTCACCGACGTCGACGACTACGCCGGCTGGGCGCTGAAGAGCTTTCTAGCTTCGCCCCATTTCCGCTGGACCGCGAATCGAGCCGACGATTGGCGCCGGCCCTGGCCCGAATGGCGCCCGACACGCTATGAGGCCAAGGCGCGCAGGGCAGGCCGGGGGTCCGTGTACCTGACCTTCGCGCGTTTGTGAGCCAATAGGATGCTCAAAAACGGATTCTCCGATCAAGGAGAATCACGTAATGAGAGCGCCCGATCGGAGAACCATTTATGTCCGAAAGCGTCGATCGCCGCACGCTGCTCAAAGGCGCGGCCGCATCCGCGGCGGCGATAAATCCGCTCGCGGAGGCTTTCGCCGCCCAGTCCGACGGCCTGCAATTCGACCCGCCCGTTCCGTTCACCCACGAACTTTTCAAGTCGCTGGCCCGCGACCGGGCGCATGGTCCCTACATTGCCCCGCCGCGCCCCGCGCCCGACGTCCTGCAGAAGATCAATTACGAAGAGTGGGGGAAGATCCGCTACCGCGACGACTTCGCGCTGTTTGCTAACGGCCCGGGCCGGTATCCAGTGACGTTTTTCCATCTCGGCCTGTTTTTCCAGACGGCCGTCAGAATGCACGTCATTGAGGGCGACATGGCCCGCCAGATCATCTACGACCAGTCTTATTTCGAAATGCCCGCCAATTCGCCGGCGCGCGATCTGCCGAAGGGCGCCGGCTTTGCCGGCCTGCGCGTCCAGGAGGCGCGCGACGGCGCGCTCGACTGGCGCAAGAACGACTGGGTCGCCTTCCTCGGCGCGGCTTATTTTCGCGCCATTGGCGAGCTCAGGCAATACGGCCTCTCCTCGCGCGGGGTCGCCCTAGACGTGGCGGTCGCCGATCGGGCGGAAGAGTTTCCCGACTTCACCGACTTCTATATCAACTCGGCCCCGGACGGCGACACGATGACGCTTTATGCGCTGATGGAGGGTCCCTCGATCGTCGGCGCGTTCCGCTTCCTGATGACCCGAGCCAAAGGCGTCGTGATGGATATCGAGGCGACGATGTTCACGCGCGCCCAGGTCTCGCGCTTCGGCATCGCGCCGCTGACCTCGATGTACTGGTTCTCCGAGACCAAGAAGGAGATGGCGATCGACTGGCGCCCGGAGGTCCACGATTCGGACGGCCTGGCAATGTGGTCCGGCAACGGCGAGCGGCTGTGGCGGCCGCTCAACAATCCGCCCCGCATCATGGTCTCGGCTTTCCTCGACACCAATCCTCGCGGTTTCGGCCTTTTGCAGCGCGACCGGGTGTTCGACCATTATCTCGACGGCGTCTTCTACGATAAGCGCCCGAGCCTGTGGGTCGAGCCGCTGCCGGGCCCGAGCGGCGAGGGCTGGGGCAAAGGTTCGATCCAGCTGTGCGAAATCCCGACCGACGACGAGATCCACGACAACGTGGTTGCGATGTGGGTGCCGGCCGAGCCGGTCCCGGCGGGCGCCGAGCTCAATCTCAACTACCGCCTGCACTGGCTCGCCAACGAGCCCTATCCGAGCAAGCTTGCGGTCGTCTGGGCGACGCGCCTCGGGCGCGGCGGCCAGCCGGGCCAGCCGCGGCCTAAGGGGGTGAGGAAGTTCATGGTCGAGTTCCTGGGCGGCCCGCTGAATGAACTCCCGTTCGGCGTCAAGCCCGACCTCGTCGTGTCGGCCTCGCGCGGAACCTTCGGCCCCTATCAACTTATCGAGGCGGTTCCCGACGGCGTCGCCGGCCACTGGCGAGCGCAATTCGACCTCATCGTCACCGGGACCGAGCCGGTCGAACTGCGCGCTTTCCTGAAGTCCGGCGGGGAGACCGTCACCGAGACCTGGATGTTTCAGTACCACCCGTTCTGACGCGGCGCCGGATCCCAGGAGCGGAGCGGCCCCAGCGCGTGCGAACCTGCCGATGCTAAATTTGTATATCGGCGCGAGCTAGAGCCAAACTGAACCAAATAAATCGAAACAAAAATGCTTGGATTTGATGGGATGAGTAGTACATTACGCGATATGGTCCCGATGGCCGGCGCGTGTGTTGCAGACGCTTCTCGCATGCCTCGCGGACAGCTGTAACATACTTTGTCGATACAATCGAAGTGCGATCCATATCCACCTTTATCCTTAATCCGCCATCCGTTGCGACGAGCGTGACTTTCTCGATAGTCCCTTATACTTACATGACGCCGTAGCCATTGCCTAAAAACAGGCTAACGGGACAGATAGCGTGGAACATGTGACAAGGAGTAGGCGACATTGCCGCCTCCATAGCGCCGATCGATTGCGCGTCGAGTGCCTGGGCGACAATGCCGATCACCACGCCAAAAACGAGCGTAGCCATGATCACTTCATTGATTTGGACGATCGCCGCCTTCATGGCGCCCTCCATCCGACTGTGGCGCTGACCGGGGCGCTGAGCCCCGGCCAGGCAAACTCTTTCAGTTGCAAACATAAAACAGATTGCCGTAAGCATCTATTCGTAATGCCATCCATATGTACAATAAAGAATGACCATTGCGCCAGTAATCGGCAAGGGCTGGGGCGGCCGTGCCAAGCAAAACCGCCGCGGCAAGCGCGCTAATTAGAAATTTCCTCATGTTCGTACTCCAATTAAAATAAACGTATAAGCGATAATTCGAAACACGAAAACAATTCGGTCACGCCTCTGGCGCAGTTTTCAAACTTCTGTGCCGAACGGCAAGAGTCGATAACGCCCAAACAGCCGTTGACCGGACTCTCTTCGTAATGGCGTCTGTAACACGAAGCCAGGGTCTGCGCTGTGACCTGGCTCACATTGCGGCAATGGTTATCGGCGCTTCGGGCCGTGTTTGCGCGTCATCTGTTACCGCCACAGCCCGACATGCGAAGGCACACGGAAGCGGTTCGGGCTGCATTGTATCGAGAAGACAACGACGCAGAATGATCAAGGCGGGGCCGCCATTTTGATCATAGTCATGCAAAAGCAATAACTTAGGTAAGATCGTGGCCACCTAATCCGGATGTTTCAGTACGACCCGTTCTGACGCGGCGCCGGGGCCGCGGTCAGGCGGCTCGCTGGAGGTAGGCGAGTCGCGCATGGCGCTCGCAGTAGGGGCCGCCGCCCGCCGTCTCGCCGCAGTAGCGGAAGGTCTTGAGATCGCGCGGATTGCCGGTCGGCCAACGACAGGCGCCTTCCGTCAGGTCGACGACTGTGAGCCTCCCATCGATCGGCTCCTGATCGGCGAAATAAGCACTAAACGTTACGCCGCCATCGGAGATGGCGGCGCCCACTGTCGCATCGTTGGTATTGCTCATTCTTTTTGCTCTTAAAACGTGAGGGAGGGCGCCGTGCGGCGAAGGCGCGCAGCGCGAAACCGCTCAAGTAGTCACGAAACCTCGGAGTTCCAGAGAGCGCGACATTATGTCTTGCTAATAGAGGCCAGTTTTCTGGTTTTTTGGAGCAGCCGCATTCGGACGGAATCGGCTTGGCGCAAAACGAATGCGAGAAAAGCGACCGCGAATGGGCTGGATCTCAGGATGGCCGCAAAGCGACAATTGTTTTCGATAATCAGAAAGACGTGCTATCGTGCCTGCCGTCGTCGGATCCCAGAGATCGCCGTTCCGGGCTGTGCTCAACGCCTCGGAGAGATCTAGAGGATCGCGCCATCTTTCTGGCGCTAAGCTATTGAAAAGTCTGGATCGATGGGCCGAAAATAGCCTTGGAATTCCTTCCGCGGGCTTGTTTTTCCAGCGCCCGGATTTGGACTCCCAACCGCCGCCTCAGGTCTGGCGCGGGGGAGCCTTGGCGTGGGACGCTTCGCATCACGCCCCGACCTTCCCCCTCAGCCAGAACGCATAGAGAGCGGCGGCCGCGAGGGCTGCGGCGCTCATGATCGCGCCGAGCGCAAGCGGCGAGGCGTCGCGGTAGAGCGCCGCGGCGGCGAGGCCGCCGAGCGCGCCGAACAGCATCTGCGTGGTGGTCGACGACGGCGGAGGCGAGGCCGGCGATCTCCGGCAGAGGATGGATGGCCTCGTGGACCGCGTTGGGAAAAACGAGGCCGAACGCCGAAATATAGACCATCACGAAGCCCGGCGACGATGAACGCCGAGCCTAAGCCGGCGAGGGCGACCGCGAGCAGCGCCAGCGCAGACGCGCACTCGATCGTCGAGCGCGGCGTCAATCACCGCCTTCGCCTGACATGGCGGTTGAGCAGCCAGGCGTTGATCGTCGAGCCGACAATGACCCCCGACGCCGTGATGGCGAACAGGCCGGCGAAGCCGGTCTTCGACACGCCGTAGCCCTGCATGAAAAGGAGCGGCGAGACATTGACGTAGGCGAAGAGCCCCGCGAACAGGAGGCCACCGAGCAGCGAAAAGCCCGCGCACGCCGGGTTGGTGAGCGCCCGCCGGTATCCGGCGAAGACTGCAGAAGGCTTGAGACTCTGGCGGTTCTCGGGCGCATGCAACTCCTTGAACAGGAAGAAAGCGATGAGGGTCACGAGCACGGCGACTGCGGTCAGGATGGCGAAGATCAGTCGCCAGGAGCCGAACGATAGAATCGCTGCGCCGATCGTGGGCGCGATCAGCGGCCCGACGCTGAACACGAGCGAGACCGCGGCGAGCTGCAGGCGAGCCTCACGGCCCTCGAACAAGTCGCGGATGATCGCCCGTGGCAGGATGCCGACCGCGCCGGCGGCCGCGCCCTGCACGAGGCGAAGAACGAGCAGGGCGTCGATCGAGGGCGCGAGCGCCGCGCCCGCGGAAGTTAGGGTGAACACAACGAGGCTCGCGGTCATGATCGCCTTGCGGCCGAACCGGTCGGCAAGCGGCCCGCCCACGATCGGCGCGGTCGAGAACCCGGCGATAAAGACCGCGATCACCGCGGCCGCTTTTGTCTGCGGCGCATGAAGATCGGCCTGGATCAGCGCGAGGCTCGGCAGCGCCGTGTCGATCGCGAGCGGCGGCAAGACGGTGAGCAGGGCGAGAAAGAGCGTGAACCCGAGCCCGTGGACATTAAGGCCGGCTGCCGGGGACGGAACGCGTGTCGGCGCATTCACCTCAGGTCCCCTTGAGCTGATTGAGCGCGTTGGCCGCGACAAATCCGAGCCAGACCGCAAGCAGGCAAAGAACGACCGAGAACGCGATGTTCAAGCCGGCGAGCAGCGTCTCGCCGTCGCGCGCGAGATTGAGCGTCTGAAGGCTGAAGGACGAGAAAGTGGTGTAACCGCCACAGAGGCCGGTCATGACGAATTGGCGCGCGTCCGTGCCGACGAAAACGCGCCCGTCGGGGCCGGTCAGGGTGGCGAAAAAGCCGATCACGAACGAGCCGGTGACGTTGACGATGAGCGTGCCGACCGGAAAGGTCTGGCCAATGTGCTGCGCAGCGAGGCCCGACACGAAATAGCGCGCCCCCCCGCCGAGCGCGCTGCCCAGCATGACCCAGAAATACGTCATTGATCGTGAGAATCCGTTCGATGGCGCGTCGCCGACGTTAGAAGGCATCGCGCACTCAAGCGCAAGCGCGCCGGCTGCGCGGATCTGAGCGTCGGGCCTCGCTCAGGCGCGCGGCTGCGTTTTTTCGCCTGCTTTCGTCAGCCTGGCAGAGGCCGGCGTCGCCGCCGCCCGCAGCTCGATCCGCGCGAGGATGGCGTCGGAGACAGCCATGCCGGCCAGCGCGCCGGCGCTCGCCAAGAGGCCGGCCCAGAATGCGCTGCCGATGACCGCGCTGATCCCGGGAACCATCGGCAGGAGGAACCCGATCACGATGCAGGCGAGACAGGTCAGGATCAGGAAGAGCGCTTTCGCGGCGACATTGACGACGGCGCGGCTCGATGCGGCCATGCGCAGGCTCGCATACCAAAGAAGAGCGAAGACGACGATTGACGCGGCGATCCGAATGGACGGGCTCCTGCTTTCGCCCACAGCCTAGCATCGCGTTGCGGACGAATGCATGGCGCCGGACGCGACATTCGCGCTGCCGGGCGCCTCGGCGACCCGCCGGAATGATCATTCCGTAGAGGTGAAAGCTCGGTCAGGCTGCGGGCGCGATCCCGCCAGGTGAGATGTGCGCGCCGGCGGCCATGATCTTGTCCTGAGTCTTGGTCTCAAAATCGCTGGAGTCATGGCGCTCGTGCAGCTGGCTCGACGGCTCGCCGGATGTCCGGTTGACCATTCGTCCCCGCTTGACGGCCGGACGGGCGGCGATCGCCTCGGCCCAGCGGAGGACGTTCTTGTAGCTCTGCACGCTGAGAAACTCGGCCGCCCCGTATTGCCCGCCCCTCACCAGGCCGCCGTACCAGGGCCAGATCGCAATATCGGCGATCGTGTAGTCGCCGCCCGCCACATACTCGGACTCCGCAAGCCGCCGGTCGAGCACGTCGAGCAGGCGCTTCACCTCCATCGTGAACCGATCGATGGCGTATTCGATCTTGATCGGCGCATAGGCGTAGAAGTGGCCGAACCCGCCGCCAATATAAGGCGCGCTTCCCATTTGCCAGAAGAGCCAGGACAGGCATTCGGCGCGTGCGCTGGCCTCGGTCGGCAGGAATGCCCCGAACTTCTCGGCGAGATGCAAGAGGATTGCGCCCGATTCGAACACCCGGATCGGCTTCGGGCCGCTGCGATCCACCAATGCCGGTATCTTTGAGTTCGGATTGATGGTGACGAAGCCGCTGCCGAACTGATCGCCTTCGCCGATCTTGATCAGCCACGCGTCGTACTCGGCGCCCTTCTTGCCGAGCGCCAACAGCTCCTCGAGCATGATGGTGACCTTCTGGCCGTTCGGCGTGGCGAGCGAGTAGAGCTGGAAGGGATGGCGGCCGACCGGCAGCTCCTTCTCGTGGGTCGGGCCTGCGATCGGGCGGTTGATCGACGCGAACTGGCCCCCGTTCGGCTTGTTCCAGGTCCAAACCTTAGGCGGGGTGTAGTCGGACGGACTGCTCATTCGCGAGGCTCCAGATCTCGAGGCTTCAGGCGGCTTTCTGCGCGCGCTGCCGCTACGTGCGCACCTCTTGTCAGTTGGGGATTGAATCGAATCTGTCCAGGGTCAGCGCTCAGGTCAACCCGGGCGCGCAAGCGAGTTCGGGACCTGGCGAAACGATGCGGGTCAGGTTCGACGCCTTGATCGAATAATACCGCGCTTGATTTGGCTAAGTTGAAGGTGTCGCGGAAAGCCAAAATCCCGTTCACGCGAGCGGGGTACGCGGTCAAGGCGCAAACGCTCCGTTCGCGGCGCGAAGAGGCTCCGGAGCAAATGAAACTAAAGCGCTTGCTTTTCTATTGAGCGCATGATACTAAGGCATATGCTTAACTATGCGACCCCCCTCGACCGGGCGTTCCAGGCCCTCGCCGATCCGACCCGCCGGGCGATGGTCGAGCGGCTGACGCGGGGGCCGGCGTCGGTCAGCGAGCTCAAGGGGCCGCTGGTCATGTCGCTGCCGGCGGTGATGCAGCACCTCGCGGTGCTCGAGACCTCGGGACTCATCGTCTCGGAGAAAAAGGGACGGGTGCGCACTTGCCGCATCAACCCTCCCGCGCTGGCCGAAGCCGAGCGATGGATCGCCGACCGGCGCCTGGAGTGGGAGCGCCGCCTCGACCGGCTCGACGAATACCTCAAATCCCTGAACAGCGAAGGAGACAGCGATAATGACCAGAATCGATGACGTGAGGCTCAAGGTCGAGCCGGCCCCGGTGCGCATCTCGCGCGTCTTCTCGGCGCCGCGGGAGACGGTGTTCAAGGCCTGGAGCTCAGCCGACCATATCAAACGATGGTTCTGCCCGGACGGCTATTCGGTTCCCGAGGCGAAAGTCGAGATGCGGGTCGGCGGGCGGTTCGAAGTCTGCATGCGCTCGCCCGAGGGCGTCGACCATTGGACGAGGGGCACGTTCACCGAAGTCCTCGCTCCCGAGCGCCTCGCGATCGACCATCACGTGATCGACCCGTGCGGCGGCGGTCCGCTTTTCAGCGCCATGACGCGCGTGAGCTTTAGCGACGAAGGTCCCCGCGGCACGCTGATGGAGGTGGTCCAGACCTATTCGGCGGCCGGCGCTGCGCAGGCGGAGCAGATGATCAAGGGCGCGCCCGAGGGCTGGCGCCAGACGCTCGACAAGCTCGAGGCGGAAGTCGCGCGCATTCAGGGCGGCGGCGTCCGCTCCGTTGTCCACGGGGCCTTCCATCTCGAGCGCATATACGATGCGACGGCGGAAGAGGTCTACAAGGCGCTGTCCGAGGAGGCGGCCAAGGCCCGCTGGTTCTTCGGGCCTCAGGGGTGGCGGCTTATCGAGCGCGTGATGGACTTCCGTGTCGGCGGCCGCGAGCGGGTGAAAGGCGGCTTCGAAGGCGGCGTGACGACGACCTTCGACGCCGTCTATCACGACATCGTTCCGCGCGAGCGGATTGTCTATGCCTACGAGATGCATCTCGACGACCGCAAAATCTCCGTCTCCCTCGCCACCCTGCAGATCAAGCCCGACGGCCGGCGCCGGACGAGGCTCCTGGTCGACGAGCAGGGGGCGTTTCTCGACGGTTACGACGATGCGGGGTCGCGCGAACGCGGAACCGGGGACCTTCTGGACAAGCTCGGCGCGTCGCTCGGGTAACGTGACGCAGAGGCGCGGAAGGCCAGCAGCTGAGAGGAGGCCCGCATGAGCGTGTCCAGTCTGTCCAGTACAGACACCGAATTGGCGGAACTCGCCAAGCGGAGCTATCTCGCCTACGTCAACAAGGATCGCGCGGCTATGGAGCAGCTCATCGCCGAGGATTTCCATTTCACCAGCCCGCTCGACAATCGCCTCGATCGGAAGACCTATTTCGAACGCTGCTGGCCAAACAGCCAATGGATCGCCGATTTCGAGTTCATCGACGTGGTCCCGAGCGGCGAACGCGTCTACGTGACCTATATCGGCCGTTCGGACGTTGGCCGACGCTTTCAAAATACGGAGGTCCACACCATTCGCGACGGGAAGATCGTCGAGGTCGAGGTCTATTTCGGCTGGAACGTGCCGCACCCGGCCCCATCCGGCGGGTTCGTCGAGCATACGCCGCAGATGTGAGCGTTGGTCGCGCCGGTTTCTTCGGTCCGCGTCCCCTCGCGTTGCGACCAAGGCGATCCTGAAGGCGAGACCGTGGGCGCCTCACTCGTCGTTCGAGGCGTTGAGATCGTCCCAGCCGAGATATTCGGCCTCGCGGCCCTTGCGAAGGCGAACGCCGGCGCCGCCGCCGTTCTTGGGGATGAACGCAACGCCGGCGGACTCGAGCGCCGCACGCATCTTGGCGACCGCTTCCGCCGGGATGCTGTCGGGCTGTCCGGTTTCGAACCGATCGACGACCGAGAGCGATACGCCGGCCGCGTCGGCCAGTTCCGCCTGCGACCAGCCGATGAGTGCGCGCGCCGCTCTGACTTGGAAGGCTTCCGTCATCGCCCTGACGTCATCGCGCCTGCGCCGCGGACATCGCGATCGCGGGAGGCCGCGCCGAATCGCGAATGCTGTCGCCGAGCGCCTTGCGCGCGAGCGCCGCTTCACCGCCGCTGGTGGCGTGATAGAGCTCGAGTTGCTCGAATTCGTCGTCGCGCGGCGGCGCGATGGCGAGGTCAGTATAGGTCCAGCGGTCGGGAGCGTTCAGGACCTCCTTGAGGATGCGCCGTGTCCCCAAGAAGAATCGCGAATAGTGCCAAGCCTTGACTGCGATCCCGCCCCAGTAGCGCGGATAGAAGACGAACGGCGATTGAAGCGGAAGACCGTGGCGGCGGTCGCGGCGGTATTTGAGCCGGAAAGCGCCGCCTTCGAGAGGATGCACTCCCTCCTGCTCGATCATGAGCTTGAACCACATCATCGTGCTCGTGATCTGCTTCGGCCTCCCGTTCGGGATCTGGGCGGCGCGCTTCAAGATCGTGCGGATGTGCTCGGGCGTGTAATAGGCTTTCCAGGCCGCGCGGTAGGCGTCCTCCCATTCAGCGTCGCTCATCTTCGAATGATGGGAGACGCGATGGTCGAGGTCATATTTGTTGATGTCGGGGTCCATCCAGACGCCCTTCTTCAACAGGGTTTTGTGATCCTCGGAGCCCGGCAGCGGCGTCAGGAAGAAGAACTCGAGAATGTCGAGCGGCATTTCGCGCTTGATGATCTCGATGTCGCGCAGGATCGATTCCTTCGTATCCGCCGGGAATCCGAGGATGTAGCCGGCGAAGGTGAGCGCGCCGTGCGCGCGCCACTTCTGCAGCATGGCGCGATATTCGGTGATCTTGTTCTGCCGCTTCTTGGCGGCGATCAGATTGTCCGGATTGATGTTCTCGAGCCCGATGAAGATGCGCTTCGCGCCGGCTTTCGTCGCCTTTTCGATGAAGTTCGGAATCTTGTGGCAGAGCGTGTCAACCTGGATGGTGAAGCCGCAGGTGATGCCCTCGTCCTGGAGCTTGATCACCCGATCGAGCAGGATCTCCCAGTCGCTGTTGCGGGCGAAATTGTCGTCGGTGATGAAGAACCTGTCGATGCCTTGGGCCCTGTTGTCACGGATGATCTGTTCCAGGTCGTCGGGCGTGCGGAAGCGGCTCTTGCGGCCCTGCACGTTGATGATGGTGCAGAACGAGCACTGATAGGGGCAGCCGCGCCCGAGGTCGATCGACGAATAATGGCCCGTCGTGCGCGCGAGATGTTTGCGCGGCAGGATCGGCGCCGGCTCGCCCTCGAGCGAGGGCAGGTGATCCATGAAATTGTAGAGAGGCTTCAGTTTGCCGTTCCAGGCGTCGACAAGCACCTCGTCGAGCCGATGCTCCTCCGCTTCGCCGGCGAACAGCGAAATCCCCATCGCCTGGGCCTCGCGCATCTCCGCCGGGATTTCCGGCAGCATGGCGATGCAGCCCGAGACATGGAAGCCGCCGATGCACACCTGCAGGCCCGCGTTGCGAAACTGGCGCGCGATGTCCATCGCGCGCGGGAAACTGGTTCGATTGCACCCCGACAAGGCCGACGAGCGCGCGCCCGCCGCGCCGCTTGAGATCGCGAATGATCCGGCTCGGCACGACGCGGCGATTGGTTTCGTCATAGGTATCGAGTTCGATCCTTACTCCCGGTCCCAGCACCTCGCGGCGGCTGGCGTCCCCGGCCAGGCTGTTCATGCAAGCGAGCGTATTGGACGGCAGCGCCGAGCGGAACCATTGGATCGGATAGCCGTCGTCGTCGTAATGGGTCGGTTTGACGAGGACGAACGTGAATAACGAATCCGGCGCGTGCGAATCCCGCTTGGTCTCGATGGAACTCGACGACGCCTGCATGATGTCCCGTCTTTTTCGTGAATCGCAGCTTGGCTAGCACGGGACGGCCCAACCGGGCAAATCGCCCGCCCTTTCCGGGGGATCGCCGATAGCCCGTCACATCGGCGGGACGAGGCCGTCCTTGCCGACGAGGACAAAGGCGGCGTCGATCGAGCCGTCCTCCTGCTTCGCTCCGCGGGCGATGATCGCCGCGCCGGGCTTGATGTCGGTCTGCGCGCCCGGCTCGAGGGCGACGATCGGGGTCTTCGGGTCGACGACGATGGTCTGTTCGCCGCCTTTGTAGGCGACCGTGAGCTTGGGGCCGCTCGCGGCGTCGACCCGCGCCTGGATATTGCCGTTGGTCATGCTGCTGCCCGGTCCAAGGTCGAACGGGCGATAGCCCTCGCCGGTCCCGCGCATCGCCTCGGGAAAGATGTGCACCTCCATCGCTTTGAGTTCGCTTCCCTCGCCCGGCATCGCTGCAATGCCGACAAACGAATTCGGCTTGATGTCGGCGAGCGTCGCCGGGACCACCAAAACGAAGCGCGTCTTGGGGCCCAGATGAACAGTTCGTTCCTCGCCCGCGCGCGTTTTAACCCCGAGGCTCGCGCCGTCGGCGCTTATCGTCTCGATGGTCGCGCGCGCGGACGCGACCGGCGGGTTCTGAGCCAGGGCGGGAGCGAGAGCCAGCGAAAGCGCGGCGGCGAGAACAATGCGAAGCGATTTCATTGCGACCTCCAAGCCTGTAGCCCACTGCCGTCAAGATCGGTCGAGATTAGGGACCGATCGTGAAGTTTCCAAGACCGGAAACTTCCCTTCCGAGGATTGCGCTTCACACTTTCACTTCGCTTCCGTCCTGGCTCCAGCGGGTATGGAAGCTGCCTTTCTTGTCCAGGCGGCGGTAGGTGTGGGCGCCGAAATAGTCGCGCAGGCCCTGAAGCAGGTTCGCCGGGCCGCGGGCGCGCCTGAGGCCGTCGTAATAGGCGAGCGACGAGGAAAAGGCCGGGGTGGGCACGCCGTTCGCGACCGCGAGGGCAATCACCTGCCGCCATGCGCCCTCGGTTCTTGTCACCGCACTCAGGAAATAGTCGTCGAGCAGCAGATTGGCGAGCTTGGCGTCGCGCTCATAGGCCTCCTTGATGCGGTCCAGAAACTTGGCGCGGATGATGCACCCGCCGCGCCAGATGGTCGCCATGTCGCCGAGTTTCAAGTCCCAATCGAATTGCGTCGAGGCGACCGACATCTGCTCGAAGCCCTGAGCATAGGCGATGATCTTGGAGGCGTAGAGGGCGTCGCGGATCGCGTCGATCGCCGCCTTCTCGGGCTTCAGCGCCGGCGGCGCCGGATGTGGCGTCTTCTTCTCCATCGTCATGCGCATCGCGCGGTTGGCGGAGAGGACACGGGCATAGACCGCCTCGGTGATCGCGGTCAGCGGCACGCCGAGCTCGAGCGCATTCTGGGCAGTCCAGCGGCCTGTCCCCTTCTGCTCCGCCTCGTCGAGAATGACGTCGACGAGCGGCTTGCCGCTTTTGTCCATCTTGCGCAGGACGGCGGCGGTGATTTCGATCAGATAGCTGTCGAGATCGCCCTGCTTCCAGTCGAGGAAGATGTCCGCCATCGCTGGCGCGCCAAGGCCGTAGACGCTCTTCATGAGATCGTAGGCTTCGGCGATGAGCTGCATGTCGGCATATTCGATCCCGTTATGCACCATCTTCACGTAGTGCCCCGCGCCCTGCGGGCCGATATAGGTGCAGCAGGGAACGCCATCGACCTGGGCCGCCATTTTCGTCAGCATCGGCGCGATGCGGTCCCAGGCGGCGCGATCGCCGCCCGGCATCATGCTCGGGCCCTCGAGCGCGCCCTCCTCGCCGCCGGAAACGCCCATGCCGACAAAGCGGATCTTTCTTGCTTCGCACGTCTGGTAGCGGCGGGCGGTGTCGGTGAACAGCGAATTGCCGCCGTCGATGATGATATCGCCCTCGTCGAGATGGGGCATGAGTTCGTCGATCACCTCGTCGACCGGCGGGCCGGCCTTGACCATGATCAGGATCGGGCGGGGTTTGGCTATGCTGGCGACGAAGTCGGGGAGGGCGCTGGAGGGGAAAAAGCGCCCTTCGCCGCCATGCTCGGCCATGAGTTCATCGGTCCGTTCATGGTTGCGGTTGAAGAGCGCGACGCCGAACCCGTTCCGCGCCGCGTTTCGGGCCAGATTCGCGCCCATGACGGCCAATCCGAAGACGCCGATGTCAGCTCGATCAGCCATGTGTCCTCGCACGTTTGCCGGCCCCGGCGCCTGTCTTACCGTCGCATCGAAGGGGGATCAAATCTCGGTCCGGACGAGACGACGACGGCGCGGCGCCGCCGGTCACAGGAGCTCGAACAGGCTGTAAATCGGCCCATCGGCGGTGCGATGGCCGATACCGATCGCCAGCAGCCGATTGAGCCAGTCGTATTTCGGGGCCGCAGTCTCGAAGACGGACGTAGCGCGAAAATAATAGGTCGCCGGGTCGACCGCCTCGCCGCGATCGATCCGCGCCAGAACGTCGGGCGTCCCATGCCGGATTCCCCGGTATATCATGCCGATCATCGCTTCATCGTCGGTCTTGAGGACCAGGCGGACATCCAGGGTCACGGCGCCGTCGCTGCGCACGGTCTGCCAGTCGTTGCCGCCGTCCAGCACTTCGCCCGAAACCGCTCGCACCAAAAAGCCGCCCGAGATGGCGCCGACCCGACGGACGTGTCCGGGCGCGGGGCCGATGACCTGCATGTGAGAGCTGAGGCGCATCACGAACAGCGGCCGTGTTCTCACGGCGGCGAGAGCGTCGGGCAATTTGTCGACAAGACCGGTGGTCATCGTTTTCGTCCCTCGCTG
>CAWANG010000028.1:0-13764 GCA_963783175.1 uncultured Alphaproteobacteria bacterium
GCGGCGCCTGCCTGCGCCGGCATTCGGCCGCCGACGGCCATGCTCATGACCGGTGCGAGAGCGTCGATGAAGAGACCGGGAAAAACTCCGGCGACCAAACACAGAGCGGCAAGAGTCAACATCGCCGCGAGGGTGAGACGGTCTGTCTCGTGCGCGCGCTCAGCGGCATGGGTGCGCGGCCGACCAAGAAAGGTGATGCCGAAGGCCTTGGTGAAGCACGCGGCCGCAAGCGCAGCCGAGAGCGCGAGCAGCGCACCGACAGCGGGGGCCAGGATCTTCAAGGCCCAGGACGGCAGCTCAGGGGTCAACAGGATAGCCTGAAACGTCAGCCATTCGGAGACGAAGCCGTTGAACGGCGGCAGCGCCGAAATGGCGACGGAGCCGACGAGAAACGCGAAGGCCGTCCGGGGCATGTTGTGAATGAGACCGCCGAGATGCTCCATGTCGCGCTCTCCGGTCGCGGACAACACCGCGCCCGCGCCGAAGAACAGAAGGCTCTTGAAGAGGGAATGGTTGAACGCATGCAGCAGGGCCGCCGTCAGGGCGAGCGCAGCAGCGAACGGCATGTCGAACGCCCGAAACGCCAGCGCGAGCCCTATCCCAATGAAGATGATGCCGATGTTCTCGACGGTGTGGTAGGCGAGCAACCGCTTCAGGTCGTGCTGCATAAGAGCGTAGATCACGCCGATGAGCGCGGTGGCCGCCCCGCCCATCAGAATCGGAATGCTCCACCACCATCCGGTCGGTCCCATAAGTTCCAAGACGATCCTGACGAACCCGTAGATGGCGACCTTCGTCATCACCCCGCTCATAAGCGCCGAGACGTGGCTTGGCGCCGCGGGGTGGGCGAGCGGCAACCAGACATGGAGCGGCACGATTCCCGCCTTCGAGCCCGCGCCGATCAGCGCCAGCACGAGTACGAGGCCGGCCACACCGGGCGCCGGCGTCGCCGCGCGCATGTAATCGAAGGCGTAACTGCCCGTCGGGCCCGCGAGCAAGGCGAAGGCCAGCAGCAGCGCAAGCGTGCCGAAACTCGCCATCACGATGTAGACATAGCCGGCGCGTTCGTTGTCCGCGTCGCGATGATGGGCCACCACGAGCGCCCACGAGGCGATCGACATGAACTCCCACGCCATGAGGAAGCTGTAAGCGTCGTTGGCGACGAGCACGATATTCATCGCGGCGAGGAATGCCGGAAAGAAGGGCAGCACGCGTTCGGGCGAGCGCTCCAACCGCCCGTCGCCCAGACCGTAGAGGCAAGCCGCGGCGCCGCCAAGATTGACGATGATGAGAAAGAACGCCGAGAGCGCGTCAAGGCGGAAACGGGCGCCGATCCAAGGCAGACCGAGCGGGAGGGACATTGTCCCGATCGGCGTCCTTCCCAAAAGATGAACAAGGGCGTCGATCAGCAGCGCCGCCGAAATCGCCAGGGCCGCGCCATAGACCAGTGCTGGCGCGAAGGGTCTGCGAGCGATGGTCGCTGCAGCGACAGCGAGCGCCAACAGCGCGCCGTCGCCGGCGAGAAAGAGCGCGACCGAACTCATGCCGGCGCGCCGCAATGAGGCCCGCTAAATGACCCCGCGCAGGAGCCCGAGGAGTTCGCGGTGCATCGATTCGTTGCCGCAGCAGATGGAGCCGGTCTCGAGGTAATTCGCTTCGCCGTCGGCGCCGCTGACGAATCCGCCGGCTTCGCGAACCAAGAGGGCCCCAGCCGCAATATCCCAGGAATTGAGGCCCCGCTCCCAAAAGGCGTCAAAGCGGCCGGCGGCGACATAGGCGAGATCAAGGGAGGCGCAGCCAATCCGGCGGACATTGACGACCCGCTCCATCACCGCCGCAAGCTCGGCTAAGAATCGCGAATGTTGCGCCTTTTTGCCGAGATGGGGAATCCCGCAACCGAAGAGCGCCTGCGACAACTCGACGCGCCCCGCCACGCGCAGGCGACGGTTGCCGCCGAACGCCCCCTGCCCTTTCTCGGCAACGAACATGTCGTCGTTCGCCGGGTTGTAAATGACGCCGGCCACGATTTGCCCCTCGCGCTCGAGCGCGATCGAAATGGCGAATTGCGGAATCGCATGCAGAAAGTTGGTCGTCGCGTCGAGCGGATCGATATGCCAGGTGTGACTCTTGTCGGAGCCTTCGACGCGCCCGCTCTCCTCCATGACAAAGCCGTAGCCTGGACGCGCCTTAGCGAGTTCCGTGTAGAGGCTCTTCTCGGCCCGCTTGTCGGCAAGACTGACAAAATCGCCAGGCCCCTTCATCGACACCTGCAGTTCGCCGACCTCGCCGAAATCGCGCTTCAAGCCGCGGCCGGCCTTGATCGCGGCGCTGGTCATCACGGTCATGAGGGCAGAGCGGATCACGGAGGTTCGTCCGGCGGGTGAAGAGGGCGGAAGGACGTTTATGGGAGGCGCGGCGCCGAGGCAACCTCGCGCGGCCGCGATCGAGCGTTCGCAATCGCCGGTTGGACCTGAGGCGGCGGGACCGGGCACAACGCCGGCATTTGGGCTTGCAAATCGCTGCGGACCAGGGGATTTGTCGGTGGGCGCCCGGCGGCGGAATTGGGGAGTGGGTCGTTGAAGGGGTCTGACATCGAAATCGCGCGCGCCGTCCGTCTGAGGCCGATCGCGGAGATCGCCGCAAAGATCGGCGCGCCCAAATCCGCGCTGCATCCCTTCGGCCGCTTTGTCGCTAAACTCGAGTACGATTTTCTTCTTAGTCTCGGCGACCGCCCCGACGGCAAGCTCATTCTTGTGACCGCGATCAACCCGACCCCGGCGGGAGAGGGCAAGACGACGACGACGATCGGCCTCGGCGACGCGCTCAACCGCCTCGGAAGGAAGACGATCATCTGCCTGCGCGAGCCCTCGCTTGGTCCCTGCTTCGGCATGAAGGGCGGCGCGACGGGCGGAGGCTACGCCCAGGTCGCGCCGATGGACGAGATCAACCTCCATTTCACCGGCGATTTTCATGCCATAACGTCGGCGCACAATCTTCTCGCGGCGATGATCGACAATCATATGTATTGGGGCAATGCGCTTGGCCTCGATCAGCGGCGCATCGCCTGGCGGCGCGCCATCGACATGAACGACCGCGCGCTGCGAGAGACCGTGATTGGCCTCGGCGCCGGGAACGGATTTACGCGCGAGGACGGTTTCGACATCACGGTCGCGTCGGAGGTGATGGCGGCTTTCTGTCTTGCGTCCGGCCTCGAGGATCTTGAGGAGCAACTCGGCCGCATGGTAGTCGCCTCGAGCCGGGACAGGCGCGCGGTCGCCGCAGCTGACCTCAACGCGGCAGGCGCCATGACTGCGCTGCTCAAGGACGCGCTCAGACCCAATCTGGTCCAGACGCTCGAAGGGTCGCCCGCGCTCGTGCATGGCGGCCCGTTCGCCAATATCGCCCACGGCTGCAACTCCGTGGTCGCGACCCGGGCGGCGCTCAAGCTGGCCGACTACGTCGTGACCGAAGCGGGTTTCGGCGCTGATCTCGGTGCCGAGAAATTCTTCGACATCAAGTGCCGGAAGGCCGGATTGAAGCCGGCGGCGGCGGTGCTGGTCGCCACAGTCAGGGCGCTCAAAATGCACGGCGGCGTGGCTAAAGACGCGCTCGGCGCGGAGAACCTTCCCGCGTTGGAGGCAGGTCTCGCGAATCTGGCTCGGCATGTCGCCAACCTGCGCAAGTTCGGCGTCCCGGTCGTGGTCGCCGTAAACCAATTCGCAACCAACTCTGCGACCGAACTCGGCTTCATCGAGAACGCCGTAGCCCGCGAGTTCGCTGTCACGACGATCGTATGCGATCATTGGGCCCGCGGGGGCGCCGGCGCCGAAGGTCTGGCCCATGTCGCCGCCGCTCTTGCGGACTCGGGTGAAGCGGAGTTTCGGCCGCTGTACCCCGACGACATGAGCCTGTGGGACAAGACCCGAACGATCGCGCGCGAAATCTACGGCGCCGACGACGTTGCCGCCGACGCATCGGCGCAGGCGAAATTCCGCGAGCTGGAGGACGCCGGCTGGGGCCGCCTGCCGATTTGCGTCGCCAAGACCCAGTATTCGCTTTCGGACGATCCTTCGCTGATCGGAGCGCCGACGGGACACATTCCAAGAATCCGTGACGTTCGCCTCCGCGCAGGCGCAGGCTTTGTGGTGGTGCTAATGGGGAACGTCCGCACGATGCCCGGCTTGCCGCGGAGTCCGGCCGCGGAGCGAATTCGGGTGGTCGACGGCGAAATCGCCGGCCTTTTCTGATCGCAGGCGAATTGTCGGCGCTCACCGCGGCGTCGGCGCATCCTCACGCACCAGTTTTTCCGCCTTCAGGGCTCGCCAGAGCGCGGCGGGCAGCTTTGCGCTCATCATCGCTGCATTACGTCTGGCTTCGCTCGCGCGTTGCGCGCCGGCGATGACGCTGACGACCGCCGGGTGACCGAGCGGAAATCGCAAGGCGGCTTCCGGCAAGCTGACTTTGAAACTCTTGCAGATGTGCTGGATCCGGCGGACCTGATCCTTCACCTCGTCCGGCGCTGGCCCATAATTATAGTGGGCGTCGGCCTTGACGCCCGTCGCCAGTATGCCCGAGTTGAAAGGCCCGCCGATGACAACGGCGATCTTCTTTTCCTCGCACAGCGGCAAAAAGCTCGTCAGCGCTTCCTGTTCGAGAAGGGTGTAACGGCCAGCCAGCAGGAAGACGTCGAAGTCGCCGATGCGCGCCAGTTTCTCGGCGACATCCCATTCGTTGACCCCCGCTCCGACCGCCTTGATCGCTCCCGACGCGCGCAATTCGTCCAGCGCGCGATAGCCGCCGGTCATGAATTCCTTGATCCGCGTGTCGGCAGCTTCTTTGCTCCCGTGCGTGACGACGTCGACGTCGTGGCCGAAGACAATATCCACCTGATCGAGACCGAGGCGCTCGAGCGAGAATTCGAGTGAGCGCATCACGCCGTCGTAAGAATAATCGTACCGTTCCCGCCGCGATGGCGTCTCGAAGAAGGCGTCCCGCCGCGAGCGTTCCTGCGGCCTACAGAGATCAAGGAGCCGGCCGACCTTGGTGGATATCAAGTAGGAGGCTTTTGGCTTCGGTCGCAGAAGCCCGTTGAGTTTGGTCTCAGAAAGTCCCAGCCCATAGAGCGGCGCGGTGTCAAAATACCGACAACCTGAGGCCCAGACGGCCTCCAGCATTATCCGCGCCTCTTTTTCCGTCATTGGCCGATAAAGATTGCCGAGCGGCGCTCCGCCGAAACCAAGTTCGGTGAATTGCAGTTCTACCCCGCGGCGCGTCACAAATTTCCGTACTCGCGCGCTCCGCGCATTCGTGGACGCCGCCATCAAACCTGCCCCCCCAATGTGCGTGACGTCGCCCGCCGTCGTTGTCAGCGCGGCGCGCCGGCCCGTGGCGCAATTCTGTCGCGGCCGGCGCCCAAATGTCCCCCACACGACCAACGCGCTGCGAGTGGGCGAAATCGAGGCATGCGCAACGATGGTGTTTGCCTAATGAATATTTAAATCTTCAGCAGTCCCTGCGACAAGTCAAGCGATCGCGAAGAGCTCAAAATCATTCCTGCGTCAGGGACATCAACGATCATTTGGATTCTCGCGCAACCATGCGCGATCGTTTGACGCGATGAAAGCGCGTAGACGCGGCACGCTCGGATGGTCCGGCGATCGCGTCTCCAAATCGGCGAGAATCTTCCTCAGCGCCCTGCGCACGGTCGGCCAATTGTAAACGCGCTGCCTCAGCATCAGCCGAGCGTGGCGCATCGAGCGGCGCACGATCACATCTATGAAGCGGTCCATCGCGGCGCCTGCTGCCTCTCCGCCGGCAACATCCTGGAACGGGGGGCGGCAAAAGCGGCGCCGTTGACGTCAAGGGGCGAGTGTCCTGATTTGGCGCGGGGTCGTAGCTTCTTTCCTAACGTAATGACGGCCGCGCCCGAGGCGCACGAACCGATATGGGACTATTTGTCGGGTTCGCTCGACGCGCGCAAACGGATCAGCGACCTGCCCTTCCTATGCGGGCGCGCGCTGGGTGTATCCGTGTCGTTCGTTGAGCTGCTCCATCAGACTTTGCGCAGCCTCGGCAATGACGGTGCCCGGCGGAAAAATTGCGTCGGCGCCGGCCTCGCGCAGCAACGCGAAGTCCTGGCTCGGGATCACGCCGCCGACGGCGACCATCGTTTGGTCAAGACCGAGCTTGCCGAGCGCCCTTTTCAGAGCCGGCACGAGCGCGAGGTGGCCGGCGGCGAGCGACGAGACGCCGACGATGTGGGCCTGCCGCTTGGCCGCCAGCGCCGCCACTTCCTCGGGCGTCGCAAACAGCGGCCCGATTTCGACGTCGAACCCGAGATCCGCGAACGCCGAGGCAATGATCTTCTGCCCGCGATCATGTCCGTCCTGTCCCATTTTAGCCACCAGAATCCGGGGAGCGCGCCCCTCGTTTTCGGTGAAAGCGCGGGTCATTGCGATCACGCGCTCGTTGGCCTCTCCGCCCGGCCCCGTCTCGGACAGATAGACGCCGGAAATGGCCCGAACTTCCGCTACATGACGGCCGAAGGCCTGCTCGAGCGCCAATGAGATTTCCCCGACTGTGGCCTTGGCCCGCGCCGCTTCGACCGAAAGTTGCAAGAGATTGGCCCGGCCTCGCGCGCCGTTGGTGAGCGCCTCCAGCGCAGCTTGTGTCGACCGCTCGTCGCGCTCGGCGCGGAGGCGCCCAAGCTTCTCGATCTGCCGCGCGCGCACTGCCGCGGCGTCGACCTTCAGCACGCTAAGTTCTCGCTCGATCGTCGGCGCATAGGCGTTGACGCCGATCACGGGCTGGCGCCCAGAATCGATGCGCGCCTGCGTACGGGCCGCCGCCTCTTCGATGCGCCGCTTTGGCACGCCGCTCTCGATCGCCTTCGCCATCCCGCCGAGGCTCTCGACCTCATCGATGTGGTCCTGCGCCCGCGCGGCCAGCTCTGCAGTCAGGCGTTCGACATAATAGGAACCGCCCCAGGCGTCGATGATCCGGGTGGTGCCGCTCTCTTCGATCAGAAACAGCTGGGTATTGCGGGCGATGCGGGCGGAGAAGGGCGTCGGCAGCGCCAGCGCCTCATCGAGGGCGTTGGTGTGCAGCGACTGGGTATGGCCCTGGGTCGCGGCCATCGCCTCGATTTGGGTGCGCACAATATTGTTGAAAGGGTCCTGCGCGGTCAGCGACCACCCGGACGTCTGGCAGTGCGCCCGCAGAGGGAGCGACCTGTCCGATCGCGACCCGAATCCCTTGACAAGGCCGGCCCAGAGCTTGCGCGCGGCGCGCAGCTTGGCCACCTCCATGAAAAAATTCATCCCGATCGCCCAGAAGAACGACAATCGAGGCGCGAACGCATCGACGCTCATTCCAGCGCCGACGCCGGCGCGCAAATATTCGACGCCGTCGGCGAGCGTATAGGCGAGCTCAAGATCCTGCGTCGCGCCCGCCTCCTGCATGTGATAGCCGGAGATCGAAATCGAGTTGAATTTCGGCATGTTGGCCGCGGTGAACGCAAAAATATCGGCCACGATCCGCATCGAGGCGCCGGGCGGATAAATGTACGTGTTTCGGACCATGAACTCTTTGAGAATGTCGTTCTGAATGGTGCCTGACAGCGCGGCCATCGGCACGCCCTGCTCCTCCGCGGCGACAATGAACAACGCCATGACCGGCAACACCGCGCCGTTCATCGTCATCGAGACGCTCATCGAACTCGAGCGGGATGCCGGAGAACAGGGTGCGCATGTCATAGATCGAATCGATCGCGACGCCCGCCATCCCGACGTCGCCGGCGACGCGGGGATGATCTAAATCGTAGCCGCGATGGGTCGCCAGGTCGAAAGCGACCGACAGGCCTTTCTGGCCGGCGGCGAGATTGGCGCGATAAAAGGCGTTCGAACTCCTCGGCGGTCGAAAAGCCGGCGTATTGTCGCACCGTCCAGGGCTGCTTGACGTACATTGTCGGATATGGGCCCCGCAGGTAAGCCGGGAGCCCTGGCCATTCGCTCGCGAGCTCGAGCCCTTCGCGGTCGCGCGGCCGATAGAGCGACTTGACGTCGACGCCTTCGGGCGTTGTCCAAATTCGCGGCGGTGTCGCGCCGATCGGGTTTGATCGGCCGGCGAAGGGGACGGTCGAGAAATTGGGAATAAGGCTCATGACGTCGTCAATCCCGGCGCTTTTGCTCAAGTCCCGATCCGGCGATAGAGGCCATGGAGCGCCGCAACAACGTCTCCGCCGGCGAAAATGAAATCGTTGACGCCTGCGGCGCGCCATTCCGCCTCGCGATCCCCTGGTCGGCCAGCGAGGGCGAGGCCATTCGCGCCCGAGTCACTGATCGATCTGGCGAACGCAGTCGCCTGCGCCGCGTAAGCTTGGTCGTCGCCGCACAGGCAGACGAGCGTCGCGCCGCTCGCCTTCACGCGTTCGATCGCCTCTTCGGGCGTCGCGCTCTCACCGTCGTAAACGCCCTCAAAACCGCCGGCCTCGAGCGATTCGCGCACATGAGCGACGCGGCCTCGATGCTTAGGCTCCGGCCCGAGAGCCGCGATATAGACCCGCGGCCGCGAACCCGTCTGCCGGACAATAGCGTCGGACTTGTTCCGCAATCGCTCGAAAGGCTCGGCAAGCCGAAGCGGCGCGAGCGCACCTTCGGCGGGCGTCAAAGCTTCACGCTCGGGCGCGCCAACGGCAACCTCGACCCGCGGCTCGGCAAGATTGGCATGGGCGCTGACGCCGGTGATCGGCGGCTTGACCCTCGCGATGTCGTGCGCCAGCGCCGCCGCGCTGATCGCGACCTGACGCTGGAATGCGCCATTGCCTAACGCCGAAGGTAACCCGCCCTCATTTTCGATCTCCTGAAACAGCGCCCAAGCGCGCTCGCAAAGCGCCTTGGTCATCGCCTCGAACGCGCCGGCGCCGGCCGCCGGGTCGGCGACAAATCCAAGATTGGATTCACGCAGCAGAATGAGTTGGGCGTTGCGGGCGAGACGTCGGGAGAGGCTGTCGGGAAGGCCGACAGCCAGGTTATGCGGAAGCACGCAGATGCTGTCGGCGCCGCCGAGGCCCGCAGAGAACGCCGCCATCGCGCCGCGCATGACGTTCAGATAAGGATCGCGCGCTGTCATCATGCGCCACGCGCTTTCGGCGTGGACATGCGCTGCGCGGGGTTCGAGGCCGCACGCGTCCTCGACCCGCGACCAGAGGATTCGCAACGCTCGGAATTTCGACAAGGTCGCGAATTGATCGGCGTCGGCCGCCAGCCGGAACGCGATGAACGCGCGGGCTTCGGCAGGCGGCGCCCCGCCCCGTCGAGCAACCGCAACAGGCTGACGGAGGCTGCGAGCGCAAAGGCGAGCTCTTGCGCCGGGCTCCCGCCGGCCGCATG
Source organism: uncultured Alphaproteobacteria bacterium (assembly GCA_963783175.1). GTDB lineage: Bacteria > Pseudomonadota > Alphaproteobacteria > Rhizobiales > Beijerinckiaceae > Roseiarcus. Next base: position 9,390 of record CAWANG010000028.1, read on the forward strand.
CACCCCACGCGCGTCGGCCGCCATAAGCGGCGCGCCGAAACCCATGCCACGCAATTTGAGCGCGCTCTCGAGATAGGGCGCCGCCTCAGCTGTCCAGTCGACCGGGAATGGTCCGCGGGCCGACGCGGCGAACGGATCGAGGCCGAAAGACACTGCGGTGTCCGCCGGGTTCACGCCTGCACGGTCAACGAGAGCGGCAAATGCGAGCGCCTGCCGCGGACCCTCGCGGCCGAGGTCGAGCTCGAAATGCGCCCCCGCGTCGAAACGCAGCCCGTCGAAAGCCTTGTGAAGGGTTGCGGGATCGAATCGCCTGAGGCCGTAGCCGTGGGCGCCAAGCGCGCCGGAGAACACGACCTGCAGATCGTCCGCGCCATTGATGAGGTCGTCGAGAGCCTGGGCATTGGCCTCGCCGGGTTCAGGGTGGTCAAGGCGCGCGACCACGCGCCAGGGCCCGTCGGGTCCAAGCGCCCTCGGGCCTTCCGCCGGTCGATAGACGGGCTCGATCCGGACGCCGTCGGCGGTCTTGGAGACAAGCGTGTCGAGGTTCGCGCCATTAAGCGCCGCTTCGGCGGCCCTGCGCCAATCGGCTTCGGTATAGGCGGGAAAAAGGCTCGCGGCCGCGCCCAATGCCGACCTCCGCTAAATGAACTGGGAAAGCCCGGGAATCGAGGCAGATATTTCGCCCACAACTTGATCGCCCGCGACTTCGCGCGCATAGCCGAAGACCTCCTTGCCGATGGTCTGGATTTGCTCCATGCCCAGGCCGAGGCCCAACAATTCGGCACCGAGCGCCATCAGTCCGCCCCCGCCCTTGGCGCCAGCGGCGACGCCCATCAGGCCTCTGAGGCCCCCACCCATGCCTTCGCCGCCGGTCTGCGTGCTCGAAGCGATGATCGCGGGAAAGGCCGGGGCCCGCTGGAACAGATCCCGGACCGCCTCCTCGGGCGCCTCGCGCCGGATGAAATCGCCGATCAGGGCGACCGCCTTCCGCGCGACCTCCGGGGTGGTGTCCGCCGCCGTGGCGACGCGCGCTATCAGGTTGTCCATCTGACGCTCCTTGGCCGCGCGGAGAAGGCCGGCGGCGTATGTTGTCTCGCCGCTCGCGGCGCCGAAATCAAGCGCGCGTGCGGCAGCCTAGTTGTTCGGGGGCCGATGGGAAGCGGACATTGCGCCGCAGCCGGCCGCCCCGAACCGGCCGGCAATTCGTCTTGTGGCGCCGCATCATGATTAATTCATGATTAAAACACATATGTAAAGCCGCATTAGTATCTCTGCTTTTTGCGGACTTTTTCCTCTGCTTGGGACTTTTTGCAGGGAAATGTGATGGCCACTGCTAAAATATGAAATGCAAATTATGCATAGCTGAGTTTCAAATCCCGGCCCTACTGTTCTCGGCCGACGACGTTATGTTGCAGTGCGGTAGGCCAAGGCGCCTACCAGAATAGGAGCAAGGAATGACCCCTCTCAAGACGATCTCGGAGAAGCTGAACGCTTGGCGCCGATATCGCGAGGCGGTGCGCGAATTGTCGCAACTCTCGGATCGCGAACTGAACGATATCGGCATTCGCCGCGGAGACATCGAATATATCGTGCGCCGTTCGGTCGTGAGCAAGGCCGATGCCTGATCGTGACGTTCTGATCAGCCGGGACGCGCCGCATGAAGCGGCGCGTCGGCCCCGGGCGGCCTTAAAGGCGGCTTTCCTGGCCCTGACGAACACCTGAAAAGCAAGTTGACGCCGGCCTGACGCTTTGTGAGAAGCGGGCCCATGCGTCCGATCCACATCATCGGCGGCGGGCTGGCCGGCTCGGAGGCCGCATGGCAGGCGGCGGAGCTCGGCGTTCCGGTCGTGCTGCACGAAATGCGGCCCATCCGCCCCACCGCCGCACACCAAACCTCGCGTCTCGCCGAGCTTGTCTGCTCGAATTCGTTCCGTTCCGACGAGGCTTCGACCAATGCGGTCGGGATCCTGCATCGCGAGATGCGTGCGCTTCGTTCGATCGTCCTCAAGAACGCCGACGCGCACCAGGTCCCGGCCGGAGGCGCGCTCGCGGTCGACCGGGACGGCTTCTCGCACGCCGTCGAAGCCGCCATTCTCGGCCATCCTCTCATAGCCGTCGAGCGCGGCGAGATCGCCGGCCTGCCGCCCGAGGACTGGGACAATGTCGTCGTCGCCACCGGGCCGCTGACCTCCGAAGCGCTGGCCGAGGCGATCGGCCGGCTGACGGGCGAGGGTGCCCTCGCCTTTTTCGACGCGATCGCGCCGATTGTCCATCGCCATTCGATCGACATGGACGTGGCGTGGATGCAGTCGCGCTACGACAAGGCGGGCCCCAGTGGAGGCGCCGAGGCCTACGTCAATTGTCCAATGACCCACGACCAGTACGAGGCTTTCATCGACGCGCTGTTGGCGGCGGAGAAGACCGAGTTTCGCGAATTCGAGAGCACGCCCTATTTCGACGGCTGCCTGCCGGTCGAGGTCATGGCCGAGCGCGGCCGCGAGACCCTGCGCCATGGGCCGATGAAACCGTTCGGCCTCACCAACGCCCATAATCCGAAGGTCAAGCCTTACGCGGTCGTCCAGCTCAGGCAGGACAACGCGCTCGGCACGCTCTTCAATATCGTCGGCTTTCAGACCAAGCTCAAATACGGCGAGCAGGGGCGCATATTCCGCCTGATCCCGGGGCTGGAACAGGCGGAGTTCGCCCGCCTCGGCGGCATGCACCGCAACACCTATCTCAATTCGCCGCGCCTTCTCGACGCGCGCCTCAAGCTCAAAGCCGCGCCGCAGTTGCGCTTCGCCGGCCAGATCACCGGCTGCGAGGGCTATGTCGAAAGCGCCGCGATCGGCCTTCTCGCCGGCCGGTTCGCCGCCGCCGAGCGGCTTGGCCTCGATCTTCAAGCCCCGTCGCCAACGACCGCGATCGGCGCGCTCCTGAACCATATCACCGACGGCCACATCGAATCGATCGACGCCGGGCCGCGCTCGTTTCAGCCGATGAACGTCAACTTCGGCTTGTTTCCGCCGATCGCCGAGCCGCGCGCCGACGAGGCCGGCAGGCGCCTCATCGGACCGGAGCGCGGTCTCGCTCGCAAGCGCGCGCTCTCCGCGCGGGCGGAGAAGGACCTGGCGCGGTGGATGGAAGGCGAACGCGAGCGGGCGCAGTTCGCCGGCGCCTAGGGCGGCGGAAACTTGGGCCGGGCGCGGCGGCGGGCCATTTCCAAGCCAAATCCAAATCCAGCCGAATCTACCCAAATCCAGCAAAGCCTTCGCAAAGGAAATCAAAGAAAAAGGCTTCGATTTCCTTTGATTTCCTTGTCTGAATCGAGCCTTTTCAACGGGTTGCGGCGACCCCCAGGGCAAAAATCTTTTCTGCTCCCTTGTCTCCGCGCGCTCGGAGCTCCGAACCATCCTTCATCGCGAGAGGCTAACACGAATTCCGATTTTCCAAAAGAAAAGGTTGAAAAAAATGCTTTGGCCCATCTCGTGCTCGTCCCACGCGATTTGTTTCGAAGCCAGATATGATCCGGTCATGGACAGCTCATCCGGCGCGCGAGGGATGTGATCGATGGCCGATCGCGTCGCGCGCCTCATCGCCGAGACCTATCGGTGGCAGCGGCGGCTTGGCGCCCGCGTCTTCGCGACGCCGCATTGCCGCGTTGTAGCCGATGCGGCGCGCCCGGACATATGGGATGCAAACCACGCCGATAACGTCACCGCGAAGACCGAAGCCGAAATCGAAGCCGTTTTCGCGGCGATGGACCAGCGCCTCGGCCACACGCCCTGGCGCGTGGTCCATGCGGATTGCTTGACTTCCGATACGTTTCTGGCCCGCCTTGCGCTTGACGATTTCGAAGAGCGCTTCGTCGCGATCCGGATGGCGCTCGAGGGCGACGTCGCCGACCGCGGCGCGCCGGTGCAGCTGCGGCCGGTGGCGACCGACGGCGATTGGGACGTCTTGCTTCGCCTGGTCATGGCCAACCACGCGGAGCGACGCGATATCGACGGCTTCGACTTCCCGCCCGAATTCAGCGCGGCGATGGTCGAAACCTATCGAGCGAAGGGCGACGCTTATCATTTCCATCTCACGATTGAGGGCGGCGTTCCTATCGCCTACGGCGGCTGCGCCGCCGCGCCCAACGGGGTGGGCATGATCGAGGACCTCTTCACGCTTCCGTCCGCCCGGCGCCGGGGCGTGATCACCGGCGTAATCGCAACGTACGTCGATCGTCTGCGCGCTTCCGGCTGCCGCCCGATCGTCATCGCGGCGCTCGCCAACGAGCGGCCGAAGCATCTCTATGCCCGCCTGGGCTTTCGCCCGGTCACGCTCGCCCGCACCTGGACGCGCAAATTGGCTGGCTGAGCGCGCCGTGAAA
>CAWANG010000029.1:0-81622 GCA_963783175.1 uncultured Alphaproteobacteria bacterium
ACGAAGATGCACTAGAGAATGTCGTTTCCGCGTTTGACGCGTTCGGGCGGGAACTCTGTGCGCAAAAGGCAGCCGACATTAGGTTTCAGAATATCTCAGTGGCGAGACGCCGAGTGCGGGAAACGTTCGGATTCGATTTTGCCGACGGGCTCGATTCCGACGCGTGGGCGGCGGTGTGCCGCATCTTCCAGAAACGGCACCTTCTCGCGCACAAGATGGGGCGTCATCGACAGCGAGTACCTCGAAAAAGCCAACGATCCTGCGGCGGTTGCAGGCGGAGAATCCAGGTGATGAGGGACGAAGTCTCGCTTGCGCTCAGCCTAACCCAATCGCTAGGTGAGGGGCTTTTCAACGGCATGCTTGCTACAAAATGAGACGCACGCCGCTCAGCAAGCCTCATTTGCTTGGAGGGCCCTGATCGGTGGGGTTCCTGGGACGCCACCGGCGCGCCGATGAAGCACAAGGGCCGGTCACTGGAGTGCTGTTCGACAAGAGCGCGCGGCGCGGCCGCTGGCGGGGCTTGACGAGAGCGCCCGTCACATTCTATATTTAATTGTGGCGTTTTATACGGAACTGTGGCAAATAACCAAATCTTGTAATATTCTTACGATGTACTGATATGTTCTTATAATACGATGACGACGACGGTAAATGGCGCTCCGGTGAGCGGAAATGCTTTGATACCAATATTAAGCTTACTTGCCACAATCGTCCGCAAAAAACGTGTCCTACCTATAGTGGAGAGCTTACACCCCCCCTCTCCTTTGATTTTCGTTCCTCGTGATTTGGATTTTCCTTCCCCTGGCTTGGAAAAGGCTTCCCCGCGTCCCCGGCCGATCTTAGACGGCGCCGCGCGAGCCGAGCAGCAAAGCGACGCCGAACACCAGCACCGCCAGGGCGGCGGCGAATTCGAATCCCCTCGCGACCAGCGCGAGGCGCGAATTCTCCCCCGCCGCGAGGCGCATGGCGGCCGATTTGGCGAATACGGCCGTCCAGGCGAGCACGCCGGTCGTCACCGCCGTGCCGAGCGCCATGGCGAATGTCGCGGCGATCCCCGCCGCGAACAGCCCTTGCGCCATCGCAAACACCAGCACCAGAATCGCCCCCGAACACGGGCGCGCGCCGGCGGCGATCACGGTTCCGGCCGCGCCGCGCCAGGAAAATGTTTCATTGAGCTCAGCCGGATCGGGCGCGTGGGCGTGTCCGCATTCCTCGATCGGCGCCGCGCCGCCGTCGGGCGGCCCGGCGCGGAACGCCGCCGCGGACAGGCTGAACGCCGGCCTTCGCCACGGGACCGCATAGGCCGGGGCGGAAGCCACGGCGCGCTCATGATCGACATGTCGGCTTAGAGCCGCCATGAGCGCTCCGCCCTTGCGCCAGACCAGCCACAGGCCCATGACGGCGACGGCGCAATAGCTCGCGAGCACGATCCAGTCGGCCGCGTAGATTCATCTGCGATGCGGTCGCCCTGAACAGGTACCCCGCCGCGCCGACAAGCCCGATCGCGACCAGCGCTTGCAACAGCGCCGCCATCAGCGCCATGACCGCGCCGCGCTTGAGCGACCGTTCGTTGGCCAGCATGTAAGAGGCGAGGACGGCCTTGCCGTGTCCAGGTCCCGCAGCGTGAAATACGCCGTAAGCGAGGCCAAGGCCGATGAGGCCCCAGGCGGCGCTCGGTTGGTCATGGAGCGCGTGCACCTTGGCGGCGATGAGATGCGTGAGCCAGGACTGCTCGCCCATGAGCCAGCCGGTCAGGCCGCCCTCGGCCCCGCCCCCGCCCTCGCCGCCGGCGACTGAGAACGGCCGCGGCGAAAGCTGGGCCAGGGCGGTCGTGACCGACGCGCCCCAAGCCGCGAATCCAAGGCCGATCGGTTCGATTGTCCGCTGCGTCATGGGCACGCGACGATGGCCGCGCTCGCCATTTTGAAACCGAAATTGGTTCCCGGCGAGAGATTGGTGAAGAACGACTCGGTCAGCTTCTGCTTGTCGGCGTCGCCGATCGGCTTGGGCTTGGCGACAGTCGCCTTGCAGCCGGAAGGCGGCGAGACGAGCGTCACCGGATCCTTATCGTCGAATTCAAAATCGATGAAATACTCGGGATCGGCGACGCGCAAGGTGAGGAACTTGGTCACGGGCGTTGGAGTCTTCAGCGGCAAGGTTACGTGGAACTCGACCAGATGGTCCGGCCGCTCCTGCATCCAATAGTCGGTGACCGAGCCGAAATCCACCGCCTTGCCGGCGATCTTCAGCGTCGTGAAGTAGCCGATCTCGGCCAGACTGCCGGCGTTCTCCTTCGCCAGGGGCGCGAATTGCTCGCGCTTGACCAGTTCGCCCGCCGGCGCCAGGCCCTGGGTGGCGAAGGATGAATACATCTCGTCGAAAACCCAATCGTGGATGACCGCCAAAACCTTGCCGTCGGGCGTGAAGGCGATCTGGCTCTTGACGGTGATCCAGACATGCGGATGGGCGGCAGCGGGCGTCGCGGTCGACAGCGCAAGCGCCAATCCCATCGCACCAATTCGCCAATTCCCCAGTCCGACGTCCAAAAACCCGTCCCTTTTCCCATCCCGGGCGCGATCACCGGTTTCTCTTGCGGGCAAAGTGCGGCGACGAGATGGCGCGCGCCCCCGCAACGGCCCGGCCATGGTTGAGCGATTCTTAATGCCCGATGGTTCAGCGATTCTTAAGCCAACACGCGCAGTTTGGCGCAATGGCGCGTCGCGTTCGGCCTGTCCTGCTTGCGTTTTTCGCGACCCTTTGTCTGCAGGGCTGCGGATTCTTCGGCCGCCCCGAGCGGCCGGTTTGGCGGGCTCAGGCGGAAAACGCCTGCTTCGCCCGCAAGGCCGTTACGCCTTCGGACTTTATTGTCGCCGCGCCCGAGATCGACGGCCCGGGCATTTGCGGCATGACCCGTCCGCTCAAGGTCTCGGCGCTCGCCAACGGCGCGATCGCGGTCGACAAGGCGCTAACCATCGACTGTCCAATGATCCCGGCGCTCGAGGCCTGGCTCAATGACATCGTCGAACCCGACGCACAAGGCCGCTTCGGGCAAAGGATCGCGACCCTCAATGTGTTCGGCGCCTATAGCTGCCGGTCCGTCGATAATATCGCCGGCGCGCGGCTCTCCGAGCACGCCTTCGGCAACGCGGTCGACGTCGCCGGCTTCACGCTCGCTGACGGGCGAGAGATCGATTTCCTGCACGACTGGAAGAAAACGGACAGCCAGGAGAGCGCCTTCCTGCATGAGGCGCACGCGGGCGCGTGCCAGTATTTCACGACTGTCTTGGCGCCCGGCGCGGATGTGTTCCACTACAACCATATCCACTTGGATCTGGCCAACCACGGTTCGACCAACACCGGCCCAAGGCGCATCTGCAAACCGGCGCCTGCCCTCGACCTCATGTCGGCGCCCGCGGCGCCCGACGGTCTGCCGCCCGCGCCGGATATCGACGAGCCCCTCGACATGGCACATCTGAGCGCGCCGGACCCCGCTGCTTCGTCGGACGTCTCGGTTGGGCCGGGCAGGGGACCCGACGCGGGCTTGCCGCCGGCGCCGATCGGCGAAACCAATCCGACGCCGCCGGTCCTTCCGGCCGGAGCGGCGCCCAGCGTCGACATGGAGCCAACTTCGGCGATGGGGGACCACGACAATTGAGGCAAGGCCTCAGCCGGCGTCCGCGGCTGGCGCCTCTGACTTCCCGCTCTTCGCCGGCTTGCGCAGCTCGCGCCACGCGTCGTTCTGCGCGATCATTTGGCGGATCGCCTCGACGTTGGCGCGCGCGGCCTCGGGCGACAGGTCGGTCAGGCCGACCTGTTCAGCCTCGCCGAATTTTCCTTCCAGCGCCAGCACCAGCGCGAGGTCGCCGCGTATCCGCGCGTCGGCCTTCGGGCTCGCGGCCGCCTGCCTAAGCGCCTGCTCGGCCTCTGGCAATTGCTTCGCCAGAGCTAGCGAGAGCCCCATGTTGGCTAGCACGCCGGGCTCGCCCGGCGAGATTTTTAGCGCGTCGCGATAGAATTGCATCGCACTCGCGTGATCGCCGAGCCGGTCGGCGACAGCGCCTTGCACCGACATGACGTCCCATCGCGGACTGTCGGGCGTATAGGCGCGCGTCAGCACATCCTTGGCTTGCCCCAGTTGACCGGCGTCCGCGAGCGCCTTGCCGTATTCGCCGAGCACGTCGAAATCTTTTGGGGCCTTGATGGCCGCCGTCTGGATGACCGCGACCGCCTCGCTGTAGCGGGTCAGGGCGCGCAACGCCCGGGCGTATGCGATCGAGGCGATCTTCTCGCCGGGATTGCGCTCGTTGCGCTTGTCGCAATCGTCGGCGTAGGCCCTGAGTTTCGCTTCGTCCGTCGGGGGCGTCGTTGATCCGCCGATCGAGCCGGTGACATCGCCGAAGTCATGGCAGCCAGCAAGCGGCGCGGCGGCCGCGGCCGCGAATACGACCGCCAGCACGCGCATGACGGCAGCGAGTTGACGGACATTTCGCGATCGCGGCAACGCGGGGACCTCTCGCAAACCACTGAAACCGGTTGCGGCCTAGACTGGGTCGCGAACCTTGCTCCAGGCTGCCTCCGGCGAAAAGCGAGGTTGCTTTTTCTCGCAACCAAACCTTGACGTTCTGCGTCATCTTTGCCGAACATGCCCGAAGCGAATCTCAAAGCTTGGGAGACGCCAATGCGGGCTATGGCAATCGGCCGACACGCAGCAAATCTTGCTGCATTTGTGGCTTTCGTTCCTTTTCACGCAGGCTGTGCGCCGCTACATCTGGCTCAGAGCCCGGATCAAGTTGTCCAGCAGACCGAGGGCCGGGACAACTACTCTCAAAAGCAAAAGGCCGGCCCGACTGCGGCGCGAGTGTTGCCATATGCTTTGCTTGCGGAGCAATCCTACGATCCGGGAGTTTACGCCATGCATCGGATGGCGCCGCGCGCGGCTGGCTGCATTTCTGACGACGCCCAACAGTGCGATGCGCTCGGTGATTCAAGGCGCGCGGCTGCGTGGCTCAAACAGTGGCGCTATATCTGGAGTTGCGACGGGCCGGAGGATTGCAAAGTACGGACGCCGGGTCGTAGCGAACCCGTCGGAGGCCTTGGTGTTCAAGTCTGGGCGCGGAAGGGCGCGCAATGTGCGGAGGCAGTGGTCGCGTTTCGCGGAACGGTCGGCGGCAATAAGGGAGATTGGGAGTCCAATTTTCATTGGATATTGCGCGCTTTTCCCATTTACGATCAATACGATCAGGTCCAAGACCACGTCGCCGACTTCATCGGCCATATCGAGCGCGATAGATGCTATCGAGCTGGTCCCACGCAAATCACGGCGGTCGGGCACTCACTTGGCGGCGGACTTGCCCAACTCGCTGCCTATTCCGATCGGCGGATACGGCGTGTCTACGCCTTCGATCCCTCGATGGTGACCGGATACTATTCGGTCGATCCGCTCCACCGCGATGAAAACGTGAAGGGGCTTCACATGGAGCGGATCTATGAGCACGGAGAGATCCTTGCTTTCGGCAGATACTTCATGCTGCAATTCATTCCCCTGTCTCCCTGCAATCCTCGCGTCGTCAGCGTGCGATTCAACGTCATTCATGGAAGTCCAATCGCGCAGCACAGCCTGACGGATTTCGATAATGGACTGCTCAGAGAGGCGCGCGGCTATCAACCGGAAACATCCCCCATGGTCGACGAGCCGTGCGGCGTCGATGCGCCAAGCAAGCCGCTTGTCGCGGCGCAATAGTCGAGCGCGGCCGATCCTCGCCTGCATCATTGAGATTGATCGACCCGTCAGGCCAAGTCACGAACAGAGAGCGTCGGCATTGCGCTGCCGTTTTCGGCTCCGCCGGTTCGCCGTAACGCCGTAGACGATAGCGTCGAGCGCCGCCCATGCAGAAACATGAGCGCTGGCGGCCTCATGGTTGCAAAGCGCGCCGCGTCGCGCTCCGGCGCGCGCCAGGGGGCAAGCGCCGCGCCGGCCCGACCGGAGGTCGCGCTAAGAGTTCGAGCCGGGCCGATCGACGACGACGATCGGCACGAGGTCGGCGATCGCGCGCCAATGGCGCCAGCGATGGAACTGCCGGAGGTTGTCCGCGCCCATGATCCAGACGAAATGGACGGAAGGCGCGTGGCGCTTGATCCATGCGAGCGTCTCATAGGTGTAGCGCGAGCCGATGCGGGCCTCGATATCCGTTACGACGACGCGCGGGCCGGCGACGAGACGCCGCGCCGCCTCGACGCGCTTTTGCAGCGCCGCCAGCTCGTCTTGCGATTTGAGCGGATTACCCGGCGTCACCAGCCACCAGACACGATCGAGTTGAAGACGTCTGAGCGCGAGCCGGGTAATGAGGGCGTGACCCTCGTGCGGCGGATTGAATGAACCGCCGAGGAGGCCGATTCGCATGCCCGGCGCAAACGAAGGCAAGCGCGGAACGAGGGTCACGAGACCGTCTGCGCGGCGAGCAGCTCCGCCTGGCGCTCGGCTGTCAGGGCGTCGACGATCTCGTCGAGGCCTTCGCCGTCCATGATTCGGTCGAGCGAATAGAGGGTCAGGTTGATGCGATGGTCGGTCACCCGTCCTTGCGGGAAATTGTAGGTCCGGATGCGCTGCGACCGGTCGCCGGAGCCGACCTGGGAGCGGCGCTCCTGCGCCCGCTCGGCCTCCAGCTTCTGATTTCGGGCGTCGAGGATGCGCGATCGCAAGCAGCGCCATCGCCTTCTGGCGATTGCGATGCTGCGAGCGCTCCTCCTGCATCGCCACGACGAACCCCGTCGGCAGATGGGTGATGCGGATCGCCGATTCGGTCTTGTTGACATGCTGGCCGCCGGCCCCGCTCGAGCGCATGGTGTCGATCTTGAGGTCGGCCTCATTGATGACGAAGTCCGCTTCCTCGGCGATCGGCAGCACGGCGACGGTCGCCGCAGAGGTGTGAATTCGCCCCTGGGTCTCGGTCGCCGGCACCCGCTGCACCCGATGGACGCCGCTTTCGAACTTGAGCCGCGCGAACACCCCGCGGCCGGAAATTTCGGCGATGATTTCCTTGAATCCGCCGGCCGTTCCCTCGCTCATCGATAGAATTTCGAGTCTTCCACCGCTTCCGCTCGGCATATTTGGCGTACATGCCGAACAAGTCGCCGGCGAACAAGGCGGCTTCGTCCCCGCCCGTGCCGGCTCTCACCTCGAGAATCGCCCCGCCCTCGTCGGCGGCGTCCTTCGGCAGAAGGGCGATCCGAATCGCTTTCGACATCGCGTCCGCTTCGGCCTCGGCCGCGGCGAGTTCGGCGCCGGCCATGGCGCGCATCTCCGGGTCCAGATCCGGCTCCGTGAGCAGCGCCGTCAGACCGGCGCGCTCCTTGTCCTTGGCCTGGAACGCCCTGATCGCCGCGACCACCGGCTCGAGTTCGCTGAATTCGCGCGACAAGGCGGAATATTGCGCGCCTGCAACGCCTTCGGCGAGGCGAGCGGCGATTTCCTCGTGACGGCGCAGGATCAAATCGAGATTGTCGTTGGCGGCCATGCGGGAGAGCTCGATAAGGGAGGAAGCGGCGGGACGGAGCGGACGCTGGCTTCGCTAAAGGCGCACGCCGAGGCGCTCGGCCAGCTGCTGCAACGGCTCCCGCAGGGAGGCGTTCTCGCGCCCCTTCGCCAGCATAGCCTCGACCTCGCGTCTTGCCTCGCCGATATTGAGCGTGAGCGTCATCGCCTTGACGGGCCCGATCGAGGGCGCCGACATCGAAAGGTCGCGATAACCGATCGCCATAAGGGTCATCGCCTCGAGCGTCCGGCCGCCGATCTCCCCGCATAAAGTCACCGGGGTTCCGTGCCGTTCGCCCGCCTCGGCGATCGAACGCAATGCCCGCAGGAAGCCGACGCTAAGCGGATCGAAACGATTGGCCACTCGGCGATTGTCGCGATCGACGGCGTAGAGATATTGCATCAAGTCGTTCGAACCGACTGAGAGGAAATCCGCGGCCGCCGCGATCTCGTCGAGCTGCCACAACAGCGAGGGCACTTCGACCATGACGCCCAGACTGGCCGTACGCGGCGGCTCGTGGCCGCGACCGACGCTCAAGGCGAGTTCGCGGTCGAACATCACGCGCGCAGCTCTGTATTCGTCGACGGTCGACACCATCGGCGCCATGACCTTGAGGTCGCGCCCCGCGGCGGCCCGGACGAAGGCCCTGAACTGCATCCTGAGCAGCGCCGGTCGATCGAGCCCGATGCGCAGCGCGCGCCAGCCGAGAGCGGGGTTTTCCTCTTCGAGGCCCTTCATGTAGGGCAAGAGCTTGTCGCCGCCGATGTCGAGGGTGCGGAAGGTGACCATCCGGTCGCCGGCGGCGTCGAGGATGGCGCGGTAGAGCTGCTGCTGCGCGCCTGGCCGGGGAAAGCGCGAGGCGAGCATGAATTGCAATTCGGTGCGGAAGAGGCCGATCGACTTCGCGCCGGTTTCCGCAAGGTGCGGCATGTCGACCAACAGGCCCGCGTTCATATGCAGGCCGATCGACAGCCCGTCGAGGCTTACCGTCGGCGTGTCGCGAAGGGCCCGATACTGCGCCTGACGCCGGGCGCGCATGCGCGCCTTTTCCGCGTAAGCCGCCTCGACGTCAGCCGGCGGGCGTAGGTAGATCTCACCGGCGTCCCCGTCGACGATGATGGCGTCGCCTTGCTCGACGATTTCGGAAATGTTGGCGATGTCGCTGACGGCTGGAATGGCCAATGCGCGGGCCACGATGGCGATGTGGCTCGATGCGCCCGCCTCCTCGAGCACGAGCCCGCGCAGCCGCGCGCGGTCATAGTCGAGCAGCGCCGCCGGGCTCATCGAGCGGGCGACCAGGATCGCATTTTCCGGCAACTCTTCGGGCAAGAGAACGAGGCTCTGGCCGGCGAGCTGATGGAGCAGACGATTGGCGATATCGGTCAGGTCGTGCAGCCGATCGCGCAGGTAGGGGTCGGTCTGGCGCTGCAGCTTGGCGCGCGCGTCGTTATGGACCCGCTCGACCGCGGCCTCCGCGGTCAGGCCCGAACTCACCGCCTCACGCAGCCGGCGCAGCCAGCCGCGATCGTGCGCGATCATCCGGAACGCTTCGAGAACGTCGCGATGCTCGCCTCCGACGCCGTCGTCGCTACGGTCGATCAGACTGTCGACCGAGGCGCGCATGGCGCCGATCGCCTCCTCGAGCCGAATGAGCTCCAACTCCACGTCGTCGGCGACGATCGTCGACACGGTCAGCCGGGGCTGATGCATCACGACATGTCCGAGCCCGAGCCCATCGGCGATGCCAACGCCCTTGAGCGACAGCTGCCGGCGCACGGCGATCGGTGCGCCCTGGGAGGCAATCCCCTGCAGTTCGCCGGACGCGATCATCTCCGCGAGCAGCATCGCGGTCGTCTGCAGCGCCTCGATCTCTTCTTCCGAATATGCGCGCCGCGCCCGGTTTTGCACCACCAGCACCCCGATCGTCGCGCCGCCGCGCAACACCGGCACACCGAGGAAGGATTGGTAGATTTCTTCGCCCGTCTCCGGCTTGTAGGAAAAGGCGGGGTGGTGCTGAGCGTCGGACAGCGCCAGCGGCTCGGCGCTGGAGGCGATGAGGCCGACCAGGCCCTCGCCCGGCCGCATAGTTGTCAAATGCACCGCTTCGCGGTTGAGGCCTTCGGTCGCGAACAATTCCATCGCGCCGTCGGCCCGCACGACATAGAGCGAGCAAACCTCGGCCACCATGTTGGAGGCGATGAGGACGACGATGCGGTCCAGGCGCGCCTGGGCGGTGACAGGCTCCGCCATCACCTCGCGGAGCCGCCGCAGCAGCAGACGCGGTCCGCCTGGCGCGCGCATCAACAACGTCCTGTTCTGTCCTTGGTCGATCGGTCGGCCGACCGAGCCATGCAATGATCACGCCGGACAGAAATCGCCCCCGCACGCGCTTCCCGCCCGTTTCCTCCATTCGCTTCGGGGCGGTATAGAAACGAAACGCAGGCGCGGCAAGGGCGGGCAGCGCGGCGCCCTTCCGGCCCCCGCCGTCGGATCCTTCAGGGCGCCCGGAGCAGGGCCGAAGTCGTGGCTGCCCCGGTCGCGCGAGCGGCGAGAACCTCGTCGAGCCAATCCGGCCGCATTTCGGGCACCGAAGACAGCAACAATTCGGTATAGGGATGATAGGGCGGCGCGAACACGGCCGCGGTGTCGCCCCCTGCCACGACCTTGCCTTTCAGCATCACCGCGACCTTGTTGGCGATCCGCTTCACCGTGCCGAGGTCGTGGGTAATGAACAGATAGGCGACGCCGAGGTCGTCCTGCAGCTTCTTCAGCAGCCGCAGAATCTCTTCTCCAACCAGTTGGTCGAGCGCCGACGTCACTTCGTCGCAGATGATCAGATCCGGTTCGGCAGCCAGCGCCCGGGCGATCGACACCCGCTGCTTTTGCCCGCCGGACAATTCGCTCGTCTTGCGGGTGATGAACAATTCCGGCAGGTCCATTTGCCGCAGCAATTCGGCCGCGCGGGCGCGCACTTCCTCGCGCGAACGGTTAAAATAGAACGCCACCGGCCTGCCGATCGTTTCGAGCAAGGTATGCTGCGGGTTGAGGGCAACGTCGGGCATCTGGTAAATCATTTGCACCCGGCGCAGCTGGTCCTTGGTCCGGTCCTTCAGGCGCGCTGGGAGGCTGGTCCCGTTGAACCGCACGTCGCCGGCGACGCGCGGCAAGAGGCCGGTGACGACCCGCGCCAGGGTCGATTTGCCAGAGCCCGACTCGCCGACGACAGCCACCGTATCGCCCTTGCGCACTTCGAGGCTGACGTCGTCGATCACCTTCGGCTTGCCGGGATAGTTGGCGCTGACGTGGTCGATGGCGAGGATCGGGACCTGGGCAGCGAGGTTGGCGTCGACGAAATTGTGGCCGGCGACGCGCTCGGTCACCAGGCGGCGGGTATATTCCTCTTTCGGCTGCTGCAGGATCTGCCGCGAATCGCCGAACTCGACCATCTTGCCGCGTTTGAGCACCATGATTCGATCGGCGATCTGGGCGACGACGGCGAGGTCGTGGGTAATATAGAGCGCGGCCGTGCCATGCTCCCGGATGAGCTTACGGAAGGCGGCCAGGCATTCCACTTGCGTCGTTACGTCAAGCGCGGTGGTCGGCTCGTCGAAGATGAGGATGTCCGGCTTGGCGACCATCGCCATCGCCGCCATCACCCGCTGAAGCTGTCCGCCGGAAACCTGATGGGGATAGCGCGAGCCGATCGTCTCGGGGCTCGGCAGATCGAGCTGCTTGAACAGGCTCACTGCTTCGGCACGCGCCTCCGCCCGCGACAGCACGCCGTGCCTGACCGACGCCTCGCAGACCTGCTCCATCAGCGTATGGGCGGGATTGAACGAGGCCGCCGCGCTCTGGGCGATATACGCGATCTTCGGTCCACGCAGCGCGCGCCGTTCGTCCAGGGTGATGGCGCGGATGTCGGTGTCGCCGAAGATGATGTTGCCCCCGACGATATGGCAGTCGCGGCGCGTGTACCCCATCGAAGCGAGGCCGATCGTCGACTTTCCAGCGCCCGATTCGCCGATGAGGCCGATCACCTCGCCGCGCCTCAATTGCAGCGACACGTCGTCGACCAGCACCGGTCCGTCGCCGGCATCCGTGCGCACGGCGACGCGCATGCCGCGGACGTCGAGGATGACGGAGTTGTCATTGGCTCGAGACGCGTCCTGGGACTGCTGGCTCATGCGCCTTCTCCCTGGCCTCTGGAATGAATCGAGAGCATCCAATCGACGACAAAATTGGCGCCGATGACCAAAATAGCGATTGCCCCGGCTGGATAGAGCGGCGCCGCCGAGCCGAGATTGATCATTTCGCTGTACTCCTTCACCATGCTGCCCCAGTCGGCGTTGGGCGGCTGGACGCCGAGCCCAAGGAAGCTCAGCGCGGCGATAAAGAGGAACGTGAAGCAGAAACGCAAGCCGAACTCAGCGGTCAGCGGGGGAACGGCATTGGGCAAGACCTCTCGCGTCACAATCCACCACCACCCTTCGCCACGGAGGCGGGCCGCCTCCACAAATTCCAGGCTGACGATGTTCATGGCGACCGACCTCGCCAGCCGAAAGACCTTGGTCGAATCGAAAATCGCGATCGTTACGATGAGCACCGGCAACGCCGAACCGAGCACCGAGAGGATGACGAAAGCGAAGATGAGCGTCGGCATCGACAGCAGGAGATCCACGAGGCGCGACAGCAAAAGGTCGATCCAGCCGCCCGCGACTGCGGCGGCGAAGCCCGAAACGACGCCGATCAGAAAGGACAGTGCTGTGATGACCAGCGACAGTCCGATCGACATCCGCGCGCCATAGATCAGGCGGCTCAGGATGTCGCGGCCGAGGTTGTCGAGCCCGAGCCAATGCTGAGCGCTCGGATCGGTCCAGGCGTCGCCGACCGGGGTCGCCTGATCGTACGGCGCAATGAGCGGCGCCAGCAACGCAACGAGCAGGTTGATGACGACGATTACGATGCCGATCTGCGCGGTGACGCTCACTTTGTAGCCGCGGATACGCATAATGGTCTTTCTTTGTCTCGCGTCTGAGCGGGCCTAGGGTCAGCGCGGCTGGCGAAGCCGCGGATTGGACAGAATAGCGAGGATGTCGGCGATCATGTTGAGCAGGATGAAGGTGGCGGCGAAGATGAGCCCGCAAGCCTGGACCACGGGCACGTCATGCTTCGACACTTCGTCGACCATCAATTGGCCGAGGCCGGGATAGACGAACACGGTCTCGACGATGACGACGCCGACGATGAGATAGGCGAGATTGAGCGCGACGACGGAAATGATCGGCGCAAGGGCGTTCGGCAGGGCGTGGCGGACGACGATCCGCGACTTCCTCAATCCCTTGAGAATGGCCATCTCGATATACGGGCTTGCCATCACCGAGAGCACGGAAGCGCGCGTCATCCGCATCATGTGGGCGACGATGACCAAAACCAGCGTCAGCATCGGCAGAAACGCGTAATAAAGGCGGTCGGTAAAGCTCATGTCCGGCGTCACGTTGGCCAGCGAAGGAAACCAGCCGAGGTCGACCGCGACGTACTTGATGAGGAGATAGGCGAGAAAATACTCCGGCACCGAGATCGTCATCAGGGTGAAGAGATTGACCAGGCGGTCGAAGACGCCCCCCTGCCGGATCGCCGCCAGGAGCCCGAGGCCGATCGCGAGCGGCACGGCGACGATCGCCGCATAGGCGGCGAGAAACATCGTATTGGCGAAGCGCGGGGCGATTTCGGTCAGCACGTCCCGGCCGTTGGCGAGCGAATGGCCAAAATCGCCGCGCAGGGCGCCGAACAGCCAGTCGAAGTAGCGGAGGATCGCCGGGCGGTCGAGGCCGAGATCGAGGCGGAGCTTGGCGAGGCTCTCCGGGGTAGCGGAATTCTGCAGGATCGCGGAGGCGAGATCGCCGGGCAAAATCTCGGTGCCGATGAAGATAAGAACCGACGCAGCGAACAGGGTCAGGACGCCAAGGCCGAGCCGCTGGAGCACGAGATTCAACACGACGCGGGTTCCCTCACTTCAGCTCACGCCTCCATGCAACTCCCGTTCCAACGATCGTCCGTCGCTCTGTCTCGTCCCGTGGGGACGCGCTTGAGCCGCGCCCGCCTGCCTGAGGCGGGCGGGCGAGGCTCAGCGCTGGTCAGGCCTTCAGCCAGGCCTTCTGCATGATATAGCCGTTGTCCATGTCGAAGCCGCCATGCGGCGTATGGCCGCCGACCTTGTCGAGATGGGCGTCAAGCCAGTCCTTGAACACGGGAATGATCGCACCGCCCTGCTCGTTGAGCATCGCCTGCATTTCCCAGATGTAGGGCCGGCGCTTGTCCTCGTCGGTCTCGCCGCGAGCGTCGGCGAGCAGCTTCTCGAACTTCTCGTTCTTCCAGTGCGTCTCATTCCACGGCGCTCCGGCCGCGTAAGCGACCGAAAGCATCTGTGTCGCCGCCGCGCGTCCGCCCCAGTAGCTCGAAACGAAGGGGTCCTTGAGCCAGACGTTGTCCCAGAAACCGTCCGCCGGCTGCTTCTTCAAATCGACCTTGATCCCGGCCTTGGACGCGCTCGCCTGGAGCAGGGCGCCCTCGTCGACGGCGCCGTTGAACGCCGCGTCGGAAGCCTCGAGCAGGATCTTCGGGTCCGCGATGCCGGCCTTCTTGAATGCAGCTTGGGCCGCCTCCGCATCATATTTGCGCTGCGGCAGTTCCTTGTTGAAGAAGGGATCGGTCGGCGGGATCGGGTGGTCGTTGCCGACCGTGCCATAGCCGCTGAACAGCGCTTTCAAGATCTGCTCCCGGTCGGTCGCAAGCTTCAGCGCCATGCGGATGTCGGGATTGTCATAAGGAGCCTTGTCGCACTGCATGGCCATCACTGCGTGCCAGCCGCCGGCGGCGCGCACAATCTGGACCTTCGGGCTCTTCGACAGGAGCGCTACCGCCTTGTGGTCGACGCGGTTGATGGCGTCGATCTGGCCGGAGATCAGCGCGTTGAGCCGCGCCGACCCGTCGTTGATGACGGTGACTTCGACGCCGTCGAGCCAGCCGCGATCCGGCTTCCAGTAGTCGCGGGTTTTTTTCAGCGAAATGTGTACGCCCGGATCAAACTTGTCGAGGCTGAAGGCGCCAGTGCCAACCGGCTTCGCCCAATCCTTGAAGCCGTCAGGCACCATGTGCACATGATAATCGGTCAAGGCATAGGGCAGGTCCGCGTCCGGGCCGTTTAGCGAAATCTGAATCTGGTACTTTTCGAGCTTCTTGATGTCGGTGACTGGCTTGAACGTGGCTGCGCCGCCGGACTTGGTGTCGCCGCGATGAAGATTGAGCGAGTAGATGGCGTCGTCGGCGGTGAACTCCTGGCCGTTCGAGAACTTGATCCCCTTGCGGAGATTGAAGACCCAATCCTGCGCGCCGTTCTTCGGCTCCCAGCTCTCGGCCAGATCCGGATGCGGCCGGCCGTCGTCGCCCCATTCGACGATGCCGTCGAACAAGCCGTGGCTCGTGTCGATCATCACCGAGTCGTTGTACGAGGTGACGTCGATGCTATCGGTCGTGCTGCCGCCGCCGAGGCCGAGCCTCAGCACGCCGCCCTTCCTGGGAGTCTCGGCCGCGACCGCGTCCGCGCTCGCCAGCATGGTTGAAATTGCGAGGCTCGATGCGCCCAGCGCGGCGGAGCGGCCCATGAACTCGCGTCGCGAGACCGCGCCTTTGAGCAGGCGCCCGTTCCAATAATCCAGTTCGCTCATTTTGCTTGGATCCTCTTCGAGAGTGCGCCCTTCCCCAGAAAACGATCGGCCGTTGTTCTATCGGCAGCCCGTCGTTCCTCGACTTGGCGTCAGATTTTTGCCGCTGTCAATTGTCCGACGACCGGCGGCGAAAAAATCCGCCATGATGACGCCTGGTGGGCCAATTCCTTAGCGATCTGCATATCTTACAGGCATGGAGGACCGCCATTTCGAACTGACGAATTGAACTTTTGGCCGGATCGGAGATCAGAGTTTCACCCGCGTTGACTTGCGCTGGAGCCGAGATTAGGGGTTTCGACCTCGAATTGACTTAAGCGGACGCCAAGTTCGGCAGGAGTTCTGCGGCCCATGAAGATTCTCGTGCCTGTCAAACGGGTGGTCGACTACAACATCAAGATCCGCCTCAAGTCCGACGGCTCCGGGGTCGAGCTCGCCAACGTCAAGATGTCGATGAATCCGTTTGACGAGATCGCGGTCGAGGAGGCGCTGCGGCAGAAGGAAGCCGGCAAGGCGAGCGAAGTGGTCATCGTCTCGATCGGTCCGGCGCAGTCGAGCGAAACCATCCGCACCGCGCTCGCCATGGGCGCCGATCGGGGCATCCTGATCAAGACCGACGCGATTGTCGAGCCGCTCGCGGTCGCGAAGCTGCTCAAAGGCGTCGTCGCCGCGGAACAGCCCGGGCTCGTCATCATGGGCAAGCAGGCGATCGACGACAACTCGAACCAGACCGGCCAAATGCTGGGGGCGCTCACCGGGTGGGGCCAGGGCACTTTCGCATCAAAGGTCCTCGTCGGCGACGGCAAGGTCGAGGTCACGCGCGAAGTGGACGGCGGAATGCAGACCGTGTCCTTGAAGCTGCCGGCGATCGTCACCACCGATTTGCGTTTGAACGAGCCGCGATACGCCTCGCTTCCCAACATCATGAAGGCGAAGAAGAAGCCGATCGAGGAGAAGACGCCGGCCGACTATGGGGTCGACGTTTCGCCCCGGCTCAAGGTGCTAAAGACCGCCGAGCCCACCGGCCGCAAGGCCGGGGTCAAGGTCAAGTCGGTGGCGGAGCTGGTCGCCAAACTGCATGACGAAGCGGGAGTGATCTAACGATGGCGACCCTTCTTCTGGCGGAAGTCACCGGCGGACAGCTGAACGACGCGACCGCGCGCGCTCTCACCGCCGCGCTCGAGCTCGGGGCTCCGGTCGATGTGCTCGTCGCGGGCCAACACCTCGGCGCCGCGGCCGCGGCGGCCAGCCAGCTCCAGGGCGTCGCGAAGGTGCGCGTGGCCGACGATCCAACTTACGCGCACGGCCTGGCCGAACCGCTGGCGGCGCTGATCGTTTCGCTCGCCCCCGGCTATGACGCGATCGTCGCGCCCTCGACCGCCAGCGCCAAGAATGTCGCGCCGCGCGCGGCGGCGCTGCTCGACGTGATGCAGATTTCCGATATCACCAAGGTCCTCAGCCCCAAGACTTTCGAGCGGCCGATTTACGCCGGCAATGCGATCCAGACCGTCGAATCAATCGATCCGAAAATTGTCGTCACCGTGCGCACCGCGTCTTTCGCCGCCACCGGCCTGGGCGGCGCGGCGCCGGTCGAGCCGGTCTCGGCCGTTCCCGATCCGGCCGTGTCATCGTTCGTCGGCGACGCGCTCGCCAAGTCCGACCGGCCGGAATTGACCTCAGCCCGGATCATCATCTCCGGCGGCCGTGCGATGCAGAAGGCGGAGAATTTCAAGACGTATATCGAGCCGGTCGCCGACAAGCTCGGCGCGGCGATGGGCGCTTCGCGCGCCGCGGTCGACGCCGGCTACGCGCCCAACGACTGGCAGGTCGGCCAGACCGGCAAGGTCGTGGCGCCGGAGCTTTATATCGCAGTCGGCATATCCGGGGCGATCCAGCACCTGGCGGGGATGAAGGATTCGAAAGTCATCGTCGCGATCAATAAGGACGAGGAAGCGCCGATCTTCCAGGTCGCCGACTACGGCCTCGTCGCGGATCTTTACGCGGCGCTGCCCGAACTTGCGGCGGAATTGACGAAGATCGGGCGCTAACGTACGGCGGAAGTTATGAAAAAAGCGTGGTCCGCCGACTGGACGCTCGTTCCTGCTCGTCTATGATCCCGGCGCGGCCAGGGTCGTTTGCTGGACAAAATTATGACACTCAACATCGAGACGGTCGGCGTCATCGGCGCGGGTCAGATGGGCGCCGGCATCGCCGAGGTCGCGGCGCAGGCCGGATTGAACGTCTCCCTCAACGACGTCGCCGAGGAGCGCATCAACGCCGCCTTGGCGACCATCAACGGCCACCTGTCGCGCCAGGTGTCCAGGGGGCAGATGGACGAGGCGGAGCGCAAGGCGATCCTCGAGCGCATCCATGTCGCCCCGACCCTCGACAAGCTCGGCCACTGCGATCTCGTGGTCGAGGCGGCCTCCGAGAACGAAGAGGTGAAGCGCAAGATCTTCACCGCGCTGCGCTCCTTTCTCAAGCCCGACGCCATCGTCGCCTCCAACACATCCTCGATCTCGATCACCCGCCTGGCTTCCGTGACGTCCAATCCAGAGCGCTTCATCGGCATCCATTTCATGAACCCGGTGCCCCGCATGCAGCTGGTCGAGCTCATCCGCGGCATCGCCACCAAGGACGACACGTTCGAGGCCGCGCGGGCGTTCGTCACTCGGCTCGGCAAGACGGCGACGATGTCCGAGGATTTCCCCGCCTTCATCGTCAACCGCATCCTTTTGCCGATGATCAACGAGGCGGTCTATACGCTTTATGAGGGCGTAGGCTCCGTCGAGGCGATCGACACTGCGATGCGCCTCGGCGCCAACCATCCGATGGGCCCGCTGCAGCTCGCCGACTTCATCGGCCTCGACACCTGCCTCGCCGTCATGCAGGTGCTGCACGAAGGGCTCGCGGATTCGAAATACCGTCCCTGCCCGCTCCTGGTGAAATACGTCGAGGCCGGCTGGCTCGGCCGCAAGACCCAGCGCGGCTTCTACGACTACCGCGGCGAGCATCCGGTTCCGACGCGCTGAGCCTTTTCCGGCTCCGTGGCGCGCTCTTTTGCCTTCATTCGCACCCGCACCGTCCCGCTCCCTCCGCAATTCGGACATTGGTAGCGCGTCGTTCGCCCCGGCGCCGGCGGCGCGACCGCGATGATTGCGCCACAGCCGGGACATGCGCACCGCACGGACTGCGGCGGCGCGCGCCGTTGGCGCATACGCTCGAACTGCGTCGACAGCGGCTCGAGCCCCACGGCCGCGCGGCGCTCGTCGACGCCGCCGGGCGCGCGCAGGTTGGCCGCCTCATAGCGCCCTGCATGCGCGATGGTTTGCGTGCCATACTCTTGAGGCAGCCCGCTGGCCAAAAGCACGCGGTCGGTGAGATGCGCCAGATCGGCCGGTGCCGCCTGGCCGCCCGCGACCGCAGTCTTGAGCGCCTCGAAGAAGAGCCGCTGCAGATCCGGGCGGCGGTCGGCATGCTGGGCGATAAGCCACGCGGCGTGCGCACCGTCCTCGCCGACGCGGTCGCAGCCGGGCCATCCGTCCCGTTCAACGAGGCTTTCGAGCCAAGCGGCGTTGTCGGCGTCGATGTCCATTAGCCGCGCCACGTCGGCCGGGTCGCCGGCGTAGGCGAGACGCGCCGCACGGTCGGTTTCGGCGCGCGAGATCAGCTCTGCGCGCAAGCGCCCGTCGCGCGGCGGTGAAAACGGCTTCGCCGCCGCACGATAGCCGAGCCGCTCGGCAGTCGCCGCGATGCGCCTCCAGGCCTTCGCGCCGCCCCTCCAATCCGGCGGCGGTTCAAGCGTCGAGGGCGCCTCGACCCGGCGAGGGATCGGATCCTTGAGAAAGCCGTGATCCTGACCGCCGATCACGCCGCTCACTCGCGGCCCAAAGCGTGCGAATGGCGAGGCTTCGGGATGCAGCATCGCCTCAATCGCCTCCGCGTCGTCGCGCACATTGAGCCACCTGGCGACTGAGCGCATGCATTCGCGTGGGCGCTTGAGCACATCCTCGGCCTTGAGCGCCATCGCCAGGTCGCTTGGCGCAGACGCGACAAAGCGGAGGATCCGCTCGTGGACGTCGCGCCAGATCGTGAAGCCCGCGGCGGCGTCAAAGCCCCGCGCGCGATCGGGCAGCGTCGCGTCGAGATGCCGCGCCATCGAAACGACCGTCGTCGCCGGATGGCGGGCGAGGTGCAGATAGCGAGCGTTCGGATAAGCCTTGGCGAGGCGCTTGAGCGCGGCCTGGTCGTTGACCGTTTCGGGCGATTTTTCCACCGCAGCGCGCGGCGAAAGGCGGTCGAGAAGAACGTCGAGGACGTCGGCCCCTGACCATTCTGCGCGTTCCTTGAGCCAGTTGCGCGCCGCGGCGAGGCGCTTCGGCGTCTGGCCGCCGAACTCATATTGCGCGAGCGCGCGCACGAGACCGGGGCTGCGATGGGTGAAGCCGCGCTCGCTCCAATAGACCGGCAGCGACGCCTCCAGCTCGCCGATCGAGCGATAGCAGAAGAGCTTGAGCTCCGGCAGACCGGCCAGGTCCGGATGCTGGCCGATCATCGTGACGATGACTGAAGTGAACGAACGCGCCGGGGCGAGCACGAAGACTGGCGCGAACCGAAAGGGGTCGCGCCTTGGCGGGGTGGGAGCGGAGACGCGCGCGCTAATGAACTTGCGGCCGCATCACCGGACCGCTCGAGCAGTCGGCGTTGATGCGCTCTGTCAGCGGACCGAGGTTCGCCGCGACAAACTCGTTGCGCAGGTCGGCGAGCGCTTGGCGCATGCGTTCGCAATAGTCCGCGACCGGCTCTGGAGCGAGCGCCGCGACATCCCCGCCCTCGAAGGCGAGCGAGGTTTCCTCGACGAACCGGAACAGCCGCTCGTTTGCCTCGGCGGTCAGCTTCGCCAGCGCTTTTCGGTAGCCCGTCGCGCCGAAAAGTCCGGGCGTCAACCGGTCAAAGGTCCCCAGCTCGTCTGCGGCGTAGCTCAGCTCGTTGGCAAGGCCGCGATTGTGAATCCAGGGCCGCAACGCGGCGTAGAGCAGGCGGTAGTAGACATCGAGCCGCTCGTCGAGAAACACGTAATCGGGGCGGGTGAGATCGCCGCGCAGCCGACCTTCCTTCGCCAATTGGTCGCGGATCGGCGTGCCGCCGTAAGGCAGCATGCGAGAGAAGACGGCGGGCGCTGCGCCGTCCCCGACTATGCGCCGCAAGAACGCAATGTTGCCGCGCACCGATTCGAACGTGCTCGACGGATCGAACAGCATGAAGCCGTAAGAGATGACGATGTCGAGCGCCTTCAGCGTCTCGACCGCCGACACGTTGCCCGCGATCGTCATCTGCTTGAACAGAATTTCAAGCCCGCTCTCGACGCCCGATTCGATGCCCATGTACACTAGGAAAAGGCCGGCCTCGCGCATCTTGAGGAACAACTCCGGCTCGACATATTCGGCGCGGCAACTGATCTTCCAGATGGCGCTCTCGGCGAGCCCGCTGTCATGCAGACGGTCGGTCAGTTCGTCCGCCCAGCGTTTTCCTTTCCTCCCCCAGAGCGGAAAATCATCGTCCTGGAATAGGAACACGCGCACCCCGTGGCGGCGATGGAGGTCGAGCATCTCCTCGACCACCTTCTGTGGCTTGCGCACCCGAACGACTTTGCCGGGCGCGGTGCGGTAGAAAGTGTGGATCGAGCAGAACGAGCAACGCCGAATGCAGCCGCGGCTCGCCAGCACCGGCAAGGTCGGAAAACCGCCGATCCGCTCGGGGGCCTTCGGTCGATCGGGAAACGGCAGGGAGTCGAGGTCCTCGACCAGCGGGCGCGCCGGCGTCGTGACAACTTCGCCATCCTTCAAATAAGCGACCCCGTCGATGCTTCGCCATTCCTCCCCAGCATGAAGCCGATCGACCAGCTCGATCAGCGTCTCCTCGCCTTCATAACGAACGACACTGTCGATCTCGGGAAAGTTCGCCAGCAGCTCTTCGGGACAGAGGCTCGCGTAATGGCCGCCGATCGTGAAATGACAGGCGACGCCGGCATGGCGCAACCGCTGCGCAAGCTTGCGGTATTGCGGTAGAAAGAATTGGAAAATGAGCGAGAACCCGACGACGACCGGTCGAAGGTCGAGAAGGTCGGCGGCGATCGCGTCGGGCTCGCCGCGAACCTCGATCCATACGGGCTCGCACCCGTGTCCCCGCAGGACTGCCGAGAGGTAGCCCATGCCTAGATTGCCCTGGTCGTTGAAGCCGATCAGCGCGACAGCCGGGGGACGCCTTTCGGCGACGGCGCCGACTTCTCCCCGGTCGGCGACTTCGACCGCGCTATCCATTGCCCTTCAGGGCGGTCGCCATCTTTGAATATCCGCTGGCGAGGGCCCGTTGGACGTCGGCCTCCGCCTCGAGTTGGACAGCCATCAACCTGTTCTGGGTCGGCTTATCCTGCTCGAGAAAAAACTCGGTCTGCTCAACTCCGCCGACCGCGGGGTCGGTGCAGTGGCAGTGCCAACCCCAGTTCAAAATAGGATTGAAGCCCGCGATTTCCTCGCCTGCAGCCATCGCCTTGGGCTTGCCCGCCATGACGTCCTCCTCGACGGCGGCATAAAGGGAGTGTCCATCCTTGGCCGAAGCCGCCGCCTCCGGCCGCGAACTGAAGATTCGACCGCTCTCCCGCTAACGCTTTGCTTTCCCGATAACGCCGGCCATTTTGGCATTGGCCTCCGAGACGACCCGATGCACGTCCGCCTCGGCCTGAAGGCGAACTTCCAGCATGCTGGCTTGAACGGCCTCGTCCTGCTCGAGAAAGAACTCGCTGTAATCCAAACCGCCTACGGCCATGTCGGTCGCCGGGCAACCGTAAACACCGGGCCACCAAATCAGACCCGGGTTAAACCGCGCGATCTGTTCCGCCGCAGCGCCACCTTTCGGCTTGCGAGCCATGAGCCCCTCCCCATCCGCGGCGCATTTTAACCGCCGCTTGTTCCTCCGGAACGCTGTCCCAAGGCGTCAGAATGGAGCGCAGCATGAGACGGGTTGGCGAGCGAGTCAATTCCCTAATAGCGGGGGGTTGGTCGCCCCCGGCGGCGCTCCGGTCCTTCGAGAGAGAGGTCCGGCCTTCTCTCCCGGGTAATCCGCTCCGCCTCGCGTCGCCGCCACTCGGCGATCTTCGCGTGGTCACCTGACAGCAGCACCTCCGGAATCGCGCGGCCCTCCCATTCGCGTGGCCGGGTGTAGTGCGGATATTCGAGCAAGCCGTTCTCGAAACTCTCCTCCTTGCTCGACTCCTCCTTGCCCATCACGCCGGGAATGAGCCGCACGCAGGCGTCAAGCGCGGCGAGCGCAGCGATCTCGCCGCCCGAGAGGACATAATCGCCGATCGAGATTTCGGTCAACCCGCGCGCCTCGATGAGCCGCTCGTCGACGCCCTCGAAGCGCGGGCAGAGGATCACGAGACCCGGCCCCGCCGCCCATTCGCGGGCGCGCTTTTGGGTAAACGGCGCGCCGCGCGGGCTCATGATGAGGCGCGGCCGCGCGTCGTCAGGCGAAACCGCCGCGTCGAGGCTCGCCGCAATCACGTCGGCGCGCATCACCATGCCGGGTCCCCCGCCCGCCGGCGTATCGTCGACCGCGCGATGCCGTCCGAATCCATGGTCGCGGATGTCGCGCGCGTCCAGCGACCAAAGCCCGCGCGCCAGCGCTTCGCCAGCCAGCGATTGCCCGAGCGGCCCTGGAAACATGGCGGGAAAGAGAGTGAGGACCGCTGCGGCGAACATCGGGCGACGCTTAGCGCGTTCGCCCGACCCCTGTCACGGCCCTCCGGTGGGCTCAGACCTGCAAAATCGAGTTGAAATCGAAGTTCTGCCCCGGCGGATTTTCGCCAACCCTGACCGTCTTGTCGTCGGGAAAATGATAGGGCGGCACCGGCAGGTTGTAGGGCGCAGGAACGCCCTGGAAGACCCGGCCCGCCAGATCGTATTTCGACCCGTGGCAGGGGCAGAAGAATCCGCCCGGCCAATCGGGCGCCGGATCGGTCGGGTTGGGTTGCGGGTCGAAGAGCGGAATGCAGCCGAGGTGGGTGCAGACGCCGACGAGCACCGCAATCTCAGGCTTGATCGAACGGCTCCAATTGGCCGCGTAGGCCGGCTGCTGCAGCTCCTGCGAATTCGGATCACGCAGGCCGTCGAGGAGCTTCGGATTTTTGAGCTCCTGGAGCGCGGCGTCTTCCCGCTTGACCACGAAGACTGGACGCGCCGCCCACAGCGCGACGATCCGCTGCCCAGGCTGAAGCTGCTGGATGTCGATATCGACCGGCCCGGCCGCGGCGATCGTGGCCGCGTCCGGATTCATCTGATCGATGAACGGCCAGATCGTCG
Source organism: uncultured Alphaproteobacteria bacterium (assembly GCA_963783175.1). Lineage (GTDB taxonomy): Bacteria > Pseudomonadota > Alphaproteobacteria > Rhizobiales > Beijerinckiaceae > Roseiarcus. The sequence continues at coordinate 23,614 of CAWANG010000029.1, forward strand.
CCGCGGTTCCGACTGCAGCCAGCGACCCGGTCATCAGAAAGAGGAAATCCCGCTTCGAAACCGAGGCGCCCTCATGGCCTTCCGCGGCCGTCTCGGAACTCATCGTCATTAAGCGCGCCTCCTCGAACGAACAGCCGGGAATCCTGAAAACTTCAGCGCCGAACGAGGTCCGGCGCCAGACGTTCTGTACCCGCCCCCCGCGGCCTTAGCAACCGTCCGCAAACGATGACGCTAGTCCTAATCCTCGACTTCGCGCGGCGGCTCGATGACGATCCGGCCGGCGTCGAAGTCGATCGTCGGGGCGACTCGTCTGGTGAACGGCAGGAGCAGCGTTTCGCCGCCGTCGGCGGGCGCGATCTCGAGAATGTCGCCTGCCCCGTAGTTCATGACCGACACGAGCTGGCCAAGCGGCGCGCCAGCCTTATCGACGGCGTAGAGGCCGATAAGATCGTCCCAGTAGAATTCACCGTCGCTTGGGCTTGGCAACTGGTCGCGGCGTGCAAAGATCTCGACGCCCGTCAGCTCCGCGGCGGCCTCGCGCGTCGAAACGTCCCTGACCCGCGCGACCAGCATGTCTTCCTTGAGCAGGCGCAGCGAATCGAAGGCGAAAACGCGCGCGCGTTTTCCGTCAGTGAGCGGCCCGTAGGCTCCGATGGCTTTCGGGTCGCTGGTTAGCGACTTCACGCGCACCTCTCCGCGGACGCCCTGCGGCGCGCCGAAGACGCCCATCGGGATGAGACGGTCCGACGCTCCGGGCCGCCGGCTCATCTTGCGCTTCAGGCCGCGGGCGCTTCGGCCGCCTTGGCGGCGGCCGCCTCGGCGGCGGCGGCGCGCTCCTGGGCCTTCTTCTTCGGCTTGGCCTTTTCAGGGTTCATACGCGCTGCGCGCTTCGCGAGGCCGAGTCCGTCGAGCAGACGCAGCACCCGGTCGGTCGGCTGCGCGCCCTTGGCGAGCCACGCCTTGGCCTTCTCCTGGTCGAGCACGAGCCGGCCCGCGTCGTCCTTGGCCTTCAAGGGATCGAAGGTGCCGATCTTCTCGACGAAGCGGCCATCGCGCGGCATCCGCGCGTCGGCGACCACAATGCGATAGAACGCGCGCTTCTTGGCGCCGCCGCGCGAGAGGCGGATTTTGAGCGGCATGGTTTTCCTTTCGTTTCAGCTACGGTTCATTGCCCTCACCCCAGCCCTCTCCGCAAAACGGGAGAGAGGGATTCCCTTCTCCCGTCTGCGGGAGAAGGTGGCGCGAAGCGCCGGATGAGGGTGTTCACTTCTTCTTCCCCCCGAACGGGTTGAAGCCGCCGCCGAGGCCGGGCAGCTTGCCGCCGCCGAGGCCCGGGAATTGCGGCGGCAGGTTGAAGGCGCCGGGCGGCGGGGCGACGGGAATGCCGGGCGGCCCCGAGGCCAAGCCCGGAGGCGCCGCGCCGGCGCCGCCCATCTGCTTCTGCAGCGGCGCGATCTCCTCCGGCGAGGGCATCGGCATGCCGCCGCCCAGGCCCATCATCTGCCCGAGCTTGCCCATCATGCCGCGCTTGGCGTTGGCGCCGCCCATCGCCTTCATCATATCCGCCATCTGCCGGTGCTGCTTCAAGAGCCGGTTGACGTATTCGACCCTCACGCCCGCGCCCGTCGCGATCCGCTTCTTGCGCGACGCCTTGAGGATGTCGGGGTTGCGCCGCTCGAGCGGCGTCATCGACGAGATGATCGCCCGCTGGCGCTTGACGAACTTTTCGTCGAGATTGGCGGAGGCGAGCTGGTCCTTGATCTTGGCGACGCCGGGCAACATCCCCATGATGCCGCCCATGCCGCCCATCTTTTCGATCTGCGCCAGTTGATCCGAGAGGTCGTTGAGGTCGAAGACGCCCTTGCGCATCTTCTCGGCCATCTTGGCCGCCTGCGCCGCATCGATGGTCTGCGCCGCCTTCTCGACCAGGCTCACGATGTCGCCCATGCCGAGGATCCGGTCGGCGAGGCGCGCGGGATGGAAATCCTCGAGCGCGTCCATCTTCTCGCCGACGCCCAGAAGCTTGATCGGCTTGCCGGTGACCGAGCGCATCGACAGCGCCGCGCCGCCGCGCCCGTCGCCGTCCATACGGGTCAGCACGATCCCGGTAAGGCCGACCCGTTCGTTGAAGTTCTTGGCGAGATTGACCGCGTCCTGCCCGGTCAGCGCGTCCGCGACCAAGAGGATCTCGTGCGGGCGGGCGGCGTCGCGAATCTCGGCCATCTCCGCCATCAGCGGCTCGTCGATATGGGTCCGCCCCGCGGTGTCGAGCAGCACGACGTCGTAGCCCTGCAGCCGCGCGGTGGTCTCGGCGCGCCTGGCGATGCCGACCGGGTCCTGGCCGAGGACGATCGGCAGCGTGTCGACGCCGACCTGCTGGCCCAGCACCGCGAGCTGCTCCTGCGCCGCCGGACGCTTCACGTCGAGCGAGGCCATCAGCACTTTGCGCTTCTCGCGCTCGGTCAGGCGCTTGGCGATCTTGGCCGCGGTCGTCGTCTTGCCCGCGCCCTGGAGGCCGATCAGCATGATCGCGACCGGCGCCGGCGCATTGAGGTCGATCGCCTGCAATTCGCCGCCGAGGGTTTCGACCAGCGAATCGTGAACGATCTTGACCACCATCTGGCCGGGCTTGACCGATTTGATGACCGCCGCGCCGACCGCTCTCGTGCGCGTGCGGTCAACGAACGAGCGCACCACCTCGAGCGCGACATCCGCCTCGAGCAGCGCGCGGCGCACCTCGCGCATCGCGGCGTTCACGTCCTCTTCCGAGAGCGCGCCGCGGCCGGTGAGTTTATCCAATATGCCGGAGAGCTTTTCGGACAGGCTCTCGAACATGATTTGCTCCTTTGAGGCCGTCGGCGCCGGATCGGCATCCGGAATATAGGGTCGCCCTCCGCCTGCCTACTGCCGATCGCCGACTGCCGCCCAGGCCAACACCAATCGCGCCCGGGGGCGCGACGCGCTGCCGGACGGGACCGCTGGCCTCGAAGGGTCAGTCGGCTTGGTCGACGAGGCCAAAACCTGACGAGGCCGCGCTTCTACGCGCGCGGGGAGGGGATGTCAAATTCCCTCCCCTTCTGTCATGGCCGCGCTTGTCGCGGCCATCGCCGGCCATCTTTGCTTGCAAGTTTGGCCGGGGATCGTTGCGGGAGGCCAACGACCAGAACCGGCGCGCGCCCTCCCGGCATCGAGCCGAACGGGAAGGTTCAAGCTCCGACCGCCCTCAGCGCTCGCCTCGTATTGTGATTGATCGGTTTTCTCTCGAGCTTGTGGCGGAGGCCTTGAATCCCGGCTTCAAGACCGGCTCGCACGGCGATCTGATCCTGTTTGATGTCACCCTGACCGTCCTGGGCTTGCTCGGGACGCCCAGCCTGCCCGCCTTCTTCCCGCGCAGCGAGGCCAAGGATAATGCCGGCAAAGACAAACTCGCCCCTGCGCGTAACGAGATAGAAGCGCCCCTTGGTGTCGAGGCGGTAGTGCGGTTTGACGACGGTAATGAACATCGGCTCAAAACTCCGGTCGTTCTGGCGCGGAAAGCGCCCGCTCCGGTTCAAATCCTGACTTCTCGTTTCACGGCTCCGAAATCTGGACGCCCAGGCGAGCCGCCGTTTGTGCGCATGGTTCTTCTGCTGACAATTGCTGGCGAAGCCGGCCGATTTCGCGCCGTAGCGCGATGTTGTCGACTTCGGTCGGGCTCGGATATTGCGGCCCGGGCTTTGGCTCCCTTCTGTGGGTGACGTTGCCTGGCGGATCGTTGAAGAGCTCGCTCGTCACCCGAACCTTTGCCACGTCGGCGGTTCTGGCGTGGGCGGAGCGCGCCGCGTCTTCGGTGATCTTGGGCAAGATCGGCCGCAGGCATTTGTGGAGATAGTCCCAGTCGGTCGCGATTCTGGGGAAGACTGGAAAAACAAGGGGGATGCCAGCCTCTGACGCTTTTAGGACCAGCTGGTGAAACTGAACCGCCAGCAACCGCGCCTGGTCGAGCGGGTTGAGCGAATAGACCAACCCGCCAGCGGTATGGCCGTAGGTTTCCCACGCCCTCTCAAGCTGGCCCGCCATCCATGGATTGTGTTGGTGGATGGCTCGCCGTTCCAGGACCACGCGGCTGGTGGCCGCCTCGACCAGATCGCGCACCGGCACAATGAACGCGTCGATCTTGAATTGCTTTTCATTCAGAATCTGGTCGACATACTCGCTGATCCACGGCGACTTGACGACGTAGGGAAGGTTGGCGCCGGCAATCAGCAGGTTCTCGAGGCCGGCGTTGGCCTCCGCGTCCCAACCCGCCCGATCCCCGTTTCTGGCCACGATGGTGTCCAGGCCAAGCTCGGTCAGATAGCGGACCAGAAAACTCGTTCCCGCCCGGCCGGTGCCGGCAACGATGAGATGTCTTTCCTGTTTCTGATCGGCCAGATCGGGTTGAGGTTCGTTGTGGAACGGCCATTGCCGATTTGCTTGGCGATAAGCAGCAGCCATGTCTCGTCTCCGCTATTTCAGGGTTCGCTCTTTGCCAATGCAGCATTGTTGCGCCCATCAGCGAGGCTGTTTTCAATCCTTAACAAGCTCGGTTGCTATGGTTAATATTTGATAAACGATTCGGATGTAGTCAAGGATTATTTGGCCGACTTACTTTCCGTTGTGAAATAATATGGAGCCCAAAGTCACAATAACGTGTGGCGTAGACAATCATTGATAATGTATCACCATTACGTCGCGTCGCTTTGACACCAATCAAAGTCACGTTTGTGTTATAGACGTGACGGCATTGCACTTAATCGTCGCCTGAACCTGCCGATACAGCTAATTCAAATGACCGCTCCGAATTGGTCCTGTTCTTTCGAGCTGCGCGGCTTCCCCGATAAGGCGAAATCAGGCGAGGGGCGTGGCGAGCGATCGTCGAAGGCCCATGAAATCGGCGGAGCCTCCGAGGCGCCCGGCAGCTCGCGCGACGGCGACAGGTTCAGAATTCGACCGCCGGCGAGCCGCTGAAGAACCGCAGGAATTTCCTCATTTTGTTCTTCATCGATTGTCTCGCGAGTTTGCGAAGCGGCCGTTGGATCATCGCTTCGAGAACAGCCGGCTCGCGTTCGAATTCGAGCTTCGCAGCGCGCAGCTCAAAAATTTCGGCTTCCCGCCGACGGTTCCCTTCTGCTGACAATTGCTGGCGAAGCCGGCCGATTTCGCGCCGTAGCGCGATGTTGTCGACTTCGGTCGGGCTCGGATATTGCGGCCCGGGCTTTGGCTCCCTTCTGTGGGTGACGTTGCCTGGCGGATCGTTGAAGAGCTCGCTCGTCACCCGAACCTTTGCCACGTCGGCGGTTCTGGCGTGGGCGGAGCGCGCCGCGTCTTCGGTGATCTTGGGCAAGATCGGCCGCAGGCATTTGTGGAGATAGTCCCAGTCGGTCGCGATTCTGGGGAAGACTGGAAAAACAAGGGGGATGCCAGCCTCTGACGCTTTTAGGACCAGCTGGTGAAACTGAACCGCCAGCAACCGCGCCTGGTCGAGCGGGTTGAGCGAATAGACCAACCCGCCAGCGGTATGGCCGTAGGTTTCCCACGCCCTCTCAAGCTGGCCCGCCATCCATGGATTGTGTTGGTGGATGGCTCGCCGTTCCAGGACCACGCGGCTGGTGGCCGCCTCGACCAGATCGCGCACCGGCACAATGAACGCGTCGATCTTGAATTGCTTTTCATTCAGAATCTGGTCGACATACTCGCTGATCCACGGCGACTTGACGACGTAGGGAAGGTTGGCGCCGGCAATCAGCAGGTTCTCGAGGCCGGCGTTGGCCTCCGCGTCCCAACCCGCCCGATCCCCGTTTCTGGCCACGATGGTGTCCAGGCCAAGCTCGGTCAGATAGCGGACCAGAAAACTCGTTCCCGCCCGGCCGGTGCCGGCAACGATGAGATGTCTTTCCTGTTTCTGATCGGCCAGATCGGGTTGAGGTTCGTTGTGGAACGGCCATTGCCGATTCGCTTGATCAAGGACAAGGGCCATATCTGGGCTCCGGCTGGCTCGGATCTCGCGTTTCGCCGCCACGGTCTTGCTTGAGCCCTTAGCGTCAGTGCCGTCAATTCTCAGTGAGCTTGATTAGAATAGTTAACGATTGGTAAAGACCCGTCCGATTGAGAACGCCTTCCTGCATCGTTTAGCGGGGAATCTTTGTAGCCCAAGGCCAAAGACATGCTTGGAAAAAACCACATTTGATGGCAGAGTTTGATAGCGTAACATTGCCATGACATGAATGCAAATCACGGTTGTGTGACATACATGGCGATACTGACACAGGCCTTCGATAAGAGCTAATCGTGAGGCTCCGATGGCGCAGGGCAAGCCTCCGCGGCGAGCGCCCATCGTCGGGCCGCCGGACGAGTCTCGCGCCGAAATCTTTCGCAACAATCTCTTCCGGGAAACCGAAATCGGTGCTATGATTCTTGAATGGTGACCCCGGCGATCGAGCGACAAGACTGCACGAGTGCGCCCGAAGGCGCGTGCGCGTTTCAGATCGCCATTCAGCGCATGGTATTTTGTCCACCCGAGGGGAAGAAAGAAAAAGGCCCCTTAGGGGTCGGCGCAACGCCTTGAAAAGGCTCAATTCGAACAAGGAAATCAAAGCAATTCCAAGGGCTTTTCCTTTGATTTTCTTTGATCTGCTTGGCTAGATTTGGCCCGGCTTGGAAAAAATTTGGTCTCCGCTTGGAAAATTTGGCGGGGTAAGCCGGGATTGGTTTGTATAACATTGCCTACATGTCCGAACGCGCCTTACCGCGCCGTGGCCTCATGACCCGGACGCCGGCCCATCGATGAGCGCCTTCAAAGTCGCGACGGTCGAGGCGTCGGCTTCGCCGTCGACGCGCTTGGGCCGGAAGTGGCGCTGGAAGGCCGCGACGGCCTGCCGGGTCTGGCGGTCGTAGACCCCCGTAATCTCCACGCCATAGCCGTATAGCGCCAGCATCGCCTGCAGCGCCCTGACCGGCGGGCCTTCCTCCTCGTGCCCGAAGAGCGCCCCGCCCGAGATCGGCGCTGGCTCCGTCCAGCGCCCGACGCCGGACCGCCATAGCCGCTCCCACGGAAAGGCTTCGCCCGGATCCTGCTTGCGCGCCGGCGCGACGTCGGAATGGGCGAGCACGCGCTCGGGCGGGATTGCCCAGCGGGCGCAGACGTCGCGCGCGAGCGCGGTCGTCGCGGCGATCTGGCGCTCAGGAAAGGGGGGCGAGCCGCCGTCATGGCCGGGATTGACGATCTCGACCCCGATCGAGGCCGAGTTGAGATCGGTCTCGCCCTTCCACCAGCCCTTGCCCGCGTGCCACGCCCGGTCGCTCTCGGCGACCAATTGGTCGATCGCGCCGTCTTCCCAGATAAAATAATGCGCCGAGAGCGCGGAGGCCGGGTCGAGGAGAACCTTGAGCGCGGCCTCGCCGGTCGCCATGCCGGTATAGTGCAGGATGAGGCAATCCGGCCGGCCACGGCCCCGCCGCTCGCCCCGGTTGGGGGAATCAAGAAAGCGGGCGGCGAGCGGACTGTCCTGAAGGGGCGGCGCGCTCATGTTTCGGGCGGAAGCGCCGAAGCCTCGCGCCTGCCGCACAGCCTCATGGCGAGAGTGATCGCCATGACGCGGCAAGCGCGAATTCCATCAGTAAAAGGCGACGCAAACGCGGTTGCCGTTGGCGTCCCAGCCCCACTGCGCGCAGCGTCTGGCCGGCTGTGTTACTGCGTTGCCGATCAGGGCGCCGGTTCCAGCGCCGATCACGCCGCCGGCAATGGCGCCGCCCGCGCTGCCCCCGGAAACCGCCGATCCGATCAGCGCGCCCGTGCCTGCGCCGATGGCGCCGCCAGCAAGGGTTCCGGTCTGCTGTTGCGGCGTTTGGCAGGCCGCCACCGACACCGCCGCGGCCAAGGCCAGCGCAAGAGCAAGAATCTTCCTCATTTTTCCCTCCGTGGGCTCAATAGAAGGCGGTGCAGACCCGGTTGCCGTTGTAGTCGTAAGCCCACTGGGCGCATCGGCGGCGGCGGCGCGCCGTAGGCCGGCCCGCCGTAATACGTCGGCTGAGGCGTCGCCGCTGCGCCGATCATGGCGCCGCCCGCGCGCCGAGCGCCGCGCCCGCCAGCGCGCCGCCGGCGCTGCCGCCCGACACCGCCGAACCGATCAGGGCGCCCGTGCCGCCGCCGAGCGCACCGCCGACGAGGGCGTTCTGCTGCTGCGGCGTCTGACAGGCCGAAACCGCGACGCCGGCGGCGAGGGCCAGCGAAAGCGCCATAATTCTTGCCATGCGATCCAATCTCCCGTCCGTCTTGCCCACAAGGGCCATGATACTGCCTGTCGTTTCGCGACGACAACCGCGAACCAGCCGCGCCTTCAGGCGTGAGCAGCCCGCCGTCCGCTGGCCGGGACACTCCCATAAATCGGGTGAAGCTTCAATGAACGAGCATGGGCGCGTCCTTCCGGTTTGGCCGGGCGCGGTCGCCCTTGTCGTCCGCCGCTCGCGATTGTCCTTGACCGCTGTCGCTTCGGCCCCATATGCCGTCATCAGCCAGTCGGCCGGACGGCCGCCGCTTCGAAGCGGAGGAAAGTCCGGGCTCCATGCGGATGCGGCGCCGGATAACGTCCGGCGGGGGAAACCCCAGGGAAAGCGCCACAGAAAGCAAACCGCCGGGTCGCGGCCGCAAGGCCTTTAAGCGGCACGGCAAGGGTGAAAGGGTGCGGTAAGAGCGCACCGCGCGGGCGGCAACGTCAGCGGCACGGCAAGCCCCGCCGGGAGCAAAACCGAATAGGAGCGACGCGCGGCGTCTCCAGACGCCGCGGGGCCTTGTCCGTTGGCCCTGCCGCTCGGGTTGGTTGCTCGAGGCGCCCGGCGACGGGCGTCCCAGAGGAATGGCCGTCACGTCAGGGCGATGAGCCCCGGCCATACAGAACCCGGCTTACAGGCCGGCTGGCGTTCTTTTCGCTTCTCGTTCAAAGTCGATCGAGGCCGATCGGATCTTTGAACGACGCCGCCCTTTCGGGCCGCGGAAAGGCGACGATGCTGCGTGCTGACAAAGTCATACCCGCCGGCCAGTGGACCGGGCGCGCCGGCCGACACGGTGGTGCTCGATTTCGACGAGCGCTATCGCCGGCGCGTGGCCATGACCGGCGTCGGCGGTCTTGCCTTCCTGCTCGATCTCGCGGAAGCCGCGATGCTGCGCGGCGGCGACGGTTTGGGCCTCGAGGACGGGCGAATAGTCGAAGTCGTCGCCGCGCCCGAGCCGCTGGCGGAGATCCGGGCCGCCGACGGGCCCGCTCTGGCCCGCGTCGCCTGGCATCTCGGCAACCGCCATCTGCCGACCGAAATCCTGCCGAAGGCGCTGCGCATCCGCCGAGATCCCATCATCGAGGCGATGGCCAAGGGGCTTGGGTCGAGGGTCATCAAACTCGAGGCGCCGTTCAATCCCGAGGGCGGCGCTTATGTGAAGCCCGAGAACGGCGCGATGGGGCGTCACGACCACGACCACCATCACGATCCCGGCCATGCCCACGCCCGCGGCCATGAACACGATCGCGAGCACCCGCGCAAAGATCATCATCAGGGCGAGCAAGATCATGCCGCTTCAGGCGCCCGCGACGTCATCGCGCCCACGAACACGAACATGGCCACGACCGTCGCCGAGACTGACCGCAGCTTGCCGCTCCCACTCCTCATTTGGCTTTCGCCGGGATTCCCAGTTGGCGCGTTCGCCTATTCGCATGGGCTCGAATGGGCGGTCGAAGCGGGCGACATCGTCGATGCGCGTTCGCTTGAGGCCTGGCTCGTCGACCTCGTCGAATTCGGGGCGCTTCGTTCCGACGCCATTCTTTTTTCGGTCGCCTTTCGTTGCGCCGCGGCGGCCGACTGGCCAGCGGTCATCGAAGCGAACGCTCTCGCAGTCGCGCTCGCCGTCTCGGCCGAGCGTCGCCTCGAGACGACGGCTCAAGGAGCAGCGTTTGTTTCTGCGGCGCGCGCGGCCTGGGATTGCGAACCTTTGCGGCGGCTCGACGACACGCCGGACGGGCGCATCGCCTATCCGATCGCAGTCGCCGCAGCGGCGAGCGGCCACGGCCTGTCGCTTGGAGCCAGCCTCGAGGCTTTCGTCCTCGCTCAGGCGGCCAATCTCGTCTCCGCCGCTTTGCGCCTCGGGCCGATCGGGCAGACCGACGGCCAGAAGATCCTCGCCGCGCTGTTGCCGCCTATTCGGCGGTTGGCGGGCGAGGCCCATCGCGCGAGCCTCACCGACCTCGGCGGCGGGGCGTTTCGCTCCGACATCGCCGCCATGCGCCACGAGAGCCAGTATTCGAGGCTGTTCCGATCATGACAGAGCCCAATCAGCCTCTGCGGGTCGGAGTCGGCGGACCTGTGGGCTCGGGCAAGACCGCGCTGATGGAGCAGCTTTGCAAGCGACTGCGCCACCAACTCGAAATCGCAGCCATCACCAACGACATCTACACGAAAGAAGACGCCCGTATTCTGGTCGAGGCGGGGGCGCTTCCCCCGGAGCGAATCATGGGCGTCGAAACCGGCGGCTGCCCACATACCGCGATCCGCGAGGACGCTTCGATCAACCTCGCGGCGGTCTCGGAGATGCGCCAGCGCTTCGCCGATCTCGATCTCATCCTCATCGAATCGGGTGGCGACAACCTCGCTGCGACCTTCTCGCCCGAGCTCGCCGACATCACGATCTACGTCATCGATGTCTCGGGCGGCGAGAAAATCCCCCGCAAGGGCGGCCCGGGCGTCACGCGCTCCGACCTGCTGGTCATAAACAAGATCGACCTCGCGCCCTACGTGGGCGCCTCGCTCGAAGTGATGGCGCGCGACGCCTCAGCGATGCGCAAGGGCCGTCCGTTCGTGATGGCGAACATGAAGACTGGGGAAGGCCTCGATGCGATTGTCGCCTTTCTGCGCAGCAAAGGCGGACTCAAGGGCGCTTGAGGCCAGCGCTTTGGTGGCCGCGGTCGCCCGGCGAGACAAAATGTGACGCTTTCGAGACCCCTGCCGCCCTTTTTCGCCGCGCCGACGACATAATGACGGCAAACCGTGGAACTCCCGGCGACGCCGCGCGTTGACACCGTGAACAACTCACGATAGGCGACCCTCAAATGCGTGCCTTACGTCCTTATCGCCATGGCAATCTGCCGGCTGCGCTTGTGGCCGCGGCCCGGCAAATATTGGACGAGAGCGGCATGCAGGCGGTCGGCTTAAGGGAAACCGCCCGCCGGGTCGGCGTGTCGGCGACGGCCGCCTACCGCCATTTCACCAGCAAAGAAGATCTTCTTGCTTCCGTCGCCGCCGAAGGGTTCAGCGAACTTGGCGCGGCGATGGAGGGGGCGACGCGCGGATCCAATCCCCTGAGCCGTGCTGGCCTTGCTTATGTCGAGTTCGCTCAGCAGAATCGGGGCCTCTTTCGCCTTATGTTCGGCCCCGTCCTTTCTGAACGGGCGAAATACCCGACGCTTCAGGCCGCGACCGACGGCGTCGAGGCCTTGTTGCTTCGCGGCGTCGCCGACCTCGACCAGCGACCGCTCGAGGACAACCTCGCGGCCATGGCGGCGTGGGGCCTCGTGCACGGGCTCTCCAATCTGGTCGTCGACGGCTTCATTCCGGCGGCGCGAGCCGCGATCCTGGCGGAGGAGATCCTGGCCAGGACCAGATTGCCGCGACCCTCGCCCTCGGAGCCGGTTCGCTAACGGCCATCGTTGCCGGTGGCTGCGCGCTTCGATAGGCTGTCGCGGTCGCTCCTCATCAAGTGCGCGTGCATAAATCCGAATGCCCGAACCCGTTTACGATCTGGCGATCATCGGCGGAGGGGTGAGTGGGTGCGGCGTAGCTCGAGACGCCAGCGGACGGGGCTTGAGCGTCTATCTTTGCGAGCAAGGCGACCTCGCGAGCGGCGCCTCCTCGGCCGCGACCAAGCTCATTCATGGCGGCCTGCGCTACCTCGAATACGGCGAATTCCGGCTGGTGCGCGAGGCGCTATCCGAGCGCGAGACCCTGTGGCGCATTGCGCCCCATTCGGTGCGGCCGCTGCGCTTCGTTCTGCCCCACCACCCGGGCCTCCGCCCGGTCTGGCTGTTGCGGCTCGGGCTTCTGCTCTATGACCATCTGGGTCGGCGAAATCTCCTGCCGCCGACCGCAACGCTCGATCTCACGCGCGATCCGGCCGGAGCGCCGTTGAAGCGCGGCGCCTTCGCCGTTGGCTTCGAATATTCGGATTGCTGGGTCGACGACGCCCGTCTCGTCGTTCTCAACGCGCTCGACGCCCATCTCGCCGGCGCGCGAATCGAAACGCGCGCCAAAGCGGTTGCCGCCGAGCGCGCCGACGGGCGCTGGCGCCTGACCGTCGTCGACGAGCGCGACGGAACGGCGCGAACGATCCTGGCCAAGGCGCTCGTCAACGCCGCGGGGCCCTGGGTGGAAGACGTGCTCGCCCGCTTGCCGGCGCGGCCCTCGCGCGACCGCCTCAGGTTGGTGCAGGGCTCGCACATCGTCACCCGCAAGCTGTTCGATCACGGGCGCGCCTATATCTTTCAGAACGCCGACAAGCGGGTGCTGTTCGCGATTCCGTACGACGGCGATTTCACCCTCATCGGCGCGACCGAACTCGACTACGCCGGCGACCCCTCGAAGGCCGCCGCATCCGAAGCGGAGATCGATTATCTCTGCGCTGCGGCGAGCGAATATTTCGCCCGCAGCGTCACCAAGGCGGACGTGGTCTGGACCTTCTCCGGCGTGCGGCCGCTCTATGACGACGGCGCGAGCGCGGCGAGCGCGGCGACGCGAGACTATGTGCTCGAGGTCGACGACGACGGCCCGCCGCTGGTGTCGATTTTCGGCGGCAAGATCACGACCTATCGGAAGCTCGCGGAGCACGTTCTGGACAAGCTCGAGCCGAGCCTTCCAATGATCGCGCTCCGGCGCGGCTGGACTGGCGGCGCGCCGCTGCCGGGCGGGGCGTTTGCGCCCACGGAACTCGAGGCGCGGGTGCAGGCGCTGCGGCTCCGCTATCCTTGGCTGAACGAGAACGAGGCGCGCCGCCTGACCCGTGCCTATGGCCTGCGCGCGAGCGAGATCCTCGGCGAAGCGAGCGAGCGCCGGGCGCTCGGCCGCGACTTCGGCGCGGGTTTGAGCGAAAGCGAGGTCGACTATCTCATGCGGATCGAATGGGCCGAATGCGCCGAGGACGTCGTGTGGCGGCGGACCAAGCTCGGGCTGCGCCTCAGCGCCGATGAGATCGCCGCCCTCGACCGCTTCATCGCCAGCCGTCTCGCGGAGAGCGGCCGGCGCATGGGCGCGCAAAGGACGCCGGCGTGATCCTCGTCATTGATCAGGGGACGACTTCGACCCGCTCGATCGTGTTCGGCCGCGACGCCGCGCCGGTTGCGAGCGCCCAGGCCGAGTTTGAGCAACTCTACCCCCGTCCTGGCTGGGTCGAGCACGACCCGGAAACCCTTTGGCGAACGACGCTCTCGACCGCGCGCGAGGCGCTGAAGCGCGCCGCCTGCACGGCCAAGGACCTGGTGGCAATCGGGATCGCCAACCAGCGCGAGACCGTCGTGATCTGGGAGCGCGCGACCGGCAAGCCGATCGCCAACGCGATCGTGTGGCAGGACCGGCGCACCGCCGACGCTTGCGCCGGCCTGAAGGCGGAGGGCGCGGAGCCGCAGGCGACGGCCAAGACCGGCCTCGTGATCGATCCCTATTTCTCGGCCACCAAGATCGCCTGGCTCCTCGACGATGTCGAGGGCGCGCGCGCAGCGGCTGAGCGCGGCGACCTCGCCTTCGGCACCGTCGACACGTTTCTCCTGTGGCGCCTCACGAACGGCGCCGTTCACGCGACCGACGCCACCAACGCCTCGCGCACCCTCCTCTACGATATTCGCGCGGGCGTCTGGGACGACGACATGCTGCGGCTCTTCCGCGTCCCGCGCGCGCTCCTGCCCGAAGTCATGGACACGGCGGCCGAGTATGGCGCGAGCGCGCCGGAATGCCTGGGAAGCCCCGTGCCGATCCGGGCGCTCATCGGCGATCAGCAGAGCGCGCTGATCGGCCAGGCCTGCGTTGCGCCCGGCATGGTCAAGGCGACCTACGGCACCGGGGGCTTCTTGCTGCTCAACACCGGCGAGACGCCCGCGCCGTCGCGCAATCGCCTGCTGACCACTGTCGCCTACCAGTGGCGCGGCAAGCGGACTTATGCGCTCGAGGGCTCGATCTTCTCCGCCGGCGCGACCGTGCAATGGCTGCGCGACGGCCTCAAGATCATCGGTTCGGCGCCGGAAGCGGGCGAGCGCGCCGCGCGCGTCGACTCGACCGAGGGCGTCTATTGCGTGCCCGCCTTCGCCGGGCTCGGCGCGCCCTATTGGAGTTCGGACGCGCGGGCGCTCATCTGCGGCCTGACCCGGGGGACGTCGCACGACGTCATCGCGCGGGCGGCGCTGGAGAGCGTCGGCTATCAGACCCGCGACCTTGTCGAGGCGATGGCCGGCGACGCTCGCGGCAAGATCGGGGTCATCCGCGTCGACGGCGGCATGGCGGCGAGCGACTGGACGATGCAGTTCGTGAGCGACATGCTCGGCGTCCCGGTCGACCGCCCGGCCAATCTCGAATCGACCGCTCTCGGCGCGGCCTTCGCCGCCGGCTGGCAGGCGGGCGTCATGCCGGGCCCCGAGTCGTTCGCCGACCGGCGCCGCCGCGACCGGGTCTTCACACCGGCGATGGACGAGCCGACCCGCGAGGCGCTCTACCGGGGGTGGCGGGAGGCGGTGCGGCGGGCGTTGTGAGCGGGCGAGCGAGCCACCCCGACGAATTCCAAGCTTTTTCCAAATTTTCCCAAATTTAGCCAAGCCGGGCCAAATTCTCGCTAAAAATATCAAAGGAAAATGCTTGGATTTCCTTGGATTCCCTTGTCCGTTTTGAGCCTTTTCAATGGGTTGGCGCCCCTGGGCGCTTTTTTCTTTTCTGGCGCGGCGGCCAAGTATCGCGTAGATTATGTGATATATGCGGGCGGATGTCGACAACCTCCTCAGCCCCTCCTTCCACGCGCGGAGATTGTCGAACACGTCGTTCATGGCAAGAGGCCATCTTACTGGTGATTCTGATTTTCAGGAAGAAATTGTCGAAAAATCTCTGGGCGCCGGCTCGGCTGCGCGAATTGTTGAAGCGCGACTCCAAGCGCGTGCGCCGGTTTTTGAAGGACCAACGCGAGAAGCTGACCGGCGTCGCCAAGCGCGAGGCGACGAAATATTTGATGGCGCGGAGTGGATTGCTTAGTCGCTTCGCTCCTCGCAATGACGTTGGGGAGGCACGGCTTGCCCTCAGCCGACCGGATGAAGGTCTTCACCCCTCGACAAACTCGGCGCGCGGAATCCCTTGCGCGTAGAGGAGCGCCGTGAGGTCGGCGTGATCGATGCGGGCGGCGGCGCTGGCGGCGACCTTGGGCTTGGCGCGGTACGCGACGCCGAGACCGGCCGCCTTCAGCATCGCGAGATCGTTGGCGCCGTCGCCGACCGCGAGCGTCTCGGCGAGCGGGACGCCGTTTGCCGCGGCGATCTCCTTGAGCGCGGCGAGCTTGGCGTCGTGGCCGAGGATCGGCTCGATCGCCTTGCCGGTCAACTTGCCGTCGTGAATCGCGAGAATATTGGCGCGGTCCTCGTCCGCGCCGAGGCGGTCGCGAACCGCGCGGGTGAACTGGCGAAAGCCGCCGGAGACCACGGCGACATAGGCGCCCCTCGCCCGCATCGTTTGGACAAGCGCGCGCGCGCCGGGGCTCAGCGTGATCCGGTCTCTCAGCACATCGGCGATGACGCTTTCGGACAATCCCGCAAGCAGCTTGACGCGCTCGCGCAGCGCCGGCTCGAAGGCGATCTCGCCCCGCATCGCCCGGTCGGTGATCGCAGCGACCCGGTCGCCGACGCCGGCGTAAGCCGCGAGCTCGTCGACGCATTCCTGGCCGATCAGCGTCGAATCCATGTCGGCGACCAGGAGGCGCTTTGCGCGATGGGCGGCCGATTGCACGATGACGTCGGCCGGCTCGCCGGCTAGCGCCGCCGCAAGTGCGGCGCGGACGGCGTCGAGCGGGGCGCTGAAGAGGAGATCGGCGGCGACGCCGTCCTCGAGCCAGCGCCACTGTTCGAACCCGCCGACGGCTTGCGCGAGATGCGCGATATGGGCATCGCTGAGACGCATCGAACGGGGATCGACGATCAACGTGGCGACGACGGCGGACGACGGCATGAAGCTCCGAGGACAGGGGCGAGCGGGGTGAGGCGCGCGCTCCTCATCGCAGGCCCGACGGCGAGCGGCAAGTCGGCGGCGGCGCTCATTCTCGCGGAACGGTTCGGCGCGACGATCGTCAACGCCAATTCGATGCAGGTCTATGCGGACCTCAGGATCCTGACCGCGCGGCCGACAATCGAAGACGAGCGGCGCGCGCCCCATCGGCTGTTCGGGACGGTCGACGGCGCGGTCAATTATTCGGCCGGACGGTGGGCGCGGGCGGCGCGCGAAGCGCTCGCCGAGATCGGCGGGCGGCCGGCCGTTTTCGTCGGCGGAACGGGACTCTATCTGCGGGCGCTGACCGAAGGCCTCTCCGACGTGCCGCCCGTGCCAGAACCGTTGCGCGCGAGGATTCGCGCCGAAGCCGAGGGGCGCGCCAGCGCCGACCTCCACGCCGAGCTTAAGGCGCGCGATCCTGAAACCGCGGCGCGCCTCAACGCTAGCGACCGGCAGCGGATTTTGCGCGCGCTTGAGGTTTTGTGCGCCACGGAGCGCCCCCTCGCTTCGTTTCTCGGCGCCCGCGCTGCGCCCGCGCTTGCGCCAGACGAATGGGCGGGACTCTATCTCGCTCCCGATCGGGCCGCGCTTTATCGGCGCATCGACGCCCGGTTCGACGCCATGCTGGCCGAAGGCGCGCTCGACGAGGCCGGGGCGTTGATGAAGCGGCGGCTCGATCCGGCGCTGCCGGTGATGCGCGCGCATGGAGTTCGCCATCTCATCGACCATCTCGAAGGCCGGATCACCCTCGCCCAAGCAGCGGAGCGGTCGAAGCTCGACACCCGCCATTACGCCAAGCGGCAGTTCACTTGGGCGCGCCGGCAGATGTCCGGCTTCCGGTGGGTCGCGCCGGAGGAGGCGGTGGAGGAGGGAGCGACGGCTTTTCCCGCTCGAGTTTGAAGCCGCCGCCGGTGCGGGTAGGGTGCACGCTCATGCCTGCCGGAGCGCCCCATGCCGCAAGCGAAAGCAAACGGAATCACGATCGAATATGAGAGCTTCGGCCGCGACGGCGATCCGCTCATTCTCCTCATCATGGGCTTCGCCGCCCAACTCATCTTCTGGCCCGAGCCGCTGTGCCAAGGACTGGCCGCCAAGGGGTTTCGGGTCGTGCGGTTCGACAACCGCGACATCGGCAAGTCGACCCATCTCGCCGGCCTTGCAGCGCCCGACGCCCGGGCGGTTCTGGCGGAGGTGATGGCCGGGAGACGGCCAGACGTTCCCTATACGCTCTCCGACATGGCCGGCGACGCGGTTGGGCTCATGGACGCGCTTGGCGTCGAGCGCGCCCATATCGCCGGCGCCTCGATGGGCGGCATGATCGCGCAACTCGTCGCGATCGAGCATCCGGAGCGGACGAAGAGTTTGATCTCGATGCTGTCATCCGCCGGAAGACGTGATCTGCCGCCGGGCAATCCCGAGGTCCTGTCGGTGCTGTTCCGTCCGCCGAAGAGCACGAGCCGCGAGGATCTCATCGAAATGAGCATTCTCGTCCAGTCAACGCTCGCCAGTCCTGGCTTTCCGGCGACCGAAGAGGAAATTCGCGCGACGGCCGAGCGCCGCACGGATTGGGCGCCATTCGATCCAGCCGGACTGGCGCGCCAGTCGGCGGCCCTCATCGTCGCCCCGCCCCGCAACGCGCTTTTGGGACACGTCCACTGCCCGGCGCTCGTCCTTCACGGGGGCGACGATCCGGTCATGCCCGTGGCCGCCGGCAAGGACACCGCCGAAAGCATCCCCGGCGCCGAATTGATCGTCGTTCCGGGCATGAGCCACGACTTTGGCCTGCCACTCGTACCGATCTACCTGAAGCACATTGGTGATTTTGTCAGCAAGGTCGAGGCGCGGGCGGCTATTGCCGGGTGAAGCCGCATTCCTTCGCGACGTACTTGCTTTCCCAGCAGCCGCTCGCCAGGCATTGTTCGCGATATCCCGCGCATGCGGCGAGGCAAGCGGGAGATTCCCTCTCGGTCTTGGCGCAGAACCTCTTGCAGACCCCGAATCGTTCGGAACAACTCTTCGCCTCCGCCGGCCCGACAGCCAAGAACGCGACGACGCCGATCGCACCCGCCGCGACGCTCCATTGCAACAACCTTAGCATGCGCCCCCCTTTTTTCAGACAATGCCGTTGGGTCGCGAGGTTAAGCGGCGGATCGGCAATTGGCAAAGCGAGCCGTTCGATCAAGCGGCTGCAAGCGGCGGCCGATCAAATCGGAGATTGTCGTCTACGACGACGCCAACCACGCCTTCTTTTCCGACTATCGGCCGAGCTAAGCGCCCGCCGACGCGGAGGCCTCCTGGGAGGAGGCGACGCGATGGCTCGCGGCGCACGGCGTCTGGCGGCGACGGAGTTGCCGCGCGGTCGGGGGGCGGCTAAATTGGGGACCGAAGGAACCTATCTCGTCCGGTAGGGTTTCTGTTACGCCCCGTATCCCCCAAGGAGCCGTCCCATGGCCTTTACGCTGCCCGATCTGCCCTACCCGCATGACGCGCTGAAGCCCTACATGTCGGCGGAGACCCTCGAATTCCATCATGACAAGCATCATCTCGCCTATGTCAACAACGGCAACAATGCGCTGAAAGGAACCGAGTGGGAGGGCAAGTCTCTTGAGGAGATCGTCAAAGGCTCGTTCGGCAAGAACCCCGCCGTGTTCAACAACGCCGGCCAGCACTATAACCACATCCATTTTTGGAAATGGATGAAGCCGAACGCAAGCAACAAGATTCCGGGCGAGGTCGAAAAGGCGCTCAAGGATTCGTTCGGCTCGATCGACAAGGCCAAGGAGGACTTCATCCAGGGCGGCGTGACCCAGTTCGGATCGGGCTGGTCGTGGCTCGCGGTAAAAGACGGCAAGGTTCAGATGATGAAGACGCCGAACGGAGAAAACCCGCTCGTGCACGGCGCGAAGCCGATTCTCGGCGTCGACGTGTGGGAGCATTCCTATTACATCGACTATCGCAATCGCAGGCCGGACTATCTCAAGGCGTGGGTCGATCATCTCATTAATTGGGAATATGTCGCCGAGCTCTTCGGCCAGAAGTAGTCCCCGCCGCGCCTGTTCTGCTTTTCCCGATAGGCCGCAGGCGTGATCGGCAAATCTTGCCGTCGCGGGGTCGAGACGACATCGATTCCCGATCGGTCGCCTGCAACCGTCGGGAATGACGCGTTCGTTCACTCGGTGAGGTTCAGCGTCTTTTCCGTGCAAACCTCGACGTCGGACGCCTCCATCGTCTGACCGTCGGCGAAGGTTCCGTGCAGGTCGACGCGGCAGTTGAACTGCCGCGGCAAAACGGCGGTGGCGTGTGCGCCGGCCTTGAGTGGCCCCAGCACCTTCTTCCAGGCGACTGAGCCACTCTCGGCCGCCTGCAGCTGGACCAGATCGGCTTTGCGGGAATTCGTCACCATCACGGTGACCGTGGCCGCGTCCGTCGACGCCTTGGGCTTGGGCTTGGCGGCGGCGGTTGGCGCCGTGTTCTGCGCGAGCGCCAGAGCTACGATCACGCCGCATAGCGCCACGGCAATCGCCAAGGTCCGTATCGTCATGAATCTCCTCCTGCGCTTGCGCCAGAGAGCATGAACTTCGCGAGGATGGCGCCACGAAGGCAAAGCTGGCCCCTCATGACCGAATGTCGCGTGCGGCGCCCCGCCATTACATGTTGCGAGACGAGACGGCGTCCAGCGGTCCGCGGTCGGCCGTCCGCCGCTCCGCGGCGGCGCGCAGCATCGGCAACACGTCCTCGATTCTTTCGGCGACGAGATAGCGCATATCGAAGCCTTCGCGAATGAAGCCTTCGATATGCATATGGGCGAAGAGCGCGAGCAAAGGCCGCCAAAAGCCGCCGATATTGGCGATGAGGATGGGCTTCGCGTGCCGATTGAGCTGCGCCCAGGTCATCTGCTCGACCAGCTCTTCGAGCGTGCCGACCCCGCCCGGCAGCGCAACGAAGGCGTCGGCGCGATCGAACATTGCCTGCTTGCGGTCGTGCATGTCCTCGACGACAATCATCTCGTGGGCCGCGGTCAGGGCATGTTCCTTGCGGACGAGGAAGCTTGGGATGACGCCGGTCACATAGCCGCCGGCGGCGAGAGTTGAGCGGGCGAGGCGGCCCATGAGGCCCTCGCCGCCGCCGCCATAGACGAGCCCGACGCCCTCGGTCGCGAGCGCCCGTCCCAACGCATCCGCGGCGTCGGCGAACCGGGCGTCACTGCCGGCGCTCGATCCGCAATAGACGCAGATGTTTCGAATCGCGCTCATAGTCGGCCTCACTCAGAAGCGATTTGCCGCCCGCGCCCGCGCGCCGTCAAGCGACCTCGCGTCATTGGGAGCGCAGTAAAGCACCCCGCCGCTGCGACCTTACGAGCCATGGATTGCTTCGTCGCCACAGCCCGTCGAAAGACGGGCGTCTCTCGACGCCCCATAGCTCCTCGCGATAACGGGCCGCTATTCGAGCCCGATCTCGCGCAGGATCTCCGCCTGATGCTCGCCGAGCCTGGGGGATCGGCGCTCGAATACGAGCGGACTTTCGCTCATGAGAATTGGACTGCGGATGCCCGGCGCCCCTTGAGGCTCGATCCGCATGCCGCGCGCCTTGAACTGGGGATCGGCGAAGAGATCGGCGATCGTGTTGATCGGCCCGGCAGGAACGACCGCCGCCTCCAAGGCGGCGAGAAGGTCGTCGCGCTTCCAGAGCCGCGTCTTCGCCCTAAGGTCGCGCTCCAGATGGTCGCGGTTCGTCACCCGGCCAGGATTGGTCGCAAAGCGGGGGTCCCGCGCGAGCAGCTCGAGGCCGAGTACGGCGCAGAGTCGCGCGAACTGCCCGTCGTTGCCGACCGCCACGATCAGCCAGCCATCCGCAACCGGCAGCGTCTGGTAGGGCGCAAGATTGATATGGGCATTGCCCATCCTCTTCGGCGACCGGCCGGAAGCCAGATAGTTCATCGCCTGATTGGCGAGCATCGCGCTCATAGAGTCGAACAGCGCAAGGTCTACGTATTGCCCACGCCCGGTTCGCTCGCGCGCGATCAGCGCCGCCTCGATGGCGATGACGCCATAGAGCCCGGTGAAGAGATCGCTGATCGCAACGCCCGCCTTCTGCGGCGAGCCGTCCGGCTCGCCGGTGATGCTCATCATTCCCGACATGCCCTGGATGAGGAAGTCGTAGCCTGCGCGTTTCGCGTAAGGCCCGGTCTGGCCGAAGCCGGTCACCGAGCAATAGATGAGACGCGGGTTGAGGCGGCTGAGCAACTCATAGTCGAGGCCGAACTTGGCGAGTCCGCCGACCTTGAAGTTCTCGATCAGGACGTCCGCGCGCGCCGCGAGGCGACGCACGATCTCGCGTCCCCGGTCGGTTGCGAAGTCGGCGACGATCGAGCGCTTGCCGCGGTTGCATGAGTGAAAATAGGCCGCCGACTGCTCGCCCTCCGTATCGATGAACGGGGGGCCCCAGGCGCGCGTCTCGTCGCCCTCCGGACTCTCGACCTTGATGACATCGGCGCCGAGATCGGCGAGCGTCTGGCCGATCGTCGGGCCCGCGAGCACGCGCGCGAGCTCGACGACGCGCAGTCCGGCGAGCGGGCTCATGTTCAAAAGAACGCCTGCAAACCGGTCTGCGCCCGCCCTAGAATCAGCGCGTGAACGTCATGCGTGCCCTCGTAGGTGTTGACGGTCTCGAGGTTGGCGAGGTGGCGCATGACCTTGTACTCGATCTGGATGCCGTTGCCGCCGTGCATGTCCCGCGCCGCGCGGGCGACGTCGAGCGCCTCGCCGCAATTCGAGCGCTTGACGAGCGAGATCATCTCCGGCGCCGCGCGGCCCTCGTCCATGAGCCGCCCGACCCTAAGCGAGGCCTGGAGCCCGAGCGCTATCTTGGTCTGCATGTCGGCCAGCTTCTTCTGGAAGAGCTGGGTCTGGGCAAGCGGGCGGCCGAACTGCTTGCGGTCGAGGCCGTATTGGCGGGCGGCGAGCCAGCAATCCTCCGCCGCGCCCATCGCCCCCCAGGATATGCCGTAGCGCGCGCGGTTGAGGCAGCCGAACGGACCTTTAAGGCCGGCGACGTTCGGCAAAAGCGCGCTCTCCGGCGCTTCGACATTATCAAGCACGATCTCCCCAGTGATCGAGGCGCGCAGCGACAGCTTGCCCTCGATCTTCGGCGCCGAGAGACCCTTCATCCCCTTTTCGAGGATGAAACCGCGGATCTGGTCGCCGTGGGCGCGCGACTTCGCCCAGACGACGAACACGTCGGCGAGCGGCGCGTTGCTGATCCAGGTCTTGGCGCCCATGAGCCGGTAGCCGCCGTCGATCTTCTCCGCCCGCGTGACCATGCCGCCCGGATCGGAGCCAGCGTCCGGCTCGGTCAGTCCGAAGCAGCCGATGAGCTCGCCGCGGGCGAGGCCGGGCAGGTATTTCTTCCGCTGGTCAGCGTCGCCATAGGCGTGGATCGGATACATGACGAGCGAACTCTGCACGCTCATCATCGAGCGGAAGCCGGAGTCGACCCGCTCGACCTCGCGCGCCACGAGGCCGTAAGCGACATAGCCTGCGCCGGCGCAGCCGAATTCCTGTGGCAGCGTCAACCCGAGCAGCCCCGCTTCGCCCATCAGGCGGAAGAGCTTGGGATCGGTCCTCTCCTCGAGATAGGCCTTCTGGATCCGCGGCGCGAGCTCCTTCGCCGCGAAATCGCGCGCGGTGTCGCGGATCATCCGCTCGTCTTCGGCGAGCTGAGATTCGAGCATGAGCGGATCGTCCCACTGGAACGGGCCGAGATCGGGTCCATGAAAGCCACTCATCACAACGTCCTGGGGCCGCCGGCGCCCGCATCCGTCGGGACGCCCGCTTCGCGGGCTGCTCGGGATGAGGGACGCACCGTCACGATCTATATTGGGCGGCGAACGGCGCGTCGAGGGCGGGATCCCTGCGGCACGGTGGAAACCGCGGCGGCGCACGCCTATCATAGGCACACGCTGCCCCGTGCGACAGGATTCGAAACCCGCGATGCAAGATAATCCGCTCTCGCACGGCCTGTGGGAAATGACCGCGCCGCCCGCGCCGCCGACTGCGTCGCTCAAGGGCCAGGTCCGGGCCGACGTCGCGGTGGTCGGCTGCGGCTATACCGGGCTCTCGGCCGCGCTCCATTTGGCCCAGGCGGGGGCGAAAGTCGTGGCGCTGGAAGCGGTCGAGATCGGCTTCGGCGGCGCGGGACGCAATGTCGGCCTGGTCAATGCCGGGATGTGGCTTCAGCCGAACGACATCGTGAAAACGCTCGGAGAGGATTATGGCGAGCGGATCTTGTCGCTGCTGGGCGGCGCCCCGGCTGAGGTTTGGAAGACCATCGAAGCCTATGCCATCGCCTGCGAGCCGACGCCCAACGGCACGCTCCATTGCGCCGTCGGGCGCGCGGGTCTGGCCGAGATCGAAGAGCGCGCGCAGCAGTGGGGCGAACGCGGCGCGCCCGTGCGGATGCTTTCTACTGCAGAGACGGCGGCCCGGATCGGCTCCGGCGCCTACGCGGGCTCGCTCCTCGACCTGCGTGCGGGCACCATCCAGCCGCTCGCCTATGCGCGCGGCCTTGCGGGCGCCGCGATCGCCGCCGGCGCCCAGGTTCACACCCAAAGCCCGGTCAGATCGGCCGAGCGGACGGGCAAGGTCTGGACGCTTGTGACGGACGGCGGGACAGTCGCGGCCGACTGGATTGCAGTCGCGACCGACGCCTATGGCGGCGCCCCGTGGCCGCAAGGGCGCCGCGAACAGGTTCGGCTGCCCTATTTCAACTTCGCCACTGCTCCGCTGAGGGCCGAGCTGCAGGCTTCGATCCTGCCTGGACGCGAGGGCTGCTGGGACACAAAGACAATTCTGAGCTCTTTCCGCTTCGATCGCGCCGGCCGGCTGGTGTTCGGCAGCGTCGGCGCGCTGCGGGGCGCAGGGCTCGCCGTCCATCGCGCCTGGGCGACCCGCGCGCTCGCCAAGATGTTCCCGGGCATCGGCAAGGTCGACTTCGAGGCGCAATGGTACGGGATGATCGGCATGACCGACAACGCGCTGCCGCGTTTTCATCGGCTGGCCGCAAACGTTGTGACAATCTGCGGCTATAATGGCAGGGGCATCGGACCGGGAACGGTTTTCGGGCGCGTGCTTGCCGATCATATTCTCGGGAAACTCAGCGAAAAGGACCTGCCGCTGCCGGTCACCGAGCCCGGCGCTCCGGCGCTGCCGCGGCTGAAAGAGGCCTATTACGAGGCCGGCGCCCAGATCGCCCACGCCGTCGGCGCGTGGCTTTGAGGGCGCCGGCCAAAACGTGATCTTGATTTCACCACCATGTCTGGCTATGGGCTGGCATCGATGTCCGACCGACCACTCGACTTCGCGTTCTGCGACGCGCGACGAGGAAGCCTTCCGCACCGATAGCGGACTGGCGACATCAGGCCGCTCCTCTCAACTTCATCTACGGGACTGCATCTATGGCTACTGGAACCGTCAAATGGTTCAACGCAACGAAGGGCTTTGGCTTCATCCAGCCCGACGATGGCGGCAAAGACGTATTTGTTCACATCAGCGCCGTCGAGCGCGCGGGGCTTCGCGACCTCGCAGAGGGACAGAAGGTCGTCTACGAGATTGTCGCCGACAAGCGCACCGGCCGCTCGTCGGCCGGGAACCTCAAGGTCGCCTGACCTTTCATTCGCTTGCGCTTGCCACGCATTCTTGAGCCCCGGCGACAACGCCGGGGCTTTTTGTTTATGCTGGCCGCTCGCGGGAGGCGGCGATGACTGAGGGCAAGCAAGAGACGTTTCTGGGGCTCGATATCGGCACCTCTTCGGTGAAGGCGCTGCTTATCGACGCCGATCAGCGGGTGGTGGCGGAATCCTCGACCCCGCTCAGCGTCTCGCGCCCCCATCCTTTGTGGAGCGAGCAGGATCCTGGCGACTGGGTCGAGGGCGTCGAGGCGGCCGTCGCCGCGATCCGCCGCCATGCGCCGACGGAATTCGCCGCGCTGTCTGGGATCGGGCTCTCGGGCCAGATGCATGGCGCGACCCTGCTCGACGCAAATGACAAGCCGCTCAGGCCGGCGATCTTGTGGAACGACGGCCGTTCGTTCGCCGAATGCGCCGAGCTCAAGCGCCGCGTCCCCGATCTCGAGCGGCGCACCGGCAATCTCGCCATGCCGGGCTTCACTGCGCCGAAGATGCTGTGGGTCGCCGCGCATGAGCCCGAGATCGCCAGGGCGACCAGGCGGGTGCTGCTGCCCAAGGACTACGTGCGCCTGCGCCTCTCGGGCGAGGCCGTATCGGAGATGTCGGACGCTTCTGGAACGCTCTGGCTCGACGTCGGCCGGCGACGCTGGGACGCGAGCCTGCTCGCGGCGACCGGCCTGACCGAAGAAGCCATGCCGAGCCTTGTCGAGGGGTCGGAGGTCTCGGCTACCCTCACGGCCGAGACCGCGCGCGCCTGGGGCCTCCCGGACCGCAAAGTTCCGATCGCCGGTGGAGGCGGCGACAACGCCGCTTCGGCGATCGGGGTCGGCGCGACGGCGCCGGGGGCGGGCTTCGTTTCGCTCGGAACCTCTGGCGTCATCTTTTCCGTCACCGACCGTTTTGTGAGCCTGCCGGAGCGAACGCTGCACGCGTTCTGTCACGCGCTGCCGCATCGCTGGCACGGCATGGCGGTGATGCTGTCAGCCGCCTCCTCGCTCTCCTGGATCGCCGGCGTCCTCGGGCGCGAGCGCGACATCGGTCAATTGATCGCCAGCGCGGCCGCCTTCGCCGGGTCGAAGAGCGCGGTCGCTTCCGCGCCGATCTTCCTGCCTTACCTCAGCGGCGAGCGCACGCCGCACAACGACGCCGAAGCGACCGGCATGTTCGCGACCTTACGGGCCGAGCACGGCGCGGATGCGCTGGTGTTCGCGGTCATGGAAGGCGTTGCCTTCTCGTTCGCCGATGGGGTCGATGTGCTCGACGCCGCGGGCGCGCGGCCGGTCCGGCCGCTGCTGGTCGGCGGCGGCGCACGGTCGGAATTCTGGGGCCAAATGATCGCCGATGTGACCGGCCTGACAATCGATCTCGCTTCCGGAGCGGAGGCCGGCGCCGCGCTCGGCGCCGCCCGGCTCGGCATGCTTGCCGCCGGGGCGGGCAGCGTCGAGGCGGTGTGTGTGCGTCCGCCGGTTGAGCGCGAGTTCAAGCCGGACCCGAAGCAGGCCGCGATGCACGCGCCGCGCCTCAAGCGCTACCGCGCGCTCTATCAGGCCGAGAAGGCGACGCGGGCTAAATGACGCGCCAATGGGCGATCAGGTCTCCTGTCGCCGTGACTAGGATCTGCACGGCGCCGACGCACATCAGGAAGGCGGTCAGCCGCACGATCCCCGCACGCGCCGTCGCCCCATCAGCTCAGTTAGGCGGTCGGCGAAGCGGTAGGCGATCAGATGATCGCGGCGTTGGCGACGCAGCGAAGCCCGCGCCGAGAAAGAAGGCGAGGAGGCCTGACCCTGAGCGAACTCGGGCTGACTTGCGTCCGCAACCTCGCGGGCTTCGCGCTGGTTGGCAAATGAGCGATACAAGTGAGGCCCCGCTTGTCCTAGTCGCGGCCGTCGCCCGCAATGGCGTCATCGGCGCCAACCAAGGACTCCCCTGGCGGCTCGGAAGCGACTTGAAGCGGTTCAAGGCGCTGACCTGGGGCAAGCCGCTGGTGATGGGACGCAAGACCTACTTCACGATCGGCCGAGCCCTTCCCGGGCGTGATACGATCGTCGTCACCCGCGACCCCGGCTTGGCCGCCCCGGGAGTCTTCGTCGCCCATGACCTCGAGGCCGCGCTTCATCTCGCCGGCGAAAGGGCCTGCGCCATGGGCGCTGGGGAAATCGTCGTCGCCGGGGGCGGCGAGATCTACGCCCAGACGATTGGGCGCGCGGACCGGCTTTTCATCACCGAAGTCGCGCTCGACGCGAAGGGGGAAACCCGTTTCCCGCCGATCGATCCCGGCGAATGGCGGGAAGTCAGGCGCGAGATGGGTGAGCGCGGTCCCCGCGACGAGGCGGATTTTGCGTTCGTGGAGTACCAGCGGCGAGTTTAGGAGGCTCGTCCGATCGCCGCCATGCCTGCGGCAATCTGCGGAGAAGGGGAACAATTCCATCGCCGAAGCATTCAGAGGATGACGCGAAGGCGGACGCTCTCGACTTTCGATCAAGATCGACGAATGGCTTTTGGAAGACTCGTAATGCCTAACACAATCACCGCGATCGGCCTCATGGCCGCGTTCGCTTTGTCCCTTCTCGCTGTGGCTCCGGGCGCGACCGCAGCAGCTTACAAGAACGATTACATCCCGAAGCGGTCGGACTCGTACCGGCACCGCATTGGGCACATGGAGAATGAGAGCAAGCAAAGGTCGCGGGCGTCGGCCGAATATATGCGCCGCCATCACCTCAGCCTTTTCTGAGTGGCTGAGGGAGACGTAATTCAGCCCGCCGCCTCGCGCAGCCGCTGCGCCGCCGTCTCGGGGGTGAGATCGCGCTGCGGGGAGCCCAGCATCTCAAAGCCGACCATGAACTTCCTGATCGTCGCCGAACGCAGCAGCGGCGGATAGAAGTGGGCGTGCATCTGCCATTCCTTATGCAGCGCGCCGTCGGTCGGCTTTTGATGGAATCCCATCGAATAGGGAAACGGGGCGTTGAACAGCCGGTCGTAGCGCTTCGTGAGTTCGGACAGCGCCGAGGCCAGCGATGTCCTTTCCCACGCGCTGATCTCATCGAAGCCGCCGACGCGGCGCCGCGGCAGGATCATCGTCTCGAACGGCCAGATCGCCCAGAACGGCACCAGGACGCAGAAATCGTCATTGGCGAACACGATGCGTTCACCAAGCTCGAGCTCGCGTTCGAGATAGTCGATGAGCATCGGCCTGCCGAACTCGACGAAATACTCGCCCTGGCGATGGGTCTCCTTCTCGAGTTCGTTCGGCAAGATGGCGGGTCGCCCAGATCTGGCCGTGCGGATGGGGGTTCGAGGCGCCCATCATCTCGCCGCGGTTCTCGAAAATCTGTACCGAAGCGATGTCGGGCGCGCCGCCATGGGCGATCGTCTCCTCGACCCATACGTCGACGACGCGCTCGATATCGGCGACGGTCATTCCGGCCAGTGTGAGATCGTGACGGGGCGAAAAGCAGAGCACCCGGCACAGTCCGGTTTCGCCTTCGGCGACGAGCAGCCCGTCGACTTCCCGCTTCGTTGGCGCATCGGCCTTGAGCGCCGGAAAATCGTTGTCGAACACGAACGTGTGCGGATAATCCGGGTTGCGGGCCCCGTTGGCGCGCAGGTTGCCCGGGCAGAGATAGCAGTTCGGGTCGTGAGCAAGCGCGGGGGCGGCCTTTGGCTCGCGCCGTCCCTGCCAGGGGCGGAGGGTGCGGTGCGGCGAGACCAGCACCCATTCCCCGGTCAACGGATTGAGGCGGCGGTGGGAGGCGTTGCGGAGCGCGCTCTGGCTCGCCACGGCGAGGCTCCTCAAACGGGGATCAGGCGGACGCCGTCCGACGGCGCACAGGCGAAGATTTCGGCTTCGAGCCCGGTCGCGACCCGATAGCCGTCGATCATGATCCGCGTCACCCTGTCGACCGCCGAGGCTTCGACCAGGCTCACCGTACAGCCGCCGAAACCGCCGCCGGTCATGCGGGAGCCGTAGACGCCTTCGACCGTCTGGGCGAGACCGACCAGCGTATCGACCTCCGGACAGGTGATCTCGAAGTCGTCGCGCATCGAGACATGGGACAAGTTCATCGCCCGACCGCAAGCTGCGAAGTCGCCACCCTTCAGCGCCCGCTCCGCCTCGAGCACGCGCGCGTTCTCGGTGACGATATGGCGGCAGCGGCGATAGATGAGTTCGGGCAGCTTGCGGCGCCTTGCTTCAAGCTCGTTGGGGGTCACGTCGCGGAGCGCCTTGATCGGCCCGAGCGTGCGGCGGAGCAGCCGGACGCCTTCCTCGCAGGCTTCGCGGCGGGCGTTGTACTCGCCGCCCGCATGCTGGTGACGAACCATGCTGTTGGCGACCAGAAGCCTCAGGTTCGGGGCGATGGCGACGTTGCGCGAGGCCAAGCTCCGGCAGTCGATCAGGAGCGCATGGCCGGCGACGCCGAGGCAGGAGATATATTGATCCATCACCCCGCAGCGCATGCCGACGAAGTCGTTTTCGGCCCGCTGACAGATCTTGGCGACCTCGACCGGCTCGAACGGCAGGCCGGCTGCGGTCAAGAGCGCATGCGCGCAGGAGACTTCGAGCGCGGCCGAGGAGCTCAAGCCCGCGCCGATCGGGACATCGGTCCAGGCGACGAGATCGGCGCCGGAGAGGCGCCGTCCGCTCTTCTCCAGAATGAGTGCGACCCCGAGGATATAATCGGACCAGTCGCCGGTCGCCGAAGCGGGCGCGGAATCAAGA
Organism: uncultured Alphaproteobacteria bacterium; assembly: GCA_963783175.1. GTDB lineage: Bacteria > Pseudomonadota > Alphaproteobacteria > Rhizobiales > Beijerinckiaceae > Roseiarcus. The sequence continues at coordinate 53,298 of CAWANG010000029.1, forward strand.
TCGAACTCGCGCGTCTCGTCCATGATCATCGAATAGACCCTGAGGCGCCGGTCGGGCCGCGGCGACACCGCGGTCAAGGTCGCGAATTCGAGCGCCGCCGGCATGACGAAACCGTCGTTATAGTCGGTGTGCTCGCCAATCAGGTTGACGCGGCCGGGCGCCCGGCTGACCGTTGGCACGCGGCCGAAGCGGTATGCGAACTCCACAGCCAGATCGCGCGCTTGAACGCTCATCTGAATTCTTCCCATCGCCGAACAGGAAGGCCTGCCGGCGCGTGCGTCAAGCGTGATTGAATGCGACTCGTCTTCGTGAGCGCGTACTCCGAAAGCTGCGGCGATGTGATGGGGCGGGCAAGGCTCACCGGGCGAGCCGAAGCGCGCCCAGCGCCCGCTTGAGGAGGGCCGCAGGCATGGCGCGAGTCAGCCACAAGCCCGCGCCTAGGGCGGAGAAAGTAAACCGCGACTCCGATCGCGGTCAGGGCCAGGAGCCGGGTTTCGCGGGCGAAGCGCGGGAGATGCGCCATAAGGTCTGAACGAGCGGTCCGTCCGCGAGCGTCAGCGCCAGCGCAAGCGCCCCCGCCGCAAACAGCGTCGCAGCGAAGGTCGCGAGCAGGCGCGCGTCGGGCGCCGTCCAGCCGCGCCGCCTTGCGAGCGCGAACACGCCAGCAACCTTGATCCACAAGCCCGCGGCGGTCGCGAGCGCGAGACCCGGCGCCCCGAGCGGCCGAAAGAGGGCGATCTTGAGCGCCACATTCACCGCAACCCCGACGAGCGTGACCTTCATCGGCGTCGCCGTGTCGCCGCGCGACAGAAAGCTCGCGGCAGTGATCCGGTCGACCAGCAGCGCCGGCATGCCAAGCGCATAGGCCGCGAGCACGCCCGCGGCCTGGTGGGTCGCGCTCGCCTTGAAGGCGCCGTGCTCGAAGGCGACCGCGATGATGAGGTCGGGAATGAGAAGAAAAGCGACCACGAACGGAGCGCCGAGCGCCAGACGTCAGCGAAGCGGCGCGGTTCTGGGCGGCGAGCGCGCCCCGTTCGTCGCCGAGTGCGACAAGGGCCGACATTTCCCTCAAGCAGCACCGAGCCGGTGGCGATCACGATGACGCCTCCGGGCAATTGATAAAGCCGGTCGGCGTAGCTGATCGCGGAGAGGCCGCCAGTCGGCAGCAGCGAACCGACGATCTGGTCGGCGAGCGCGCCGATCTGATAGCTCGCCGAGATGCCGATCGCCGGCCCGAGCATCCAGAAGAAGCGTCGGATATCGGGGGTCCAGCTCGGCCAGGTCAGCCGCTCGAGAAGTCCGCGCCGGCGCGCGTCGACCATGACGATGGCGAGCTGGGTCGCGCCGGAGGCGAGAAATCCCCAGCTCGCCATGCTGCCCACCCCGGGCGAGAGTTTTGGAAAGAAGGCGGCGAAGCCAAGAAACGCGATCATGCACACATTGGCCGCGGCAGGCGCGGAAGCAGGCGAGCCCCAGGCGTTGTTAGCGTTGAGCGTCCCCTGATGAAGCGCGAACACGGCGATGAAGGCGATATAGGGGAACATGATCCGCGACATCGCCACGGCTTGCGCGAACTTGTCGGGCTGGCTGACGAAGCCGGGCGAGGTCAGCCGCACGAGCAACGGCATATCGAGATAGACGAGGCCGAGCAGGGCGATCTGCGACAGGACGAGAAGCGTGAACACCTGGCTTGCGAATCGACCCGCCTCCTCCGGACCCGACGCCTCGAGCACGCGGGTATAGGTCGGCAGGTAGGCGGCGTTGAACGACCCCTCGCCGAAGATCTGGCGGAACTGGTTGGGAAGCTTGATCGCCGCCACATAGGCGTCGTTGAGCGCTCCACCGCCCAGAAGCGCGGCGAGCGCGATATCGCGCACAAAGCCTGTCAGCCGCGAGGCGACGGTCCAGCCGCCGACCAGGAAGATGTTTCGGTACATTCTCCCCGGTTTAGCCGGATTCGCCGTGCGGCTGAAATCGGGCCATCGCGGCAGTGAGCCGAGCCCTTCTTCGACGGCGCTCACCTGGGGCAGGGGGGCAGTCCGGGCCGCCCGCATTCTTTCGTCTCCGGCTTCCGCTCGAGCTGAGGCGGCTTCCGCTCGGGGGCCGGCGGCCGCGGCGGCTCTGCGAGCCTTGGGGGCGCTTGGGCGGCCGGCGGCCTTGGCTCGATCCTCGGGGCGCTCGGCATCGTTTCCGGCCTCACGGCGGCCGGCGGTCTTTCCTCAACCTTCGGCGGTCTTGGCGCGGCCTCGGGCTTCACGAGCTTCTCGACAGCCGGAGGCTTCTCCTCGCCCTTCGGCGCATTCGGTGCTCCTTCCGGCTTCACGAGCTTCTCGTTGGCGGGCGGCTTCTCCTCGATCTTGGGCGCGTTCGGCGCGACTTCCGGCTTGAAGAGCTTCTCGCTGGCCGGCGATTTTTCCTTCGACTGGGGCTGGACGTTTCCGCTTGGGGTCGGCGCCGCCTGGGCGGCCTTGCCTGCGGCCTTCGCCGGCACGACGCCCTTGCCCTTGAATTCGCCGGGGCGCGGCGTCGCGGCGATGGCCGGCTTGCCCTGGTTCGCGGATGCGAACTGCTCGCCTCTCATGCTGGAAGCGCGCGCCTGATCGACCTGCGGCCTCGTCGCCGGGATGCGCGACTCCTTCTCCGCCAGCAGGTCCTCATTGGTCGGCTTCGCGGCGACCCCGCCCGCTCCGCCGTTGAAGCTCGCACGATTGATGGTCGTATTGTTGATGACCGTTTGGTTGTAGACATTGGTGATGTGAGCGGCGCCGAGGTTGTTCACCGCGCTGTTGTAAAAGTAGCGCCCGTTGTCCCAGCGGCCGCCAAAATAGCCGGCGCCGTTATAGCCGAAGCCGTAGTCGATCCCGCCGTAAAATCCGACATGCGGGCCCCAATAGCCCGGCGTGAAGGCGTAGACGCCGGCGATGACGGCCCAGTAGCCAGGCGTCCACAGCAAGCCCGGCTGCGGCGGCTCCACCCAGACGCCGGGGACCCAGTAATAGTCGTAATTGTTCCAGGCCCAGTAGCCGGGCGTCCAATAATAGCCCGGGGCCGGAAGGGGCGGCTGATCGTACTCGGGTAAAGGCGGCGGCGGCTCGTCCGCCTGAATGAGGTAGCCGCCGCCCGGAGCGCAAGCGCAAGTCTGCGCCGAGACCGGCGCGACCAGGGGAACCGGCGCGCAGGCTCCGATGACCAATGCGGCAATCGCGTACAGGTGTTGACGCATGCGAAAATCCTTTCCGAATCGTCCCAAACGCGCGACGGATAAGACTAAGCTGGCGCCAAGCCGATCGGCCAGCGTCCGCGGCAAGGATCTTGGCATTTTCACCCAAGTTATTCCTGAAATCCGGCCCTCGCTCGAACCGGTTTTCTTTCAATTGACGCAGAAAGACACGGCGGCCCTTAAGGGTTCTTAAACGCGAGGACCGTCGCCGAGCTCGCCCGGCTCCAGATACTGTTCTGACATGCGATCGTTCTGCCGACGGGGTTTTCCGTTGCGGGCGTTGGCGCTTTCAATACGACGTCGCCAGAGAGTGGTGACGCTGACCTACAACTCGACGGCAAGCGTCAGCTTGGCGGACGCGTGGAGCTTCACCGTCAGCTCCGGGGAGTCCGTCCCTGTTCACCCAGTCATTGCCTTCGACGTCATCCGGCAGGATCATCGTCGATCTGCTGAGCGCCGGCCAATACCAATTGGCCGTCAACTTGCCGGCCAGCACCTTTCCCGATGCGGCGGAGGCCGTCACTCCCCCGGGCGGAAGCGCATCCGGCTCGGCTTCCGCCACGTTCGACTTCACGATCGCGCCCACCGCGGCGCCGGAACCGGCGACCTGGGCGACCCTGCTGCTCGGCTTCGCGGGCCTCGGCTTTGTCGGCTATCGCAAGTCGCGCAAGAGCGCTCCGCTCTCGGCTTGAGCTGGGTTTCGCCGATCGGGCGAGGCGGCCTCGGGAGGGCTGTTCTCCGGTAAGGCGAACGCGATCCGCTTGAGGCCGGAATCTATCCGGTCAGCGCGTCATCGATATCGTGCCAGAGGTCCTCGACGTCCTCGACGCCGGCGGAGAGCCTGAGCAGGTCCGGCGGGCAGGGCGAGCCTGCCCCTTCGATCGAGGCGCGGTGTTCGATCAGCGATTCGACGCCGCCAAGCGACGTCGCGCGCTTCCACAGTCGCACCCGCGCCGCGGCCGCGATCGCAGCCTCGGGGCCGCCGCGGACGCGAATCGACAACATGCCGCCAAAGCCGCCCTTCATCTGCCGGAGCGCGACCTCGTGGCCGGGATGATGCGGCAGGCCGGGATAAAGTACGGCGGAGACGGCGCCGTGATTGGAAAGGCGGCTCGCGAGCTCCATCGCGTTTGCGGCTGCGGCGCGCACGCGCAAGTCGAGGGTCCTCAAGCCCCGGGTCAAGAGGAACGCCTCGAACGGATGGAGAATGAGGCCATGCGACTGGCGGATTTTTCTAGCCCGCGCGCAAAGCGCGTCGTCCTGCCCAAAGCACAGCGCGCCCGCGATCACGTCGGAATGGCCATTGAGGTATTTGGTCGCCGAGTGCATCACGACATCCGCCCCGAGCGCGATCGGCCGGGTGAAGATCGGCGTCGCGCAGGTCGAGTCGACCGCGAGCGCCGCGCCCGCCGCGTGAGCGATGCGTGCGGCGCCTTCGATGTCGCTTAAGCCCCACAGCGGATTGCTCGGGGTCTCAAGCCAGACAAGCCTGGTTAAGCCCGGCTTCACCGCCTGCGCCAACACCGGCAAATCCTCGGTCTCGACGAAATCGACACTGATTCCGAAGGCCGGCGCTTCGTTGGCGAGCCAGGCGCGCAGCGCCCAATACATCACGCCAGGCGCGATCACATGGGCGCCCGGGCCGAGGCTCAGAAACAGTGCGATCGCCGCCGACATCCCCGAGCCGTAGACGAGGCTCGCGGCCGCGCCTTCGAGCGCCCCGATCACCGCCTCGGCCTCGCGCACCGTCTCGTTGTCGGGACGGCCGTAGACATTGCCGCTGCGATAGAGATTGTCGGGGTCGCGCTCGAAGGTCGTGGCGAGATGGATCGGCGGCACGATGGCGCGGGTGCTCTCGTCGATACGACCCAAAGCCTGGGCGGCGAGCGTCCGCGAGCTTAAGCGCCGCGGCTCAGTCATAGCGCGAGCCCCCTCAAAAGCTTCGGCGCGCCCCTGCCCGCGCCGCCGGCTTCCGCGATCAGCAGGTCCTTGAGCGCCGGGGCGCGATCGACAAGGCGAAGGCCGAGATCGCGGAAGAAGCGCAGACCTGCGAAGTCGTTGGAGAACATCCGATTGAGCGCATCGAGGCCGAGTCCTCCGACCGCTACGTCGAAGCGCCGCCGACGCTCGTAGGCCGCGAGCGGCCCAGGCGCGCCCGGATCGAGGCCGAGCCGCATCTCACCGACGACCGTCTCAGCCAGCGCCGCCACGTCGCGCAATCCCAGGTTCAGCCCTTGCCCGGCGAGCGGATGAACGACGTGCGCCGCGTCGCCGACGAGCGCAAGCCGCTCGGCAACGAAGCGGCGCGCGACCTGGAAGCGGAACGGAAAGGCCTCGACGCGCGAGGCGAGGCTGATTTCGCCCAGTTTCGGCGTGAAGCGAAGTTCAAGCTCGCGCTTGAGCTCCCCGGGAACGAGATTGACCAGCGCGCGGGCGTCGGCGCGGCGCTCGTTCCAGACGATGCTCGACCGGCGTCCGGGAAGCGGCAGGATGGCGAACGGGCCCGCGGGCAGGAAATGCTGCTCCGCGCGGCCTTGATGATCGCGCTCGTGGGCGACGGTGGCGACGATGCCGGCCTGGTCGTAGTCCCAGCCGACGGTCGAGACTCCGGCAAGCGCGCCAAGTTTCGAGCGCGCGCCGTCGGCGGCGACCGCAAGGCGCGCGCGCAATGAGCGGCCATCGCTGAGCCCGAGCCCCGCGACGCGCTTGCCGGGAGACCAATGCGCGACCGACGCCGCGAAGCGCTGAACCTCGAGCCGGTCGCAGAGCGCCGCCAGCGCGCCGATGACATCGTCATTGAACGCCATATGGGCGAGGGGAGCCTTGGTTTTCGCCTCGAAATTGAGATGCGGAAGGCGGACGGCGTCACGCGTTTCCCCGTCCATGATCGCCATCTTGAGGATCGGTTGCGCCTTCGGCTCGATCGCCTCCCAGGCGCCGATGCGCTCGAGCAGGCGGCGCGGCCCGTCGGCAATCGCAACCGTGCGCAGCTTCGCGGCGACCCCGCCGGGCGGGGACGCCGGATCGACCAGGGCGATCGAGACGCCGCTCCGCATCGCCTCCTTGATCGCGCCCGCCAGCGCCAGGCCGGACGGGCCCGCGCCGGCGATGACGAGGTCGAAAACTGGGACAGAATCGGACACCAGGCGCGTTCCTGTGAACGCCGCATTGTCGAACGTTTGCGGCATGCGCGCAATCGGCGTCGCAGCCGGGAGTTTGACTGCAATTCTTGCCGCCATCCGAAACGGCCGCTCTAGTGATAACCGAGATCGCCGCGGACCTTGCCGCGAAACACCCAATAGGACCAGCCGGTGTACATGAGGATGACCGGCGCCAAGAACAGCGTGCCCACAAGCAGGAAAGCCTGCGTCGCTTCGGAGGACGCCGCGTCCCAGAGCGTGAACTTGTACGGCACGATCATCGGCCACAGGCTGATGGCGATGCCAAGGTAGGACACTGCAAAAATTTTGATCCAGAATATCGAGAGACGAAAGTAGATTTCGCGTCCGCTGGCGAGGTGAAGGCCCTCAAGGATCGCAATGAATGAGGCGAGGCCGACGGTAAAAGCGGGCAGGAGGAAGTGGAAGGCGATGACCCAGGCGAATTGCAACCTGGAAAGTAGTACCGGATCCAGGCTCATTGCCCTCCGCCCCCGCTCCTGGGCCGCAAAGATGATCTGCGCCCCGATTTCGGACGCGGAATCTGATTATCATAGACGGTCGCGATTTCCATGACGTCGCGGAAGGCATCCCTCGTCAAGCTTGACCACAACCTCAAGGGCGAATAGTGTTTCCCAAAGGTCGTCGTTGGCGATGACGGAATGTAAAAGCTGGGTTCATTTGATGGCGACGATCAAGGCGCGGACGGCCGCGCTCGCTGCCGTTGTGACAGGTGGCATGCTGTGCGAAGCGCTGAGTTGCGCGCCGGCGCGCGCGGATGATTACGCGTTCGGGGGCGTGACCAGCGATGTAGACTTGGTCTTGACGTTGAGCAATGGGACGAGCGTCCCGATCACTGCGACCACTCAGGGAGACGTTAGCCCCTTCGGAGTCCCGACCTTCGGTGCTCCCAGTAAAAACTATCTCGCCGGCGTCTACAACGGAGCGTCCTACAACAACTTCTTTGATTTCGTCCTGCCAACCGAGGGCGCCGGCGTTACGGTCACATCGGCGACATTGACACTTTACTCAGGTGCGATCAGCGCAGGATTGAATTACACTCTGTTCGGCCCGACGGCGGTGATCACGAGCTTCACGCCGCGCAGTCCGAACGCGCCGCTTTACAACGAGTTGGGATCGGGGACCGTATACGCGACCTACCTGCTCAGCCCCAACACCAACAGCCCCGCAGATCAAGCATCGGAAATTATGATCGCACTGAACACAAGTGCGGTTTCCGCGCTCAACGAAGCGCTCCTGGGCGACAAACAATTTCTCGTCTCAGGCAGTGTTTCCCCCGCCGTGCCAGAGCCTTCGACCTGGGTCATGATGATCGCCGGCTTCGCCGGACTTGGCGTCGTTGCTCGCCGCCATGCGGCCAAGCGCCGGGCCGCGGCCTCCGCCGCCGGGTGACGCCTCTTAGAGAAGTATTCCTGCCAGGGCCGCCTTAGCCCGGCTTCGGCATTTGACGCCCGGCCGCTGAACGACCATCTGTGGCGTCATGGCTGACGTCTCCTTCCCGGCCGCGTTTGGCGCGGGCCTGATTTCTTTTGTTTCGCCCTGCGTGCTGCCGCTTGCCGCACCTTATCTTTGCTATCTCGCAGGCGCGAGCGTCGAAGCGCTGGCCGACGAGAGCGAGACAAAGGCGAGGCGCGACATCCTGGTCACCGCGCTCCTGTTCGTGGCCGGCTTCTCGACCGTTTTCGTCGGCTTGGGCGCCACGGCGTCGGCGCTCGGAGAGTTACTCAGGCAGTGGAGTCATGCGCTGTCGATTGTGGCCGGGATCGGCGTGATCTTGATGGGGCTGCATTTTCTCGGCGTGTTCAGAATTGGCGCGATGCTGCGCGAGAAGCGGCTCGAGATCGAGAAACCGGCGGGCGTATGGAGCGCCTATCCGATGGGTTTCGCCTTCGCTCTCGGCTGGACGCCCTGCATCGGCCCGATCCTCGCCACCATTCTCGCCGTCGCCGGCAGCCGGGACACCGTCGCCAGCGGCGCGGCGCTCTTGGCCGTCTATAGCCTCGGGCTCGGCCTGCCGTTCATCCTCGCCGCCGCCGCGATCGGTCCGTTCATGCGCGCTTCGCGCCATCTGCGCCAACAGTTCGGCCGGATCGAGAAAGCCGTCGGCGTCCTTTTGGTCGCGACCGGCGTCCTGTTCCTGACCGGCGGCTTTCAGAACGTCTCGTTCTGGCTCATCGAGACCTTCCCGCAATTCGGGCAGATCGGATGAGCGGATAGAAATGGAAAACCCGCCGTTTCCGGCGGGTTCCCAGGATCGCGAGAGCAAGGCTGCGGGACTTGTCTGCCCCGCAGCCAGAGATTTCAGGACTTGTTCTGCTGGTAGGTGATTTTGCCGTCGGGACCTTTCTCCCAAGTGTACCAGACGTAGTCGACGCTGGTCCGGTCGCCCTTCTTGTCGTAAGCAATATCGCCGATGACAGTATGGAAGGTCTTGCCGGAATGCATATATTCGGCGATCTTCTTCGGATCGAGAGACTTGGTGGCCTCGGCCGCCTGCTTCATGATCTGAACGGCGGCGTAGGAATAGAGCGTGTAGGCCTCCGGATCAAAGTTCTTCGCCTTGAACTCTGCCACGACATCCTTCGCCGCCGGATTGTTGCGCGGGTCGGGACCGAACGACATCAGCGTGCCTTCGACGCCGGGGCCGCCGATCTGGGCGAACTCGTTGTCGGTGATGCCGTCGCCGGAAACCATGATGGTCTTCATGCCCTGGTCGCGCATCTGGCGAATGATGAGACCGCCTTCAGTGTGGAGGCCGCCCCACATCAGGTAGTCCGCGCCGGACTCCTTGATCTTGGAAACAATCGCCGAATAGTCCTTTTCGCCGGTGTTTACGCCTTCGTAGAGGACTTCCTTGACGCCGAACTTGTGCATGTTGTCGAGCGCGGCATCGGCGAGCCCTTTGCCGTAGGTCGTCTTGTCGTGGACGACCGCGATCTTCTTGCCCTTGAGATGATCGCGCGCATATTCGGCCCACAGCATGCCTTGCTGGTCGTCGCGGCCGCAGGTCCGGAACGCATCCCACAGCATGCGATCAGTGACCTTCGGGTTGGTCGCCGAGGGCGTGATGAAGAGGACGCCATTCTCCTGGTAGACGTCCGAAGCCGGAATCGTCACGCCGGAGTTGAAGTGACCGACGACGAACTTGACGCCGTCGCCGACGAACTTGTTGGCGACCGACACGCCCTGCTTGGGATCGGACACGTCGTCGCCCTGCTCGAGGGTGATCTGCTGGCCGAGGATGCCGCCGGCCTTGTTGATGTCGTCAACCGCCTGCTGCGTGCCGTTAACGAGCTGGGCGCCGAAGGCCGCGTTCGGACCGGTGATCGGGCCAGCGACGCCCATCTTGATCTGAGCGCTGGCGGCGCCCGAAAACGCCAAGGCCGCAAGAAGCGCGACGCCTGACAACCAATGTTTAGTCATTCAGTTACTCCCTTTTAGTTACGGGCGTTCGGCCCTCCTGACGCCCGTCGGCAGAAGGCAATTCCACCTTGGGCACGGATACTTTCTCTTTTTTGATCAAGAGTCACCTTAAAAAACGCACAGGCAAGTCCGGCTTGCGGACGAGTCATTCACCCGGCGCCCTTTGCCCGCCAGTTCAGCCCCGAGCGGTCGTAGGCCCAGGAATATTGCGTCGCCATCTGCGTCGCCCGCATGGCCCGGTAACCGACGACGCCGACCGCCATCGTCCAGACGTAGGCGCTTATAAAGAGCGTCGGCGACAGCAATGGCTCGCCATAGAGCGCGTAGTGGAGGAAGCGCACTCCCGCGGTGAGAAAGATCATATAGAGCGCCAGCATCGCCAACGGCCGCCAGGTTTGGGCCATCGCCCGCCCGGTCGCCCACGCGCCCAGGCCGCCAAGCGCCAGCGTAAGGAGGACGAAGGTGAACAGGCCGTAAGGTTCGTCCGCCCACAGAATGTCGGCCATCAATGGCCTCCCTCGAGATAGGCCGCGCGCACTTCCGGACGCGCCAGGAGCTCGGCGCCGCCGCCCTGCATCGTGATTGCGCCATTGACCATGACATAGCCGCGATGGGCGAGCTTCAGCGCGTGAAAGGCGTTCTGCTCGACTAGGAAGACGGTCAGTCCTTCGCTCTTGTTCAGTTCGGCGATCACTTGGAAAATCTGCTTGACCACGAGGGGAGCAAGGCCAAGCGAAGGCTCGTCCAGCAGCAGCAATCGCGGCCGGCTCATCAGCGCGCGCGCGATCGCCAGCATTTGCTGCTCGCCGCCTGACAGCGTTCCTCCGCGCTGCGGCGCGCGCTCCTTGAGCCGCGGAAAGAGCGTGAACACGCGCTCGAGGTCTTCGTCGAAATAGGCGAAGTTGTTGATCGAGGCGCCCATCTGCAAGTTCTCGAACACTGTCATGCGCGGAAAGATGCGCCGCCCTTCGGGGGACTGGGCGATCGAGAGGCGCGAAATCATGTGGGTGGGCAAGTTGGTGATGTCGTGTCCGTCGAACGTGATCCGGCCGCGGCGCGCACGCGGGGCGCCGAAAATCGTCATCATGGTCGTCGACTTGCCGGCGCCGTTGGCCCCGATCAGGGTGACGATTTCACCCTTGTTTACATCGATGTCGACGCCCCTGAGCGCCTGGATCTTGCCGTAGAAGGTTTCGATCCCGCGCAGTTGCAGGAGCGGCGGCGCAAGCGCGGCCGCGGCCGCGACGCTCATTGCTCCAACTCCTTCTCGATCTGTTCGACTTCCTCCTCGTCGGCAACGCCGAGATAGGCGGCGATCACCTTCGGGTCGGCGCGCACTTCCGCCGGGGTGCCGTCGGCGATTTTGACCCCGTAGTCGAGCACCACCACGTGGTCGGAGATTTGCATGACCACCGACATGTCGTGTTCGATCAGCAGAACCGATGTCTTGTGGTCGGCGCGGATCGACCGCAGCAGCGCATTGAGATCGGCGGATTCGCGCGGGTTGAGTTCGGCGGCCGGCTCGTCGAGGCAGAGAAGCACCGGATCGGTGCACATGGCGCGCGCGATCTCGAGACGCCGCTGGGCGCCGTAGGGCAGTTCGCCCGCCGGATCGTCGGCCCGGTCCATCAGCCCGATCTTGTCGAGCCAATACTTCGCGCGCTCGATCGTTTCGGCCTCTTTCCGGCGATAGTTCGGCGCTCCAATGAGGCCGAGGATCGTGAAGCCGCTGGCGAGCATCAACGCGTTGTGATGGGCGACCATCAGATTCTCGAGCGCCGTCATGCCCTGGAAGAGCCGAATGTTCTGGAAAGTGCGGGCGACCCGCGCCTTGCGGGCGATCTCGTGGTCGGGCATCCGCTCGAGCAGGAAGAGCTCGCCGTTCGCCGTCGTCGCGTGGCGGCCGCTCGAACGGGTGACGGCGGCAATGTCCTCGGGCGTCGCGACGCCGTCGCGGGCAAGCGCGAGACGCCCCTCGGTCGGCTTATAGAAGCCGGTGACGCAATTGAAGACGGTGGTTTTGCCCGCGCCGTTCGGACCGATGAGCGCGGTGATGTCTCCCCGTCCAACCGAGAAACTGAAGGCGTTGACCGCGATCAGGCCGCCGAACCGCATCGTGAGGTTCTCGACCGCGAGCAATGGGCCGGTCAGCCAGTTCATCAGCCGTGCCCCTCTTTGACGAGGTCGCTCGCCACTGCTTTTCGCTCCTTGAGAAAGATCGACGGCAAGCGCGTCGACACGAGGCCTCGCGGCTTCCAGATCATCATGATGACCATCGCCGCGCCGAACAGCAGCATGCGGTATTGCGTCGGGTCGAAATCCTCGCCGAATATGGCTTTCATCCAGTTGAGTTCGCGCATCAATTCGGGAACGCCGATCATCACCGCCGCGGCGATGGCGACCCCGAGCTGAGAACCCATGCCGCCGAGGACCACGATGGCCAGAATGGTCGCCGACTCGATGAACGTGAAGCTCTCGGGACTCACAAAACCCTGACGCACCGAGAAGAAAGAACCGGCGAACCCGCCAAACATCGCCCCCAGCGCGAAGGCCGTGAGCTTGGTGTTTGTGGTGTTGATGCCGAGCGACCGGCAGGCGATCTCGTCCTCCCGCAATGCTTCCCACGCCCGCCCGATCGGCAGCCGGCGGAGCCGAATGGTGACGAAATTGGTCAGGAGCGCGAGCGCGAGGATCAGGTAGAAAAGAAAGATCGTGCGGTAGATCGGCGTGAAAGGCAGATGGAAAATCGCCGCGAATCCATTGTCGTCATCGTTGAAGGGAATGCCGAAGAACGAGACATGCGGAATGCCGCTGATGCCGGCATAGCCGTTGGTCAAATCGACCCAGTTTATGAGGACCATGCGGATGATTTCGCCAAACGCCAGCGTCACGATCGCCAGATAGTCGCCCCTCAGCCTCAGGACAGGAAAGCCGAGAATGACCCCCCACATCGCGGCCAGAATTCCGGCCAGCGGCAGGCAGATCCAGAACGACAGGCCGAAAGTGGTCGAGAGCAGGGCGTAGGAATAGGCGCCGACCGCGTAGAACGCGACATATCCGAGATCGAGCAGGCCGGCGAGGCCAACCACGATGTTCAATCCCCAGCCCAGCATCACATAGATCAGGATCTGGACGCCGTAGTTGTTGATCCACTTCAGCGAGGCGGCCGGCCCGAGGAGGCCAAGCGAAAGGAACGGAAACACGACGACGAGGCCAAGCGCGAAGGGGCCGAAATAACGTCCGAACGCCACGCGGGCGGCCGACGGCGGGGCCGTGCCCTCGCCTTCCCGCGCCGCCTGCGCCAGAGCGCCGCCCATGCCGCCGGCGGCGACCGATCCGACGCGGTCGAACCAGATCCGCCAATCCGCGCGCGCCATCTGGCGCAGGAAAACGAACAGGAAGACGATCGCCGCGATCGCAAACGACAGCGGCCAGCGGCCGATCAGAATGAGCTCGTTTTCGATGTTCAATTCGGCATGGTAGCTGATGATCGGAAAGGAGAGGCCGAAGGCGACGAGAGCCGCAGCCGCCGCGGTGCGAAGCGCAGGAACGAGTTGCCCGGCAGTGGCGATGCTTTCGGTGAGCTCGGAGGTCTGCGAGGGCGCGCTCATGGTCAAACCTTCTCCACTTCAGGTCGCCCGAGAATGCCGGAAGGCATGAAGATCAGGGTGATAGCGAGAATCATGAATGCCGCCACGTCCTTGTAGTCGGTAGTGAAATAGGACGACCAGAACACCTCGATCAGCCCGATCAGGAGGCCGCCGAGCACCGCGCCCGGCAGGGAGCCGATTCCGCCTAAGACTGCCGCGGTGAAGGCCTTCACTCCGGGCACGAAGCCGTCGGCGAAATTCACGACGCCGTAGTAAATGACGAACATGACGCCCGCGACCGCCGCCAGCGCGGCGCCGATGACAAAGGTGATCGAGATCGTGGCGTCGACATCGATCCCAAGCAACGCCGCCATCTTGCGATCCTGCTCGCAGGCGCGCTGAGCGCGTCCGAGCGAAGTGTACTGAACAAGGTACCAGAAGGCGGCGAGCAGGATGGCCGTAACCACCACGATCAGGATCTGGCGCACGGACAGCGTGACGTCGTAGGCGCCGCCGGTCAGATTGAAGACGTGATTGGGCAATTGGGGTGCGGGCTTGTTGCGCGGCCCTTGAACAACCTGGACAAAATTTGACAGAAAGATCGACATTCCGATCGCCGAAATCAGCGGCGCCAGCCGAAACGATCCGCGCAGCGGCCGGTAGGCGAGCCGTTCGATCGCCCAGTTCCAAAGCGCAGTCAGCGCCATGGCCCCTATTAGCACCACGATGAACACGAGCGGGAGCGACCCCAGACCGAGAAGCTGGGTCAAAATCATGAATATGATCAGTGCGATGAAGGCTGACAGCATGAACACGTCGCCGTGAGCGAAATTGACCATGCCGATGATGCCGAAAACCATCGTGTAGCCGATGGCGATGAGTCCGTAGATCGACCCCAGCGTGAGCCCGTTAATCAACTGCTGCAGGAAATTGTCCATGCGCTGACCTGCCCTTTTGTTTCACCCCGCTTCGCAGGAAACGTGCCATTGACTTCCGGCCGCCCTGTTCTTGACCCGATCTCGATCCGCCGATCCGTCTTCGGCATGCGATCGCGCCTGCTTGACTCGACAGCCTACCCGCCATGCGCGCGCGCGGCAACTCAACGAGCGAAGGTTCAGGTCGGGCGGGTCGGGGTTGCAGAGCGCGCAAGTATTATCGCTTAGGCGTAATATTCAGACACATATTTCGCTTCGTGCGGCAAGCTGTTCCGCCGGGCAAGTACCAAAATGCGATGCGGGTACAAGTCGAGCTTCGTCGTAAATCGGGCTAGATAGGCACGACATCTTGATCTTTGCCGCGCGATGCGAAAAGCTGCGAGCAGATCGCGCGCGGCCTTCGAATCCCGCCCGCGGCAGCGTGACGGCGGATGAGTCAAGTCCGCGGAGGAAGGAAGCGTCCATGGCCATGACGATGACGGGCGACGTTTCATTGCCCGCCGACAGGCCGAAGGTTTGGGCGCTCCTCAACGACCCCGATGTGCTTAAGGCCTGCATCCCGGGCTGCGAGTCGCTGGAGAAAACCGGCGACAACGGCTTCGCCGCGCTCGTCAAGACCAAGATCGGACCGGTGTCGGCGACCTTCAAAGGCAAGGTGGAGCTCACCGACATTGCGCCGCTCGTCGGCTACACCATCAAGGGTGAGGGCGAGGGCGGCATCGCCGGCTTCGCCAAGGGCGGTGCGAAAGTGTCGCTCGCCGACGCCCCAGGCGGCACGCTGCTGCACTACGACGTCGATGCGCATGTCGGCGGCAAGATCGCGCAGCTCGGCGCGCGCCTCATCGACGGTGTCGCCAAGAACATGGCCGCCAAGTTTTTCGCCAGTTTCGCCGCTATCGCGGCGGGAGGCGCCGCGCCTGCCGGCGCAGCGGAACCGGCAATCCCATCCATCGCCCAGGCCGCCTCGGCGGTCGAAACGTCGGCTCCCGCGGCGGCGCAGGCGGCCGGGAGGCCGCCGGCGACGCAAGCAATTCCGACAAAGACATCTTGGTTCAGGAGGATACGGGAATGGTTCATGTCTCTATGGCGGTAAACGGCCGGCCCGCATCGGCCGATCTCGATCCGAGGACGCTGCTTGTGCAGTACCTGCGCGAGAACCTGCGCCTGACCGGGACTCATGTCGGTTGCGATACGTCGCAATGCGGCGCCTGCGTCGTCCACGTCGACGGCCGGGCGATCAAATCCTGCAGCATACTGGCCGCGAGCTGCGAGGGCGCGCAAGTGACGACGATCGAGGGCCTCGCCGTCGGCGGCAAGCTGCACCCGATGCAGCAGGCTTTCCAGGATAATCATGGCCTGCAATGCGGGTTTTGCACGCCCGGCATGATCATGGCCGCAGTCGACCTCGTCAATCGCGAGGGCTCGCATCTCGACGAAGCCGCGATCCGCCACGGGCTCGAAGGCAACATCTGCCGCTGCACCGGCTATCACAATATCGTCAAGGCGGTCGCGCAGGGCGCACGCGAAATGGCCGCCGCCGCAACGCCTCGAGCGGCCGAGTGACCGCACGCTTCAAGCCGTCCCACGGGAGAGAAACATCATGAGCGCGACCGGCATTGGCGCCTCCGTCAAGCGCAAGGAAGACACCGCTTCATCACCGGCAAGGGTCACTACGTCGACGACATCAATCGTCCCGGCCAGGCCTACGCTTATTTCCTGCGCTCGCCGCACGCGCATGCGACGATCGACAAGATCGATGCGTCGGCGGCGCTGAAGTCGCCGGGCGTCGTCGCGGTCTTCACCGGCGCCGATATCGGTCGGCCGACAAGGTCGGCGGCCTTATCTGCGGCGGAACGATCCACTCCAAGGATGGCTCGCCGATGAAGGCCGGAGCTCATCCCGGCGCTTGCCCAAGGCAAGGTGCGCTATGTCGGCGACCATGTCGCGGTCGTTATCGCCGACGCCATACACGGAGGCGCGCGACGCGGCCGAGAAGATCGAGGTCCACTACACCGAACTGCCGGCGGTCGTCGATACTGGCGAAAGCGGCCAGCCCCGGCCAGGCGCAGATCCACGACGCCGCGCCCAACAACACGGTCTTCAACTGGCATGTCGGCGACAAGGCCGCAACCGATGCGGCCTTTGCTTCCGCCGCGCACGTGAGTAAGATTGACTTCGTCAACAACCGCCTGATCCCGAACGCGATGGAGCCGCGGGCCGCGCGTCGGCGACTACGACTTCGGGAACGGACATCAATGACACTATATACGACGAGCCAGAACCCTCATGTCGCACGGCTCGCTCTGTCGGCGTTCATCGGGCTCGCCCCTGAACACAAGCTGAGGGTCATCGCGCCCGACGTGGGCGGCGGTTTTGGCTCCAAGATCTTCATTTACGCCGAAGAGACGGTCTGCGCGTGGGCGGCGAAGAAGATCGACCGGGCGGTCAAGTGGACGGCGGACCGCACGGAATCGTTCCTGTCCGATGCGCATGGCCGCGACCACGTCACGCACGCCGAACTCGCGCTCGACGCCAACGGCAAGATCAAGGGCCTGCGCGTGCACACGATCGCCAATCTCGGCAGCTATCTATCGACGTTCGGGTCTTTGGTGCCGACCTTCCTCTACGCGCCCCTCCTGTCGGGGCAGTACGCGATTCCGAACATCTATTGCGAGGTGGACGGGGTCTACACCACGACCGCGCCGGTCGACGCTTATCGCGGCGCAGGCCGTCCGGAAGCAACGTTCGTGGTCGAGCGGATCGTCGAGGTCGCTGCGCGCGAAACCCGCCGCGATCCGGTCGAGTTCCGTCGAGCGAATTTCGTAACGCAGTTTCCGCATCAGACGCCGGTCATCATGGACTACGACGTCGGAAACTACGCGGCGGCGCTCGACAAGGCGCTGGCGCTCGCCGACTACAAGGGCGTCGGCGGACGCAAGGCGGCGTCCGCCGCCAAGGGCAAGCTGCGCGGTATCGGCTTCTCAGCGTACATCGAGGCCTGCGGTCTTGGACCGTCGCGGGCGGTCGCCTCCATGGGCGGAGGCGTCGGGGGCTGGGAATCTGCGGAAATAAGGGTCAATCCAGTCGGCACAGTTGAGGTTCTGACCGGCTCACACAGTCATGGCCAGAGCCATGAGACGACCTTCGCTCAGCTCGTGTCCTCACGTCTAGGCATCTCCATCGACAACGTCTCGGTTGTCCACGGCGACACCGACAAAGTGCAGTTCGGCATGGGCACTTACGGCTCGCGCTCCGGCGCGGTCGGCATGGCGGCGATTTCCAAGGCGCTCGACAAGGTCGAGGCCAAGGCGAAGAAGGTCGCAGGCCACGTACTCGAGGCGTCGGAAGGGGACATCGAGTTCAAGGACGGCAAGTTCACGGTCAAAGGCACAGACAAGTCGATTGACTTCAGCGGCGTCGCACTGAACGCCTACACCGCACATAAGTTTGACGGTCAGGAACTCGAGCCCGGGTTGAAGGAAAGCGCTTTCTGGGACCCAACCAACTTCACCTTCCCGGCCGGCGTTCATATCTGCGAACTCGAGATCGATCCTGAGACCGGAGTGGTGACGATCGACCGTTGGACCGCAGTCGACGACTTCGGCAAGCAGATCAATCCGATGGTCGTGGCGGGCCAAGTGCACGGCGGCATCGCCCAGGGCGTTGGCCAGGCGCTGCTCGAAGGCGCGCACTACAACAGCGACGGACAACTGCTCACGGCGAGCTACATGGACTACTGCATGCCGCGCGCCGACGACCTGCCGTCCTACACGGTCGACTCGGTCGAGACGCCCTGCCCATCCAACCCGCTCGGCATCAAAGGCTGCGGGGAGGCGGGCGCAATCGCCTCTCCGCCCGCGGTCATCAACGCCATCACCGACGCGCTTGGCCACGAGGACATCGCAATGCCGGCGACCCCACAGGCCGTCTGGCGGGCGGCGCAGAAGGCTGTCACGAAGCGCGCCGCGGAATGAACCGAGCCGGAGGCGGCGCTGAGCCGCCTCGCCTCACGCCCTCATCGGGAGAATTCAGACATGTATGCCTTTGAATATCATCGCCCCCAGACGCTTTCCGGCGCCGTCGCCGATCTGGCAAAACCCGAAGCAAAAGTGCTCGCCGGCGGTATGACACTGTTGCCGACAATGAAGCAGCGTCTGGCTTCGCCGGCCGCGCTCATCGATCTGAAGAATTTGTCCGAACTCACCGGCATCGCCCGGGAGGGAGACAATCTCATCATCGGGGCCATGAGCAGGCACGCCGACGTCGCCCGCTCAAGCGTCGTGCAGGCGGCGATCCCGTCGCTCGGCAAACTCGCCGGCGGCATCGGCGATCCCCACGTGCGCAACATGGGCACGATCGGCGGCTCGCTCGCCAACAATGACCCCTCTGCCGACTATCCGGCGGCCGCGCTCGCCCTCGGCGCGACGATCGTCACCAACAAGCGCCGCATCCCGGCCCAGGAGTTCTTCACCGGGCTGTTCGAGACGACGCTCGAGGCGGGCGAGCTCATCACCCGAGCGACCTTCCCGATACCGCAAAAGGCGGCCTACATGAAATTCGCCAATCCGGCCTCTCGCTACGCCCTGGTCGGCGTGTTCGTCGCCAAGACCGCCGGCGGCGTGCGCGTTGCGGTGACTGGCGCCGGCTCGAATGGCGTTTTTCGCGCCAACGCGCTCGAAGCGGCGCTGAACGCCAATTTCTCGGCGGCCGCGCTCGATGGCGTTTCCATGCCCGCAAGCGGCCTCAATTCCGACCTCCACGCCGACGCCGACTATCGCGCCCACCTCATCGGGGTGATGGCGAAACGTGCGGTGGCGGCGGCGGGCTGAGGGCGGACTCTCCCGAGCCGATCCGGTCGCGACCGGACTTGACCTGGCCGCGAGCCTTTTTGCAGGGTGCGGCAGCGTGTTTTGGACGCGGAGTTGGCCTTGTCCCTGCAAATGCCGGCCGTTCCGGCTTCGATCGACGACACCTTGGCCTTGCTCGGCCGAGCCTCGTATGTCGGCGATCGCGCGCTCGCGACCGTCATCTTCCTCAGCCTGCGGCTAGCGCGACCGCTCTTTCTCGAAGGCGAGGCCGGCGTCGGCAAGACGGAGGTCGCCAAGGTTCTCGCCGCCTCGCTCGACCGAAGGCTCATCCGGCTCCAATGCTATGAAGGCCTCGACGTGGCGAGCGCAGTCTACGAGTGGAACTATCCGGCGCAGATGATGGCGATCCGGCTGGCCGAGGCCGCCGGCGAGCACGACAAGGATCGCATCGAGCACGACATCTTCTCAGAGCGCTACCTCATCAAGCGGCCGCTGTTGCAGGCGCTGGAGCTCGAGGCCAACGGCGCGCCCGTGCTTCTGATCGACGAGATCGACCGCGCGGACGAGGCCTTCGAAGCCTATCTGCTCGAAATCCTGTCCGATTTTCAGGTGACGATTCCGGAAATCGGCGTGCTGAAAGCGCCCGAGCCGCCGATCGTCGTCATCACCTCCAACCGCACGCGCGAGATTCACGACGCGCTCAAGCGCCGCTGTCTCTATCACTGGCTCGGCTACCCCGACCTGGCGCGCGAGATGGCGATCGTCCGCGCCAAGGCGCCGCGCGCGCCGCAGCGCCTGACCGCCGAGCTTGTCGCCTTCGTCCAGCGCCTGCGCAAGCAAGACCTGTTCAAGTCGCCGGGCGTCGCCGAAACCCTGGACTGGGCGGCGGCGCTGGCCGAGCTCGACGCGGTCGCCCTCGAGCCGGCGCAAGTCTCCGACACGCTCGGCGTGCTGCTCAAATATCAGGACGACATCGCCAAGATCGAAGGCGCGAAAGCGCAAATGCTGATCGAGGAGACCCGCGCCGAGCTTCGTCGGCTGGAGATCGGATAGAGAGCGCGAGGAGGCCGCACCCATGACCTACAATTTCAGGCTTTCATGCGTGCTTCCGGCCAGTCCCGAAGCGGTCTACGACGCCTGGCTCGACGGCGCCAAGCACAGCGCCATGACCGGCGCCGAGGCCAAGATCGTCAACCGCGTCGGCGGCGCCCACAGCGCCTGGGACGGCTACATCACCGGCAAGACGGTCGAGCTTGTTCCGGGCAAGCGCATCGTGCAGAGTTGGCGGACGACGGAATTCGCCGACAACGACCCTGATTCGACGATCACCGTCGAACTCGCGCCGACCAAGGCCGGCGCGCGCCTTACGCTGACCCATAGCGGCGTTCCCGACGGCCAGACCAGCTACGAGCACGGCGGCTGGCAGGACAATTATTTTGTGCCGATGAAGGCTTATTTCGCCCGCGAGAAGACGAGAGGGACGCCCGCCGGGAAAACGGACAGGACGGTTTGACGACATCACTCCCTGAAGCCGAGCCGGCGAGCGACGGTCTCCTGGCGCAAAACATCGTCCATTTCGCCCGCGCCTTGCGCGAAGCCGGCCTGCCGCTCGGACCGGGCGCGGTGCTCGACGCACTTGCGGCGGTCGAGGCCGCGGGCATCGGCGGTCGAGACGACTTTTACACGACCCTGCATGCTGTCTTCGTCAAGAAGCATGAGGAGAGCCTGCTGTTTGATCAGGCTTTCCGCATCTTTTGGAAGCGAAAGGGTCTGATCGAAAAGCTGATTGCGATGCTGTCGCCGAGGGCGCCCAGTCAGCGCAATCTCAAGTCAGCGGAACCGGGGGCGAGCCGCGTCGCCGATGCGCTTTTCAAGTCGGCGCAAGACGGGGCCAAGCCGGTTCCGTCGATCGATCTTGACGCCCGGCTGACGATGTCCGGGGCCGAGATTCTACGATCGAAGGATTTCGCCCAAATGAGCGCCGACGAGATCGAGGCGGCGCGAAGGGCGATCAAACGACTCATGATGCCCGAAGACAGGCGCCGGACGCGACGGTTCGCGCCCGGCGGCCGGCGGGTTCGAATCGATGCGCGCCGCAGCTTCCGCCGCTCATTGCAGCCCGGCGGCGTGATCGACCTCGAGTTTCGCTCGCCGATCGATCGCGCCCCTCCGGTCGTCGCGTTGTGCGATATATCCGGGTCGATGAACGAATATACCCGTCTTTTTCTCCATTTCCTCCACGCCCTAGGTGAAACGCGGCGGGTTTCGACGTTCCTCTTTGGCACCCGTCTGACCAACGTGACCCGGGCGATGCGGGCGCGAGATCCCGACGACGCGCTGGCGCGATGCTCGGCCCTCGCTGTCGATTGGTCGGGGGGCACCCGGATCGGCGAGGCGCTGGCGCGGTTCAACCGCGATTGGTCGCGGCGCGTGCTCGGCCAGGGCGCAATCACGCTTCTCATCACCGACGGGTTGGAGCGAGACAGCCTCGACCGGCTTGAAGCCGAGATGGAGCGGCTCGCCAAGTCGAGCCGGCGAGTCATCTGGGTCAACCCGCTGCTGCGGTTTGGAGACTTCGCCGCCAAGGCGGGAGGAATCCGCGCCATGCTGCCGTATGTCGATTCGTTCCGGCCGATCCACAATCTGGCCAGCATGGCCGACCTCTGCCGGGCTTTGTCCGGACCGGAGGAGGCCTCATTCCGCGACCGGAAGGATCGGCTCCTGTCTGTCCAATGAGCGCGCCGGAGCCTTGCGGAGCGGCCTCGGCGGGGCCATTTTCGGCTCGAAGTCGTTTTGCGACGGCGTGCGCGGCAGAGTCGGATGTACTCCGCCTTGGACGGGCGGGGCGGCAAGGAGGCTGATGCGATGATGACGCGAGACGAAGACGTTCTCACCGCCGCCGAGTCGTGGCGCGAAGCCGGACGCGAGGTGGCGATTGCGACCGTGGTCGAGACCTGGGGCTCCGCGCCAAGGCCGGTTGGCTCGCATCTCGTCATCGACGGCAAGGGGAATTTCCTCGGCTCCGTTTCCGGCGGCTGCGTCGAAGGCGCGGTCGTCGAGGAGGCGGCGGAGGTGATCGCCAAGGGCTCGCCGCGCATGCTCGAATTCGGCGTCGCCGACGAGACCGCCTGGCGCGTCGGTCTCTCCTGCGGCGGCCGGATCAAAGTCTATGTCGAGAAGCTCGCCTGATGCGTCTCGACGTCCTCAAGGCGATGAATTCGGCGCGGGCGGAGCGCCGCGCCGGCGCGATCGTCACCCGCCTTGCCGACGGCGAGCAGCGCTTCGTCCCGGCCGAACGGATTGACGCGGATCCGCTAGCCCTCCAATTGGAGGCCGCCCTGCGCATGGGCAAAAGCACCTCTGTCTCAGTCAATGGCGAGGAATATTTTCTCACCGTCCAGGCGCCTGCGGCGCGGCTCACCCTCATCGGCGCTGTGCACATCTCGCAGGCGCTGGCGCCGATGGCGCGGATCGCGGACCTCGATGTCTCGATCATCGACCCGCGCACCGCCTTCGCGACTGCGGACCGCTTTCCCGATACTCCGCTCATCGCCAAATGGCCGGACGAGGCGCTCGCCGAGGCGCCGCTCGACCGTTATACCGCGATCTGCCTCTTGACCCACGACCCCAAGATCGACGACCCCGCCCTCGCCATCGCGCTCATGGCCGATTGTTTCTACATCGGCGCCCTCGGCTCGCGGAAGACGCACGCCAAGAGGATCGAGCGGATGCGCGCTCGGGGCTTCGATGAAGCCGCGCTGGCGCGAATTCACGCCCCTATCGGGCTCGACATCGGCGCCGTCAGCCCGGCTGAAATCGCGGTTTCGATCATCGGCGAAATCGTCGCCTCGCTGCGCAAGAAGCCGCTGCGCGCCGAAAGGGCGGCATGAAATTCGGCTTGACCCCAATCGACGAAGCTGAGGGCGCCGTTCTCGCGCACGGCGTGCGGTACGGCGGAGCTGCGCTTAAGAAGGGCGACACCCTCACCCGCGACCGCCGGCTAGCGTTGGCGGCTGCAGGCGTCACGAGCGTCGTGGCGGCGCGCCTGGAACACGGAGACGTCGACGAGAACGAGGCGGCGCTTACGCTAGCCAAGGGCCTGGCCGGCGCGAATCTGCGCTGCTCCGCGCCGTTCACCGGAAGGGTCAACCTGTTCGCGGAAGCGGCGGGGCTCGCGATCATCGAAGCCGAGGCCATCGATCGGGTCAATGCGGTCGACGAAGCAATCACCGTCGCGACCTTGCCGCCATATCGGGCCGTCGCCGATGGCGACATGGTCGCGACCGTCAAGATCATTCCGCTTGCAACTCCCGCCCGAACGCTCGAGGCTGCGCTCGCGGCGCTGGGACCGTCGGGCGCGATCTCGGTTCAGCCGTTCATGCCGATGCGCATCGGCGTGGTCTCGACGATGCTTCCGGGGCTGAAGGCCAGCGTCATCGCGAAGACGCTGAAGGTGCTCGAGGCGCGCCTCGCGCCTGCCAGGGCGCGGATCGCGGCGCAGGAAACCGTCCCGCACGAGGTCGGACCCCTGGCGAAAGCGCTTGGGCGGCTCATCGATGGCAGCGACGCGCTGGTCGCGTTCGGGGCCTCCGCGATCACCGACCGCCGCGATGTCATTCCAGCCGCGATCGAGGCGATCGGAGGGCGCATCGAGCGGTTCGGCATGCCCGTCGATCCCGGCAATCTGTTGCTCCTCGCCGAACGGGGCGGAATCCCGATCATCGGCGCGCCGGGCTGCGCCCGGTCGCCGAAAGAGAACGGCTTCGACTGGGTC
This sequence comes from uncultured Alphaproteobacteria bacterium, assembly GCA_963783175.1. Classification (GTDB taxonomy): domain Bacteria; phylum Pseudomonadota; class Alphaproteobacteria; order Rhizobiales; family Beijerinckiaceae; genus Roseiarcus. The sequence goes on from CAWANG010000029.1 coordinate 77,227, forward strand.
CTCCAGCGGATCCTGGCCGGCTCGCCGATCCGCGACGCCGACATCCGAGCAATGGGCGTCGGCGGGCTTTTGATGGAAATCGGCACGCGCCCGCAACCTCGCGCGCCGCTTGAATAGGGTCGGCGCCGTCGTGCTGGCTGCAGGCCAGTCGTCGCGCTTTCGCGCCGCGGGCGGCTCAAGCGCGACGAAGCTCGTCGAGAAGCTCGGCGGCAAACCGATCGTGCGGATGGCGGCGGAAGCGGCGCTCGCGTCCAGGGCTCGTCCGGTGATCGTCGTGACCGGCCACGCTCGATCCTCGGTGGAAGCGGCGCTCTCGGGCCTCGACGTCGAAGCCGTCCACAATCCGGAATTTTCGAGCGGCCTCGCCTCGTCGCTCAAAGTCGGTCTTTCCGCCATGCCGGCCGATGTGGCGGGCGCACTCGTCCTCCTTGGAGACATGCCCTGGATCGAGGGGCGGCTCATCGACGCCATGATCGACGCTTTCCGGGCCAACGAGCGCGCGCTCGCGGCTGCGCCGACACGCGGGGGCCGGCGGGGCAACCCCGTGCTTCTCGGGCGCGGCTTGTTCGAGGCGGCGATGCGCTTGCAAGGCGACGAGGGCGCGCGCCGGCTGATCGGCTCGCTCACCGCCGGCGAGCTGGTCGAAGTCGAAGTGGCCGACGCTGGCGTGATCGTCGATATCGACACCCCGGCGGATTTGGACGCCGCGCGCGCGCCTCGCGGGGGCGGGCGGAAGCAACCAAAAGCGACGCAATGAAATCCAAGCCCACCGCAACAAAACAAAAACTTTAGCGCAACAAAATCCAAATCCAGCGCAATAAAAACCAAGCTTGGCGCAACAAAAACGAAGGGAGCTTTTCGACCGTCAATCGAGACTTTTCAATGGGTTAAGCGACGAATTCGAGGAAAACAATCCTCAACCGGCCCCAAGTCAATCAACAAGGCATCGAAATCAAACAGCCGGATGTTCGGCTCCGACGACGCCAGGCACAATAGCATTCCCTTCTGATTATCGCAAGCGATTATCCCTCTTTCGGCCGATCCGTGGCGGCGGGCGCCCGGACACTGCCCGGCGATCAGATCAACTTCATCCCGCGCAGCGACGCGTGCCCGTCCCGCCCCACGATAATGTGGTCGTGGACGGCGAGGCCCAATATCTTGGCGACCGCGATAATCTCCAACGTCATCTTGATGTCCTGGGTTGACGGCGTCGGGTCGCCCGAGGGGTGATTGTGCACGAGCACGATCGCCGTCGCCGACAATTCCAGCGCCCGGCGCATCACTTCCCGCGGGTAGACCGGGGTGTGGTCGACGGTGCCCGAGCCTTGAATCTCGTCGGCGATGAGCCCGTTCTTCCGGTCGAGAAACAGGACCCGGAACATTTCCCGGCCCTCGAACGCCATCGACGTGCGGCAGTAATCGATCACTTCGCTCCACGAGCCCATCGGCAGCCGCTTCTTGACCGCGCCTTTGGCGAAGCGCTGGGCGGCGGCCTCGACGATCTTGAACTCCGAGATCGCGCCCGCGCTCATCCCTTCGACCTCGGCCAGTCGGCCGGGGTCAGCCGCAATCGCCTCTGCGAACGAGCCGAACCGGCGAACAAGCTCCTTCGCCAGCGGCTTGACGTCGCGGCGCGGGATCGCGCGAAAAAGAACCAGCTCGACAAGTTCGTAGTCGGCAAGAGCGCCGGGGCCGGCCTCCCTGAGGCGCGATCTGAGCCGCTCGCGATGCCCGTGAAAATGCGGCGTTTCGCCTTCGCCGCCTTCCGCGGCTGGCGGATCCGCGGGCGACCGCGCCCGACCTGCGGGCATCGGCGCGCCAGCCTCATGCAGCTGAACGCGCCGCCGCTCGCGCCGCCCATGATAAGACTTGGCGCTCCCGCCGGATTCCGAGGTCATCGGATCGGGGCGCGGTCGGCCCCCGTGGGCGAAAGGGTGAAGATCTCGTAGCCCGTCTCGGTCACCCCGACCGTATGCTCGAACTGGGCCGACAGCGATCGGTCGCGCGTCACCGCCGTCCAGCCGTCGGAGAGAATCTTCACCCCGTAACCTCCGAGATTGATCATCGGCTCGACGGTGAACAACATGCCGGGACGAAGCGGAGCGCCTTCGCCTTTTCGGCCGACATGCAGGATGTTCGGCTCGTCGTGGAACAATCGGCCGAGGCCGTGGCCGCAAAAATCCCGCACGACCGAGCAACGCTCCCCCTCGGCGTAGGTCTGGATCGCCAAACCGATGTCGCCCGTGGTCCCGCCGGGCCTGATTGCTTCTATGCCGCGCATCATCGCCTCGTAGGTGACGTCGATCAGGCGCTGCGCTCGCCGCGGCGCCTCGCCGGCGACAAACATCCGGCTCGCGTCGCCGTGCCAGCCGTCGACAATCAGGGTCACGTCGATGTTGAGGATGTCGCCGTCGCGCAGCGGCTTGTCATCGGGCACGCCGTGACAGACCACATGGTTGATCGAGGTGCAGATCGACTTGCGATAGCCTCGATAGTTGAGCGGCGCCGGATAGGCGTCATGATCGCGAGCGAACTCGAACACGAACCGATCGAGGCTCGCGGTCGTGACACCCGGTTTGACGAGCGGCCCTATGAGGTCCAGCGCCTCCGCGGTCAGCGCCCCGGCCTTGCGCATCGCAGCGAAATCCTCCGGCCCATGCAGCCGGATCTGCCCGCTGCGGCGGCCGACCTTGTCGCCCGCCTGCACAAATGTCGTCGACGTCGTCACCGGACCATTCCCTCGTTGTCTTTCGGAAGCCCTACACATATGCCCTGGTGCGCGCCGAACACAAGGCGCCGGCTCGGGGCAAAGAGAATTCCTTTCTCGGGCGCCAGCGGCGGACTTTCTCCGACTTCGTGATAGCCTGGGGTTTTGCCGTTTGGCGCGCCGAAGGAAGCTCGCGATGGACAAACCGACGACCGTTACCGCCGCCGTGCTCGTGATCGGCGACGAAATCCTCTCCGGCCGCACCAAGGACCGCAACCTCGGCTATATCGCCGAATATCTGACCAAGATCGGCGTCGACGTTAGGGAGGCGCGCGTGGTCCCGGACGTCGAAAACGAGATCGTCGCCTCGCTTAACGCGCTGAGAGCGCGTTACGACTATGTGATCACGACCGGAGGCATCGGGCCGACTCACGACGACATCACCGCCGACGCCGTTGCGCGGGCGTTCGGGGTCACGATCGACGAGGATCCGCGGGTTATCGCCGCCATGCTTCAGCGCTATGCGCTGGGCGACCTGACGCCCGCGCGGCGGCGCATGGCGCGCATCCCGGCCACTGCCGAGCTGATCGAGAACCCGGTCTCGATCGCGCCGGGTTTTCGCATCGGCAACGTGTATGTCATGGCCGGCGTTCCGGCCGTCATGCAGGCGATGCTCGACTTCGCCGTGAAGACGATGAAGACGGGTGCCGCCATGCAGGTCGAGACGATCGAGGCGGGCGGGATTCCGGAAGGCCGTTACGCCGACGCGCTCGGCGCGATCGCCGCCAGGCATCCCAATGTGTCGATCGGCTCCTATCCGTCTTACAAGGACGGGCGCTTCAACAACCAGATCGTGGTGCGCGGCAAAGACGAAGGCGCCGTCGCGGCGGCGAAGACGGCGGTCGAAACGATGATCGCCACGCTTTCGACCGACGCCGCGGCGCGCTGAAGCGCGGGCGAGCGACAGCGAAAGGTGTTGATCCGGCGCGGCGTCCGCTCGCTCCTCGCGCTGGCCCTTGCTATGGAAAGGCGACCCTCACGCCAGGGAGCCGACATTTGACCGCCGTCCGCGACAAGGCCTTTCCGGTTTCATGGGACCAGTTCCATCGCGACGCGCGCGCGCTCGCCTGGCGCCTCGCCTCGGCAGGCCCGTTCGACGCCATCGTCGCAATCACCCGCGGCGGCCTCGTCCCGGCGGCGATCGTGGCGCGGGAACTCGAGGTCCGGGTGATCGAGACGGTCTGCATCGCCTCCTATCACGACTACAAGACCCAAGGGGGGCTCAAGGTCTTGAAAACGATCGCCCCGGAGGTCTCGAGGCTCAACGACGGGGCGAAGATTCTCATCGTCGATGACTTGGTCGACACCGGCGCGACGGCCAAGGTCGTGCGGGAGATGCTGCCCAGAGCGCATTTCGCCACTGTCTACGCCAAGCCGCTCGGACGGCCCTTGGTCGACACTTTCATCACCGAAGTGTCCCAGGACACGTGGATCTATTTCCCTTGGGACATGGGCCTCGCCTTCCAGCCGCCGATCGCCAACGACGGCGCCGGCTGAGCCCACGAGGTTCTTTTTCGCGCCGAAATGTGAAACAAGCGCGCTTCAGGCGGACGTGGCGAAACCGGTAGACGCAAGGGACTTAAAATCCCTCGGCCGCAAGGCTGTGCGGGTTCGACCCCCGCCGTCCGC
>CAWANG010000030.1:0-43679 GCA_963783175.1 uncultured Alphaproteobacteria bacterium
CCAGTTTCCGCAGATTTTGGGCGGTGGCGGCCAACAGGAACTCGTCTTTGGCTCCGTTCGGGCCACGGAGGCGCAATCGACCGAGCCTGAGGATGCGCTTCAGGTGAGCGAAGAGCATCTCGACCTTCCTTCGTTCCCGACATGAGACGGCGTAGGCCTCGGTCTTGGCGATCGCGCGGGCCTGGTCACGAGCGGCTTCGTGAACGGAGCGGGCGATTTTGCGTGCAGGAACGTTCGGACAGCACTTGGGCTTGAGCGCACAGGTCTCGCAGTCATGCTTGCGCGCAAAGTAGATCATCGTGCCGTCCTTGGTCAGCCCGTCGCGTGGCTTGGCGAAAGCGCGGTGGTATTTCTTGAGCTCTTTGCCGCCGGGGCAGACATAAAGGTTGCTTTCTGGATCGAATGCGAAGTCGCTGCGGGAGAAGGTTCCGTCCGTGCGCTCTGTCTTGTCGACCAGGTTCACGTGCGGTTCGATCCCGCGCTCGTCCACCAGCCACCCGACCATCTCAGCCGAGCCGTAGCCCCCATCCGCGACCAGGCGCGACGGCGTGACGCCGAACTGTCAGCCGTGTGGTCGAGCATGGTCTTGGCCGCGCCGACTTCGGCCTGACGAATGGTCGTCGTCGCCTCGACGTCCATGATCACCGCATGCTTCAGATCGATGAGATAGTTGTCGGAATAGGCATAACCGGCAAGAGAGTTGGCCGAAGCGGTATAGCGGGCGGCCGGATCGGTCGGCGAGATCACCTTGGGCTCGATGGGCGTCGCCCCGCCGAAGGCCGCGTCATCGAGGACTGACAGATACTCCGCGACCGCCCGATTGGAGGTCGGATCGAGGTCCTCGATCTTGGCGATGCCGCGCCTGCGATGAGCGTCGGCCACGATGATGCTGGCGTCGACTGCGAAGGCCTCGCCTCCCACGATCCCTTCCTTCATGCAGCGCGCCACCACCGTCTCAAACAGCTTGCGCAGGAGATCGCTCTCGCGGAAACGGCCGTGGCGGTTCTTGGAAAACGTCGAATGATCCGGAACGTCGCCGTCGAGACCCAAGCGACAGAGATGGAGTAGGCGGGCGGTCGAGCCAAGACGGCTATCCTGGCACTCTGTATGCGCCAAGCATCAAGGAGGGGAAAATGGACTACTTCGCCGGCCTCGACGTGTCCCTGGAAACCATCAACGTGTGCATCGTGAATGCCGCAGGCGACGTCCTGCTCGAGAAGAAAATCGCAGCCGAGCCAGCAGCCATTGTTGATCTGCTGAAAAGCTTCGGTTCGCCGTTCAAGCGTATAGGGCTGGAAGCGGGGCCAACCTCGTCCTGGCTTTATAGCGAGCTGCGTGCGGCGGGGTACGGCGCGATCTGCCTTGAATGCCGTCACGTCAAGGCCGGGCTGAGCGCCATGCGGAACAAGACCGACCCTGACGCGCGCGGCATCGCGCAACTCGTTCGCCTCGGTTGGTTTAGGCAAGTCTATGTTAGAGCGAGGAAGCGCAGCGGACCCGTATGCTGTTGGTCAACCGTCAGCAGCTTTTGACCAAAGCCTTGGATATCGAGAACTCAGTACGCGGATCCCTAAAGGTTTTCGGCCTGCGGGTCGGTGTCGTAGCCCGGCGAGGGTTCGAGGCCAGGGCATTGGAACTCGTTGCGGACGACCCCATTCTGCTCGCGATCACCAAGCCAATGTTGCGCGTTCGCCAGTGCTCCTCGAAGAGTTCGAGCGGCTCGATCGCCTCTGCCAACAGTTGGCGCGCGTGATCCCGTCTGCCGCAGGCTGATGACCGTTCCCGGTGTCGGCGTGGTTGTTGCCCTCACCTATCGGACGGGCGTCGATGCGCCCGAGCGCTTCTCAAGATCGCGCGATGTTGGAGCGCATTTCGGCCTCACCCCGAAACGCTACAGTTCTGGTCAGACTGACTATGACGGCCGCATCAGTCGTTGCGGTGACGAGATGGTCCGCACAGCCTTGTATCAGGCAGCGAACGTTCTGCTGCATCATGGCCGATGGTCATCGCTCCGATCCTGGGCCATGCGGATCGCGAAGAGAGGCAGCGTGAAAGGCGCAAAGGTCGCCCTCGCACGCCGACTCGCAGTGGTCATGCACCGGATGTGGACCGACGGAACTGACTTCCGGTGGTCCGACACGAGCCGAATGGGGCGCCGATCGCAGTTTAAGGGAGGCACACAAGCAAAACCCGAGTTCCGCCGACCAGGCGGAAAGGAGCGCCCGGAAGGGGGCGAGGGTTGGATGAGCCCGCATCGCTGGTTGCGACAGTTCGGCATTTGCCGGCTGGTCGCGTGGCAGAGCTAGGCCGTCCGATCCTTCTCAACCCATCCTGTCCGCCGACGCCGCCGGGCGTTGAGCACGCAAAGAAGCCTGAACCCTTCCGAGCGCTTCCCACCTGGCCAGCCGAAGACAACGGAGTTGACAACCCATGCCCGCCTAAAGAAACCAGCGATACGCCAGATTGAGATGCTAATGACGCCAACTCGTCGCCACCTCCTCGCCATGGCAGCTTCCGCGCCAGCGGTTGCCGGCGGGTTTGCGCCTGCCGGAGCCGCCTTCGCGGCGACGACCTGTTCGGACATGGAGGAGGTTTCGGCGAGGATCACGCAAAAGCTGTTCGGGGACGACGGCATGGCCCGTCCCGTGCCAGACACACCGACGAAATCTGACCTCGCGGAAGGTCTCGACCGGACCCTCGTTCTTGGGGGCGGCGGGGAATATTACGTTGCCTGGTACTGCGGCTTTTTCCACGGGCTCATGGAACTCGGCGTTGACCCTGCGAAACAAGCCGAAATGGTGGTGGGGACCTCGGCGGGCTCCTATCTCGGCTCGTCCATGACCTCCGGTCACTTCGAGCGCTTGAGCGCCGAGTTTGAATTTTTTGGCCACTTTCCCGGCCTGTTCGCCAAGATGGCCCCGCTCTCCACAGCCGACCCCAGCCAGAAGCGGGCGCAGGAGATCAATTTTGCCGTCAAAGACGGCGATCCGGCGTCAATTCGGGCGATCGGCCATGCCGCGCTCGCTGCGGACAATCGCGTCAACGGACAGGCCGCGGACCGGTTGGCCTGGCTCCTCACGGGCGACAGCAAGACTGGCTGGCCCTCCGCCAAGATGTATACGACCGCGAACGACTGCTATACCGGCGAGCGGCTGATCATCGGCAAGACAGTCGCCGATCGAAACGGCATCCCGCTCGCCCATGCAGCGGCGGCCAGCTCTTCCCTGCCCGGAGTGATCGGACCGACTTTGCTCGGCCAGCGCTATTGTATGGATGGCGGCATTTCGAGGACATGGGCGCATACCGATGTCGTCGCGGGATCGAAACGCGCACTGGTCATAACCCTTACGAATGGATACGAAGGCAGCCTTCTTAGCGGGATCCCCCACAACATCCACAAGGAGATCGAGTCGCTAGAAACGACTGGCACCAAGGCCATGCTGATTATCGCAGGCACGCCTCCGGGCGTGAACCTGCTCGACCCTCGCGAGATCGCACCCGCGCTTCACGCCGGCTATGAGCGGGCGAAGACAGAGGCTCCGAAGATCCGCGCGTTCTATTCATAGCGCCTACGTAGGTCTGATTCTGGCGCACTCCGCGCATACCGGGACCAACCAGGAGCGACAGCAAAGGGGCCTCTGTGGCCTGCTGCCGGTTCCGTGGACACCGAGATAGGGTGTTTCAGGAAGCCGGAGGCAAGCGATGCAGAGGCGCAAGTTCAGTCGAGAGTTCAAGATCGAGGCGGTCCGCCTGGTGCGGGAGCGAGGCGTGAGCGTGGCGCAGGCGTCTCGGGACATCGACGTCCACGAGAACGTTCTTCGCAAATGGGTGAGAGGAATTGGGTGCGGATCCGAAGCAGGCGCTTCCCGGGGCACGGTCAGATGAAGCCCGAGCAGCTGGAGATCGACCGGCTCCGGCGCGAGGTCGCAAAGCTCAAGGCGGAGCGCGACATCCTAAAAAAGGCCGCAGCCTACTTCGCGAGGGAGTCGACATGAAGTTCGGCTTCATTGCGAAGCACCGTTCCGTCTGGCCGGTGGCATGGCTTTGCGAAGCGCTCGGCGTATCGAGGTCTGGCTTCCATGCTTGGCTGAAACGCGGCCTCTGCGCGCGCTCGCGAGAGGACGAAGCGATCATGCCGGCGGTAAGGGCGAGCTTCGTGGCAAGCGCACGCACCTATGGCGCACGTCGGGTCTGGCGCGACGTGCTGGAAGCAGGCTTTTCGTGCGGTCTGCACAAGATCGAACGCCTGATGCGCGCTCAGGCGTTGCGGGCGCGGCCGCGCAGGCGCGCTTTGCCAAAGGACGATGGCGAACGTTCGGCTTCGGCGATCGCGCCGAATGTGCTCGATCGCCAGTTTACGGCGTACCAGCCCAACCGCAAATGGATCGCCGACTTCACCTATGTCTGGACGGCCGAGGGCTGGCTCTACGTCGCCGCCGTAATCGACCTGTTTTCGCGCCGCGTCGTCGGCTGGTCGATGAAAGCCGAGATGAATGCGCAACTCGTCACGGATGCGCTGATGATGGCGATCTGGCGGCGCGGGCGCCCGGATGCGCTGTTGCATCACTCTGACCGGGGCAGCCAATATACGAGCGAGCAGTTCCAGCGGCTGATGGCCGACAATGGCGTTGATTGCTCGATGAGCCGTTCGGGAAACGTCTGGGACAACGCCGCCATGGAAAGCTTCTTCTCGTCGCTGAAAACCGAGCGGATTGGCAGCAAGTATATACCGGACGCGGGACGCCGCCAGGGCCGACGTGTTCGACTACATCGAGAGGTTCTACAACACCATCCGCAGGCACTCGACCATCGGCTACCTCAGCCCGGTTGAGTTCGAAAGGAAGGTCGGACTAGCTTAACTGCCTGTCCACGGAACCGGCAGCAGACCACTGCTCTGAGCTCACGGGCGAGTTGGAACTTGCCGGCTACTGAACGAGATTGATCGCATCAAGGGCGGGCCAGTCCTCTTCTTGAACGCTCCCCCGGCAGGCGTTCGGATCGTGCTCGGAACCCTTAATGCGGTTGCGGACTCGCGGAAAGTTGCTCGCCCAGCTCCGCCAGCCGGTAACCCGGCGAATTGGAGTTGTTATATTCTTTCGGAGGATAGGCAACCAGCATGTGCCCCGCAAAAGGAGCGCCCATTGCCCTGCATACGAGATCCCCGAGCCGCTGAGCCATGTGCTGCCGATGGGGGTCGCACCGTCGGATGGATGACGGTTCCGGAGACCGGTCCATTTCTCCCGCTCTTTGTCCAACTGTCCAACTGTCGTTCGTGCGTCTTCGAGCGCCGCAAATCTCGCTTCGATACCCTCGCTAGGTTTGCCGTAAGGGGCGAACTGCTTGGCCGCAAACTTCCACTTTTGGAGATCCTCGGCCTTTACCGCATCAACGTGGATGTCGCCGATTGTCGGGGGCGCGCCGTCCATCTCGAGATCGGACACTTGTGCGCCAAACACGTACGCCCCCGTGAGGTCGGCGTCCGCCAGCTTCGCCCCTGTCAGGATCGCGCCCTGGAGTTCGGCACCCTGAAGGTTTGCGCCATTCAAAATGCGCGCTAGTGAGATTGGCGGCTTGAAGATGGGCGCCGTGAAGATCGCTGGGGCTCATGTCCGCACCTGTGAGGTCAGCCCCTTGCAAGCTCGCATTGGCCAGATACGCGCCACCCAGAAGTGCGAAACGCAAGTTGGCGCCCTTCAAATCCGCCCCGGCAAAGTCAGCGTGAGCGTAAGCATAGTCGCGAAGGATCGCGCCTCGAAGATCAACTCCTGACATTTTCGCGCCCGTGAGGTCGGCGTCGTCGAGCCGAACCGCGGTCATCGTGGCGCCCCGCATGTCGGCGTACCGCAGCGAGACGTCACGCAGATCCGAGCCGAACAGTTTCGCAAACTGCAGATCGCGGCCATCGAGGAGAAGGGTATGGATGGTTCCGCCTTCAAACCCGCCTTCCGGCGATTTGTTTTGCGCCAAGACTTCCTTGTAACGAGCCGTGCCCACGATCGGGTCGTTTTCCAGCTCCAATCGAATCGGAACCAAGCCGAAAACCACGCGTCCGCTGTCTTCGGAAGTTAAAAGCGGTCCGATAGTCCTGCTCGCCAACCTTTCTCCGGCCCATCGCCCTTCCCACAGCGACAGCCATGCAACGACGCCGACAAGCACATGGATGGCGACAATTCCGATGCCCCTCCGAATGCCCCGCAATGCGCGGAAACCCAAGAGCGGATTCTCAGCGCCAAAGACGTTGTGCCAGACGTATAAGGCGAGAGCGAGGTCGGCGAAGACAACGAACCGGTGCCACCACGTGATCCCGACGCTGTGGTAGGGAAGAAACATCATTTGGATCAGAATGAGGGTCGCCAGCGGCGCCAAGACGAGAGTGCCGAGCGCGATCCAGGCAAGAACGGCGACGCTGATCCGTAGGGGCCTGCGTTTGCCTGCCGAAAGCAGTTGCAGGAAGAGAGAGTTTCCAATCCTGGCGCGGTATCCGAGCTCATCCTCGTCGCTGAGTCTGGCTTTTTCGAGTGCGTTGCCGAAGAAGCTGGCGGCTCGCGCCAGCAACATCAGCATCAGCAGGACGTAGAGGTGAACGGCGAAATAGAACGCCGGCGCAATCACATAAAACGGCAGCAGGCCGACCTTGATGTCGACGACCGGCAACGTCTGTTGTTCGCCCACGAGGAGCATGCGGTGGGTCGTTGCCGCCGAAGTCACGACCAGATAGAGCGTGGCGGCGAGAAACGTGAACCACAGCGTCTGAAAACGGTCCGCCGACCCGTTCAGCGAGTTGAGCAGATTGTCAAGGGCTTTCGACCGATCCCCGTTGCCTTCAGCCATGGTCGCAACCCATACTCTACATTCTTCCCACATGGATCGGAGAATTTCGACGTGACTCTTGGTCGCAACGCCGCAGGAGATCCCCATGCCCGACGCCCCACGCCGGGGGCGCGGGTCATCCGGCGATCCTCCTCGTCCACGGCCTTGAGACGCCGCTCACCAGCTGGAACAATTCCTTCTGCTAGGCTCTCGCCGCGCGTGGCTGCCCCCTGATCCGGTTCGACAACCGCGACATCGGCCGCTCGGCCTTCCTGCCGGAGCTTGGCTTGCCGGACATCGCCGGCCTCCTCCACGCGCTCGGTGCCGAAAAGGCGCACATCGCCGGAGCGTCGATAGGCGGGATGGTCGCCCAGCTCGTGGCGCTGAGCCATCCGCGGAAGGCGAAAAGCCTCGTCTCCGATGTCGACGGCCGGCCGGCCAGGCCTGTCGCCGCCCGATGGGGACGTCATGCGGGCGCTGACGATGTTGCCGAAGGGCAGCGCCCGCGAGGACAGCTTTGTGGCGTCCAAGACTGCGGTCCGCAAAGTCCGCTAACAACTCCGGCCGGTCGGGTCGTTGACTAAACCTTTGCCACCACCATCCGCGCCATAGTCCGCCGGATCGAAGACATGGCCTTTGACCATAACCAACACCGCGCTATCGACCTTCGGCGGCTCCGGCTCCATTAAATCGAATATGAATTCCGACGATCCATCGCTGCCCGGTTTCCTCAATGTCAGTGGTTCTCGCGTGCGCGCGAGCGAGAACAGCAGGGGTCCCCGAATCCTCCGACGATGAAAGTATGGAGGCCTCGCGGCCCGGTCGCGCGGGCGATCGCTCCCGGGTCGCTGCCCGCGTCAGCCCGTGATGATTTCTCCGAACATCTCCCAACTCTCGCCGTTGAACGAGGCGAGCGCCTCTTGTCGGATCGGACTGAAGTTGTCGGGCGAGGTGTTGATCTTGATCCCCGGGAGCAGCATCGGCAGTTCAAGGTCCTTTAGGTTGGCCGCCTGCTTCATGACGTTTTCGCGCGACAGGTCGTCGCCGCATTGCTTGAGCACCTGGGCCATCGTCGCCCCGAGCCCAAAGCCGTAGACGGCTGAAGCGTCGATCAGGTCATTCGGGGTCATGTATTTCGCTATGAACGCGGCGTATTCCTTGAACCCCGGGTCGTCCTTCCAGCGGGCGTCGGTCGGATCCTTGCCATAGACGGCGGTGATCACGCCTTTTGATTTTTCTGGGCCCGCCGGCTTCATCACGGCCGCGACCGACTGCGACACGTCGGTCATATAGCGCACCTGTGAATGATGCGGTCACTCCGCCGTGACCACCGCCGACTGTTGTGGCATTGTGGGGTACTGTCGAAGGGCTAGCCGTTTGAGCGGAACAATCCTGATCTACGGCGCCACCGGCTACACCGGCAAGCTGATCGCGAAAGTTGCGGTCGACCAGGGCGCACACCCGATCCTGGCCGGACGCGATCCCGGAAATGTCGAAGCCATCGCCAAGCCGCTCGGCCTAGCCGCACGCGCATTTGATCTTCGCGATCCCGGCCGGATCGACGCCGCCATCAAGGACGTTTCGGCGGTGCTCTGCGTCGCCGGTCCGTTCTCGACGACGTCGAAACCGATGGCGGACGCCTGCCTTCGCAATCGCGTGCACTACCTCGACATCACCGGTGAAATCGACGTGTTCGAAGCCCTCGCCGCGCGGGACGCTGAAGCCAAGGCGCAAGGCGTTACCCTCTTGCCCGGCGTTGGCTTCGACGTCGTGCCGAGCGACTGCCTTGCTGCCCATCTAAAACGCCGGCTGCCCGACGCCTCAAGCTGTATCTGTCGCTCGGCACGAACATGTCGCGAGGGACAGCCAAGACGATGGTCGAAGCCATCGCCGCCGGCACCCGCCTTCGCCGCCATGGGCGCCTCGTCACCCGTATCCGGGCGGATGAGGGGTCATGCGATTTCGGCAACGGAAAGAAGCCTACAATCCAGGTCAGCTGGGGCGACGTCTCGACTGCTTATCGTTCAACCGGCATTCCCAACATCGAGGTCCAGTTCGCGGCCTTGCCGGCGATCCGGCGCTTTGCGCGGACGCCTGCCTTCATCAAATCGTTTCTCGGGCTCGGCTTCATGCAGAGCTTCCTCAAGGCCCAGGTCGACAGAATGCCCGAAGGCCCGAGCGAAACCGCGCGGCGAGCGGGACAAGCGGCGCTGGTGGGCGAGGCCCGCAACGCGGCAGGACAAACTGTCCGCGCGCGCTTGAGAACCCCTGAAGGCTATGCTCTGACGGCCTTGAACGCCTTCGACGCCGCGAGGCAAGTCGCGGCGGGTGAGGTCGGGGCCGGCATTCAAACGCCGGGTTCAGCGTTCGGTCCCGACTACATCCTGTCGTTCGACGGCGTGACGCGAGACGACCTCAACAGCTGATGGCGCGCGACCACGGGAGGCATGTGCAGCGCCAATGGTGGGACGGCCGCGGCTCGAACTCGGTGAAAGGGCTGATAGTGCGATTGTCGTCATCTGCACTATCAGCGTTTTTCTGTGTCGGCCTCGGCGTTTCTCGTTCGGTTCAATCAACGCGGGATTGGATTTAAGTCGAAGCGGTTGCAGGCGGCGGAGGCGCGCTTAGCGCCCCCGCGCAAGGCGGAAGACTGACCTAGATCAACCCGCCGCGCCTAACTCGCAGCCACAATCGCAGCTCGATACGTCAGAACCGGACGCGGGCAATCGGCGGCGCGACATTTATCTGTCCTTGGGGCGGGTGCTGCTCTTAATCTCGCGCAGTCCCCGAGTAGCGTTCCGCATAATTGCATTGCCATCGATAGTGGGAGACCTCTGCCTACGTTCACGGTCAATGTAGGCAGGAGAGAGGAAAGTTTCGCTGAAGTTGTTGGTTGACCTGTCCGCACGGATTTCGTCGGAAATAGCGATTTTTGCGAGAGATGGGAATTCTTGGTCCTTGGAAACCCCATATTGTTATGTAACACTCTGGAGCAACCCGTTTTCCTTTTGCGGCGCAATCGCATGGCCATGTCATTTTCGACGTAGGCGAGGTAGGCGCTGTAGGCACGTAGGCAGGCCCGTTGACGAGTTCCGGCTCAATTCCGAGAACGATAACGACAAGAGCCTTTTCGCGACGGAGCCGAATGACGCTTTTCGGGGCTGACGGCCTCGCCTCGGCGCTATTCCAAATCCCGTGCTATGTTGGGCGCAAAACCGAAGCGATTGCCCCCCGGCTCGGCCTTCGCCCTTTGAGGACTAGGCCAATGACAAACGCGTTGGACAAAGGCTACAACGAGGGACGGCTGGCCTTCCGCCGGTATTTCGCAAAATATGGTCCGAACGTGAAGCAGAACGACCCGAGGATGCCGTCCAACCCGTACGTGGGATACTACGGGGTCATGTGGCTCAACGGGTTCGAGTCTGAACTGCGCCGCCACGTCGCGTTTACTCCAAGCACGGGCGGATTCCGCGACATCGAGGAGCGGCTTCGCCTTCGTTGAACGCGCGGAAAAGCGGCTCCCTTCTTTTTGCGGGCCACAGAGAAGCCGCGCGACGGCCGTTTCGAGGTTGGCGAAGGGCATGATGCTGGCGAGAGCCAAAAGCCGCGAGCAACTCTCTAATTTGATCCAAGAGCAAAGCGCAGTAAGTGAAGTCGGGACTGCCGCCAAGCCGCAACTGAGATGCGCGCGGGGGCAAAGAAGCGCGCAAGTGTTACTTATCAACGACAAGTCGGCCGCTGCGACGACGGGCGCCATAAGCGAACAAAAAGTCCTCGAAGCGATGGGGCGCGCACCACGCCGCGAGTTCGACGAGACGATCCGGGGGCAAAGGAACGCGACGACGTCCGGGTCGGTGATAGGTCACGAACTTGATGCAGTAGGAGAGCTGCTCGTCGGGGTCACGCAGCTCGACGACCTCAACGGGTTTCGCGGTGCCGCTGTTTCGCAGGGCGGCTTCGAGCCGCCTCCAGGCGTTCGGGTCGACGCCCATGGCGAGCACCTGGGCATGGAGGAGCCAGCGCTGCCAGTCGTCCTGCCAAGCAACCTCGATTCCCCCCACCACAATCGCGCCCGAGAAGCCCGCGCGGTCGAGACGTTTCCGAAACATTTCGCGGGGTGCGCCAGAGGTCAGCATCCCCGAGAGAGTCGGGCGGGAACAAGCCCAGGTAGATCGTAGCGACTTCATGGCGTCCGGCGTAGGCCTTGGCCAAGGCATGCAGTTGCGCAACCGGGCCCTGCCTTGGCGTCGGGTCTCCATGTCCGGCCATTTCTTCGCTGGCGCGGCGGGCCGCGGGTCCTGGACGAGAACTCGCCTGCACAGCTTGAGCCGAGCGGTTGACTGGACTGATTGGCGTTTGGCGCTGGCGCAGAGAACTCCGCGGAATACGAGGTCGGTGGGTAAACGTTCCCATGTTGCTACCTATTCGATGGGATTGAAGTCTCCACGGAAGTCACAGGCGCAAACCGGGGGAGAAATCGGTCTGCCGGGCCTGGGATGCGGGCGGGAAATCGCGGCGACGCTGCGGTCGAAGTGCCTGCCCGCCGATCGCTGCCTATTCCCCTCGGATGGTATCGGCGAACGGTCATCGCGGCGGTTAAACCGACACGGGCGCAGGCAACGCGAGCGTGGGATTCAGCGCCTGTGGCTGCTTGCGCTTGGCTCGGACGACGACGAAGTACGGTCGGCTGCCATCCGGGAGCCGCCGCTTGACCACATAGCTCACGCGCTCGCCCCGCTTGTCCGCCTCCATGAGCCCGCCGCCGAAGAGCTCCTCCTTAAGCTCCGTGGCCTCGCGACCGCCCCCGGCGACTTCCGTGAACCAATCATCAGTAAACCAGTATTCCTCTTGCCCGTTGTGCTCGCCGACGTAGACAAGGGCATACTCATCCTTCGATCGCATCGCGCGACGTTGGAGAAGTTTGAAGCGAATTCGGCTGAGGCCGGGCGAGCGGAGGTCGATGAAGCCGCGCCGGAGGCCGCCTCGACGGTGGTGATTGATGTAGCGTCGCAGACGATCGAAGGGGGTCGCGGTGGGGATGCCGGCGCCGGCGATTGGCTCCCGCGTCGTCGTCGCCGTTGCACTGTGGATGATCGCCGGCCTTCTCCCTGCCGGGATGTTCAGCTGCTCATCGATGAACGCGACGTGATCGCGATGGCAAGTCAGAAGAGCTTCGAGAACTTCGGCCTCGGTGAAGGGGAAGATCTTGAAGTGGACTGCCAAGCAGCCCGCGACGTATAGGGTGGCAAACCTGTTGCTGATCCGCCCCACATCGCGGCCGCCAGACAACTCGATGTTCTCGGCTGCGGCATGATAGGCCTCATGCCGCGCAGCGACGAACGCCTCAACCGCGGGTAGATCCGCCTTCAGCCACCGCTCGAGCCGCCGTGAGAATTCCGGACCGGCCCATCCGAAATGGGTGCGAGCAAGCCTTCGCAGTTTGTTGCCATAGATCCTGAACTCCTTCCTCGTCCTGATACCCTCGAAGAGGTAGGGCCAGCCCGCTGGTCGCCCGTACTCCATGATACGGTCGATCAGAGGGTTGATCAGATACGGACGCTTCAGCTCGCGGGCGACGTGAACCCAGGAAACGTTCGCCGAGCAGTGTGTCGGAGTACAGAACGCCACTCGGCGAGCGTCATCCGAACGGCCCCGACCCTCGCCGTTCATCAAGTTGAGAAGCGCCCTGAGCTCCACCTCACCGGCATTGTGCATGTCATCAAGGGAGAGGAGCATCTGATCGAAAGCACCGCCGAGAACCTCAAAATTGATCCCCGTGTTGTTGCAGCTGACTCCGCAACCGATCTTGCGCGCTGGGCTGCGGTCGCCGCCCCACACCGTTCCGACGACCCTACCGATGGTCGTGCCGCCCATCCCTCCTTCGGAGACGACCTGCACGCCGGGCGGTTCATCCCCAAAGGTGCCGCAGACCACGCCCGACAGGGCGAGGCAGAGACCGGTGATCAACCTCGACTTCCCACGACACAATTGGGCGAGCTCAAGCCACCCGGGAACCGAACCCTCTTGGCGAAGTCGCCGATGATAGATAGCGTAGCGCAGATCAAAGTACCGCTCGATATTCGCATCCCCGACCGGCGCCAGGCCTGCGGGGAGGACGTACTCGCCGTCGAACCAACCGGTCCTAGTGGCGACCTTCAGTGTCCGCTTCGCGCGCGCGTCATCGTGGGCGCGGTTACGAAATTCCCTCCGAGCGGCTTCCTTGATCAGCGGCTCGCCCAACCGGGTGAGGATCTTCAGCTCCCCGGATTTCGGATCGGCAAGATTGTCGACGTTGAGGAGCGCGGTCTTCTCGCCCACGGCAACCTTGAGGAAGTACTCATCATCCTCACTCTTCCCCACGCCGAGTATCTTGATGTTGTCCGTGTACGGATGCTTCTGCCGCTCTGCTGTGGCACGTTTCGTCTTCAGGGTGCTCTGCTCCTGCCTGGTTCGTTTCCTCTTCATCATCGTCGCTCTCCCTGGGGTGTGGGGATGGGAATTGGCATCCCCATTAACAGTTGCATCGTCTTCGTCGTGGCGGTGACCTCTGCCTACGTCGTAGAGCGATGTAGGCAGGGGAAGGATAGGTTACGCTGAGGTGGTCCGTTGAGTTGTCCGCACGAAATTTACTGGAAACGTCGTTTTATACATAGTTTAGAGGTGCGGGTCCTGGGAGATGCCATGTTTTGACGTAACACTCTGGGCCACTCTATTTCCATGACCGTTCGACAATTGCATGGACATCCATTTTCGACGTAGGCAGCGTAGGCGCGGTAGGCACTGTAGGCAGATGGAGAAGAGTTGCTGCGGCGAGCAAAGATGTGATTGCGAGGACAAGAGCTTTATATTATTTCGTTGTCGTCCCACTTTCTTGCGGCCAACCAGGCCACGGCCCATCAGTGCGAGGGGAAGTATATATGCGTATGGCCACCACTGGCTGTCGCCGGCGATTACCTTTAGGCTCAACATTCACGAAAATCGTTGCGCGTTTTGCGTCCAAGACCTGTTCGAGTTCGAGCTCGAACATTTCGACATTCAAAATGATCTTCCGGAAGGGGGCAGGAACGTGACCTCGCTTTATCGTTCCCGCCGCTTGGACTTCGCCCCTCAATGTGTCGGTCGAATCGTTCGCGGCGGTCAGTAGAGGAACCGATCGGCGTTGGCCTTCGTCGGCCCGAGTTCGGCCATTGGCGTCGGAAAGGCAGCCGTCGCCATCAATCTCTCCAGCGACCACTTGCGCCACGACGGCACGGGTGTCGAGTTGTCCCATCCCCCGCCAGCGGCAACTCGGCGATGGGCTCTCCCGGACCGACGCCTCGTCCCTCGGCCCGCCTGTCATCACGACACAGGCGGGCGTAGATCGCGTCGATCCCGCCGCCCTCCTTTAGGCGTTGCGGGACCTCATCGGAGATGACCTCATGCCGATAGAAGTACTCCAGCACCCGGGCGTATTTATAAACCCGGTTTTGAAGCGCCTTTCGACCCCGCTCCTTCGTGCGCATGGTATAGGCCAGGACTGAGCGCATAAGGTTGCGCTCGTTCGGCTTCTGTGGGACGTCGCGCCAATATTCGTCATTCTCGAAGCGTCGATAGTCGTCGGGGCTCTCCTTGTAGAAAGAACCAAGCAGGAAATTACCCTGCAAAAACGTGTAAAGCGGGCCTCGAACTCCTGAACTCAAGAGCGGAAGAGAATTGCTCGACGAGCGTCCGCGCCAATTCAAGAGGGTCACGTGGTTTGCTTGGTGCAGGCGCATTCGCTGAGTTTGACTGCCCGTTGGCCGAAATCATTTTGGTTGTCCTGCCTTTAACTCCTGCGTGCACGCAGGATAGGAAGTTGGAGGAGGTGCGGGCCGCCTCGAGGACGATCTGGCCTCCCCGCTTATTGGCGCCGAGCAGGAAGGTAAAATCGTCAAAGGTGTATTGGGACGACCACTCGGCGAACTCTGCCAGGCGATCCCGGGGCAGCGGGACTGCCGGGGATGTGGTCGCACCACTGCGCGACCATGGCCGGAAGTACGTGTGAAATTTGATCGAGTACGAGATCTGCCGCTCTGGGTTAAGGAGCCGGCTGACCTTGACCGGAAACTTGGGCCCGGCGCCACGCAGCGCCCTCTTGAGTCTTTTCCAGGCGGCTCGCCGCACGCCAATGGCGAGCACGTGAACGTGCAAAACCCATGACTTCGCCGCACTGTCCCAATTAACCTCTATCCCGCCGATAAGAATCAACTCCCCGAAACCGGTACGCTCGAGACGCTTCCGGAGCCGGTCGCGCTCCCGGTTCATGCTCGCGGTGGCCAGCGTTCCGGCGGGATACGTTCCGAGGTAAATCGTCGCGACTTCGTGCTGGCCGGGGCGGGACCTCGCGATGGCGAGAAGCCGACGAATAAGTCGGAACCGGTAACTGCGTGAACAAATCGCGCAAATTATCAAAGCGCATAGGGCGGCGGGATGGCAGGCTTCGAGCGCGGCGGCGATTTCGGGCGCCCGGTCGGTCAGGACGTCGATGCGCTGCAGATTCCGGGCCTCGGCTTGGGCAAAAGTCTCGAGCTTCGGCAGCCCCGCCAACGTCGTCGCGCGCCTCATGACGCGTCGTCCTCGCCTCGCCGGGCAATCCAGCGACGATGGCGAAATTCAGCGATTGCAGCTTGTAGATCATCAACGAATTCACGCGCCAGTTCCGGCCTGCGCCCCTGCAGCTGAACAGTTCCCGTGGAGAAAATGTTGATGATCGGCCCCTCGCAGGTCCGCAGCTGCAAGCCGTTCCCGAGGTGTTTCTCCTCCGCCACGCGAAGGCGGTGCTTTGCGAGTAGCGCCTCCACGAGCCGACGAAAGTCGAGCGCGTCGTCTCCTTCTGCGCCCCGTCGCGCGGGATCGTTTATGGTCAGCTCGCGGCCCCGGAATTGCTTCCGGCCGGTCATGACGCGTCCCGTTGGCGCGACGGAATAGTGGCGGCGCTTTCGCATCGGGCGATCAGCGACGGAACGGAAACGAGCCGGCGCCGGCCCTCGAGCTTCGAGTCAATCGCGCCGGCGGCGAGCTCGGCGAAGAACCTGGTGCGTCCGAGGCCGGAGTATTGGCAGCCCTCGCGGACCGTACACCACCTTCGTTCTGTGAATGGGATGTTGCCAATTATGTTTCTCCCGCGAAATGCTCGGCCGATCCGAGGCTAAGCATGGGTTGAAACATTTTTCGGCTTGAACCGCACAGGGACCCGAAACCGGGTTTTTCCGCCTGAAGGTCCACTCGGCAGCGTATCGCTACCTAGTTTTGCGGGTCCTCGAGAAACCACGAATAAAAGCGACACTGGTACGTATAGTTTCGTGTTTGATGGCTCTAGCGAGCGGGAGCGCTCTTATAAAATCTTCAAAAAGCGTAGGGCTGAAAGTTGTTCCTTCGTCATCTTTATCCAAATTCATAGACGTTGGGCGCACTCCTAAAATCTTCAACCAGTGACGAGCAAGTCCAATCGTGTACAGATAATCTGAATGATCTTTTATTCTTGCCGCGCTCTCCAACACGCCAGCCATATTAGAGGTGGCCTTTATGACACCATCCAAATAGACGACAAGATTATTTCCAAATTTGTCAAAATTCTTATCAGACATTGAGCATCTTAATACCGCACGTATATCGGATTCTGAATGCTTAGTTCTATCCCACTTCTCGATAATTCCCTTAAATAATGGAATCTTCAGTGAATTTCGTAAGAACTCGTCACCGAATACCCCATCGCACGCATCGCGCGTCTTGATTGCGCAACTAAGTAGTTTGCGGAGTGCGAGCGCTTTTCCAGCAGCATCTGATTCTTCATCATCCCTTTTTCTGGCCGCAGCCAATTCAGTAACTACGCGCTCCGCCGCAGAGACCATTCTATCCAGATTTTTTGCGCTAGGGGTTGGCTTGATCCTATTCAATACCTCTAGCAATCCTTCTCGCGTTTCGTCTGTGAATTGCTGCTTCTCACTCCGCGGAGCAACGAGATGAACTATGGCCCTCCTTGCAGCACGCAATCCTTTGTCGAGTTTATCCTTCTTTCGTTTTGTCGCCCCTGAAGCCGACGGCCTCTTCATCGCGATTCTCTGCAGAGTTGCACCAGTTTGCCCAAGCCTCCATCATTTCCCGCCGCTTTTCCAGGGCGTCACCACGGCGATAGGCACGCTCCGTCTTGTTCTGGATTGTATGGGCGAGCGCCGTCTCACGAAGTTCGCCGCTGAACGAGCTGACCTCGCTCGCCCAATCGCTGAAGGTCGAGCGAAATCCATGTGCGGTGATGTCTTCACGCTGCATCCGTCGCAGCATCATTGCAAGCGCCATGTTCGATAGCGGACTTCCTTCGCTTTGCCCGGCAAAGACGTAGGCGTCACCATCTTCTCGGTCGCGCTCCAAGTCGCGCAGAATCTTCATGGCCCGGCGCGAAAGCGGGACGCGATGTTCGACGCGCGCCTTCATTCTCGCCGCGAGGATCGTCCAGATCTCCGCTTCGAGATTGAATTCGTCCCAGGTTGCATTGAGCGCTTCGCTCGTGCGGCTCGCGGTCAAGATCAGGAACTCGAGCGCCCGCGCGGCGACGCCCGTCCGCTTGCGAAGCTCGTCCATGAACGCGGGCAGCTCAAGGTAGAGAAGCGCCGCATGGTGCCCGCGGGTGAGACCGTTGGATCGTGGCAAAGTCGCGTCCAGGTGACCGCGCCAAGCAGCAGGGTTGTCACCGGAGCGAAGTCTCTCCGCTTTCGCGGCGTTCAGCACGCGCTCGATTCGCCCGCGCAGCCGGCTGGCCGTCTCCGGCTTCGATGTCCAGATGGGCGCTAGACACTTCAAGACGCCCTTGGTGTCGACCCCGTCGATTGGCAGCGCCCAGATCGGCCGACAATAGGTGGTCAGGGTGTTACGCCATTGCTGGCGGTGCTTAGCGTTCGAAAAGCCGACCTCGATCCGGTCGACCAAGGCGAGTGCATAGTCGCCAAATTTAGGAATCTGCGAGGCCTGCTGCTCCGCCTGTCGCCGTGCTTCCAAGGGGTCCCGACCGTTGGTCATCTGCCCGCGCGCCTCGGCGGCCAACTGTCGAGCCTTGGCGAGGGTGACCCCTGAGCCTGGAGATCCTAATCCCATCTCTCGCAATCGACCGCCTGATCGGTACAGGAACATCCATTGCTTCGAGCCACCGGGTCGGACGGTCAGGTAAAGCCCGTCGCCGTCCGCGTGTCGACCGGGTGCGGTAAGGGTCTCGACGGTTCGCGCCGTGAGCCGTTTGGACAGCCGCTGTCCAGCCATGATGTTGTCCGCCAAACAATCTTGCCCCAACATTTGCCCCAACAAATGTCTTGGCTCGTGGCGAATTATACCGAACGCCTGCGGACCGTGTAAAGGGTAACGCCTTTGAAATATTTATGAAACTTGAACGACAGTGGACCATAGCGAACCGTACTTCGGCGGACACTCCTTCCGCCAACACCCCTCGGAAACCGGGGCATTCGCTTCCCTAAGCTATTGAAACTCCTCGCAGCGGTGTTAGCTAGTGTGTGACGCAATGTGCGTCATGTTGGCCTCGGGCGTGGACAAAAACGTGGACAATGCCCGGTTTGGCGGAAAGCAGCGAAATCGAAGGGCGATCCATGAAACTGACCAACGCTGGTCTCAAGAAGCTCCTTGAAAGGCCCGGCCGCCATGGCGACGGCGCGGGCCTCTTCTTCCGCACGCTCGGTGGCGACAAGGCCTATTGGGTCTACCGCTACCGTGTGGGCCGCAGGGAGCGCGAGTTCTCCATCGGCCCCTACCCCGAGGTCTCGCTCACCGAGGCCCGCGCCAAGCACACGGAATTGCGCAAGCGCGTCGTCGTCGACAAGACCGATCCGCTGGCCGAGAGACAGGCCGCAAGGCAGGTCGCTGTCCTTGCACCCAAGGCCTTGAAGCCTTCCTTCGGCGAAATCGCGGACGCCCACGTCAAGACGATGAGCGGCCAATGGAAGAACGCGAAGCACCCCTGGATTCCGGAGCGAAGCGCAACGCGCTTAAGAGAAGCGGATTTGAACGTCTTTTCCAAGCTCGGCAATCAAGACTTGGAAGGGCGTCTTGAAGCCGAGGCATTTACGGGGGGTGAGGTTCGTCGTGAGGACGATCTCCTGGATTTCCTGGTCGGATGTCCGGTCGATATCCAGGTGGCGCGGCAGCCATCGACGTAAACGTCCATTGGCGTTTTCGATGCCGCCTTTTTGCCATGAGGCATAAGCGTCGCAGAACCAGGTCGTCATGTCGCGCATGGTCCGGAGCAGGCCGTGCTGGGCGAAGGCGGTGTCGTTGTCGAAAGTGATGGATCTTCGCAGATTAGGATCGATGCGGCCGAAGACCGCGAGCATCGCTGAGATGGTTTCTGCGGCGGTTTTCCCTGTGAGCCGCGCGGCGAGCGTCACCCGTGACTTACGCTCGTGCAAGACGAGCACAGGCCGGGTGCATTTGCAGATGATGAGGTCGCCCTCCCAATGACCGGCCTCGCCGCGGCTTTCAATGGTCTTTGGACGATCATGGATCGACGCTCGATCCTTGATGGTGTCGCGCGAGGGTCTGGCGCGCCGCGGGCGACGGCGTTTATGGCGACGCGTCAGATAACGCCACAAGGCCTCGGCCTTCTGTGCGGTCCGATAGATGAAGGCGTAGATTGTCTCGCAGCCGATGGCCCGCAGCCGCGGTTCGTTCCCGGATTTCAACCAGCCGGAGATCTGCTCGGGCGTCCATCCCTCAGCGAGCCGATCCCCCACGAACAGACGTAAAGCGGCCTCTCGTTCGAGGATCGCTTCACGCGCCCTGCGCAATTGATAGGCTCCGGCGGCGTGAAGCGGCGAATATCCGCCCGAGGGGAGTGCGTTCCGCTGGAGCTCCCTGGAGATGGTGGCTTTCGCCCGACCGAGCGCCCGGGCAATGGCCCCCATCGACCGCCCCGCGGCCCGCAAAACGCCGATCTGGTCTCTTTCGTCCTCTGACAGATGCGAATAGGATCGCATGGCAACACTCCTTAAGGTCCTGAACAACCTTGCCGATACCAAATCGGCGGGGGGTGTTGCACTTCGCGTCAGAACTCAGGACCGGACACAGTGGGCGATGACGCTCGAGAAATATTGCGCGCCGATTCGCGACACGCCGGTCGATCAGATCGACACCCAAGGCGTGCTTCGGGTTCTCACCCCGCTGTGGACCAAGACGCCCGAGACGGCCTCGCGCCTCAGAGGGCGCGTCGAAGCCGTCCTGAACCGCGCCCGCGCGCTGAACTTGATCGAGGAGAACCGCGCCAATCCCGCCCGCTGGAAGGGCCATCTCGACCAGTTGCTGCCGAACCCGAAGAAGCTCGGTCAGCGGCGCGGCCATCACGCGGCGATGCGCTATGCCGACGTTCCCGCTTTCGTTGCCACGCTCAAGGCTGCCCCCGGCGCGGCGGCGAGGGCGCTCATGTTCACCATTCTGTGCGCTGCTCGCTCCGGCGAGGTGTTCGGCGCGACATGGGACGAGATCGACCTTGACGCGGGCGTGTGGACCGTGCCTCCGGACCGGATGAAGGCGGCTCGGCCGCACCGCGTCCCGCTTTCTGCCCCGGCCATCGGCATCCTGCGCGGGCAATTCGCCGAGCGCGGCCAGAACCCGCATGTGTTCCCCGGCGCGCGTCCTCATCAGCCGCTCAGCGTTATGGCGCTTGCCATGGCCATGCGCAGGCTCAGTGCGGGCGAATTCACCCCCCATGGGTTCAGGTCCGCCTTCCGCGATTGGGCGGGCGACAAGACCGACTTCCCGCGCGAGATCGCCGAAGCCGCACTGTCGCACGCTGTTGGCGACGAAACTGAACAAGCCTACCGGCGCGGCGACGCGCTCGACAAGCGGCGCGAACTCATGGACGCATGGGCGTCCTTCTGCTTTCCGACGCCAGCCGAGGTCGTGTCCATCGCGGACCGCCGGAAGCGATCATGATCCGCATCGCCATCACCCAAGACGCCTTCGAGGCCATCGCCGCGACCCTGCCGCTGGGCAGCGTGGGCTACGAGAACGCGGTCAACGAGAAGGGCGAACGCCACGTCTGGTTACCGCCAAACGTGGTCGAGCGTCTTAGGGCCATGCGCGGTCCCGGCGAGAGCTACAGCGACGTGATCTTGCGGCTGGCGGCGGCGGAGGGCTGACCAGCATCGCCGTTGATGATGCTTGGAGCGCGGAAGGGCGAAGAGCAAATGCACTACACTGACCAATGGAAGGCGCTGTCGGCGCGCATTCGCGGGCTTGTCGAAGCCGCGGAATTGGACCACCGCCTCTTCGGCAAGGACAATACTGGCAACTGGCGGTTCCTTCGTCCGCAAGCGAGTGAGCTTGTCGACGCTGTGACGGAGCTGAAGACGACTCTGGAACATGCGGGTCACGCGACCGCTGTCTCAGCGGTCGGGCGTGTTCTCGGCCTCGACACGATCAAGGCGGTCCGGGCGCCATCTGAGATGTCAGAAGCGAACGTGCAACACATTCGCTCGTGTCTCGTCGCGCTTCGCGCTTTTGAAGCGGAAATGACCTTCCTTCTCAGCGACTCGCAACAGTCTATGCGAACTCTCTCGGAGCGCGCGTTCCGGCATCTAAACTGGCAGATCGCCGTTGACGGCGAAGTTCGCCACAAATGGCGAACCGCGTTCAATAAACTGCGCGGCGAAGAACACTGTGAGAAGCTTGGCGCGGTGCATCTTCTTTGGCACGGCATATTTGCATTCAAAATTGACGCGAATAAAGGCCGCACGGACCTTGTCTTCGGGGAGCCGCTCGGCGACCAAGATACTTATGCTGACGCTCTGGTCCTGACCGAATGGAAGAAGGCGACAAAGCGCGATGCGAGCAAACAATTCGGTCAAGCCGTGAGGCAAGCCGAGAAATACGCCCACGGCCCGTTGGCCGGAAATGAATTGCGCAGCTACCGATACGCGATAGTGGTCACGGAAAAGCGAGTTCGAGCCGCCTCCCGACGAACTCCGCGACGGCGTGACCTACAGACACATCAACATTGCGGTCGATCCGGACACTCCGTCCCGCCCCGACAGCGCGCGGAATAATGTGTAAGCCCGCCCATCGCCCGCGCGACGACCTTTGCGCGGCATCACCAAACACCAAAGCCCATCTGAAAGAGTTAAGGGTGCTGAAATGAAATGCTTGTCTGCCAAAATGACGCCTGCCCAGATCGCCGAGGCGCAGAAGATGGCGCAAGAGTGGGTTCCGAAGAAGTGAGCCTGTGCCTATGCTCCGCGAACACGCAATGTCATGGCGAAGTCGGTAAAGAGCGATGGTCGCTACTTCGTCGGCTTCCATTCCCGCGCCAACCGCTGCGCCTCGGCGATCTGTTCGGCGGTCATTTTAGAGGTCAATTTGTCCAGTTCGATCTTGGCAACGGGTTGGCCTTGCGAGGCCGCCAAATTCAGCCACATGTGCGCTAATGCATAGTCCTGCGGAACCCCTTTAGTGCCATCCTCGTACATGAAACCGAGAGAGCTCTGCGCGAAACCCTCTCCTTGTTCCGCCGCCTTATGAAACCATTTCGCGGCCTGTGAATAGTCCTTGTGAACACCTAATCCCCAAACGTACGCGGTACCAAGTTCATCCTGTGCGCGAGCCTCCCCTTGGTCCGCCGCCTTCCGCCACCATCGCACGGCCTCGTCGGGGTCAGAATCGACGCCATAGCCCGAGCCATACAGGTTGCCGACCAGATACTGCGCATTGGCGTCGCCCCGCTCGGCAAAAGGGCGCAAAAGTCGCAAAGCCGTCGCCCAGTCCGCTCGGTCGTAAGCCGCGACGCCGTCTTCGAGGGCTCCCGCCATCGCACCGCGGGCTGAAAACAGGATGGCGACCATCAATTACGCTCGTCAGAAACTGCATGACGACGCTGGACGTGTCGGCGACCCGCATGGAAGCGCACCCTGATCGCACCTTTGGGAGGTAGCGCGGAAGCGGGAGCGGGTGCGATGCTCGTCGCTTGTCGACTGGCCGGTCTATCCGCGCTTGAGACGTATTATGCAGGGGTCAGAGTGGGCGCGCAATGCGCGGCCTAGCTTGTCGACCGGCGAATGGGCGATGCCGCGCGGCCCCGGCGAGAGCTATAGCGACGTCATCCTGCGCCTGGCGAAGGCGTAGTCGTAGAACGCGCAGCACCGCCTTGTGGCGGCTCTCCGAGTTCCCGAAAACAAAAACGCGGTGAACCGCTTAGCCCCACGCGGCGATCGGGGTCTTGCGCCTACGCGTTGCGACGAGCGCAAGGCCGGCAAACCCAAGCCCTAGCATCGCCCAGGTCGACAGTTCCGGAGCCGAGGCCGCGACTGGACCATCGGTAACGGTGACGGCGTAGTAGGGACCGGAGAAGGGGTTCCCGCCGGCGTTCTGATCCGACAGCAGCACGCCGTAACTGGTCGCGTTAAAGGCGAATAGGTTCAGCGCAAATCCGCCGCTCGTCTCGACGGACAGGCCCGGAAAATCGACATAGCTCGTGGCGCTCGAGGCGGGATAATAGACCTTCTGGTCGTCGCCCGCGTAGGTTGTTAGTCCTGTGATGGAGTACGAAGTCCCCCCGACAGTCACCGCTCCACCTGTAACGCCATCGACCGTGTAGGGCGACGTTCCTGTGGCGAGGGAGAGATCTAGGCTGCCCGTTATTCCCGTGCCCGAAAACGACAAATCGAATACTGAGGCATTCGCCGGAACCGCGCTTGCGAGCGCACCTGCGCCCCCAATTAATCCCGCAAGGATCAGGCTTCTCATTGCAAACCCCCTATCGATAAGACTGAAACGTCACCGGACAATCCTTTAGTTCCCCTTTTGATAAAGCAACGCGCCGAAACAGTCGCATTGCGCGATAGTCGCGACGAGGGAAGTACCGGTGCGGTCCTTTCACTAGGATCACAAGTTTAATCGGTAAACAATGACGACGAGGTGATTTAAATCAACTCTTGTGGCTTACTTCTTGCAGCCTCGGGGCACCTCTTTTGTTGAAGGGATTCGCCATTGTACCCCTTCTGATCATATCTCCGCTGCGCCCAAGAGGGTCGCAACGGAAGTGATAGGTCCGCCCCACAAAAAGGCCCCGCGCCCAAGAGGATGCCCTTTCGCTCCGACGCTCGACGCATGACAACCCAACCAGGCTTGTAATGTCATGATCTGCAATGTCCGCTTGACGTGTGCGCCGTGACAAGGCGGCGCTTTCCAGTGGGTGCAAGCCCCACCCCCTCTTCCCGTCAAACCCGCGACTACCGCTCCGGGTGCGCGTCTTCCTCGACGCCATGGTGGAGCGGCTCGGCCGCTATCGAAGCGCTGGCGCCTCACCCCGAGATTTCGTGATCGTGGGAAGCTCAGCCGGCCTCGGCAGACCTGCTTTCAGGGGCGGACCAGCCACATGCCCTCGATTCCATTGCGCCCCCTTTTTGGTTTGCGTGACCGCTTCACCTCGATTCGGGGACGTCGCCTCAAACGTCTCAAATGCGCAGATATTGTTGAAGAAGTCGGTCATTCATTGCCGTTGGAGCGACGTCGTGATTCAGTGAATCCTGCTGATTCCGCAGGAGAAACGGCGATGATGGGGTTTCAGGAGACGCCGGCGCGGCTGTTTTATGATTTCTGCCTCGACGAGCACGTCCCCGCCGATCACCTGCTCAGGGGCATCGACCGTCACCTGGACCTCGCTGATCTGCGCCAATGGCTGAGGCCGTTTTACAGCCATATGGGCCGACCCTCGGTCGATCCGGAGCTGATGATCCGCATGCTGATCGTCGGCTACTGCATGGGCATCCGGTCCGAGCGTCGCCTTTGCGACGAGGTTCATCTCAATCTCGCCTTATCGCTGGTTCTGCGGACTCGGACTGGACGGCAGAGTCCCCGATCACTCGACGTTCTCGAAGAACAGACACGGGCGCTTTCGCCAGAGCGACATGCTGCGCCGCCTTTTCGAGACCGTCGTTCAGCGGTGCCTGGCGGAGGGTTTGGTCGGCGCGGACGGATTTGCGGTCGACGCGAGTCTTATCGCTGCGGACGCGAACAAGCAGCGCTCGGTTCCAAGCCGCGAATGGAAGCCCGAGGAGATCAAGCAAACCGCGACCCGCGCCGCTCAGGAATATCTTGCCACTCTCGACGACGCGGCGTTCGGCGCCGCCTCGCCCGTGACGCCGAAGTTCATCTCGCGATCCGAAGGGACACGCCTTCTTCGCCTATGCCAATAACTACCTGATCGACACCGATCATGGGGTGATCGTCGATGTCGAAGCTACGCGCGCCATCCGGCAGGCGGAAGTCGGAGCAGCTCGAACGATGCTCGAGCGGACCGAGATGCGCTTCGGCATGAGGCCGGCATCCTTGGCCGCCGACAGCGCCTACGGCTCGGCGGAGAGCTTAGCTTGGCTTGTCAAACACAAGGGGATCGTTCCGCACATTCCGGTCTTCGACAAATCAAATCGAACCGATGGTACGTTCTCCCGGGCCGATTTCGTCTTTGACCCCGAGCACGACCGTTACACCTGTCCGGCGGGCAAGGAACTGGTTCAGTTCCGACGAACCTACGCCATTCCCAGAAGCGGCGTCACAGCCGAGGGCACAAGACTCTATCGCGCCAGCAAATTGGATTGCGATGCCTGCAAACTCAAAGCCCAGTGCTGTCCGAACGCGGTCGCCCGCAAGATCCCGAGAGACCTTAATGAAGACGCCCGCGACGTGGCCCGTGCGCTCGCCGCGACTCCGCAATACGTGGAGGCCTGCCGTCGGCGGAAAAAAGTCGAGATGCTGTTCGCCCACCTCAAGCGTATCCTTCGCCTTACCCGCTTGCGCCTTAGGGGTCCCAGCGGAGCCAGCGACGAATTTCTCCTCGCCGGCACGGCCCAAAACCTGAGGCGCCTGGCTCGCTTAAGGCCGATGAGCGAACATCCAGCAGCGATGGCCGCATAACAGCTGCAAGGGCGGCCCGAGGGCCGCCTGAAAATGCCTCCCCCTCATCTCCAAACCGGCTCGCTTCCCAATCAACACGAACTCTCGCCGACTTCTTCAACGATATCTGCAAATAGCGGTCATTCGCCGACCGGCGGTGTTCAACGCAAGGGACATTGCCCCTATGAATGTGAAACGAGTTCGGGAAGAGCAACAATCCGAGCCATCATGGTCGCCGACAAGAACAAGGCCGCGTGGGCAACATTGAACCGCACCCGCCCGGGGCCCCAGATTCGCGTGGTGTAGGCGGCTCGTTATAGACCCACCAATAGAACCCCGTACGTGGACTTGGGCATCTGAGGGCCCGAAGCAGCAAGCCGGCCCTCGTCGTCCTCGTTTGTCCTCGTTATCGTCAGGCGCTTCGCCTTCTTCTCGGTGTTCATTCGTTGACTCTAATCGCTAGGGCGCGGCATGCCGACGCGCCGCGCGGCGTCAATGAAACCGGCATGACTAGAAAGGGACCTCACACATGGCCAAGAAACCGAACATCCTAATCCTCTGGGGAGACGACATCGGCTGGTGGAACATCAGCTACAACAGCCGCGGGCAGATGGGCTATCGTACGCCCAACATCGACCGCGTGGCCAACGAAGGGGTCGCCTTCACCGACTATTACGGCCAGCAAAGCTGCACTGCGGGGCGCGCCGCCTTCATCACCGGCCAGAACCCGATCCGCACGGGACTGACCAAAGTCGGAATGCCGGGCGCCGACGTGGGATTGAGCGCGGAGGATCCGACCATCGCCGAACTCTTGAAGCCGCTCGGCTACAAGACCGGTCAGTTCGGCAAGAACCATCTCGGCGACAAGGATCAGTTCCTGCCGACTATGCACGGCTTCGACGAATTTTTTGGCAATCTCTATCACCTCAACGCGGAAGAGGAACCCGAGAATTCTGACTATCCAAAGAACCCGAAGTTCAAGAAGCAATTCGGGCCTCGCGGCGTGTTGCACTGCAAGGCTGATGGCAAGGGCGGACAGACAATTAGGGACACCGGACCGCTGACGAAAAAGCGCATGGAGACCATCGACGACGAAGTGACGGAGCGCGCGCTCAAGTTCATCGACGACGCGCACAAGGCCGATACGCCCTTCTTCCTCTGGTACAACACGACCGGCATGCATTTCCGCACCCACCCGGCCGCCAAGCATGTGGGCAAGAGCAACGGCCAGGGCGACTACAACGACGTGATGGTCGCTCACGACGAGCACATCGGCCAGATGCTGAACAAGCTCGACGAACTCGGGATCGCGAACGATACCATCGTGATGTATTCGACCGACAATGGCCCCCACTACAATACTTGGCCAGACGCCGGCATCACCCCGTTCCGGTCAGAAAAGAACACGAACTGGGAGGGCGGCTGGCGCGTGCCGGCCTTCGTCCGCTGGCCGGGCAAGTTCAAGGCGGGCACGGTGATCAACGGTATCGTCAGCCATCAGGACTGGCTGCCGACCTTGCTCGCAGCGGCGGGCGAGACGGACATCGCGTTCAAGCTCCACAAGGGCCACAAAATCGGCAGGAAGACCTACAAGGTCCACATCGACGGCATCAACATGTTGCCGTATCTGAGCGGCGAGGCGAACGAGAGCCCGAGGAACTTCTTCTTCTATATGAGCGACGATGGTGACGTCCTCGGCGTAAGGATGGAGGACTGGAAGGTTGTCCTGATGGAGCAGCGGGCTCACCAATTGATGTGCTGGTTCGAACCGTTTGTCCGCCTCAGGGCGCCCAAGATGTTCCATTTGCGCCGCGATCCGTTCGAGCGCGCCGACGAGAACTCAAACACCTATTGGGATTGGCTGATCTCGCACAGCTACATTCTTTACGGGATGCAGGCGCTGGTTGCAGGTCAGATCAAAGAATTCGAAGCGTTTCCGCCCCGCCAAAAGCCTGCTTCCTTCAACCTCGACGCCGTCATGCGACAGCTGGAAGAGGCCCATAGCAGCGCCGGCCACTAATCTCGCGCAAAGATCGGCGACAGCGGCAAACGTCGCGCCCCCTTGAGTGAGGGGCGCGACGTTCGAGCTTGGCGTGATTGGGGGAACCTGCCTCTGCTATGCGCAGCGAGAGGCAATGTCCGCTTCACGTCGAACTCGAGACGTCCCGTTCGCGCACAGAGCGGACGTCCGCAGACGGCGTTGGGACGGGTCAAATCGACCCGAAACGGAAGTTCCTCCAACACACAAGGGAGAGCTCGACGGATTTGCGGTGAATCCCTGTCGTGACGCAAGCCTGGACCCTTATGGGGGTTATTGTTGTTGCGGGCGCTTGCTTGGCCCATAGACGGCTCAGCCAAGGCCAAGGGTCGCGCGGGTTGGGTCTCTCTCGCGCAGGGGCGACACCATAGCGACCCAGCGCGCCTCGGCGGCTCGCAAGAGCGGCAGGGTGCGCCGTGCCGCCTCGTCCACCTCGTCGGGAGGCGGGTCCGCAGTCGGCGGATCAACGGTCACAGGCGGGTCGGCTTCTGGCGGCTATCGATTATTTTGCCGGCATTCGCGGTGTATAGGTATGGCCGCGCGAGCGGCGAGCTTAAGCTTACGCATTCATCGAGACGAATGCCCCCGCGGACAACGCGCGGCGACCGCGGGCGAGGCGGCGATGAGCGCCGCGATGATAAACGTTGGCCTCATGAGGGAAAGCCGATTCCCAATTCAAAACGCGACGGCTCATGCCTACGCTTGCGTTACGGTTGTTGCAACGGGGCTCCCCTCGGGCAAAACGCCGACCGGCTTGAGGCCGCCCGTTCGACGACGCCTCGTCGGCCACCTGAAGCCGGAGGTCAATTTTGTCGCGACGTTGACGCTTGAAAAGTCCTGAGAGCTTGCGCCAAGCCACGACCAAACTTTCGGTCACGGCGCAAAGGCTCGCGTAGCGCCTTCAACCGCTATCTGGAATCGTTCTCGTTCGCCGTAGGGCGCAGGCATCGTGGGCCGTTCAGGTTGCCCGCTGGTCCAGCGCGGCTTTGACGCGCGCCGGCGTAAAGGGCGCCCGGCGCAACCTTGCGCCCGTTGCGTCGAAGATCGCGTTTCCGACCGCGGCCGCCACCGGCGCGGTCGCGGCTTCGCCGACGCCCAGCGGACGCTCACGACGGCGATCGATCAGGGCGATGTCGAGTTTCGGGACGTCCGGAAACGTGAGGATCGGATAGCTCGCCCAATCCGTGCTGGTGACGCGGGATCGATCGAAGGTCACTTCCTCGAACAACGTCCGGCTCAACGTCTGCAAGATGCTGCCCTCGACCTGCGCTCTCACCGCGTCCGGATTGATCATCAGACCGCAATCGTGGGCGCACGCCACCTTGAGAACGCGGACGGCGCCGGTGGCTTGTTCGACCTCGGCGTCCACGCCCATCGCCACATAGGTCTCCGCCTGCTTGTAATGGACGTAGGCGATCCCGCGGCCGTTCAACCGCTCGCCGCGGCGGCCAGGCGGCGAAACACGCGGGCGCCAGTCCATCAGCTGGCCGACCCGCTCCAGCACCTCCCGGGCGCGCGGATCGGTCAGGAGCCGAAGTCGATATTCGAGAGGATCGGCGCCGGCCGCCGCGGCGAGCTCGTCGAAAAAGCTCTCCACCGCCAGGATATTCCCGATCTTGCCCGGGGCGCGGAGATTCGAGACGCGCAGCGGCGTCGTCTTGAGCCACCTGACCTCCGCGTGAATGTTCGGAATGGCGTAGGGGGGATCGGAGTTTTGCGCCGTGAAGCCCGACTGGGAGCCCAGTCCGTCGTCCAGGCCGGCGGCGACGGCTGCGAGCAGCGGAATGCCGGCGTTCGGCGTATTCGCGGGCGGCATTGCGACCGTTTCCCAAGCCGCAATGGACCCGTCGGCGCTCAGCGTAGCCCGCAGATCGAGCAGTTGCGGCGGACCCTTCGGGTCCCAGCCGTGCTCATCCTCGCGCATCCATTGCACGCGCACCGGGCGCTTAAGCTCCCGCGACAGCAACGCCGCCTCGAAGGCGACATCATCGTTTCCGTTCGTCCCGTAGCTGCCGGAGCCGTCCATGTAGACGAGGCGAAGCCTGGCCGGGTCGAGCCCGAGAAGCTTTGCGATTGTAAAGCGCATGAGGTGAGTCGACTGCGAAGCCGTCCAAACCGTGCCGCCGCCGCCGTCGATGTCGGCGACCGCGCAGGACGGCCCCATCGAGGCGTGCGACTGGATCGGCCAGGAGTAAGTGGCGCGGATCACCCGCTGCGCCTGATCGAGCGCTGTCGGAGCGTCGCCCACGCTGCGCAGAGTCTCGACGTACGCGACCGGCGTGGCGCGGACCGTCTCGAAGAGGTTGTCGGAGCCCCGCAGCGTCGCTGTCTCGCTCCAGCTCGCCTTCAGCGCGCGCAAGGCGCGGACGGAGTCCCACTCGCGCGGCGCGACGACGGCCAGAAAGTCCTTGATCCGAACGACCTCAGCGCCGGGAATGTCGGCGATCGACGCCGCGTCGACGTCAATGAGACGCGCCCCAATCTGAGGCGGCCGAACGACGCGCGCGTGCAGCATGCCCTCGACGGGATGGTCCTGGACGAAGGCGTGTCGTCCGGTCAGCTTGGCGGGAATGTCCGGACGCGGGTAGGACGTGCCGACGATCGTGTAGGCGTCCGGATCGCGCAGCGGCGCCGCCTTGTCGACCGGCAGCTCGAACGCGCTGCCGCCGATCAGCGCCGCGAAGCTCACGGATTCGCCGCCGCCGCGCGCGACGATCGAGCCGTCCCTGGCGTCGAGCTCGGTCTCCGGCCGGCGGAGCGCCGCCGCGGCCAGGGAGAGAAGGCGCGCGCGAGCGGTCGCGGCCGCCTGGCGGATCTGGACGCCGCCGACTGTGATTCCCCTGCTGCCCCCGGTCGATCCCTGGTTGGGCGTCAAAGCGGTGCCGCCTTCAACGAGCATGATGCGGTCTGGCGAGAGACCGAGCTCTTCGGCGACCATCTGGCGGAGCGCGGCGCGCGCCCCCGTGCCGAGGTCGACCATGCCCGCAAACACCGTGACGGCGCCATCCGGCGCGACGCTGAGATAGCCGTCGACGCTGTCGGCGGCGACCGTTCTGACGCTTGCTGCGGCGCGACGCGGCAAAGAGAAGGTGACAATGAGCGCCGCGCCTCCGGCAAGGAGGGATCGCCGGTCGATGCCGGTCATGGCTTTAGCCCTCCCTCGCGGCGCGAAGGACCGCGGTGATCACCCGTGCATGACTGCCGCACCGGCAAAGATTTTGCGCGAGCGCGTCGCGCACGTCGGTTTCGGCGGGATGGGGACGGCGCGCGAGAAGCGCGGTCGCCGTCATGATCATGCCGTTGGTGCAATAGCCGCATTGCGCCGCCTGCTCGGCGATGAAGGCCGCCTGCACGCGGCTCGGTCGGTCAGGATCGCCGAGACCCTCGAGCGTCGTAATCTCCTTCTCGCGGGCGTCGACAGCGAGCGTCACGCAGGATCGCTGCGCCTCGCCATCGATGAGGACGCAGCAGGCGCCGCATTGGCCAAGTCCGCAACCGAATTTGGGGCCGCGAAGCCCGAGATCGTCGCGCAGGGCGTATAGCAAGGGCATGTTCGGGTCGACGGCGACCTTATGGTTTCGGCCGTTCACCCTGAGCGTGATCTCGGTCATGGATCGCGCCTCCAGCAATAGCCCCGTCACGCAATATCAGGATTGCACATCTGCACGCGGCTCGCCACGGTTCCGCGAGGGCTTCGCCTTCCGATCGATTCACAATTTCGGGAGCAGGGGTCGTGTTCGCTCCGGGGGCCGTCGCGACGGTTGCGTTGGATAGGGCGACCCGTAGACTTGTTCGTCAGCACTGGAGGAGGCGCCCTTGTCCCGGAGCCTGGTTTGCTCGTTGTTTGCCGCGCTTCTTCTCTGCGGCGCGGCTCGCGCGCAAACAGCCCTGCCTGAGGGCGCCGGCAAGGAGATCGTCGAGAGCGCCTGCCCGGGGTGCCATGAGATCGGCCGCGTGCTTCGCGCCGGCTACAGCGCCGAGGACTGGAGAACGGTTCTTCACATGATGAAGAACGCGGGCGCTCAGATCTCGAACAGTCAGCTCGAGGTTCTGACCGCCTATCTCGGGGAGCACTTCCCAGATTGCGCCGGGCTTGGCGGCGCCTTCGAGCCGCGCGGCGATATTGACTCCGTCGCCCATGAGGTAGCCGTCGCTCTCCTCGACGACGTCGCCGACATATCCGATTCACGTCCAAGATGGCTGACGCCGCCAGCGACGCCAATTTCCTGCGCTTGAATATGGAATGGGCGCAATCGGAGAATACTCTCATGCGCGGGCAGTGGTTGCCTGTCGATGAGCAATTGCGACGTCTTTCCAGAGCCGAACTGAGAAATTCCGGGGGTCGATATCAGCGACCCTGCAGGCTATGCATCCTTTGGATTCTATAGCGGCAGGCCGATTTATTCAGGCCAATACAGAAGTCGGCACGACTTACTATTTTGGCTCCCAGTCGGTGAACAGCTCCTTTGGCGCTCAGCTGAATAATGAGCTGTATCGCCTCGGCGCGACTCGCGTCGGTCAGGAGTTTACGGTCCAGTTTGTAGACTTTCCATCCTACGATGTCGAGCCGCCAACCGCCCCACCGGCCTCGTCGCCGAACCTGAAGAAGTGAGCTTTGCCGCCGCAATGATCGAGTTCCCGGCGGCGTCCGCGGCCAGCGTCGCGCTGGCATCTCGACGAGATGGCCGTATCGATCGCGGGGCGGCAGTTCTGGCTGTGGCGGGCCGTTGACGACGAAGGCGAGGTTCTCGACCTGCTGGTGCAACCACGGCGCGATAAGGCTGCAGCCGTGAAACTGATTCGCAAGCTGCTCAAGAAACAAGGCTTCGCGCCCGATGTGCTGGTGACCGACAAACTGCGCTCTTACGGCGCGGCAAAGTCCCAAATGGGATTGTCGGCTCTCCACGTGCAGGGCTTGCGCGCGAACAATCGGGCTGAGAATTCTCATCAGCCAACACGACGCCGGGAGCGCAAGATGCAGCGCTTCAAATCGCCTGGATCAGCCCAGCAATTCCTATCTGTTCACGCCGTAGTCCTCAACACCTTCAACGTCCAGCGCCATCTCACCTCCCGCCGCACGCTCCGCGTCCTCCGAGACGAAGCGTTCCGGACTTGGCGAGCCGCAACCGCGGCCTGAGCCCGAGTTGGCACTTCCAAATTGCACACCGCTAAATTCAGTTCGCGCGACAAGGCCATGCAGCGCTTTCCAAGTATGAAGACATTGCAGAAATTCAGCTCAGTCCATGCTGAGGTTCCACAACCACTTCAACCAGGAGCGCCATCTCGTCACCCGCCGAGTTTACAAGCACAGACGCTCTACCGCATTGGCCGAGTGGTGCGCTCTCGCGGCTTGAATGCCGCTTCGTGGTAGGCGTGTCGCGCCACGCACTGTCGAGCTGCCGTTACTCTGACAAAGCCCTTCTGAGAGTTGTCATGGCGAACTCGGCTTCGGCAACTGCCTTGGGCAGAGCTTCAGGCCGCAGCTTGTCACACGGAGGTCGATAGCCGTTTGCTCTGTACTGCGCCGGGGAAATTGGAACCCTGCGCTTGCCGTACTCAACAAGCACTTGGCCGTCGCGCATTAGATACAATCCCTTCGCCACGCTATTCCTCCCGCATGGTCGCCCTCTACGGCGCTTCTCGGTTCAAGCCAGTCCCCTGGGTTTCGCAACAAGGAACAGCGCAGACCTCAAACCCGTCTGCGCCCACAGCAACGACATGCCCGTCTGGACCGGGGAGAGCGGTGCTGTGAGCGCCCTCGACGCGATCCAAACGCCTAGTACCGGCGCCAAGCCCGCAAATACCGGGATCAGATAGCAAACTCGCCGCTGACCTTCTCGTCGTCGAGCACATGGGTTTTCTCGGCCGTCTCGCACATCTGTTCGATGGTGATCGAATCGAGATTGGCGAGAAAGGTTTCGCCCGCCTTGCGTACGGCCGGATCGATCACGCGCTCGAGCAGGACCGAGTTGGCGCCGAGATCCTCCGGATCGGCGGTGCTCAACGACAACGCGGTCCGCACGATCTCGCCGACCGTGATGCGCCGACGCTCGCGGGCCAGCTCGTAGCCGCCCCGCGGCCCGCGCACGCCCTTGAGGATCTTGGCGTGGACGAGCCCCTGGAGCAACGTCTCCAGGTGGCGCGGCGGCAACTTATGACGCGCAGCCAAGGCCTTGGCGGCAACCGGGGCCGAGCGCGAATGCAACGCGACATCGACAACAGCGGCGATCGCGAGAACGCTCCGTCGTGACAATAGGTTCATTTCATTGCTCCAACGATGAGTTGGCGGCTCGTCTAGTGCCACCAACGATACCAGTAGGATTGCCCCGACCCTTAATGAAACTGCAATGACCATAATTGTGGTGTTGGCGATGGGTGATTGCGGCGGCTGGTTGAAGAGGCGCTCCGCCAACCCGGCGCCGGGGAGCGCTGGGGAGGAAGGCGGCGCGCAACGAGAGCCCATGGCTCAGGTCGTCGAGCCGGCCGACCGGCCCGAGGTATCGGCGATCCACGTACGACCGCCGCATTGGCTAGATGGCGCTTATTGACGCTGTCGTCACGCCTGTCAGGTCGAGGTCCATGATCTCGGCGCACCGCTCTCACCGTGCTTGAGTAGGCGCCACAGCAGTATGAGCGCATCGGCTGTCATGTCGGCGTCAAGCAGTGCGCCGTGTCGGTCGTCCCTCTCGCTGCTGTCGAGCGCCAGCCGATCGCACATCGAGGTAAGCGACTTAATGGCCCCAGGGAAAAGCTGTGCGAACAGGACCTGCGTGCAAATGTAGCGCTCCTCAGGGTAGGCGCTCTCGCCCCACTGAATCACCTTGGCCCGGGCGAACTCATAATCGAGGAAGTCTCGCTCGTTCTTGTAAGCGTGGGCCACGATCGGCGAGTCGCCAACGAAGTCTTTCACTTTCGGCAGGATCGTCGGGAACCGGGGAGCGTTCTTGAGATCGGCGGGCCGAATCCCGTGGATCCTGATGGCCTCGGGGTCGATTGGGCCATCCGGGTTGACCCTGGAGCTCCACGTATCGCCCTTGCGCCAGCCCTCGCCTTCGCGCAGCATTTCGATGAAACCGACTTCGATGATGATCCCAGGGGCTCGCCAGGCGAAAGGCTGCTTGCGAATGAACTCGGCGTCAGGCGCACGCTTGCCCGTCGTCTCCGCGTCGAAGGCGACGAGCCGGTCGAAACC
The DNA here is from genome assembly GCA_963783175.1 of uncultured Alphaproteobacteria bacterium. Classification (GTDB taxonomy): domain Bacteria; phylum Pseudomonadota; class Alphaproteobacteria; order Rhizobiales; family Beijerinckiaceae; genus Roseiarcus. Next base: position 34,941 of record CAWANG010000030.1, read on the forward strand.
GTCGAGGAAATCTGGCAGGTACATCGCGGCGCTCCGAAGCAGCGCCAATTCGTACGCGTTTCGGCAATCCGCGTCACGGCGTCCGACTCCATCTTTGAAATCGGATCGAGCGCCGATGTGCGAGGCCGCGCGTTTCCAGCCCAGGGCCAATAGTGCGTTAGTCCCCATCTGCACTATCGAAGCGTCTCGGGCATTGATCTGTGTCGATTGCTGGGTGGGGCGAAGCAAATGCGTACCGACACAGCTCGGTGCTGCTCAATCTACACCACGCCTTGCGCCTGGAGGCTCCTGGCGGTGTCGAGAACGGTCTCCGGGACTGGCCGCGTCGTCCAGTCCAACATTCGGCGCGCCTTCATCCGCTCTGGCGGTCGGTGAGTCGGGTCACAAGGTGTCGGTAGGTCGCAGTTGACAGAAGCGGCATGATTAGTCTTACTATTGAAAATATCTGCGGGCGAGGCCTGAATGGTTTGGTCGTCCGGATTTCGAGGGGGGGAACGCTTGCCGCGCGCTCAATTCGCGAAAAGGCCTCGGGTTGCGCGGCACGTTCAAGCGGCCGAAAGCCTCGGGCGGCGGATTCTCGGCGGCGAACTCAAGCCGGGCGCCGTCCTCCCGAACGCGACTGAGATGGCGCGCCTGATGTCGGTTTCGCGTCCGGCCTTGCGCGAAGCTCTCAAGTTGCTCGCCGGAAAAGGATTGGTCGAATCGTCGCCGCGGCGCGGAACGATCGTGCGGCCGCGCGTGGCTTGGAATCGTCTCGACGAGGACGTCCTGCTTTGGCAAATGGGAGAGGCGCCGAACGCCGCGTTCGTACGCGATCTCTATGAGCTGCGGCGCATGATTGAGCCAGAAGCCGCGGCCTTCGCTGCGAAGCGGGCGACATCCGCGCAGCTAGCAGACGTCGAAAGGGCTCTCATCCTGATGGAGGGCGTGGAGCCCCACTCGCCCGTCTCCGTCCAGGCCGACGTCGCTTTTCACCTGTCGATCTTGCTTGCTTCCGGCAATGAATTTCTAGCCTCGTTCGGACCAGCGATCCGGACGTCGCTGACGATGGCGATCAGCTATCAGCGCGTCAGTTGTCCCGGAACGGCTCATTTCGTCCCGGATCATCGCGCGATTGTGGAGGCTATGCGACGGGGCGATCCAGAGGCCGCGCGCGCCGCGTCCCACAAGCACCTCACTCAAGCCGAAATCGATGCGAAGGAAGCGCTGAGGCGCAGAGGCCAGGCGGCTTGATCGGACATGGGAAGCGCGAGCCGGAGCGAACTGTCCATCGACACGTTGCCGGCGCTCTCCTTGCCGCGACATTATAAGGGAGGTGTTCACGAAACAGGCTAGGAATAGGTCGTTCAACAAGCAAATACATGCGAGACCAATCTAGGGAGGAATGTGATGAGACATCGTTACAGCCTGCACGCCGCCGCGCTCGCGGGATTGTTCACCGCGGCATGTGCATTCTCTGCGCCCGCCTACGCCGCCGGCCCGGAAGTTGTCGCCGGTCCGTCCGCCGATCCCCAATGCTTCGCGCCATGGACTGACAAGACCAAGTTTTTCAAATTTCCCGCCAAGAAGGGACCCTACCGCATCGCGCTCGCAAACGGATACATCGCCAACACCTGGCGCATCCAGATGATCCAGACGGCCAAAGCCTATGCGTCGCAGCCGGACGTGGCCGCCAAGCTCAAAGAGTTCAAGGTCGTTTCGACCGGCGAGGACGTCGCGGCGCAGATCGCGGCCATCAACAACTTCATCGATTCCGGCTTTGACGCGATCGTCGTCAACGCGCAGAACCCGGCCGCGTTCAAGCCGGTCATCAAGCGGGCCAACGACGCTGGCGTGGTGCTGGTCGCGTTCGACAACATTCTCGACACCGAAGACGCGATCAACGTCGACGTCGACCAGAAGGGTCTCGGCGTCTATTGGGCGAAATGGCTCGACAGCCATCTGCCCAACGGCGGTAAGATCCTCGAAGTGCGCGGCGTGTCTGGCACCTCCGTCGACCGCGACCGTCATGATGGAATCCATGAGACGCTCGATAAGACCGGCAAGAAGTGGGACGTCGTCGAAGTGTTCGGCAAGTGGGATGATCCGACCGCGCAGAAAGTAACGGCGGACGCCATCGCGGTGCAGAAGCATTTCGACGGTTACACCGCGCAGGGCGGCGACACCGGCGTTGTGCAGGCGATCATCGACGCCAAGCAGCCCTTCGCCCCGTTCGGGGGCGAAACCGAAAACGGCTTCCGCAAATTCTGCGCCAAGTTCTCGGGCGAGGGATTGAAATGCTCCTCCGGCGGCACCGGGCCGGCGCAGGTCGCGGTCGCGATCAAGACTGCGATCGCCGCGCTTGAGGGGCAGGTTGTCCCGCAATCCGTCAAACTGCCGCTGGCGACCGCCGAAGACCCGAACTTCAAGGACGGAGATAACTACTACGCGGCCCAGTCCGACAATTTCTTCGTCGGCAATTCCTTCCCGACCTGCAACATCAACTTTACCGCGCAGGAGATCATGGGACAGACGAAGGAAAACAAGTAGTCTATTAAAGGGCGTGGACGTCGCGGGACGGATGGCCTCGCGGCGCTCGCGGCGAGGCCGCGAGTCACTGTCCCATAGGACTACTTCACAGGCGGGGTTTGGCGGCGTGACGCAAATGGAGCCGACGGCCCCGCCAATTTTGCGCATGGAGGGCGTGTCCAAGCGCTTCGGCGGCGTGCGGGCACTCTCCAACGCCGATCTCGCCGTGTTCGCCGGGCGGATTCACGCCATTCTCGGCGAGAATGGCGCGGGCAAGTCCACGCTGATCAAGATTCTCGCGGGCGTCGTAGCTCCCGACTCTGGGCGCATCCTGTTCGACGGCGCGGAGGTTGCCTTCGACTCGCCCGCCGCCGCCAATCGCGCCGGCGTCGTCTGCATTTTCCAGGAGCTGTCGCTTGTTCCGGACCTTTCGGTCGCGGACAATATCGCAATCTCCAATGCGCCGAGCCGGTTTGGCCTGATCGACCGGACCGCGCAGCGTCGAATAGCCGAAGAAGCGCTCGAGCGGGCCGGCGCGACGGACATCCATCCGATGGCGCTGGTGAAGGACCTGCCGCTGTCGCGCCGCCAGATGGTGGAGATCGCCAAGGCGCTGGCGCGAAAGCCTCGGATCCTCATCCTCGACGAGGCGACATCTGCCTTGACTGCGGCCGACGTCGCCAAAGTGTTCGTGGTTCTCAAGCGCCTGCGCCAGGAGGGATTGGCGCTTCTGTTCATTTCGCATCGCATGCACGAGATCGCCGAGCTCGCCGACGAATGCACGGTATTCAGGAACGGCTCCAACGTCGCGACCTATGCCGCCGGAACGAGGACCGACAACGAGATCGTCGAAATGATGATCGGCCGCGAATACAGCCATGTCTTTCCGCCGAAGCCGGCGAGGCGCGCGAAGGGCGCGCGCCCGCTCCTCGAAGTAAGAAATCTGAGCTGGTCGGATCGCCTGCGCGACATTTCGTTTACGGCGGAGGCCGGCGAAGTTGTCGGCCTCGGCGGCCTCGACGGGCAGGGCCAGCGCGAACTGCTGCTCGCCTTGTTCGGCGTCCTCCGCGGCGTTTCGGGCGAGATCAGGATCGCGGGCGCGCCCGCTTCTCCTTCGAGTCCGCATGCGGCGAAATCGAAGGCGATCGGCATGGCCCTCATTCCGGAAGATCGCAAGACGGAAGGGTTGATGCTGCCGATGTCGGTGCGCGAGAATCTCTCCTTCGCCGCTCTCGAGCGTGTGTCGAGAGGCGGGGTGATTGACAGCCCGCGGGAGACTAGACTGGTTGGCGAGATGATCGCGCTCCTGGACATCCATACGGCGGGCACCGACGCTCCAGCGGGCTCACTGTCCGGCGGCAATCAGCAGAAGGTCGTCATTGCCAAGTGGTTGATGGCCGAGCCGCGCATCATTCTGCTCAACGATCCGACGCGCGGCATCGACGTCGGCACCAAGCAGGAGATCTATATGCTGCTGCGCCGCCTCGCGGAATCCGGCGCAGCGATCGTCTTCTACACCACCGACTATGACGAACTGATCGGCTGCTGCGATCGCGCTCTTGTGCTCTACGACGGCGCGATCAAGCGGGTGCTCAGCGGCGCCGAAATCACCGAACACGCGCTGATCAGCAGCGCGCTCAATATTGCGGCGGAACCGGAAGACGCTTCGGCCGCGGGACTGCGGCAATGAGCGACTGGCGCTATCGGCTCGCCCAGAATTGCGGGACCCTCCTCGCGTTTGCATTTTTCATCGCCATGTTCGCGATCTACTCGTGCAATCATCCGGCCGGGTTCAGCGCCAACGTCGTGCAGACGGCCGCCAACAAGGGGGTGCTGCTGGCGCTGGTGGCGATGGCGCAGACCTTTGTTGTCATCACCGCCGGCATCGATCTTTCGGTCGGCATGGTTTTTGTTTTGACCAATTGTTTGGCGTCGTGGATCGTGGTCGGCACAGCGGCGAGCGCCGCGCTAGGCGTCATCGGCGTGCTTCTAACCGGCCTCGCGTGCGGCGCCATCAACGGGCTCATTGTCATCTACGGCCGTTTGCAGCCGATCGTCGCCACCATCGCCAGCGGCGCGGCGTTCTTCGGCGTCGCCCTGCTTTTGCGGCCGGTCCCGGGCGGCGACGTGTACGGGCCGCTCGCGGACGCGCTAACCGGGCGCATCTTCGGCGTAGCGCCGGCGAGCCTCGTCGCGCTCGGCACAGTCGTTCTCCTTCTTTGGGTTCCCTATCGCCGATCGGTGATCGGCCGGGCGGCCTACGCCGTCGGCTCGTCAGAGACCGCGGCCTACATGTCTGGGGTTCCAGTCGACGCCGCCAAGTTCTGCGCCTATCTTCTATCGGGGTTGGCCGCCTCGCTCGGCGGGTTGTTTCTGACGTTCATCACCTATTCCGGGGAGGCCTCCTCGGCCAATGGCGGTGCCTACACCCTCTTTTCAATCGCGGCGGTTGTATTGGGTGGCGTCTCGCTGTTCGGCGGATCGGGAAGCGCGATCGGCGCGATTTTTGGCGCGCTGATGTTTCGAACGATCGGCGACCTGCTGTTCGTCTTCAATCTCGATCCCCTGTGGCAGCCGCTGTTCCAGGGCCTGGTGCTGCTCGCCGCGGTATGCGTCGGCTCGGCGCGGCTGTTCCAGGTTCGCAATCGCCTGGATCTGTTCCAATGAGCCACGGTTCGCAACAGGGACTGACCGGCGCCCTTCTGCGCCGCGTCGATGCGCCCGTTGCGATCGCCTTCGGCTGCGTCATCGCCATGCTGCTCCTAGGCTCCCTTTACTCGCGCAGTTTTTTGTCGCCGGAGTATTTGCTGCAGCAATTGAAGGTCGCTTCCTTCCTGGGCGTGATCGCGACCGGCACGATGATCGTCATCCTGCTCGGCCAGATCGACCTTTCCGTCCCCTGGGTCGTCGCCGTTGGCGGCATGATGTCGACGGCCGCGACGGGGTGGGGCCCAATCGGCGAAACGTTGGCCATTCCCTTCGGGATCGCGTGCGGAGTGACGCTTGGCCTCGTCAACGGATTCGGCGTCGCCTACCTGCGCATTCCCTCGATGATCATCACTCTGGCGGTCAACGCGGTCGCGCAAGGGTTGATGGTAGTCCACACTGGCGGCTTCTCGCCGCAGGACTCCTCATCGCCGGCGATGCGCATGCTGGCGACTGGCGATCTTCTGTTCGGCCTGCCGAACGCCCTCGTTGTCTGGGGCACAGTCGGCGCCGGCGCGACCTTCCTGCTCAATCGCACGACATTCGGACGAGCCATCTACGGCATCGGCAATCGCGAGCGCGCCGCCTATCTCTGCGGAATCAGCACGCAGCGTGTCGTTCTGGCGGCATTCGCGATCGCCGGCGGTCTTTCCGCGTTCGGCGGCGTGTTGCTGGCCGGCTACGCAAGTAAGGCGGCGCAGGCGATGGGTGACGCCTACCTCCTGCCGGCGATCGCCTCTGTCGTTCTCGGCGGCGCCTCGATCCTCGGCGGGCGCGGCAGCTACCTCGGCACGACCGCCGGCGTCATTCTCATCACGCTGCTGCAATCCATCCTGTCGGTGGTGCAGATGTCGGAGGCCGGGCGGCAGATCACCTACGGGGCGGTCATCGTCGCGATGCTCTTGCTGTACGGGCGCGAAAACCGCGTGCGGTAGCCCTCTCAATTTTGCCCTCAGGCGCGCATGACAGTCTTGGGCCGGCGAGCAGCCGACCCCATCCGCCGTCGGCCGGAGCTGCTGCGCGATGTACGAAATTCGTTGAGTCATCTTGAGTTTCTCAGCCAAACCGATTGTGTTCTCAATGGGTCATATGTGGACGCCCTCTTGGCCAGCGTTTTTATTTCCGCGGGGAACGGCCCCTGCGCTTTGGCGCCGCCCGCAAGACCGAGATGGCGCCCACCGTCGCGTATTCCTCGACCACGCTCGCCGCGACCATCAGCCGCGCCTGCTCCTTCACCGCCGACTCGGCGTAGCCCAACCTTTAACGACGGCTAGGCAACGTTTCACTAACGAGCGATTATGCGCCGACCTGAGCGCCTCGGCCTCGGCCCAGAGCTGCTTCTCCTGCTCCGTCGCTTTCTCCTGGCTTGGCGCGAGCCCCCAAGATCGACCTGACAAGACCGGCCTCGTCCCCAGCGGCGTCACCACCACGCTTCTGCTTCCGCTCGATGGCCTCGATCCGCTGCCCTCTTAACCGGAATCTTCCCCAGGCGCCGGAATGGCGCCCAACGGTTATAGGTTCTGGCCAACCAACGCGCGGCGCAACGGCCCGACCGGCATCGGCTTCGTCAACGATATCGCTTCTGGTTCCAGCGATGCCCGAGCAGCGCGAGGATGATGATAAGCCCGTTGAAAAACTGGACGTAAAAACCGCTCAATCCGGCCGCGACGATGCCGCTCTGGATGAACGAAACGGTGAGCGCGCCGATCGCGCCGCCGGCGACGGTGCCGACGCCGCCCCAAGTCGGCGTGCCGCCCACGAAGACTGAGGCGATCGCCGGCAGGAGGTAGCCGTCGCCGGTCGTCGGCCACCAGGTGAAGTTCACCATGGTCGAGAGCACGCCCGCGAGCGCGGCGCCGAGGCCCATGAAGACGAAGGTCGAGATGCGCACCCGGGCGACGTTGATCCCCATCTGACCGGCGCTGTCGGGGTTGTCGCCGACCGCGCGCACCCTGGCGCCGAACCGGTGGCGATTGAACAAGAGGCCCGCGAACACGACGAACCCCAGCGCCCAAAAGATCTGCACCGGAACGCCGTAGATCTCGCTCGAGAACAATGCGCCAGCCGTCGAATCCTGCAATTCGAGCAGCGCGATCGATTTGCCCTGGGTGACAATCATGATGAAGCCGCGCAGCATGTAATTCATGCCGAGCGTCGCGATCAGCGACGACAGGCCCGCGGTCACGACGAGGGCGCCGACGCCGGCGCCGAGCGCCATACCGGTCGCGAGCGCCGCGACGATGCCGAGGAACGGGCTGAAACCCGCCTGCACGATGAGCGCGAAGATCCACGCCGAGAATCCCATCGTGGCCGGGAAGGAAAGATCGATCTCGCCGACCGTGACGACGAACACCAGGGGCACGACGAGGCAGAGCGCGACCGGGAGGGTGACGAGAACCGAATCGTAGATCGGCCAGTGCAGGAATACCGACGGGCTCGCGGCCATGAATATCGCGATCATCACGATGAACACGGCGAAGGTGCCGAGCGCCGCGCGGTTGCGGTCGGCGAAGCGCCTGAGCGCGCTTTCGGGCGGGGCCGCGCCCAGCTGGGCGCGCGCTTCCATCGGCTCCAGCGAGGCCGTCATGCAGCCGCCTCCGGCCTATGGCCAGGCGAGGACGGGATCTCGACTTCCTGCGGGTGCGCGAGGCGCTCCATATAGGCGATCAGGCGCTCGGCCGAGCCGATTTCCTCCTTGGTCGCCTGCAGGGCGACCGTACCGCGGTCCATCACGACAAACCGCTCCGCAATGTCGAACACATGGTGGATGTTGTGGCCGATGAACAGCACCGAGCGTCCGCCAGACCGGACCGCGCGCACGAAGCGGAACACCTTTTCGGTTTCGGTCAGCGAGAGCGCGGTGGTCGGCTCGTCCATCACGATGAGGTCCGCCTTGTTGTAGATGGCGCGGGCGAGCGCGACGCCCTGCCGCTCGCCGCCCGAGAGCCGTCCGACGATCGAGTCGGGCGAGAAGACTTTCGAGGTGAAGCCGATCTCGCGCATCAGCCGGTCGGCCTCGGCGCGTTCGCGCGCGCTGTCGAGAAAGCCGAGCGCATTGGTCAGCTCGCGCGCGAGGAAGATGTTGCGGATGATCGTCTGCTGGACGCAGAGCGCGCGGTCCTGAAACACGGTCTCGATGCCGGCGTCGCGCGAGCGTGACGCGTTCCAGTGCGTCTCGCGCTTGCCGCGCACCAGGATTTCACCGCTGGTCGGCTGGATTGCGCCGGCGAGGATCTTGATCAGGGTCGATTTGCCGGCACCGTTGTCGCCAAGCAGGCCGACGACCTCGCCGCGGTCGACGTGGAAGTTGACGCCCCCGACTGCGAACACGCGTCCGTAGGTCTTAGCGATGCCTTTGAGTTCGATCAGCCGCTCGCCCATCACCGTGCTCCGCTACGGTCTGGCATCGCCCTTGCGGGTAGCCGCGCTCGTCGAGCGCGGCCGCCGCGGTCCATAGGGCGTTCGAAAGAACGCCCGTCTTTCGACGGGCTATCGACCGCGGCCACAGAGCGTTGGGCCGGTCAG
>CAWANG010000031.1:0-116358 GCA_963783175.1 uncultured Alphaproteobacteria bacterium
CTGGGCCGCGCCGCCGATATGGAAGGTGCGCATGGTGAGCTGGGTGCCCGGTTCGCCGATCGACTGCGCGGCGATGACTCCGACCGCCTCGCCCATGTTGACCGGGGTGCCGCGCGCGAGATCCCGACCGTAGCAGGCGCCGCACACGCCGTTCTTCGCTTCGCAGGTCAAGACCGAGCGGATCTTGACCTCCTGGATTCCGGCGGCGGTAATCGCCGGCATGTCCTCTTCGACGATCATCCGACCTGCCTCGACGATCACCTTGCCGTCGACGTCGCGCAGCGCGTCGGCCGACGTGCGGCCGAGAATACGCGAGGCGAGCGAGGCCACGATCGTGCCAGCGTCGACGATCGCGCGCATGCTGATGCCGCGCGTCGAGCCACAATCGGGCGTGGTGATGATCGAATCCTGCGCCACGTCGACCAGGCGCCGGGTGAGGTAGCCGGAGTTGGCCGTCTTCAGCGCGGTGTCCGCGAGGCCCTTTCGGGCGCCGTGGGTCGAATTGAAGTACTCCAGAACCGACAGGCCTTCCTTGAAGTTGGAGATGATCGGGCTCTCGATGATTTCGCCCGAGGGCTTGGCCATCAGGCCGCGCATGGCGGCAAGCTGACGCATTTGCGTCGGCGAGCCGCGCGCGCCCGAGTGCGACATCATGTAGATCGAGTTGATCGGCTTGTCGCGGCCGTGCTCGTCCTTGCGCACGGCCGAGATGCCGGCCATCATTTCCTCGGCCAGCCGGTCGGAGCATTTCGCCCAGGCGTCGACGACCTTGTTGTATTTCTCGCCCTGGGTGATGAGGCCGTCGTTGTACTGCTGCTCGTACTCCTTCGCCAGGGCCGATGTTTCGGCGATGAACTTCTTCTTCGACTCCGGCACCACCATGTCGTCCTTGCCGAACGAAATGCCGGCCTTGAACGCCTCGCGGAAGCCGAGCGACATGATCCGGTCGCAGAATATGACCGTCTCCTTCTGACCGCAGTTGCGGTAGACGATGTCGATCATGTTGGAGATTTCCTTTTTCGTCATCAGCTTGTTGACGACGTCGAAGGGAATCTTCACATGCGCGGGCAGAAGCTGGCCGAGAAACAGGCGCCCCGGCGTGGTGTCGAAGATCTTCGCGACCCGCTCGCCCTTCTCGTTGAAGGTCCAGGCGCGGCCCTTGATCCTGGTGTGGAGCGTGATCGAGCCTGCGGCGAGCGCGTGCTCGATCTCGCCGATGTCGCTGAAGAAGCCGCGGATCGGGCGCTTGGTCTTCGGATCCTCCTCGTACTGGCCGGGCTCGCCGTCGCGCATCAGCGACACGTAGTAGAGGCCGAGCACGATGTCCTGGCTTGGCACGATGATCGGCTGGCCGTTGGCGGGATGGAGGATGTTGTTGGTCGACATCATCAAGACCCGCGCCTCGAGCTGCGCTTCGAGCGACAGCGGCACGTGGACGGCCATCTGGTCGCCGTCGAAGTCGGCGTTGAAGGCCGAGCAGACGAGCGGATGGAGCTGGATCGCCTTGCCTTCGATCAGGACCGGCTCGAACGCCTGAATGCCCAGGCGGTGCAGGGTCGGCGCGCGATTGAGCATCACCGGATGCTCGCGGATCACCTCGTCGAGGATGTCCCAGACTTCCGGCTTCTCCTTCTCGACCAGCTTCTTGGCCTGCTTGACCGTCGCCGACAAGCCCTTGGCGTCGAGGCGCGAATAGATGAACGGCTTGAACAGTTCCAGCGCCATCTTCTTCGGCAGGCCGCACTGATGCAGCTTGAGCTCGGGACCGACCACGATCACCGAGCGGCCGGAATAGTCGACGCGCTTGCCGAGCAGGTTCTGCCGGAACCGGCCCTGCTTGCCCTTGAGCATGTCGGCGAGCGACTTCAGCGGCCGCTTGTTGGCGCCGGTGATGACGCGCCCGCGCCGGCCGTTGTCGAACAGCGCGTCGACCAACTCCTGCAGCATCCGCTTCTCGTTGCGGATGATGATGTCGGGGGCGCGCAACTCCATCAGCCGCTTCAGGCGGTTGTTGCGGTTGATGACGCGACGGTAGAGGTCGTTCAAGTCGGAGGTCGCGAAGCGCCCACCGTCGAGCGGCACCAGCGGCCTCAAGTCCGGCGGAATGACCGGCACCTCGGTCAGGATCATCCATTCCGGCTTGTTGCCGGAGTGGATGAAGGCCTCGATGATCTTGAGCCGCTTGGCGAGGCGCTTGGGCTTGAGCTCGCTCTTCGATTCGGCGATCTCGACCTTGAGATCGTCGGCGATCTTCTGCAGGTTCATGCCCTTCAGGATCTCGCGGATCGCCTCGGCGCCGATCATCGCGGTGAAGCTGTCCTGGCCGTATTCGTCGAGCGCCCGCAGATAATCGTCCTCGCTCAGGAGCTGGCGGTCCTTGAGCGGCGTCAGGCCAGGGTCGAGCACGATGTAGGATTCGAAGTAGAGGATGCGCTCGAGGTCCTTCAGCGTCATGTCGAGCAGAAGCCCGATGCGCGAGGGCAGCGACTTAAGGAACCAGATGTGCGCCACCGGCGCCGCGAGCGAGATATGGCCCATGCGCTCCCGCCGGACGCGCGACAGCGTGACCTCGACCCCGCACTTCTCGCAGATGACGCCTTTGTACTTCATGCGCTTGTACTTGCCGCACAGGCACTCGTAGTCCTTGATCGGCCCGAAGATGCGGGCGCAGAACAGGCCGTCGCGCTCGGGCTTGAACGTGCGGTAGTTGATCGTCTCGGGCTTCTTGATCTCGCCGAACGACCACGACAGGATCTTCTCCGGGCTTGCGATCGCGATCTGGATCTGATCGAACGCCTGCGGCGCAGCTACCGGTGCGAATGGATTGGTGATTTCCTGGTTCATTGAGGTCTCCCGCGAAGCCCGAAGAAAAACCGCCTCCGGGCCCGCCTTGTTGGAACCGCTGCCGGCAGCCAAACGGCCGCCAGGCTTGCGAACGCCAAAAAACTGCTCGCGCCCGTCAAGCGGCCGGGCGCGGCGTTACGATCATTCGGCCGCCTCGGCGGGCGGCAGCTCTTCCAGCGGGCGCTTGAGCGACGCCAGTTCGACGTTGAGTCCGAGCGACCGCATCTCTTTGACCAGCACGTTGAAGCTCTCCGGAATGCCCGATTCGAAAGTGTCATCGCCGCGCACGATCGCCTCGTAGACCTTGGTGCGGCCAGCGACGTCGTCCGATTTGACGGTCAGCATCTCCTGCAGCGTGTACGCCGCGCCATAGGCTTCGAGCGCCCACACTTCCATTTCGCCGAACCGCTGGCCGCCGAACTGCGCCTTGCCGCCGAGCGGCTGCTGGGTGACGAGGCTGTAGGGACCGATCGATCGGGCGTGGATCTTGTCGTCGACCAGATGGTGGAGTTTCAGCATGTAGATGTAGCCGACCGTCACCTTGCGGTCGAAGGCGTCGCCGGTCCGCCCGTCATAGAGCGTGACCTGCCCCGACGGATCGTAATTGGCGAGCTTGAGCATCTCGACGATGTCCTTCTCGCGCGCGCCGTCGAACACCGGCGTTGCGATCGGCACCCCGCGGCGCAGGTTCTCGCCGAGCTCGGCGAGACTCTTGTCGTCGAGAGCTTTGATCGTCTCGTCCTCTCCGTAGACCTGCTTGAGCTTGGCGCGCAGCGGACGGACGTCGTTCGAGCGCAGATAGGCGTCGACCGCTTCGCCGACCTGCCTGCCGAGGCCGGCGCAGGCCCAGCCGAGATGGGTCTCGAGAATCTGCCCGACGTTCATGCGGCTCGGCACGCCGAGCGGATTGAGCACGATGTCGACCGGCGTTCCATCCTCGAGGAACGGCATGTCCTCCTGCGGCACGATCCGCGACACCACGCCCTTGTTGCCATGACGGCCCGCCATCTTGTCGCCAGGCTGGATCTTGCGCTTCACCGCAATGAACACCTTGGCCATCTTCATCACGCCCGGCGGCAATTCGTCGCCGCGCTGCAGCTTCTCGACCTTGTCGAGGAAGCGGCTTTCCAGCGACTTCTTCGATTCGTCGTACTGCTTGCGCATCGCCTCGATCTCCGACATCGTCTGGTCGGACTCGAGCGCAAAGCTCCACCATTGCGAGCGCGGCTGCTCTTCGAGCAGCGCCTTGGTAAGCACCTGATCCTTCTTGAAGCCCTTCGGGCCGGATAGCGCGCGCTTGCCTTCGAGCGTCTCCGCCAGGCGCGCATAGACGTTGCGGTCCAGGATCGCCTGCTCGTCGTCGCGGTCCTTCGCCAAGCGCTCGATCTCCTCGCGCTCGATCGCCTGCGCGCGCTCGTCCTTGTCGACGCCGTGGCGGTTGAAGACCCGGACCTCGACGATCGTGCCCTGCACGCCCGGGGGAACGCGCAACGACGTGTCGCGCACGTCGGAGGCCTTCTCGCCAAAGATGGCGCGCAAAAGCTTCTCTTCCGGCGTCATCGGGCTTTCGCCCTTCGGCGTGATCTTGCCGACCAGGATGTCGCCGGCCACGACCTCGGCGCCGATGTAGACGATGCCCGCTTCGTCAAGGTTCTTCAGCGCCTCTTCCGAGACGTTCGGAATGTCGCGGGTGATCTCTTCGGGCCCGAGCTTGGTGTCGCGGGCCATCGCCTCGAATTCCTCGATGTGGATCGAGGTGAAGACGTCGTCCTTGACGATGCGCTCCGAGAGCAGGATCGAATCCTCGAAGTTGTAGCCGTTCCACGGCATGAAGGCGACGAGGACGTTGCGGCCGAGCGCCAGATCGCCAAGATCGGTCGACGGCCCGTCGGCGATGATGTCGCCCTTCTCGACTCGGTCGCCGACCTTCACCAGTGGCTTCTGGTTGATGCAGGTCGACTGGTTTGAGCGCTGGAACTTCATCAGCCGGTAGATGTCGACGCCGGGCTTGGCGGCGTCGGTCTCCTCCGTCGCGCGCACGACGATGCGCGTGGCGTCGATCTGGTCGACGATTCCAGCGCGACGCGCCGCGATCGCCGCACCCGAGTCGCGGGCCACGATCGCCTCCATTCCCGTCCCGACCAGGGGCGCGTCCGAGCGCACCAGCGGCACGGCCTGACGCTGCATGTTCGAGCCCATGAGCGCGCGATTGGCGTCGTCGTTCTCGAGGAACGGGATCAGCGCCGCCGCCACCGACACCAGCTGCTTCGGCGACACGTCCATGTAGTCGACGCGGTCGCCCGGCAGGAACACGACGTCGCCGGCGTGACGGCAGACAATGAGATCGCCCACCAGCTTGCCGCCGGCGTCGATTGGGGTATCGGCCTGGGCGACCGAATATTTCTGTTCTTCCATCGCCGACAGGTAGGCGACCTCTTCGGTCACCTTGCCGTCGCGCACCTTGCGGTAGGGCGATTCGATGAATCCATACTTGTTGACGCGGGCGAAGGTCGCCAGCGAATTGATCAGTCCGATGTTCGGCCCCTCGGGGGTTTCGATCGGGCAGATGCGGCCATAATGCGTCGGATGCACGTCGCGGACCTCGAAGCCCGCCCGCTCGCGCGTCAAGCCGCCCGGACCCAGCGCCGAAAGTCGGCGTTTGTGGGTGATCTCGGAGAGCGGGTTGGTCTGGTCCATGAACTGCGACAGCTGCGAGGAGCCGAAGAACTCGCGCACCGCGGCCGCCGCGGGCTTCGCGTTGATCAGGTCCTGCGGCATGATCGTGTCGATCTCGACCGACGACATGCGCTCCTTGATCGCCCGCTCCATGCGCAGGAGGCCGATGCGATACTGGTTCTCCATCAGCTCGCCGACCGAGCGCACCCGCCGGTTGCCGAGATGATCGATGTCGTCGATCTCGCCGCGGCCGTCGCGCAGGTTCACCAGCGCCTTGACCACCGCAAGGATGTCGTCCTTGCGCAGGGTGCGCTGGGTGTCGGGCGCGTCGAGGTCGAGGCGCATGTTCATCTTCACCCGGCCGACGGCCGAGAGGTCGTAGCGCTCGGGATCGAAGAACAGCGACTGGAACATCGCCTCGGCGCTCTCGATCGTCGGCGGCTCGCCCGGGCGCATTACGCGGTAGACGTCGAACAGGGCGTCCTCACGCGAGGAGTTCTTGTCGACCTTGAGCGTATTGCGGATATAGCCGCCGATATTGACATGGTCGATGTCGAGCACCGGCAGCTCCTTGAAGCCGGCCTCGAGCAGTTGCGCGAGCGATTTCTCGGAGATCTCGTCGCCGGCCTCGGCGTAGATTTCGCCGGTCTCCGCGCTATAGAGGTCCTCGGCGATATATTGGCCGTAGAGGTCGGTGTCGGAGGCGCGCAGCGCCTTCAGCCCCTTCTCGGCGAGCTGGCGCGCCGCGCGCACGGTCAGCTTCCTGCCGGCCTCGATCGCGACCTGGCCGGTGTCGGCGTCGACCATATCGGCCGAGGCCTTGACCCCCTTCATCCGCTCGGCGTCGTAAGGCACGCGCCAGCCGCCGCCCTTCAGACGAGTGTAGACGATCCGGCGATAGAAGGTCGACAGGATCTCCTCGCCGTCGAGGCCAAGCGCATAAAGCAGTGAGGTCACCGGAATCTTGCGCCGCCGGTCGATGCGCGCATAGACGATGTCCTTGGCGTCGAACTCGATGTCGAGCCACGAGCCGCGATAGGGGATGATGCGGGCGGCGAACAGAAGCTTGCCCGACGAATGGCTCTTGCCCTTGTCGTGATCGAAGAACACGCCCGGGCTGCGGTGCATCTGCGAGACGATGACCCGCTCGGTGCCGTTGACGATGAAGGTGCCGTTCGCGGTCATGAGCGGCATGTCGCCCATGTAGACGTCCTGCTCCTTGATGTCCTTGACCGACTTGGCCTGGGTCTCAGGATCGACGTCGAACACGATGAGCCTGAGCGTCACCTTGAGGGGCGCCGCGTAGGTCATGCCGCGCTGGCGGCACTCGTCGACATCGTACTTCGGCGCTTCATATTCGTATTTGACGAACTCGAGATGGGCGGTATCGGCGAAGTCCTTGATCGGGAACACTGACTTGAACACCGACTGCAGTCCCTCGGTTGGACGCCCGCCCTTCGGCGAGTCCATCAAGAGAAACTGATCATACGAAGCCTTCTGGACCTCGATCAGGTTCGGCATCTCGCCGACTTCCTTGACGTGCCCGAAAACCTTGCGAACGCGCTTGCGGCCAGTGAATGTCTGCGCCATGTCGCTCCTCTAAAGCTCGCTTGCCCGCCGTTTTTGGTCCTTACGCGCCGGGACGCGCGACGGATCTCAGGCAGGTCTTCCCGGAGCGTCGCCGACGCCCCTTCTCACTTCATTCGTCGCCCTCCGGAGGGCCTCAAACACTCTTGGCCGCCGGAAAACGACGCTCCCCCGCAACCCTTATTTAGAAAATGCCGGAACGGCCCCAGGCCAAAAGCCGGGACCGTCCCTTTTTTGTTGGCCGAGCCCCTGAGGGCAGGTCGGCCATTACTTGAGCTCGACCTTCGCCCCCGCCTTTTCCAGAGCGGCCTTGATCTTCTCGGCCTCTTCCTTGCTCACGCCTTCCTTGATCGGCTTCGGCGCAGCCTCGACCAGGTCCTTCGCTTCCTTCAGGCCGAGCGCGGTGATGGCGCGCACTTCCTTGATCACTTCGATCTTCTTGTCGCCGATCGCTGAGAGGACGACCGTAAACTCGGTCTGCTCCTCAACCGGCGCCGCGGCCGCGCCGGCGCCCGCCGGAGCGGCGGCGACCGCCACTGCGGCTGCAGCCGAGACGCCCCATTTGGATTCAAGCAGTTTTGCGAGCTCCGCGGCCTCCAGGACCGTGAGGCTCGAGAGTTCGTCGACGATTTTTTCGAGATTGGCCATTGATGGACTTCCTTATGTAGTTCGAACCGAGTGTTTGTGAAGAGCCTCAATCAGGCCGCATCTTTGGCGGCGTAGGCCCCGACCACGCGCGCGAGCTTGGCGGCCGGCGCGGTGGCGAGCTGGGCCAGCTTGGTCGCTGGCGCGGTGATGAGCCCCAGCAGTTTGGCGCGCAGCTCGTCGAGTGACGGCAAGGTCGCGAGGGCCTTGACCCCGTCGACATCGAGGGCCGTCTTGCCCATGGCGCCGCCCAGGAGCACGAATTTCTCGTGGTCCTTTGCGAAAGCCACGGCGGCCTTGGCCGCCGCCACCGGATCGCTCGAATGAGCGATCAGGGTCGGCCCTTTGAGCAGGGGACCGATCGAGGCGACGTCCGTGCCTTTAACGGCAATCTGGGCGAGGCTATTCTTGGCCACTTTGACTTGGGCGCCCGCCTGCCGCATCTGCTTGCGCAGTCGCTGCATCTGGGCGACCGTCAGGCCGGAATAATGGGCAACGACCACCGCCGATGTTTTCGAAAAAACATCGTGCAGGGCCGCGACCGCTTCCTTCTTTTCCGTTCTATCCACGGTGCTCATCTCCGGTCGGCGGGCTTCAAGTCCGTGAAAACCCGCCTATTGCACATGCCGCGCCGCGCGATTTGGGTGAGCCAAATCGAGCGCCGCGGCGACTTGCGCCTGTCCCCGGAGGCGGGCGAAAACGCCCGGCGCCGGACAGAAGGTTCGAACCGCGTCAGCCGCCCGAGCGCGCCGGACGGTTTTCAGAAACTCGGTCTTCCCCGTCTATGCCGGCTTCCCGCGCCCGTTCCGGGTTGGGAAATTAAGTGTGTCCCCCGAAGGGGTTACGCGCCGGCAGTCTCGGACAGGACATGGCCGGAATGAACGCAAAGGTTACCCCTTCCGTCCTCCGGCCCATCCGCCGCTCCCGCTCCGATCAATCCGTCACCGGTGTGTTCTTCGCAGGGCGGTAGCCATGTATGATCATTCGGGGTCGCATCGCGCCGTCAACCCCGACCGGGCTCCATAACGGTTTCCGATCGGCTTGCCAAGGGGGCGCCGTAAAGATTTTGTGCGGCGCGGCCGGCGGGGCGTCGCTGTTCCCGTTCACTTTCCCGCGAGGCCCGACTTTCGAAGCTCCGGCCCGCCCACGATTCCCGACAGGCGGCCGGAGATATATCAGACTATTCCGTTAGGTTAATTTTAATCAAACCCCCCCGCGCCAAACTCGCTTTTGCCGGCGATCACGATTTCGAGAACATAGGCCCGCATTCGGAGAGACGCCGCCACAGGACTTGCCGGGCTATGATCCGCCGGAGCTGGGCTCAGCCGGCGAAATGGACTTGGCCCGGGGGGGCGTGGCATGTTCGAAAGCTCGCCGGCCTGAGCAGCGCGACTGGCGGTCCGTCACAGGAGAAATCAGCGATGAACGAGATCGATCGCCGCCGAATGGTGCGCGGGCTTCTGTTCGGCGCGGCGGCCGCTGGACTGGCGCTTATGCCGGGCGGGGCGACGGCGATGCCGCTCGACGACCGCCTGCCCGGTGCGCTGGACGATTGGATCGACAAGGCCCAGGTGGTCGTCGTCAGCCCCGGGCCGCGACGTCGCCGCCGCGTCCGCCGATGCTGGTGGCACAGGGGCCGCCGCGTCTGCGGCTGGCGCTGGGTCTGACACGGCGTTGCCGGGGGCGGCCCAAAGCCCGCTGCGCTGCGCTCGCGCGCCCCACAAAAATTATCGCCCCCCGCCTTAAGACTGCGCTTGAAGTCTAGCCGCGAGCGCAGGATTTAACGCCTCGTCCGATTCGCGCCCTTCCGCCGGGATCATCCATGAAAACGAGAGCCGCCGTCTGCCGCGGGTTCGGCAAACCCTTGACCGTCGAGACGGTCGAACTCGCCCAGCCGAACGCGGGCGAGGTCCTGATCAAGACAGCGGCCTGCGCTATCTGCCACAGCGACATTTTCTATCTTGACGGCGCCTGGGGCGGCGAACTGCCGGCGGTCTACGGCCACGAGGCGGCGGGAGTGGTCGAGGCGGTCGGCGCAGGCGTGACGAGGCTGAAGGTCGGCGACCACGTGGTGGCGACGCTGATCCGCAACTGCGGCTTCTGCCCGGCCTGCGCCGAAGGCGTGCCGGTATTCTGCGAAGAGGTGTTCCCGCTCGATCGCTCAACGCCGCTACACGACGCCGGGGGCAAGCCGCTGGTCCACGGGCTGCGCACCGGCGCCTTCGCCGAGCGCATGGTCGTCGACCAATCCCAGGCCGTGGCGATCCCGAAGGATGTGCCGCTCGACAGCGCAGCGCTCATCGCCTGCGGCGTGCTGACTGGGATGGGAGCGGTCGTCAACACCGCCGGCGTCAAGGCCGGCTCCAGCGTCGTCGTCATCGGCTGCGGCGGCGTCGGCCTCAATTCCATCCAGGGCGCGCGGCTCGCAGGCGCTTCGCCGATCATCGCCGTCGACATCGAGCCCAGCAAGCTCGCCGCCGCGCGCGAATTCGGCGCGACCGAGACGATCAACGCCAAAAGCGAAAACGTCGCCGAGCGGGTCAAGGCGCTGACCGGAGAACGCAAGGCCGACTGGGTTTTCGTTACCGTCGGCGTCAGGGGCGCGGCCGAACAGGGCGCGTCGCTGATGAAGCGCAACGGCGCGACCGTGCTGGTCGGCATGCCGCCCTCGGGGGTTCTCGCGACCATCGATCCGGGCTACCTCGCCGCCGACGGGCAAAAGATCATAGGCTCGAAGATGGGCTCGGCACGTCCGATCATCGACGTGCCGATGATCGTCAAGCTCTACCGCGAGGGGCGCCTCAAGCTCGACGAATTGATCAGCGGGCGCTACCGGCTGGAATCGATCAACGAGGCCATCGCCTCGTCGCGCTCGGGCGCGGCGTTGAGGAACGTGATTGTGTTCTGACTCCCTCTCCCGCCAATTTGCGGGACAGGGCTGGGGCAAGAGGGGCCGCTCATGAAAATCGCCGAGCTCAAGACCTTCGTCGTCGGCAATCCGCCGCCCGCATTCGGCGGCCGCTACTTCCTGTTCCTCAAGCTCAAGACCGCCTGCGGGATCGAGGGGGTGGGCGAGGTCTATGCGGCGAGCTTCGCGCCGAAGGCGATCGTGGCGATGATCGAGGACGTATTCGAGCATCATGTCGAGGGCGCCGATCCGTTCCGGATCGAGGCCTTGTGGCGCAACGTCTATGGCCGCGGCTATTCGGGCCGGCCGGACATCTCGCTGATGGGCGTGCTCTCGGGAATCGAGATGGCGCTTTGGGACATCGTCGGCAAGGCGGTCGGCAAGCCGATCTATGAGCTTCTCGGCGGCAAGGTCCACGAGCGGCTGCGCAGCTACACCTATCTCTATCCCGACGAGCCCGGCTCGCACGCCTATTCCGACAGCCCCGTCTATTCCAATCCGCACGCCGCCGCCGAGCGGGCGCTCAAATATATGGCCCAGGGCTTCACCGCGGTGAAATTCGATCCCGCCGGCCCCTACTCGACCTTCGATCCGCGCCAGCCGAGCCTCGAGCGGCTCGAGCTTTGCGAGGCCTTCTGCAAGACTTTGCGCGAGGCGGTCGGGACGAAATGCGATCTCCTGTTCGGCACCCACGGCCAGTTCACCGTCTCGGGGGCGCTCAGGATGGCGCGGCGGATCGAGCCCTACGAGCCGCTATGGTTCGAGGAGCCGACCCCGCCCGAGGCGCCGGAGCAGATGGCGAAGGTCGCCGCCCAGTGCCGCATGCCGATCGCGACCGGCGAGCGGCTGACGACCAAGTATGAATTCGCCCGCGTACTCGAAACCGGCGCGGCGTCTATCCTGCAGCCGGACCTCGGCCGGGTCGGCGGCATCCTCGAAGCTAAAAAGATCACCGCGATGGCCGAAGCGCACTACGCGCAGATGGCGCCGCACCTCTATTGCGGCGTGATCGTCGCCGCGGCCAACATCCAGCTCGCGGCATGCAGCCCCAATTTCCTCATCCTCGAGAGCATCGAGCGCTTTGATAACTTCCACGCGCAAATTCTCAAGAAGCCGATCCGTTGGGAAGACGGCTGGGTGATCCCACCGGAAGAACCCGGCCTTGGCGTCGAACTCAACGAAGAGGTCGCGCTCGCCCATCCCTGGGAGGGCAAGGACCTCCATCTCGTGCCGAAGTTCGAGCCGATCTGGCCGCCGGGGTAATTCTCCCGCCACCCTTGTGGGGGCGGGAGTGCCAGCCTCGCAAGCGAGCGCCCTTACCCAAACCTAAAGGCCGAGATCATCTTGCCACCGATCTTGTCGTTGAAGTCGCGCTTGCCCTTGCTCTCGCCCGCGGCGCCGGCCACCACCATCAGCGGCAGGAGATGCTCCTCGCGCGGATGGCACTGGCGCGCCGAGGGCGCCTTGTCCCAATGCGCAAGCCGCTCGTCACGCTCCGCGGGCGGCGCCTTCGCCGTCTCGTCGAGCCAGGCGTCGAAGGCGGCCGAAGCCGTCGTGTCGCCGTCGCGAAAGTGCCTCAGGTCGTGGAAGCTCATGCCGCTGCCGACGATCGCCACCCCCTGGTCGCGCAACGGCTCGAGCGCCTTGCCGAGGGCGATGTGGAACGCCGGATCGAGATCCTTGCGCAAGGACAGCATGACCACCGGGATCTGGGCCTTTGGATCGACGATCAGGAACGGCACGAACACGCCGTGATCGAAGCCGCGCTCGCCGTCGGTGGCGACCGGCAGGCCCGCCTTCTCGATCAGCCGTTTGACCTCCGCCGCCACCTCAGGCGCGCCCGGCGCCGGGTAGCTCAGCTTATAGGTGTGCTCGGGAAAGCCGTAATAGTCGTAGAGCATGCCCGGCTTCGGGTTGACGCTGACAGTCGGCTTCTCCGCCTCCCAATGAGCGGTGACGACAAGGAACGCCTTCGGACGCTCCGGCAGCGACTTGACGAGGCCCGCCAGATAGTCGCGCAAGCCATCCCACGCATGCGGCCCGAACGGCGGCGGAAACTCGATCCAGAAGCAGGGACCGCCGCCATGCGGCACGAATATCGCGGGTTGACGGGAAGCGGACATGCATGCCTCGGGTTTGGAAAGCTCGCCCTGTAACTAAGCCGCGAGGCGCCCGACCGCAATGCCTGCGCGACCCAAACCTCCAATTCCGCCAAGTCGAGACCGGCGTCACGCCGCGTCGTGGAAGATGACGCCGAGCGTGAACCGCTCGCCGCTACGGAGCCTGCTGACGCCGTGGCGCAGGTTGACGCGATAGGCGCCGCGCGCGCCCTGCGCCGGCCGCTCACGGACGGCGAAGACGACCCCGTCGCCCTGGCGCAAGCTCACGACCTCGGCCCGCGATTGCATCCGCGGCCGCTGCTCGGTCAGCACGAACTCGCCGCCGGTGAAGTCGCGTCCGGGCTCGGAGAGCAGGATCGCGACCTGGAGCGGAAAGACATGCGCTCCGTACACGTCCTGGTGCAGGCAATTGTAGTCGCCGGGGCCGTAGCGCAGTAGGAGCGGCGTCGGCCGAGTCTGACCCGCGGCGTGGCAACGGGCGCGGAACGCCTCGTGCTCGGCGGGATAGCGCACGTCGACGCACATGGTCGCGTTCCATCGGTTGGCGAGCGGCGCCAGTTGCCGATAGAGACCGCGACGCAGCGCGACAATGAGTTCCGGCAGCGGGTCGGTGAAATATTTGTACTCGCCTCGGCCAAACCCGTGGCTCGCCATCACGATGCGCGAGCGGAAGCGCGCGTCGTCCGCGTACACCGCCGCCAGCCCGCGACACGCCTCGCGCGAAAGCAGCTTCGGCGCGACCGCGCAGCCGAACGCGTCGAGCTCGCTCTCGAGCGCGGGCCAGTTCAGCGCATCGAGCGGGATCGCGGCCTCCCACGCAGAGGCGGCGAGGGATCTAGCGAGGGCGGCCATCACGCCGCCTCCCGCGCGATGAGCTCGCGCTTGCGCTCGACGCCCCACCGGTAACCGGAAATATCGCCGTCCGCCCGCACCACCCGATGGCAGGGGATCGCGACCGCCAGCGGATTGGCGGCGCAGGCCTGCGCGACCGCGCGCACGGCCTTCGGGCGGCCGACCGCTCGGGCAATCTCGGCGTAAGTCGCGGTCCTGCCCGGAGGAATGGCGCGCAGCGCCTGCCAGACCCGCTCCTGGAACGCGGTGCCGCGGATGTCGAGCGGAAGATCGAGGCCCTGACCCGGCGCTTCGACCAGTCCCACGACCCGCGCGACCATGCGTTCGAACGTGGCGTCGCCGCCTAGGAGCTCGGCGCGAGGGAAGCGGTCCTGAAGCTCGCGCGCCAGGACGTCGGGATCGTCGCCGAGCATGATCGCGCAGACGCCCTTGTCCGTGGCGGCCACCAGCACCGCGCCAAGCGACGCCTGCCCGATCGCAAACCGAATCGCCGCGCCCTCGCCGCCGCGCCGAACTGCCGTTGGGGTCATGCCGAGCCGCGCCGTGGCGCTCTCGTAGAAGCGGCTCGAGGAATTGAACCCTGCGTCGTAGATCGCCTCGGTGACCGTCTCCGCGGTGCGCAGCCCCTCGGCCGCGCGGCGCGCCTGTATCTGGGCGGCGTAGGCCTTCGGCGTCACGCCGGTGACCTTCTTGAACACCCTATGGAAATGGAACGGGCTCATGCCCGCCCTCGCCGCGAGGTCGGCGAGCTTGGGCGCTTCTTCCGCCGCCGCGATCCGCTCGCACGCCTGCTTGACCGCCTCGACCTTCGGATCGGGCAGGCCGAGCTTGTCCGGCCGGCAGCGCTTGCAGGCGCGATAACCCGCCCGCTCCGCTTCCTCGGTGGACGAATAGAACAACACGTTCTCACGCTTGGCCGGCCGCGACGCGCAGCTCGGCCGGCAATAGACGCCGGTCGTGCGGACGGCGAAAAAGAACTTCCCGTCGAACGCCGGGTCGCGGCGGCTGACCGCGTCCCAGAAGGCATCCTCGCGACGCGAGGAGTCGTCGGCCAGGCTTGGACGGCTCGTCTCAATCATGGGCATAGACATAAGGATCGCTCCGAACTTTTGCTCTGCCCTTTCTATGCCAACGGTTCGGCCGCCGAACTCCGCTCCTTGCTCTCATATTCGAAGCGACGCCGTGAGCGTGAAGAGGGCGAGGAACGCCGGCCGGGCGTCACCAGATGAGATAGGCGGCGAGCGGGCGATGAGAATCCTTGGACCGGTCATTTGGCCTTGCTCTCCGCCAGCCGCTTCAGCGCATAGATCGCCTCGAGCGCCTCGCGGGGGCTCATTGCGTCGGGATCGAGCGCCGCCAGCGCCACGCGCAACTCGTCGGGCGGGGGCGGCTCGCGCGGCTCGTAGGAGAAGAGCGGCAGCGAGTTCGAGCGCGCCGCTCGCGCGGGAAGCTTCGAGAGAAGCCAGCGCCTGGCGCGCCCGCTTGACGACCGAGGCCGGAAGCCCGGCGAGCTTCGCGACCTGGATGCCGTAGGAGCGGTCTGCCGCGCCGGGGACCACTTCGTGCAGGAAGGCCAGCGTCCCCTTGAACTCGCTGACCCGCATGGCGAGGTTGACGAGCCGCGGCAGGGTCTCAGCGAGCCCCGTCAATTCGTGGAAATGTGTGGCGAACAGGGCGCGTGAACGGTTGACGGCGTTGAGATGCTCGACGCTGGCCATGGCGATCGAGAGCCCGTCGAACGTCGCCGTGCCCCGGCCGATCTCGTCGAGGATGACGAGCGAGCGGACGCTCGCCTGATTGAGGATCGCCGCCGTCTCGACCATCTCGACCATGAAGGTCGAGCGGCCGCGCGCCAGGTCGTCGGCCGCCCCGACGCGGGAGAACAGCCGGTCGACGATGCCGATATGGGCGCGCACCGCGGGAACGTAAGCGCCCATCTGGGCAATGAGCGCGATCAGCGCGTTCTGGCGCAGATAGGTCGATTTGCCCGCCATGTTGGGCCCAGTGACGATCGCGATGCGCCCGCCTTTCCCCACTTCCCCCGTGAGGTCGCAGTCATTGGCGACGAACGGCTCGCCCGCCGCCCTCAGCGCCGCCTCGACCACCGGATGGCGCCCGCTCTCGATCCTGAAACTGAGCGATGCGTCGACCAGGGGCCTTGTCCAATTGCGCTTGACCGCGAGTTCGGCGAGCGCCGCTGCGACATCGATCTCGGCCAGCCCCGCGCCAAGACCGCGCAGCCGTTCGGCCTCGGCGAGGCAGGCCTGGCGCAGGCGCTCGAATGCCTCGAGTTCAAGCGCCAGCGCGCGATCGGCAGCGGAGGCGATGCCCGCCTCGAGGTCGACCAGCGCATTGGTGGTGAAACGCATCGTCCCGGCCATCGTCTGGCGATGGATGAAGGTCGAATTGAGTGGCGTCTTGAGCAGCGTCTCGCCCGCAGCTTGCGGCGTTTCGATGTAATAGCCGAGAAAATTGTTGTGCTTGATCTTGAGCTGCTTCACCCCCGCGCGCTCGGCGTAGGAGGCCTGCAATTCGGCGATGACGCGGCGGCTTTCGTCACGCAGCCTTAGCGCCTCGTCGAGCGCCGGCGACGCGCCCGGCCGCACGAATCCGCCGTCGCGCTTGACGAGCGGCAAATCGCCGGCCAGCGTCGCTTCAAGATCGCGCTCGAGCGCCGAGCAATCGGCCCGCAGCCGCGCATAGGCAGCGAGAAGTTCGGCCGGAAGATCCTGAGCAGCCTCGAGAATGCTGGCGAGCGCCGCCGCCGCGGCAAGCCCGTCGCGGACGGCGGCGAGGTCGCGCGGGCCGCCGCGATCGAGGCTCAAGCGCGCGAGGGCGCGCAGAAAATCGGGCGCGTGGGCCAGCGCCCGGCGCAAGGCGTCGCGAATAGGCGCCGCCTCGACCAGGAAATCGAGCGAATCGAGCCGGCGCTTGATGGCGTCGGGATCGGTCAGGGGACTCGCGAGCCGCTCGGCGAGCAGGCGAGCGCCAGCGGGAGTGACGGTGAGATCGATCGTCGCCAACAACGAGCCCTCGCGCGCCCCGCTCAAGGACCGCGTGAGCTCGAGGTTGGCGCGGGTGGCTGGATCGATTTCGAGGCTCGTCCCGCGCGCCCGCCGCGTCGGGGCCGAGAGCGCCGGCCGGGCCTCGAACTGGGTGCGTTTGACATAGGCAAGCGCGAGCGCCGCCGCGGCGATCTCTGCGCGGGTGAAGGCGCCGAAGCCGTCGAGGGTTTCGACGCCGTAGAACTCGCACACCCGGCGCTCCGCCGCCGCACCGTCGCCGCCGTCGCGCGCGAGCGGCGTTAGGGGCAGGCGCAGGGCGGCGATCGTCTGGGAAAACTCCCGCTCGTCATAGACCGCCTGCGAGGCGACAATCTCGCTCGGTTCGAGGCGCGCGATCTCCGCGGCGAGGCCCGCTTCGTCAGCCTCCGACAGCGTGAATGCGCCGGTCGAAAGATCGAGCGCCGCAAGGCCGTAAACTTGCCGCCCGTCGCGCGCGAGCGCCTTCTGCACCGCGACCATGAGGCGGGCGCGGCCGGGCTCGAGCAGCCGCTCCTCGGTGATCGTGCCGGGTGTGACCAGGCGCACGACATCGCGCTTGACGACCGATTTCGCTCCCCGCTTCTTCGCCTCCGCCGGGTCTTCGAGCTGCTCGCAGACGGCGACCCGATGACCGAGCGCGATCAGGCGGTTGAGGTAGTCGTCGGCGCGCTCGACCGGCACGCCGCACATGCGGATGTCTTCGCCCTCATGCTTGCCGCGTTTGGTGAGCACGATTCCAAGCGCCCGGCTCGCGACCTCGGCGTCGTCGAAGAACAATTCGTAGAAATCGCCCATCCGATAGAACAGCAGACAATCGGGATTAGCGGCTTTGATCTCGAAATATTGCGCCATCATCGGCGTCAGGCGCGCGGCGGCGTTCTCGGCGTTGGGGCTGTCGCTGGCGGCGTCCATCGGCCCGACGTTAGCAAATCGTAGCGCTCGGCGCAGGGGCCGCCGTCCGGCATATCCACGGGTGTGGCTGCGTCAGGCCGCCGCCGGCGCGCCGCCGGCGAACCGCGCTTTCATCGCCTTGGCGGCCATCGTGTAGCCGCCGCCGGCGCCGTCGACGAAATGGACGTGACCGCGCTCTGTAATCGAGGGAACGAAACACGTGAGCTGCGCCGCCTCCTGCCGGAACGCGCCCCAGCTGGCATAGTCCTCGGCGGCCGCGAGCCGCGCCTCGAGCGCGTCGGCGAAGGAAGGCGAGCAGTCGAGCGTCATGCGCAGTCCGTCGTCGAACTTGCGAAAATCGGCGTTGGCGGCGACGTCGCTCGCGTAGAGCGCGGCGTCGAAGCCGCCGGCCTTCAGCTTGAAGGTGTGGAAAGCGACGCCAACGAGGTAGTTCGCCGCCGCGGAGACGCGCGCCCTCGTCCGAGATACCCCCGAAGCGGTGTTCACCGCGGCCTCGAGCGCGATGGCCTTGCCTGGATTGGCGACGCCGAGGCTCGCGAGCGTGATCGGCCGGCCGCTCGAGGGGACGGCAAGCGCCATGCGCACGACGTCGTCGACGAGGGCGGCGAATCGCGGATCGTCTCCGCGCGGCGCAACAATCAGCGACAGAATGACGCCCTGCTTTGCCGGCGCGACGCCCCAGCGGCACGAGAGACCGGAAAGATCGGGCCTCGCCCCGGCCGCCATGGGCGGGAGCGCGTAGCGGCCGCGTTTGGCCTCGGCCTCGAACCAGGCGAGTCCGCCCCCAGCGAACATGGCATAGACGCAATGCGTCGTCGCGCCATATCGGGCGACCTTCACGTCTCGTCCGGCCGCTCGGATCTCCCGCACCGGAATGGTCGCGACGCGCAAATCCAGTTGGAATTCGTCATGGGCGAAATCGGCCATCGAGGCGAGTGCGGCGGCCGCGGCCGGGGCGTCCCGCGCGGATACCGCGAAGCTTGCCCCATCGCCGCCGAACACGAACGGAAACGGCCGCCGTTCAAGCGCATTGGCGACGGCCGCGATCACGCCCGCGCCGACCATGTTCACCGCCTTATAGCGTCCATTCGCCACAGCCTCGGTCGAACCGATCACGTCCGAAAAGCCGACCACCCAGTCGTCCGGCAGCGGACGATAGTTCTCGGGCCTCACGGCCTCGGCGAACTCGTCGAGAATCGGGATCGATTCGTAGAAGCTGGTCGCCATCGCGGCCCCGCCTCTCAGTACGGGAACGCGCCGATGTTAGAGCATGATGGGTCCTGACGGAATTGCCGTGAGCGGCGCGAGGATTGTGAGATCCGATCCCACATCCGCTCTTGCAAATTTTCCGATGCATTTTCTTTGCGAAAATTAGAAGTCGTGTTACCTTGGGGAACTATCCGCTTGACATACCCCACTACGAGGGGTAGTTTCCGGTCAGCGTGACAGGCCGGTTCGTCAATGGATGGTTCTTCATCGCAAAAAGGTAACTTGCGATGGAAGATGTACACATTCCCAAAGAGTCAGCTGCTGTCGCGGCTGTACTTTTCGGCCGCAAATTTGGCGCCGAACTTCATTCGGCCGTCGCGGCCTGTCCCTACGCCCTCGCGAGCGCACCACCCGGCGAAAGTGTCAGGATCAATGTATGCGCGTTCGACGATATAGCCTTGGGCTTTAAGCATCTCCTCTCCTTCTTTCGCTCGCTTCTCCCACTCCTTCCAGAGTCTCGGGAGCATGTGGCCGTCTTCGAAGATCGCGAGGAGGGCCGCATAATCTTCCTCCCGTATCCATGCGATACCGGCAGCGCGAGGGCCGTAGTCACTGAGCTTGACCATGAGAGTCCCTCCGAAGATGCTCAAGAAATCTCTAACGAAATCACGCCCGAGATGATCGAGGCTGGCGTGATAGCCATGCGTGAGTTTCTGTTCGAGGGGAATTACGTTTTTCGCTCGGATCACGCCGAAATGGCTGAAGCTATTTGGTGCGCGATGAGTCACGCCAAAGCTTCGCCGTCTGAGCTTGGACATCCCCGATCAGAAGTCGGATTTCAAGAATTGACTTCTCCAATGCTGTTAATGGAACGGGAGTCATTGGAGCTAGGTCACGAATACCTCTTTTCCCCACAATTCCCTCAGCGTTAGTACCCCAGCTATTGTGAATCAAAGCGTCTCGTTGCGTGACGAGCTTGCGGGCTCGTTTGTGGATGGACATGAGAGCCTTCTTGCCTGGGCTGCGATCTTGGATCATTTCATTGATCGCAGTCTCTAGCATTTCGAGCCTAGCTGTCGCGCTGTTGGGGGTAAGAAAGATCGCTGACCCTGCGGGGACGGAGACCCGAAGGATTGCCGCAAAAAGGTAGCTTAGAAAGATATCCAGATTGGCTATTTCGATGCTCGTGATGCCGATCGCCTTAGCGTGCTCAGGAAACCGCTCTAGGACGGTTTGGTAAGGCGGCATGGCCATGTTATCCTCCCCGTATGAACAACAAGGAAGGCGACAATCCGTCGCGTGACGAACTGCTTTTGCAATTATTGAAAACGCCTCCCCAGCCGCGAGCGCAACGCAAGCGCCCGCGCCCGCAAGCCGGGGGGAAGCCTAGTTCAATTCAGGAGAGACAAACAAGCGACGAATCGCGCCGCTAAAGAAAAAGGCGACGTTGGCCGCGCCGCCCTTTTTACACTAAAGATGGACGATTCCGCTCGCCATCGCTGTACCCGCTAGGTACACGATGCGAGACCGTTTGTCATCATGCCATTTTCTGCTCGATTTGAAGAACGTGCACGGGAAACTGAGAGGGGTATTGAGCAAGCGCTTAGTGCTTCTCAATCTTTCTCGTCAGCGGTAGTGAAAACCCACGCAAGACTCTTTTGGCCATCTCTCGCGCCTCGGGAGTCAGAAACTCCAAGCGATCAAGGCCCAAATCGGCCTTTGCGACAATGGTTGCGGCGTCTTCTACCGAAATCACTTTCCGGTCAATCAGCGCAGAAATAAGACTGTATTGAATGGCAATAGTGGCGGCAGCGGTTCCTGTCGCTTGGGCTGCGTCAATTTTTCGCTCCTCGTCATCCATTGTGTTTCTTACGCGCTTTCGTGAGGATTTCGATAGAGCAGCCGCTTGCCCTTCGCGCCAGCGAGCAGGACAGTTGCGCGCTCCGCGTCCGACAGATGGCGCGTGTTCGCCCTGAAATCGAATTCGATCAAATACCGCTGCAAGTGGGCTTCGCTCAGGCTGTGATACGTGCCGTACACGCCGCGCTTGAACAGTGCGAAGTGCGACTCGGCAGAGTTCGTATGAGCGTATCCGCCGTGATCGACGTATTCGCCCTTGGAATGGTTCACGCGAAAATGCTTGGAAAAGCCGTCGCCAATCGTGTGATAGAGCGCGCTTTCGTCTGTCATTAGGACGCTCTGTGCGCTCGCGTGCTTTTCCATGACGGGGCGAAGCGTCTTGGACGTTACATTTGCGAGATGGAAACTGCGCGACTTTCCCTTGCGCTCGACGAGGGCGACAACCGGCATTTTACCAACTGGGCCGCGACCTTGATGCGCGCGCTTGCTGGCGTGTTTGTTCCTCTCCAGGCCGCCGACATAGGTTTCGTCCGCTTCAATTACGGAACCGGAGCCGCCTAGCGGTCCAGACGCCTTAATGTCGTCTGCGGCCTCGCGGAGACGATGGAACAGAAACCACGCCGTTTCGTAATTTGTCCCGATCATCCTTTGCAGTTGCAGCGCGCTAAACCCTTTCTTGCTTGACGCCATGATTTGAGCGGCGAGAACCCATTTCGACAGCGGAATGTGCGAGCGTTCCATCACGGTCTTGACAGTCACCGTGAACGGCTTGCGGCAGTCTTTGCACTTGTAGAGGCCGGGGCGCGTGCTCTTACCTTGCATCAAGTGGATACGGTCGCCCATGACGCCACAGTGAGGGCAGACCGGACCTTGCGGCCAAAGCACGCTTTCGAGATGCGCGCGGGCCGCGTCGTCGTCATGGTAGATCGGGCTTCGGAGATCGACTTTGGGAGGTAGCTTGAGGGCGGACATAACGGGTTTTCCTTCAACTGCGGAAACCCTACATTATGGGCCTTGGTATGTCAAGCGGATAGTTCCCTTACCTTGGCCGGATGCTCGGAAACGAAGCGCTGGCTTGCGCGACCTGCCAACGGGGAGGAATGGGAGCAAGAAAGATTTTTGCGCTGGGGGGTCACGATAACCCGCTGAAAGGGCTCAATCCGGACAAGGAGATCCAAGGAAATCCAAGCCTTTTTTCTTTGATTCCCTTGGATACTCTTGGCCGGGCTTGGCTGGATTTTGAATAATTTGGATTTGGTTTGAAAACGCCAATGTAATACATCGTTATAAGGTAATATATGCGCCTTGGCGTCGCCCTTCAGCGCAGCTTCGCCTGGATCAGGGGGCCGTCTCCCGCGCCGAGCGTGAGTTGACGACCCCTCTCGATCGCTTCGCTGACGAATGTCTTGGCCGCCGCCGCCGCTTCCGGCAACGCCATCCCGAGAACGACATTGGCGGCGATGGCGCTCGACAGCGTGCAGCCGGTCCCGTGCAAATTGGGCGAGGCGATGCGCGGCGCGGCGTAGCGGCGAACGCCCTCAGCCGTCGCGAGGAGGTCGACCGCCTCGCCGCCGTCGAGATGGCCGCCCTTAATCAGCGCGGCGCGCGGCCCGAGTTTCAGCAATGAGGTCGCCTGGCGCGCCATGTCGGCCTCGGTTCGCGCCACCGGTTCGCCGAGCAGCGCCGCCGCCTCGGCAAGGTTCGGGGTCAGGCAGTCAACGAGCGGCAACAGCTTCTGGCAAACCGCTTCGACGAAGCCCGCGCCGCTCAGCGCCTCGCCGGAGGAAGCGATCATGACGGGGTCGTAGACGATGAAGGCGCCGCTCCCTTCTCCCCATTCGACGGGGAGGAGGTGGCCCGAAGGGTCGGATGAGGGACCAAACCGAGAAGCCGGCCGATTGCGCCGTCCCTCACCCCAGCCCTCTCCCCTTGAGTGGGGAGAGGAGGACCCAAGCGCGTCCGCCGCCGCGCCGACAATCTCGGCCGTCCCCAGCATGCCGATCTTGATCGCCGCGACGTCAAAGTCTTCCAGCACGGCCTCGATCTGCGCCACGACGATCTCCGCCGGCGGACAATGGATCCCCCGCACCCCTTTCGTGTTCTGGGCGGTCAGTGCTGTGACGACGCTTGCGCCGTAGACGCCGAGCGCCGCGAAGGTCTTGAGATCAGCTTGAATCCCGGCGCCGCCGCCCGAGTCCGAGCCGGCGATGGTCACGGCGACCGCGAGCCGTTGGCTCACGCCGGCCGGGTCGCCGCGATCCATTCGCGCGCGCGCGCCTCCGGGTCGGGATGAAGGGTGATGTCGGTGACGACGGAGACGATGTCCGCGCCCGCGGCGAGGCAGAGTTTCGCCCGTTCGACATTGAGCCCGCCGATCGCCGCTAGGGGGATCCCGCCGATCCGGCGCTTCCACTCGCCGATGCGCTCCAGGCCCTGCGGCGCGAAGGCCATCGCCTTGAGAAACGTCGGATAGATCGGGCCGAGGGCGACGTAGTCGGGATCGAGCCTGAGCGCGCGGTCAAGCTCGGCGTCGTCGTGGGTGCTGACGCCGAGCCGCAAGCCCGACTTGCGGATCGCGCTGATGTCGGCGTCGTCGAGATCGCCCTGGCCGAGGTGGACCCAGGGCGCGCCCTCGTCGATGGCGACGCGCCAAAAATCGTTGACGACCAGGACCGAGCCGACTTTTGCGCAGGCCCCCATCGCTTCGCGCGTCTCGCGCGCCACCCACGCCTCATTTTTGTCCTTGATTCGCAATTGCAGGAGCCGCGCGCCGACCCCCACCATCCGCTCGACCCAAGCGGCGCTGTCGACGATCGGGTAGAAGGGGTCGAGGCCTGGTCCCCCTCTCTGTGTGGAAAAGGGGCTTGGGGTGAGGGCGGCAAGGGCGCTCATATCAGCACGGCCCTGCCTACGACCGGCGTCGAAGGCGCGGCCATGTCGCGCGGCTGCATGGGTCCGGCGAGGAAGGCCGCTCGCCCCGCTTCGATCGCTAACGCAAAGGCGCGCGCCATCGCGACCGGATCGCCCGCCTTGGCGACCGCGGTGTTGAGCAGCACGCCGTCGTAGCCGAGCTCCATCGCCGCCGCGGCATGCGACGGCAAGCCGACACCGGCGTCGACGATCAGCGGAACGTCGGGGAAATGGGCGCGCAGCGCCCTCAAGCCGAACACGTTGTTGAGTCCCTTGCCCGAGCCGATCGGCGCGCCCCACGGCATCAGCACCTTGCATCCGGCCTCGAGGAGCCTTTCGGCAACCACGAGATCTTCGGTGGTATAGGGGAAAACCTCGAAGCCCTCGCTCACGAGAATGCGCGCCGCCTCGACGAGGCCGAAAACATCCGGCTGCAGCGTGTCCGCTTCGCCGATCACTTCGAGCTTGATCCACGGCGTCCCGAACACCTCGCGCGCCATCTGGGCGGTCGTCACCGCTTCTTTGACGCTGTAGCAGCCCGCCGTGTTGGGCAGGACACGGGCGCCAATGTCGCGAATGAGCCGCCAGAAATCCTGCCCCTCCCTGAAGCCGCGCCGATTCGCGGCGCAGCGAAACGGTTAGGACGTCCGCGCCCGACGCGCGCGCCGCCTCGGCGAGGATCGCCGGCGAGGGGTATTGCGACGTCCCGAGCAGCAGCCGCGAAGTGAGCGTCACGCCGTAGGGAGTGAGGTCGGGGGTTTGGATCATCTCACCCCCCCTGCCTCGGCGCGACAATCTCGATCCGGTCGCCGTCCTTCACCGGCGTCGCGCCGCGCGCCCGCGCCGGCACGAACTCGCCATTGAGCGCAGTCGCGACCTTGGACTCGCCGTAGTCGAGCGCCTGCAAGGCTTCCGCGAGCGTCCCGACAGCGACCTCCCGCGGTTCGCCGTTGACGATCAGGGTCATGCGAGCGCCCCCGCGCGCTCGAACGCAAGCGTCGCCGCCCGCTCTGCGAACGCGGGCGCCAGCAGGAAGCCATGACGGTAAAAGCCATTGACGAAAATGCGCTCCTCCCGGTCTTCGATGCGCGGCTCGTTGTCGGGGAAGGCGGGCCTCACATCGGCGCTCATCTCGAGAATCTCGGCTTCCCCGAACGCCGGATGCAACGCGTAAGCCGCGCTCAGCATCTCGATCGCCGAGCGCACGGTGACCGCGCCCTTCTCCGCGCTCTCGATCATCGTCGCGCCGATCATGAATTCGCCGTTCGCCCTCGGCACGACGTAGAGAGGAATGCGCGGATGCAGGAGCCTGACCGAGCGCGTGAACGAGACCTCGCGTGTGCGGACGCGGACCATCTCGCCGCGCACACCGCGCAATTGCTTGAGCTCGGCCCGCGCTGCAAAGCCCCGGCAATCGATGATGAGCCCCGCCTCTGGCCCAAGTCGCTCGCCATCCTCACCGAATCGTAGTTCAGCGCCGTGGCGGGGAAGCGCGTCGGCGAGCGCGCGCATCGCGGCGCGCGGATCGAGATGACCCTCACCGGCGAAGAAGAGACCATTGCGGAAGCGTCCGGCGAGATCGGGTTCGAGCGCGGCGACCCGCGCCTCATCCGCGCGCTCATGGCCGCGCGTGCGCTGGGCGAAGCGGTCGATCTCGCCGGCGTCGCGTGGCGGCGCGACGACCAGCGTGCCACCGCGAACCACGCCGGGGACACGCGCGGCCCACCAGTCGATTGCGCCTTGTCCAATCTCGACCACGCTCCGCGGGGCGCTCTCGCCCTCGCAGAATGGCGCGAGCATACCCCCTGCGAGCCACGACGCGTTGCCGCCGAGCTCGCGCGACCGCTCGATGAGCGTGACCTTCGCGCCGCGCTCGGCGAGGCTCAGCCCCGTCGTCAGGCCGACAACTCCTGCGCCGATGACGACAATGCCGCTCATAGATGCCGCGTCTCCTTGGGCGTCGAGCCCCAGGCGTTGTTGAGGCCATCACCGTAGCGGACGGGCGAGGCGATCAGTTCGTCGACGTCGACGTTGTCGAGGCAGGTGACGCTCAAGTTAATGTAGGGGCGACCGAACATGTTCGGCACGTCGACCCGATCGTAGACGTGAATCCCGCAGCGCGGGCAGAAGAAATGACGCGCGACCGGATTGCGGCCGCGATACTCCGTCGCCTCGCCTGAAACGCGAATGTCTCCCGGGTCGACGCGGGCGAGCCAGAACCGCGACTTGGCGCAATAGGTGCAATTGCATTTGGCCGTGCCGGCGGAGAGGTCGAGTTCGACCTCGAACCGCAGCCCGCCGCAATGGCAGCCGCCTCGATGGGCGCCTTTCATGGCGCGCGCTCCCTCACAAGTGTGTCGTCGCGGCCGTCAACCACGGCTGAAGACCTACTCTGCCGCATCGACATACAGAGTCCCGCCCTTTTCGAGGAACTCCCGTGATTTCTCGGCCATGCCGGCCATCGCCTCGGCCTCCTTTCGCAGATCCTGGGTGATCTGCATCGAGCAGAACTTCGGCCCGCACATCGAGCAGAAATGTGCAACCTTGTGACTGTCCTTCGGCAGCGTCTCGTCATGGAACTTGCGCGCAGTGTCGGGATCGAGCGACAGGTTGAACTGATCCTCCCAGCGGAAGTCGAACCGCGCCCGGCTCAACGCGTCATCGCGGATGCGGGCGGCCGGATGGCCCTTAGCGAGATCGGCGGCGTGGGCCGCGATGCGATACGTGATGACGCCGGTCTTCACGTCCGCCCGGTCGGGCAGGCCCAGATGCTCCTTCGGCGTCACGTAACAGAGCATCGCCGTGCCGAACCAGCCGATCATTGCCGCGCCGATGCCGGAGGTGATGTGGTCGTATCCCGGCGCAATGTCGGTGGTCAGCGGCCCGAGGGTATAGAACGGCGCCTCGCCGCATTCCTTGAGCTGCTTTTCCATGTTGACTTTGATCTTGTGCATCGGGACGTGGCCGGGACCTTCGATCATGACCTGGCAACCCTTGTCCCAGGCGACTCTGGTCAGTTCGCCAAGCGTTTCGAGCTCGGCGAATTGCGCGGCGTCGTTGGCGTCGGCGATCGAGCCAGGACGCAGGCCGTCGCCAAGCGAGAACGAAACGTCGTAAGCGCGCATGATGTCGCAGATGTCGCCGAAGCGCTCGTAGAGGAAACTCTCGCGATGTCCGGCCAGGCACCAGCGGGCCATGATCGATCCGCCGCGCGAGACGATGCCGGTGACGCGCCTGGCGGTCAGCGGCACATGCGCGAGACGCACTCCGGCATGGATCGTGAAATAGTCTACCCCCTGCTCGGCCTGCTCGATCAGCGTGTCCTTGAACACTTCCCAGTCCAGCTTGAGAGGATCGCCGCCGACCTTCTCTAGCGCCTGGTAGATCGGCACAGTGCCGATCGGGACCGGCGCGTTGCGCACGATCCAGGAGCGGATGTTGTGGATGTTGCGGCCGGTCGACAGGTCCATTACCGTATCGGCGCCCCAACGGATCGCCCACACCATCTTCTCGACTTCCTCGGCGACGCCGGAGCTCACCGCCGAATTGCCGATGTTGGCGTTGACCTTGACGAGAAAATTGCGCCCGATAGCCATCGGCTCGAGTTCGAGGTGATTAATGTTGGCGGGAATGATCGCCCGTCCGCGCGCCACCTCTTCCCGCACGAATTCCGGCGTGACGAACTCGGGAATGGCGGCGCCGAAGCTCTCGCCGTCAGCGAGGCGGGCCGACACGTCCGTGACCGCCGACGAGCGCGCCAGGTTCTCGCGATGAGCGACAAAGATCATCTCCTCGGTGACGATTCCGGCGCGGGCGAGTTCAAGCTGGGTGACGAGTTGCCCCGGACGGCCCGCGCGCAGCGTCCGCGTCGCCGGGCAGAGCGGCGCAAGATGGTCGACCGATACATTGCCGTTGTCCTCGGGTCGGATCGCGCGCGGCTCAGCCGCCGTAAAGCCTCGCGCTTCGATCCACGCCTCGCGCACGGGCGGCAAACCGCCGGCGAGATCGATCGAGGCCTCGAATTCCGTATAGGGTCCGGACGGATCGTAGACCCTCACGGGCGGCTCGCTCGGGTCGCTCAGCGCGATCTCGCGAAACGGAACGCGGATCTCGGGACGGCCGTTGGGCGCGGCATATGCCTTGCGCGAGCCTGTGATCGGCCCGGTGGTGACGCTCTGCGGCGCGGCAAATTTGGGAATCTCGTTCATGGCCGTCTCCTCGAGCATGAGTCCGACGGCGGGAACTGGCCGACCAAACGGAAGAAAGGCGGCCGCTACGTCCCTTCGCCGGCATGACCCGGATCAGGTTCAAAGGGTTCGGCTTCGCGCCGTCTCAGCCCCGTTTAGGGACGCCCCTCGAGCACAATTGAATCTGGACCCGCCGCCGAGGTCTGTCAACCTTTGCGGGCGCGAAGTCCCTGAT
This sequence comes from uncultured Alphaproteobacteria bacterium, assembly GCA_963783175.1. Lineage (GTDB taxonomy): Bacteria > Pseudomonadota > Alphaproteobacteria > Rhizobiales > Beijerinckiaceae > Roseiarcus. The sequence goes on from CAWANG010000031.1 coordinate 27,990, forward strand.
AATGGGCCCTGACCCCGCGCGCGCCCGGAAGGCGGCGGAGCACTTCGGCCGCGCGCCGGCGCAATTCCCGCGTCAGTTCGGCCGCGGCCTCCTTGTACGGCGCGACGATCTCATGGGCGTAAAGGTAGAACGCCATGAACTTTCGGTAGACCCACGCGAACCACGGCATAGTCATCAGCCTGTGCTGCGTGAGGTCGAAAACCGCGACGATGAGGCCGACGCCGAACACCTTCAGGAACACCCACGCTATCGCGCCGCTGACGACATAGCCCATGGCGATAGCGACCGTGGCCACCGCGAGCAGCGGTTCAACGATCAGGACCGGCACCAGAAAGATGAGCAGAACCGCCGGCGCCGGCAGGCGATCGACCAGCGCGGCGAAGGCATGCTTGAGGCGCGTCCAGGGAATGAGCTGGACGACGAACCGCTCGATCGCGATGAAACCGTCCCACACCCACGCGACGGCCAAAAAGGCCATCGCCAGCGCCAATAACGCCACTCGCCTTGCCTTGAAGCGTTTCATCCGACCAAGATTCCGCCAAAACCCTTCAACAACACAAATTCACGAGGGCGTGAGAATGCCGATCAAACCGGGCGAGGGCAAGGCCTGTTGCGCCGCAATATGGCCATTAATCCGATGTTAACGCTGCGGATGGGTTGCGTGGCGTTCGTAATCACGCGGCAAGGGGGCGGTAAGCTTATCGGAACCTTGCATTAACTCTTAAGGCGGCACGCTCATCCGTGAGCGAGGCGTCGGCAGGAGTGGCAGCATGCACGCAAACACGGCCCGAGGTTCGATCGCGTTGGCGGTGGCGCTTGCGTTCGGCTTGGCCCTTGGCGCCTGCTCGCACAATAACACCGACAACAACTTCGCCGCGGGCTATGGCGCGGCGGGCCCCGGCAGCATCCAGGAGTTCAACCAGACCGTCGGCGATCGCGTGTTCTTCGACACCGATCAGACCGATCTCTCCACGACTGCCCAGGCGACGCTCGACAAGCAGGCCGCTTGGCTCAACCAGTACAACCGTTACGCCTTCACGATCGAGGGCCATGCGGACGAGCGCGGCACGCGCGAATATAATTTCGCTCTCGGCGCGCGGCGCGCCCAGGCTGTCCACGACTATCTCGCCGCCAAGGGCGTCGCCGCGTCGCGGATGAAGACGATCAGCTACGGCAAGGAACGGCCGGTCGCAGTCTGCGACGACATTTCCTGCTGGTCGCAGAATCGCCGCGCCGTCACCGTGCTCAACGGCGCGCCCGGAAGCAGTTGATCGGTCCTCCATCGCTTGCGGCTTGACTTGAAATCGACAGACGCGCGGCTTATGGGCCCGCGAACCAGATCCCATCGAGGAAACCGCCAGTGACGACTTTGTCTCGCCCGCGCCTCATGGCGGCGTTCGTCGCCTGCGTCGCGCTCGCAGCGCCGGCGCAGGCCCAGTTCGATCCTTTTCACCGCCAAGCGCCGCCGGCCGACATTCCGGGCGACCCTAACCAGGCCGCCGAGCTGGTCTTGCGTGTCAACCAGCTCGAGGCGGAGCTCCGGCAGGCCAATGGCCGGATCGAGGAGTTGGAGAACGCCGAGCATCGACTCGAGACCGAGCTGCAGAGATTCCGCCAGGACGTCGAAGTCCGGTTCGGCGACCGTTCCGAGGGCGCCCCGCCGGCGCCGGACGTCGCCGAAGCCCCCTGAGCCCCGGCGAGCCGGCCGCGCCGCCGAGGCCGAGGAAGTCGGACGCGTTCGATCCCAACGCCGATCCGAACGCCCCCGGCGCGCCGCGTCCGCTCGGGACGACGCCGGCGAGCGCGCCGCTGGTGCGCGAGGCCCCAGCGGCCGCCGCGGGTCCGCCGCTCGAACTCGGCAAAGCCCCGCCGCCTGCCCTACCCGCGAGCGGGCCGACGATCGTCGGCTCCGGGGTGGCGATGCTCGATCAGCCGCGCGACCAGTTCAACGCTGCGTTGCAGGCTTTTCAGGCCGGGCAATATCCCGAGGCCGAAGCCGGCTTCAAGTCGTTTCTCGCCGCCAATCCGTCGCACCGGCTGAGCCCGGACGCGATCTTCTATATCGGCGAGACCTATCTTCAGCGCTCGCGGCCGCGCGAGGCGGCCGAGCAATATCTCAAGGTCACCACCGACTATTCCAAGTCGTCGCGGGCGCCGGAGAGCATGGTCAGGCTTGGCCAGACTCTCGCCGCCCTCGGCAACAATGAACAGGCCTGCGCCACCTTGACGGAATTCGGCAAGCGCTACCCGGCCGCATCGGCCTCGGTGAAGAAGCTCGCCGAGCATGAGAGCGCCAAGGATCATTGTTGAGCGCCCGGCGCTCGCACGCGCCTTCGACGGCCGACATCGAGGCGCTGTTCAAGCCGCTCGCGCGGGCGAGGACGCTGCTGATCGCCGTCTCCGGCGGTCCCGATTCGACGGCGCTTCTCCTGATGGCGGCCGAATGGGCCACGCGGCGCAGGACGCGCATCGAGGCGGCGACGGTCGATCATGGGCTAAGACCCGAAAGTGCGGACGAGGCGAAGGCGGTCGCGGCGCTCGCCGCCCGTCTCGGCGTCTCCCATCGCATCCTTCAATGGAAGGGCGTAAAGCCTACGAGCCGCCTGCAAGAGCGCGCGCGCGAGGCGCGCTACCGCCTGCTCGTCGATCACGCGAAGGCGATCGGCGCCGATGCGCTCTTGACCGCCCATCACGCGGACGACCAGGCGGAGACCGTGCTGTTCCGTCTCTTGCGCGGGTCCGGCGTCGCCGGATTGCGCGGCATGGAGCTCACGACCACGCGCGAGGGCATGACGATCGCTCGGCCGCTCATCGGCCTCAAGAAGCGCGATCTCGTCGCCTTCGCCAACGCGCGCGGCGCGCCGTTCGTCGACGACCCATCGAATGCCGACCCGCGCTTCGCGCGCACCCGCCTGCGCGCGCTGCTCGCCCGTCTCGGCGAGGAAGGCCTCGACGCCGAGGCGCTCGATCGGCTCGCTCGCCGCGCCGGCGAAACCGAGCAGGCGCTGGCGCATCTGACGGCCGAAGTCGAGGCGCGGCTCGGCGCGGACGAGGCGATCGACGCGCGATCGCTTTACGCCGCGCCGATCGCGATCGTGCAGCGGATTCTCAGCCGGCGCATCGCCGCGGCTGGCGGACGCGACCCGAGCCGGATCGGGCTCGAGAAGATCGAGGCCCTCGCGCTCGCCCTCCACGACGCTCTTCGGGAACGTCGCGCGCATGCCGCCAACGTCGGCGGCGCCCTCGTGCGGCTGACCGTGAAGGGCCGCCTGAGCTTCGCCCCCGAGCCGGCGAGGAAGGGCGCGCGATAGGCGCGCTCTGGGGTAGGAAGGGGCGCCGGCCATATTAACCGGTTCTTATATGTCTTATTTGGGCTTTTCCAATCCAAGCCGAATCCAAATTTATCCAAATCCAGCAAAGCCTAGCCAAAGCGCAGCAAAGACAATCAAAGGAAAAGGCTTGGATTTCCTTGGATTTCCTTGTCCGAAATGAGCCTTTTCAATGGGTTATCGTGACTCCCAGGCCAAAAAATCTTTCTCTCCTCCTGGTGGCCTTGACGCCTTCGGCAGGCTTCCTTCGGCGACAGAGCCAAGGTAACACAGTTTCTGATTAGCGCAAAGTAAAAAGTCGACAAAGGGATGGAAGATCGGTTTTTCATGAGTCCGGGGCCCTCAACAGCGATTCCGTCAAGAGCGTCATGCTCCCGGCGTCCGCGCGTGCCTCCTACTCCCCCCGATACACCGGCTTGCGCTTCTCCTTGAACGCCTTCAGCCCCTCGACATAATCCGCGCTGTCGTAGACGACGCGCCGGAGGCCCTGCACCCGCTCCCAGCCTTGCGGGCTCATCGGATGCGCGCCGGCGAGAATGCGCAATTCCTCTTTCATTACCGCAATCGACAGCGGCGCATTGTCGACGATGTCAGCGGCAAGCGCGTAGGTGAACCGTTCGAGGTCCTCGAGCGGCGCCAGATGATTGATGAGGCCGGCCTGCAGCGCCCGTTCGGCGGAGATCGGCTTGGCGGTGAACGCCATCTCCTTGATGAGCCGGAGCGAAGCGCTGTTGAGGAACGTCAGCATGCCCGAGACATTGTAAGGCACGCCGAGCTTGGCCGGGGTCAGCGCGAATGTGGCGTTGGGCGCGGCGATGATGATGTCGCAGGCCAGCGCCGTCTCGCACGCTCCGCCCCACACGCCGCCTTCGATCATGGCGATGACCGGGGCGGGATGATTTTCGATCGCCCGGACGAGGCGCCTCAAGGGGTCGTACCAGCCAAGCGGATCGCGGCGGCCTTTCGGCAGTTCATCGATGTCGTGGCCGGCCGACCAGATCTTGACCCCGGGCCTCGCCCGTAAGATCGCGACGCGCACCCGGGCTTCGACGAAACGCTCCAGCGCCCGGATAATTTCATCGGCAAGCCCGGCCGAGAAGGCGTTGCGCTTATCGTAGTGGTCGAGACAGATCGTGCCGACGAAACCGTCGATTTTCGTTTCCGCCAGCGGCATGGCGATCCTCCCCTTCGGCGCTCTTAGGCAAAGCTTGACGCCGAAACGAGGGCTCGCGCAAGGACGTGTCCCGGCTCAGGACAAATGCGACGGGGGGCGTCCTCCAAAAAACGCCTGAATGTCCGGGCAGCCTGCAAAGTTTAGATATCAAGAAATAACTCTTGAAGAGGAGGCACAAGTGATTGCAGGAAGCTCAAGGGGGCGGGCGTCTCAGACGGACACGGTTGCTTCAATCGCGCTGGCTTTTGGGCTCGCCGATGTGGGGAAGTCTTTTGCCGGATGTGGCGGATATTGTGAGGCGCAGCAGGCGCGCGCGATTTGCCATCAAGCCGTCAAGGTTCAAGGCCTGCAGGCCCAAGCGCGCGACGCTGAATTTGAAATGTGCAAGGCGGACCCCGGAAGCTACCTGCAGCTTGAACAACTCGCGGACGAGCCGGAAATGAGCCTCGAATAACCACGGCTCAGGCGCGGTCACGCCGCGACGTCGGCGACCACCGTGTCGAGGAGCGGCGCGCCCATCGCGGTCACCCTGATGCGCCCGCGTTCGTCGCGCTCGATAAACCCATCGTCGATGAGGCTTTCCACCCGACCGGGATCGATGTCGCGTCCCGTCAGCCTTTCGAACGCCCGGGGATCGACGCCTTCGCTGAGCCTCAGACCCATCAGCAGGAACTCGTCGCCCTGCTCCTCGCGGCTCAGCGCCACGCTCTCGACCAGGCCGTGGCCCTCGCTTTCGACCTGGGTCAACCACATTTCCGGGTGGCGCTCGGTCTCTTGCGCGAGCCGCCCTTTCGGCGTGACGAGACGCCCATGCGCGCCGGGGCCGACGCCCGCATATTCGCCGTAGCGCCAATAGATGAGGTTGTGGCGGCTCTCGCCGCCGGGGCGGGCGTGGTTCGAGACCTCATAGGCCGGGAGCCCGCGCGCCTCAGTGACTTCCCGCGTCGTCTCAAACAGCGCGAGGCTCAAATCCTCGTCCGGGAGCTCAAGCTTGCCGGCGTTGCGCAGGCGCTCGAAGATGGTGTCGGGCTCGATGGTCAGTTGGTAGAGCGAGACGTGGTCGCCCACATAGTCGAGCGCCTCGGCGAGCTCGCGGCGCCACTCCCGCGCGCCCTGCTCCGGCCGGCCGTAGATGAGGTCGAAGCTGAAACGCGGAAAGAGCGAAGCGGCGAGCTTAACCGCAGCAAGCGCCTCGGCCGCCGTATGTTTGCGACCGAGGGCCTTGAGGTCGGCGTCGTTCATGGCCTGGACCCCGATCGACAGGCGGTTGACCCCGGCTGAGCGATAGCCGCGAAACCGGCCCGCTTCGACGCTGGTCGGATTGGCTTCGAGCGTGATCTCGGCCGCGGGGTCGAGCCGCCAGGCGGCGCCGATCGCGTCGATGACGCCCTGTACCGTCTGAGGGCGCATGAGTGAGGGCGTGCCGCCGCCGAAAAACACCGACCTAACCGTCCTGCCCGGCGCGAGCGCCGCACGATGGGCGATTTCGGACTTAAACGCCGCGAGATAGCGCTCTTCGTCGATCGCCGCGCCGCGCACATGGCTGTTGAAGTCGCAATAGGGGCACTTCGACAGGCAGAACGGCCAATGGACATAGACCCCGAAGCCTGGGTCGGCCGGCGCGCCCGCATCGGTGCTCGCGGCGAGCGCGGTGATGCTGCGAATCATCGCGCTCTTATGCCAGCGAACGGCTCATCGCGCCAGCCAAGGGGCGGAGACTTGACACGGGTTCAACGCCAGCAGCGCTGGAAAGGGGACCTTTGTCTTCTTGGCCGGAAATCGCCCTCGGGTCACAGCGCCTCGTCGCCGGTCTCGGCGGTGCGGACGCGGATCGCCCGCTCGATCGGCAAGACGAAAATCTTGCCGTCGCCGATCTGGCCGGTGCGCGCGGATGTCCGGATCGCCTCGATCGTGGGATCGACCTCATGATCGCTGACCGCGATCTCGAGCCGCACTTTCGGCATGAAGGCGACGTTGTATTCCGAGCCGCGATAGATTTCGGTGTGCCCCTTCTGCCGGCCGTAGCCGTTGGCTTCGCTGACCGTCATTCCCTTGACGCCCAGCCGATCGAGCGCCGTGCGGACCTCGTCAAGCTTGAACGGCTTGATGACCGCCAGGATGAGTTTCATGATCGTACGCCCTCGAGACGCAATAGTGTTGATCCTTCGCTATTCTGGCGAAGCCGCCCGCGCAAGCGCGCATTTGGCCACCGGCCCATGTTTCGCCAACCGGCAGTATGTCTCGAGCGGGTTCTCGATGTGCGCAGCCGCCCACCGGCGCGTCCTTCGAGACGCGCCTTCGGCGCCCCTTGGGACGAGCGCCGGAGCGCGTGGCGCCTGTCGCATCCCTGAAAGCCGTCTGGACCGCTGGCTTCATTTTTGCAAAGGTCCAAGCCAGCTTTTGCGGCCGGCGCATCGAGACGCCCGAACTCGCGGAGACCATTCATGAAATTGCCGAGCGTGAAATTTCCGCTTCTCGCCGCAATCGCGGTCGCGGCGTTTCTGGCGCCCGGCCTAGCCCCCTCGGCCGAGCCCAAGATCCTGCACTTTGCGTTCCAGGGCGAGCTCAAATCGGTCGATCCGTACCAGATCAACGAGAGCTTCAGCCTGAGCGTCAATGGGGCGGTCTATGAGGGGCTGATCCGTCGCGGCCCGGATTTGAGGATCGAGCCCTGCCTGGCGACAAGCTGGGAAGTCCTCGACCCGCTGCACTGGCGCTTCCACCTGCGCAAGGGCGTCAAGTTCCATGACGGGCAGGACTTCACCGCCGACGACGTCATTTTCTCGGTCCATCGCGTGCTGAGCCCCGGCTCGGACCTGAAGGGCGTCGTGCCCGCCGACGCCGAAGTCGTCAAGGTCGACGACTATACCGTCGACTTCCTCCTCAAGACCGCAAATCCGCTGCTGATCAACCAATGGGACACCTGGGGCATCTTTTCGAAGAGCTGGTCGGAGGCGCATGGCGCGACCGAAGCGACGGCGATGAACGCGACCACCCCGCCCTATGCCGGGCTGCACGCCAACGGCACCGGCCCCTTCATCCTCGTCAGCCACGAGCCCGGCGTCAAAACGGTCTGGAAAAGGAACCCGGACTGGTGGGACAAGCCCAAGCATAACCTCGACGAAGTCGTCTTCACGCCGATTCCGAACGCCGCGACGCGGGTCGCCGCGCTCTTGTCGGGGGAAATCGACTGGATGGATCCCGTGCCGCTGAACGATCAGGCGCGGGTCAACGCCAATCCGGGAACCGAGGTGCTCGCGGGACCCGAGGTTCGCACCATCTTCCTCGGCATGGACCAGACGCGCGACGAACTCGGCCATTCGAGCGTCAAGGGCAAGAACCCGTTCAAAGACGTTCGCGTGCGCAAGGCGTTCTATCAGGCGATCGACGAAGATGCGATCAACAAGAAGGTGATGCGCGGCCAGGCGACGCCGACGGCGGTAATGATCGCGCCCTCGCTTTTCTCGCTCTCGAAGGATTTCCATCGCTTCCCCTTCGATCCCGAGGCTTCGAAGAAACTGCTCGCCGATGCGGGCTATCCCGACGGGTTCGAGGTCCAGCTGGATTGCCCGAACGATCGCTACGTCAACGACGAACAGATCTGCCAGGCGGTGGTCGGCATGCTGGCGCGGGTCGGCGTCAAGGTCGATTTGAACGCGGAGCCGAAATCGAAGTTCTTCGCCGCGATCTCGGCGGCGGGAGGCTACGACAGTTCGTTCTATCTCCTGGGCTGGACGCCGACGACGCTGGAGAGCTTCAACGTCTTCCAATACATCATGGGCTGCCGCGATTCGAAGACGAACTGGGGCGGCAACAACGTGGGCGGCTATTGCAACCCGAAGGTCGACGCGCTCGCCCGCAAGGCGCTGGAGGAGCCGGACGAGGAGAAGCGCGACGAGATCTTCGCCGAAGCCTGGCGAATCTCGCTCGTCGACGACGTCAGCTACATCCCGTTGCACCAGCAGGCGCTGGCCTGGGGCGTATCCAAGACGACGCATGTGGTTCAGCCGCCGAACAATTTCTATCGCTTCGCCTGGGTCACCAAGGATTGACGGGGGACGGGCGCCCATGACCCCGATCCGGGCGTGGCGACCCGGCGCCGGTAACAGGCAGAGCCGAGCCGGTCGGCGACAACGCCCATGATCGCCTTCATCCTGCGGCGCCTCATGGCGTCGGTCGGCGTCCTGATCGCGGTCGGGCTCATCGCCTTTGCGATGTTCCGCTATGTCGGCGATCCGGTGAACCAGATGGTCGGGATCGAGACCTCGGTTCAGGAGCGCGAGCAGCTGCGCCATCAGCTCGGCCTTGACCAGCCCACGATCGTCCAGGCGGCGCGTTTTCTCGTCAACGCGGCGCGGTTCGATTTCGGGGTCTCCTATCAGTTCAAGCAGCCGGTCGCCGATCTGATCGGCGCGCGGATGTCCGCCACCCTCGAGCTCGCGCTCGTCGCGTCGATCCTTTCGCTGGCGGCGGGCGTCCCGATGGGCGTGTATACCGCGTTGCATCGCCAAAGCGCGCTCGCCAGGCTGTTTCAGGCGCTCTCGCTCATCGGCATATCGCTCCCGACATTCCTCATCGGCATCTTGCTGATCTATCTCTTCGCAGTCGTCCTCGGCTGGCTGCCCTCGTTCGGCCGCGGCGACGTGGTGCATATCGGCTCGTGGTGGACGACCGGCCTGCTCACGGTTTCGGGGCTGAAATCGCTTATCATGCCCTCGATTACGCTGGCGCTGTTCCAGATGACGCTGATCATGCGGCTGGTCAGGGCCGAGATGCTCGAGGTCATGCGCTCGGACTACATCAGGTTTGCTCGCGCCCGCGGGCTTTCCGAGCGCGCCATCCATTTCCACCACGCGCTTAGGAACACGCTCATTCCGGTGATCACCGTCGTCGGCCTGCAGCTCGGTTCGATCCTGGCATTCTCCATCATCACCGAAACGGTGTTCGCCTGGCCCGGCATGGGGCAATTGTTCCTGCAGTCGATCCAGAACGCCGACATTCCGATCATGGCCGCGTATCTCCTGCTCATCGCGTTGCTATTCGTGATCATCAATCTCGTTGTCGATCTGCTCTACGCGGTCGTGGACCCCCGTCTGCGCGTCCGCCAGCATCGCGCCGAGGCTTGAGGTGAGCGGGATCGCGGCCGAGCCAGAGGGCGCGTCCGGGCCGGACCGTACTTTCATCGCCCGCCTCAGGGACAGCGATCTTCTCGCGAGCTTCCTGTCGTCGAAGGTCACGGTCGCCGCCGGCGCGGTGACCATCGTCCTCTTCCTCGCGGCGCTGCTCGCGCCGTGGATTGCGCCGACCGACCCGTTCAATCCGGCGACCAATTACCTTTCCGACTCGCTCGATCCGCCAAGCTTCATCGCTGGCGGCGATCCGCGATTCCTGCTCGGAACCGATGACCAGGGGCGCGATATGCTCTCCGCGATCCTCTATGGGCTGCGCGTCTCGCTCGCGATCGGCGTTTGCGGCGTCGCCCTCGGCGCCGCGATCGGCGTCGGGCTCGGGCTGATCTCGGGATACGCGGGCGGCTGGATCAACTCGATCATCATGCGGATCGCCGATGTGCAGCTCACGTTTCCGGCGATTCTCATCGCGCTTCTTTTGGACGGCGTCGCTCACGTAATGCTGAAAGCCGAAAGCCGCGACAAGTCGGCTTTCGCGGTGCTGGTCGTCTCGATCGGCCTGTCGTTCTGGGTCCAATACGCGCGCACCGTGCGCGCTTCGACCATGGTCGAGAAGAACCGCGACTACGTGCTGGCGGCGCGGCTGATCGGGCTCTCCCATGCGCGCATCCTCGTGGCGCATATCCTCCCCAACGTGATGGGGCCGGTCATGGTGATCGCGACCATCAATCTGGCGCTCGCGATCATCACTGAGGCGACGCTGTCCTTCCTCGGCGTCGGCCTGCCGCCGACCCAGCCGTCGCTCGGGACCTTGATCCGCATCGGGCAGAACTACCTGTTCTCCGGCGAATGGTGGATCGTGACCTTTCCGAGTCTCACGCTCGCGGCCCTGGTGCTGGCGGTGAACTTGCTTGGCGACTGGTTGCGCGATGCGCTCAACCCAAGGCTGAAATGACCGGCCCGCTGCTTTCGGTTCGCGATCTTAAGGTGGAATTCGCCACCCGGAAGGGACCGCTGACCGCGCTCGACGGCGTCTCGTTCGCCATCGCGCCAGGCGAGGTTCTCGGCGTCGTCGGCGAATCGGGCGCCGGCAAATCGCTCACCGGCCTCGCCATCATCGGCCTTCTCGATCCGCCGGGCCGAATCGCCGGCGGCGAGATCTCTCTTAACGGCGAACGCATCGACGACCTGCCGCCGGAGAGGATGCGCTTAATCCGCGGGCGGCGGATCGGCATCATCTTCCAGGATCCGATGACCAGCCTCAACCCGCTGTTGCGCATCGGCGATCAGCTGACCGAGACGATCATGGCGCATAAACCCCTCGGGCGGAGGGACGCGAGGCAGCGGGCGATCGCGTGGCTCGGCGAAGTCGGCATTCCCTCGCCCGAGAAGCGCATCGACGGCTATCCGCATGAATTCTCCGGCGGCATGCGCCAGCGCCTCGTCATCGCGCTCGCGCTTTGCGCCGAGCCGGCGCTGGTGATCGCCGACGAGCCGACGACCGCGCTCGACGTTTCGGTCCAGGCGCAGATCATATCGGTATTGAAAAATCTGACCCGCCGGCACGGCGCCGCGGTGATGCTGATCACCCACGACATGGGCGTGATCGCCGAGACCGCGGATCGCGTCGCGGTGATGTACGCCGGCCGGATCGCCGAGATCGGCGAGATCCATCAAGTGGTGCGCGATCCCCTGCATCCCTATACCCAGGGGTTGATGGCCGCGATCCCGACGCTCGACGCCGGCGTCCGACGGCTGGCGCAGATTCCCGGCGCCATGCCGCGGCTTTCGGCGATCCCACCCGGCTGCGCCTTCGCCCCGCGCTGCCCCAAGGTTTTCGAGCGCTGCGCCGAGCGTCCGCCGCTGATGTCGGTCGGGGATCGGGGCGCGGCGTGCTGGCTCTATGACCGGGCGGCCGCCGCCGCGGATGCGCGGACTTGAACGGCGCCGATCCCATCGTCGCGGTCAACGGCCTCCGGCGGGTCTTTGATGTTTCCGGTCCCTGGCTCTCGCGCCTCATTGCAGGAGAGCCTCGCCGCCTGCTGACAGCCGTCGACGGCGTCGACTTCACGATTCTCCGGGGCGAGACGTTCGGGCTCGTCGGCGAATCCGGCTCCGGGAAATCGACGCTGGCGCGGATGGTCGTCGGGCTGCTCGATCCGACCGCAGGGCATGTGCTGATCGAAGGCGTCGACCTGGCCCGGAGCGGCGAAAAGGTCGCGCGGCGCGCGATCCGGCGCCGGATCCAGATGATCTTCCAGGATCCTTTCGCCTCGCTCAATCCGCGCTGGCGGGTCGGCGACATCGTCGCCGAGCCGATCCGTGCGTTCGGCGCGGGCGACGCGAGGGCGCGCCCCGGCAGACAGGCGACCGCGGCTCGGGTCGGCGAACTGCTCGAGCTCGTCGGCCTTCATCCCGCCGACGCGCGCAAGTTTCCTCACGAATTCTCGGGCGGCCAGCGCCAGCGAATCGCGATCGCGCGCGCCATCGCGGCCCACCCAGATTTCATCGTTTGCGACGAGCCGACCTCGGCCCTCGACGTGTCGATCCAGGCGCAGATCCTCAACCTGATGCGCGATTTGCAGGACAGGCTCGGCCTCACCTATCTCCTGATCACCCACAATCTCGCGGTGGTGCGCTTCATGGCCACTCGCGTCGGCGTGATGTATCTCGGCCGGCTCATCGAGATCGGCGAGACCGAAGCCTTGTTCGCGCGGCCGCGCCACCCTTACACCCGCATGCTGCTCGACGCCGTGCCTGATCTTGCGATGAGCGGGCGCCCGCGTAACCCCATCGGCGGCGAGCCGCCCAACCCGATCGATCCCCCGCCCGGCTGTCCGTTCCATCCGCGCTGCCCCCGGGCGATCGCGATCTGCAGGACCGAGCGGCCCGCCTTCCGCGACAATGTCGCCTGCCATCTCGCGGGGACGGATGAACCGCGGTCGGTCGGGCCTTGAAGCGGTTGGCGATTTTGCAGGGACTCGGCGCTCGGTCGACAACGGCGGCGCGACGCGTCAGATAGGGCTCCCCGCCCCTATTTCGTCGAGTCTCCGGATGCCAAATCGTATCGAGGATTACGCCGTCATTGGAAATTGCGAGACGCTCGCTCTGGTGGGCCGCGACGGCTCCATTGATTGGCTGGGGTTCCCGCGTTTCGACAGCGCTGCCTGTTTCTCCGCCCTGCTCGGGGCGCCGACGCACGGGCGGTGGCTCGTCGCGCCAACGGCTGACGATGCACAAGTCACGCGACGTTATCGCGGCAATACCCTGATTCTCGAAACGGTCTTCACGACCGCGTCCGGCGCGGTTTGCTTGACTGATTTCATGAGTTGCCGTGACGGATCTGCAGACCTCGTGCGACTGGTCAGGGGCCTTGGCGGCGAAGTCGCGATGCAAACGGAGCTGATCGTCCGGTTCGATTACGGCTCGGTTGTGCCGTGGGTCTCTCGCGAGGAGGAGGGGAGAGTTCAGTTCATAGCGGGGTCTGAGCGGCTTTTGCTTGATACAACCTTACCAATGCGCGGAGAGCACCTTCGCACTGTTGGGGAGTTCACGCTCAAGGCGGGTGACGAAGTGTCCCTGGTTCTCAACTGGTCGCCATCCTATCGAGCGTCGCCGCCGCCGCTCCAGGCAGGGACCGCGCTGAAAGACGTGGAGTTCTTCTGGTCCGGCTGGGCCAAGCAATTCACTCCCCCGGAACATTGGGCCGACGCGGTCCTTCGTTCGCTCCTGACATTGAAGGCCCTCGCCCATTGGGAGACCGGCGGCATCATTGCCGCCGGCACAACATCTCTGCCCGAGAAGCTCGGCGGCCCGCGCAACTGGGACTATCGATACTGCTGGCTGCGGGATGCAACATTCACCCTCTATGCGCTGATCGGGGCGGGTTTTCTCGACGAGGCAAAGTCATGGCATGAATGGCTTCTTCGAGCCGCGGCCGGCGCCCCGGACGACTTGCAGACGATATATGGCGCCGCCGGCGAGCGGCGGCTCGATGAATACGAGATTTCATGGTTGCCGGGTTACGAGGGCTCCGCTCCGGTTCGCATCGGCAACGCAGCCGTCGGACAGCGGCAGCTCGATATCTACGGCGAAGTGCTCGACGCCTTCTATCTCGCCCGTCGCGCGGGCCTCGCGACGAGCGCAGCGACTTGGGCGCTGGAGGTCGCGCTTGTTTCCCACCTCGAGAACATCTGGCGCGAGCCCGATGAAGGCATCTGGGAAGTGCGAGGCGGAGCCAGGCACTTCACGCACTCGAAGGTAATGGCATGGGTCGCGTTTGATCGCGCGGTGCGTTCCATCGAGGAGTTTGGGCTTGAGGGTCCGCTCGAACGGTGGCGAACCGTCCGCTCGGCAATTCATCGGGACGTTTGCGAATTTGGCTTCGACCCAAAGCAGAACGCTTTCGTGCAGTCGTTCGGGGCGACGACACTGGACGCCAGTCTTCTTCTCGTCCCGATGGTCGGCTTTTTGCCCCCTGATGATCCTCGCGTCATCGGCACTGTCGCGGCAATCGAACGGACGCTGGTCCGGGACGGATTGGTGCTGCGGTACGATACTGGAGAAGGAGTTGACGGCTTGCCGCCAGGAGAAGGCGCTTTTCTTGCGTGCAGTTTTTGGCTGGTCGACAACTATGTTCTCCTCGGGCGGTACGACGAAGCGCGCGAGCTGTTCGAGCGCCTTTTGGCGTTGCGCAACGATGTTGGACTGCTGGCGGAGGAATACGATCCATACGACCGACGGCAGCTCGGCAACTTCCCGCAAGCGTTCTCGCACCTCGCGCTAATCAATTCAGCCCACAACCTGGCGACCGCGGCCGGTCCGGCGCATCTGCGCTCGGCGGGCGCTGCGACGCCCTGAAAGGACCGTATCGCCTGGACCGCTCGGACTCATTTCTATCGATCACTTAATCCCGACCCTGCGCAAGCGTGCGCTCGTTATCTCGTGCGGCCGCGCCGCAATGGCGCGCAACGTGAAAAAGGCCTCCCGCGAGGCCATCCAAGTCGCTAATTTTTGATGGTAGCGGGACCCAGACTTGAACTGGGGACCTACGGATTATGATGAAGCTGTCTGTCGTTGATATATCTCGGTATTTTGGCACTGTGTTGCGTTCGCGCCTAGTGCGTAGCGCGCACTCAACCGGGAAGACTTGGCCGCGCCCATAGCCGCATCCGCGCTTTTTTGCTGGGCCTTAAGGGAGGCTTGATCGATTGCCATCGCTCGCCGTCCTATTTCCGCCATCGCCCGAGCTCTTCGCATGTCGAGCGTACAAGCGGTTTCAATGCCACTACGCGGGTCCGCCGCCGACCTCGACTTCGCGCGGGGCCTCAGCGACGCCCCGGCGCGGCCCGACGTATCATCTCCCCCCTTCTTGCCCGCCGCCCGGCCGAGGCGGCAGTACGGCCTCCTGAGGCCCAGCGCGGGGCCTTCCGGCCTTGAGCCCTCGGCTAGCCACGCCAATATCCATCGCCGCATGATCCGCATCGCCATCACCCCAGCCGCCTTCGAGGTCATCGCCGCGACCTTGCCGCTGGGCAGCGTGGGCTACGGGCGCGGCGAGCGCATGATCTGGCTTGAGCCGGATGCTGGATCGACTCAGCGCGATGCGCGGTCCAGGCGAGAACTACTACGACGTGATCCCTGCGGCTGGCAACGGACACGTCGACAACGGCATTAGCCGCTACAGCGCCGTGAGCCGACGCGCAGAAGTCTACCCGCGACCGCTACTCCGCGCTGTGTTGAGCGCCCTCGCTAACGCCCAGACGCCTGATCTCTTTCGCAAAGAGCCCGCGCTCGGGCACCAGCATGCGCCCAAGCGTGATGAACTTGTGCTTCTGCGTTTCATCGAGGCTCGCGTACAAGGGCTGGGCCGCCTCGACGATCTTCTCAAGATTTGCTGTGCTCTGCATCAGACGCTCCGCCTTCGCAGTCAGGCGATCCATCGGCAACAAGTTGTTGCCCTGCTCCTTTTGCAGGGCGAGCACGCCCGCCTTTGCTCCGTCCTTGACTGCGGATTCAAACGGGCCCCAATCCTTTTCTTGGTCAGCGGTCAGCCGAAGACTGGTCTTCAGCCCCTTAAGCTGGGCGTCGAGAGCCGCCTGCGCCCAACGCTGCACTAGCTCGGCGTGCGTGGGCTGCTGATCGCTCTGTGCGGCGGCGCTGATGGTGAAACCGAAAGCGTGGAGGGCGGCTGCAGCGGTCGCGGCGACAAGCATCCTAAGGAGAGTGCGCTTCATACCAACGCCTCTATCAGTTGGCGACCCAGTCTATTCGGGCCCTTAGGCAATGTCGAGGCGATGGCGGCGAAGGCGTCGGGGGTGATGGAGATGGTGGCCACAGCGGGCTAGCGGGCGCGGCCCGACCAGCCGGTGCGCAACCGAGAGAGAAGCGACGCGGCTGATGGCAGAAAGGGCCGCGCTACCGGAGGGTTCATGCGCGGCCCCCACAAGCCGACGCTCCTGAGAAAGACCCGTCGGCCGGTCTGGTATTCGATCCACCCCGATAGTCCGAGGCTCCTGGCGGCGCGGTCGCGGGTTTGGCTCTTATGTTCGGGAAATTTTCCTGAACATGCTTTGCCGGGGCGTCCCTGCCGCTTCTTCGCTTCCGCCCTCTCCTTGGGCATGAGGGCTTGGCTGATGGCGAAGGCCTCGGTCGGGAGGAACCTGGCGTCGGTCACGGCTCGCCCCCGTCGCCGAAGGTCTCTTCGCGGGGCAGGGAAGGCTCGTGGACCGCCTCGGGCGCGTCGCCGCCGTCATTGGCCGTCCGGGTGGGGGCGGCCGTCTCTGTGGCCCGGCTGGCGACGTAGCGCGCCAGTTCACCTTGGCCGTCAGGTTGGGGAGCCGCCTTCTGGCGGCGGTGAAGCGACGCGAGCGTCCGCGAGAGAGCGTTTTGCAACCGGCTAGGCCCCTAAGCCTGACCGCCGGGGCGCGAAACACGCTCCACTACCAGCAGGCAGTGATTCACTTGCGCTCCGCTCTCTCCTCGAGAACAGATTGAGTCGTTGACGCGAGTAACGTGGGTCCTATGGATTCGAACAACGCCTCGCGCTTGACGGGGTCGTTCCACGGGAAGCTTATGCTCGCCATCACGATTGTCGCGTTTCGCCTTCACAGGCGGAGTTGACTGCGATGGCTACTGTCTGCGCGTCAGATTTCTGATCATCAAGCTGGCGCGCGGCCCTACGTATGCGTGTGGCGTACACATCGCGAGTGGCGAGTTTCTCCTGATCCGTCGCCGCCGGAGGCGTAGTGCTGACGCACCCCGAGAAAAGCATAGCGCTGCCGCTAGCGATGATTCTGTGCCGAACGAGTGCCATGCTACCGTCCCGCACGATCCCCGCAAAAGCCGCGCGGCGGCCATGCTTACAAGACGGGAAGCGTTAGGCAAGGCTTACGTCAAAGGTGAGCGCGGTGAGGTCGCGCCTGAGCTCTCGACGATGGGGTCGTCGCCGCCGCTGTGGCCACCGGCCGTGCCGTGGATGTTCACGGCCGCAAACTCGTGCTGCTGGAGAAGGCGCGGAAATGCGCGGGACGCAGGCGCGGCAGATGCCGAGAGTGTTCCGCTGCTCAGACGTGCTCACCCTTCATCCTCTCAGCCTTCCTCGCGAGGAGTTCGGCGAATCTCGCCTCGGCAGGACGGATGATCTTCTCATCCACCGCTTCAACGAGCGCGTCGAGCGATGAGTAATAGATCGGCTCGAAAACCCAGTCTCGGTGCCTGATCCACAAGTCCTGCAGCATCGCGAAGGACTTCTCCCCTTCCTCGATGATGGGGCGGAACGGAACCATGATCTCCGGCACCGTCGCCTGCAGTTCGAGCGGCGTGGACTTTGGGTTCGTGATGTCGGCAATGACGACGAACTTGGACAGCCCCGCGAGCAGGCCCACCGTCTCGGTGAAGTCCTTTGTCTCGGGCTTGTCGAAGTTGAAGACAATGGGGAGGTAGCCGCGCTTGCGGAGTTCATGCCGCAGCCCGTTCTAGGAGCGCGATCCTGCCCTCGGTGAACCGCCCGACCAGCAGCACTCCCTTTCGCCCCACTGTGTCGATGACGTCGCGGATCTTCTCGTTGTGGAGCGGCAGATAGACGAACTGTGTGAAAGGGGGGCGGACGTTTGGCGTCTGTTACAACATGGACGATAATGGAAACTTCGACTATCTCGCCGACCGGAAGGCACTAATGGGCGCTGCCGGACGTTGGATGTCGTATGTCTTTCAGTGTCGCAATCGTCGGTGCAGGTCTTTGCGGGCTCGGCGCTGCTCTCTTCCTTCGCGACCGTGGGATCGAAGTCACCGTTCACGGGCACTCCGCAGTTTTCAATGACGTTGGGGCCGGAATCATCATTCCGCCTAACATGGTCCACCCTCTCCGACGAATTGGCCCTTCCGCGCAATGAACTTCCCGGCGAGATCGACCGCTCGGTCCTGGAGGTGAAGTCTTTTTTGCGCGAGTTGCGGCGTCACATTTTCTGAAGGCCGCCGAAGCCCTTAAGTCTCGAATAGAGCTCAGTGTACCGGCCGAATCCCTCCTCGTAGTGGCCTTGCAAGGCTCGGTTCGGCTCGAACGTCCGCTCGGGTCGGACCATGCGGTCGCTAGCTTCTTCGATGGAGGCGAAGACGCCCGCAGCCGTGCCGGCCAATATGGCGGCGCCGACCACGCCGGAATCGAGGTTCTCGACCCGATCGATCGATCGGTCCAAAACGTCGGCCCGGATCTGACACCAAACGGCGGAACGGGCGCCGCCGCCGGCGTGGCGCAGGCGCGTTGCGGACACGCCCGACGAGCTCTCCAGCGCCTCGATCAGCAGGCGCACCGAATAGGCGACACCCTCGAGGACGGAGCGCGAGAGTTCACTTGCGCCCATCGAGGCGTCGAGGCCGGCAAAGGAGGCGCGCGCCGCGATGTCCCAGAGCGGCGCCCGTTCACCCTGCAAATGTGGCAGGAAGATCGGCGCGGAACGTGCAGGAGCGCTGCTTGCCGCAAGCGCCGATATTTCGTCGACGCTGCGGCCCAGAAGCGCGGCGAGCCAGGCGACCGAAGCTCCGCCCGATTGGGTCGGGCCGGCATGCAGCGTGATCCCTTCACAATCCGGAAATGCAATCACGCCCGGTGTGGGCAGGCGCCGCCGGGAAACGATGCCGACGACCTCACTCGTTCCGCTCAAATAGCCAGCATCGCCTTGCCCGACTGCGCCTACGCCAAGCATGCCCGCCCAACCGTCCATGGTCGCCGTGGCTATGGGCCGTCCGGCGCCGGGCAAGCCTAAACGAATTCGTCCGGCCGAAGCGGCTGGGCCAAGCAATGGCGGCAGCCGCTCCGCCGCGCCCGGCACAAGGTTGATGAGCTCGTCGATATAGCGAAGGGAGGAGTCCACGACGCCGAACGACGACAACGGGTCGGCGCAGGCTTCGCCGGTCAGAGCGAGGAGGCAATAGTCCTTGGGCGCCATCACCCACCGAGTGCGGCGCCAGATCTCAGGATAGACCCGCGCCATCCAGGCCATCCGGCTAAGCGCGTGGCTTGAATCGAGCGGCAGCGGCGCGCCCCACCATTTCAGGCGAGCCTCTTCGGCTACAAGGCGGTCGAGCGTAGCGGCGTCTTCGGCGCAGCGGCCGTCCTGCCAGATGATCGCGGGCGCCAGCGCCTTGCCGTTCGCGTCGACGAAAACGTGCGTGTTGACCTGGCTGCAGAGTCCGATCCCCTCGACAGCGTCCAGCGGAACTCCGTCGAGGACCGCCTCAAGGCCCGTGAGCGTGGCCGACATCCAGTCTTCCGGCGCCTGCTCGACAAGACCGGGCCCCGTCCGTTGCGTCGTGATCAGGCTCGATCGCTGAGCGAGCAGTACGCCGTTTGCATCAAAGAGGCCCGCCTTGACCGACGTGGTTCCGACGTCGACGCCCGCGAGAAAGGGACCCGCCATGCTCCGCAATTCCAGTTCCAGCGCTTCCGTTTGCAGTTTGTACTCTCAATGCTAGGGTCTCGTCAGCGGAACTAGACCAGAATGAGCGGGAGGGCTGAATTGGCGAAGGGATTTCTAGTTAGACGCGCGAGCGCCGTTGTCGCGGCGTCGCTGGCGCTTGCGATCAGCGGAGGCGCGGCTTTCGCCGCGGCGAAGATCGCCGTGATCACGCCATACCTCGCCCAGCCCGGCACCCAGTTCTACGTTGAGGCCTTTCAGGAGGCGGCCAAGGCCAATGGTTGGGACGTCAACGTCATCGACACCAAGGGCGACGCCGCGGCGGTCATCAGTAGGATTGAGGACGTCTCCAACCAGAAGGTCGACGCGATCGTCATCAACGTCGATCCGGGGCAAGTTGGCGCGGGCCTCGAAACCGCGAAGAACGCCAGGATTCCGGTGTTCGGCATGGATGCCGGCGCGAATCCGTTGCTCGTGACCAACGTGACAAGCAATGGCTATGCGATGGCATCCGACACCGCGGCCTATGTCGCCAACCGCATCAACGGCAAGGGCAATGTCGTGATGTTCGTCTACGACGCGTTTCCGCCGGTCCATTCGCGTGACATCATTGCGGACGCGATCTTCAAGAACTATCCCGACATCAAGGTCCTTTCCCGCGTGACTCCGGATGTCAAGGACGGCGGCATTGCGGACTTCCGCGCCAAGATGGAAGCGATTCTGGCCGCCAACCCGGCCAAAGGCAGCATCGCTGCGGTCTGGGCGGCATGGGATCAGCCCGCTTTGGGCGCGCTACAGGCGATCGAGGCGGCCGGCCGTGGGGATGAGGGCATTGTGATCACCGGCATTGACGCCAACCCGCAAGCGCGTGAGGCGATCGCCAAGGGCGGCAATTTCGAGGCGTCGATGGCGCAGGATTTCAAGGGCATCGGCCACACGACCGCCGACGCTGTCAAGCGCTATCTCGCGGGCGAGAAGATCAAGCAGAGCGTGATTTACGTCCCGACCAGACTGATCACGTCGGCAAACGTGAAGGAATGATCGGAGCCCGCGCCGGCTCGGCGGCGTGTCGCTGACAATGCGGCGATGAGCCTGCTCTCGATCGCCGGCCTTTCGAAGGAATACGGCGGAGTCGCGGCTCTTCGTCATGCGTCGTTCGACCTCGAGGCCGGCGAGGTTCACGCGCTTGTCGGCGAGAATGGAGCCGGGAAGTCGACCCTGATCAAGATCCTGGCCGGGGCGGTCACGGCCGACGCAGGCAGAATCGCGGTCGATGGCGCGCCCGTCTCGATCTCAAGCGCGCGCGACGCCCATCGTCTCGGTCTTCGTTTCCTTCATCAGGAGCTGAACGTCCTGCCGCGGCTAAGCGTCGCCGAGAATCTCTTTCTCGGCCGCGCCTATCCGACCCGCCTCTTCGGACTGATCGACTGGCGCGAGCTCCATGATCGCGCCCGGGCTGTCTTGGAGGGGTTCGGCGTCGCCAATATCGCGCCCGGGACCATTCTCGGCCGATTGCCGACCGCCGACCAGATCATCGTGAAGATCGCTGCGACCTTTGTCGACGATGGGTCCGGCCGCGGACGCCTCTTTGTCATGGACGAACCGACCGCCGCGCTTTCGAGCAAAGAGGCCGAGCGGTTGTTCGGCGTCATTGCCGAACTCAAACGGCGGGATTGCGCAATCGTCTATGTCTCGCACCGGATCGACGAGGTGCTACGGATCTCCGACCGCATCACGGTGTTGCGCGACGGAGTGAGCGAGGCGTCGATTCCAGCCGCTGGTGCGACCAGGGCGCTCCTGATCGAACGCATGACGGGTCGCGCGGGGCCTGAAGCGAGCGTGGCGGCGGTGACGTCCTCCCGACCTGCCGTTTCATTGGCCGTTCAGGGCGTGACCGGCCTCGGTCTCTCCGATCTCGCCTTAGAGGTTCGCGAGGGCGAGATTCTCGGCGTCGCCGGTGTCGGGGATGCGGGCGGCGATCGTCTGCTCAAATGTCTCTTCGGCGGAGCGCGGATCGGCAAGATTTCGATCGCCGGTCGCTCCGTGCGCATCCGCAACCCCGCCGAGGCGTGGCGCCGCGGCCTTGCCTATGTGCCGGGGGAACGCCGATCGGAGGGGCTTTTTCTGTCTCATGACATAGCCTTCAACGTCACCCTGCCTCATCTCGGCCGGCTCGCTCGTCTCGGAATCCTCCTCAACCGGCCGGCCGAGCGCGCCAAGACCCTGGCCTTGGGCCGGCGCGTTCGGCTCCGGTCGTCGGGGCCGCGCCAGAACGTCTGGCGGCTGAGCGGCGGCAATCAGCAGAAAGCGATGTTCGCACGCGCGGTTGCGGGCGCCCGACGGATTCTTCTGCTTGACGAGCCGACCCGCGGCGTTGACGTCGCGGCGAAGTTCGACATCCATACGCTCTTGAGGGAAATCGCCCGCTCTGGCGCGTCGATTGTCATCTCATCGTCTGATCACGAAGAACTGCTCGGCCTTTGCAGCCGTATCCTCGTGCTCAAGCAGGGGCGGGTTTCCTGCGCCACGCCCGCCTCGGGGCTAACTCCGGCCGGGCTGCTCGCCCTATGCTACGGCGCGCCGGGCGAACGAGCCTCAACCGCGACGGCAGGGTGAAAGTATCGCGTGCGGCGGCCGCTCCTCTCCGCCGAATTGGCCGATCCTATCCGTGTCCGCAGTATCTGACGTAAACGCAAACATGGCCGCGTCGCTCCGAAGATATGGAACATTTTTCGCCGTTGCGCTGGTCATCGGCTATTTCTGGCTGGAGCTTCCTTCGACCTTCCTCACCGGACGCAATCTTCTCAATATCTCGCAGCAGATGAGCATGCTCACCGTGGTCGCCACGACGATGACCGTTGTGATGGCGATGGGCGACTTCGATCTTAGCGTCGGCTCGATGGCCAGCCTGTCCGGCATTGTGGCCGCGCTCGTCTTCATCTCGGGCGGATCGGCGCCGCTGGCGGTCGGGGCGGCGCTGCTCGCCGGGCTCGCGGGCGGCGTCGTCAACGGAGCGCTCGTCGCCTATGTTGGCATCCTGCCGTTCATTGCGACGCTTGGAGCAATGACCGTCTTCAGCGGACTGGCGTTCAAGCTGTCGGGCGGCCAGACCTTGTTCGGCAACGCAATCCCGCATGGCTTCTCGGACTTTGCGCGCGGCGGCGTTCCGCTGTTTTCAATCGGCCTCCTCATTCCCAACCTTACGCTGATCGCCGGCGCGACGGTCGCGGCGGCGTGGATCCTGCTCGAGCAGACGGTGTTCGGGCGGCGGCTTTATGCGATTGGCGGCAACGCGGAGGCCGCGCGGCTCGCAGGGGTGCCGGTGCGTCCTTTACGTCTCACCGCGTTTGGAATCGCGGGTCTCGGCGCGGCGGGCGCGGGACTTATGTATGCAAGCCGCGTCGCCTCGGCCAATCCGACGCAAGGCGCTGGATTGATGCTGGACGCAATCGCCGCCGTCTTCCTAGGGCAGTCGATGACCGAAGAGGGCGAGCCGCGGGTGCTGGCGACTGTCGCCGGCGTCTTGATCCTCGGGATCATTGGCAATGGTCTTACACAATTGAACGTCAATTCTTACGTCCGCGACGTCCTAACAGGCTCGATTGTTATCGCCGCAGTGGCGGTCAGCAGCTACGGAAAGACACGCGCGCGCTGACTCGCGATCCAAGTCAGGAGTAGGATTCACCCTATCCGACGACCGCGGCTATTCCAGCGGTAATGTTAATCTCCGGCCCTTAAGCTATTCAGTTGACCTCAACTATGTCCCTGAGTACCCCCGCGCGGCCCAATAGGCCTTGCCGCCAAAGCCTCTGATGGTGTGGACTATGACAAATCAACTATTTGCTTCTGAGATAGGCTTTGGGTTCGTCAGGCCGTGATCGCCGGGCCGCCTCGCGTTCCGTCCACGCTGTGACGGACGTCACAGCGCTGCACCGGGGATCATGCTCCAATGACAAAAGTAGATGAGCCGCCATCGTCAACGCGATGAGGCGGTTCAAGCGGAGACGCGGTGATGTTCAGCAATCTCAGTCAGTCCAGTCCGCGGCGCCTCGAGGCCGAGAGGCGAGGCGACGTGCAGCACATAGCGGCAGCCTTTTGCCGCCTCCGCCCAGCCTTCGTCCCGATCGAGATCGGCGACAGCGAAACTCAGCGCATCCTGCTGGGGGGCGAGAGTCGCGAGCGCTCGACGCACGTCCGACTCGCGAGCAAAATTGCGGATCGTCGTCCGGACCTGCCAACCGTCATTCAGCAGCCGCGCGACGCACCATCCGCCGATGTAGCCGGAGCCGCCCGTGACTAGAACAGTGCCATCGCCCATCACGCTGCGCTCCACAAGCGGATCTCCAAGTCAGGAGATGAGAACTCGCTCAACACCCCGTCGCCTGGAAGGCGCGCCAGGACACCGCTTTACCATGGAGCGCCCTTGGTCGCGCTTCGACTAAGCGCATAGCGCTCAAATCGTAGCCACGTTGGGCGATCGGCTATTCGGCCGCTCTCGGATCGATCGGCGTGGTGCCGCGCATGCCCAGAATATCCTCCAGCACCCTGGCGCCGGCAAGCAGCTGTGCCTCGCCGCGGGGCGGTGCCACCATCTGAAGGCCGATCGGAAGCCCTGAGGCGGTGAACCCGCACGGCAACGACAGCGCGGGGCAACACACCAGCGTGATCGCATAAGCGATGGCGAGCCATTCGAAGTAGTTGTCGAATTTTTTCCCGCCGCATTCGGCGACATAGCGGTTCTCCACCGGAAACGGCGCAACGATCGTGGCCGGCGTCAGCAGCAGATCGTAATCCCTGAAAAACTCGAGCGTCCGCGCGGTCATCGCAACCCGCTGCGCTTCGGCGCGCTCGAGCTCTCCCACCGTCAGCTTGAGGCCTTCCTCGATATTCCAAATCACCTCGGGCTTGAGCTGGTCGCGCTTGGTTCGCAAAAGCGCCGCCTTGGTGATGGCGTAGTCGAAGGCGCGCAGCACTTGAAAGCATTCATGGGCCTCGCTCAGATCGGGATGCGCTTCCTCGACGATCGCCCCCGCTTCCGCGAAACGCAGCGCCGCTTTGCGGGTGAGGGCGGCGACCTCGGGGTCGGCGGGTGTGATGCCGAGATCGGGGGAATAAGCGACGCGCTTCGGTCCCTTGCCGGAGCGCGCGGCGGAGCGAAACGAGGGCGGCAGCGCGGGCAGCGACAGCGGATCGGCCGGATGCTCGCCGCTCATTGCGTCGAGCAACAGCGCAAGATCCTCAACATTGCGCGCCATCGGACCCTGCACACTGAGATTGCGGTCGACCTTGGCGGCTGGCGTGTGGGCGACACGGCCGATGCTTGGCCGCAAGCCGACGATGCCACAGAAGCTTGCGGGGTTGCGCAAGGAACCGCCCGTGTCGGAGCCGTGTGCGAGCCAGGCCATGCCGGTTGCGAGCGCCACCGCCGCGCCGCCGGAAGAGCCGGCGGCGGATCGCGAAGTATCCCAGGGGTTGCGGGTTGCGCCGAACACCTCGTTGAAGGTGTTGGCGCCGGCGCCGAATTCCGGCGTGTTGGATTTAGCGTAGACCACCCCGCCGCAGTCTTCGAGATGTTCGACCAAAAGATCGGAGCGCGCCGGAATTCGGTCCTTGTAGATCGGCGAGCCATGCGTGGTCAGCACGCCCTCGACATCAGTCAGATCCTTGATCGGCATCGGAAGCCCCGCGAGCAGGCCGCGCTCGCCGGCGGGCTTTTTCATCAGGATCCCGGCGCGTGCGCGAGCGCGATCGAAGCACAGCGTCGGGAGGGCGTTCACCTTGCCGTCGACCTCGGCGATCCGCTGTTCCAGCACGTCAAGCAGATCGAGAGGCGTGACTTCGCCCGAGTTGAGTTTGCCGACGACGGCGCATGCTGTCGCGCCTACCAGCCCCCGATCAGACGCCACTGATGTCTCCGGGACCCGCCTGGGCAGCCACTAGGATTGCCGCTGACACCCTTAAGGAAGCGCCCATTAGTCATATGCAGCATACGCAGCGGACGACGTGGTCAACCCTTGAATGTTTGAGCGTAGTCATCACGTGCTAGCCTGATCACCGTTTGGCGATCCGAATCGAATCCGACGCTGACCAAATTCAGCGCGTCTTCAGCCGAAGCCAAAGCCCTCGCGAGACCCCCGTACAGGCGCAGATCGATAGCACCTACCGCGAAACGCAACGCACACACCGCCTGGTATCCGACAAATGGCTTCTCGGATCCGACCATCTTAACACACTGCCGCCTATCCGGCCGCATCGGCATCGTGGTTCTCCGGGGCCACACGGCGGCGGCCCCGGGCTCGACGTCTTAGCTGATCAATAGTCCATGCCGCCCATTCCGCCGCCGGGCATGGCCGGAGCCTCTTTCTTCTTTGGCGTTTCGGCGACCATGGCCTCGGTCGTGATCATGAGGCCGGCAACCGATGCAGCGTCCTGCAGCGCGACCCGTACAACCTTCGCCGGATCGACGATGCCGGCGGTCAGCATGTCGACATATTGCTCGGTCTGGGCGTCGAAGCCGTAGGACTGCGACTTGTTCTCAAGCACCTTGCCGACGACGATCGAACCCTCCACGCCCGAGTTTTCCGCAATCTGGCGGATCGGGGCCTCAAGCGCCCGGAGCACGATGTTGATGCCTGCCTGGATGTCGGCATTGTCGCCGCCGAGCTTGCCGATCGCCGCCTTAGCGCGCAAAAGCGCGACGCCGCCTCCCGGCACGATGCCTTCCTCGACGGCAGCCTTGGTTGCGTGCATCGCGTCGTCGACGCGGTCCTTCTTCTCCTTGACCTCGACCTCGGTCGAACCGCCGACCCGGATCACCGCGACGCCGCCGGCGAGCTTGGCTAGCCGCTCCTGCAGCTTCTCCTTGTCATAGTCGGACGTCGTCTCCTCGATCTGCGCCTTGATCTGGCCGATCCGGCCCTCGATGTCCTTCTTCGCCCCAGCGCCGTCGATGATCGTGGTGTTCTCCTTCTCGATCCGCACTCGCTTGGCTTTGCCGAGCATCTGCAGCGTGACGTTCTCAAGTTTGATGCCAAGGTCCTCGGCGATCATTGTGCCGGCGGTAAGGACCGCGATGTCCTCGAGCATCGCCTTGCGGCGATCGCCGAAGCCCGGCGCCTTGACCGCCGCGACCTTCAAGCCGCCGCGCAGCTTGTTGACGACCAGCGTCGCTAGCGCCTCGCCCTCGATGTCCTCGGCGATGATGAGGAGCGGCTTGCCGGACTGAACGGCCGC
This sequence comes from uncultured Alphaproteobacteria bacterium, assembly GCA_963783175.1. Lineage (GTDB taxonomy): Bacteria > Pseudomonadota > Alphaproteobacteria > Rhizobiales > Beijerinckiaceae > Roseiarcus. Next base: position 54,769 of record CAWANG010000031.1, read on the forward strand.
CTCGAGGACGGGCAGCATCGGCTGAAGCGAAGAGAGCTTCTTCTCGTGGATGAGGATATAGGGTTCCTCGAGCTCGGCCAGCATCTTCTCGGCGTTGGTGATGAAATAGGGCGAGAGATAGCCGCGGTCGAACTCCATCCCCTCGACAACTTCGAGTTCGGTGTTGGCGGTCTTCGCCTCCTCGACCGTGATCACCCCCTCGTTGCCCACCTTCTGCATCGCGTCGGCGATCATCTTGCCGACCGTCTTGTCGCCGTTGGCCGAGATCGTGGCGACCTGAGCGATCTCCTCGGAGGAGTGCACTTTCTTCGAGCGGCGCTCGATGTCTTTGACGACGGCCGCCGACGCCAGATCTATGCCGCGCTTGAGATCCATCGGGTTCATGCCGGCGGCGACCAGCTTGAGACCCTCCTTCATGATCGAGGCGGTCAGCACCGTCGCGGTGGTGGTGCCGTCGCCGGCATTGTCACTGGTCTTCGAGGCGACCTCGCGCACCATCTGGGCGCCCATGTTCTCGAACTTGTCCTCGAGCTCGATCTCCTTAGCGACGGTGACGCCGTCCTTGGTGATGCGTGGGGCGCCGTAGGACTTGTCGAGAACGACGTTGCGGCCCTTGGGACCCAGCGTCACCTTGACAGCGTTGTTGAGGATATCGACGCCGCGCAGCAGTCGGTCGCGGGCGTCGGAGGAGAAGCGTACGTCTTTGGCGGGCATGGTTTCACTCCCTGGTTTGACCTTGATTTGAGATGAAGGACGGGCGGCGTCAGGCCGCCTTTTTCTTCGTCGCGGACGCGCCTTCGATGACGCCCATGACGTCGGACTCCTTCATGATCAAAAGGTCCTCTCCGTCGATCTTGACCTCGGTGCCGGACCATTTGCCAAACAGCACCCGGTCGCCCGCTTTGAGATCAAGCGGAACCAGCTTGCCGCTCTCGTCCCGAGCCCCTGGCCCCGCGGCGATGACTTCGCCCTCTTGCGGTTTTTCCTTTGCGGTATCGGGAATTATGATGCCGCCCCTCGTCTTTTCCTCTCCTTCAATGCGGCGAATGACGACGCGGTCGTGCAATGGACGGAATTTCATGAGTTTCGCTCCCGGTTTGACCTGCGATGTCGGCCGCGAGCGAGATGCCCTGACGGTCGGCTCGGGTCTCAAGTCCGACGTAGATAGCCGCCGTTGGCACTCGTTACAAGAGAGTGCCAGATCTCGACCGATGCGGCGGGAACGCAGCGTGGCGCCGTCCAGCCGGTCTCGCGAACCGCTGCCGCGGGGTCTGCGACGAGCCTCCCGATCGCCAACCTGCGGCTGGCCACACACTTTCGAGCAGCTGCGAGGGATAGCGGGTCCAAGGCCTCCTCGGAACCATCGAGATTGGACAGGGCAGCTTTGGTTGGAAGGCACTAAACGCCAAGAGCTTCAAGTGCGTCCCCTGGTCCAAGTTTGCTGACGTCTTGAACAAGCTCTAGAGTAGGCTCTTGAAAAAAGTCGCGGGGGTGGTGTTGAAACCGCGGTCACCACTGAACCTAATCTCCGGAGGACAGTCCAGCGGCCTGGATCGCGGCTAGTTTGCGCGCCTCGCTCTCGCGCCCCTCTCGGAATCGCCGCATTAGCCCGATGCCAGCCCCAGTTTGAGTTCGCCTGTTCGACGGAAGAACCGCTGATGTGCGCATTCCTTCCTACCGGAGGCCATCCCTGTAGGAGCCAATCTACCCGACGGTTTTGACGTGCTTTTGTCAAGCCGTGACACGCGTGTGCAATGGGGAAATTGACGGGCCGCGTCATCCTCCATGCCGGGCTCTTAACGCCAGGCCTAATAGTGCGAAAGTCCGAATGGGCCATGCTCAGGGGCATTGACCGACATCTCGCCCTCGATGACCCCCGCCAATCGCCGACCTTCGGTCGATCCAGAGCTGATGATCCGCATGCTGATCGTCGGCTACTGCATGGGCATCCGGTCCGAGCGTCGCCTTTGCGACGAGGTTCATCTCAATCTCGCCTATCGCTGATTCTGCGGACTCGGACTGGACGGCAAAGTCCCCGATCACTCGACGTTCTCGGGCGCTTTCGCGAGAGCGGCGCCCTGCGTCGGCTCTTTGAGAGCGTGGTGCAGCGTTGCATCGCCGAGGGTCTGGTCAACGCCGACGGGTTTGCGGACGACGCCAGCTTGATCGCGGCGGACGCCAACAAGCAGCGATCGGTTCCAAGCCGCGAGTGGAAGCCCGAGGAGATCAAGGAAACCGCGACCCGCGCCGCTCAGGAATACCTTGCCACTCTCGACGACGCGGCATTCGGCGCCGCCTCGCCCGTGACGCCGAAGTTCATCTCGCGATCCGATCCGGCGGCGCAATGGACAGGCGCTCACAAGGGACACGCCTTTTTCGCCCATGCCAATAACTATCTGATCGACACCGATCACGGCGTGATCGTCGACGTCGAAGCCACGCGCGCCATCCGACAGGCGGAAGTCGGGGCGGCGCGGACAATGCTCGAGCGAACCGAGACGCGCTTCGGCATGAAGCCGGCGTCCTTGGCCGCCGACAGCGCCTACGGCTCGGCGGAGAGCTTAGCTTGGCTTGTCAAACACAAGGGGATCGTTCCGCACATTCCGGTCTTCGATAAATCAAATCGAACCGATGGTACGTTCTCCCGGGCCGATTTCGTCTTTGACCCCGAGCACGACCGTTACACCTGTCCGGCGGGCAAGGAACTGGTTCAGTTCCGACGAACCTACGCCATTCCCAGAAGCGGCGTCACAGCCGAGGGCACAAGACTCTATCGCGCCAGCAAATTGGATTGCGATGCCTGCAAACTCAAAGCCCAGTGCTGTCCGAACGCGGTCGCCCGCAAGATCCCGAGAGACCTTAATGAAGACGCCCGCGACGTGGCCCGTGCGCACGCCGCAACTCCGGAATACGTGGAGGCCTGTCGTCGGCGGAAAAAAGTCGAGATGCTGTTCGCACACCTCAAGCGTATCCTTCGCCTTGCGCGCTTGCGGCTCAGGGGTCCGAACGGAGCCAACGACGAATTTCTCCTCGCGGCCACCGCCCAAAACCTGAGACGACTCGCCCGACTAGACCGATGAATATGCTTCCGGAAATGCTGGCCGCCTAACGCCCGGCATGGCGGCCAAGAGCCGTCCAAAAGACCCTAGCCCATCCTTCTCGAAATCCGACGAGCTTCCCACCAGAGCGAATACTTGACGGCTTTTTCAACGGTATCTTGCGCGAAGCGGACGACAGGAGTGGACGGATTTTGTTCTCTAATAAGTCAAGGGCGGGAGGCTCTTCCGGGGGTCGACGCTTTCGGGTGCCTGCGTTCTGCGTGCTCGTTGAGCACTTGATGGGGTAAGCTGGGTGCGGAGCTGCTAGGTTGAAATCGTAGTTGGCCAGTGGTTGGGCCCATGCAACACAATCCGCGCCGTCGTGTGCTCCCTCCCTGGGCGTCGCTCCTCTTGGGAGCTAGAATTCGGCCTCCTGTCTCGTGGATTGCGCGGGGCTAGGCCGATTCGAACTCGGTCCCGTCTCGCCCACGTCCGGCAGTGATTCACCGTCGGTTACTGACCCAGTGGCAGCGGACTGTGACCGCCGTCACAGACAGAGTCATCAATCGCCTGCTTACCACTTGTCTTTGATTAAGACCGAATTGTTCCGCCAATCAACACGATGAGGAGGAAGAAATGGCCGTTCCGTCCAATTACGTCGCGATTAAAGGCAGCATTCATCCGCACCCCAAAGATCATCAGAAGCTTGGGCCAACTGCGAACGCAGACCAGTTGACCGTCACCCTGCTCTTGCGCCGGAAGGCCAGCGCCTCCAAGCAGCCGGAGATCATCGCCGCCGGCGCCCCGCGGCCGACGCGCGACCAGTTCGTCGAGGCCCGCGGCGCCGATCAGGCGGAAATCGACAAAGTCGCCGCTTTCGCCAAATCCGCCGGCCTCCAAGTCCTAGAGTCTGACGCCGTCCGTCGTTCGGTAGTCGTCCGCGGATCGGTCGCCGCGGTCAACAAGGCGTTCGCCGTCAAGCTCAACGATTACCAGTACGAGCGCGGCAAATACCGTAGCCATGACGGCGCCGTCTATCTTCCGTCAGGCGTGGCTAGATATGTCCAAGCAGTTGTCGGCTTGACGAATCGCCCGGTTCGCGCCGTCCACTTCTCGACAGCGCGGCGGAGAAGTCCGGCCGATCCGGCCAATACTAAACCGTTGACGCCTCAGCAGGTAGCGACCCTCTACGGCTTCCCGCCCGGAGACGGCTCTGGGCAAACGATCGGCCTCTACGAGATGGCGACGCAAGGCCCCGCTGGCTATGCGCCTTCGGATATCGCCGGCACAATGTCGGCGCTAGGCGGACTGCCAATGCCCAACATCGTCGACGTGTCGGTCGACGGCGTGAACAATTCGGGGCAGTCGGACGGCGAAACAGGTCTCGACATCACGGTGGCGGCGGCCATCGCGCCCAAGGCCACGATTGCCGTCTATTTTACCGGCGGTGAGACCCAAAACATCATTCACGCGCTGCAGGCGATGATCCACCCAGCGTCAGGCCAGCCGACGCCGACCGTTATCTCCATCAGTTACGGCTGGGGGCCGGACGACCCCGGCGCGGACGGCTTCTCCGATAGCGAGTTCGCTCAGATCAGCAGCCTGTTCGAGGACGCCGCGACCAACCAGATCACCGTCCTTGTTTCATCCGGGGATTCGGGAGCGCGCATCGAGGACCCCCGTCAGGCTCAGACCAGCTATCCGGCGAGCGACCCCTGGGTGACGGCGTGCGGCGGCACGACCATCGGCAACATTAGCGGGTCGTCCTTCGACGAATATGTCTGGAACGATACCGGCGCCGGCGGACCTGGGGCTACCGGCGGAGGGATCAGCGCCCGGTTCCCAGTTCCTGCCTACCAGGCGGCCGTCACGCTTCCAAAGCGCGTCGGCACGGGGACGACCGGTCGAGGCATTCCCGACATCGCCGGTAACGCCAGCGAGAACAGCGGCTATCCGCAGGTCATCAACGGCAGTGAGCAGCCCGTCGGCGGGACCAGCGCGGTCGCGCCGCTTTACGCCGGCCTAATTGCCCGCATCAACGCCAATCTCGGCCACTCGGTCGGATTCTTGAATCCGACGCTGTACCAGCTCCCCGCTTCGACTTTCAGTGACATTGTCGGGGCTCCTGGGCCCGCGAACAATTCGCTTGGCCAAGTGACTGGTTATCCAGCGGGGCCAGGTTGGGACGCTTGCACGGGCTTTGGAAGCGTGCACGGACAAGCCCTTCAGAACGGCCTCACGGCCGCTACGAAGGTCGCCGCTCACGCCACCTCCACCCCATTTCGGCGGGTGGGGGCCAACGCCAAAGCTCGCGCGAAGCGCGGAAAGCAGCCGGCTCACGCCTAGCCGCCGGGCAGGTCGGCGAGCGTCAGCCCGACCACTTCGGTCGCCTTGTACAGATCGGCGAGCGGCACGCGCTCGCCGGCGCGGTGGGCGTTGGCTTCCTCGATCGTGTGGGGCCGGCGCCGTAAAGGACGATCGGAACGCCGGCCAATCCGCGCCGATCGAGCCCCCAACCGCTGTGATTCTCCGCTATGAATTCCTGCTTCTTGCACGTCCCGGTTGACGTTGAAATCCAATGGCCGCGCGCGCAGGCAAAGATACTACCGCGACTTCCTCGCCGAGCGCCCCCGCCTGCTCGCCGCTGCGGCCAACCGGTTCCTCGGCCTGTAGAAACCACCAGGAACTCCAGCGCGCCGGCGCGCGCGTTCCGGGTCGCGGCGTCTGGGCGATTTCGCGGCCAATCTGCTTTAACTTGGTTGGCCGGTAACTGGGAGGTTTCAAAGGTTAAGGGTGTTGGCGGCGACGCGCGAGTCGGGCTCGACTTCTGTACAATGGCAACTGCCCACGTGTCCAGTTGGTGATCGTCGATCGCGGCCACAAAAGCAAGCGCGGTCAGCTGGCCGACGCCGGGGATTGTCATGAGACGGCGGCAGGTACGAGGCGAAACGCCGGCCGCCATGCGCGTGAAGCGGACGATTGTGAGCTTTTGTGTGACGAGGTCAATTTCCTATGCAGAAACTGATGGCCGTCAAGGCACGAACATCACTGCGCAAGTTAGTCTTTCGATAGGCAAGCTGCCGGGTTCTAGGCGGGGGATGCCGCCGGCAGGCCGCTCGCGCTCGTGACCGGAAGTCGTATGTCGTTACCGACGGCAATTTGGTCACCGGACAAAATCCCACATCATCCGAAGCCGGACTATGGCGAGGCGGAGAACATTGTCGGCGAAGCCACCGCAGGCCGCCGCGGTGATTTCTTCCAGGGTGGTGGTACCGGAACACGCAACGCGGGGAGGTGCCATCACGGCCTGCGAGCTTCGCTCTCTCTGTGCGCCTCGTCGCGGCTTGCGCAAAGTGGACGTCGGCCCGCGCCTGTTCGTAGCCCGTGGCGCGCCCCGCTCACGCGATGCCTGGGCGCAGGCTGGCGCGGGCGCGCGATGCCCTGTCGGCGAGCTTGCCGCGCGCGCGACCCCGTCCCTACCGCGCGCGATGTTTCACGCCGACTTCAGCACGCCGTAGACAGACTCGACTCCGATCTTGAGCTCTTCATGAGGCGCTTCCCGTTCAGTCGCAAACCGACCGCCTCAAGGCTTACTAACCGCCTTATGAGCCGGTTGCCGCCTCAATCCTGAAAAGTTAATCTGATGATCGTCAAGGCGTCTCGGCCTGTTGGCATCTAGGTCCCGTTCCTGCTTGCTCGCGCTGTCGGTCGAATCCGCCTGCGCGAGCGTCGCAAGGATCACGGGAAGATGAAATCCGACAGCGACATCAAGCGCGCTGAGGCCGAGCTGAAATGGGATCCGCATGTTGACGCGTCCGACATCGCCGTCGCGGTCAAGGATGGCGTCGTAACCTTGATCGGCTTTGTCCTCATCCGCACCACACATAGCGCTCGCAACGATTTTCCTCGACGCTCGCGAGGTCGATGACAAGATTGCAGTCCCAACCTCAAAGGCGAACCAAGAAATTGGGCGCCTTCTAGTTCCACGATCGGACCTGGCCATGTCGTTAATCGAAACCCGCCGCGAGCAGATGTTCCCCAAACTGACGTCGGCGGAAATCGACCGACTGCGCGGCTTTGGTGCGGTCCGTCGCTTCACGGGGAGGTCGCAACTGATGTCGGCGGGTCGGCCGAGCCCCGGGATGATTGTTCTGATTTCGGGGGCGGCCACAGTCGCACGGCGCGACAAACCCGGGCACACGTCGCCGATCGTCGATATGGGCGCCGGCGATTTCATTGCCGAGGTCGGAGATCTCTCCGGCCGTCCGTCTCTCGTCGACGTGCACGCCGCCTCCGACTTGGAAGCCCTTATCATTCCAACCGAACGCTTGCGCGCTCTGATGATCGCCGAAGCGGAGCTCGGCGAGCGGATTATGCGCGCCCTGATCTTGCGACGGGTGGCCCTGGTTGAGATCGGAGCCGGCGGCCCGGTTCTCATTGGCGACGAAACGAGTCCCGACATCATCAGGCTGCAGGGGTTTCTCACCCGAAACAGCTATCCGAACCAGGTGCTCGATCCAGCGGAGGATCCAGACGCCAAGTCCCTTGTCGAACGCTACGCGCCGCGGCCGGGTGAGCTCCCCCTGGTTGTTTGCCCTGATGGGTCAGTGCTCAAGAATCCGAGCGAAACCGAGCTCGCGAGAGCCTTGGGAATGGTTCGTACCGATACGCCGGATCAAACGTTTGACGTCGCCGTCGTCGGAGCAGGTCCAGCTGGCCTTGCGACCGCGATCTACGCGGCATCCGAAGGCCTTTCGGTGATCGTTTTAGACAAGCTCGCATATGGCGGACAAGCCGGCGCCAGCGCCCGCATCGAGAATTATCTCGGCTTCCCGACGGGCATCTCCGGGCAAGCCCTTATGGGCCGCGCCTTCGTGCAGGCGCAGAAATTCGGTGTCGAGTTTTCCATTCCAACCGAGGTCGATCGCCTCGTTTGCGCCGCGACTCCGCTTGCTCTGCATCTGACCGACGGCCGAACGGTTCAGGCGCGCTCCGTAGTCGTCGCGGCTGGAGCGAGATACCGTCGGCTGTCCCTCTCCAACGTCAAGGATTTCGAGGGTCGCGGCGTGTGGTACTGGGCTTCGCCGATCGAGGCGCGGCTCTGCCGGAGCGAAGAGGCTGTCTTGGTCGGCGGCGGCAACTCCGCCGGACAGGCCGCGGTCTACCTGTCGGGCTTCGCCAAAAAGATCTGGATGTTGGTGCGCGGACCCGGCCTCGCAGAATCGATGTCGCCGTACCTAATCGACCGCATCAGCGCGACCGCCCACATTGAGGTCCTGTTCGAGACCGAGGTAACAGCTCTGACCGCCTCTCACGAAGGACGGCTCTATCGCGTGCGCTGGAAAAATCGAAAGACTGGCGAAGAGACCGAACGAGCAATCCGCAACCTGTTCCTTTTCATCGGCGCAGACCCAGCCACAGATTGGCTGCGCGATTGCGGTATCGCCCTGGACAAGAACGGATTTGTGAAAACCGGCTTTGACGCCGGCACCTCTCCTGGTCGATCAGGCAGCGAAGTTCACGAAGGAACGAAGCACCAGTCGAGTGTGACTGGGGTCTTCGCTGTCGGCGATGTGCGCTCCGGCTCCGTCAAACGCGTCGGCGGCGCCATCGGGGAAGGCGCAGCCGTCGTCCCGGAACTGCACGCTTTTCTCCGCCTCGCCTCGACGCCACCGCAGCAGTCCGAACCGGCCGCATTTGCGCGGGACCGGAGAGCCTCATCGGCATAAAGGTAGTCGACGCTAACGTTGAAGGTGTTTTGCGCAGTCGCGTGAAATCGACAGAAAGCCTGGGCCCGAGGTAGGTCCGCGTTGGACACTGTCGCACGGAGTTCCTGATGAGCAGCGTCGCAACCGAATGGAGATCGCTCCGGTCGCAATTTCCGGAACACAGGGCGCAACTGGGCCTCTCCCTTAGGGTGACAATCGCTGCGCTATCGGGCTTCGCCTTTTCGCACTTGCTCAAGGTCCCGCTTCCACTGTGGACGGTGGTGACCGCGGTGGTCCTGACTCAGGCGACTTTCGGCAGGTCTATGAAGGCGACCGTCGACTATCTGGTAGGCACGCTCGGCGGCGCTGTTTATGCAGGGATCGTCGCAGTACTGGTTCCCCACTCAAATGATGTCTCGCTGGCAGGCGTCCTCGCGCTCGCGGTGGCGCCTTTGGCCTTTCTGGGAGAGGTTTATCCCAGCTTCAGCGTCGCACCGCTCACGGGTGTGTTGGTTCTCTTAGTTCCTCGGTTCGTCCATGTGGGCCCGATCGAATCCGCAGTCGATCGTGTGCTGGAGGTCTCGGTCGGAGGCATCATCGCACTGGCGGTGTCTCTTCTGGTGTTGCCGGCCCGCGCGCATTCGTTTGTGATTGAGGGCGCGGCTCGGACACTCGAACTGATGGCGGGGTCCGTTCCCGAGTTGTTCGAGGGGTTCATCCGGCCTCGCGATGCGGCGGCGGTCGCGCGTATCCAGGACAGCATTGGCGAAGCTGTTGCGCGGACGCGGGCAAGCGCCGCCGAGGCGAAGCACGAGCGCATAGTTTTTCTCGCCGCCGAGCCCGATCATGGACCGCTCATGCGCACGCTAACGCGGCTGCGTCACGACCTCGTGATGATTGGACTGGCCGCAGCCGAGCCGCTTCCCGAGTCGCTCCAAGCGCGGCTCGGACCGCTGCTGGCGCGGGTCGCACAGACGTCAGCTGATCAACTGCGTGGGAGAGGAGAAGCGCTGGCTGGTCGGCGCGAGCCGGCGTCGCTGGAGGCGGTCGAAGCCGCGTTTGACCACTACGCCGAGGCAATCGCATCGGTCGGCAGCGAGGGGTTGACGCAGGGTCTGCCGGTAGACGCCCTGGAACGCATTTTCACTCTGGGGTTCGCGCTCGACCAAATGCGCCAGGATCTCCGCGACCTCGATCGCTGTGCGAGCGAGATCGCGCGAACGCGATAAACGCCGCCGCGAATGCACGCTGACGCGGTCAAGGCAAACTAGCGTCGGCAATTTGGGTATAGCTCAGCACGTGGCGAAGGACATGGAGATTGGGAAACCTATCAACTCCACATGTTGTTCAGAAGTCGCCGATGGCGTCGCACGCGACAGACAGCGTGAAGTCTTGTCCGAGAGCCGGATGCGGGAAATCCGCACGTCCGGTTCGATGAGCGGGGTGTGGAAACGGAGCTACGGTTGAGCCACTAAGGCACCGCCAGACGAAAGGGGCGGAAACAGACATGCTCGGCCTAACGTCACCGCGCCACACTTCGACTCTACCCGATTCGAGACGTCGCCTCAAACGTCCCAAATGCGCAGATACCGGTCATTGCCCGATGGCAGGGGGCGACCGGGTCGAGAACGCCAATTTTCCACCATGGTAAAAATAGGGGGAAATTCATCGGCCGGGAAAGCGCTTGGACCGCGCGCAAATGTTGAACAACAGTTCGCGCCGGCAGCGAGACCGCGAGATTTTCCCACTTTCTGACCTCCCCGCGGATCGCTTTTCAGCACCTGAAATACGCGCTTCTGCGAGAACCCGAGCCGGAACATGATCTCGCCGCCGCGTCCGCTTCCCCGATTGACTCGAATTTTGTGGCGGTGCTAGCACTGACATGTCAGCGCCGCGCATGCTTTCTGTCTCGTCGCGGACCTCAATCCGACCGATCTTCATCGACAGGCGGAACGACCTTGCGCGGCAAAACGCTCCCGGGAGGAACCCAAATGAGCCGTAATCTCTCGACGCTGGCGCTTGCCGCCGCCGCCAGCGCTCTCTTCGTCGCGCCCGCTTTCGCCGATACGAGCGGCATGAAAATCGCCTTCTCCAACAATTACGCCGGCAATTCCTGGCGCCAGGCGATGCTGAAGAGCTACGACCTCGTCACCAAGAAGGCCGTCGCCGATAAGGTTGTGGCCGCGGCGGACGTCTTCACCACCGCCGACAAGGAAGTGCCGACCCAGGCGGCGCAGATCCAGAACCTCATCCTCCAGGGCTATAACGCGATCGTCATCAACGCCGCTTCGCCCGACGCGCTGAACGGCGCGATCAAGCAGGCCTGCGACGCCGGCATCGTCGTCGTCTCCTTCGATGGCATCGTCACAGAACCGTGCGCCTATCGCGTCGTCGTCGACTTCAAGGACATGGGCAAGCAGGAAGTCGAGCAGATGGCGAAGTTTGAGCCCAAGGGCGGAAACCTTCTCGAAATCCGCGGCCTCGCGGGCACCTCAATCGATGATGCGATCCACGCCGGCATCCTCGAAGGCGTCAAGGCCCATCCGGAATTCAAGATCGCTTCCTCGGTTACCGGCGACTGGGATCAGACAACCGCGCAGAAGGCGGTCGCGACCGTGCTGCCGTCGCTGCCGCCAATCGTCGGCGTCGTCGATCAGGGCGGCGACGGCTATGGCGCTGCTCAGGCGTTCGCCGCCGCCGGCAAGCCGCGTCCGACGATCATCGAGGGCAATCGTCAGGATGAATTGCAGTGGTGGAAGGAACAGAAAGAGAAGGATGGCTATAAGACCTGGTCGGCCTCGATCGCGCCCGGTGTCTCCACTCTGGCCTTCTGGGTCGCTCAGCAGGTTCTCGACGGCAACAAGAATATCCCCCACGATCTCTTGGTGCCCTATCTCGCCTTCACCCAGGATGACTTCGAGAAGGAGTTGCCGAACATCCCGAAGGGCGGCGTCGCCAGCCACGAATATACGCAAGCCGACGCCATCGCCGCGATCAAGGCGAATGTGAAGTAACTCTGTCCAAGCCAAACGAGCGCCCGCGCAGTAAGCTGACAAGACGATGGAAGACGCGGGCGCTTCTCTTGTCGACTTGATCGGCGTGGAAAAATCCTACGGCGCCGTCCGGGCTCTGGACGGCGCCGATTTTTCGCTTCTCCCCGGTGAGTGCGTGGGCGTCGTCGGCCACAACGGCGCCGGCAAGTCTACCCTCATGCATGTCCTCAACGGCGGCGTCGCCCCGGATCGTGGTAAATTCGTGGCGGACGGCGAGGAGCAGCCGCACTGGAATTCGGCGCGAGCAAGAGCGCTGGGACTGCGCTGCGTCTTTCAGGAACTGTCGCTCTGCCCGAACCTGACGGTGGCCGAAAACGCGCGCGTCGTTCATCCGGCGGTCCATGGCTTTGGCTGGAGACGCCGATCGGCGGGGCTCATTCTTGACAAGCTCGACGAGATCTTTCCCGGCCACGGCGTAAGGCCAGGCGACCTGGTTCAGGACCTCACGATCGGCCGAAGGCAGATGGTCGAAATCGCGCGCGCTTTCTCGGTCTCAGATGCGCCCGCTCGCGTCGTCATTCTCGACGAGCCGACGTCCTCGCTTGACGCACACACGGCCGCGCAGCTCTTGGTCCATGTACGCCGCTCGGTCGAGTCTGGAGTGAGCTGCGTGCTGATCTCGCATATCCTGGGCGAGGTGCTTTCCACGTGCGACCGAATTGTCGTCATGCGCGACGGCAAGGTTGTGACGGCCGATGTCGCGCGAAACTTTGACCGGGCGAAGCTGGTTGGCGCGATGGGCGGTATTGAGCCCGAGGCCGGCCGGGCTCAGGCCACAGCGGCGATCGGAGCGCGCGGCGAGACTCCAGTCGTTGTGCGCGTGCGCCCAGAGCGACAGGCAAATGATTGGGATGTGGTGGCGCGAGAGGGGGAGATCATTGGGCTCGCGGGTCTCGCCGGCCACGGACAGACCGATCTTCTGCTCACGACCTTCGCCGCCGCCTCGCATCCACGGTCGAGCGCAACGGTCGCCGCGCCGGTTGCGCTTGTCGCCGGAGACCGGCAATCGGATGGCGTCTTTCCGGGATGGTCGATCGCCCACAACATCGGCGCCCGCTCGCTGAAGAGATTGCGCTCAGGCCCGCTGCTCTCGCCGCGCCTGGAAGACGAACTCGCCAACAGCTGGCGTGAGCGCATCAAGATTCGCACGCCCGATATCCACAACGGCATTCTTTCCCTTTCTGGCGGCAATCAGCAGAAGGTGCTGTTTGCGCGAGCGTTTGCGTCCGACGCGCGCATCCTCTTGATGGACGATCCGATGCGGGGCGTCGATTTCGGCACCAAGCTCGAAGTCTACGACCTGATACGCGCGGAGGCTGACCGCGGGCGTACCTTCCTTTGGTACACGACTGAGGTCGAGGAACTGAAGAACTGCGACCGCGCCTACGTATTTCGCAACGGCGCTATCGTCGCCGAACTCGCAGGTGATGAGCTTAACGAGGAGCAGGTGATCCACTCTTCGTTCGCGGGCGCCGCGTGACAACGAGCGCGGCTTTAAGCGCGCCGCCGGCGAACTTGAGCGGAGCCGAATGGCGCCGGCGGTTGCGCGCCGCTCTCCCGGCCCTGTCGCTGGCGCTGGTTGTCGTGGCCATCGCCTGGTTGAACCCGCGCGCGATCAGCTATTTCGGCTTCACGCTGATGCTGAATCTCGCGATCCCGATCGCGCTCGCCACGATGGCGCAGATGTTCGTCCTTGCGGGCAACGACCTCGATCTGTCGATAGGCACTTTCGTCGGCTTCGTCTGCTGCGTGGCGGCGACCTGGCTGCGCGATGCGCCTTGGCTTGGGGTGCTGACGCTGGTTGGATGCATAGTGCTTTATGCCGCACTCGGCGCGCTCACTTTCCTTCGCAATCTGCCATCGATCGTCGTCACGCTCGGCATGAGTTTCGTCTGGCAGGGCCTTGCGATCCTTCTGCTGCCGAAGCCCGGGGGAAAGGCGCCGGGCTGGCTCCAGGCGATCATGGGGGTCAAGCCGCCTTTCATACCTTTCCCGATTGTAGCCGCCGTAGTCATCGCGGCGGTTGGCTATTTCGGGCTCATGCGCACGTCCTATGGCGCGATCCTGCGCGCTTCGGGCGGAAACGCGCTGGCGATCGAGCGCGCCGGATGGTCGTTGCTCAGGGCCAAAATGACGCTGTTCGCGCTGGCTGGCGCCTTTGGCGTGCTGTCCGGAATGGCGCTCGTCGGCATCACCACCTCCGCCGACGCCAATATCGGCAACGGCTATACGCTGCTTTCCATCGCCGGCGTGATCCTCGGCGGAGGCGAGTTCGTCGGCGGGCGCGTCTCGCCGATCGGCGCCGTGCTCGGCGCGCTCACCATGGCGATGGCGGCCTCGCCGCTGTTGACGTTCATGCATATCCCGCCCGACTGGCAGGTCGCAGCCAATGGCGCGATCCTGATCATCGTTCTCGCTGCTCGCGTCGTTATCACCCGCAGGGGGTCGGAACGATGACCGCGACGTTTCAGACGCTTCTCGCGCGGCCATGGATCTGGTCTTTCGTCGGAGCCGGCGTGGTATGGCTTGCGGCGATTGCATTCACCGGAGGTTACGGCGCCGGAGGGATGCTGACCGCGGCGCTGTCGTTGTCGGTGTTCACCGTGATCGTCGGCGTCGGACAGATGTTCGTCATCACCCTCGGGCCCGGCAATGTCGATCTGTCTCTGCCGGCCAATATCGGGCTCGCGAGCGCAGTGGCGATGAAGACCATGGGCGGCGACGACCGGCTGGTCATCGTCGGCCTCGCTGCGGCGATCGCCTGCGGCCTTGCGGTCGGGCTCGCCAATTATCTCTTGATCTGGGCGCTCCGCATCCCGCCGATCATCGCGACCTTGTCGGCGAGTTTCATCATTCAGTCGGTCGACATCTCTTACGGGCGCGGGCTACAGATCAAGCCGCCACCCGGCTTCGCGGATTTCACCAACATTGTCGTCGCTGGCGTGCCTATACTGGCGATCCTGACGGTGCTGCTCACGATCGGTGCCAGCATCGCGCTTAACCGTACCATCTGGGGTCGATCGGTCGTCGCAATCGGGCAGAACCAGCGCGCCGCGCGTTTGGCGGGCCTGAAGGTGGAACCCGTCCGGTGCGCAACCTACGCCCTATGCGGCGCGCTGGGCGGGCTTAACGGAGCGCTGCTCGCCGGCTATTTCCGCGGGGCCAACGTCGACATCGGCAACGAATATCTTCTGGCCTCGATCGCCGTCGTGGTGATTGGGGGGACGTCCGTGTCCGGCGGCAATGCGAACCTCCCCGGCGTCTGGGGCGGCGCCCTGTTTCTGGTGCTCCTGCTCACCATGCTGAACACCTTCGGCGTCAGCGCCGGCGTGCGGCTACTGGCGACGGGGCTTATCATCGTGGCGGTCATTGCCGCAGCCGGTGGGGAGAAAAGACCGCGATGAACTAGGACGGTCCGCAGCAGTGAGGGTCTGGAGTGTCGCCACTCCGGCGAGCTGGCCGATCCGTTCGCAACTGTGAGACTTTCTTTGGGGCAGTGAAACCTATTTCACGCTCGTAATGGAATGGCGCCTGTGGCGCGGACTCCGGACCATCTCAAGGGGAACCGCGTAGGCCCGCTCTCCGCCCGTTTGCGGCGTCCAAGGCCGCGGTCTGCTAGCGCGTTGGACGGTTCGCCCGCGCGAAGTCCTCGGTAGCTCCGGAGCCGGCAGTAGCGGCCGCATCGGCGTCGCGGAGGCGGTGGCGGGGCTGGCGCCTTACGACCGGGGTTCGATCAGGATCAATGAAAAGACCCTGCGCGGAGGCGACGTTTCGGCGGCGCTCGCGCTCGGGGTCGGCTGCGTCCCCAAGAGCCGGCACAGGCAGGGCCTGGTCCTCACCCTCTCGGTCGCCGACAATACGACCATGACCATTGCGCGCCGGCTCGGGCCGCTCGGCTTCATCGCGCCGCATCGCCGCGCTTCGGCGACCGACGCGGCGATCCACGCGCTGGGGATCGTCACCGAAGGGCCCGAGCAGTTGGTCTCCAGCCTGTCCGGCGGCAACCAGCAAAAGGTCGTCATGGGGCGCGCCCTCGCCAACACCCCCTCGGTTCTGGTTCTGATGGACCCGACCGCCGGGATCGACGTGAAGTCGAAGGAAGCTCTGCTCGGCGCCGTCGAAAAAATGCGGCAGGACGGCAAGGCGATTCTGGTGGTCAGCGGCGAACTGGAAGATTTGCGGACATGCGACCGCGTGCTGATTATGCGCCATGGCGGGATCGTCGCGGAACACAAGGCGGGATGGAGCGACAACGCGCTCGTTGCTTCGATTGAAGGGATTTAGGCGTGACGAACAGCACGAGCCCGATCTCGATCGCCGAACCCCGCGGCGTCCCCGGCGCAGGCAAGATCGTCATCGCACGGCTCCGGGATCTTGCGCTCTTGCCGGCGCTGGCGCTGCTCATCGTTATCGGCGCGATCGTGAGTCCGGTCTTCCTGACCGCTGGCAACATCAACACCATCCTCACCTCCTCCGCGGCGCTCGCCCTAGTCGTGCTCGCCGAGTCGCTGATCATCATCACCGGCAAGTTCGACCTTTCGCTCGAGTTCGATCTACGGGTTCGCGCCCGCGATCGGGGCGATGACGGTGGTGCCTGCCGCCAAATTCGGCTTCGGCTTCGAGCTGCCCAGCAGCGTCGGCATCCTCGTGGTGCTCCTTGTCGGCGGCCTGATCGGCTTCATCAACGGTTTTATGGTGGTGCGGCTGCGCCTGAGCGCCTTCATCGTTACGCTCGCCATGCTGATCATCCTTCGCGGCATGCTGGTCGGGGCGACAAGCGGGCGCACGCTGTTCGATCTTCCTGACGCTTTCTACGGCCTGATGGTGATCACCTTTCTCGGCCTGCCGCTCGCGGTCTGGCTGGCCGCTTTCGCCTTCGTGATCGCCGGCCTGGTGCTCCGCTATCATCGCCTGGGCCGTGCGCTTTTACGCCATCGGCGGCAACCCAGAGGCAGCCCGCGCCGCCGGCATCCGCGTCGAGCGCATCACCTGGGGCGTCTACGTGCTGGCCGGCATGCTGGCGGCGCTCGGCGGCCTCGCTCACCGGCTACGTCGGCGCGATCAGCGCCAACCAGGGCAACGGCCTCATCTTCACCGTCTTCGCCGCTTCGGTGATCGGCGGCATCTCGCTCGACGGCGGCAAGGGCACCATGTTCGGCGCGCTGACCGGCGTCTTGTTGCTTGGCGTGGCGGGCAATCTGCTGAGCTCTCGCCCAGGTGCCGTCGTTCTGGATTCAGGCGATCTACGGCGCGATCATCCTCGGCTCGCTGATGGTCGCACGCTTCGCCAGCGGACAGTCGCAGGAATAGTGGCGCGGTCAGTGCGCGCCCTGATTCCTGCTCAACCGCCGCCGTCCTTCAAGCCGTATCGGCGACGAACGCCGCTCGGTGGTGACGCCGGCCTTAGCGGCTGACGCTTGGCAGATCTCTACGATGCGGTCCTGGATGTGGTGATTTGTGGTGAGCTCCCGATTCGCCTCGCGGAGCAAGCGACAGGTGTGAAGCGGTCGAGCGCGCGGTCGGATTGAGCCGATCGACAGGGCACTAACGAATGTCCGGTCTACGTCGATTTCGTTGAAGAACCCTGTCTTCAGGCGAGTGCGAGAAGCGTGAGCTGCGGCTGTCAGCGAGGCAAAGCCGCGCCTCTGCGGCTCAAGTGGCGAAGATCGGCGCCGGAAGGGGGATGAGCTTCGCCAGCTTCCTGAGATTTTGGGCGGTGGCGGCCAACAGGAACTCGTCTTTGGCTCCACTCGGCCCACGCAGACGCAATCGACCGAGCCTGAGGATGCGCTTCAGGTGAGCGAAGAGCATCTCGACCTTCCTTCGTTCCCGACATGAGACGGCGTAGGCCTCGGTCTTTGCGATGGCGCGGGCCTGGTCACGGGCGGCTTCGTGAACGGAGCGCGCGATTTTGCGTGCAGGAACGTTCGGACAGCACTTGGGCTTGAGCGCGCAGGCCTCGCAGTCACGCTTGCGCGCAAAGTAGATCATCGTGCCGTCCTTCGTCAGCCCGTCGCGTGGCTTGGCAAAAGCGCGGTGGTATTTCCTCAGCTCTTTGCCGCCCGGGCAGACATAAAGGTTGCTTTCTGGATCGAATGCGAAGTCGCTGCGGGAGAAGGTTCCATCCGTGCGCTCTGTCTTGTCGACCAGGTTCACGTGCGGTTCGATCCCGCGCTCGTCCACCAGCCACCCGACCATCTCGGCCGAGCCGTAGCCCCCATCCGCGACCAGGCGCGACGGGGTGAGGTCGAACTGTTCAGCCGTGCGGTCGAGCATTGCTTTAGCTGCGTCGACTTCCGCTTGGCGAATGGTCGTCGTCGCCTCGACATCCATGATCACCGCATGCTTCAGATCGATGAGATAGTTGTCGGAATAGGCATAACCGGCGAGAGAGTTGGCCGAAGCGGTGTAGCGGGCGGCCGGATCGGTCGGCGAGATCACCTTGGGCTCGACCGGCGTCGCGCCGCCGAACGCAGCATCGTCCAGCACCGACAGATACTCCGCGACTGCGCGACTGGACGTCGGGTCGAGGTCCTCGATCTTGCCGACGCTGCGCCGGCGATGGGCGTCGGCCACGATGATGCTGGCGTCGACCGCAAAGGCTTCGCCGCCCACGATCCCTTCCTTCATGCAGCGCGCGACTACGGTCTCGAACAGCTTCCGGAGGAGATCGCTCTCGCGAAAACGGCCATGGCGGTTCTTGGAAAACGTCGAATGATCGGGGACGTCTCCGTCGAGGCCCAATCGACAGAACCAGCGATAAGCCAGATTGAGGTGGACCTCATCGCACAGCCGCCGCTCCGAGCGAATGCCAAAACAGTAGCCCACGATCAGCATGCGGATCATCAACTCGGGATCGATCGAGGGCCGTCCCACATCGCTGTAGTAGGGGCCCAAGTGCGCCCTCAGTTCCGACAGGTCAACGAAACGGTCGATCCTGCGAAGCATGTGATTGTCGGGGACGTGCCGCTCGAGGCTGAAGCCGTAAACCAGCGCCTCCTGCATCACCCTCCGTTCGCCCATCATCAGCCGAATCTCCTGCTCCCGAGAGAAGAGAATCAGCGACCGCCGCCGCGATCAAGCGGAGTTTTTCAACACAATACGTCGATTCGAGACGTCGCCAAATGTCTCAAATGCGCAAATACCGGTCGTCCGCCAACCCGACCTTTCCGGACAAGGCACGTTGGGGAGCCACCGGAAGGGCGAGTTCGTCTCTTATCTCCCATCCCACGACCGGCGTGCACAATATGGTCGCCGCCTCAGGCTGCATAAGCGGCCTGCCCACGCTCCCGTTTCCCGCGGTCGTGCCGCGTCTCTCGCGTGACAGAAGGCCCTTGCCTCTTCGTGGTCGAAGCGTCACGATCGAAGAAGGTCCTTTGTGCGGTCTTTCATCAGGAGGAGCGCGATGGCGAGCGGCTGCCCCTTTCCGTTGAATGCGTGGTATCCCGCGGCATGGAGTCACGAGGTCCAACCCGCGCTCGTTCCGCGGACCGTCTGCGGGCGGGACATCGTGCTCTACCGCCGTCCGAACGGCGGCGTGGCTGCGCTTGAGGACGCTTGCTGGCACCGGCTTCTGCCGTTGTCGATGGGGCGCCTTGTCGGCGACGAAGTGGTCTGCGGCTATCACGGCCTCGTCTTCAATGCGTCCGGACGATGCACGCACATGCCCGCGCAGAAGACGATCAACCCGTCCGCGTGCGTCCGCGCATATCCGGTCGTCGAGCGGCATCGGCTGGTGTGGATCTGGCCGGGTGACCCGGCGTTGGCGGACCCCGCTGACATGCCCGATTTCCATTGGAACGACGGAACCGAATGGAGAGGCGAAGGCGGCACGTTCTACAGCCTCAGGTGCGACTGGCGCCTCGTCGTCGACAATCTCATGGATCTCACCCACGAGACCTACGTCCATTCCGGAAGCATCGGTCATGACGCCATACTCGACACGCCCTTCGAGGTCACGCATACCGACCGCGCGGCGACAATGACGCGGTGGATGATCGACATCGATCCCCCGCCGTTCTGGGGTCGGCTACTTGGCAAGCCGGGGCGCGTGGACCGGTGGCAGATCGTCACCTTCCAGGCCCCAGCGGTGGTGGTCGGCGACGTCGGCGTCGCATCGACCGGAACCGGAGCTCCTCAAGGGAACCGGTCGCAAGGCGTCAACGGTGCCTTCCTCGCCGCGATCGCGCCCGAGACCGAGACGAGCTGCCATTATTTCTGGAACTTCGTCCGCACTTTCCGCACGGACGACGACGAGCTGACTGAGCGCCTTCAGCGCGCCCATGTCAACGAGGGGAGGGGCGTGTACGACCAGGATCACGTCGTCCTCGAGGCGCAGCAGCGCGCGATCGACCGCAATCCGCGCATGCCCTTCTACAACCTCAATATCGACGCCGGCGCGCTGTGGGCGCGGCGCCTGATCGACCGTCTGCTCTCGCAGGAGCAGACGACGCGCGCGTCCGGCCAGGCCGCCGAATAGGCAAATACGATGGCCGAGGCGATCGACCGGATCGGCGTCGTCCGTGCGACGCGGAATCTGACGCCGGCCATCCGCCTCATCGAGATCGAGCCCATGGATGGCTTCGTTCCGCCCACGCCGGGCAGCCACATCGACTTTTCCGTCATGATCGGCGATCGGCCCGACGTCCGGTCCTATTCGGTCGTCGGACCGTGCGCGGACGGCGTCTACCGGATCGCCGTCAAGCGACTCGAAGCCTCCCGCGGCGGCTCGGCCTACATGTGGAGCCTCGCGGCCGGTTCGCGCCTTCCGCATTCGGCACCCGGCAATCATTTCGGCCTCGCGCTCGGGCGGCCGGACTATCTCCTGCTGGCGGGCGGCATCGGCATTACACCGATCTTTTCGCACGCGCTCGCGCTCGCCCATGCGGGCGTGCACTTCCGCCTCATCTACGCCAGCCGGAGTCAATCCGACCTTGCGCTTGCGGAAGAGCTTCGCGAGCAGATTGGCGACCGCCTCGAGATCGTCCTCAGCGAGGAGAGAGGGCGCGTCGACATCGCGGGCGAGATCGCCAAGCTCGACGCCGAGGGCGAATTCTACGTCTGTGGTCCGATCGGCATGCTGGAGGCGGCCAAGCAAGCGTGGGCCGCCAGCGGCCGTCCGAAGGACCGCCTGCGCTTCGAGACGTTCGGCGCCAGCGGACGTTGGCCGGCGGTTCCGTTCACCCTCAAGATCCCGAGGCTCGGCAAGGCGATCCACGTGCCGGCCACGCAGAGCATGCTTGACGCGCTGGAAGCGGCAGGCGTCGAGATGATCTTCGACTGCCTGCGCGGCGAATGCGGCCTCTGCGCCCTGCCGATCCTTGGCGTGGTCGGCGTCGTCGATCACCGCGACGTGTTTTTCAGCGAGGCGGAGAAGGCCGCGAACGTCAAGCTCTGCACCTGCGTCTCACGCGTCTACGGGAGTGAGATCACGCTCGATACCGCCGACCGCTGAAAAGCCCGGCCATCACGGCCGCGAGTGATCCCTGACAAGCGGGGGCTCCCGAAAGGTTTGAGGGCCTTCTCGGCGCTCGTCGACGCCGGGCAATGCCCGCGTAGCGCCATCGACCGCTTTCCGGAGCATTTCACCCTTTCATCGCCTCGAACCTGGCGGTGTCAGATGAAATTGCGCGAGGCGCCACTCGCAATGGTAGCTTCATGCCATGAGCAATCCGTTCCGATATTTCAACAGCTCGCCAGAGGTCATCCGTCTGGTCGTGATGATGTACGTGAGATATCCGCTGTCGCTGCGCAACGTCGAGGACTTACTGGCCGAACGCGGGATCGACATCAGCCATGAGACGGTCCGGTTCTGGTGGAACCGGTTTGGCCCGATGTTCGCCGCGGAGATCCGCGACAGACGCGTCGCGCACATGCGCGGCTATCCTCAATGGCGCTGGCATTTGGATGAGGTCTTTGTGAAGGTCAACGGCAAGCTCTGCTATCTCTGGCGCGCGGTCGACCATGAAGGCGAAGTCCTGGAGGCTGTGGTCACCGCAAGACGGGACAAAGGTGCGGCGCTGAAGCTTCTCAAGCGGATCATGAAGAAGTACGGCCAGCCGCGCAGCGTCGTGACCGACGGGCTTTGCTCTTATTCCGCAGCGCTGAAAGAGCTGGGCAACGCTGATCGGCATGAGGTCGGTGGCCGCCTCAACAATCGGGCGGAGAATTCGCACCAGCCGTTTCGACGACGAGAGCGGGCGATGCAGCGGTTTCGAAGTACGAAGACGCTGCAGAAGTTCAGCTCAGTTCACGCCCAGGTCCGCAACCATTTTAATCAGGAGCGGCACCTCGTCACCCGGCAGATCTACAAGCAGAGACGCACGGTCGCATTGGCGTAGTGGCACGCCCTTGCCGCGTAGATCATTGCTTGCGAAAGAGCTTATCGCGCTACGGGTCCGCGGATCGCCGTTACTCTGACGACGCCCCTACAGGGGTCGCCTCGGGAAGGACGGGAGTCCGGGCGATAGCTGTCATTCCACGGCGAGCGCGAAGGTGAATTCACCGCCCTAACCAGACCTTTACTACGAATTGCGCGTCAAACGGCTTTTGGTCGGCTGGCCTGTGATCGTAATGGCGAACTTTTCGAAAAACCGCTTTTTGGATTTGGCATCGCCGGCGGCAGCGTCCCTCGCTTAGCCCGCATTTCTCTCATTGGTGTGATGCTTTAAGCTTTGTGATCGGACCGGTTAAAGCAACTGTCATTTTTAGCCAGGGCTCCACCGACGAACAACTGAGGGATTTCCATAGAGACAGTAAAATAGCCAGATTGGTCGTTTAAATCGTTTTGTACTCTCAGCCTTTGTACGTCTTAGTGCCTGGCCGGCGGGCAGTCCGGCAAACGCGAACTGCTCGCAGAAAATGCTAGCGAACTCAACCGCGTCTTCCTGGCGAACCGGCCCCAAAGTTCCAATGAAGGGCCTTGCACCCGCATAGTAAAACTCGCGACCGAAGCTTTGAAATTCAGCTAGCAGGAGGTGAGTTGCGCCGGAACTGCAAGCATTCGCGAATACTACCGCCCCCCATTTCAGTCCGAGAGCGTGGGCTTGGCCGGGCAACAAACAACCACCAATCCCTTCACGAAAACTTAGATGGTATGTGGGGTCAGTGCGACCATGACACGTAAAATGGACGATATCCTTGCCCGCGACGGCAGCGCACAACTGCGGCCAATCCCCCTGAACCAAAGGCGGCTCTGCTCGCTTTGCCATGCCGTGGAAGGTTCGCCTCGCGAGACGACCCGGCTCAGCTATCTTATCACCGATAACGAGCAGCGCCTGAGCGAGCGTAGTGGGCAGCGTACCTGCGGGCGCGACTATCGCGTTCGGCGGTTTGGTCATGACGGGCGCCCGCACGAGCACGAAGCGCTCGCCCCACAGTCTTTGTTTGGGGTCACTCGCGAGCAACTCCCACGGAATCCAATCCGCATCACTGTCTATTACGACAAGCGCATTCTCTTGGAGTGAATCAAGTTCGGCGGCGAGGGTCGGCGGGGCAACCTGAGCAAAGAGGCCATAGCCCGTTGCGGCAAGTTGGGAAAGTACGCCCGCCATGACCGGCTGTGACAATTCATCTTGTAGCATTCGCTGGATCATGGGGGCCTGTGTCTTGATCCAGCCGGCGGCTTCTTGCGGTCCAAAGCTCGCGGGGGACGAACCGAGCGGCCGAAGTTCCATATCATGTTTAAGTAAGCTCCAATCCAATGTCCCATTGGGTTGGATTGTCACTCGGACCACCGCCTGCGCTGCCTCATGCAATTGAAAGCTGTCGTCATTGATTTGAATGAGTGGGATGACACTAGCTTCACCCCCTTCGCGGTGATCGGTCGTAACCCTGGTCACAACGCAGCAATGGCCTATCGTCGATGTTCCCAACATGAATTTGATATCGATTGCTTGTTCCCCGGCGACCTTCGCACGCAATTCGAACCGCGCTATATCGGACGGCCCTTCGCGCGGCACGCGAATGATTTCCGTGTCCTTCGATAACTCGAAACCCGGCGCAGCGTGTCGTGAAGGTCGGACGCTGTCCCGACCTGCTCCCCGCCTGCAGCCTTGATCGCGCCGACGCTGACTCCGCTGACCCACGGCGGGCGCATGGGGTGTGGCTCGTGCGGGTTTCGTCTCCTGCGCCCGCTCTCGTAGGCGGAACAGTGGCAATCCTATCTTCCCAGCCCGGCGTAGGTCAGCTTCTGAAATGTCTCAAGCGGCGTGCTTTTGCCGGTGACGATACGGGGGATGTTTTCCGGGGTAAGCGGAACGACGCACTGCACGAGGTAGAGCATGACCATATTCTCGGCCGGATCGATACGAAACCACGTGCTGTATGCGCCGGGCCAACCATACGCCCCGTTCGTCGTCGGGCCTATCCATGCCCGCCTGTCCGCATCGATGTCGATCCCGACGCCGAGACCAAAACCCTGCCCTTCCCAATGAGGCTCCTCGCGGACAAGGTTTGCGCGTTGTTCGGCTGTCAGTCGGTTTGCAGTCATGAGCGCGATCGTTTCCGGCTTTAAAAGCCGCACGCCGTCCATCTGCCCTTGGCCGAGCAACATGCGTGCGAACTTCAGGTAATCATCGGCCGTCGAGACCAGCCCGCCGCCTCCACCGCAGAATTTCGGGACAACATCCCGCGGCGACGGGACCGCGGTCGGCGCTCCCGCCTTCTCGTCGAACAAATACAAACCCGCGATCCGATCTCGCTTGGTTGGAGGCGCCCAGAAGTCCGTATCGACCATGCCGAGGGGTTCGAGAACCCGCTCTAGCAACAGATCGCGGAACGGTCTGCCTTCAACCCGTTCGGCGATGAAGCCGAGCACATCGGTCGAATGGCTGTAATGCCACCGCTCTCCGGGGGCATAGGTCAAAGGCAGCTTGCTTAACGCGGCCAGGAATTCGTCCGACCCGAGCGTGATGGAGCCAAGCTCTCCGAGGGTCTTCTGATAGGCCTCCGCAATCGGTCCCATCGATGTGAAGACGTAGGCAAAGCCCGAGCGGTGAGTCAGCAAATCCTCGACGGTAATGTCGCGCGGCGCAGGATACGTCTCCTCGACCGGGCCGCTGGGGTCTTTAAGGACACGCCTCTCGGCAAACTCAGGCGCCCATTTGACGATAGGATCGTCCAATCGGAGTTTACCTTCCTCCAGCAGCATCAGGGCGAGGACGGACGTTATCGGCTTGGTCATTGAAGCAATGCGGAAAAGCGTATCGCGTTGCATGGGCAGGCTACGCTCGACATCGCGCTTCCCGAGCGCCGCAACGTGACGAACTTCTCCGCCGCGCCAAACCAGTGTGACCACGCCCGAGGGATCGCCCTTGGCGACCGCGGATTCGACTGCGGGCGCAAATTGCGCGAAGTCGCGCAGAAATCGCTCCGTCATCGGTGATCATGTGTCGAGCCCTGCGAAGGCGAAATTTGGCGCGGCGGGGTCGAAAATGCCTCGCGCGCACCCCCCATGTCTCTTAAATAAAATCTGTTATCAAGAGTAAAAGTCCGGGTAGGGGCCAAGGCCGCAAGGGGCGGATAGTAACCGCTCACCGAACAACCTGAACGCTTGGAAGCACGGCAACTTCTCAGCCAAGTCTATCGAGATGCGCCGGGTCGTCCGCGAGTTGACGACGCAGGCGTGCGATCTGATCGAGACGGTTTAGAATGGCCGCGGGCGCTTCGATCGCCCGTGCCGACTGGATCAAATATATTTTCGGTCGCATATTTGTGTTCAAGTAATTCGGCGACCGCATCATAGGAATGATAGCGAACATAGAGGCTTTTAGCGGTTCGCTCGCGAAGGTCCGCGAGTTCGTCCGACCAATAGGCGACAAGGGCACGACGGGCGTTGTCACGCGAACCAAATTTGGCCCGCGCGAAGATTGGAAGTCCCAACTCAGGTTCAGGCTGCGGTAGCAGCTCGCCACGTCTGGAAAGCTTCTTCTCGGAAGACGCGAAGCGTGCGGCGGGATGTGAGATGGCGCTGGACGTTGAAAGTGTTTTGGACGACGGCGTGAATGGACAAGAAGCGTTGAGCTGATCCGGGCGATTTGAAACGCTGCATCTTGCGCTCGCGCCGTCGTGTCGGCTGATGTGAATTCTCAGCCCGATTGTTCGCGCGTAAGCCCTGGTCGTGGCAAGCCGACAATCCGATTTCGGACTTTGCCGCGCCGTAAGAGCGCAGCTTGTCGGTCACCAGCACATCGGGCGCGAAGCCTTGTTTCTTGAGCAGCTTGCGCATCAGTTTCACCGCTGCAGCTTTATCGCGCCTCCGTTGCACGAGCAGGTCGAGAACCTCGCCTTCGTCGTCAACCGCGCGCCAGAGCCAGAACTGCCGGCCCGCGATCGTCACGGCCATCTCATCGAGATGCCACCGAGAGGTTGGCCGCGGACGTCGACGCCGAAGTTCTCGGGCGAACAACGGCCCGAACTTCAATACCCATCGTCGCACCGTTTCGTAGGAGATATCCAGACCGCGCTCGGCAAGCAGATCTTCGACGTCGCGATAGCTGAGCGTGAAACGCATATACAGCCAAACGGCGTGCCGGATGACCGCAGGCGGGAACTGATGGCGGGCAAACGAGATCATCATGCGCTATCTTACCCGACAACCGGATGCGCACTAACGTTCGCGTGACAACGCCGTGGGAGGCGCTCGCCAGTGTAACTGCGAACCAGAGAATTTGGGGCTGGGGCTTGCCTGCTGAGGACGCGGGCGTCGACAAGCGCGCCCATCTCGCCGACCGGCAGTTGCAGGCGGCCCTGCGCGCCCGCGATCTTGCGCCCTTGGACAGCCGCGTTCAGTTCTTCGTCGCGGGGGGATACTACGCCACATGCCAACCGGAACGCGTTCTGGTGGAGGCGGAAAAAGCGGCCGCGCTTAGTCCCTACGATGCCGGCACGCTGGGAGGCCTCGGGCTGTGGGTGGCGTTTACCGGTCACTGGGATGAAGGGAATGCGCTGGCCGAAAAGGCTATCAAGTTGGCGGGGCCGTCGGCCGTTCCGTACTGGTGGTGGCCGAAGGCGAAGCGAGCCTGGTTCCGCGGCGAATATCAAGAGGCTTATGAGGCGTTCCAGCGCGCGTATATCGAATCATTCTGGCTTTCGCATCTCGATCTCGCCTGCACGCTTCCGTTCCTCGGCCGCGTCGACGAGGCTAAGCAGCATGTCGCGGCGCTTCTCAAGATGTATCCAACGATGACCATTCGCGAAGCCGACGCATTCTACAAGCTCGTGTGCTTCGACGCCGCCTTATCGCGAGAAGATGGCCGGCGCTCTCCGCCAAGCCGGGCTGCCCGAGTAGAGCCGCTTTCCCCCAACCGCGACGTCCGCCGCTGCAATCCAGAACGTCCGCTTCACGTCGATTCAAGACGTCGCTTCTGCGCAAATACCGACATTCGCCGACAGCGTGGCGAACAAGGCAAATCGACCCGCGCCGGCATCCGCCATTGGCTAGTTTGGCTTCCTTCGGCCCGACCGCATTCAACTGTGAGACCCCACGGCTAAAACCTTTTCTTGTGGTATTCTGGGCGACGCGTGAGGACGCGCCATGCCCGAAACCCGGAAGCTTGCAGCAATCCTGGTCGCCGATGTGGTTGGCTACAGTCGGCTGGCTGGCGCGGACGAGGATCGCACGCTGTCGCGGCTCCGGGGGCTGCGCAGCGATCTCATCGATCCCGCGATCGCCGCGCATCACGGGCGCATCGTCAAGCGCACGGGCGACGGTAGCCTCATCGAATTCCGCAGCGTGGTCGACGCGGTGCGCTGCGCCATCGAGGTGCAGACCGGCCTCATCGAGCGCAACGCCGGCGTGCCTGCGGATAGGCGCATTGAATATCGTGTCGGCATCCATGTCGGCGACGTCGTTGAGGAGAGCGACGGCGACCTCATGGGGGACGGCGTCAATATCGCCGCGCGGCTCGAGGGCGCTTGCGAACCGGGGGGAGTGTGCCTGTCCCACGCGGCCTACGAGCAGGTGCGAGACAAAGTAAAGCAGCCGTTCGTCGATCTCGGCGAGAAGGCGCTCAAGAACATCGCGCGGCCGGTCCGCGCTTATGGCCTGACATTCAGCGGCTCCGGCGAGAAGTCCCACCCTGACCTCCGAAACCCGCCCCCGCTCTCGTTGCCCGACAAACCCTCGATCGCCGTCCTGCCTTTCCAGAACATGAGCGGCGATCCCGAGCAGGATTATTTCGCCGACGGCATGGTGGAGGACATCGTCACAGGACTGTCCCGGATCAAGTGGCTGTTCGTTATCGCTCGCAACTCAAGCTTCGTTTACAAAGGCAAGGCGGTCGACGTTCGACAAGCAGGGCGCGAGCTCGGCGTGCGCTATCTCGTGGAAGGCGGCGTCCGTAGGTCCGGCTCGCGACTGCGCGTGACGGCTCAGCTAGTGGAAGCGGAAACGGGCGCGCATCTTTGGGCCGACAAGTTCGACGGCGAAGTCAAGGACGTTTTCGATTTTCAGGACCGAATCACGGACAGCGTGGTCGGCATCGTCGAGCCGAGCGTACGGAGATCGGAAATCGAACTATCGCGCCGCAAACGCCCAGAGAACCTTGACGCATACGACCTCTATCTGCGCGCCTTGCCCCTCATGGCGACCATCTCAGTGGCCGATGCCCCTGCCGCGGCCGCGCTTCTGCGTGACGCGCTCAGACTGGACCCCAAGCTTGCCGTCGCTCACGCCTACCTTTCCTGGTGCCACCAGATCCTCTTCACCCATGGCGGCTTCGGCGACGCCGACAGGATCGCCGGGCTTGAGCACGCGCGCGCGGCGATCGCCAACCAGGTGGACGACGCGACGGCGCTCGCGGTCGGGGCGATGGTTATCGGGCTTCTCGGCAAGAATGCTGGTGCCGCGCTTGACGCAATCGAGCGCGCGTTGTCGTTCAACCCATCTTCGGCGGGAGCTCTTTACTTCGGCGCCCAGTTGTACGCGTGGAGCGGCGACTCGGTCCGGGGAGCGGAGTATGCCCGTCGCGCGTTGCGATTGAGCCCGTTCGATCCGTTGCTATACGCTGCGCATCTGGCGCTCGGCATCGTAGCCCTTCAAGAGGAGCGCTACGCGGAGGCGGCGGCGTGGTGGGGAAAGTGCGCCGAAGCCAATCCAAAGTTCGGCATGATCGTTATCGGACAGGCTCAGGCGCTCGCGCTCGCCGGACGGACCGAGGAAGCTAGAGCCGTGTTCGCGCGAGGGCTGGAACTCGAACCCACCGCAAGCATACGCACCATTCGCGAACTGGGTTACGTCCCTGTGCTCGAAGAGAAGATGATCCGCGGCGCGCGGATGTTGGGGCTGCCGGAGTAGTCATCTTACGTTCCAAGCGCGTTCCCCCTTCGAGGCTGCCGTCAGCTACTCGCGCCTGATGGGGGAGGACGAGGCGGGGACGGCGCGGGCGGTCAGCGAGCATCGCGAGGCGGCGCGACCGATTATAGCGGGCCTCGGCGGCCGCATCGTTAAGACGACGGGCGACGGCATTCTGCTCGAATTCCCCTCCATCGTCGCCGACGGCCCCATCGAGGCGTGCGACTGGATCGGCCAGGAGTAAGTGGCGCGGATCACCCGCTGCGCCTGATCCAGCGCCGTCGGAGCGTCGCCCACGCTGCGCAGAGTCTCGACGTACGCGACCGGCGTGGCGCGGACCGTCTCGAAGAGGTTGTCGGAGCCCCGCAGCGTCGCCGTCTCGCTCCAGCTCGCCTTCAGCGCGCGCAAGGCGCGGACAGAGTCCCACTCGCGCGGCGCGATGACGGCCAGAAAGTCCTTGATCCGAACGACCTCAGCGCCGGGAATGTCGGCGATCGACGCCGCGTCGACGTCAATGAGACGCGCCCCGATCTGAGGCGGCCGAACGACGCGCGCGTGCAGCATGCCCTCGACGCGATGGTCCTGGACGAAGGCGTGCCGGCCGGTCAGCTTGGCGGGAATGTCCGGACGCGGGTAGGACGTGCCGACGATCGTGTAGGCGTCCGGATTGCGCAGCGGCGCCGCCTTGTCGACCGGCAGCTCGAACGCGCCGCCGATCAGCGCCGCGAAGCTCACGGATTCGCCGCCGCCGCGCGCGACGATCGAGCCGTCCCTGGCGTCGAGCTCGGTCTCCGGCCGGCGGAGCGCCGCCGCGGCCAGGGAGAGAAGGCGCGCGCGAGCGGTCGCGGCCGCCTGGCGGATCTGGACGCCGCCGACTGTGATTCCCCTGCTGCCCCCGGTCGATCCCTGGTTGGGCGTCAAAGCGGTGTCGCCTTCAACGAGCATGATGCGGTCCGGCGAGAGACCGAGCTCTTCGGCGACCATCTGGCGGAGCGCGGCGCGCGCCCCCGTGCCGAGGTCGACCATGCCCGCAAACACCGTGACGGCGCCGTCCGGCGCGACGCTGAGATAGCCGTCGACGCTGTCGGGGGCGACCGTTCTGACGCTTGCTGCGGCGCGACGCGGCAAAGAGAAGGTGACAATGAGCGCCGCGCCTCCGGCAAGGAGGGACCGCCGGTCGATGCCGGTCATGGCTTTAGCCCTCCCTCGCGGCGCGAAGGACCGCGGTGATCACCCGTGCATGACTGCCGCACCGGCAAAGATTTTGCGCGAGCGCCTCGCGCACGTCGGTTTCGGCGGGATGGGGCCGGCGCGCGAGAAGCGCGGTCGCCGTCATGATCATGCCGTTGGTGCAATAGCCGCATTGCGCCGCCTGCTCGGCGATGAAGGCTGCCTGCACGCGGCTCGGTCGGTCAGGATCGCCGAGACCCTCGAGCGTCGTAATCTCCTTCTCGCGGGCGTCGACAGCGAGCGTCACGCAGGATCGCTGCGCCTCGCCATCGATGAGGACGCAGCAGGCGCCGCATTGGCCAAGTCCGCAACCGAATTTGGGGCCGCGAAGCCCGAGATCGTCGCGCAGGGCGTATAGCAAGGGCATGTTCGGGTCGACGGCGACCTTATGGTTTCGGCCGTTCACCCTGAGCGTGATCTCGGTCATGGATCGCGCCTCCAGCAATAGCCCCCGTCACGCAATCAGGATGGTACATCTGCGCGCGGCTCGCCACGGTTCCGCGAGGGCTTCGCCTTCCGATCAATTCACAATTTCGGGAGCAGGGGTCGTGTTCGCTCCGGGGGCCCTCGCGACGGTTGCGTTGGATAGGGCGACCCGTAGACTTGTTCGTCAGCACTGGAGGAGGCGCCCTTGTCCCGAAGCCTGGTTTGCTCCTTGTTTGCCGCGCTTCTTCTCTGCGGCGCGGCTCGCGCGCAAACAGCCCTGCCTGACGGCGCGGGCAAGGAGATCGTCGAGAGCGCCTGCCCTGGGTGCCATGAGATCGGCCGCGTGCTTCGCGCCGGCTACAGCGCCGAGGACTGGAGAACGGTTCTTCACATGATGAAGAACGCGGGCGCTCAGATCTCGGACAGTCAGCTCGAGGTTCTGACCGCCTATCTCGCGGAGCACTTCCCGGAGAGGCCTAAGCCCCCGGGCGCAGCCGTCCCCGGTCCCGCTCAGGTTGCATTCAGGGAATGGACGACGCCGACGCCGGGGTCGAGGCCTCACGATCCGCTGGCGGCGCTCGACGGGACGATCTGGTACACCGGGCAGATGGCGAACGTGCTGGGCCGCGTCGATCCCGCAACCGGCCGCGTCACCGAATATCGCCTCGACACGCCGATGTCGGGCCCGCACGGGCTCGTCGCGGATCGGGACGGCAACATCTGGTTCACCGCCAATTTCGCCGGCTATATCGGCAAGCTCGACCCGAGCACGGGAAGGATCGCGGAATACCGGCTGCCGGATCCGACCGCGCACGATCCGCACACGCCGTTGTTCGATCAGAGCGGCATCCTTTGGTTCACGGCGCAGAGCGCCAACAAGATCGGCCGTCTCGATCCCAAGAGCGGAGAGATCAAGCTTGCGACCTCGCCAACCCCGAGATCCAACCCGTACGGTCTGGTGATCACTTCGAGGGGGGTGCCGTTCTTCTGCGAATTCGGCGCGAATAAGCTCGCGAGCGTCGACCCGACAACAATGGCGATCCGGGAGTACGCTTTGCCGCACGCCGACAGCCGGCCACGGCGAATCGCCATCACGCCCGACGACATCATCTGGTACACCGACTATGCGCGCGGTTATGTGGGCCGTTTCAACCCCCATACCGGCGAGTTCAGGGAATACGCCTCGCCCGGCGGGCCTCGATCGGAACCCTACGGCATCGCATTCGCGAAGGGAGCGGTGTGGTACAGCGAGTCCGGGGGGCGGCCCAATACGCTCGTCAGGTTCGATCCTGCCCGCGACGCGTTTCAGAGCTGGATCATTCCCTCGGGTGGCGGGGTCGTGCGCAACATGATGACCGATCGCGAAGGAAACCTCGTGATTGCCGAGAGCGGCGTGGATCGCGTCGCCCACGTGGAAATCAAGTACTCGTCACAGTCGAAGGGCGACGAGAAAGACTGGCCATGAACAAACTAACCGTCGGCGCACGATTTCACTCAGCCCGACGAACACATTGATCCTTGCCGCGGAGTCCACTCCTCAATTGGTGCCCGAGATATTAAACTTTCGGATCGCCGTTCTCGTCCATCCGGGAAGTCAGGAGGCGCCAGTCTGATAACCTCAAGCTCGGCAGCTTTTGGAGCTTGTGGGATATGTTGAAGCTACGAACAGCGGCGCTTGCAGATTCGTTCTCAAAGAGGTGCGCAAGGGGCCGACGGCCGAGGATCAAACTATTAGCGTTAAGCAGTTTGTTGCTTATGAATTCGTTCGCATTTGCTTCTATTAAAACGTCAGACATGACCTGCAATCAGGTTCAAGCTTACCTCAAGATACACGGCCACACTTTACTGGTCACAGGAATTGAATCTGGGAACTATAGCTTCAACTATGCCGATTGCGGCGGAACTGTTCCCGGGTTCGCCTGCACCCTGGACGAGGCTTATTGCTATGTCGGATGGTAGTGTGACGATGACTATCCCGCTATAGTGAACCCCGGCGCGCATGATCAAGGCACCAATTCCTGCCCAGCACGTCGTCATTAAGATTCCAGCCCTTGATCGATTGGGTACAGAGCGGCCCTTTTGCAAACGAAGGGCCGGCCCGGTTTCCCGAAGCGGCCTTTTTTCGTCACGCCCGGCGCCTTGCGAAAATTGGCGCAAGCCTTCGACCGGGCTGGCCCGGCCGCTTAACCTGCGCTCATCCCGCGGCCGTGTTCGACGGCCTCCGCAAGGCGGGGTTGCCGGAGGAGTGAGGACCTTTCGGCCTCGAAGATCGGACGACCGCTTTGGGCGGACGTTTGCCATTCCCGCGCGATGCTGGAAGGCAGGTGTCCTGGCCAAACCTGCCGTCCGCGCCGTCTCAAGATTTCGGGCGGATCACGCTGGTCCTCACCGCGAAAGCCCCTGATAGTGTGGACTAAGACAAATCAACTAATTGCTTCTGAGATAGGCTTTGGGTTCGTCAGGCCGTGATCGCCGGGCCGCCTCGCGTTCCGTCCACGCTGTGACGGACGTCACAGCGCTGCACCGGGGATCATGCTTCAATCACAAAAGTAGATGAGCCGCCATCGTCAACGCGATGAGGCGGTTCAAGCGGAGACGCGGTGATGTTCAGCAATCTCAGTCAGTCCAGTCCCTTTGACGGAATTCTGATCGACGACCGCAACGAGCGGCCCTTGAAGGTCGCTCTTGCGACGATTCTCCTGGTTTGGTCGCTGGCTTTCGCGCTCACATTCGCCTCTGGTCATACAGGCGCGAACACCGCGTCGTGGCTTAGCGGCGCAGCGGCGGTCACGTCGTCGACGAGCAAATGACGAGCTAAGACATCCGGCATGCCGCGCTGGATGGGGCCGCGCGGCGAGGGGCTTCGAGATCACGGCAACGAATGAATGGTCGCTGGGCGGCCCCGCCGTCGCTTTTCCGACGAACAAGTGGGGCGTTACTGTCTGACTTAGGGCCGGCCGCGGCCCGCCTTCGACGTATCGAATGACGTGCGGGACGCGCCGAGCCGAAGCCATTCGTCGAGCTTCGACCAGGCCGCCGGACCGATACGGTCTGAGGCGCTACGATTGGAAGGTCTAGGCCGAGCGGTTAGCACTCACCGCGCCAATTCCGACCCGGGCCGCTGCGCCCAATCAGCGGCGGCCTATTGGCCTGTCGCAGCGAGGTCATATCCCGGCGGCGCGTTGAGTCAGGTCCCCCGCCGCCATGGCGAGCGGCAGCCACGGATCTGTGCTGTGCCAAGTGGGCACCCACTCACTCGGCTGGATTCCCCACATGTTGAGCTGACCCAAGGCGTCGAAGAGCCCGAGATATTGGTAATAGCTGACGCCGGCCACGTTCGGCGCAATCGGGCAACCCATGGTAACCACGCGCAGGCCCTGCGTGCTCCCAGGAG
The DNA here is from genome assembly GCA_963783175.1 of uncultured Alphaproteobacteria bacterium. GTDB lineage: Bacteria > Pseudomonadota > Alphaproteobacteria > Rhizobiales > Beijerinckiaceae > Roseiarcus. Next base: position 88,911 of record CAWANG010000031.1, read on the forward strand.
AAAGGGACTGGATGGCATTGTCGATTTGCAGGGCCCCCTTGCTGTGTCCTACCAGCAGCTCGAATGGTCGCTCGCGATTTTCCAGCAGGGCGTGAAGGACATCCGACGAGCCCGAGCCGTACCGGAACACCGGTCCTCCATGAATAGTCTCGGCGTCCGGCGTGGACGCCGACAAATTGCGTCCGATCTCCGCGACTTTTGGCGCCGTGCTGGCCAGGGCGTTTTGGACAAGGCTTTTGGCGTGCAGGTAATTGTAGAGGCCAAAACCAAACCAGCCGCCCAGTCCCTGAAGCACGACGTCGGCCACGCCGTAGCCAGGAACGATCGCTAGAACTGGCTTCCTAATCGCCGTCGAAATGTCCCAGGCGAAGGCCGCGCTGCCCAGCGCCGAGCTGCCAACGCCCGTAATGGTCGCGATTCCGACTTCACGCGTTTCCGGGTGAGGCGAACCGAGGAAGAGCTCGACGTCCTTGAAGCGATGCACATAGGGCGCCGTCGTCGCATCGATCAGCAGCAAGGACCCCTCGGGATCGGCCAACGCGTCAAAGTCAACGATGCGGGACGGGGGCTTTTCGCCCTGCGCTTTCATCGGCGCGTCCTTGTCCGACAATGAAGCCACTAACCTGGGCACATCGTAGAAGATCAGGTCGAGCATTGTGTTGAAAAGCCGACACGCGCGAACCGAAGGTTCGACTGCTGTTTTGGGCAATTCGTAATCAATGAGGGGGAGGGGCGGATCCTTTGGAGTCAGGCGATTGTCACCAATGGGCATGATGACGCTCCTATTGCAATGCAGCATAAGTTAGCGCTTTCGATTTTGCAATGCAACAACCCACAATCGCGCCGATGCTTACACCGAAGGCTTCAGCCATTTCGTCGCCTCCATGACTGCTCCGGTCGCTTCCGGCCGGGTGGGGCTCACACCCACTGGAAAGCGCCGCCTTGGCACGGCGCACACGTTAGGCAGACATTGCCGAGCACAACGGCCCGGCCAGCAGGATTCCCGCTCGATCCGTTCCCGGGTGCGACCAATTAGTCAGTTGCTTGCTCATTTATCGCGCGTTGCCGCAGGAACCTCTGATAGTGCAGATGACGAAAAATACACCAACGCGTTCTCGGCGTCAGAGCCTCAGCAACGAGCGGCGAGGCGACCCTCGAAGGTGCGCGTTCGAATCGCGCAAAGAGTGGTCATTCCTCCACGGCGAGGCGGACAGCGCAAGTTGACCCGAAGGCGGTCGCTGGCGATTACGGAGCATTCGTACGGCTTCGCTGTCGGCTTCCGCCGTCATAGCGTTGCGTCCTTCAATCCGGCCTATTTCGGCGCACGCTTGACGAGATGCGCCGAAGGGTCCGTCTGTGCATATTGAGTTGCCTGTCCGTCTCGGACACGTTGCGCTCGCAGGCTTCGTAAATGCGCTGGATGGGCTCCCAGCGAACGCGGTCGGCAGACATCGGCGGTTCATGCTATGCCGGCATATCGAGCCGCCCGGCCATCAAAGCGATGACCACGTCATCTGCGTTCGTCGGTTTGGCGAGATAATCGAAAGCGCCAGTCTGACCGCCGTTACCGCGGTTGCGATGGCGCCGTAGCCGGTCAGGATCACGCCGCGCGCATCAGCGTGGCGGCAAACCTTCGTAGATCGGCAGTCCTTCTTGGATGCAGTTGAACGCCTGCCTGTCGCTGGCGTTGATCGCCATCTGGCACGCGCCGTATTGGGTCGGATCGTCGAGGGTTCCGGCCTTAAGGATGATGGCGTTGAGGCCGGGGCGACGCGTAATGAGCTGCGTGCCGCAATCGCTGCAGAATTCTCGGGTGACTGCGCGTTCGAGATCGTCGCGTTTGAACTGGCGAGGCTCACCCTTCGTGTATCGAAAAACGTCGACCGGCATCAGCATGAACATGTTCGCCGCGCCGCCGGAAAAATACTGGCAAGGACGACAATGGCATTGCGCCCTCAGCATCGGCGTTCCCGCCGCTTCGTAGCGAACCTTGCCGCAGTAGCAGCCGCCTCCAAGCGTCATGGGTATCTCCTATCTCCCATCTCCTATCGCCCGCACGCGGACTTCTGGGTCTCGAATGCCGCCGCGCCGCAACCGACGCGCCAGATCCCTTAAGGGTCCCGGATCACGAACTCGATCCCCTCAAATGGCGGGTAGGCAACACCTTCGGCAGCAAGTTTTTCTTGCGCCGAGTGGATGAATTGCTCTCTCCAGGGGGCCACCACTTGTTGCCCTTGCGAAGGCGGAGAGGACGGGCCGAGAGTGAGTTCGTGAGATAGGCGATAGCACGCGATGACCGTTTGGTTGCGCACGCGCACGCAGTCTACAATTTTCGTCACCAAGTCGGCCATCCCGGCCTCCGATCCTCCACCGAACCGCGCTTCGTTGCCTCGAGGTCCGCTCCGCTCGACCACGTCATGACGCCGGCGAATTTGAGCTCTAAGTGCGAGTCACTTGCGCCGCACCGTTGATCCGCATCAATGCGCTTCGATACACAAATCGTATGTTCCAGCGTTTTTTTGGATGGGGCGAGGCATGCCCAGCAATCTCATCGAGTTCAGCACTTCGGCTGATCAGTACCCACTTTCGGTAAAGCATCTGCTCCACTACCCTTGTCCCATGTTCCGGATCAAGAGATCGTCTATCGAGACTTGAGGCACACCTATGAGGAAAGGGGGACGTGTGAGGGCGAAACCCATGACCTACGATAAAGAGAAATACAGGCGATCCTGCACGCTGATCGAGTTCCTGACTCAAATCGCCGGCGCGATGGAAATCGCCGGCGAACTCCACGAGAGCTTGAGTGACCGTGTGGATGAACTGATCAACCCGATACGCAAGGACCGTGAGTGGTTGCGGTTCGCCGGCAGCTTTATCGTCAGGGGCGGTCCTTTGCCTAACGATTTCGATGACAAGCTCGATGCGGTCGAGGTCAGGGCGTTCGACGCCGCGCCAAAGCTCAGGTTGATGGTTCTTGAAGCCTTCGAGAGACACATTTGACCTTCGACGCTGATCAAGCGCCAGCGTCTGCGATTTTGCTTCCCGCTTTCGCCCCCGACAAATCTACAGCAACGCCATTCGCGGCCCAAGGAGTCGGCGAAATGGGGACCACCCGGCGAGCCCGCGGCGGCGTTGCGCTGTTTCTAATTGGCCGTTTGGTCGCGCGCCTTGCCTACGTTTTCGGCGATGAATTCAAACCCGGCGAGCGTTGGAAACGGCGGTTGCTCACGTCGCGATGAAGCGCCGCTACGCACGCTGCTCTTGGTAGTCGATCCCCCATCCGTCGATCATCATGCGTTCCAATTGATACCGCCGGCTCGCTTGTGCAAGGCTTGAACGCCAGCCGTCGGCAGATGGCCGTGGACCCCGCGGCGCTTGGCTCGACGACCCGCCACCAAGTTCATCCCCTCTCGCGCCTCTATGGGCATGCACGCGCCAGGTGCGATGGTCGAACTCAGGCGAGGTCCAGGGCGAAGCGCTTGAGATCGGCGAGCGAGCAGTGGTCGAGGGCGCCTTCGTGAGTGGCCCGCAAGACCACGCGGGGTGCATAGCCCGCCTCCAGGGCTTCGAGCCAGCGGGGTGCACACAAGCACCAGCGGTCGCCGGGCCTCAGGCCGGGAAAGCCGAATTGGGGCATCGGCGTCGAAAGATCATTGCCGCGGGATTTGGAAAACTCGAGAAACTCGGTAGTCATAACGGCGCAGACCGTGTGGCTGCCGACATCTTCTGGACCGGTGTTGCAACAACCGTCACGGAGAAACCCCGTCTTGGGCTCCATCGAGCAGACCTCGAGCCGGTCGCCGAGGACATTCCGAGGCGAGCTCGGCGACCTCCACCGTCCCCGCTGTCGTCCCTCAGCATTGTCGACTCCTGGATCGCCGCTCTGCCCCGCGAATACCGGCATCCGCCGCGGGAAGGACGATTGCGCTTCCGAAGGTATCGAATCAGCGAGGGGCATGAAAAGCCCTTTGTGACCCGCAGCGTCCGCCACGAGGTCAAAATCTAGCGCCTGGTAACTCATGCGGGGATGTCGCGAAGCGGTGATAACCGCGGCCTACAGGGTCGCCTCGGGAAGGACCGCAGTCCCCGCCATCGCCGCCTTTCGATTGCGAGCGCGAAATAAGCTTCACCGCTAACGCCAGCCGGAGGATCTCGGGGAATGAAAGGCGGTCATTCCGTTTCGCGCTGCAAGCTCTGTCTTGCGCGGAAGGCCTCTGCTTCTGCGAAACGAGCGTTGTGCGGCGCCCACATCCGAATTGGCGGGGAGGTGTAGAAGCGAAAGCGCCTCCTCGAGCAGGTAGCCAGTTCTTCAAGATATCCGCGCAACCCTTCCGTCCCGCCGATGGCGACCTGAGCGGCGCGCTCTCGTTGCTCGCCGCCTTCCTCGCCGACGCTCCCCGGCGCCGGGCTGGCGAGCGCCTCTTCAACCAGCCGCCGCAATCACGCATCGCCAACACCACAATTGTCACGATTTGCGCGATTTGATATGCGTCCAGCCCGCCGTCTGCGGCCACGCTTTCAGCTGGGTCGGGACCGGCGCCAACATCGTGGTCGACGGGAACCTGCCCTACCGGGGCGGCTTGATCGTCGTCGCCGCGCCCAAAAACAGCGAGTGGACGCCGACGCGTTCGGACGTCCCAAACGCGCGCGTCCCGGCCGCCAAGGCACCGGTGCAGGTGGGACCGGGCCATGGCCGCCCGCACCTCCCGGCGAAAGTGCCCGCCTTTTTGGACGGCTGATCGGCGTGCATGACGTTGAGGCGATGGCCGCGATGTCAGGGCGCTGTGCGCCGATCTCGGCGAGCGGGCGCTTGCTTGGATCGAGGACCGGCTGACGCAGGTTTTTCCGGTCGAGATTGTCGAAAGGTTCGCCGAGGTTGTCGATGCGATCGAGACGGAGATGAGCGAGTCGGAGCGCGGTTTGGCCGGACGTCGCGATCAACCTTTTCGATCGGCCAAGGGCGGATCGACGATGACGACGTCGTACTTCCCGGGCGGCGCGCGAACAAACTTGGCCTTGCGTTTGTGGGCCTTTGCCCGCCGGTCTTTCCGGTTGGCCCAAGCGCCTGCTTGGTCGCCAGCTTGAAATACGACCTGCCGCGTATCATCTTAGTTGGGACTGGTCGGCGGCGCCAAAATCAGGTCCGCTAGGAATCGAGCGTGAGGAGATCTCAATGAACTGGACTGCACCCGTCGTAACGGAAGTCTGTGCTGGCATGGAAGTGACGGCGTATCTGTCAGCCGAAATGTGAGCCCAAGCGGCATCATCTACTAGGGTTAAGGGCGGCCGAGTTGGCCGCCCTTTTTTGCGACCAGGGTGATAAAAAGCCCCGCGCCAAGGCGATCGGCGCGGGGCGAGGTTCGCGCGCTCGGGCTGGGGGGCAAGAATCAAGCGCACCAGATATTCGACACGAACGGCGCGGCCATTTTAGGGCATAGGCCCCGTTGCCCCTGAAGCGATCGCCCTGGACTTCTGAGTAAACCTCGCGCCCCTCTGCATCGAGCACGCGCATGGTGACGGCGCGAGGCGGCCAGTCTAGATTGCCGACAAGCAAGAGGGCGTTAATAGCGCTTCGGGCGTCGGCTGAGAGTTCCCTAATGACGGACGCCTCCCCCATCGAGAAATTGAATTCGGTATTGCATGGCCTATCCTCGACGCCGTGGGCGAGGGTGGCGCGCATACGATCGAGAGGGCGCCAATCGCTGCGCCTCCGCTTAGGCGAAGTCGATCGCCTCTAGAGATACGCGATTTGCCAGTCTTCGCAAGAAGGCGCGGCGACAAGCGCGCTCGACCCTCTCCCGGTTGGCCTTGCAATGCGAAAGATTGTTCTCGCGATGGACCGGATTACTTACACTCAAATGAGCCCACGGCCCGATGGTGTACATTGGGACAATCACACTACCCAGCGCGGCGCGCCTCATTTGTGCTCGGCCTGCTCCGCCTCGAAAAGGGCCCTAGCACTAAACCAATGACGCAGGGCTTCGCCCTGGGGACAACCTTCCTCCTGCCAAAGACGATAAGCGATTTCACGAACTCGCTGCGAGGCGTTCTTTTCGTTCTCCGTGAGCCTGGTTTGCTCGGCCTGCGCGAAGCTCTCGGCGTCATCTTTCGAACGAAAAGTCAAGACGGTCTCGTGACCGTCGATGGTCACAAGAACCGCATGAACGATTGCCCCATTCGTATCCTTTCGAGATGTCATTACAATGCTGAAGGACATCTGACCTCCTGTGCTTTTCGTGCTTACTTGACCTCTGAGCCGGGTGCGGCGCGGATGTGACTTCGCAAGGCTAGTTTAGCGCTGCGCCTACCGTGTCCGCCATGATTGCGCCCCGGCGTCCTAACGGCTTGTCGAGCCCGACAGTGGAATCGCGCGCGGTCTGATGTTCGATCTCCGCGTTGAGTTCGCCACCGAGTAAGATGACAATAGCGGAGATCCACACCTGATCGAGCGCAGCTGCCGACAGCCGCAGGCGGCGTTAACTATGTGTATGACATCTATTTATTATCGCGACGCAGCGTTCTCGCCATTGCCGCTGTCGTCGATGTCGCGTTGCACTCGCGCTCGGCGCCGGTTGCCGCCAAAGCTTTGGCTGCGCGTCATAAACTGCCCCCCCGCCACCTGGAGACATTGCTCCAGGGGCTGGTCCACGCCAAGATCATCAAGGGCGTGCGCGGGCCGCGGGGCGGCTACGAGCTGGCGCGCGAGCGCCGGCGGATCACGGTCAGCGAGATCGTTCGCACCGCGATGTCGCTAAGCACCGCCGATCCGGAAGATCTCGGCGCCAACTCGATCCTGCTCGAGCGCGTGATCGATCCGGCCGTGCGCAAGGCGGGCGAAACCTTCCTCGCCAATCTCGATTCGATCACCGTCGAGCAGATGTGCGAGACGGCCGAGAAGTCGCATGTGCTCGACGACGAGAAGGTCAGCGGTGAGTTTGCTATTTGATCCCGGTATTTGCGAGCTTGGCGCCGGCGGCACGGGCCATTTGGATCGCGTCGAGGGCGCTCACAGCACCGCTCTCCCCGGTCCAGACGGGCCTGTCCTCGCTGTCGGGCGTGGAAGGGTTTGAGTTTGCGCTGTCCATCGGCGGTAGCGTCCGTGTTGCAAAAGCCAGGGACTGGCTTGAACCGAGAAGCGCCGTTGAGGGCGACCATGCGGGGAGGAATAGCGTGGCGAAGGGTTTGTATCTAATGCGCGACGGCCAAGTGCTTGTTGAGTACGGCAAGCGCAAGGTTCCGATTTCCCCGGCGCAGTACAGAGCAAACGGCTATCGACCTCCGTGTGACAAGCTCCCGCCTGAAGCTCTGCCCAAGGCAGTTGCCGAAGCCGAGTTCGCCATGACAACTCTGCGCTACGGCCGGTCTTTAGGGACTAGCGATGCTTCGAGGGCGGCTAGATCGCGAGGAGCAGCGAGGCCAGTAGGGTTGAGCCGATGGGGAACGCCTCGCCCCCCGCAGTTCCGCGCGAGCTGATCACTAACATTCGCGACGTCAAGAGCCGGCCTTGGCGGCGGTGGCCAGGGCGATCGAGGCGAGCGGCCGCGCCGTTCAAGATCTGCTTCAAAAGCCGAACCGGCTGGTCGAGGTCCGTGGGAACGTCCGATAGCGGCGTCACCTATCCGCGGGGTGGCTCGACGGCGCACGACCAGGCTTCTGCTGTCGTGCGATCGTGGATGGCGACGAGGATCAGGAATTCAAAGGGATCACGACACTGATGTTGCATTTGTCGTAGACCACACTATCAGAGGCTTTTTGCCGCAACGACCTGCGTGAGCCACGCGGACGGCAGGTCTGGATTCCGATACCTGCCTTCCGGCGTCGCGGGGAATGGCAAGGTCCGTCGGAAGCGGGCGTGCTCGAGGTTGACGGGGGTAGGGCGCTAAACCGCCTGGCCTGTCGGGAGACGGGCGTCTTCTCGTCGCCCTCTCCGGAAGAACGGTTATAGAACGGCGGCTTTCGCACGCACTCCGGTCCTTCTCGAGTTGACCATTGGGGGCCTACTTTCCGCCCAACTGCGACGTTCCAGACCGGCATCAGCAATGTCCGCTTCACGTGTGCGCCGTGAGAAGGCGGCGCTTTCCAGTGGTGCGAGCCCCACCCGACAAACGCTCCAGCCGGAAGCAACCGGAGCAGTCACGAAAGTGACGAAAAGGCTGGAGGGCTTTTCGCGGGAACGGTAGCGGGTTGCGGTTCGGCCAGTAAGATGGCGGATGAGTATCTCAACCTTGGGGGATCGGGTCTGCATGACAGCAGCGACGCTGGTGCTGGAACCGATCTTCGAAGCCGACCTTCCACCGGAACTCTACGCCTGTTGGCTGCGGAAGCGGCGTGGAGTGTCCTTGGCGCACTAAGAAAGCCGTCACTTTACGCGTCGACTCTGCGCGGACCCGTGCGGCGCACGATATCTTCGATGTCGCAGCGGCGGATGCCGATATCGCACAGCTCATGATCAGAGAACTGAGACAATTCGCGCACCGCGTCTCGATAACGGCGCCAAGCGTTGAACTTCTCCGAGATCATTTTGAGGGTGATCATCTCAACTCCATTTCTGACGCCCCGAGGCGTCTCGAAAGTCAGCCGCCAACAAAAGGGGGCGACCCCGCGAATTTAGGTCTTGTGCATTTCGACTATTATCCCGCCTGGAATGGAGTCACTCTCCACCGATTGGAAAGTATGACAGCGGCATGCTGGACGACATCACCGAGCTACGCACCTTCGTTCGGATCGCGGCAGCGGGCAGCCTGTCCGCCGCCAGTCGGGAGATGGGCCTTGCGCTCAGCGTCGTCAGCAAGCGGCTGGCGTCGCTGGAGCGTCGGGCCGAAGTGCGCCTCATCGCCCGCAGCACTCGGAGCCTGGCCCTAACCGAAGAGGGGCAGCGCCTGTTCGAACGAGCCCAGCGCATCCTGGCTGAAGTTGATGAGGCTGAAGCGGCGTTGAGGCGTGGCCGCGCCGAACCGGAAGGCCTGCTGCGGGTGAGCGCCCCGCATGCGTTGGGCCGTGCCCATGTCAGTCCGGTCTGCCGCGACCTCGTACGGGCCTATCCCAAGATCTCGGCCGAGCTCGTTCTCACCGATCGTTTCGTGGAGCTGATCGACGAGCGGATGGACGTTGTTGTTCGGATCGGCGTTCTGAGGGACTCCGACCTCGTCATGCGCAAGCTGGCCGACAACTGTCGCGTTATTGTCGCTGCGCCCGAATATCTCGAAAGCCGTGGCACGCCTTCTGTTCCCCAGGATCTGTTGAGTCATGAATGCTTGCTCTACCGCAGCGGCGAACGTCACTGGAAACTCGTGGGTCCAGTCGGAAAAGCAGTCGAGCTGAAGGTCGCGTCCCGCCTGCGCTGCAACAACGGCGAGGTGGCGCATGATTGGGCGCTTGCCGGCTCTGGCCTCATTATGAAGTCGTGGGTGGACGTTGCGGACGATGTTCAGGCGGGCCGCCTCGTCCGAGTCCTGCCGGGGTGGCGCAGCGAGCCCACACCTGTCTGCGCCCTCCTCCGTCAAACCCGCGACTACCGCTCCGGGTGCGCGTCTTCCTCGACGCCATGGTGGAGCGGCTCGCCGCTATCGAAGCGATGGCGCCTCACCCCGAGATTTCGTGATCGTGGGAAGCTCAGCCGGCCTCGGCAGACCTGCTTTCAGGGGCGGACCAGCCACATGCCCTCGATTCCATTGCGCCCCCTTTTTGGTTTGCGTGACCGCTTCACCTCGATTCGGGGACGTCGCCTCAAACGTCTCAAATGCGCAAGGAGCGGTCACTCGCCGACCGCTTGGCGAACGGGTCAAATCGACCCGTTGCTCCCCTCCCGCTTGGCCGACCGGTACGGAAGGAATGCCCGCATGAGCGGTTTTTCCCGCCTAAAACAGGCAGACTGGGGCTGGCATTTCGGCTAGTGTGGCTGCCCCAAGAGGGGCGCGATGAGCGAGACCCGCAAACTAGCCGCGATCTTGGTGTCCGACGTCGTCGGGTACAGCCGGCTTGCCGGCGCCGACGAGGACAGAACCCTCGCGCGCCTTCGCGGTCTCCGCAGCGATCTGATCGATCCCGCCATCGCTGCGCATCACGGTCGGACCGTCAAGCGCACTGGCGATGGCTCGATCATCGAGTTCCGCAGCGTCGTCGACGCGGTCCGCTGCGCGATCGAGGTTCAAAACGGCCTTATCGAGCGCAACGCCGGCGTGCCGGAGGACCGACGCATCGAATTCCGCGTCGGGATTCACGTCGGCGACGTCGTCGAGGAGAGCGACGGCGACCTGATGGGCGATGGCGTCAATATCGCCGCGCGGCTTGAGGGCATTGCGAAGCCCGGCGCAATTTGTCTTTCGGAGGACGCCTATCGGCAGGTGAGCGGCAGGCTCGAGATGGAGGTCACCGATCTCGGTCCGACCCAACTCAAGAACATCGACAGGCAGATTCGCGCTTATTCGCTGCAGGTGGGCGTCCCTGCAAAGCCGAAGCCGGCGAAAGCGGCGGAACCCGTGACGCCTGCGGCGCTCATGCCGCAGAAGAGGCGTTTCGGGCTTGCGCCGCTCGCCGCCGCGCTTGCAGCGCTGCTGGTTGTGATCGCGGGCGGCGCGTGGTGGTGGCTCAATGCGAACCGGCCTGCAAGCGTCGCTGCGAAGGCGCCCGCCGAGGCCGCGCGTCTTTCGATCGTCGTGCTGCCCTTCGCCAATCTGTCGGGCGATCCGGGGCAGGACTACCTCGTCGACGCCCTGACCGACGAACTGATAACCAGTCTCGCGCGCCACCGCGACACTTTCGTGATCGCGCGCAATACGGCCATGACCTTCAAGGGGAAGCCGGTTGACGCCAAGGCGATCGGCAAGGATTTGGGCGTGCGCTATGTTCTCGAAGGCTCGGTGCAGCCGAGCGGCGATCGGATGAGGGTCAACGCCCAGCTCATCGACGCCAACAGCGGCGCTCATCTCTGGGCCGAACAATTCGACACGCCCCACGCCGATCTGTTGCAGACGCAGGACGCGATCGTCGCGCATCTGGCGCGCGCACTCGACTTTCAGCTCGAGCAGGCCGAGGCCGCCCGTCTCAAACGGACCCCCGCAGCCAATCGCGACGCCGAGGACTTGGCTCTCCAATGCAGCGCGGGCGTATGGAAGGCCGGATCTATCGGCAAGGAGGCGGATGCGGCCTTGGCACTCTGCGAACAGGCGCTCGCCATCGATCCCAACAATGTCCGCGCCCTGCTGGGGTTGGCGACCAAGTTCTGGATAACGGCGGCGTTTGGCCTTTCCGGCGACCCTAAAGGCGACCTCGAGCGGGCCGACGAACTGGCGTCCAAGGCGCTCGCTCTCGATTCGGATTTCGCTTGGGCTCACAACACGAAGGGCTGGATCCTTCAGAACCAAGGACGCACCGAGGAAGCCGTCCCCGAATTCGAGCGCGCGCTCGCCCTGGACCCGTCCTTCTCGGACGCCTACGGCGGCCTGGGCGTCGACTACTTAGCGCTCGGGCGATTCGACCAAAGCCTTGAAGTTCTCGACAAGGCGATTCTGGGCGAGCCCGTACGATCCGTCGCTCACCTATTATTACGGGAACAAGGCGTGGCCCAATTTCGGGCTGAAGAATTATGACCCGGCGATTGAAGCGGCTCGCCGGGCGATCGCGATCAATCCTTACAACCCGTATTCGAATGTGGTCCTTGTGGCGGCGCTCGCCTTGACCGACCATGATGCGGAAGCGCGTGAGGCGTTGCAGCGTTACCTCGCGCCCTCCACCGCGTCATTCAAGACGATCGCGGCATGGAAGGCGCACCTGATGTCCCTGGCTGCGAAACAGGGCGCCGATCCGCGCTTCGTCGAGATGAGCGAACGGTCGTATGACGGCCTGCGCAAAGCGGGGATGCCGGACGAGTGAGCGGTCGCGATTTGGGCGAAGGCGGCCTCGATGCGCGGCAGGGTCTTCCGCTTCGGGCGGTGAAGCCTATTTCGCGCTCGCAATGGAATGGCGGCTATGGCGCGGACCTCCCGGTCCTTCCCGGAGGCGACATCTGTAGGCCCGATGACCTTGTTCGATTTTCCTTCCTGAATCGCTCGCACGGCTGCGAGTTCCCGGCTGGTGAGGACAGTGGGTTGTGAGAGAGTCGTCGGCGCTTGCAGGCTAACCCGGTCTGGCGCGAGCAGATGGTCGGGCGGGACATAGGTTCCGCCGGCCAGGACGAAACGCATCACCTCAATGGCAATTTCAAACCCCATCGTCACCGGAATGAATCCCTTCGCGCCATAACCGATGGCGGCGCGAGCCAAGCCCACGTCATTTGTGGAGACAAGGGCGATGATCGGACGGTCTGAAGCAAATTCCGATAGGTCCTTCAGCGTGTTCGCGCGCGCCTCGCTGCTTGCTTCCAGCAAGGAAAGGATGACAAGATCGGCCGACCCGCCGTTGAGTTGTACTCCCAGTTCCGACAATGTCGAATATGTGGCGACCGTGGCCGACAACGTCGATTGCATGCTGCGGCGAATGCATTCCCGTAAGAACGGGCTGCTTTCAACGACCGCAACAATAGCATCAACTTTTGCGCTGTCTGCTTGATAAGCGCGATGCTCCACAATGGCTCCGGTGATCGTCAACAGCTGTGCCCTCCGGGTAAATCAATTGCTCGGCCCATCACTACGCCTTATCGACGCGGGGATTTAGGACGCGCAGGCGACGGCGTGTGCGCCGCCCAAAACCGAAGCGGGGAAGCCATGGGTCTGCCGACCATCGAGCCGTTGATCGCCGGAGGCGTCGTTGTCACGGCCGCGCTTGAGGCTTGCGATTTAAGGGCGTCGCCGCTCTATGCTTCGCCGGTCAGGTCAATTACGTTGGCGCAATGTCATGGCCTTCAGCATTCATTATACCCTTGATAGCCGCTTCGGCCGTCTTCGGAGCTCTGTCGCTATGTTGCGGCTTCTTGGCTGATACGCCGGACATCTGGAAGGGGCCGCAGCAAATCAGGCGGCTGCAGAAGCAAATAAGCGCGCTGCTGAATTAAACCAAACGGCGGAACAGCTAAGATTAGACTTGGAAAGGGAGCGGAGCAAAACATCAGCTCGCCCCTGGACACAGGAACAGTTTGATGCGATCCAGGATGTTAAAGGCGTCGTAAAAGACGCCGGGATTCTATGGCGAAGCGGCTGTACCGAATGCCGTTCATTAGCTTTGTATATCGAGACCGCCCTAATAACAGCCGACGTCCAGATATATGGTTCTCGTGAATTTGACTTCTCATCAGCCGGAATTTCAGTCTGGCTTCCAGCTGGTAGCAACATACAAACACATCCCCTAGTCGTCGCGTTGACAAAAGCGAATTTGGAACTTTCCGTAACGTCGCACATGCTACTCAGCCCAAGCGTAAGAAACGATATTCCAATTATCTTTGTGGGAGAACGGTTCACACCATCGTTGGCCGATCCGTATCTCCCTCCTGGGATGCAGCGCGGAAAGATTTTGCCCATCGAGCGACAATGATCTCGCGCAGGGCCTATCGAAGCGCTGGCGCCTCGCCCCGTTATTTCGTGATTGTGGGAAGCTCAGCCGGCCTCGGCAGATCTGCTTTCAGGGGCGGACCAGCCACATGCCCTCGATTCCATTGCGCCCCCTTTTTGGTTTGCGTGACCGCTTCACCTCGATTCGGGGACGTCGCCTCAAACGTCTCAAATGCGCACATAAGCGGTCCTTCGCGCCTAAAACAGGCAGACTGGGGCTGGCGTTTGGGCTAATGTGGCTGCCCCAAGAGGGGCGCGATGAGCGAGACCCGCAAACTGGCCGCGATCTTGGTGTCCGACGTCGTCGGGTACAGCCGGCTTGCCGGCGCCGATGAGGACCGCATCCTTGCGCGGCTCCGAACCCTCCGCAGCGATCTGATCGACCCCACGATCGCCGTCCATCACGGCCGCATCGTCAAGCGCACCGGTGACGGGAGCATCATTGAATTCCGCAGCGTCGTCGATGCGGTCCGATGCGCGATCGAGCTACAGAACGCGATGATAGAGCGCAACGCCGGCGTGCCGGAGGACCGGCGGATCGAGTTCCGCGTTGGGATTCACGTCGGCGACGTCGTCGAGGAGAGCGACGGCGACCTGATGGGCGACGGCGTCAATATCGCCGCGCGGCTTGAGGGCATTGCGAAGCCTGGCGCAATTTGTCTTTCGGAGGACGCTTATCGGCAGGTGAGCGGCAGGCTCGAGATTACAACCGCCTCCAGCCCGGCGGCGCTATCATCCTCATCGCCCACCGGATGCACGAGGACGATCTCGCTGGTCGTCTGATCGAGCGCATGAAGGCGGGGGCCGACATCTGGACTGTCATCCGCCTGCCCGCCATCGCCGAGGAGCCGAGCGAACTACACCCCGAGCTTGATCCGCTCGGCCGCTTGCCTGGACAGGCATTGTGGCCAGCCTCCTATCCGGTCCCGGCGCTCGAACGCATCCGAGCCAACACGCTCGCCCGCAACTGGAAGACGGCGTGGCCCAGGTAGAGGAGCAGGCCGGTCGCACTGTCATAACCCGGCTTGCTGAGGATCGAGCCGTCGGCGCGCATGGTGGGCGCGGTGACCACGCCATGCAGAATTGGGAGACGCAGCCTTCCGCCCTCGCGTAACGCCTTGATGGCGATGCTCGGCGGGTCGTCGGCGACGTACTTGTTCTTTCTCGTGTCGAATCGCTCGAAGGTCGCGGCGTTCGCGGCGTCGACAAGGAGCGCGTGCTCTTGGCGCTCAACAATTTGGATGATCGTGGTGTCTTCGCCCGACGACGTTTTCGCCGGGGTGTGGGCAACGGAGACGATCTTGTTGTCACGCTGGTAGAGGCCAAAGTCTGCCTTGATCAGGGCGACTTCGATCTCGTCGACGATCCGGCCCAGTCCGCCCCGGACAACTCGTATTGTCGGGCGGTTTGGCAATGTCTCGCCGCTGGCGTTCGGCTTCGCGCTCGTGCGCTCTAGATCAGCTTGAGAATTGAGAGTATCTTCCGAGTCTGCCGCCAAGCAGAGTGTATCGGAAGCCCGACCAGCCTGCCCGCTGGTCGTGTTTCTCTTTGAGCGGCGCATGGGTTCATGCGACCTCGCGCTGAGAGACGGGCTGGCGGCCGAGCAGGAAGTCCTCCAACTCGCCTTGAGTTCGTCTGCCACGAGCTTCCGACTTTGCGAGCCGGGACAAGCTCTTTTTCCAAAAGATAGTAGGTTTTTCGTAGGGGAAGGTTGAGGACTTCGGCGATGGCTTCGGCTCCCCAGACCGCCCGGAGCCTAGTGTCGTTGCTGTTCATTTTCGCACCTCTCGGTTTCGAGCGGTGCGAGCGTCTGCGAGTTGCTACGCGCTGTCGTTCCACATTAAATGGCGAAAACTCGGGGCGCGACGCGGAAGGCCGTCCGCACGTATTGCATCATGACCGCGTCGAAATAGTCGGCCTCTCCCGCCTCAGCCGCCAGCGTCCGGGCGTCGTCGAGACTAAGAGCCGCCAGCGTTCCCTGACATACGTCGAACACCATTAGCCATGTGTCCCCCATCAGGCGCAGCCAATGTGCGTCCCTCTGGTCGCTGCTGGCGTCGTCGGCGTCGCTCGGGTCCGGCAGGTTGCGCAAGAATCGATCTGCCTTGCGCCCGAGCTTCTCGCCCTGCGCGTTGGCCCAGTCCTTGTTCCGCCATTTCGGATCGGTTGGATCGTCGACGGTTGCGGCCCCGCGACCTTGTCGGACGCGAACCTTGCGCCCCATCGCCACTGCGGCGGTGAACTCGACGGCCTCCTCGGGCGAGGTGATCGAGCACGCGTTCATCTGGGCGATGTCCCGCGCAAGCTCCATCGGTGGGGTTGTCGGAGTAAGAATCGACCGCGCGACCAAGTAGGAGATCGCGTATCGATCAGGGTCCGCGCGCAACGGCATCTTCGGGCGACCCTTTGGCCGCTTGATTCGCTCTGGATGCTTTCGCGGCCGTCCGCGCTTCCTCGGGCTGTCCTTCATTTCGGCGGCAGCGTACTAGGCGACCATTGGGCCCATAGAATCACTTTCATGTTGCATATCATGTCGCATGGAGCCGCCGTCAGTCAATGGAAACCCCTGAAATTGCTAGGGACGGTTTCGCAACATCCGCGACATGAAAAAGGCCTAAGCGAGGAGCATTTTGTGGTCTAAACCATTGATATTATTTGGTAGCGGGACCCAGACTTGAACTGGGGACCTACGGATTATGATTCCGCCGCTCTAACCAGCTGAGCTATCCCGCCACGCGCGCTCGAGAGCCGCAGCCTCATCGAGGCGAGGCGGCGATATAGTGAAGGGGCTGTCACGCTGTCAAGGCGCGCGCGCTTCTGTAGACGCGGTCGTTGACCGCATCCGGCGGCGCTTCATAGCGGCATCCGGGAGGACGCCCGTCTCTCGACGGGCCATCAAGCGCGTCTATAGCGTCGGCGGCTCGGGGAAAACGCGGGTGATATGGCCCATTTTGCGGTCGGGGCGGATTTCGAGCTTGCCGTAAAGATGGAGGGAAAGGTCCGGCTGGGCGAGGATGTCGCGCCATTCTTCGGCGTCCTCGCCGATCAGATTGTGCATCTCGGCCCGGCCGCGCCGGGTCGGGGCGCCGAGCGGCCAGCCGGCGATGGCGCGGATATGCTGCTCGAACTGCGAGGTCTGCGCCCCCTCGATGGTCCAGTGGCCGGAATTGTGGACCCTGGGCGCGATCTCGTTGACGACGAGCCCCTCATGACCGTGCCGGTCGCGGATGACGAACATCTCGACCGCGAGCACGCCGACGTAATCGAGCGCTTCGAGCACTTGGCCGGCGATGCGCTTGGCCTCAGCCGCCGTCTCCTGATCGACCCGCGCCGGCGCGCGGGTGCGGGCGAGGATATGGCGCTCGTGCTCGTTCTCGCAGAGGTCATAGGCGAGGATCTCGCCTTCGAGACTGCGCGCGGCGACGACCGAGACCTCTCGCTCGAAGGCGACGAACCCCTCGAGGATCGTCGGTGCCGGGCCAAGCGTGCGATGGACCGCGGCGACGTTCGAGCCCTCGCGGATCAGCGACTGGCCCTTGCCGTCATAGCCGAACCGCCTGGTCTTGAGGATGGCCGGGCGGCCAAGCTCGGCGACCGCGCGCACCAGCGCGCCCGCATCCTCGACCTTGACGAAGGGGGCCGTTTTGAGGCCGAGATCGCGCAGGAACGTCTTTTCCGTTAGCCGATCCTGGGTCAGCGCCAGCGCTCGGACGCCCGGCCGGACGATCACGCGCCCGGCGAGAAATTCGACCGTGGCCGTCGGCACGTTCTCGAACTCGAAGGTCGCGACGTCGACGGCCTCGGCGAAGCGGGCGAGCGCCGCCTCGTCGTCAAAGGCGGCGACAGTGCGCGCCGCCGCCGAGTCGTAAGCGGGCGCCGCCGCTTCGGGGGCGAAGATATGGGTGCGCAGGCCGAGTTTCAGCGCGGCGATCGCGAGCATGCGCCCGAGCTGGCCGGCGCCGAGAATGCCGATGGTCGCGCCGGGGCTTAGGATCATCGCTCCGAGGCCTCGTCGGCAGGGCGCTCGGCGACCTCGGCGGTGCGCGCCGCCCGCCAGGCCTCGAGTCTCGCCGCCAGCGCGTCGTCGGCGAGCGCCAGCACGGCTGCGGAGATGAGCGCGGCGTTGACCGCGCCCGCTTCGCCGATCGCGAGCGTGCCGACCGGAACGCCGGCCGGCATCTGGACGATCGAGAGGAGGCTGTCCTGGCCCAAGAGCGCTTTCGTGGGGATTGGCACGCCGAACACCGGCAGCGTGGTGAAGGCCGAGGTCATGCCCGGCAGATGCGCCGCGCCGCCCGCACCGGCGATGATGACCTTGAAGCCCGCGGCTTTCGCCTCCTTGGCGAAGGCGGTCATCCGGTCGGGCGTTCGATGGGCGGAGACGATCCGCGCCTCATAGCCGACGCCGAGCGCTTCGAGGGTCTCGGCCGCGCGGCGCATGACCGGCCAGTCGGACTGGCTGCCCATGATGATGGCGACGGGCTTCGGCGCCCCGCTCACAGGCGCCCGCCGGGGCCCGAATCGACGCGATTCATGGAGTTTGCGCTTAAAGGAAGGCCGCGGGGCGCGCAAGCGAGCGGGCTGGCGGACTTTGCGCGCCGCCGCTCGGCGCGGTAGGCCTTTCTTGGGCGAACCCGCGAAGCCCTTGCCCTCATCCGGAGGCCGGAATTGGAGTTCGGGTCGAAGCCCCCCGCCCCAGACGCCGCCGCGCCGACTGCGGCCAGGGGGAGAGTCCCAGCGACGCTTCGCGATCCCGGCGCGCTCAGCTTCTGGCTCGCGGTTGTGCTGACGGGCCTTTGCGCCGGACTAGGCGCGGCTGTGCTGACGCTGTTGTTCGAGGCGGCGCAGGAGCTCGCCTGGGGCGCGGCTGGGCCTGCGCAGCTGCTCGAAGCGGCGAGACACGCAAGTCCCTTGCGTCATGTCGCCCTGCTGCTCGCCGCCGGGCTTCTCACCGGCTTGGGCCAATGGCTGCTGACGCGGCTGACCAGCGGCAACGGCATCGAGATCACCGCGGCGATCTGGTTCCAAGCAGGCCGCCTGCCGGCGCTCAGAACGCCCGGCAGCGCGGTGCTGTCGATCGTCATCGTCGGCATGGGCGCCCCGCTCGGCCGCGAAGGCGCGCCCAAGCAGTTCGGCGCCGTCTTCGGTAATCTGGCCTCCGACCTGCAGAAGCTTTCGGACGAACAGCGCCGCCTGATGGTCGCGATCGGCGCCGGGGCCGGGATGGCGGCCGTCTACAGCGTGCCGCTCGGGGGCGCCCTCTTTGCGCTGGAAGTTTTGCGCGGGGCGCTGGCTCTCAGGCTGGTCATGCCAGCGCTCGCCGCCTCCCTCGTCGCGGTCAAGGCGGCGAGCTTCGTCATTCCCGATTCGCCCCTCTACACAGTCCCGGCGTACGCCATTTCATGGGATGTCTACCTCTGGGCGGTCATCTTTTCACCGTTCATAGGCTTGTGGTCGGTTGCATTTGTCCGGGCGATCGCATGGGCCGATCGGGTCCGCCCAGCCGGCTGGCGGCGCCTGGTCGCGCCGCCTGCCGTCTTCGTTGTTGTCGGACTTCTGTCGATCGTCTTTCCCGAGCTGCTCGGCAACGGCCAGGATGTCGCACAGCTCCTGTTCCTGCATCCGCTCGCGCCCTTGGCTCTCGCCGCCCTCGTTCTGATCCGGCCGCTAGCGACCGTCGCTTCCGCCGCCAGCGGCGCGCCTGGGGGCCTGTTCACGCCCTCGCTCGCCGCCGGCGCGCTGATGGGCTCGGCGCTCGGCAGTCTCTGGCTCACGGTTTATCCGGGCGGCGAAATCGGTCTCTTTGCGCTGCTCGGCGCCGGCGCAATGCTCGCTGCGACGACGCAGGGGCCGATTTCGTCGCTGGTGCTGATGATGGAGCTGACCGGCCAGGCGCGCGCCTTCGCCCTGCCGATGCTGACCGCGATCATCGTCGCCACCGCGACCTCGCGCCTGATCGAGCGGCGCTCGATCTACGAGGCGAGGCTGACCGACGAACAAGTGGCGGAGCGCCTGCGGGCGCGCGAGCCAAGCGGCGCCTGAACGCCTATAGCCGCGCTCGCTGAGCGCGGCTGAACCGATCGGCGATCGTGTCTACAACGTACGGCCGACCCTTTCATCGCGCTCCGGTCGGCTCGGCGCGGGCGTCACGCTGCTTGAGATATTGCCGCACGTCGTTCATCGAGTCGCTGAGAAGCTCGGTCATGCGGCTCTCGGCAAGTTCCGGCGAGCCGTCGCGGATGGCCTCGAAGATCCCGCGGTGCTGATGCAGGCGGTCGTCCTGGATCCGCGACGCGCCTTCCCAGCTCAGTTCGAACGTGCATTCGAGCGAGGTGCGGATGAGGCCGCCGAGCGCGGTGAGAAAATGGTTTCCGGTCGCCTCGAGGATCCCCATGTGGAAGTCGAGATCGGCGCCAATGAGATCGCCGGCGCCGTCCTTGAACTGGTCCATGCGCCGGTAGGCGTCGGCGATCCGGTCGATCGTGGCGGACGAATGCACCCTGGCCGCGAGCGCCGCCGCTTCGGGCTCCACCATCTGGCGCAACACGAACAGTTCGGCGACGAAGTTCTCGGTCGGGGTCGTCTGCAAGTGCCAGGACAGCACCTCCGGATCGAGCATGTTCCAGTCGGCCTTGGGTCGCACCCGAGTGCCGATCTTCGGCCGCGCCACGATCATCGCCTTGGCGGTGAGCACGCTATAAGCTTCCCTCAGCACGGTCCGGCTGACCGAAAAGCGCGCGCACATATCAGCCGCATTGGGCAGGAGCGAACCGGCTGGATAAACTCCGCCGACAATCTCGCGCCCGAGCCGCCCCGCAAGGGAAGTATGGATATTGCGCTCGTATCGCTGGGCGGCGCGGTCGCGCCGCTCGGCGCGCTCGGCCGACGAACGAACCGAGCCGGCGCGCGCGCGCTGAGCCGTGGCGCTCAAATGTTTCAAAACCCGCGCCATGGTCCCCGAGCAAATCTCAAGCGACGCCTCTCAGCCTGAACGATGAGAGCAGGGATCGCTGCATCACGATGAACAGGAACAGGAGAACGCCGCCGCTGATCATGATCCAGGCTCCGTTCAGCGAACCGTTGAAATTGATCAGCGTGGCAATCAAGCCAAGGATCATCCCGCCGAACAGCGTCCCCGCAACCATGCCGACGCCCCCTGTCAGCACCGTGCCGCCAAGCACGACCGAGGCGATGGCGGTGAGTTCGTTGCCGGTGCCGGCCAGCGGATAGCCAGAAGACGTGTAAAGGGCGTAGATCACGCCGCCGAGCGCGCTGTAAAAGCCGCCGAGCGCATAGATGGCGACCGTCGTGCGCCGCATCGGCACGCCCATCAGCGCCGCCGAGACCCGATCGCCGCCGATCGCGTAGATGTTGGCGCCGAAGCGGGTGAAGTGAGCGATGACGATCGCCACCGCGAGCGAGATGAGCATGACGATCGCCGAGCTGGCCAGGAAGCCGCCGCCGGGCAGCGGAATGCTGGTCGCAGCGAAGGCGGCGACGAACGGATGCTGAATCGGCACCGAATCCAGGTTGATCATGAAACAGCCGCCGCGCAACAGGAACAGTCCCGCCAGGGTGACGATGAACGGCTGAATCTCGCAAAAGTCGATGATCAGGCCCTGGAGGGCGCCGAAGCCAAGGCCGAAACCCAGCATCAGCGCGGCGGAGGCGAGCGGATGCCAGCCGAGGGGATCGAGATTGGCCATCACGACGCCGACGAAGCCGATCATCGATCCGATCGAAAGGTCGATGCCGCCGCTGAGAATGACGAAGGTGGTGCCGATGGCGGCGATGATGATGAAGGCGTTGTCGGCCAAGATGTCGCCGAGTACGAGCGTCGACAGGAAGTTGTTGTAGAGAAGGCCCCCGGTGATGAACAGCGCCGAGAACACTGCGATCGTAGCGATGAGCGGCAGGTACTTCTCGTTCATCGCTTCCTCCCTCCGAAGCCCTTGGACAAGGCCGCGCGAAGGTTGCCTGACTGCAACAGGAGGACGACGATGACGACGAACGCCTTGACGACCAGATTGTACTCCGGCGGCAGGCCGCTGGTGAGAATGGAGGTCGTCAGCGCCTGAATGATCAGCGCGCCAAGGACCGTCATGCCGAGATAGATGCGCCCCCCGGACAGCGAGCCGCCGCCGATGACGACGGCGAGGATGGCGTCGAGCTCGATGTAAAGGCCGATGCTGACCGGATCAGACGTATGGGTGTCGGCGGCCAGCACCACGCCCGCCCAAGCCGCGCACAACCCGCAGATGAGATAGGCCGCGTACTTGATCAGGCGTGCGTTGATTCCGGTCAGATCCGCCGCCGCCGAGTTGCCGCCGACCGCTTCCAGAAACAATCCGAGCGCGGTGCGGCGGATAAGGAGCCATAGCGCGCCGAAAATCGCAGCGCCCAGAATGAGCCGGGTCGGGATAAGTCCGACGTGACCGACGCTGAGGCCCTGCAGCAGGGAGCTGGTGAAGCTCGGGTTGGTCCCGCCGTACAGCAGGTTGATCATGAGGCCGATGCCGCGCCCAGACACCATCAGGATCAAAGTGGCGATGATCGGCTGGATGTCGAGAACGGCGACCAGGAACCCGTTCCACAGCCCGCACAGAACGCCCACCCCAAGGGCGAACAGGAGAACGACGAAGTGCGGATCGCCCGAGTGAATCCGCCAGGTGATGACGGCGCCGACAATGGCGATGACCGAGCCGACCGAGAGATCGATGCCCTTCGTGCCGATCACCACCGCCATCCCCAGGGCCACGACCGCGGTCGGCATGGCCCGGTACAGGATGTCGATGAGATTGCCGAACAGGCGTCCTTCGACGATGCGGATGGTGAAGAACCCGGGCGAAATGGCGCCGTCGACTGCAAGGATCAGCGCGAGCGCCAGGAGCGGCCAGATCGCACGATGGCCGGCGAGCGCACGCAGACCACGCAGGCGCGGCGGAAGCGTGGCGGTCTCCGCCTCGACTTCCGCGCTCGTGGGAAACGCGGCGGTTTCTGCTTCGACATTCGAGCGCGGAGTCACGATCGCGCTCCCGCGATGGTGCGGATGATGGTCTCGCGGGTGATGTCGCCGGAGCCGATCTCGCCGATCATCCGTCGGTCGCGCAAGACTGCGATCCGATCGCTGACCGCAATGAGCTCGTCCAATTCGGACGACGCGACCAGCAACGCCAGGCCCTCGGCGCATAGCTTGCGGATCAGCGCGACGATTTCGGCGTGAGCGCCGACATCGATGCCGCGGGTGGGCTCGTCGAGGATGAGAATGCTCGGCCCGGACACGAGCGACCGCGCCAGCACGACCTTCTGCTGATTGCCGCCCGACAGTTGGCCAACCGGTTTGTCCGCGTCAGGCGTCGCGATGCCGAGAGCCTCGATCATCTCCTGCGCCAGCCGCTCCTGCTCGCTGTAGGAGAGGCGGTTCAGCCAACCGCGCTTGGTCTGCAGCCCAAGCACAATGTTCTCGCGCACAGTGAGCTCACCAAATATGCCCTCGGCCTTGCGGTCCTCCGGGCAAAACGCCATCCCGTGACGCAGCGACTGCCCGGGCGAGTGCGACGCGATCCGCGCGCCGCCGACTTCAACGCGTCCGGAATCGGGCCTTATGCGCCGAAGACGAGCTTGGCGACTTCCGTCCGTCCGGATCCGAGGAGTCCAGCGAGCCCCACCACCTCGCCCGGCCTGAGCGCAAGGTCGAACGGCGCCATGGCGCGGCGGCGTCCAAGTCCCTCGGCCAGGAGGATCGGCTCTCCCTTCGCGGCGTGATGGCGGGTTTCGAGGCGCTCCTCAGTCTCCTCGAGCTCGCGACCGAGCATCAGCGCAATCAGCTTCAGCCGCGGAAGCTCCGCGGTCGCGCCTTCGCCGACAAGGCGGCCATTGCGCAGCACCGAGATGCGATCGGCGATCCGGTAGACTTGGTCGAGGAAGTGGGTGATGAAGACGATCGCGATGCCGCGGCTTTTCAGGTCGCGCAGGATCTGGAACAGAAGCTCGGTCTCGTCGGCGTCGAGGCTGGCGGTCGGCTCGTCGAGCACCAGGACCCGCGTATCGTCCTCGAGCGCGCGCGCGATGGCCACCAATTGCTGAATCGCCAACGAAAAAGAGCCGAGCGGCCGCTCGACGTCGATGTCGATCTTGAGCCGCTTGAGCCGCTCTCGGGCGAGGCTGCGCGCCGTGCGCCAGGATATCAGCCCGAACCGGCGCGGCTGGCGGCCGAGCGTCAAATTCTTGGTCACCGACATCGTCGGGATCAGATTGACCTCTTGATAGACCGTGCCGATTCCGAGCGCGTGGGCTTCGCCTGGCGAACCGATCTCGACCGGACGGCCGTCGATGCGGATTTCGCCTTCGTCGCGGCTGACCGCGCCGGTCATGATCTTGATGAGCGTGGATTTGCCGGCCCCGTTCTCGCCCATCAGCGCGTGGACTTCGCCGGCCTGGACGCGGAAATCGACATGATCGAGCGCCCGAACGCCAGGAAACGCTTTCGAAACGCCCAGCATTTCAATCCGCGCCGTCAATGTGTCCGCCACCCGCGCCGCCGTATGAGGATCATGCAGGAAAGTGCTCGATCGCGGCTTTCGCACAAGCGGCCGGCGTTCGACGATTCAAAGCGGCGTCTCGCCGTTACGCGAGACGCCGGCCTGAAGTTGAGTTTTAGCGCCTTGGCCTCAGCTGCCCGGCGTCGCCGCCGTGTGCAGGTCAGACGGGATGAGCACCCACTTCGGCAACTCTTTCTTGTCCTTGAGGTAGTCGAGCACAACCGGATAGATGTACTTGCCGATCGCCGAGCGAAGTTCGACCGAGGCGTTCGCGTCGCCCGCGGCGAGCGCTTCCTTCATCGCTGGAACGTAATCGACCGAGACCATCAGGAAGTCCTTGCCGGGCTTGAGGCCGGCTTCCTTCATCGCCTGGATGGCGCCGAGTTGCATGTTGTCGTTGTGGGCGAACACGCCGCAGATGCCCTTGAGATTGTCGGTCGACTTGATGAACGCCTCCATCACCTTCTTGCCGCCGTCGGTGGTGAAGTCGCCGCTCTGGGACTTGACGATCTTCATGTTCGGGAAGTTGGAGATGATCGCCTCGAAGCCCTTCTTGCGTTCGATGGCGGGCGCCGCGCCGACCGTCCCCTGCAACTCGACAATGTTGCAGTTGCCCTTGCTCGCCTGAGCGAGCCAGGCGCCCGCGAGCCGGCCCTCGAGGTTGAAGTCGGCCGAAATGCGGGTGACGAACAGCGACTTGTCGGCGACGTCGACGTCGCGATCGGCGAGGAACACCGGAATGCCTGCGCTCTTCGCCTCCTGGAGCACCTGTCCCCAGCCGGTGACGACCACCGGCGCGATGATGATGGCGTCGACCTTCTGGGCGATGAACGACCGGACCGCCTTCAGTTGCTCCTCTTCCTTGCCCTGGGCGTCGGCGAATTTGAGGTCGATTCCCTCCTTCTTCGCCTCTTCCTGCATGTCCTTGGAAAAGGCCGGCCTCCAGTCGCCCTCGTCGCCGACCTGCGAAAAGCCGATGGTGACCGCGAAGGCCGACGATCCGGCGACCATGAGGCCCAAGCCGACGGCGGCGCCGCCCAGCCACTTGATCAAGTGCATGAACTCCTCCCTTTTGGCGTTTCAACCCGAATTATCCGATTCGATACCGGGATATGAGCGGCCAACCGCTGCGCCCGGACACGACGGACTTCCTATTAGTAATACAATAAGAAGAATTGTCAAACGGCGCCGGCCGAAATTCGGGCGCTGCGGCGCGACGACTGCGACCGCTAGTCCTGCGCCGACCTTGTAAGGGGACGCCTTTGTCCGCGCCCGCCGCGCCGCTCAGCGTCTTCCACCCATTCATCGCCGATCTTCTCGTATTCGCGCTTCACCGCCGCCCAGGCGATGCGGAAGGCGGCTTCCTCCTGGCGAGGGTCATGAGCATGGGCGGCGTGGGCGTGATTGAACGCCTCGCGAAAGATGTCCTGCGCGTGCTCGGGCAGGTGCGAGCGGACGGACGGCGGCAGGTCGGCGTTGACCGCGTAGGGCATGGCGTTATCCCTGGAACAAGCTTCAATAAAGCGTTGATCAGCTGGCCGTCAGGCAATGATGTCCGGCGTCAGCTGGTCTTCGAGCCGGGCGAGCTTGTCCCGCAACAGGAGCTTGCGCTTCTTGAGCCGCTGCACCTGCAACTGATCCGCCTGCCCGGCGTCGCGCAGCGCCTCGATCGCCGCGTCGAGATCGCGATGTTCCTCGCGCAGCCGCTCGATTTGCTCGACCAGGGCGGCGCGTTCCTCCGGCGTGAGCCCCTCGTCGTCCATCGCTGTGCCGCTTTGAGCCAGGGTTCCCCGGCGCCCCGCGCCTCTCGCCGGGGCGCCTCAGACTATGGCGGCGCCGACTGCCCTGCGCAAGGCGCTTAGCCGCAGGCGCCGCCGTTCACGCCCCGCCCAAGCATTCGCGGAATCCCGGCGATCTTCGGTTAGGATGGCCCGAAAGGCCCGAAACTCCCCCCGAAATGTGGACGCGCGGGCAAGGATTTGAACACGGCGGCGGCATTTTGCCGCTTGCACGGTCCGCCAGTTATGTCACAATTTCGTCGCCCAAGACCATAAGGGAGTTGTCCCATGTCGATTGATTCGCATCTCAGCGAACTGGTGCGCCGTCACCAGGCCATTGAGGAAGCGATCCTCGCCGAAGTCAATCATCCGGCGTCAGACGACATCAAGGTCCACGAACTCAAGCGCAAGAAACTTCAACTCAAGGACGAGATCGAGAGGCTCAAGAAGGCCGAGACCGCGCCTTCGCATTGAAGCGGCGGAAACAACGATTACCGTCCGGGCGGCGCGGCCAGAGCGTGGCGCCACTCCCCGATAACCGCGGTGTCTCGCTCCTTTCGCAGGCCTGCCGCCGCGAAGGGTGAGAGTTGCTTCTGCGAGGCGAGCCGAGCCAGCGCCCAGATCGCCGCTCCGCGGACGAGCGGAGCCTCATCGTCGAGCCGGTCGATCGCGGCGGCTGCGAGGGCGCGATCGTTCGAGTTTCCGATCGCGATCATGACATTGCGCACGAAGCGCTCCCTGCCGACGCGCTTGATCGGGCTGCCGGCGAACAGCGCCCGGAACGACGCCTCGTCGAGGCGGGCGAGCTCGGCGAGCGGCGGCGCGTCGAGATCGGCGCGCGCCGCGAGTTTCGCTTCCCGCCCGACGCTGGCGAATTTGTTCCAGGGGCAGACGGCGAGACAGTCATCGCAGCCGTAGATGCGATTGCCGATCGCGGATCGAAGCTCATGCGGGATCGGACCTTTGTGCTCGATGGTGAGATAGGAGATGCAGCGGCGCGCATCGAGCCGGTAGGGCGCGGGGAAGGCCCTCGTCGGACATGCGTCGAGGCAGGCGCGGCATTGTCCGCAATGGTCGGCTTCCGGCGCGTCGGGCATGGAGGTCGAGGTCGGTCAGGATCGCGCCCAGGAATAGCCACGAGCCGAATTCGCGCGACACCAAATTGGTGTGCTTGCCCTGCCAACCGAGGCCGGCGATGCGGCCACGGCTTTCCATGAGCGGCGCGGTATCAACGAACACCTTGACGTCCGCCTGTTCGGCCGCGCCGCCGCAACCAGAAACACAGCGAGCTGCTTGAGCTTGCCCTTGAGAACGTCATGGTAGTCGCGATGGCGCGCGTAGACCGAATCGCACCGCGCCGGGGAGCTTGAGCCCGCCAGCGGATCGCCGTCCGGGCCGTAGTTGAGGCCGAGCATGACGACGCTTTTGGCTCGACCATCAGCCCCGGGGATCAGTCCGCCGCTCGACGGTCTCGGCCATCCAGGTCATGTCGCCGTGCGCGCCTTCGGCGAGCCAGGCGGCGAGGCGCTCGCCGCTTAGTTCGCGCCTCGGCAGGGGCGACGCGGCAGGCGTCGAACTCGAGCGCGCGCGCCTTCGGCCCAATGCGGCTAGAAGTCGAGATTTGCGTAGGCGACGCTCGGCGTCATCC
>CAWANG010000032.1:0-59165 GCA_963783175.1 uncultured Alphaproteobacteria bacterium
AGTGGCTCCCCGAGCAGGACTCGAACCTGCGACCATTCGATTAACAGTCGAAGCCGGAAGGGGTTCATGCAGGGTCACCCGATAGCGCCAGATACGCTATAGCGTGAAGCTGGGCCTTGTTTTCCGTAGATTTCGCCGTCATATGACATCCAGTGATGCAAGATGCCTAGCGCGGACAAAATGTTGTCCCCATGTTGTCCCGAGCGAGCATTCGACAGATCGCGGGAGCCATTTGATGACGACCTTGAAGCGAGAACTGACCGACCGGGCGCTGATGGCTCTGAAGCCAGCGCCGAAGGGAAAGCGCTACATCCGGCCGGACGCGAAGGTCAAAGGATTCGGCTGCCGCGTGACCGACAGCGGCCACAGGAGCTTCGTTCTCGTCACCCGCTATCCGGGCGCAGCGTCGCCAGCGCCACGGGCCATTGGCGACTATCCAGGCATGGGCCTCGCCGAGGCGCGCGAGATCGCCGAGCAGTGGCGCAAGGATGTCAAGGACGGGATCGACCCTCGCGAAAAGGCGGAGGCTGAGCGGGAGGCGGCGCGGAATGCGGCTGAGGCCGCCGAGCGCGCTGAGCAGCAGGCGGCTGAGAACACCTTTGCGAAAGCGTGGGCCGCTTATATCGAAGAGCGCAAGGGCGACAGCAACGGCCGGAACCGCACGCTCGATGTCGTCGACGGCGTGATCAAGAAGCATGTCATCCATAAACTGGGCGACCGACCGCTCACCGCGATCACACGAGTTGAGACGAACGACATCCTGCGCAAGATCGCCACGACAGGCCCTCAATCTCATGGGCGAAAGGGTGTGCGAAAGGGTACGCCAACCCACGCGCGGCGCATCGCGTCCTACCTGCGCACCTTTGGGGAATGGGCGGAGGAGGACGGGCGTATCGAGGAGGCCAAGTCGCCGTTCGCAAAGCTCAAGAAGTTCGGCACAGAGAACAAGCGCAAGCGCGTCGTGACCGAGGATGAGATCAGGGCCGTCTGGAAAGCATCAACGGAGATGGGTGCTTTCGGTCGGGCCGTTAGGCTCATGCTAGCAACAGGCCAGCGCCGCACCGAAGTCGGCGATCTCCCATGGCGCGAGATCGATCTCGATAAGAAGCTGTGGACGCTCCCGGCTGCGAGAGCAAAGGCCGACCGTGACCATCTGGTTCCGTTATCGCCGCTGGCGCTGTCGATCCTTTCGGAGTGTCCGAGGTTCGGCCTGCATGTGTTCACGACGCGCAGCACACCGAAGGGCGATACGATCCCGATCTCTGGATGGTCGAAGTCAAAAGCGAAGCTCGACGCTCTCGCCGTCGCGGCATTGCGCAAGCAGACCGGCGACGCCGAAGCGACCATCCCCGCGTGGATTCTTCACGACTTGCGTCGAACTTGCTCGACGATGATGACGGGGAAGTGCAAGGTCAGCCGCCTTGTCGTCGGGAAGGTGTTGAACCATGCCGAGCAGGGCGTCACGGGCCAACATTACGACTTGCACGACTACTTGCCCGAGAAGAGACAGGCGCTCGACCTCTGGGGCGCGCGGCTCGCGGCGATCATCGAGGGCCGCGAGGGCCCGGACAATGTCGTGTCCCTGGAAGCGGCGCGGGGGCAGCGATGAGGGACGGACCGCCGAACTGGTTCTCCCAGTGGCTCGCCGAGCAACACGCCGAGGAGGAGGACGCCTATTACGACAGTCTGGTCCCCTACAAAGAGATGTCGGTGCAAGCGTTCATCAACAAGATTGGGGGGCCTTTGGACCTAGCAGGGCGCTCCAGCTTCGAAGACGAACTGCGCGGCGCTATCGTTGCGGCCCACGCCTCCGGCGAGCTGTGGGTTCACGATAGTTCCACCGGCCTGGACCTGTCGCAGTGGCCGGCGTGGTACCGAAACCAGCTTCACCTCGATCTAGACCCGCGCGCCGCCGCTCGGTGGCTGCTCTCAAGCCCGATGTATAAGCATCTCGTACCCCCCGAATGGGCGCGGGTGGTCCTCAAGGACGTGGCGGTCACGGCTGCTCCGACCGTAACGCCCAAGCAGCGACGCGGGCCGAAGCCAACGAAGATCGAGCGCGTGAAGTCGGAGATGCGCCAGTTCACAAGGACAAACCCAGGGCGGCTCCGGACCATGAAGCAAGAGCAAATGAAAACTATCTTTGAGGCCTCCCGAGAGACATGCGTGCGCGCGCGTGACGAGGTGCTCGCATGTGACGAGGCCCTGGAGCCTGTCGGCATTTCAGGCTCCAATAAATAGCGACTCGAAAGTAATTTCGACAGCCGCGTTAGTGTGCTCTGCAACCCGGTGACCACGGCCGCCGTTAGGCGCGCGCCGTTGGCCAACGGGTGAACACGATGACTACTAATGAGCGACTTGCGCTTCTCCGATTCGCCGATCTCAAAAAGCTCGGCATCGTTCGCGACCGCGCGACGCTGCGCCGTTGGGTCAAGGCCAAGACGGACCCCTTCCCGGAGCCCCTGATCCTCTCCGGCAACGCCATTGCTTGGCGCGAAAGCGAAGTTGACGCGTGGGTTGACCGGCGGCCTCGCGGAAGCGCGCCCCAGCCTCGCCATCGGGAAGCCGAGCGCCGGGCCACCGAGGCTGAAGCCGCGCGGCGTCGCAAGGCGCAGGGCGGTGCCCGATGCAAAAGGAATTGACCGACCCGACAGGCGGCGTTAGCCTGCGATCTCCTCTGGAAAGGGAACCCCTCTCGGCCACCTATCGGGCCGGTGTTCCTTTGCGCTCGCGAGCGCTAAACAGAGGCGATCAGTCCCATGTCTGAAAGCAAACGGGCCGTGTCCGGTGAAGGACACAGCCCGACTACAAAGCAAGATCAGCTTGGCGGCTTCGATCTCAAAACCGACCTTACAGCAAACGCCGCCCTCCCCGCAAGCCCGCAGCCGAGGCCGAGAGCCGCCGCGCGAGCCGCCCTCGCCCTAGCCGACAAGCTCGCCGCGCGCCAGCCACCGGCCCCCGGAGGGCCGTCCGCGCCCACGTCCTGGGGCGAGTGGAAACTGGTCCAAAGCACGGGCTTCCGCCGCATTCTGGCGCAGTGCTCACGTTGCGGGGCTACGCGTCAATTTGGGTGGGACGCCTTCCAGGAAGGCAGCATCACGCCCTGCGACTGCAACCGTCACCGTTCAGCGGGCGCGGCGATCCCCGCGCCGACCTTCGCCGCCAATGTCGCCGCGCTCGAAGGCGGCGAGGCGACTTATCGCAAAAAGGCCCGGCGATGAGCGGCGAGCGCATTCTCATCACCGGCCGCCTCGGACGCACCGAGCGTCGCACCGCGAAGAACGGCAGCCCGTTCCTCTCCGCGACCGTCGACGGCCGCCGCATCGTCTCGTTCAACACGAAGGTGATCGAGGAGATCGAAGGCCTGGTGGAAGGCCGACAGATCGCCGTCTGCGGAAAGGTCTGGTCCTCGACCGGCCATGTTATTCTCGTCGTCGATGGCCTCCTGAGTTCGTCCGGCCCGATCATGCGCGGCAGGCCTCCCAATTCGGCGGCAGAGCCTAAGTCGCCGGTCGCTCCATTGTTCGATGAGCGGAGGGCCGCCCCGTTAAATGACGACATTCCCTTCGCTCCGGAGCGGCGCTGATGACCGACCGCGAAGACGAGCGCCAGACCGTCGACAACGTGCTTCCCCTGCGCGGCGTCGTCGATCCGAAGCCGAGCAGGCGGCAGCCCGCGCCCGAGAGGCCGAACGGCAAACAGGCCCCGCCCGTCATCGAGCCGCCGTCGTCATCGCCCTTCGGCGAGATCGCGCTCGCGGAGCGGCTCGTCGAGCGCCACCTCAACCTCCGCTACGTCGCGGCGTGGAGTAAGTGGATGCGGTGGTCGGGCGCGCTCTGGAAGGCCGACAATACCCTCCACGTCTTCAACCTCGCCCGCGTCATGCTCAAGGAGGTGGCGGCGACCGTCAACAAGCGGAAGGACGCGAGGGAGTTGACCACCGCCAAGACCGTCGCCTCGGTGGAGCGATTGGCGAAGGCCGACCAACGCGTCGCGGCCGAGGCCGAGGACTGGTGGGACATCGACGCGGATATCATCAACGATGGAGACAGCAAGTGACCATAGAACTCAAGACCGGCATCCGACGCGAGCCGCGCCCCGAAGACTACTGCACGAAGATCACCGCCTGCGCCGCCGCGCCGCCGGGGACGCCGTGCCCGATGTGGATGAAGTTCCTCAAGCGCGTCACCGACAACAACGACGAGATCGTCGGCTTCCTTCAGCGGTGGCTCGGCTACTGCCTGACCGGCCACGTCTATGAGCACGCCCTCGTCTTCCTGTACGGCACCGGGGCCAACGGCAAGAGCGTGTTCACCAAGACGATCACCGACATCTTCAACACCTACGCCGTGATCGCGCCCATGGAGATGTTCATCGCATCCAACTTCGACCGTCACCCAACCGAGATCGCCCGGCTTCAGGGTGTGCGCCTCGTCGTCGCCCACGAAACCCAGAAGGGCCGACGCTGGGATGAGGCCAAGCTCAAGAACCTCACCGGCGGCGACACCCTCACCGGACGCTACATGCGCGGCGACTTCTTCGACTTCAAGCCGACCCACAAGCTCATGATCGCGGGCAACCACATGCCAGCCCTCCGGTCGGTCGACGAGGCCTTCCGCCGCCGCTTCCTGCGCGTGCCCTTCACCGTCACCATCCCCGAGGACGAGCGAGACCCGCAGCTTGGCGAGAAGCTCAGGGAGGAGTGGCCCGCCATCCTGCGGTGGATGGTCAACGGCCAGCTTGAGTGGCGGCGCGACGGCCTCAAGGTGCCCGACGTCATTCGCGCCTCGACCGACGAGTACATGGCCGATCAGGATGCGCTCGCCCAGTGGATTGACGAAATGATCACGCCGAAGACCGACGGCTTCGTCACCACCCGCGCGCTGTTCAAAAGCTGGAAGGCGTGGTGCGACGACCGCAACCTCGCCGCCGGAACCGAGACGGCCTTCGCCGAGAGCCTCAGGGATCGCGGCTACGAGCAGCAACGCAAGATGGTGGGCCGAGGCTTCAGGGGCATCGCGCTCAAGCTCGACGGCCCCGAGGATGGCGACCTCCCGTTCGCGAGCCGGAGCTACGAGGACCGACGGTGATGGGCGTCACGGACAAGAAATTGGAGGCCCTCGATCCATTCATGTAGACGGCATGCTGGAGCAATATCGGGCGTCGGTTCTGGTCGTTTTGAACCGCAAGCCGCACGTCAACGAGCCCACCGTGGACGGGCTGTTTAACGGCGCGGCTGAGGTATATGTCGGGCATGTCGGGTTGAAGTATTAGAGGCGTTCACGCACGCGTGTGTGCGCGCGCGAACGTCCTAAATGGTTTGGGCCGACATACCCGACATAGAGCGCTAAAGTCCTGTGGGTTGGCTCCCTCGGCGTCCAGGATCGTAAGGCGAAGACGCCTGCCGGATAGGCAAGCCCGCACCTGCCTGCCACACCTCGTTTCCCGCCACCGCCCCCGGCCTTCCGGCCGCCGCAGCATGCGAGCCGTGATCGGATGCTCTGACATCGCAACATGTTGAAATCAAACGACACCGCGTGACGCTGTTGCAACGCATCGCGTAAGGGACAACATTGGGACAGCATCTGGGCGCAGGAGAGGCGTGAGGATGCTGGAGATCAAGGCATCTGCCGCACCGGAGCGTATCCGGTCGAGCGCCGGTCTGAGGCGTAGCCGGGCGAAGACGTTGACGCGGGTCGACTGGCGCACGCCGCTCGGGAAGCGGATCACTGAGCTTCGGTCGCTGTTCGCGGCCACGCTCCGGGAGGCTGGGGTCCAGATCACGGACATGCGCCGACTGAAGATCGGCGCGGCGGCGGAAGCGCTGGCCACGGCCGAGCTTGTGCGGGGCAGGTTCCTGCGAGACGGCGACGGCGATCTCGACGACATCATCCGGGGGGCGGGGCGAGACGGCGACGGCGATCTCGACGACATCATCCGGGCCGAGCGCCGGGCGGGATCGGCGCGTGGCCGCCAGAAGGGTCACTCATGGTCGATCACGACCCCGTCGCGTTGCGCGAGGCGCAGCACCTCGGCGACCATGCGGGCCTTTTCGATGGGAACCTTCGACCAGTCGTAGCGGTTGCTGCTGTCGGCCGTCTTGATCTGCTGGGCGGGGCGAGACGGCGACGGCGATCTCGACGACATCATCCGGGCCGAGCGCCGGGCGGGATCGGCGCGTGGCCGCCAGAAGGGTCACTCATGGTCGATCACGACCCCGTCGCGTTGCGCGAGGCGCAGCACCTCGGCGACCATGCGGGCCTTTTCGATGGTAACCTTCGACCAGTCGTAGCGGTTGCTGCTGTCGGCCGAGGTCTTGATCTGTTGCGCTGGCTTGCCGTAGCCACGGTCGAGCACCTTCTCGGCCGCTGTGATCCTGTCGTGTACGGGGAGCGTGACGTCCTTGGCGATGTTGACGAGGACCATGAGCATGTCCTTGCCGTGTTCCTGCACCTCGGCTCGAAGCTCGCGGGTTACGGCTTGCCGGGCTTGGGCTCGCCCTTCCCCTTGCGCTTGACGGTGGTGAAGCCCTCGGGGCTGATCTCGTAGTTCGTCGTGCCCTTGGCCGCATCGACCTGCTTGTCGGTCGGCGTGCCGGGCTTGACGTGCGAGCGTGTGCGCACCGCCTCGGAAACGTCAAACACTCGACCCTCAGCGTCCCAGCCCTCGCGCAGGCCGACGCTGATGCGAAAGTCGCGTCGTGGGCCCTGTGAGCCGAGCACGACGGCATAGTCTTCAGCCCGCGGTGGGGTGGGCCGGGAGATATGGACTTCAGGCATTACCATGCTCACTTCTGATTGGCGCCGACGCCCAGAACCAGAAGCCCGAGGTTGGACAACAGACTTGCGGTCCAGATGCGGCGGAACACGGCGTAGCGCAGCGGTGAGAAAATGCCGAGACTTGGCGGCGCGGGTTTGTTCGCCGAGCGGCGCATCATGCGGCCGATTTGGCGATCAAGCCTCCCATTCGCTGGGGCCTAAGACGGCGGACTCTGTCTGCGCAAAGCTTGAACGCATCACCGAACCCGGGACCAACGCAAAATCGAAGACGGTTTGGTCGGCGGGCGCCGTCTGGGAAATGACCCCGCGCCCCCACTCGCCGAGCGGATCGAGATCAACCTCGCGGAACCACGCCAGGATGACCGTGTTCTGAAACTCACCTGTCGACGGACCGCCCGTGCGAGAAAACACCTAAGCGCCCGTGTGTTCGAGCGCGAGCGCGGGTGCCCCGCGTTCGGCCACGATGGACTCATGACCTCACAAGCTTCACCGGCCTTCCGTTCGCCTTCAGCATCCCGATCAAATGCGATGACGGCATTACAGGTCATCGATTTCAGACTGGTTTCAAATTGTCCGCTGAGGATTTGCCGGTGCGTCTGTCGGCCACGACCTCGTAGGCGATCTTCTGCCCCTCATTCAGGTTTTGGAGGCCGGCCCGTTCGACGGCGCTGATATGGACGAACACGTCCGCACCCCCGCCGTCAGGTTGAATGAACCCGAAGCCCTTCGTTGCATTGAACCATTTCACTGTGCCGGTGGCCATGGCGCGCTCCTCTCAAGCAGGCCGACGAACCTAGCTGAGCCCCTATTCATTGCAAGGCGAAGCCTTAGGCGGTGCTGCTGACGTCGCCGGAGGCCCGCGGAGTTCCGACACTGATGCAACAATGACATGGCGGCGAGGCCATGCCATTGACGCCTCGGATCGAATCACTAGAAAACCCTGCAATGAATCTGGAGGCTTCTGTGAGGTCCGCGGCGCGAGTGTGACGAGGTGCGGGAGCGGGGCTCATTGAAGCCGGATTGAACGAAGGCGCGGTCAGGATGGAGGCGGCGGCGCTATGGGCGTTGTTTTCGCCGGGGGCGCGTTGATGGAACGTCGCGCGAGGGATGCGCGAGGAGAGGTTGTGCGGAACGGCGCGCGATTGACTGCAATGAAGGCCGCGTCGGTCGCTGGAGCGGCTTGCCGTCGCGCCGGCTCGATGCTTTGCAATAGCGGTTCGGCGCGTTCTGCCCGTCGTCGCCGATGTTCGGGGCGATGCGGTCGTGGCGGCGGAGAATGATCGTCGTGCTCGTCATGACCTGGCTCAGGATGTGTCGCAGTGGAACGGCGGCGTGTCGGGACGAGGCCGCTGGCTGCCGCGAGGAACCCCTGCGACGCGCCGCATGAGGCCGCCGCAGTCGGAACAGACTGGCGAGGCGGCGCGGGCCGTCGCGCCTGGCTCGGACGGCGGCTCTTCGCCTTCACGCGCCGTCGGCGCCGCCACCTTCGTCAGTAGAGCGCGACAGAGGGCCAGTCTTTCGGTGCGATGGCCGTTGGCGAGATAACCGAAGTGGCGAATGCGATGGAAGCCGTCGGGCAAGGCGTGGAGTAGGAAACGCCGGATGAACTCATCGGGCGCCAGGCGCATGACTTTTGCGGCGCGCTGATGGCGATAGTCTTTCCAAGTGAAAGCGACATGATCGTCGTCGCAGGCTCGGATGCGGCTGTTGGCGATGGCGACGCGATGCGTGTAGCGCCCGAGATAGGCGAGGACTTGCGCCGGGCCGCCGAACGGCTTCTTGGCATAGACGATCCAATCGACGCGCCGCGCGGCGGCCAGATGAGCGGCGAAGGCAGCGGGATTGGCCAGATGTGCGAGATCGCCGAAGAAGCCGAGACCCCTGGCGCCGAAGGCGGCTTGCAAGCGTTCGAGGAAGAGGCGGCGGAATAGCCGGGAGAGCGGCCTGACGGCAAGAAAGAAGTTGGCGTGCCCCTCGATCCATCGGGCGCTGTCGAGCGAAAGTCCGCCGCCTGGGATGACGCAATGGACATGCGGGTGATGGGTCAGCGTCTGCCCCCAGGTGTGCAAGATCGCCAAGCCGCCGATCTTCCCTCCGAGCCGGCGGGGATCGGCGGCCAGCGTGGTCATGGCCTCGACGGCGCTCTTGAACAGCATCGGATAGACGGCGGCCTTGTTCTGGAAGGCGATGGCCGCGACCGGCGGGGGCAGCGTGAACACGACGTGGAAATAGGGAACCGGCAGCAGTTCAGCTTGGCGCTCCGCCAGCCATTGCGCTCGCGCCGCTCCCTGACACTTCGGACAATGCCGATTGCGGCACGAGTTGTAGGCGATGCGCGTCGCACCGCAATCGTCGCAGGCTTCCACGTGCCCGCCAAGCACCGCCGTTCGGCATGCCGTGATCGCGCTAATGACGCGCCGCTCGGTCCGCCCGACATGTCCGGCGTGGTCGCGAAGATAGGCCTCGCCATGGCGACGTAGGATATCTGCGACTTCGCTCGTCGGTCGGCGGATGGAAGAACCGGCATGGGCCACGGCCGGCGCCGCGCCTGTCTATCCCGGCGGCATCACCTCCAGCGACAGCCGATCGAGCGGGCTCTGCGTCGCCCGGATCGTGTGGGCGGCAACCTGCGTATAGCGCGCCGTCGAAGACAAATTGTTGTGGCCGAGCAGAACCTGAATGATCCGGATGTCGGTTCCACTTTCCAAGAGATGGGTCGCGAAGCTGTGGCGCAAGGTGTGCAGCGTGACCCGCTTCGTCAGGCCGGCGGCCTTGACGGCCGATCGGCAAGCGGCGTGCAAGACTGTCGGATCGATCGGATGGTCCTCGTCCCGATCGGGAAAGAGATAGGTCCTCGGTCGCGCCAGTTTCCAGTAGGCGCGCAGGATCGCGAGCAACTGCGGCGACAGCATCACGTTGCGGTCTTTCGCTCCCTTGCCATTCCGAACCAGGATCACGCCCCGCGCGCTGTCGATGTCGGCCACTCTCAGTCCCGCGACCTCCGACGCCCTCAGCCCTGCGGCATAGGCCGTGGTCAATGCCGCCCGGCTCTTCAGGGTCGAAACGGATTCGAGAAACAGCACGACCTCGTCCGCGCTCAGCACCACGGGCAGCTTGCGCGGCTCGCGCGCATAAGCGATCCGCTCGGGAACCTCCGCCTCGCCGAGCGTGATGCCGTAAAAGAACCGCAGGGCGCAGACGATCTGGTTGAGGCTCGCCCAGGAAATGCCCGTCGAGACCAGATGGACCTGGAATGCCCGCACATCCTCAAGTTCCAGCCGCTCGGGCGACCGGCCGAAATATCGGCTGAACTTCGAAACGGCGCTGATGTACGATCGCTGCGTCGCCGGCGACATGTTCCGGATCGTCATGTCCTCGATCATGCGGCGGCGAAGAGGGCTCAACTCGGCCATCGGGGGCTCCTGTCTGAGGGATGGGCTTTGACACCCACATCTTCTCAGCCAGGAGCTGCTCGCTAAACCTCGAAACCCACGCCGCGGTAGCGGCTTCGTTCAATCCATCCGAATTCGTCGCGATGCCTGCGGAGGCGCGTGGTGCAAGCCAAGCAAAAGCGAAGTCGAATATGCCGGAAAGATGACCGATCATCGCCAGTACGCGCCTGCAACCGTACGTAATCGCGACTTCATTCTCGATGTCCTTCGCGATGTCCTGCCGGTGAGGGGTGTCATCCTCGAAATCGCAAGCGGCTCGGGCGAGCACGTCGTTCATTTTGCGAGAAATTTCCCAAGTCTCGTTTTCCAACCTTCCGATCCCGACCCTGACGCCTTACGGAGTATCGCCGCATGGACGAAGGCCACAAACGTCACGAATGTGCGCGCGCCGATTGTCCTTGACGCCTCGCAATCAGTTTGGCCGATCGCTTCGGCTGACGGAATCATCTGCATCAACATGGTCCACATTTCACCTTGGGACGCGACGCTCGGATTGATCAAGGGGGCGGCCGCGATACTTCCTCCGGCGTCACCGCTCTATCTCTATGGCCCGTACAAACGCGAAGGATTCACAACAGCTCCGAGCAACCACGCGTTCGACCGGAACCTTCGCGATCGCAACCCGACCTGGGGGCTGCGAGACCTCGAGGGGGTTGCGGCAATAGCCCAATCTGTTGGATTCTCGGTTCCAGCTGTTACCGAAATGCCAGCAAACAATCTGAGCGTAGTGTTCCGCCGAAATTGACGTGAGCGACGTCGGGTCCGAAAAGGGTGATGCCTCATGCCGACGGTTTTGATGCGGGGCTGGCGTTCGTAGGCAAGATTAGGATACTTGCCAAGCGGAGTGAGAAATGGCGATCTCGTCCAAAATCAAGATCATGATTTCGAGTCGATGCAACGATCGCTTTCCGCTTGCTGGGGAAAACTCGAGGCCGCTGTCGGAAATACGCGTTTAAAAGGGAAATCGAGTCCGTCACGATTTTTAAGCAGGCGATCTACGACGTCTGGATAAAGGAGAAGGTAAAAGGCTGTGACCGACGTCACATTCCACGTGGCATAAAGAGCAGACAAGCCAGGAATCGTCGAGTTACATTCATGGGTGCGGGTGGAGCGGGAGTCGGCAATGCTGAGGGACGACAGCGGGAACGGTGAAGGTCGCCCGAGCGCGCCCCGGAATGTCCTCGGCGGCCGGCTCGACGTCTGCTCGATGGAGCCCAAGACAGGGTTCTTTCGTGACGGCTGCTGCAACACCAGTCGCGAAGACGGCGGCAGCCACACGGTCTGCGCCGTCATGACCGCCGCGTTCCTCGAGTTTTCGAAATCGTGCGGCAATGATCTTTCGACGCCGATGCTCCAATTCGGCTTTCCCGGCCTGAGACCTGGCGACCGCTGGTGCTTGTGTGCCCCCCGCTGGCGCGAAGCGCTGGAGGCGGACTGCGCGCCCCGCGTGGTCTTGCGGGCTACCCACGAAGGCGCCCTCGACTACTGCTTGCTCCCCGATCTCAAGCGTCTCGCCGTGGACCTCACCTGACTTCGAGCATGAGAGCAAGCGCGAGCAAATCCGTAGCGGAGAGGGGAAGTCGCCAAAAAATTGGTGGCACGAGCTTTCGTGGCGCTTCAAATATCAGCGCCAGCGATCTCCTTCACGTTTCTGTTGCGGCCTATAACTGCGGTCTTTGGGCTTTCTTTTCTTTCTCCAAGGGCAGCGACCCCGATGCAAAGTCGACCGGGCATGACTACTCAAAGGACGTTCTGGGCCGAACTCGGGTTTTCGCCGCGTTTCTAAAAATATAGCTGATGCTCGCGCCTATCTTGGGCAGAGCTTCAGGCGGGAGCTTGTCGCATGGAGGTCGATAGCCGTTTGCTCTGTATTGCGCCGCGGAAATTGGAACCCTGCGCTTGCCGTACTCAACAAGCACTTGGCCGTCGCGCATTAGGCACAAACCCTTCGCCACGCTATTCCTCCCCGTCTACGGCGCTTCTCGGTTCAAGCCAGTCCCCGGGGTTTCGAACAAGGACGCTACTGCCGATGGACGGGGACGGCGCGGTCTCAAATCCGTTTGCGCCCGCGAGCGACGACGGGGCCGTCCGGACCGGGGAGAGCAGTGTAGTGAGCGCCCTCGACGCGATCCAAATGGCCCGTGCCGCCGGCAAGCTCGCAAATACCGGGATCAGATAGCGAACTCGCCGCTGACCTTCTCGTCGTCGAGCACATGCGACTTCTCGGCCGTCTCGCACATCTGTTCGACGGTGATCGCATCCAGATTGGCGAGGAAGGTTTCGCCCGCCTTGCGCACGGCCGGATCGATCACGCGCTCGAGCAGGATCGAGTTGGCGCCGAGTTGTTCCGGATCCGCAGTGCTTAGCGACATCGCGGTGCGCACGATTTCGCCGACCGTGATCCGCCGGCGCTCGCGCGCCAGCTCGTAGCCGCCCCGTGGCCCGCGTACGCCCTTGAGGATCTTGGCGTGGACCAAGCCCTGGAGCAACGTCTCCAGGTGGCGAGGGGGCAGCTTATGACGCGCAGCCAAGGCTTTGGCGGCAACCGGCGCCGAGCGCGAGTGCAACGCGACATCGACAACAGCGGCAATCGCGAGAACGCTTCGTCGCGACAATAGGTTCATCTCAATACCTCCTGCGATGAGCCGGCGGCTCGTCCAGTGCCACCAACGAAATCACAGGATTGCCCCGACCGTTAACGACTGCAATTACCATAATTGTGGTGTTGGCGATGCGCGATCGCGGCGGCTGGTTGAAGGCCAACGGCCAGCCCGGCGCCGCGGAGCGTCGGCGAGGGAGGCGGCGAGCAAGGAGAGCCAGCGGGCTCAGGTCGAGCCGGCCGACCGGCCCGAGGTCATCGGCGATCCACGCACGACCGCCGCATTGGCTAGATGGCGCTTATTGACGCTGTCGTCACGCCTATCAGGTCGAGGTCCATGATCTCGGCGCACCGCTCTCACCGTGCTTGAGTAGGCGCTCCAGCAGTATGAGCGCATCGGCAGTCATGTCGGCGTCAAGCCATGACGACGCGCGACACGGCAGGCCCGAACGCCTTCCTCGAAGCTCTCGGCGACAATCGCTGCCTTCTCTCGCGCGCTCCAACTTCGCCGCCGTCCCGCGC
The DNA here is from genome assembly GCA_963783175.1 of uncultured Alphaproteobacteria bacterium. GTDB lineage: Bacteria > Pseudomonadota > Alphaproteobacteria > Rhizobiales > Beijerinckiaceae > Roseiarcus. The sequence goes on from CAWANG010000032.1 coordinate 13,353, forward strand.
GGGTGAAAATCTCGCCTCGCCGCGCGGGAGCCTCTCCCTCCGACACGTGCTTACGCTCTGAAATCGACATGTGTCGGAGCCCCCTTTCGCCCCGACTATCGCCGCCACCCCCGCCCCGGAAAAGGTGATGTCAAAACAGCGCTTACTCTCCATTCCGCTCTGGGCTATCTCAGCCCGCAACAGTTCGAGGACCGCAACCCCCGGCCCACGGTCAAATCAGCGCCCTGATCGCTGTCCGGCCCGAGGGGCCGACTCCAATCCCGGGTCAAATCTCAGCGGAAATCGACAGCCATGACTCGCCAAGCTCTCGACCTCTTCAACTCGGGCAACAACGCCCCCTACGAGGCCGCGGTAGCGGTCAGTACTGGCTCATTGAGTTTGGCGCGCCGTATTCAAGCGCAGTGACGCAGGAGGCGCAAATCGTTTTGGGTGGTATGAGCCGTACGCAGCGCTCGCAGCGCTCGCAAGTTCTCTGGACGCTCTGGCGCTGGACGTAGTCAAAGAAGGCTTGCTCTTCTTCTTCGTCAATGTCCCAAAAGCCGAAATTATCGTCGTAGACGGCGGCCATTTAAAGCGTTTTCCTTTTACTCCGGGCGGAGGAAGCCGTCCTGAATTAGGTTTGACCACAGAGACCCCGACGAGCGGCCGCAATAGAGATATAGTTTCTGGGAACTGCTCAAATGATTATGAGGGCCGAAATTCTGTTTTTTCGTGCCACTCTGGGTGCCGGCAACACGATTTGGCCGGCGCAGCGGATCAGTGAGGCGCTGGAAGCAGTCGCTCGGCGCGCGCCGCTGAGGGCGGGCGACCAGTCCAACGCCTGAAGGCATGATTGAAAGACGCGGCCCCTTCGTAGCCTAGCACCCAGGCGATCTGAGAAAGCGATATGCTTTGAGACTTGATGTATTGGAGGGCGAGGCTTCGCCGCAACTCGTCGACAATTTCCTCGAAGGTTGTGCCCTCACCGGCCAATCTCCGCGCCAGCGTTCGAGGGCTCATTGCTAGTTTCTTCGCAACGTTGTGCCTTTGCGCTTTGCCGTGCGGCAGCAACATTAGCGCCTCGTTTTCAACCAAAGCACGTAAGCTCCCCGGCGCCGTCTCCCTTTGCTTGGCCGCCTCATCGCAAATAGGTCGAAGGGCATCCAGTAAGTGCATGTCCTCCGTAATGAGAGGCGTAGCGAGACTCTCATTGGAGAAAACGAGTTGGTCGGAAGACCCGCCAAATTCGACCTCACAGCCGCAGAACCGCTCAAACTCTGGGGAGTCCGAGTTGCGCATGTGGACTAGGGTTATCTTTGTCGGGTGAACATTCCGACCTGTGATTTCTCGCAGAGCCTTCAAGATAACCGCAACTGCAAGCTCGGCGTTTTGCCCAGCCTGAAGCCGCAGAACGCCGACGACGTGGACGTCGATGACCAGGTCATCGCTCCGTCGCACCAGTTGTACGCGGATGGCTTCGTTTACGATCCGGCAATAACGCACAAGGAGCGCTATCGCCTCGCCAAGATCCTTTGCTGCGGAGGCGACGTAGAACACCAGCCCCAACTCTCGAGGGTTGACCTCCGTTGCAATGTGAAAACCAAGCGCCGGGTCGTGCAGCGCCTCCGCCGCAGATTCAAGGAGCCTGGCCTGCGCAGCGGCGGAGATGCGATTTTCCTGTCTGTTCAAGTCCTCTTCGGACAGGCCGACATGCTGCAGCAAGGGCGCTGGGTCAATATTGTGATTCCGAAGCGCGGCGACCGCCCGTCGCGCGGGAAATCCGGTCGTCGTCGGCAGCAGGTAGGGGATCCCGCCGTTGGTCACCTCCATGCTCCTTTGCAAAGCCAGACCGAGCTTAACCGCCGATTGAGTTCCAAACAAAGGCGTTGGGCTGCTGGTTTCCTCCACATAATTGGCATGCGCCGACATGGTCTCTAAGAATTGGGCTGACCTCAAAGCATCACACTCTGGCTTGCCGGCCATCTGAGGGCTTCGGATCCCTTTCCAACAACACCGCGCGTGTCGAAACGGTTGCGCAAACGATTCGATCTACTAGTTTGGCGGTTGACTATAAGAAAACCGACACCGCGCGGGCGGCGGCGAAAAGGTGAAGGCGTAGGCTTGCTGGAAAATGGGGTTGGGATGCACCCTGCCTGAATCGCTACAGGAAAGCGGGCTTTCGGTTGGCGCTGGGGGCCCCAGGGAGCATCCCGATGCAAAGACTATCCGCGCCCGAGCGCACGCGCGAGGAGCTTCGCGCCTTGATGAACGGAGACTTGGGGACGGCGGCCGGACGGGGCGATCTGGTCCGCCTGGCGCTGCGGCTGATTGTCGAAGAAACGCTGGAGGGCGAGGTCAGCGACGCCCTCGGCCGCGAGCGCTACGAACGTGGCGAGGGCGAAAAGCCCGGCTACCGCAACGGGTATCGGACGGGCAAGGTGAAGACGGCGGAGGGCGCAGTCGAATACGCCGCGCCGCAGGTTCGCGACACGCCCGAGCCGTTCATCTCGAGCGTGCGCGCGGCGTTGGCGGGACGCACGAGGGAACTCGAGCGGCTGGCGGTGGAGCTCTACGCGCGCGGTTGTGAGGGAATCGAGGATGCGTTCACCGACGAGACGGGCCGAAGGCTTCTGTCGCGGGCGGCGGTGAGCGAGATCACCGAAAGGCTGTGGGCCGAATACGAGGATTTCTGCAAACGCGATCTTTCGGAGCACGCCGTCGTCTACCTGTTCGTCGACGGAATCGCCGAGCGGCTGCGGCCAGGCCAGCGGCGTGAGGCTGTGCTGGCTGCCTGGGGTGTCGGCGAGGACGGACGCAAAGTCCTCTTAGGGTTGATGGCGGGATCCAAGGAGGATGTCGAGACCGTGCGGGCATTCTTCCAGGACCTGCGCGCCCGAGGGCTCGGCGATCCGCTGCTGATCGTTTCCGACGGGGCGCCTGGGATCATTCGGGCGATTGAGGAATGCTTTCCGCGCTCGGCGCGCCAGCGCTGCCTGGCGCACCGGATGCGCAACCTCGCGGCCAAGGTCCCCACCGACCTGTGGCCGGAGTTCAAGACGCGGGTCGCCGCCTGCTATCAGGCGCCCTCGCGGGCGATCGCACGCCAACTGGCGGCGGGCATCCGCGCCGACTACGCCGATGTCCTTCCGAGCGCGTTCGCCTGTTTTGACGACGACTTCGGGGCCTGCATCGCCCACCTGCGCCTGCCGGTCACGCATCGGCGCTTCGCCAGGACGACCAACCTGCTCGAACGGCTGTTCGTCGAGGAGCGGCGAAGGCTCAAAATCATCCCCAACGGCTTCGGCGAAAAGCCGGTGCTCAAACTCATGTTCGGCGCGCTCATCCGCGCCGCAGAGCGCTGGCGCGGCCTGCGCTTCACCGAGTTCGAGCTGCGCCAGATCGCCGCCGTCAGAAAAGAACTCGACCAGGAATACGAGGACTCGATCACGCCGCTGGCAAGGTCATCCCAGCCCCGCGTTTCCAGCAAATCCGCGCCTTGACCCTGCGAAAAACCTCGGGAGGCGACGTGACGACGATTGCCGACGTGGCGCGGGAGGCGGGCGTTCCGGTCTCGATTGTGCCGCACGTCATCAAGGGCAGTAGTTGTTGTCGGTCCCCGACGCGGTCCACCCCGCCTCGTGGCCATGGCGATCACGGTTGGCAACGTATCGGGCCGGCGACGCAGGTCGAACCTCGACGAGCGGCTTCAGGTCGGCGCACCCTCCCGATCGTCGAGTTCATCAAACACAGATTGAATTCGTCGAAGGTTGATTGGCGAGGTGAGAACAAACTTGCTTCAACAACCGGAAGTTCTTCGCCGGCTTGGCGCTACGCCGCGAAGGTCGCGTTGAGCCACCCTGAGATCACGCGTTCCCGCGCATCTTGCGCTCACGGATTGCGCCCGCGAGGAGACGCGGTGTCGAGGACCTGGCCGATGTTGCGTTTGTCGTAGTCTACACTATCAGAGGCTTTTTGCCGCAACGACCTGCGTGAGCCACGCGGACGGCAGGTCTGGATTCCGATACCTGCCTTCCGGCGTCGCGGGGAATGGCAAGGTCCGTCGGAAGCGGGCGTGCTCGAGGCGCCGGCGGAACATCGCGAAGAATGAATTGCGATCATCCAGAGCCGTCACCCGAATTGGCTGCTGTGCGCAAATAGCGGTCGATCCCCGACGGCTTTGCGAACGGATCAAATAGGGCCCCTTGCTGCCGTTCCTGGGTCGGTCCGCGTACGGGCGGACCGACCGTTCCTGAAACAAGCTACCGAGGGGTTTTGAGAAATGCCGAGCGGCCGTACATGTGGCGCGTTTGGCATCATTGTCATATCCCGCGCGGGCTGAATGTGAGATGGTGGCCCGCTCGGACCTGAGCAGGCTGGGCTGACTTCAAATCGGGAGGAGAGCGAACGTGAAATACATGGTCACTTTTCACATTAGGCCTGAAAACATCAAGGCAGCAATCAAGCGTTTTATGGACGGGGAGCCGACGGTCGAAGGGGCGAAAATCATCGGCCGATGGCATGAAATGGGCACCGGCCATGGTTTTTCTTTAGTGGAATCCGATGACCCTGTGGCGGTAAGCAAGTTAGCCGTCGCATGGTCCGATCTCGTCGACCAAAAAACCGTGGCTGTGGTCGAGGACGCGCAGATCGCGGCGGCCCTGCAATAACGATCGCGGATTATTTGGCGGGGTCGATCCGATATCCGCTGTCTTCCGCCCACAAATAATACAATATCCCTGAGAGCCTGGTCCAAACCTGGCGTTGTGAGGAGGAAAGTTGATGAGAATAATTGTTGTGGTAATAGCGATTGTTGCCAGTGTTAATCTGGCTTACGCCGGACCTAAAACGCAGCACGCCAGTACCATGAGAGCGCAATGTTCTACTGACGTTAAAAACAAGGGTCTAACTGGACAAGCAGCTAAGGATGAATACAAGAAATGCTGGGCTGGTGGTGGTGAAGTAGCACACTAAATTAGTGCCGCTGCGCTATCTGGTTAGTGGCGCAGCGGATAAACTCCACGGGGTCTCGCCCGGCCTTGGCAGGCGCTTTGGCGAGACCCGGGTTACGATAGACCAATGAGCAGCGACAATGACCGTGGTGCGCCCCCGGATTCTGTTCATCTATTTCAGCGTTAGCCAGCAGACTCTAAGGGTCATCGAGGCCATGACCGATACGTTGCGTACGCGAGGCTGCGACGTACAACAGGCGCGGATCGAGTTTACCGACCCTCGCTACGCCGATCGGTTTTCGCGTTTCCCATTCAAGCATCCTTACCTCCTTGTGGCCGGGATGCTTCTGCCGCAGCTGCGCCACGCGACCGGACAGATACGCGTCCCGGACACGGTGCGTGAAGGTGACTACGACCTCATCTGCATCGGGTCGCCAACGTGGTGGCTAAACCCCTGCATGCCGATCCGCTCATTCATGGAGTCAGAGCTCGCTGGCGCGGTTCTCGCCGGAAAGCCGTTCGCCGCCATCGTGGTTTGCCACCGCTACTGGAAAAACAATCTGGCGACCGTGAAAGCGTTGGGAATCAAAAAGGGCGGTAAATTCGTCAATGGCATTCATTTCATCAACGCAGGCGGCGCGATTGGTTCGATGCTGGCGCTGATGAGTTATTTCGGGACGGGCGTGATCAAGGATCGGTATTTTGGGGTGAAGATACCTAAGGCAAACCTGCAGCCGAGCTACCTCGGGGAGTCGCAGGCGTTCGCGCACGAATTGGCAGATGGTCTGGGCTGCGCCGCTCAAATCGAAGGCGGCTCGGCTTGATTTAGATCGCTCCGAACCTGAGTCGGCCTTTACGATCGGTTGGTCGCCACGGATATGCGGCCGGCACGATGGAAGAACCGCTCGGCCAACTGAGGCATCTAAGGTCGCGATCCGCTATGTCCGCTAATCGTCGACTCCGGCCGGAATGCGCAACCCACTGGATCGCCCGTGGCCGCGAACTAAGACACGATCATTCGCGCCGACAGCGCAAATGCTTCCGCAAAACCTACGAGCGCGCTGGTGATACGGGCTGCCGATTTCTCTGTCAGCCGAACGGTGATCCTCGAACTGCTGTGGGCTCAAGTAGCCGTGAGCCGAATGAAGCCTGTGGCGGTTGTAGACCTCATCGATGGAACCCGAAACCTCTTCGAGGACGTTGGCGTAGTCTCGTTGGCCATCGGTTAGACCAACTCGAATTTCGGCGTCGCCGAGCCGCTACCCGGAAGTTGAGGCGGAAGCCAACAAGCTCGTCCGCGAACCCGAGAGCCGATCCCCCAGTGTGGCGTAATGCCCAATCGACTTTCCCACGGCTAGGCGCGAGAGTGCTGCGCAGGCTGAAGGGGATGCGTTTGGACAAGCAGGCATCAGTCAGTGACCACGCTCGTCATCAGCCACCCAGCGTGCTTGGCGCATGACACGGGCGAGGGACATCCCGAGCAGCCTGATCGTTTGCGCGCAATCGAGGGGGCCCTGGAGAGCGAGGTCTTCCAAATGCTGGCGCGAGACGTCGCGCCGCGGGCCGAGATTTCGGCGATCGCACGCGTCCATCCGCTCGGCTATATCGAAACGATCCGCGCGGGGACGCCGACGCAGGGGCGCACGGCCATCGACGACGACACCTCGATGTCGCCGGGCACCTTCGAGGCCGCCCTTCGCTCGGCAGGGGGCGCAATATTCGCAGTCGACGAGGTGATTACCCAAAAGGTCAGAAACGCCTTCGTCGCCACGCGACCGCCCGGCCATCATGCCGAAGTCGCGACACCGATGGGCTTTTGCTTCTTCAACAATGCGGCCATCGCCGCACGGCATGCTCAGGCGGCCCACGGCGCGGAGCGCGTCGCGATCCTCGACTTCGACGTCCATCACGGAAATGGCACACAACAGATCTTCTGGGAAGATAAGACCGTCATGTATGCCTCGACGCACGAAATGCCACAGTATCCCGGCACGGGGTCGATCGGGGAGCGCGGCGAGCACGATCAGATCGTCAACGCTCCCTTGCACGCCGGCGACGGAGGTGAAGCCTTCCGCGAAGCGATGGAAGTCGCGATCCTGCCGCGCATCGAAGCGTTCTCGCCAAATATTCTCGTCGTCTCGGCCGGGTTCGACGGCCACCACCGCGATTCGCAAGCCAACCTTAATCTTGTCGAGGCTGACTATGCCTGGGTGACGCGGCGCCTGATGGAAATCGCCAAGAAGCACTGCAGCGGCCGCGTTGTCTCGGTGTTGGAAGGCGGCTACGACCTGGACAGCTTGGCGCGCTCAGCCGCTGCGCATGTGCTCGCGCTGATGGAGGGGTGAGACGCAATTATTCGACAGCACGATCGGCGAGGTTGGGGGGCGGCCGAGCTCCTGCCGATGATCGTCTCGGTGACACTCGCCCGCGGCGGACGTCGCGATCAACCTTTTCGATCGGGCAACGGCGGATCGACGATGACGACGTCGTACTTCCCGGGGGGCGCGCGAACAAACTTGGCCTTGCGTTTGTGGGCCTTTGCCCGCCGGTCTTTCCGGTTGGCCCAAGCGCCTGCTTGGTCGCCAGCTTGAAATACGACCTGCCGCGTATCATCTTAGTTGGGACTGGTCGGCGGCGCCAAGATCAGGTCCGCTAGGAATCGAGCGTGAGGAGATCTCAATGAACTGGACTGCACCCGTGGTAACGGAAGTCTGTGCTGGCATGGAAGTGACGGCGTATCTGTCAGCCGAAATGTGAACCCAAGCGGCACCATCTACTAGGGTTAAGGGCGGCCGAGCTGGCCGCCCTTTTTTGCGACCAGGGTGATAAAAAGCCCCGCGCCAAGGCGATCGGCGCGGGGCGAGGTTCGCGCGCTCGGGCTGGGGGGCAAGAATCAAGCGCGCCAGATATTCGACACGAACGGCGCGGCCATTTTAGGGCATAGGCCGCGTTGCCCCTGAAGCGATCGCCCTGGACTTCTGAGTAAACCTCGCGCCCCTCTGCATCGAGCACGCGCACGGTGACGGCGCGAGGCGGCCAGTCTAGATTGCCGACAAGCAAGAGGGCGTTAATAGCGCTTCGGGCGTCGGCTGAGAGTTCCCTAATGACGGACGCCTCCCCCATCGAGAAATTGAATTCGGTATTGCATGGCCTATCCTCGACGCCGTGGGCGAGGGTGGCGCGCATACGATCGACAGAGATACGCGATTTGCCAGTCTTCGCAAGAAGGCGCGGCGACAAGCGCGCTCGACCCTCTCCCGCTTGGCCTTGCAATGCGCAAGATTATTCTCGCGATGGACCGGATTACTTACACTCAAATGAGCCCACGGGCCCGATGGTGTACATTGGGACAATCACACTATCTGATTCTGGGCGGCGACGCCAAGGGCAGAGGGGCGGAGATACTCTAATCGGCGGGCCGAGGAAATAGACCTCTGGCGAGAAGCTGCTGGATTTGAGGGCCCAAGTCCTCGTCGAGGTCAAGCACGGCCACGCGGCTAGTTCGACCGGACAATAGAAATGATCGATACGATTATCGCAATTGCCGCCGCAACAAACGCTGCGGCGGCGATTTTGTTGGCTCTCCTGGCGGCGCGGGCCGCTTCCCACGCTACGTCGTTAGCCGATCCGGCAATCTCCAGGCTCTCAGCTTGGGAGGACTTTCTGAGCAGGTCGTCCTCTTGATGTCTTTCCGCCAGCCAGGTGATGGCCCAGCGTTCGTTGATGGTGTTGAAGCGATGGGCACCGACCAGTCGGCCCACTTCGGGAATGCCCATACTTTCAAAAAGCGCTCTTAGTGTTGATTTCCACTGAGAACTGACCCGGGCGCCACGGGTTTTTCCACCGAGAACTGACCCATGTTGGAACCTCGCCCCCTTGGCTTGGGCAGGGGGCATCGGAGTGATCAGCATGGAGTTATTGAGCGTCATCCGACGCTGGCGTCTGCGGGACCATTTCTCGATCCGGGAGATCTCGCGGCGCACAGGTTTGTCGAGGAACACGGTGCGCAAGTATCTGCGCTCCGACAGCGTCGAGCCGAAGTTTTGTGTCCGAGACCGGCCGAGCAAGCTGGACCCCTACGCCGACAAGCTATCTCGCATGCTCCTTCAGGAGGCGGGTAAGTCGCGCAAGCAGAAGCGGACGACCAAGCAACTGCACGCTGACCTGATCAGCCTCGGCTATGACGGCTCGTACAATCGCGTGGCGGCGTTCGTCCGCGACTGGAAGGCCGCCCGGCAGCGAGAGCAACAGACCTGCGGTCGCGGCGCTTTCGTGCCGCTGGCGTTCCTTCCGGGCGAGGCTTTCCAGTTCGACTGGTCAGAAGACTGGGCGATCATCGGCGGCGAGCGGACCAAATTGCAGGTCGCCCACTTCAAGCTCTCCTACAGCCGCGCCTTCACGCTGCGGGCCTACCCGCAACAAACCCACGAGATGCTGTTCGACGCGCATAATCACGCCTTCCGCGTGTTGGGAGGCGTGCCGCGGCGCGGCATCTACGACAACATGCGAACCGCCGTCGACAAGATCGGTCGCGGAAAGGAGCGTCAGGTCAACGCCCGCTTCTCGGCCATGGTCAGCCACTTCCTGTTCGAGGCCGAGTTCTGCAATCCAGCCTCCGGCTGGGAGAAGGGGCAGATCGAGAAGAACGTCCAGGACGCGCGCCATCGGCTTTGGCAACCCATGCCGAACTTCCCCTCCCTGGCGGCGCTGAACGACTGGCTGGAGGCGCGATGCCGAGAGCTGTGGGCCCAGACGCCGCACGGCTCACAACCGGGAGCGATCGCCGACGTATGGGCAGAAGAAGTCGGGCGCCTGATGCAGCTTTCGCGCCCGTTCGACGGCTTCGTCGAATACGCCAAGCGCGTGTCGCCGACGTGCCTGGTCCATCTGGACCGCAATCGCTACAGCGTGCCGGCGTCCTTCGCCAATCGCCCGGTCAGCGTGCGGGTATATCCCGAGCGAATCGTCGTCGTCGCCGAGGGGCAGATCGTCTGCGAGCATCGTCGCGTCTTCGCCCGCTCTCACGAACGAAAGAGCACCACAACGGTCTACGACTGGCGGCATTATCTGGCGGTCGTTCAACGCAAGCCCGGGGCCCTGCGCAATGGCGCGCCGTTCGCCGAACTGCCGCCGGCCTTCCGGGCACTACAGCAGCGCATGCTTAAGACGCCAGGCGGCGACCGCGAGATGGTCGAGATTTTGGCCCTGGTCCTCCAGCATGACGAACAGGCCGTGCTCGCCGCCGTCGAACTGGCGCTGGAGGCCGGCGCGCCGACCAAGACGCATATCCTGAACCTGCTGCACCGATTGGTCGACGGGAAGCCGACGGATGCGCCTACGATAAAGGCGCCCCAGGCTCTGACGCTGACCACCGAGCCGCAGTCCAACGTCGAGCGCTACGACGCTCTGCGCCGCCTCAGGGAGGCGCGCCATGCGTCATAATCCCGCCGCCGGCGCGATCATCATCATGCTGCGCAGCCTCAAAATGCACGGCATGGCTCAGGCCGTCGGCGAGTTGACCGAGCAAGGCTCCCCGGCCTTCGAGGCGGCGCTGCCGATTCTGTCGCAGCTCCTGAAGGCGGAGACGGCCGACAGGGAGGTGAGATCAACGGCCTATCAGCTCAAGGCCGCCCGCTTTCCGAACTATCGCGATCTTACCGGCTTCGACTTCTCCAGCAGCGAGGTCAACGAGGCGCTCGCGCGTCAACTCCATCGCTGCGAGTTCCTGGAAGACGCCCACAATGTCGTCCTGGTCGGCGGCCCCGGCACCGGCAAGACGCACCTCGCCACGGCGGTCGGCGTCCAGGCCATTGAGCACCACCGCAAGCGCGTGCGGTTCTTCTCCACCGTCGAACTTGTCAACGCCCTCGAACAGGAAAAGCTTCAGGGAAAGCCAGGACAGATCGCCGGGCGCCTCACCCACTCCGACCTCGTTATCCTCGACGAACTCGGCTACCTTCCGTTTAGCGCCTCAGGCGGCGCGTTGCTCTTCCATCTGCTGAGCAAGCTCTACGAGCGCACCAGCGTCATCATCACGACCAATCTCAGCTTTGGCGAGTGGGCAACCGTGTTCGGCGACCCGAAGATGACGACCGCGCTACTCGACCGGCTCACCCACCGCTGTCATATCCTCGAAACCGGAAATGACAGCTTCCGCTTCAAAAACAGCTCGGCGAAAGCCGTCAAGCCAACAAAGGAGAAGCCTCACAACTTGACGACAACCTGACCCAAACTCATCATCAAGCCGGGTCACTTCTCGATGGAAATCCCGGGTCAGTTCTCAGCGGAAATCGACAGCCAGTCGCCATTTCGTGCCCGATGCTAGGCGGAAGCTCACTTCAGCCGCATTCAAGGACGGGTCTGGCCGACGGTGAAAAATTTCTTGGCCGTACATGATGCGCCTCCTAGGCAACATCCTTACTGTCGATCCGCCCCCTACTCTCTTTTGTCCCTCGCCGCGCCTCGACTTAAGCGTTCTGAGCGGCACTGGACCCTCACTGTTAATCATATCAACTCGTTTTGCGGCTTTTTTGCCGTTGAGGTCGCGAAAGATTGTCGCACGCGCCAATCGGCCGCAGGATCACGTCGCTATAATTCTCGCCCGGCCCGCGCATCGCCCTGAGCCAATTCACTACGTTGGGGGCGAGCCAAGCTATCGGGCGCACGCGCCGTCTTAACCGTGCGGCGTGACCTCAATCGCCTTTTCGAGCGCTCGCTCGACCTCGGCCCGCGCTTGCTCGGCGTCTCCCCACGTCGCAAACGCCAGCGTGACCAGAGGCCGGTTGTTCCCGCTGAGGATGTTGAAGCCATAGCCGTTGCTGTCGCCCATGGACACCGGTTGCACGTCGCCCGCCTTGCAATTCTTGTAGGCCGTCATGGATCGCCTCCTATCTTTTCAGCCGCAATTCGCGAGATGACGTCGCCGTAGCTCTCGCCCGGGCCGCGCAGCGCCGTCAGGCGGTCGACCACGTTGGGTGCCAACCAGACGTAGCGCTCGCCGCGCTCGTTGACCGCGTTCTCGTAGCCCGTGCTGCCCAGCGGCATCGTCCGGGCGATCTGGGCGAACGCGGCCTCGCTGATCGCGATGCGGGTCATCAGAAGCGGCCGCCCTGTGGGAGGGTCGCCCTGATCGCCTCGAAGGCCTCCGGGGTGATTGAGATCGCGATCATTGGCTATTAACGGGCCAGTGGCTGCGCTTTGCCGCCACCCTCAAGTCAGGATGGTCTCGTGGCCGTCGATGGTCACGGTGACCACATGAACGATTGCCCCTTTCGTATCCTTTCGAGGTGATATTTCAACGCTGAAGGACATTTGCTCTCCTGTGCTTTCCGGGCCGCGCAGCGCTTTGAGCCGCACCCCAAGCACCCTACTCCGAGTTGCAGCCGCCTCCGGCCCCGCCGCGATCCCCGACGAGGTTGCGGGCATGATGCCCGCTGCGACGGAACCCCGTCCCGCGTCAGAGAAGCCCTGCGCCGGGGTTACCGATGCGGGGCTAACGAGCGCTTCTTGGCTGGGCTAGGAGATTTGGCCTGCCAAGCGGTGCGACCGTGGCTAGAGTGTTTGGCGATGCTGAACCTGCTCGTGGGTCACCACCTCAAAGCGCATGAGTTTGGCGACGCCGAAGGCGGTCGACATCGCGACGTCCGCGGCGTCACGGCCGCGTCCCATGACAATGCGGCCAATGCGGGGATGGTTGTGGCGCGCGTCTTTCGTGTACCAGCGCCCGGCCAGAAAGACCTCGAACCAAGCGCTGAAATCCATCGGATTGATGTCGATCGGAACGCCGACGTCGCCGAGATAGCCGGTGCAATAGCGCGCGGGAATGTTCATGCAGCGGCAGAACGCGATGGCGAGATGGGCGAAGTCGCGGCAGACGCCGACACCCTCGTGCATGGAATCGCTGGCGCAGCGGGTTGGGCTCGCGTCGGGATAACTGAATCGGATTTTCGCGTGAACGAAATCGCAGATCGCCTGCACGACCCTCATGCCGCCGGACAGGTTTCCGAACCGCGACCAGGCGAAATCGGCGAGCTTGTCGCTGTCGCAATACCGGCTCGAGACCAGGAACAGCAGCACGTCGTCGGGAAGGTCGGCGATGGGCGTCGTCCGCACGTCCGGCGGCGTCTCGTCCAACTCGCCGGAGTCGTGAATGACGAAGCGATTGGAGAATGTGACAAGGCCGGCGGGAATCTCGACGCGCGTGACGCGATTACCAAAAGGATCGATATAGGAGCGCATCGCAAGAGGAGGATCGGAGTTGATCCTGTCGGGCGTGAGCAGCTCAGCGTCACGAGTGGGATGGACATTGAGCTGAAGGAGCATCGGCGTCTGAGCCGGACATTCGAACGCGATGTCATAGCCCGCTTCGATCAGCATGAGCCATGATTCTCGCGGCGCCACTCCCGCGCAGCTGGGGGCCGTGGGGGACCGTTTTGTGCTGGACTCGAGCTTGCGAGCAAGGCCGCGGAACTTAAGCGCCCCAGCTCCGGCTGAGCACGCATTCGTAAGCCTTTAGTCGCCAACTCATCAAACACCATAGATTCCGCATCTAATCTGCACGGACTCACTCTCGTCGCCGCTCGTCACGGATGCGGTCCGTAGGCGCCGATCCCACCGACTAGCCAAAGCACAATGAGGACGATCAAAACGATCCCGAGGACGCCGCCGAGCCCGGCATCCCATAGCGGCCATGGGCACAATACCCGCCACCCCCGCCGAAAATTATGATCAGCAGAATGATGATCAGAATCGTGCCCATATGCCGCCCTGAGAGAGAGTTTGATCAAAGCTAGCTACGCCCGCAGATTCAACTACTTCTTCGCGGCGTCCCGCACTGCGTCTTTAAAGCCGCCGATGGCGTTTTGCACTTTCCCTTGGGCCTTGTCAGCTTTGCCCTCTAACTCCAGCTTGGCGTCGCCAACGACCTTGCCGATCGCCTCCTTTACGGCGCCCTTGACCTGCTTTGCCGATCCCGCAACGCGATCCTTATCCATGACTTTCTCCTCTGCAAGTCCGCACAACGACCGGGTTGCACGTTAGTCAACCCGCCGTTTGTGCGCGTTAAATACCACTATCATCAGCTGCGCCCCTTGATTGAAATCAAGCAACATCCATCCGACGTTTCCCGGAGGGCGGCTTTGCTTCGGGCGACATTGGTTCCGCTGCCGAATTTGGAGCGAAATTCCACTCGGTTTGACGCTGCAACCCATCTGGGCGAATTGTCTGCAAGCTTCCTGCCGAATGAGATTTGGGTAATGTCAGTAGATCCAAATCAATGAGAACTGCTGGGTCCATGCGGTACAAAAACGTGAGGAGTGCGCCTTGTCTACTTTAGGAATCGTCCTGGTCGTCCTCTTGATCCTGCTGCTGTTCGGCGGACTGGGAGGAGGCAGCGTTGTCCCCTATTGGGGATACGGCTACGGATTTGGCCACGGCGGAATAGGCCTCCTCGGCATTATCCTCATTGTCCTCATTGTCCTATTTCTCATGGGCCGCCTATAGGCGCACTGTCCGTCATCGCGCGCGGCGTCGTCCACTACGATGATCTTGCGGCCATCGGCCGCAGGTTACGGGGGATGGTCGATGATCAAGAGCCAGAGAGCATGCCGGCCATCGCCTCGACAATCGAGGTTTCGCGATAAGGTTTGTGGAAAAACCTCGCCCCTGCGGGAAGCTCCTCGGAAGAGACCTCCTTCTTGCCCGAAACGACGATCAATTTTACCGCAGGCCACCGATTTCGGATGTAATGGGCCAGTTCAATCCCATCCATCGTCCCAGGCATTTCTGCGTCCGTGAACACAAGGTGGATGTCTGGCCGCGCCTCAAGCATCCTGATGGCTTCATCGGCGTTGCTGGCCTCAAGAGGCTCGAAATTGGTCTCGATCATGACCTGCAAGATGGCCATGCGCACCAGCGGGTGGTCCTCGACCACCAAAACGACGCCATTGCACAGTGCCATGTTGAAGTTTCCAGATCGCTTAATTAAACAGCCGGGCACACGGAAAGTTGCATGGGCACGATGAGTCGGCGGCTCGTCCAGTGCCACCAACGAAACTAGAGGATTGCCTCGACTGTTAATGAAACTGCAATTACCATAATTGTGGTGTTGGCGATGCGTGATTGCGGCGGCTGGTTGAAGAGCGCTCGGCCTGCCCGCCGCCGCTGAGCGTCGGCGAGGAAGGCGGCGAGCAACGGTAACAGCGCGAATGCGGCCAATTGGTAAGGCCCGTTCACCGCTGCAGTCATCAGGCTGAGAAGATACGCGCCGGACATTGGATAGCCTCCAAATGCCGGACGCGTGATGATCCGCAAGGCTCAGCTTTTGCGGAGGCGCGAGACGAGCGCGCCGTCGGCGTCGACAAGGTCGACTTCGAGCGGCATCTGGCCGAGCGCGTGGGTGGCGCACGACAGGCACGGGTCGTAGGCGCGGATGGCGACCTCGATATGATTCAAGAGGCCCTCGGTGAGCCCGCGCCCGGAGAGGAAGCGCGCGGCGACGGCGCGGATCGCCTCGTTCATCGCCTGATTGTTGTTGGTGGTCGAAACGATCAGGTTGCAATAGGTCGTGAGATCGTTCTCATCGACCCGGTAGTGGTGGAAGAGCGTCCCCCGCGGCGCTTCGATCACGCCGACCGCCTCGGCCCGCCGTGGACCTTTGTCGGCCATGAGCTCTGTTCCGACGATGTCGGGATCGTCGAGCAGCTCGCGCGCCATCTCCGCCGCATGCAGCATCTCGATCATGCGCGCCCAATGATACATCAGCGCTCCATGCAGAGGCTTGCCGCCGTCGAGGTTCAAGAACGTCCGGCGTTCGGCTTCGGCGAGCGGGGTCGGCATGATGTCGCAAACCTGCACCCGCGCCAGCGGCCCGACGCGATACCATCCGCTCTCTGCGCCGAGCGTCCTGATGTGCGGGAATTTCATATAGCTCCAGCTCTTGATGTCTTCCTGGAGCACGCTCTGATAGGTCGCGTAGTCGACCTGGTCGAAAATCGGACCGCCCTCGGCGTCCCGCGCCCTCAAAGCCCCGTGATAGAAATCGAGAGCGCCGCGCTTGTCGACGAGACCCATCATGTTGGCGGGCGATTCGCCAAAGCTCTTGTAAAAGCTCGGATTGGTCTCGTGCAGCTTGATGACGAGACCGACCGCCTCGCGGCTCCAATCGACGATCTCGTCAATCGCGGAACGCATCGAGTCGCGGTCGGCGACGCTCAGCGCCTTGTTCATGCCGCCCGGAATGACGCCGGTGCCGTGGATGCGCTTGCCCGCGATGTGGCGAATGACTTCCTGCCCGAACTTGCGCGTCATGACGCCGCGTCGGGCGAGATCGGGGAAAGCCGCAGCGACTCCGATGATGTTGCGCTTGGCGACTTCGCTCTCAAAGCCGAGCAGCAAGTCCGGCGAGGCGAGATGAAAGAAGTGCGACGCGTGCGACTGCACGATCTGGCCACAATGCAGCAGGCGCCGGAGCTTCTCCGCCGTCGGAGCAAGCGGCCCGTAGCCGGCGATGAGGTCCATCGCCTTGGTGG
Organism: uncultured Alphaproteobacteria bacterium; assembly: GCA_963783175.1. GTDB lineage: Bacteria > Pseudomonadota > Alphaproteobacteria > Rhizobiales > Beijerinckiaceae > Roseiarcus. The sequence continues at coordinate 29,809 of CAWANG010000032.1, forward strand.
CGGCGAGCAGGTGACTGACAGGGCAGATGCCGCAGAGGCGCTGCACGGCGACCGGAACCTCCCAGTACGGCCGGCCGCGGATGAAGACCTCGAAGCCGCGAAACTCGACGATGTGCAGCCGGACTTGATGGACGCGATTCTCGTCGTCGAGGAGGATCGTCACCTTGCCGTGGCCTTCGACCCGGGTGACGGGTTCGATGGCGACGCGGCGGAGCTTGTGGGGGGACTGGGCGGTTTCGAGGTTGAGCATGGCGCCGCTCTCAGTCGTAGTGCAGCAGATCGTGATCGAGACGCGGCATGCGTCCCAGGATCAGATCGTTGAGATATTTCCAGATCGCGTCGCCCGAGGGCGGGCACCCGGGAATGAAATAGTCGACGCGCACGATCTCGTTGACTGGATAGACTTTGTCGAACAGCAGCGGCAGTTCCGGGTCGCTGGGAACGTGCGATTGCGCGCCGTCCAAGTCGCGATAGACCTCGTTGAGAATATCGCCGATGTCGAGACGGTTGCGCATTGCGGGCAAGCCGCCGGTGATCGCGCAGGCACCGATGGCGACGAGAATTTTGGCGTTGGCGCGCAATTCGCGCAACACCTGCACATTCTCGGCGTTGCACACTCCCCCTTCGATCAGTGCGATATCGCAAGGGCCGCAATGTTTGATGTCGGTGAACGGCGACCGGTCGAATTCGCCGATCTTCGCCAGTTCGAATATGCGCTCGTCGATGTCAAGAAACGACGTGTGGCAGCCGAAGCAGCCGGCGAGCGAGGTCGTGGCGATGCGCACCTTGGGAAGGGCGGCGGATTTCGCGGACTCGCTCATTTGGCCTCCTCCGCCGCACGGCGCGTCGCTTCAGCGACGACGCGGATCGTTCGTTGCTGAAAAAAGCTGCGCCGTCGAGCATCGGAAAACTTCGGCCCGTGGCGGCGGCTCGTCAAGCGCCAGATTTCCTTCTCGTCCTATCGAAAGAACTTGATCGTGATCTCAGACGGAGTCTTGTCGATGGCCTTCTGTATCTCCTCGGCGGCGTTGGCCAGCTTATCCGTATCGATATTGATTCCTATCCCACAACCCGGGCAGATCATGTGCCTCTCCGCCTTCAATCCTGCTATGGTCTGTTTCAGTTCATGTCCGCAGCTCGGGCACTGAAACTCGATCTCACTGGAGTCAATGCGAGGCATTCGACAGATTCCTTGCGCGCCCACGAATCCAGCGAGTAGTGGTTCCGCGCACACGCCGGAGGAACTCGCCGAGTTTATCGCGCGCCATCACGACGCGTCGATTGCATATAAGGCCGGCGCACCGACGACCGTAGCTTCGAACCCCGACGCGGCGACCACGGCCGACGAACCAGTTGCGTCGAGCCGCAATGAGTGAGCTGAATCCGACCGCGCATCAAGTGAGTTTATTTTCTGCCGGACCCGCCCGGCTGGCCCGCCTTCCCGGGCGGCATACTGCTCGCGGTGTGTGCGGCATAGTGGTTGTGCATCACCGGGAGCGAGTGCACATGGCCGCATATTGAGCAAACGAATATCTCGACTTCCATATCAAAGGCCGGATCATCTGGCTCGATCCGTTTGAACCGTAGTTCGCCATTGCAGAGCTTGCAGTGCACAGACGTCGGGGGCTGGACGAGGTTGCGCATATGCTACTTCCTTTCGTACGAGATGCCTCGTACGAATCCGAGGGGCGCTCAAAGGGGCCCGGTCAATGTGCGATTTCGTGGAAAGCCTGACGCTTTGGTCTGGCGCGGCGATTGTAACAAACGCTCACAATCAGTAGCTTGGAAAAGTGGCATGAGGAAGGCGATGCCGCCGGTGTCTGCGATGGCGAGGGTCGCTTGACGGGAGCAGTGATGACCGGCGGCGAAGCATTCCGCGAAGCGATGGAAGCTCCGCACCGAAGCATTCGCGCCCGATGTTGGTTCCGCACTCACCAAGCTTCGGGACTGACGCCCCACCAGGCAAGGTCGATGACAGAAAGCGATCGCCCGATGCCCGCAAATCCACCACCGCCTTCGCCGGAATCGCCGCGTGCCAGCCTCCGCGATGCGCACGATCGCATCCGTCTCAATCACTGGATGCCCCCGCAACAGGGAATTTTTCCACGGATCCGGATTGGTCGGCGCTGGTTCAATACCCTGGCGAGGCTCGATCGATCTCCGCACCGCGCCCGTGAATGTACGATGGGTTTGCCTTGACGGTGTGAACGACCATCGACTTCGCCTAGGAGCCGCACCCGCGCCGCACGGCGTAAGAGCTCAAGCCCCCCTTCGCTCACATTGGCTTCGACCACTCGTAGGGGCCGGTCATTAGCGCTCGAACACGTAACAGCCCGGCGCCGGGCCGAGCGCGGGATAGCCTTTGTCGGGCGCGCCAAGTTGAGGTGGCGCACCACGGCCGGCTGATTCGCTCTCTAGCCATTCGGCCCAGACCGGCCACCATGAGCCCTCGGTACTGGGATTGTTCAGATACCAGGCGTCAGGATCGACGTACTTCTCGCCTGACGAACGATGAGAGACCCGGAAGTGTCGGCGCCCGTGACCCGGCTCGCTCACGATGCCCGCATTGTGGCCGCCGCTCGTGAGTACGAAGGTGACGTCAGTGTCGCTCACGAGATTGATCTTGTAGACCGAGCGCCACGGCGCGACATGGTCCGCTTCCGTGGTCACCGCAAATATTGGCGCGCGAATGTCGCTCAACACGACCGGTCGGCCCTCCACCTGGTACCGCCCTTCGAACAGGTCGTTGTTGAGGAAGAGGCTGCGCAGATACTCGCTATGCATGCGGCAAGGCATGCGGGTGGTGTCGGCGTTCCAGGCCATAAGATCACTGTCGATCTTGAGCGCGCGCTGGCCCATCAGGTACTCATGCACTAGGCGCGACCAGACCAGGTCGTTGGAACGCAACAGCTGGAACACGCCGGCCATCTGCTTGGTGTCGAGATAACCCTGGTCCCACATGATGTCTTCGAGATAGTTGACCTGGCTGTCGTCGATAAACAGCATCAGCTCGCCGGCCTCCGTGAAATCAGTCTGCGCGGCCAGGAGCGTCACCGAATTGAACGTCGTCTCACCTTCACTCGCCAGGAAAGCCGCGGCGATCGACAACAGAGTGCCGCCCAAACAGTATCCGACCGCATTCACATTGCGCCCCGGCACGATCGTCTGCACCGCCTTCAGCGCATCCAGTATGCCGAGACGCAGGTAATCATCCATACCGAGGTCGCGATCCTCACCTGTCGGATTGTGCCAGGAGATCATGAAGACGGTGTGCCCACGACCGACGAGGTACCGCACCAGCGAATTGGCGGGCGATAAGTCGAGAATATAGTACTTCATGATCCAGGCTGGCACGATGAACACCGGTTCGCCATGGACCTCGGTCGTCTCGGGAGCATACTGGATCAGCTCGATCAGTCGGCTGCGGTAGACCACCTGGCCCTTTGATACCGCAACGGTCTCCCCCGGCTGGAACGCATCGGCTCCAAGCGGCGGCTTGCCGCCCGCGGCGCGCTCCCAATCGGCGAAGAAGTTCATGGCGCCGTGAACCAAGTTCTGCCCGGCTTCGCGAATTGTCGTTTCTAGAGCTTCCGGATTTGTTGCGATAAAATTGGCCGGTGAAACCGCGTCGAGCAATTGTCTCGTGACGAAGGAGACGACTTGCTCATGGTGCGCCGACACACCTCCAATGCCGATTGTCGCGCTATGCCACCATTGCTGATTCAACAGAAAGGCCTGATGGATAAAATTAAAGGGCCAACTCCGCCACGCCTCCGCGCGGAAGCGGTGATCTTGTGGCAGCGGCTCGATGCAGTATGGCGAGGTGGGGTCGCTGCTGGCCTGCCCCGCGTAGGTGGCCAAACGAACCGCCTTGCGGGCGGCCTTCTCGCCTAGTTGCTGCCATTTGCCGGGCGACGCCGCGAGATGGAGCGCCCAGTCGGCGTATGCAAGGCCGAGACTCGCAGGGGAGACGCCAGCTGTGAATCGGCCCAGGGTCGCATGAAACAGCCGGTCGCCGCTGGTCGGCCGATCGACCTCGGAGCGAGCCTGCGGCGTCTGCGTCGCAATTTTAGGAGGCGCGACGGATCGCTCGCCGGCTGCGCGCGGCAGACCGACCTGTGACAATTGCCCCCAGGTCCGCATCAGATCGGCCGTCGCTTGGGTCCACCACAATAGCGGCCATCCCGCAAATTCAGCGGATTCCTTCAATGGCGCCTCCGACGACGTTTGTCCCGACCTCGGCGCAGCACCCTCGTGAACCGTTGTACCGGTCGGCAGTGCCTTGAGGGGTTCTCTATTCGTGACAGGACGTGTCAAAATAGAAACGGGTCCATCCCTTTTGAACTGTTGACGGCACGTTGCCGGCCACAATGTTCACTGCAATCAGTCGATCACACCTGCACAGCTCCGGCTTGACTCAGGTCAAACATGCTGACTGCGGCGACGCCGAGATATGGTTATCCCTTATGCTGGGCGCAGGCTAAGTTGCTAACCGCATCGTGCCAAGATCCAGCGATCGGGGCGAACCACCGACTGACCCTGACCAGGTTGAAGAGCTTGTCGGCACCGGGGCGAATCTCATGCGGAAGATCCACGCCCTTGCAGTGATGCTGACGCTCATCGTACCAGCGCGCGCCGTACGCGCCCTGCGCTGGCGATCATTTACGATCCGATCCACCTTATTTCCGGCTCTCCCCTGGAGACCGGCGGAGGAACGGATTTTGGATGCCCAACGATGATTGGCGCTACAGGCACATATGTAATCGGAAGATTCAGCGCTGCCTTTCCTTCGGGCGTCCCAAGCCAACGCTGTGTTACCCCAACCCAACATGTGCCCAATCCGATGGCATGGGCCGTAAGCATCAGGTTTTCGGCCGCCAGGGAGCAATCCTCAATAGCCCACGGCGTCGCCGTGACAGTCGAAATTACAATGAGCGCCGGTGCGTCATAAAAAACATTGAAGTTCGGGTCGCCTAAATATTCCTCGAAATAGTGCGCCACCAATCCTACTGCCGAGGTCCCGATCATGTGCGCTTTGACCTCCTGCGACATTTGAGCGAGCAACGCCCTGTCCCGCACAATTGTGAAAGACCAGGGTTGTTGGTTTGCCGCGTTCGGCGCCTGTATGGCCGCCGCAACAAGCTGTCGCAGGGACGTGTCAGGAACTGGCTCGCTAGTGAATTCGCGAACGGCTCGCCGGGCATAGATTGCTTCAAAGAGGTCCATTTCTCTCTCCCCACGTCGCTGGGACGATCGGCGACTTGAACGTGATGAACTAGTGCCCGAGTCATTTGAATCGAAGGTAGTGTCTTGAGCGTAACGCGAGTGTCCGGTCTTTTGCCAGTCGGCCTTCCCGTGTCATTCCTCACGTTCGATCGAACGGATACCACTCAGGATAGCCGGCCGCTAAGCGCTGCGGGAAATACGCATGGCACGGGCGGTCCAAAAGCTGACTAACCTGTGCAGGCCGACGGCCGTCGGCGAGCTGTCAGGCATGGAAGTCGAGCATGATTCACGCGGCGCATACGCACACGATGACGGCGCGACATGTCGCCGGCGTCGAAGAGGAACTGAAATTCGTTGCCGACCGCAAGACCTTTAAGGCTGCGCTTTCTATCCCGCTTCTCGGCGGGTCGGCGGAGGCCCCGGAGTGGCTGCGACTCAGAAGCGTCTACTTCGACACCGAGGAACGCCGACCTGATGCGTCATAGCGTCACCTTGCGCGTGCGGCGGGCGAAGGCGGCCTATATCATGGGGTTAAAGAGGGCCGCGGGAGCAAACCGCGCCTTCTTTGACCGCGACGAAGTGGAAGTGAAGTCGCGGTCTGCGGAGCCGCGCCTTTCTCTGTTCGATGAGGCGATCGCCCGACAGATCAAGGAGATCATCGGCGAGAAGCCGCTCGCGCCGAAATTCGGATCCGACATTCGCCGGTCGAACTCGAACGGTTCACGTCGACGGCTCGGCGATCGAGGTCGCGCTAGATCAGGGGTTCCTGTTCGCCGGCGAGCGGCGCGAGCCGGTTCATGAAATCGAGCTCGAACTCAAATCCGGGGAGCCGGCGGCGCTTATCGATTTGGGTCTTTCCCTCGTCGACGCGATCGACGTGAAGCTCTGCGTCCGCAGCAAGGCGGAGCGGGCGGCGCGCCTCCTGTCCGCGGCGCCGCCCGAGCCGGCCCGCGCGAAGCCGCCGGAGCTTGCTCCGGAAACGACGGTGGATGAGGCGATCGCTATCATTCAGCGCAATTTTCTGCGCCAGTTCCTCGGCAACCTGCCGGCACTCGAGTCGGGCGACGCCGTGGAGGCGGTTCATCAGATGCGCGTCGCCGTGCGCAGGCTGCGGTCCGTGCTCGGCTTGTTCAACCGAGTCTTTCCCTGCAATGATTTCGAGGCCCTGCGGGCCCAGGCGCAGCGGATCGCTGCCGTTCTCGGGGAGGCGCGCGACTGGGACGTGCTCATCGCCATGATTCGCGCCGGTCCTCTCTTGCGCTTCGGCGATGAGCCGGGGTTCAACTGGCTTCTCCGCGCGGCGCACGCCAAAGCCGACGCCAGCCATGCCGCCGTCTCGGAACTCGTTAACGCCAAAGAAACGACGCGGTTTGTGCTTTCGCTCGAGCGCCTCGCGAGAGGGCGAGGCTGGCGAAGCACGATGGCGAAGGATCGTCTGCCAGGTCTCGCCGAGCCGGTGATCGCCTTCGCCGCAAGAAGCCTCGATCAGCTCGACCGCAAACTGCGCAAGCGAGGGCGGCATTTCCGCTCGCTCTCGCCGGAAGCACGACACACGTTGCGCATCGCCATGAAACACATGCGCTACGCGACCGAGTTCTTCGGTAATCTCTTTCATCCGGCGCGGGCGGCCAAGCGCTATGCTGACAGGGCGGGGATGCTGCAGGATCTTCTCGGCGAGTTCAACGACGCGAGGATCGCTCTGCGTCTAATAAAGGAGCTTGATTTCGGAACGAACACTGAGTTCGCCTTTGTGGCCGGTACGGCGGCGGGCTGGTGTGCTCGCGCGAGCCTCAACGACGAGGCCGCGCTGCGGAAGACTTGGCGCTCGCTCCTTAAGGCGGATCGATACTGGCGCCACATTTGTCGGGCAGTGGGAGCTCAAACCCGTCCAGAAGCGGCCAGTCGGGCAAGAGCGCCAGCAAGATCATTGGAGGCCGAGCATGGTGACGAAAGTTGGAACCGTCGAAAAGCTTGGCGGATTTGATCCCGATGTGGAGTGGGCCCCTTGGGGCGGACAATCGGGCGAATTGGAATTGACCGTCGAGCCGGGCTTTCGAAAGAAGGAAGCCCATGTGTAGTAGCTGGCACTTGATCTGACGGTCAGCGTCCGGAGTTTGTTCGGGTCCGCCTGTATGTTTTGCTCAGGCGGCGATCATTTTCTCCTTCGCCAGCGGCGTTGCGTCAAGGAACGTTTGGATCGGCGTTTTGCCGAAGCACCATCGTCCCTGGTGCGGCCTTTCCTCATTATAGCTCTTGACCCAATCATCGAGATCGCTCTGCAGCTCGCTGATCGAGCCGTAGATTTTCTTGCGGAAGGCGACGCGGTAGAACTCGTCGAGCACGGTCTTGTGGAACCGCTCGACGATTCCGTTCGTTTGCGGGCTCTTTGTCTTGGTGCGCGAGTGATCGATGTCCTCGAGCGCCAGGTAGAGCTCGTATTCGTGATGCTCTGGGTTGCCGCAATATTCCGTGCCGCGATCGGTCAGCACGCGGCAGAGCTTCACCTCATGGGCGTCATAGAACGGCACGACGCGATCGTTAATGAGATCGGCGGCGGTGATCGGCGTCTTGCGGTCGTAGAGCTTGGCGAAGGCGACCTTGGCATAGGTGTCGATGAACGTCTGCTGGTAGATGCGCCCGACCCCCTTCATGTTGCCGACGTAGAAGGTGTCCTGGGCCCCGCAATAGCCCGGACATTCGCTCTCGAACTCGCCATGCGCCTCCTTTTCGCTCTTGGCCTTCTCCAGCGCGGCCAGCTGGCTTTCGGTCAGAACCAGGCCTTCCTGGGCGACCTTGGCTTCGAGCGCCTTGAGCCGTTTCTTCATCGTCTCAAGATCGCGGCGTTGCCAGACGCCGCGGACGCCGGCTGGCGAGATCGAATGGCCGAGCTTGCGAAGCTCGTTGGCGATGCGGATTTGGCCGTAAGCCGGCTGGTCCAGCGAAAGCTCAACGATGATCGCCTCGACCTCGGGCGGGGTGCGGTTCTTCAGGATCGGCTTTCGCCGCGTCAGTTCCTGCAGCGCCAATTCTCCTCCGGCGTCATAAAGCTCCTTGAAACGGTAAAAGCTGTCGCGGCTATAGCCCATCATCTTGCAGGCCTGGCTGACATTGCCGAGCTGCTTGGCCAGCTCCAGCAGCCCAACCTTGGCGCGGATGATCTTCTGTTCCTTGGTCATCTCGGTGTCCTCTCGAAACGCCGAGGCCGGGCGCTGCGCAACCCCCGACCAGCTCCGCGCCCGGCCTCGGCTTCCGCCTCAGCTATGACACCAACTGTCAGATTAAGTCTTAACTACTGCAGCCCATGGCCAAGCACCGCACGCACAGTATCGAGTTCAAGCGCCAGGTCGCTCAGGAGTTCCTGTCCGGCGAGACCCTTCACGGGCTCGCCAAGCGCCATGACGTCTGCCGAAACCTGATCCGGGTCTGGGTTCAGAAGTACGAGGCCGGCGACTTCGATGAGGATGCCGCCGCAGCGGATCTGCTGCAGCAATACGAGGCCCGGATCGCGGCGCTCGAGCGTCTCGTCGGCAAGCAGACGTTGGAGCTCGAGTTTCTAAAGGGGGCAGCGAAAAGCGCACCGCGGCCGAGAAACGCGACTACGTCCGTCGTTGTCGGCCTCGGGGTCTCAGCGTCGCAGAAGGATGCCGGCTGATGGGAATTGCTCGCTCGACCTTCTACGAGGAACCGACCGCCGCGCATGACGACACCGCGATCATCGAGGCCATCGCCGCGATCTGCGACGAGTTCGAGTTCTATGGCTGGCGGCGCGTTCGCGCCGAGCTGCAGCATCGAGGCATGATCGTCAATCACAAGAAGATCCGCCGGCTGATGCGCGAACACGACCTTCAGCCTCGCCGGCGTCGCCGATATGTCGCCACGACCGACAGCGACCATGACCAGCCGATCTATCCCAATCGAACCAAGGACTTGACGATCGATGGGTCGAACCAGCTCTGGGTCGCGGACATAACGTATGTCGCCATCGTCGAAGGCTTCGCTTACGTCGCGGTCATTCTCGACGCCTGGTCGCGTCGGGCAGTCGGCTATGCGATCAGCCGCTCGATCGACGTCCGCCTGACCTTGGCCGCTCTCAACGCCGCGATCGAGAGCCGCGAACCTCCTTCCGGCTGTGTCCACCACTCGGATCGCGGTTCGCAGTATGCCGCTCAGGCCTATCGGGAAGCCTTGCTTCGCTGCGGTCTTGTCGGTTCGATGGGGCGTAGAGGCAATCCCTACGACAACGCCAAGGCCGAAAGCTTCATGAAGACTCTCAAGGTCGAGGCGGTCTATCCGATGGCCTACGAAACCTTCGCCGACGTCGCCCAGGACCTTCCACGGTTCATCGACGGCGTCTACAACGGACGCCGTCTCCATTCCGCTCTGGGCTATATCAGCCCGCAACAGTTCGAGGACCGCAACCCCCGGCCCACGGTCAAATCAGCAGCCTGATCGCTGTCCGCCCCAAGGGGCCCACTCCAATGAGCGGTTCCGGACGGACCCTCAGAGACCAAATGGATAGGTCTCATCATCGCCGGCGCGCACCCGCGACGGAAGCGGCGTGACGGCGGTTGTCTTGTCAAACCAAAGGAAAGCGTCGTACTGATCGCACAATGTCGCGTTGGAGTAATGGCTCCAACGCTCCGTCTCCGGCCGGTAGATCACCCCGATGTAGCGTTCGAGACGGGGAGCAGATAGCACCTCGCGAGCAGCGTCGTGATAACCTGGGCGAAGGTCTAGCAGAAACCGCTCATGGCCAGTCATATGGCATAGCGCTTCGTGGCTGTCCGTCCGGGATGGGCGAACCGTCTTGATCTCCATTGGCGCGTCCCATTCGGATGCGGCAGCGACTGTCCCACTGTCGGTCCCCATACCCATTGGTATGGCTTCGTGTCCGAAACGCTCCCGGCAAAGCTGGCCAATGTTAAGTTCGCCCCGTTCTTGGCCCATGTCAGTGAAACGTGCGTCCCCGATATGCGAATTGTGCGCCCAGATTACGGCCTTCGCCGCCGGTCCTTGATGCTCGAGCACATCCTCGAGCGTATCGAACATGTGTCGGTCGCGCAGATTCCAGGACTCAGCCGATCCGTAGTACATCAGCCGGTAGTACCGCTCGGCATCCGCGACGAGACGAGCATTCTGCGCTGCATCAAGAAACTGGTCACCGTCCTGCCGGGAATATTGCAATTGCCTTTGCAGCAGGTCGAGCAGGATGCGCGTCACCGGCTGCTCACACAATGCATAGCCCTCGGTGAGAGAGGCTCTTCCATAAGCCGCAGGCTCGCGGCTCCACGGCGTCAGGCACGCGTATCTTCTGCGAGCCGTTGCCGCGGCCGATGGATCGACGCGATCCAGATAAGCCAGAACGGCGGCAATCGAAGCGCCCATATTATACATATCTAATCCATAGAAGCCAACTCGGTCCGATGATGACAAGCTCGCGTTGTGGCTCCGCAACCAGGCCACGAAATCGTGGACATCGCGATTGCGCCACATCCAGGCAGGAAATCGCGTAAATGGCGATCCGTCCATCGCCCGATGCGGTTTGCGCCGTACATAGCGATCCACCGCGGCGGCGTCGGGCCAGTCCGCTTCCACCGCAACGATCCGAAAGCCGTGACGCTCAATCAGTCTGCGCGTAATTGCCGCGCGGGCACGGTAGAACTCCGAACTGCCGTGCGACGCCTCGCCGAGAAGTACGAGGCGTGCGCTGCCGAAGCGGTCAAAGGCAGCCGAGAAAGCAGGGTCATCGATCGGCGGCACGATTTCGGCCGCATCGCGGAGCACCGCAACAGCGTCGGCCGGTCGCGCGGCGGGCGGAGCGGCCCTAATCGCCGGCTCCGGCGCCGTCAGATAGTGCTCAAACCATGCCGCGGCACGCTCGATGACAACCTCGAGCGCCCCCGGCTCCTCAAACAGGTGACCGGCGCCCGGTACGATGTGCATCCGTTTCTCGCACCTCATCGCCGCCAATGCGTCTTGATTGAGTTTGATGACGTGGCGGTCTTCGCCGCCCACAATCAGCAGTGTCGGCGCCGACACACGCGGTAGGGCGTCGCCTGCCAGATCCGGGCGTCCGCCACGGGAGACTATGGCGCTGACACGGCCGTTCAGTTCGGCACCCGCCATCAGTGCGGCACCGGCGCCGGTGCTGGCGCCGAATAGCCCAAGCTTCAGGTCGGCCACATCTGGCTCACTTTCGATCCACAGAGAGGCCTCCAGCAGCCGTTCGGCAAGCAGAGGGATGTCGAAGACATTGCGCCGATCCCTTGCCTCGGACTCGGTCAGCAGATCCATTAGCAGTGTGGCAAAGCCGCGGTCGTTCAAGGCCTGCGCCACAGTGGCGTTCCGTGGGCTCAGCCGACTGGAGCCGCTGCCGTGGGCGAACAACACGATCCCACGTGGGACTGGCGGAACGCAGAGGTCCCCCTTCAAGCCGAGCGGCGGAATTTCTACCGCGCGGGCGGACAGACCAACCTGAGCAGACGATACCGCATCCGCCCGTTCTGCCCAGGCCTGGCGCAACAGGCCGATGGTTTCCTCGTCGGTGAGCTGATGGAAGTCGCGGTAGAAGAAGCCCACGCCGAAGAACTGCTTAGCGGGAATGAGACAGACGATCTCGTCCGCGTAGCCCTGCATCTCAGCCAGGACAGATACTGGCGCGACAGGAATCGCCAGAACGACGCGCGCCGCGCCACGACGCTTGACGGCGGCCAGAGCCGCCTTGGCCGACGCGCCGGTGGCGAGGCCGTCATCGACGACAATGGCGGTGCATCTCGTCGGGTCGATCGGTGGGCGGCCCTCCAGATACAAGGTCCGACGACGTGCGATCTCCGCCAGTTCGTGCTCGCGAGCTCTCTCAACGTAGGAAGTGGAAGCGCCCGTTGCCCGTCGGATGTCCTCATTGATCACGAGTTGTGGGTTCTCCCCGTCCACTACCGCGCCAAGCGCCAGCTCTGGGTTTCCGGGGACGCCGATTTTGCGGACCATCAGCAGGTCGAGAGGAGCATTCAACGTCCGCGCTATTTCTAGGCCGACGGGCACGCCCCCACGGGGAAGAGCAAAGACGATGGGGTTCGCGAAATTCCTGCCGGTTAACCGAGCCGCCAGCAACCGACCAGCTTCGGACCGATCGCCAAAGCGCTCCAGCTTGACGCCCAAGAACTCCCCACATCACGGCTCGCAAAGCACCTTCGTCAACTGATCACCACTGCACATCACCAGGTGACCACGGAGATCGTCCCTCAAAATTGATCGACATCAAAATAACCGGCGGATCCACCTGGAGCCGGGCGGTCGCTAGCATTGGCGAGCACCCAGGACGACAATTCTCCTATATGACCAGTTGTAGCTTCGAATCCCCTGGTCTCGTCGTTGGCCGTTGGCTCAGGTAAGGCGACAACGGCGTCGCGTGACGATCTGACGCTGCCGCGGTGAGCGGCGCCGGACGGCAGGTCCGAAATTCGACCGAGAGTTTGCCGCGATCTGCCGCAGGGCGCGGTCATGTCGCCGCGCCGATCCTCGAGCTCGCGGCAGGTTTAGGCGGGAGCGATCTTAGCCATGCTCGCCCGATGACGAGATGAATGACGACCGCTAAGGCGCCGTTCGCCAGCAGCGTCGTCCTCACCCCGATCATCTCAGTCGAGAGGCCCGTCAACAAGGCGCCCAGCGGAATGCCCCCGCGGGTCGCAAGCATGAAGAGACTTACGGTCTGTCCGAGAAGGCGCGGGTTTGCAGCTCCCTGGAGGATCGAATTGGCCGAAGTGTTGCTCACGGTCATTGCTGCGCCCGCAAAAATCATCAATGCGGGCACTCCCCAGAACCATGGGACGAGCGCGACGAACGTCACCATGAGGCCATAGATAACCGCGAAACGCGAGCTCCACCAACGCCTATCCTGAGCGGCAGGGACCGCGAGCAGCCCGGTCGCGCCGAGCAAGCCTCCGACGCCGAACGCCCCGACCGCTGCGCTGAACTCGCTCGAATTCCCGTGGAAGGCCGCGCTGACGAGCACGGGCGTAAATGTGATGAGCGGGCCGCATAGCACGCTCGTCGCGAATACGGTCAGGAGCGCTCCGCGAAGGACCGGCGCGCGCGCGATCTCACGCAGGTCGGATAGCAGACGCCCTCTGTCGAACGCTTGATCTGAGCGGGGTCTCGTAGCGCGCCGCGGAAGGATCCACAGTGAAACGGCTATGAACGGAATGTAGGACGCGGCGTTGAGTGCGAAGCAGGCGATGGCGCCGACGCCGGCCATGAGCACCCCGGCGATAGCGGGTCCGAGGATGCGCGACAGGTTGAATTGCGTCGAATTGAGCGCGAGGCCTCTGGCGATCTGGTCCTGCCGGACGATCGACGGCACGATCGACTGAAACGAAGGCATGGAGAGAGCATCGGTGACGCCCACAATGAGCGAAAGAGCGATGATCTCGAGCGGCTTAATCGCGCCAAACGCCAACAGCGCCACGATCAGCGTTGGACATAACATCTGGATCGACTGAAAGAGCGCAATGACGCGGCGTCGATCCGCGCGGTCGGCGAGCACGCCGCCGATCAGCGTCAACAGCCACACCGGTGCGTTCATAACGAACGAGTCGAGTCCGATCAAGAGCGGCGACGCCCCGAGGCTGAGCAGAAGCCATGGTTCGGCGACTTGTTGGGCCCAAGTGCCGATGTTCGACAGCAAACCCGCGAGCCAAAAAGTTCCGAAGCGCCTCGTCCCCAGAAGGCGCAGCAAATCGCGAAGCTCGCGCGCCGCGTTCGTCACATGAGAGCTCCCACTGTGCCGCGCTCTTATTTCCGAGCCTTAATCGCGCTCGTTATCATGCGCCTTGCAATTGCGCCCACCCGGGGAGAGAAAGCCAGATTTTGATCGTCAGCCACGCCGGTGATACAGGCAGATTACACTGCCGGTTGACGAAGGTGCGTTCGCCGTCATGCCAATCGAGGGACCGAGTTTGAACCGGTTCAAGAGATTGATCGCGAGCAGTAGGATCATGAACTTCCCCGACTTATAACCTCAAAGCGCCCGCGCCGGAAGTTCATATAATTGCGTTGAGGCGCGCGCGCTTCGCGATGCTGCTCCAGCTGCGCGCTCGTTGGGATGATAGGCTATGGACATCTTTGAGGCGATTACCGGTCGACCATCAATACGTGAGTACACTGGGGAAGCCGTCGACCGACAAACAATTCTTAACCTTATCAGCGCGGCGATTCTCGCGCAAAATGCCGTGAACGAACAACCCTGTGAGAGCAAGGTCGCCATGCGAACCTCCTCCTCGCGCGCGGACGATAATTGATTCTTCCTGCTCGCGCTCGTCCCTTTGCGCGCTCGAATCGAGGTGAGCGAACGCCGCGGACTGTTCCCACGCTCGCAGCTGGACCGAAAGAACTCACGCGCAATCTGTGCTGCGTCAATATATTTACGCGCGAACGGTGATATCGGGTTCACCCGGAGTGCTGCATGCGCGGGCGTTCGACGAGGATACGATCATGGCTTCTCAAGATCGTTCGGAGGCAGGACGGCTTCTTGCTGTCAAGCTTGCCCACTTGTGCTGGTGCGAAAGCTTGGAACGCCGCTCCAACCGGAACTCGCAATGGGCGCCATAGCTGATGGCGGATCCCCGATCGTCGTGCGCAATAATGATGCGATTGAGGCGGCTGGCGTGAGCGAAGCTGATTTCGCCGCCGCCTGCCGACGCGAGCTAAAGGAAATCGAAAGACACCGAACGTTTGTACTTCGGAGATCGGCCGCGTCCGGAGGCCAAAGGGACGCGTCGCCATTGTCGTCGACGCGGACGAGACGGTTTGCCTCGAGGTCCACCCAGATTTTGCGCGGTCACTCGCGCGAACGCTGGGCGAATGGCCCAGCGGCGACGAAATCCTGCCGAAGCGGCCGCGTCGACCAGAGGCAAACCAACGAACGCAGTCGATAAAGTACAAACGAGCGACCGCGGCCTCAATGGAGATGGAAATTGGAGATCCTGTCATCCCTGCCGAGGAGAGCTTGAGAGATTGTCCCTAGAATCCACAAGCCGCGAGAGGTTCTTCGAGGCGCTGCGGATCGCCGGGATGCCCGAGCCGCCGGGGAGATTCTCCGTCACGCCTGAGCATCAGGTCATTTCGAACGCAAAGCTCGGTGAAATCGCTAGCTTTATCCGTGTTTTCGACCGCGTTACCGGCCGTGATTTCTGGCAGGAGGCGGCACGACAGGGGGCGGCTTCCATCGCGCGGCCGGTGCGGCGCGAGGTCTGCTTTTTCAGCGCTTGGGATTTCCATCTTCCGGCCGAGGACGGCTTCGAACTCATTGAGTTCAACGATAATGGCTCGGGCTTCCTCTTCGGCGAGATCATCAACGCCCTGTTCTATGAGATGGCGGGACTGCAGCATGAGAAGGGGATTGCGCCACCCGCCATGATTTCCACCTTCCGCCAAACGATTGGGGGTCTGGTGGAGCGAGAGGCGATCGCATTCTTCGGACAACGGCCGGCGGGTCAGGTCCTCATCCTTGATGACCTCGAATCGTTGCGCCGCGGAAAATTTCGTGGAGAACTCAGGCTTCTCCGCGATCTGCTGCGCGAGCGGAATTGGCGGGCCGAGCTCGCATCTCCGGGACAGACCCATTGGGATGGCCAAGACCTTACGTTTGAAGGTCGGCCCGTCGCCTTCATCGTTAACCGCTCTACGGATTTCCTGTGGCGCTCCGACGACTTCGCCGCATTGAGAAAAGCTTATGAGACGGGCCGCGTCTACGTGGCCCCCAATCCGTTCACCTACGTCACGCGCAGCGACAAACGATTATTGGAGTGGCTTTCGTCTCCTGATTGGGACGAGAATTTAGGGATCGACGCCGGCGAGAGACGGGTCTTGAGCGCACATGTGCCCGTAACGCATATGTTGCGCGCTGACAACATGGACATGCTGGCGCGAGAAAAGCGCGACTTCGTGTTCAAGCCCTTGCACGGGTTCGCGGGACGCGGACTGATCGATAGCGCCGCGGTCGGGCGGGCTCGGCTGCGCCGTCTCCTGAAAGTCAGCGACGGCTATGTGGCGCAGAAGCGGATCGCCAAACCCTACCCTTTGTCTTCGCGTGCGCGGTTTGAGCCCTGGTCGCCGTCCAATGTCGTCGCTGACGGGTGGCGGGGTCTCAGCCCGAGGCCGCACCGCGACGAGTGATAGCGCCTCGCTCACTTTCTGCCCTCTCTCAAAAGGCAGGCGACCTCAAGAGCGCCCAAGACGACGGGGCCGACACACGTATTGACCGTGGCCCGCGTGCCTACGTCGGTACCCTCCGACTTATTCCCGGTTCGAACTCACGCCCAATTCAACCATCGGCCCCATTAGGGGGGCTGGCTATGTGGGACCGGAGAACCAGCTTGCGGAGAGATTCGACCGAGGCTAAAAGCCAATTCGGTCGACGTGTTCTTTCTCAGCAACTGTTTCCGTCGATCCGAGGCCCGGCGACTGGTCATCGCGCGGGCCACAGCTCTCTTATAGAATGATTCGCCACCCCCAAAGGTGGAGACTTTGTGGCATTTAGATTACTCTGTTTCGAGAGCACGCTTGGCGAGAGCGCCATCGGTGCGGACGCCGTCGGGCGCGCCGTAGGTTTCCTTGATCTTCCGCTTCAGCGTTCGAACGCACACGCCAGCGCGCCGGGCCGCCTCCCTTAATGGAATTAGCTCAAGTGGCGCGTCTGGCTGCTGAGGCAGAAGCGGCTCCCGTCCGGCGGCTTCGCGAAGGCTGTCGTCCCATTCGCGCGCGACGAATAAGTAGGCACCGTCGATGATCGCCGGGCGCGGGACTTTCAGCTTCGAACGCTTGCCGCTCGGCTCCGAAATTAAGCTCATTGGTCATGTCCTCTTCGAGAAGTTCGAGGACAGTCCAATTACACCCGACGGTGGCTAACGAACCCTCTTCCTTAGACACGAAATTTTGCCCGCGCGGGCCTGCTCGCCGATGAGCGCTCTGACGGAGCTTTCGGCCGGGCGCGTAGCGGGAGGCAAGCGACTCCAAACTTGCTTGGCTAATTGGCGCTGCGAGTACGGGCGCTTCGAGCTTAGCTGATTAGCCAACCGTTTCGCCTCTCGACGCCATTTTGTGTCAGCGGCCCTTGCGTTCTCGCTGCCGCCCCTCGTTCCGCCTTCCGATGAACGTGCTCGGGCCACCCCACCGGGCGTGGATCGCACCGCGTTCCTTACCGAAAGAAAAAATTGCGCTTCCATCATTTTGCCGATGTCTGGCGTCCTCTCTATGCCCGACGGTAAGAGGTGGCGCACCAGCTCAGTTTCCGATTCCATCTCTTGCCCAAAAATCGTGAACCCTTTGATGGCCTTTTCTATTTGACGGTTCGCCCTGAGATGTCTCGTCAAACGCCTCAGCGCGGCTTCATCGCCGCTGGCCTCGGCCGCAAGGAAGCGCTCTTCGAATTCGGCGCAAGGTCCGCCAAAGGCGCGGCGCTCGGGTCGGCCGGTCCGTCGCCATGGCTCAGACCGCCTTCGTGAACGTGACGACGTTGCTCGCCGCCGCTTCGCCCGAGGCGATCTCGCGGATGCGGTTCGACCATGCCGTCAACGCGGCAAGCATCTCGCCCCGATAGGAATATCGGTTATATACGCTCGCGACGCCCCGGATCGTGCCGGACTTGTGGTTGAGCACTGCCTCGACGACGTGGGGCGCGATTCCCAGAGACGCCATGCCGCTCGCGGCGGTCCGCCTCAAATCGTGCAACCTCCACGGCTCGACCGGCTCCCCGAGCGTCGCCTCCATCTTCGCGTGGAGCCGGTTTCTCGCCCCGTCGAAGGCCGTGAAGGCGTTGACACCGTTTGCCGTGAAGAGAAGGTCAGAGGAATCGATGCGCGGCACCTCCCGCAATATGTCGACCACGTCGTCAGGTAGCGGCAGCGTATGCTCGCGGCCGTTTTTGGCGCGCTCTTTGGGTAGCGTCCATAGCTTGCCGTCGAGATCGATTTCCGACCGCCGCATCTCGGCGATCTCGGAGCGGCGCTGGCCCGTGATGAGCAAGAGCTCGACGAGCGGCCGGAGCGGAAAATCCTCGGATTTGAGCGCCGTCATGAGCGCACCGATCTCGCCATCGTCGAGCACGCGGTCCCTCGAAACTTCCTTTGCAGGCTTACTCAGCCCGGCGAAGGGATTCTGGACAACGACCTCCTCCTCGACGGCCCACTTGCCAAACATCATCAGCACGGTCGCGACTCGGTTGGCCAGAACCGGCGCACGGCGAACGATGTCGTTGAGGAGCCGCTTCCCATCGGCTCGCGAGATCATCGACAGGCGTCTCCCCCGCCAGACCGGCAGGATGTTTTGCCGAACCAACCGCGCGACCTCTTTCGTTGTGCGGGGGCGCAATTGTTTCTGCTTGCTGCCGTGCGCCGCGAGGAACCTCTCAGCCGCGTCATCAATCAGGTCGAGCGGCTTCGCCTGCTCGGCGGCCTTGGCCTTCGCGGCAACTCGTGACGCTTCTTCTCTCCCGCGGGGTCTTTGTGTTTGGCGACGTCGGCCGCCGCCTGCTTCGCCGCCGCGCGGGCGTCGGCAAGGCTGAGCGCGGGACTGGGGCCGATGGTCAATTTCCTCGCCACGCCGTCAAAGCGGTAGCGGTAGCACCACGACCGCGATCCGGAGGGCGCAGCTTGCACGACCAGATAGAGCCCGCCGACCCGGCCGTCCGGGATTTCCTTCCGCCGATCACCGGGCCGGATCGCGTCGATTGAGGCCGCCGTCAAAATATCAGCCATGTTTACCCCGAGGTCTCGGGGGTAACAGAATCGCCGTGTCTCCGCCTGTACCCCGTTGTCCCGTTATGTGATGGGATAAACTCAAAAGCGCAAGTGAAACCAAGGGACTCTTCCTGAAAAAATGTCTCCAGAAGTCGCGCGTCGTCATCGCCCCAACTCTGTCCTCGACGCAGTTCCGCAATGGCAATCTCGAAAAGACGATCCTCGCCGCGCTGGCCGCCGCCAACCTCGCGCCCGAGCGCCTCGACCTCGAGATCACGGAATCGACCCTGCTCGAGGATCGAGGCGACACGCGCCGCGCGCTCCAGGCCTTGCGCGCCAGGGGGTTGCGCATTTCGCTCGACGATTTCGGCACCGGATATTCGAGCCTCAGTTATCTTTTGAGTTTCCCGCTCGACCGGATCAAGATCGATCGGACGTTCACGATGGGGCTTGGCGTTCAGGAACGCGCGTCGGTGCTGGTCGAGAGCGTCGCCGCGATGAGCCGCAGGCTCGGCATGTGCGTCTTGATCGAAGGCGTCGAGACGGCCAAGCAGCTCGGGATGATCGAAACGCTGGGCACGATCGCTGAGGCGCAAGGCTTCCTTTTCAGTCCCCCGGTCCCCGAATCGGGCGTTTGCGCACTCCTCCGGCGCGACTTTGGCGATCAGGCGGCATGAGCGCCCGTCGTCGCTATAGCTCGACGCTTTGACCCGGAATCGCTCCGCGCATTGCCGAGCGCGGAGGAAGCGCTTTCCAAACCAGGGGAAGGAATTCCAAAAAGAAGGGAAGCAATTGCAAAGGAAAGGGAAGCAAAATCCAAGGATTTTTCTTCCGTCAATCGAGGCTTTTCAAAGGTTTAAGCTACGAATCCAAGAAAAACCGCTACTCTCGGGGTCCGCCTGACGATTAACAAGAGATAGAAGTTATAAAACTGACGCGCCCTGCTTTCTCGCTTGCCCAGATGTCAATTTCGAGCCCGACGACCGGGGCACGATAGCATGGCCTTCTGATTACCGCAAACGACTGTCGCGTTTTCCCGCGTCAGTTCGTTCGCCAGTTCCCGTAGTGTTGCCTGAGCTCGTTCCCGAGCCATTCGCAAGGTCAGTTCGCCCTACCCTTCCAGATCGGCCCTATGAACGGGCGGAAAGCGCGAATAGCGGTCATTGCTTATGGGCGGCAAAATGGGAACCGTCCCCCGCGCCGGATTTGTTCCACGTTCCGTGCCGCGATCGGCTACCGGTTGATCGAGGTCGGATTGAGCGCGCGCATGGCTTCGTCAAGATTGAAATCCACGCTCTTGCTGCGGGGCGGATAATCTTTGAGCGACTAAATCAGCACGCCCACCTGATTGAATGCGGGATGATAGGTCCAGGCCCGGTTCTCCTGCCATTCATCGTATCCACGAGCTTCCTCGAAGCGCTCGAACGGGTCGAGCTTGAGGTTCGTCAGCTGCGGCGTGATAATGTTTTGCTGCACGCCGTTGAACCATTTGTCCTGTTTGACGAACAGGAATTTCCAATCTCCGTAGCGAACGCCGTGCAGCTTGGTTTCGGTGAAGTAATAGAATTCCTTGCGCGCCGACGGCCCCCTGCCGGTCAGAAGGTCGGTCTGGTCGAAGCCGTCGAGATGGATGCGCTGATAGACATTCCCACCCGCCTTGTATTCGCCGAGGAGCTTCTCCTTCGCGTCTGGTTGGCCGACTGCCGCCATGAGGGTCGGCAGCCAGTCCTCCATCGTCATGAACTCGCCGGTCGTGCTGCCCGAGGGGATCTTCTCTGGCCAGCGAACAACCAGGGGCACACGAAACGCGCCTTCCTTCGCGCCGGCCCCCTTCTCGCCTGCGAAAGGCGTGTTGCCCCCGTCAGGCCATGAATTGACCGCCGCTCCATTGTCGGTCGTGAACGCCACGATGGTGTTGTCCGCGACGCCAAGGTCATCCAGGAGCTTCAGGAGTTCGCCGACGTTGTCGTCGAGTTGCTTCATACCGTCGGCGTACACGCCGTATCCGGTGCGACCCTCGTACTTCTTGGAGAGATTGGTGCGATAGTGCATCCGCGTTGTGTTGTGCCAGACGAAGAACGGCCGCTCCGCTTTGACGGCGTCGGTGATGAAGCGTTTGGATTCGACCAGGAACTCTTCGTCGAGCGTCCGCTGTCGTTCACGCCCGAAAGGCCCGGTGTCCACGATCTTCTGGGCGCCGTCGGGCTGTGCCCACGAGTGGATCACGCCGCGCTGCCCAAGATGGAATTTTTCGATTGTCGCTCGATCCTTGGGGAAGTCATATTCCTCGGGATATTCGCCAGCATTGAGGTGGTAGAGGATCCCGAAAAACTCGTCGAAGCCGTGATTGGTCGGCAGATGTTCGTCGCGGTCGCCAAGGTGATTCTTGCCGAATTGGCCGGTCGCGTAGCCCAACGGCTTGAGCAGGTTCGCGATCGTTGGGTCTTTGGTCGAGATGCCCTCAGGGGCCCCGGGAAGCCCGACGGTGCTCAAGCCCGAGCGAATGGGGTATTGCCCAAGGATGAAGGCGGCGCGCCCGGCCGTGCATGACGCCTGCGCGTAGTGATCGACGAACAGCAGGCCTTCCCTGGCGATGCGGTCGATGTTGGGCGTGCTGCCTCCCATCATTCCGCGGTGATAGGCGCTGATGTTCCAGATGCCGACATCATCGCCCATGATGAAAAGGATGTTGGGCGTTTTCCCGCTCGCCGATGAGGGCGACACGTTCCGAGCGGCTGCCGCGGTCGAAGGCGCGGCGATGGCGGCGGCTGCGGAACCGGCCCGCTTCGATTTGTTATCGCTCACCCCGCGCTGACCCTTGTTCGCATCCTTCATTGCCGCCCAGCTCCCGTGTTTCGGCGCTTGCTTAGCAGAGGATCAGCAGTAAGATTGTTCGTCTACGGACAAAAGGAGGGAGAAATTTTTGACCGAGATGAGAACCGCGCGCGACATCGCCGCACGAGGGGGCTGGCTCAGTCAGACGCCGCCCTCGTTCAGAAAAGCGATCCTCGACCGAGCCTCGCTCCAATCCTTTTCGCCAGGCGAGACGATCTACATGGTTGGCGCGCCGCCGGGCGGCATCTATGGGATGATCTCGGGCGGCGTTCGGCTGGCGGCGGCCGCAGGCCAGCTCGGACCGTTCATCACCCATTATTTCCGCCCTGGCTCCTGGCTCGGCGAAGGCCCGATCATCACTGATGGGCCGCGAATGATCGGCCTTAACGCGGCCAAAGAGACGGAGCTCTTGCACGTGCCGCTCTCCAGTCTCCGCGAACTCCTGGACCAGGACCCTGTCTTCTGGCGCTGGTTCGCCCTCCTGGCCTTCGAGCACGAACGCACCGCAGTCTCCGCCGTAGCAGATCTCATGATCCGCGATCACGTCAGACGGCTCGTTGCGGTGCTGCTGCAACTCGCCGATGCCAGGACGAAAACGCCTGAAGGCGATGCGCGAATTGACGTGGAAGCCAGTCAGTCGGACCTCGCGACGATGGCCAACGTCGCCCGAACGACCGCCAACGCGACCCTTCGCAAATTGGCTTCAGCAGGCCATGTGAAGGTCACATACAGCCGCATCCGAGTGGTAAATCCGGATTCTCTGCGAGCTATGCTCACCGAGTGATCGGGGGCTCGTAAAGTCGTCCGCCTCTGCTCCGGCCCATGTCGCTGGCGCAATCGGCAATGTCCGCTTAACTGCAACTCCAGACTATGCGGGATGATCGAGCCATGTCCGCTTTCCGCCGAGGCCGTGCGAAAAGGCGAATTTCAAGAGCCTATTGGGGGAGCGCAGGAGGCGCGGTTGGGTTTGCTGGCGGTTTAGATTTTCATACGGAGAGGGGCTCAGGCGGCCCTCATCGCCTGGATGAGCGGCTGCACCCCGAGGATGGCGATCATCCGCTTCAGATTGTAGGCGAGAACGTGAAGGCTCATCTCCGCGCTGACCTTTTCGAGGATGCGCAGCCTGAAGTGGGTCGCGCCCATCCACGCTTTGATGGTTCCGAATGGATGTTCTGCGGTCTGGCGTCGGATGCGCATGGTCTTGGGCGCCCGGTCTAACCGCTCCTGCATCGCGTCGAGCACGGCTTCGTGCTCCCAACGCTTGACGCGCCGCTCCTTTGCAGGCGTGCACTTCGATTTCAGCGCGCAGCCGGTGCATTTCGTCGTCCAGTAGTTATGCAACTTTCGCCCCGCCTCGACATTCCAATATCGCCAGGTCAGCTTCTCGCCGGCAGGACAACGATAGACGTCTTCGCCCGTGTCGTAGACGAAATCCTGCTTGCCGAACCGGCCGTCCGCCTTGGCGCCTGAGGTCAGCGGCTTCGGAACGAGCGGCGTCACGCCCGTCGCCTCGCAGGCCAGAATCTCTTCGCCTTTGAAGTAGCCGCGATCGGCGATCGCCGTCAGTTCGCGCACGCCCGTCGCTTCTTGCGCCTGCTTGGCCATCGTGGAGAGCTGGCTGCGATCGTTGCCGATATTGGTGACCTCGTGCGCAACGATCAGGTGATGCTGCGTATCGACCACGGCCTGCACATTGTAGCCGACCAACCCCGTGTCCTTGCCGCTCGTCGCCATGGATCGCGCGTCGGGGTCAGTCAGCGAAATCTGCTTGTCCGGCGCGGCGCGCACGGCGGCTTCCAGCGCCTTGTACCTGCGCATCTGCTCCCGCAATGAGGCGATCTTGTCCTTCAGCCGCGCCGACGTGGCTTCAGCCACCTCGCCTTCCTGACGGTCCGCCGTCTCCAGCGCCGCCAGATAGCGCTCGATGCTCGCCTCGACCTGCTCCATGCGGCGCTCAATCGAGCCGCGCGAAAAGGACCGGTCGCGGGAATTGACCGCCTTGAACCGACTGCCGTCGATCGCGACGATCGCCTGGGCGAAAAGATTCAGACCACGACACAGCGCGACAAACTGCCGGCAGGCGGAGCGGATCGCCGCGCCGTTGTCCTTGCGAAAATCCGCGATCGTCTTGAAATCCGGCGTGAGCCGGCCCGTCAGCCACATCATCTCGACGTTGCGCGCCGTTTCGCGCTCCAAACGTCGGCTCGACTGGACCTGGTTGATGTAGCCGTAGACGTAGATCTTCAGCATCGTGGCGGGATGGTAGGCCGGCCGACCCGTCGTTTCCGGCACGACGCCCTCAAACCCCAGCGCCCGCAAATCCAGTTCGTCGACAAAGACGTCGATCACCCGCACCGGATTGTCTTCAGCCACGTAGTCGTCAACGAACTCGGGCAGCAAAACGCCTTGCGTTCGGTCCTCGCCCTCGACAAAGCGCTTCATCATGAACCCCGACTCAATTCATCAGGATTCTAACCCAACCAACGTTTTCACACAGCCTGCGCCCTTTGGAGACATTGCGACGCGAAACCGCAAAGCAGTCTTCGCCCATAAGCTTCCTACCCGCCCTTCAGCGCCCCGATGAGCGCCTCGGCTTCAGCCGAGTCCCATTTGATGGCGCCCTCGACGGCGCCGATTTCGCACCCGTCCTTATCGACAATCAAAGTGACCGGCAGTCCGAGCGCCTTGCCGTCCCTGCGCAGGGTTTCGAAGACGTCGCCGCTCGGATCGGCGTAGCGCGCCAGCGCCTTGACGCCGATACTGTCCAGAAACGCGCTCCGCCGCTCGAGCCGCGCCGTGTCCACATTCACCGCCACCACTTCAAACCCCTGATTCCCCTTGGCGGCCTGAAGCCGGTCGAGCGCCGGCATCTCCGCCCGGCAGGGAACGCACCAGGTCGCCCACAGGTTGAACAACACCGCGCGGCCGCGAAAGTCCGCGAGCGTCAGCTTGCCGCCGTCCTCGCGCTGGAAAGCGAATTGTTCGGCCCGACGCGGCTCGCTCGCGACCGCGAGCCCCGCAAGTTCGCCCTTCGCCATGGGCGCGAGCCTGGCCGCGAGCGCGGCTGAATCGGCGGGGCAATCGGACGCGGCCTTGCCGGCCGGCTGCGCCGCCTCGTATAGGACAGCCGCGGCTGCGACGGCCGCGAGCGCGGCCAAAGCGGGCAAGAGAACAAATCGCCGGCGCAGCGGGCTATCGATCTTAGTCATGTCCAGGCATCCGGGACCATCTCAATGAGCAACACGATGTGGGGCGGCCGGTTCGCCGGATCCCCGGCCGAAGCGATGGAGGAGATCAACGCCTCGATCGAATTCGACCGCAAGCTCGCCGCCCAGGACATTGCCGGCTCCGAGGCCCATCTCGCCATGCTCGCCCGCCAGGGCATCATCGAAGCCGCCGACGCCGAGGCGATCGCAAGCGGTCTCGCCCAAGTGAAAGGCGAAATCGAGGCAGGGACGTTTTCGTTTAAGCGCGCGCTCGAGGACATCCATATGAACGTCGAAAGCCGCTTGAGCGAAATCGTCGGGCCCGCGGCGGGGCGGCTGCACACCGCGCGCTCGCGCAACGACCAGGTCGCCGTCGACTTCCGCCTCTGGGTGCGCGACGCGATCGATGCGGTCACCTTGCAGATCGCGTCATTGCAGCGGGCGCTCGCCGCCCGCGCCCTCGAGACCGCCGCAATGGTCATGCCGGGCTTCACCCATCTTCAATCGGCGCAGCCGGTCACCTTCGGCCATCATCTCCTCGCCTATGTCGAGATGCTGGCGCGCGACGCGGGGCGGTTCAAGGACGCGCGCAAGCGCCTCAACGAATGTCCCCTCGGCGCGGCGGCGCTCGCCGGCACGTCGTTCCCGATCGACCGCGACATGACCGCGAAGGCCCTCGGCTTCGACCGGCCGACCGCCAATTCGCTCGACAGCGTCGCCGACCGCGACTTCGCGCTCGAGGCGCTGAGCGCGGCGGCGATCGCGGCGACCCATCTCTCGCGCTTCGCCGAGGAGATCGTGCTCTGGACGACGCCGCAATTCGGCTTCGTCCGGCTCTCCGACGCCTTCACGACCGGCTCGTCGATCATGCCTCAGAAACGCAATCCCGACGCGGCCGAGCTCGTGCGCGGCAAGACCGGCCGCATCGTCGGCGCGCTCGTCGGGCTCTTGAGCGTGATGAAGGGCCTGCCGCTCGCCTATTCGAAGGACATGCAGGAGGACAAGGAGGGCGTCTTCGACGCCTTCCTTACGCTCGCGCTCTCGCTCGCCGCCATGACCGGCATGGTCGAGGATCTGACGCCCGATCCCAAGCGGATGAAGGCGGCGGCCGGCGCTGCTTACGCGACCGCGACCGACCTCGCCGACTGGCTGGTGCGGGCGCTCAAAATGCCGTTCCGCGAAGCCCACCACACGACCGGCCGCATCGTCGCGCTCGCAGCCTCGCGCGGCGTCGCGCTCGAGAAGCTCACCCTCGACGAGATGAAGAGCGTCGAGCCGCGCATCACCGAGGAGGCGTTCGGCGTGCTCGGCGTCGACCGGTCGGTCAGGAGCCGGACGTCTTACGGCGGAACCGCGCCCGCCAACGTGCGCCGCGCAGGCGCGCGCGTGGCTCAAGCGGCTGGGCGAGGGGTGAACGCGCCGGCCTGCGAGCCGGGCGAAACTCAGCCGCGGACGCCAGTGAAACTTGCTTCGCCGAACATGCCGAGCTTCACCGACCCCGACATGGAGTCGCCGTTGACCGTGCCCTTAAATTCGAGCGTCATCGGCATCGGTGAAGTGATGGCGAGCGACCAGCTCGCGTCGTCGCCGTTGACCGCGCCGTCCTGAATGGCCTGAGCCTGCGCCCCGTCGCGCCCCGTCTGCGTGCCCGTCAGCGCGCCGCCGACGGCCTTCGCCTCCAATGTCGTTTCCTGGGTACCGATCGGGGTATCGAACGTCAGGTTCCAGGTTCCATCGATCGACATGCTGCGCCCTCTTCGCTTCCGCCCAAATGGCTCTGATCAAGCCCCTGCCAATTCGCTTGCGCACTGTCAACGCCCGAGTGGAGCCGAGCCGCCGCAATCGTGGCCTCAAGCGGCGCAGGCCCGGCATAGGCCGACCAGCTCGACCATCTGCCGATGCGGCGCAAAGCCGGCGCGCGCGGCTGCTTCCCGCAATAGACTGTCGAGCTTCACGTCCTCAATTTCATCGCTTCGTCCGCACTTGTCGCAAAGCAGCAGCACGCCGTGATGGTCGTGGCCGATATGCTCGCAGGGCGCATAGGCGTTGCGGCTCTCGATCTTGTAGATGAATCCATGGTCGAGCAGAAACTCGAGCGTTCGGTAAACCGTAGGCGGCGCAATCGGCTTGCCTTCGCGCCGCGACAATTGGTCGATGATCGCATAGGCGCCTAAGGGGGCGGCGCTTTCGGACAGAATCGTCAGAACGCGCCGGCGAAGCGGAGTCAAATGCAGACCTTGCCGCGCGCAGATGCTTTCCACCTGCTCTTGCCAGCGGATGGCTTCCCGCTCGGGGTGACCACTCTTCATCGACGTCGTCCTGCTCCGCGTTGCGCCTTCGGTCATATCACAGCCGGACCCTCGAAAAGGCGCGAGCCGCCCGTTTTGCGCTTGCCTTTCGTTAGGCTATAACATAACAACCGCCTCCGTCGCGCGCAATGCAGCGCTTGAACCCGAAAGGGAGGTTCGTTCCCATGATTAACAGGTATAATATCCTCGCAGCATTGGTGGTCTGCGGGCTGAGCACGCCCGCGTTCGCGGATCCGGTGAAAGTCGTCGCGGCGGAGAACTTCTATGGCGACCTCGCGTCGCAGATCGGCGGCCCGAACGTCGTCGTGACCAGCATTCTCTCCAATCCAGACGACGACCCGCACCTGTTCGAGGCGAGCCCGGACACGGCGAAGGCGCTGACCGACGCCAAGGTCGTCATCGTCAACGGCGTCGATTACGACCCGTGGATGGAAAAACTGCTCAGCGCCCACAAGGCGCCGGGCCGCAAGGAAATCATCGTCGCCGCGCTTGTCGGCCACAAGCCCGGCGACAATCCGCATCTGTGGTACGACCCGGCCTATATGAAGGCCGCCGCGAAGGCGCTGGTCGCCGATCTCATCGCGGTCGACCCGGCGCACAAGGCGGACTATGAGCAGGGCGAGGCCAAGTTCCTCGATTCGCTGAAGCCCCTCGACGACAAGATCGCCGCGATGCGCAAGTCCTACGCCGGCCAGCCGGTCACCGCCTCGGAGCCGGTTTTCGGCTATCAGGCGGGGCTCATCGGCCTCAAGGTCCATAACGAGAAATATGCGCTCGCGGTCATGAACAATGCCGAGCCGACCCCGTCGGAAGTCGCGGCGTTCGAGAACGACCTCAAGGGCAAGAAGGTCAAGGCGATGCTCTACAACGCCCAGGCGAGCGAGCCGGCGGTCGGCAAGCTCGTGCAGCTCGCCAAGGACAACGGCGTCCCGGTCGTCGGGGTCTCCGAGACCGAGCCCCCGAACTCGACCTATCAGGATTGGATGATGGGACAATTGGACGCTCTGGATAAAGCGCTCGCCGGCGGGGCCTAGTGACCGCACTGAGCTTCGAGGACGTGACGATCAGGCTCGGCGGCCGGGATATTCTCTCGGCCGCCAGCTTCGACATCGAGGACGGCGAATTCGTCGGCATGCTGGGCGCGAACGGCGCCGGCAAGACGACCCTCATGCGCGCCTCGCTCGGCCTCATTCCCGTCGCTTCCGGCGCCATCGCCGTACTCGGCCGGCCGGCCACGCGCGGCAACGCTCGCATCGGCTTCATGCCCCAGAACCGCGGCGCCATCGCGGGCTTGAGGCTCACCGGCTGGGACGTCGTCGCCTCGGCGGCGATCGGCGGCCGGTTCGGCTTTGTCACCCTCGATAAGGCGCTGCGGCGCGAGATCGACTGGGCGCTCGACGAAGTCGGCGCGCGCGACCTCGCCCACCGCTCGATCGGGGAATTGTCGGGCGGCGAGCGCCAGCTGGTCCTGTTGAGCCAGGCGCTGATCGGCAAACCGCGCCTCATCATGCTCGACGAGCCGCTGATCTCGCTCGATCCCGCGCATCAAAAGAGCGTGGTCGAAATCGCCCGGCGCATTCGCGACGACCTCAAAGTCGCCATCCTGTTCAGCGCTCACGAGCTCAATCCGCTGGTCAACGCCATTGATCGCGTCCTCTATCTCGGCGGCGGAGCGGCGGTGATCGGAGCCGTCGAGGACGTCGTGACCGGCCCCGTGCTGTCGCACCTCTATGGAACAGACATCGAGGTCGTCCATATCAAGGACCGCTATTTCGTCATGGCCGGCGATGTCGACGTCGAGAGCGACGCGCATCGTCACGATGACCATGGGGCTGGCCATTCGCACGATCACGACGACGCCCATGCTTGAAGACGATTTCATCCGCACCGCCTTTGCGGCGTCGGGCATGGCGGCGATCCTCGCTGGAGCTGTCGGATTCCCTCTCGTGCTGCGCGGGCAGACCTTCGCCGGCCACGCGCTCTCGCATGTCGGCTTCACCGGCGCGACAGGAGCGGTTCTGTTCGGCCTGTCGCCGCTCGCCGGCCTG
>CAWANG010000033.1:0-107391 GCA_963783175.1 uncultured Alphaproteobacteria bacterium
CAGGGTCGGCGCGGAGGAGGAGGCTGTTGAGGTCATGATCGCCGACCGCGCGGGCCGCGCGCCAAACGGCGAATTCGCCAAGCGGTCGAAGCTCCGTGACCCTGGCGTCGATCCGGTCGCCCTTCGCGGTCCGCAAACGCAGCGGGGAGCCGACCGTCAATCCCGAGAGCAAGTTCTCGCGGATGGTGAAAGTGAACCAGCGCTCGTTCTCGGGCGCCAGAGTGAGAACCGGCTGTCCGGGAGAGACGACCTCGCCGGGTTCGACCACGAGCTTACCCACGACGCCGTCGACAGGAGCGACGAGCGTGGTCTTGACGAGTTGGGCCTGGATATCCGCGAGCGCCGCCTCGGCATAGGCGACCTTTGTAGCGGCGATGGCGCGCTCCTCGTTGGTCGGGCCGGCAATGTTACGCGCGTAAGCGGCTTTGCCCTCACCGAGTGCGGCGTCGGCGAGGGCGAAGGCCGCGGCTCTCTCGTCGAGCTCCTGCTTGCTGGCGAAGGCCTTGGACGCGAGCGTCGCGGCCCGGGCGTATTGTTCCTGGGCAAACGCAAGATTGGACTCCGCGATGCGGACACTCTGCGCCGCCGTATCGACTTCCTCCTTGCGGACGCCTGCATCGACATTCACCCGGTCAGCTGTCGCCGTTGCGAGCTTGGCCTTGGCTTCTTCCACCGCGGCGTTAAGCTCCGGGCTGCTCAGCGTCGCCAGAATGTCGCCCTTGTGCACCATCTGTCCGGCGCTGACTAGAAACGAAGCCATGCGAGCGCTAATTTCTGGGGCGATGCGGATTTCGGTCTCGTGCACGACGCCGAGGATCGCCGCCGGCGGCTCACTCGCCTCCCATGGGCGATAAATGAATGCGGCGGCCGCGCCGACGCCGACGGCGAGCGCAAGGATCGCGAGCGGGCGGCGAAAATTCCTAGCGGCCATGGACGACCTCCTCGCCTTCGCCTGCAAACAATCGCGCCGCCGCCACCGCGAGCAGACCATAGATCGCGGTCAGGATCCAAAGGTTCGCCCAGTCGCGCCAGACGTCATGGAGAGAGGCGCCCATCTGGTTGATGCGCACGAGTCCGTCGATCGCAGATGTGCTTGGAAAGATGCGGCTCGCCGAGCGGATCGCGTCGGGAATCGCCTCGACCGGCCACGAGACGCCGACCATGAAGAACAGTGGAAGACTGAGGGCGATGAACAGCACCACCGCCGTCTCCCTCCGTTTGAACCAGACGCTGACGAACTGGGCCAGAAAGCTCACCGAAAGGACGAAAGGAATCGCCATCAGGATGAGGTCGACGAACTGCCCAAGGGTCGAGAAGCCATATACGCGCGGCAGGATGACCAAATAGAGGGCGAGCCCGGGCATCGCGAGACAGAGGTGGGCCAGCGCCTGTCCGAGGATGGCCCGCGCGCCGGCCCGCCGCCGCCGGCCCAAGGCTCCGCCCTGCTCGAACGCGACGCCTCCAACGGTCGCGGCGCCGAGGAACAGCGTCTGCTGCAAGATGAGGATGAAGGCGGCGGGAACGACGTAGCTCGCATAACCGCCGGTCGGGTTGAACAGCGGCTGCGACAACAGCTCGACCGGAGAGGCGCGGGTCAGAGCCGCGTGTGCGAGGCTGCCGTCGATTCGCGCCCCGCGCTCGGCGACATTGGCGCTGACGGTTGCGCTCGCTTCGGAGATACCCTGGAGCGTGCGGTTATAGAGAAGGAAATAGGCGGAATCGACGTAAGCGGCCACTCGCGCCTGGTTGCCTTTCAGCACCTCCCGTTCGGTGTCCTTCGGAATATCGACGATCCCAAATACCTGCCGTCGCGCCAGCGCGGCGTGGGCGTCGGCCAGGGTATCGGCGCGGACGGCGACGGTGATCGCTTCGTCTGCGTTCAAGGTCTGCACGAAATCGCGGCTCAGCTCGGTGTGATCCTGATCGACGACTGCGATCGGAATCCCGCGCAAAAGTTGGCCGAGATAGGGTTGCGGATAAAGCAGACCGTAGAGGAACGGGGCGAGGACGATCAGACCGAACACGCCCCGGTCGTTGAGGATGCGACGCAATTCGGCGGCCATGGCGTCTCCGACGCCGGCGCCCGCGAAGGCAGGCCCGGCCGGCGCTGTTTCAGGAACGCGACTTGTCGACCTCGCCGCGATGCCGCCGAGCCGCAACCAGGCGAGCCCGAACAGCACGATCGCGAGCGTGCCGAGGATTATGAACGGCCGTGCCGAATCCGATGCGGGCAATCCGCGGACCGCCTGGTCGAACAGGATCTGGATGTACCAGCGCAATGGCAGGAGCGCCCCCCAGAAGCGCGAGAAGCCATTCATCGCCAGCAGTGGGAAGCCGACGCCGGCAAAGCCGAAGGCCGGGTTGCAGATAATGGCGGTGAGACTCATGCCGAGCGCGAGATCGCGAGTCAGAAGCTGCAAGAGGCCGCCGAGCGAAAGATAGGCGATTACCAGGAGGCACGCCGCGGCCCCCATCAGCACCGAATCGCCGCGAAACGGAACCTCGTAAAGGCCGTGAATGATGCCTGCGTCGGCCACCATCATGATCACGAAAATCGCGAATAGCGGCGCAAGTTTGCCGACAAGCGCAGTGAGTGGGCTGCCGCCGGCGGCCCTAAGCCACGCGCGCAAGCTACGCCGCGAAAACTCGGACCCGACCGCATATCCGCCGGCGATCGCGACGACGATGTGAAGGACCGTGGGCAGAATGGCGCGCAGAAGGAACTGCGCGTAGTTCAGCGCCGGGTTGGTGAGAACATACTGCTCGACCGTCAACGACCCCGCCGCAAACGGTTCTCCGGTCGCCGGCGACGGGCGAGGCAGCGTCGCGGTGGCTGCGGCGATGGCGCTGGAGACCGCGGCCGAGGCGCTGTTGCCGGGAGTGAAATATTGGCGGTTGTAGAGATCGACGATCCTAGGTCGTTGCCGCGCGATGAGGTCGCGCTCGAAATTCTCGGGAATGTAGATCGCGGCGATCGCGTCGCCAGACCGTATGGCGTGCATGGCGCTCGTCATATCGCCGGAAGGGCCGGCGACGCTGACCCCTGGCGCGGAAGCAATCGCCTGAACATACATCAGCGAGGTCGGGGAGCGATCGGCGTCGACGACCGTCACCTTGAGATTGCGGACGACGGCGCTGCTGAAAATTACGGCCAGAATCGCGAAGGCGAAGATCGGGACGCCGACAGCCAGGAAAAGCGCCAGGCGGTCGCGTCGCATCCACCGCCATTCGCGGGCCGCAACGAGAAGGAATCCGGGCCGCGGCGGTTTCTTCATTGCCCGCCGCCGGGCCAAATGGCGTAGACGCTCATCCCGGGCCGGAGTTCGGGAATTGGCGTGACTGGATAGGCGCGAACCTCGAAGGTGCGCAGATC
This sequence comes from uncultured Alphaproteobacteria bacterium, assembly GCA_963783175.1. Classification (GTDB taxonomy): domain Bacteria; phylum Pseudomonadota; class Alphaproteobacteria; order Rhizobiales; family Beijerinckiaceae; genus Roseiarcus. The sequence goes on from CAWANG010000033.1 coordinate 3,374, forward strand.
GAAGTCGCCGGTCGCGCGGGTGGCGCGCCAGCCCGCGTATTCGCCCTTGGCGGCGATCACCTTGATTGCCGCAGTAATCCGCTGGTCGCCAAGCGCAGGGACACGCATCTCGAACCGGTCGCCCGGCTTCAATCCCTTGACGAGGTCTTCGCGCAGGTCGAAGCGCAGCCACACATCGCTCAGGTCGACGAGCGAGAGGAGCGGCACGCCTGGCGAGACATATTCGCCGAGCTCGGCGCCAATCTGGTAGACCTGCGCGGCGATCGGCGCCTTCACCGTAAGCTCATCGACCTGCGCCTTGATGGTGTCGATCGTCGCTTGCGCCTGGAGAACGTCGGCGCGCGCGATGCCCCTCTGCTCCGGAGTGGCGCCAGCGACTGCCTCCTGATCGGCGAGCTTCGCCTCGTCCAAGCTGCGCTGCGCGACCTGGAGAGAGTTCGTGACCTCGTCGAGGCGCTGGAGCGGCGCATTGCCGGTCCGCGCGAGCTCCTTGATGCGATCGTAGGTCTGCTGGGCGAGCGTCAGATTCGCGGCGGCGCTTTCGACTGCGGCTTTGCGTTGCGCGATCTCCTCGGCGCGGGTGCCGGCAAGGACATTGGCGAGCTGGGCGGAGGCGACCCCCAATCCGGCTTCCGCTTCCTTAAGCTTCGTCACTAGTTCGGGATTGACAATTCCATACAGCAATTGACCTGCCGCGACATTGTCGCCTCGCGAAACCGGGCGTTCGCCGACTCTGCCGTCGACGCGCGCGGCGATGTCGACGCGGGTTGCGTCCGCTTCTCCTTGGATGATCAATGGCTGCGGCTGCACGAGATACCAGAGCGACAGGCCAACGGTCGCTGCCACGATGAGCGCAACGACAAGGGCAGGCCCTCGCGCGACCTTCGGCGCTCGTGGAGGGCTCGGTTCGCGCTTGGGCGAGCCTGAGGACCGGGAAGGAGCGACGGCTTCGTCCGTCCCTCGCTGGCCAACCGCTCCGTTGGCGGCGGCTGGATTCATGTTCCCCGTCCTTTGATCGTCAGAATCCATTTGGGTATCCGCTTGCCGCTCGAGCGCCGTTCGTCAGGGGATAACGCAAAGCCGCGCGCAAATCCCATCTCCGAATGCTTGGGGAATGTCCAATGCAAGAGCGCTCCAAACGCGATCAACCGGCGATCTCCGGGAGACGCCGACCAAAGCAGCGACGCAATCAGTCTAACGCCGCTTGTTTCGTCGCCGGGCAGGGGGCTCGCGCGCCGCCCGGACCTCGGCGAGCGCTTCGGGCGCGGGCTCCCATCCAAAGACGCTGCGGCCGGAGAAGGAATGCGAGAGCCGCCGTTCTTCGGCGATCAGATCCGCGAGGGACGGTCCGACCGCGTTTCTTTCGACCCGCCGGGCCTCGTCGTCGAGCCGCTTGACCGCGGCGAGCATGTCGTCGCGCCCGAGCTTGGCGTTTTGCACCGCAGCCTTCATGACCTTGATCGTCTCGTCAAAGACTCTGAGCGGCACCGGGAAGGGATGCCGGTCCTTGCCGCCATGCGCCAACGAAAAGCGGGCGGGATCGGTGAAACGGTAAGGGGCGCCGTGAACCACCTCGGCCACCATCGCCAGCGCGCGCACCGTCCGCGCGCCAACTCCCGGCACGAGGAGCAATTCGGCGAAATCGGCCGGTCCGCGATTTGCGGCGGCCGTGAGGCTCGCGTGAAGGCGCGAAGCCAGCACATCGCTAGCGCGGACGTCATGATGGGCCGGCATGACAAGATGCGGCAGAGAGAGCTGGCGCGGATGGGACAGCGGGGCGGACTTGCGGATGTCAGTCCCCATCGCAGCCATTTCGCGCGCCAGGCCGTCCGGACCTAAGGACTGGAGCAGCTCGAGCTGGCCTCGGCGCGAGGCGTCGGCCCGACGGTCGGTGAGGTTGACGATTTCGCCTTGATGGATTCCGTCAATCGCCGCGTGCGGCTCGTCGACGAAGCTCTTCAATCCTTCGCTCAGCCAATGATAGCGGCGAGCGGTCCGGCTCGCATCGTTCATGCCCTGCTGGACCACCGCCCAGTGGCCCTCGGCGGTGACGATGAAGCCGTGCAGGTACAGATCGAAGCCATCCTGGACGGCTGCGCTGTCGACCTTCGCCACCAATCGGCTGAGACAGGCGAGCGCCGACCCATCGAATCCGACCCGCTCGCCGATCGCGATCAGCTCGTCGGGCGTCTTGCGCGAATGTTTGCCGCGCCCGCCGCAGACATGGACGCCGAGTTCGCCCGCCATCGGCTCGAGGCCGCGCTTGAGCGCGCCGATGACGCTCGTCGTGATCCCGGACGAGTGCCAGTCCATGCCCATGACCGAGCCGAACGACTGAAACCAAAACGGATGTGCAAGGCGACGCAGGAACTCGTCGCGACCGTAGTGAAGAATGATTGCCTCGGCGATGACCACGCCGAGCCGGGTCATCCGATCCGCTAGCCACCGCGGAACCCGCCCGCCGTGGAGCGGCAGATCAGCGCTTCCTGCTCTATGAGCCATGCGCCGTTCTATGTCGCATTGACGATGGCTGCAACGCGCGAACAAATGAAGGCCGCGAGCACGCGCGCCGGTCGTCCGGCGCAAGTTGAGCTTGGACGCGTTCAGCTTCTGCCGAAGCTTTCGTCCAAGGCGTAGCCCGCGCCGCGGACGGTGCGGATCGGGTCGCGTTCGCGGCCCTTCGACAGCCTCTTGCGAAGGCGTCCGATGTGCACGTCGACCGTGCGTTCGTCGATCTCCGCCGATCGCCCCCATACCAGGTCAAGCAACTGGGCGCGCGCGAAAACCCGGCCTGGCCGCTCGAGCAAATATTCCAGCAACCGGAAGTCGGTTGGCCCGAGGTGAATGACGCGATCGCCGCGCCGCACGAGCCGGGTGACGCGATCCAGATCGAGGTCGCCGGCATGGAGACGTTCTGCGATCCGCTCGGGTCGGCTGCGCCTCAGGAGCGCCCGCACCCGCGCCATCAACTCGGGCACCGAGAATGGCTTGACGACATAGTCGTCGGCGCCGATCGCGAGTCCGCGCACCCTCTCCGCTTCTTCACGGCGCGCGGTCACCATGATGATTGGCAATGTGCGGGTTGTCTCGCGCGCCCGCAATCGCCGGCAAATCTCGATCCCCGACACGCCCGGCAGCATCCAGTCGAGGATGAGGAGGTCGGGCGCGCTTTCGGCCAGCCGCAACTCGGCCTCATCGCCGCGCGCCACGCTCTCGACGACGTAGCCTTCCGCCTCGAGATTATAGCCGATGAGCAACGCCAAAGCGGCCTCGTCCTCGACGATGAGAACGCGCGGCGCGGAGGCGCCGGCGATGTGGGCGATATCCTTGCTCGTCCGGTTCATCAGAGGTCATCTCCGGCGACAATCTTGATCGTCTCGCTCCCGGACAATTCCTCCGTCCGCCCGGTCTGTTCCGTCAGCGCCGCGACGCAAGCGCCAGGCTTGGGCGGCAGGCGCGCCTCATGTTTGTTTCGAACAACGGCCCCGACATGCGGCAGACTGAAAGACACCGCCCCGCGACGTAAACTCCGGGACAGAGCAGTGGCAACTAGCACAAATGTGGAGGCATTTCGATAACAGCGTTCACAATTCGCGAGGATGCGCCGCGTTTTCGTGAACAAGACACTGGTTTGTTGGCTCGGCGGCTACGGGCTCGACTAAGACCGTTGCGTCTGCTCAAAAGATAAACGTGCGCTGTACCACAAGATACGCTCCATGGGGCCAAGGCCTCGCGTCTGGCTCTATTGAATACTCCGCGAGCTCTTCAAAATGCGCTTCGTTCTTGCGAGCTGCCCGCTCTTCAGGGCGAAGGAGCTGGAGGGCTTCGCCGGAGTAAAGGCAGGTCGACTTGGCTAGGTCCAGGACAATCGGCCGAACCGCGTCAAGGGCGACTGCGTCCGACGACGCTTCGAGTTGGCCGAGACGTTGCGCACTTCTCTTAGCCGCGGCTGCATCGGCGGCGCCTATCGCCCGCCGCTCCCGGCTCGGAGCGACAATATTGGGCCCTGACTGTCGCCGCGCCCGGATAACTCGACATTCATCTCCAATTCATCAGGGCAAGCGCAGATTGAAAGGGTTCGAGAAACAAGAGTCGGAAGACTCGCTTCAAGAGGAACTACAAATGCTGAATAAATTAGTCGCGATCGGCCTCGGCGCCGTCATCGCCCTGGCGCCTCTCGCCGCCGTGGCCCAAACCGAGCAGCTGGCGCAGGCCGCCCCGGCCGCCACTCCCGATACGAGCATGGCCAAGCCCATGGCGAAGCCCACTCACGCCACCAGGGGATCGCACAGACGCCATCTTCGGCGCGAGAGCCGCACCGCGCATCAACGCGCAAGGGCATCAGCCCACCACATGCACAAGATGAACACGGCTCCGGCGGCGCCGGCGGCTCCCAAGAGCTGATCGATCGGCGCGCGCGACGGGCTTGGCGCGAACTCAACGCGGGTTGCTGGGGGGCCGATCGGTGCGGCCCCCCTCGTTGTCAATTTGTCCTGTCGAAATCGCGGCTCGCCCACCGCCGCGTGACTCCTGATTGCTGGTCGCCGTGATGGCCGGCCTGTTCTGCGCCTAGTCTTTCCAATTCTTTTCTTCCCGTTGTCCAGGCAGCTTCCGCCCAAGCGGGGTAGCCTGCTGCGCTTGGCGCATGCCGGCGATGATCGCCGCCGCGATGCTTCCCCTGTCGCGGTGAACATGATAGTTCTCCGCCGCGACGTAGCACACGGATTGAGATCTCGGATGCCGAGCCGCGCCGGCGATCAACCTGGCCAGATTTCTTGCGTGGTGTTCCCTTCCGGGCCGTCGGCGCAATGGCGTATTGCGTCGCAGGCGCTCGTTGGACTCGCCCATTGAGCGCCCCGACCGGCGACGTCTCGCCGGCCCTCGGGCCGATTGTAGTCAACCGGGCGGCGTTATTCCTCGCCTTTTGGCTCATGATCTCAGGATGGGCGCCGGCGGATCTTCCCGTTGGCCTGGCGGCCGTAGCGGCCGCCACCTGGACCAGTCTGCGGTTCCTGCCGGCGGGAAGATCGCGGCTGAGGCTTGGCTCTCTGGCGTCACTTGCCGCGAGTTTTCTGCGCCAGTCGGTTGTTTCGGGCGCGGACGTCGCCTGGCGGGCCCTCAATCCGAACTTGCAACTTCGGCCAGGATTCGTGGCCTGCCCCTTGCGCATGTCCCCCGGCGGCGCGCGAAGCGCTTTCTCCGCGCTCTCGAGCTTGATGCCAGGGACGCTGCCAACCGGGACCGACGAAAACGGGGCGCTTCTGGTCCATTGCCTCGACACGGGCCAGCCGGTTGCGGCCAATCTGGCGGCCGAAGAGCGCCTGTTCATCCGGGCGGTCGGCGGTGAGTGATTTTCTCCTCGCGACGGCGGGCGCGATCCTGTTCACCGTCGCTGTCGGTCTTGTGCGCATCTTGGGCGGACCCGGCGACGCCGACCGGATGATGGCGGCTCAGCTCATCGGCACCGGGGGAATCGCCTCGCTTCTCCTGATCGCGGCGGCGACGGGCGCGCGCGGGGTCGATGACGTCGCGCTCGGACTTGCGATCCTTGCCGCCTTCGCCTCCGCCGCCTTCGTCAATAGCGGCGCGTCGGCGGAGGAACCGGATCCGAATCCCTTGGGCGACCGATGAGTCCTCTCCTTGATCTCTTTAGCGTCGCCGCGATCGGCGCCGGCGTGTTTTTCTTTCTTGCCGGCACGGTGGGATTGCTGCGTTTTCCCGACGCATTGAGCCGTCTGCACGCACTGACCAAGGCTGACAATCTCGGTCTCGGCCTCATCGTCCTCGGTCTCCTGCCGCGCGCGGAAAGCCTTCTCGCCGCTCTCATGCTTGTCGCCATTTGGGCGCTTGTTCAATTGGCCGGCGCGACCGCCGCCCAGCTCATCGGACGCGCGGTGCGGCGCAAGGGACCTGCGGCATGAGCGTTCTGCAGGCGCTCGACATCGGCCTCGCATTCCTGGTTTTTTCACTCGCCGCCTGGACCGTTTTCGCGCCCGGAGCGTTCGCCGCCACGATTGGTTACGTCGTCTACGGGCTGCTGCTGTCGCTCGTCTGGATTCGCCTGTTTGCAGTCGATGTGGCGCTGACGGAAGCGGCCATCGGCAGCGGGGTGACAGGCGTCCTGCTCATCGGCGCCGCCGCGCGCCTGCGAGGAGCCGAGACAATTACTGCCGAGAAACCCCTGACCGGACTGACGCGCCTCTCCGCGGCCTGTCTTTGCCTGCTCGTCGCAGCGGCGCTGGCCGGCGTCGTGCTGCTGTTGCCTGAACAGGGTCCGACGCTGGCCCCGCAATCGATGGAGCGCCTGCCTGAGACCGGTCTTGGCAATCCGGTCACCGCCGTCCTGATCGCCTACCGCTCGTTCGACACCATGCTCGAAAAGGTAGTGCTGGTTCTGGCGGTGGTCGGCGTATGGTCGCTTGCCGCCGACCGGTACTGGGGCGGGGCCCCGGGAGAGGCTCGTGCGGCGCGGCCCGAGCCGACGCTGGCGTTCTTCGCCCAGGTGCTGGCGCCGATCGGCATTCTGGTCGGCGTCCACGTCTTCTGGGTTGGCGCCGATGAGCCTGGAGGCGCGTTTCAGGGGGGGGCCATTCTGGCCGCGATGTGGATGATCCTCATGATGGCGAGACTGACCGAAGCGCCGCAGGCGGACGCATTTTGGCTGCGGCTCGCCCTGATCGCCGGGCCCGTTGTGTTTCTCGCCGCGGGCGTCGGCGGCGCTGTCGTTGCGGGCGGATTCTTCGCCTATCCCCCGGGGCTCGCCAAGCCGCTGATCCTGTTCATCGAGACATTCATGACCTTCACCATCGCTGTCACCCTGCCCATGCTGGTGGCGGGTCCGTCGCGTCGCGAGCCGCGGCGATGAGCTCGGCGACGCTGGCCGGGCTCATAGGGGCGGCGCTTGTCGGTCTTGGCCTCTATGGCGTGATCGCCGATCCGCAGCCGTTGCGCAAGATTCTGGCGTTCAACCTGATCGGCAGCGGCGTTTTCCTCGTGTTCGGCATCGTCGCTCGGAAGGGAGCCGCGGCGGGACTGTCGGCCGATCCGGTTCCGCAGGCAATGGTGATCACCGGCATCGTCGTCGCCTTCGCCGCAAGCGCGCTTGCCGTAGCCCTGACGCTGCGCCTGTTCGAGGCGGCGGACCGCACAGCTCTGCGGCCGGAACTCCCGGGACGAAGCCCGGCGCCGAATGATGGAAGGCGCTTCCGCCATCGCGGCGACGGCGGGCGGAAGCCTGCTGGCGGCACCGATACTCGTTCCCGCTGCAGGGGTTCTACTGTCGTTTCTGCTCGGCGGCCGGCGGGCCGAATGGATCGCGCTCGGCCTTATGCCGGTGCAATTCGGCATTGCCGTTGCGATCGCCAGTCTCATTTGGCGCTCCGGCGAACCGCTCGTCTATGTCCTGGGCGGCTATGCCCCGCCGCTCGGGATCGCGCTCGGGGCCGACGGATTTTCGGCAGTCATGCTGGTGACGGCTTCGCTCGTCATGCCGGCCGCCGGACTTTACGCCCGGGAGAATTTCGCGACGCCGAGCGAAGTGACGGAGAGGCGGGCGCCGCTGGTTTTCTGGACTCTGTTGCAGGCGATCCAGGCGGCCTTGAGCCTTATCTTTCTCGGCGGCGATCTGTTCAACCTCTACGTTGCGCTCGAGCTTCTCACCTTCGCCGCGGTCCCTTTGGTTTGTCTCGACGGCCGTCCGGAAACGTTGGCCGCGGCGCTGCGCTATCTCATGTTCGCGCTGTTCGGCGCGCTGTTTTATTTGCTCGGCGCAGCGTTGCTCTATGGGGCCTACGGCACGCTTGACATCGTCCTTCTGTCTCATCGCATCCGCCCTGAACCGGCCGTTTGGCTTGCGGCCGGGCTGATGACCGCCGGACTCCTAGCGAAGACGGCACTGTTCCCGCTCCACCTTTGGCTGCCGCCAGCCCACGCCAACGCGCCCGCCGCCGCGAGCGCCGTGCTGTCGGGGCTAGTGGTCAAGGGGTCATTTTTTCTCGTCGCGCGGCTCTGGCTCAATGTCCTGCCGGCGCTCGCCAATGCGATCCCCGGGGCCATTCTCGCCGCGCTCGGTTCGGCGGCGATCCTAGCCGGCAGCGTGCTCGCCCTGCGTCAGGAGCGGCTGAAACTGCTAATCGCCTATTCGACGGTGGCCCAGATTGGCTACTTGTTCCTTATGTTTCCGCTCGCCTCCGGGCCTTGGGCGGCGGAGGCCTTCAGCGGCGGCGTCATGCAGGCGCTGTCCCACGCCTTCGCCAAGGCGGCGATGTTTCTTTCCGCCGGCCTCATCGCCGAATCCCTAGGCCACGACCGGATCGCCGGCCTTGGCGGCGCCGGCCGGGCGATGCCGGTCACATTCCTGGCGCTTGGCCTCGGCGGACTGTCGCTTATGGGCCTGCCGCCAAGCGGCGGCTTCGCCGCCAAATGGCTATTGATGAAGGCCTCGATCGAGGCCGGCCAGTGGCTGTGGGCGGTGGTGATGGCGGCCGGTGGACTGCTCGCCGGCGGATATCTCTACCGCGCACTGGCGCCGGCGCTTTCTGGCGAGCCTCCGAAACTGAAAGCGGCGCCTCCGCGCGGTCGCGAAATCGTCGCTCTGGCGCTGGCGCTCGCCGCCGTGCTGCTCGCCTTTGCGCCGTCGACGTTCTTCGCTTTCTTGCAGATCGGCCGTCCGGCCGCCGGCGTAGCGCTGAGATGAGCGCGCTCGCCGCGACAGCGCAGGAGTTCGGTTGCGGCCTGCTCGTCGCCGCGCCGGCGGCGCCGCTGATCGTTATGGCGCTCTTCCTGTCCGCGAAGCTACGTTCCGTCGCGTTGGCGATGACGCCGTTCGCGCCGCTGGCCGCCCTCGCGGCCGCGATCTTAACGATCGGCGGCGCTACGCTGGCCTTCGAACTGCCGGCGCTGCGGATGAGCTTCCGGCTCGATCAGGCGGGGGCGATGCTGCTTGCCGCCGCAGCGCTGGTGTGGATCGCGGCCAGCGTCTTCGCCCGGGCGGACATGACCGACGGGCCAAACGCCGGCCGCTTCGCCGTCTCGTGGCTGCTGACGATGGCCGGCAGTCTGGGCGTCTTCATCGCCGCCGATCTTTTGACCTTCTACCTGGTCTATGCGCTGGTCAGCGTCCCAGCATACTATCTTGTCGCGGCTGACGACGACGCCGGGTCGAGCCGCGCCGGCGGCGTCTATATGGCGTTCACGCTCCTTGGCGAAGCGGTTCTGCTCATCGCCTTCGTCATGCTCGCCGCGGGGGAGCCGGGCGGCAGCCTCGACATTGGCGCCGTCGTCGCCGCGCTGCCGATCTCGCCGTGGCGCGATGGGGCGCTCGCGCTGCTCATCCTCGGCTTCGGGATGAAGATCGGGCTCATGCCGCTCAACGGGTGGATGCCGCTCGCCTATACGGCGGCGCCAATCCCAGCGGCTGCCGTGCTGAGCGGCGCCGCAGTCAAGGCCGGCGTCATCGGAATGATCCGCTTTCTGCCGCTGAGCGCCGCCTTGCCGAGTTGGGGCGAGGCGCTTGCATGGGCAGGGTTCATCTCCGCCTTCTACGGCGTCGCGATTGGCCTGACCCAAAAGGACCCCAAGACCGTCCTCGCCTATTCGAGCATCAGCCAGATGGGCGTCATCGCCGCGGTCATTGGCCTGGGTCTGTCCGGCGCTGATCGAGGGACGGCGTCGGACGCCGCCTTCTATGCGGCCAACCACGTGCTGGTGAAGGCGGCGCTGTTCCTGACCGTCGGCCTCGCCGTTGGCTTAAGCGGGCAGCGCCGGTCGCTGGCGCTGATCGTCGCCGGGCTGCTCGCGCTGAGCCTCGGCGGATTGCCGCTGACCGGCGGCGCGTTGGCCAAGCTCGCGGTCAAGGGGCCCTTGGGCGACGGCCCGGCCAGCGCTGCCGCGGCGGCGTCTGCGGCCGCAACGACGGCTCTCATGTTGCATTTCCTTATGTGTCTTGCGCGATGGCCCGAGGCGCGCGCGGAGGCCTCACGTGAGCGCATCTCGTCCTGGCTTGCGCTTGCCGCCGCCTCCATGCTGGTCCCCTGGCTCATATTTCACGCCCTCGGGGGCGACGTCGCCGAGGCATTCTCCGCAGCAAATCTATGGGATGCGATCTGGCCGATGCTCGTCGGCGGGGCGCTCGCCGCCGGCCTGTGGGCCTTAAGGGAACCGCTCCCGCGCGTTCCCACCGGCGACATTCTCATCCCGCAGGAGGCTGCCTTCCGCGCCAGTGCGGGTCTCGGCGCCGACTTCGAGCGGCTTGACTGGCGCCTGAGGCAATGGCCGGCGGCGGGCCTGTCGCTCCTGACGATAGCGCTCGCCCTCGCCGCGGCGGGGTTAGCCGCGCGCTGACCTGCCCGCCAACAAAATCCAAGCCGGGCGCAACAGAATCAAAATCCAGCGCAACAAAAACAAAGCCGGGCGCAACAAAAATAAAGCCCGGCGCAACAAAAACCAAATGGAGCGTCGCTTGGAATCGCTGCTCGGAACCTCAGCCGTTCAATGGGTTACAGCGAGTTTCTCTCCTGGTTTCTCTTTTCGTCGCCCATCGTGCGGCGAGCTACGGGCTCGGTCCGGCGACTGGAGAAACGTATAGCACGGATTTCTGATTATCGCAAACAAATCCCGCCGTCGCTCAGGCTCAAAGCGGTCAGGCCGAGCCGCCCCTCCCACGCGGCCAGAAGGCGACGGCGAGTCCTGCGATCGCCACGCCGGCCAGAAGCAGCAGGAGCGACGCCTGTTTGAGCCACGTCATGGCCGGGATGGAGAGCGCCATGGCGAGGCCGAGAAAGCAGATTCGCAGCGAGAACAGGCTGATTCCGGCGAGAAAGGTCCCGAGCGCCAGCAGGAGCAACAGCACCAGGCCGGCGGCCTGCACCGGCATGAGTTGCTGGAAGCCTTGCAAGAGCACGAGATTCATCGCGACGATAATCGCCGCCCAGTGGGCGACCTGGGTCCAGACGAGTCTGAGCCGGGTCTCACGGTCGGGCGCGTCCGGCCAGCCCAGGAAGATGCACAATAGCCCTACGGCGATCGCCAGGAATTCCCAATAGCCGTTGATCGGATGGCCGGAGAAATTGCTGTAAGCCACGCCGAATATCGCCAGCGCCAGCACAGCGAGGTAGGGCAGATTACGGACCACAGTGCTCATCGAAATGAATTTGTCCGGGTGGGGCTCAAGCTCCGCCTCCGGCTCTGGAAAGTCTGCTCTGTCAGTCATCGTCAATCCAATTCATCCTGGAGCCCGAAACTAGGCCGTGAACCCATAAATCGGCTGAACCGACGGCGGCGCGAGAGTCCGCTATGCCCCGGTAGCGATCAACTTCCCCATCGCAGGAAAATGACGCGATGGGCCAAAGGACATCGTTCCGTCACTTCGTCGGCGCACGCGATCCCCGCAGGCGCACCTAATTCGACGCCAATGTGAGCGCCAGTCTGCCTTTCTCAGCCATCGAACGTTTCATTCTGCAGCACGACGGGTGCTACCACCAACGTCACCACGGCCACCAGGGAAAAACTGTCCCGCTGGGAGCGACGTTGATCCCGGCGAAGTCGTTCACAGCGGCAACTCTTTGCCGGACTGCTCAGCCACCATGTAGGCGGCGTACCAGTCTGGCCAGTTCACGTCGCGCTGCCCGAGACGCTTCTCGTGCACGCCGTGAGCGGCCTCCGCGCGCCGAAGCGCGCTCGCTAGGTCGCTTGCGGAGCCGAAGGAAGTCGCGCCAGATTCGACACGCAACGGGTCCGGGGTCGTGATCTCCTGCAGGTGCCAGCCGTTGCCGTCGGGATCACTGAATAAGGCGCGCGAGCGGCGGGAAAGACGCTCGGGATGCAGGCCGCTGCCCCGACCTTCCGGGCCGTCGTGGAAGAACTCGCCGACCTTGACGCCGGCGGCGACCAGGTGGTCCCGAGCGGCCACGATGTCGGTAACGATCAGGAATGCCTTGGCCGAACCGGGAGCGGCTGACGTGACGTTTTTGCCGAAATGGACCGAGCAACAGGAGCCCGGCGGCGTGAACTGGACCAAGCGGAAATCTTCGCCGGCGGATCGGTCAATCTCCAGCCGCCATCCGATCCTCGCGTAAAAGTCCTTCGAGCGCTCGACGTCCGAAACGGGGATGACGACGACCTCGAGCTTCATGTCAAATCCCGCGACGCCCGCGTTTCTTGCTGCCTCGTTACCACGGACCTCATTGGTGCTCATGGGTACCTCCTGTGTTCTGTGCGGGATGGCCCTCACGATTCAATCCGCGAGAATCAACGAGGCGGCGGATCATTTCTCAAACGACTTAAATCTTCGATGGTCGGCATTCCACACCTAGCCGCGAAGAATGGACGCCCCGAAGGGAGCACCGGTTAATCCATCGTCCACAACCAGCTCGACCGCATTAATGTACGACAAATCCTCAGAAGCCAGGAAAAGCACAGCCTTCGCGAGTTCTTCCGGTTCGCCCCATCGGCCCAGAGGAACCGTGGAGGAGAAGAAATCAACCAGCTTGGCGGACTGTTCTGCCGTCACTGAGGCGCGAGACCCGCGCTTCCAGATGGGAGTTTTGGTCGCTCCGGGCGCGACGACATTGACGCGAATGTTGCGCGGCGCAAAGTCGGCGGCGATCGCACGCGCCATGGAGACCACCCCGCCTTTCGTGGCCGCATAGGCGGCTAGGCCGGCCTGGCCGAGATAGTTGTGCACCGATCCGTTGAAGATGATGCTGGCGTTGTCATTCAACAGAGGAGCGGCCGAGTTGACGGTGAAGAATGCGCCGTTCAAGTTGGTGTGGACGATATTCTCAAACACGGCTTCGTCCGTAGAGCCGGTCGGGGTTCTGCCGCTAATTCCGGCGTTGGCGAAGACGATGTCCAGCTTGCCGAAATCCTTGGCAAGTTCCGTGAAGAGCCGCTTACGGTCGTCCGCCACGGTAACGTCGGCGCGGTAGCCACGCGCGTTGGGTCCCAGTTCGGCGACTGCTTCATCCAGCGTCTTCTGGTCCCGTCCGGTAATCGCGATTTCAGCGCCTTCCGCAACGAAAAGACGGGCGGTGGCGAGGCCGATGCCGCTGTTTCCGCCGGTGATGAGAGCCTTCTTACCTGCGAGTTTCATGATTCCTCCTTGATGACTGACCCATCAACCAGGATGACCGCGATACATGAGGCATGTGCCCAATTTTTGCTTACGCGCTAGCGAGCCTCGCTCTAATTAACCCTCGGCGGCTACGAGTTTATGCTCTATAACGCGCCAGCAGCTCAATGAGGCTATTCTGCTTGCGCCGCAGCCATCGGCCACGGGCCGCAGCCGCTCCTCTATATGTTGCTAAAAGGAATCTCGCATGAGCACGCAAACCACCGGCGCTATCATTTTGCCGTCGCCGGGATGGACGCGGGCCTTGCGCGCGTATTGGCCCAAACCGGCGGTGATCGACGGCTCATGGACGCCGCCGGCGGTGCTGAAGGCAAGTTGACGCTCGCCCGATCGATCTCTTGACCCGAGCCTCCGCGGGCTGCGATTGGACAGACGCGCGGCGCTTCCAGTTTCGTTGCGAGAGGGCAGGGGTCACAGGACCCTGACGCTCAGCCTGTTTCCGATAACTGTTCGAGATCAAGAGATGCCGACCAGAGCCGCCAAGCCGATTGCGCGCAAACCCGTCCTCGTCGACCTGGCGCTGCAGGGCGGCGGGTCCCATGGCGCGTTCACCTGGGGCGTGCTCGATCGCCTGCTTGAAGAGCCCTGGCTCGAGATCGACGGCATCTCCGGTACGTCGGCGGGGGCGATGAATGCAGCGGTCATGGTCCACGGCCATCAAAAAGGGGGCCGCGCCGGCGCGCGCAAGGCGCTCGAGGCGTTCTGGCGTCGTGTTTCGGACGCGGCCCGGTTCAGCCCGTTCCAGCGCGGGCCGCTCGACGTGATCCTCGGCCGATGGTCGCTCGATTCGTCGCCGATGTATGTCGCGATGGATCTGATGTCGCGGCTGGTGTCGCCATACGACGTGAACCCGATGGGCAAGAACCCGCTGCGTGAAATTTTGGCCGATCTCATCGATTTCGAAGTGCTGGCGCAATCGCCCATCCACCTCTTCATCACTGCGACCAACGTCCGCACCGGTCGCGGCAAGGTGTTCAAGAACGCCGAAGTCACGCCCGACGTGCTGCTCGCCTCGGCCTGCCTCCCCACGATGTTCCAAGCGGTCGAGATCGACGGCGAGGCTTATTGGGACGGCGGCTACTCCGGCAATCCGACGCTCACCACCCTCGTTCGCGAATGCAAGTCGCACGACACCATTCTCGTGCCGATCAATCCGATCGAGCGCAAAGGCGTGCCCCGCACCGCATCCGACATCCTCAACCGCCTCAATGAGGTGTCGTTCAACGCCGTCGCGCTGAAGGAGCTCAGGATGATGGCGCTCCTGCGCAAGGTCGCTGACCCTGGCGATGGCGAGGGGAGGCTGTGGGCGGAAATGCGCATCCACTATGTCGAGAACACCATTTTGGCTGAGCTTGGCGCATCGTCGAAGCTGGTCGCGGAATGGCCGTTCTTCTCCTTCCTGCGCGATGAGGGAAGAAAGGCCGCCCAGAATTTCCTCGACGCGCATGCGGACGATCTCGGCAAGCGCTCGACGCTGGACATCGATGTCCTGCTCGAGGGAATCTGACCGATGGGGCTGATCGGCATTCTCATTGCGCTTGGGCTGCTCATCTGGCTCGCCTACCGCGGCTGGAGCATCCTTCTGCTTGCGCCGGCAGCCGCGATCCTCGCCGCGGCCCTCGCCGGAGAGCCGTTGCTCGCCCACTGGACGCAGACCTTCATGGCGAGCGCGGCCCAGTTCGTCATGCAGTTCTTCCCGATCTTTCTTTTGGGCGCCCTATTCGGAAAGCTCATGGAGGACTCGGGCTCGGTGACTTCGATCGCGAAGTTCATGACCGAGCGGCTGGGGCCAGAGCGCGCGGTGCTCGCGGTCGTGCTTGCCGGCGCGATCGTCACCTACGGCGGGGTGAGCCTGTTCGTCGCCTTCTTCGTCCTCGCCCCGATGGCGCATCAGCTCTTTCGCTCGGCCGCGATTCCGCGCCGCCTGATGCCGGCGGCGATCGCGCTTGGCACGACCACCTTCACCATGTCGGCGCTGCCGGGAACGCCGGCGATCCAGAACGCGATCCCGATGCCGTTCTTCGGCACCACGCCGTTCGCCGCGCCGGGGCTTGGGATCGTCGCCGCGATCGTCATGTTCGGCTTCGGGATGTGGTGGCTCGGGCGGGCCGAGCGAAACGCCCGCGCGAAAGGCGAAGGCTATGGCGATGCGGCGCCCGGGCCCGACGATGTCGAGCATGCGGCGGAGGATCTTGTCGTGCGCGAACGCGCCACGACCGCGAGCACGTTCGATCCGCCCGAAGCGACCCACGGCCGCCCGAGCGAAGCTGGCCCGCCGATCGCGCTCGCGGCGCTGCCGCTGATCATTGTCGTCGCGGTCAATCTTGCGATGTCGTTCTTCGTCCTGCCGCGTATGGACGCGTCCTTTCTCGCTCATGCCGAATGGGGCGGAACCTCGATCGCGGCGGTCGGCGGCGTGTGGGCGGTCGTCACCGCGCTTGCGGCGGCGATCGTCGTCCTGATCGGGATCAACTTCCGCCGCCTTACCGCGCTGCGCGACAGCATGGACGCGGGCGCTAACGCCTCCGTCCTGCCGGTGTTGAGCGTCGCGAGCCTGGTCGGCTTCGGCTCAGTTGTCGCCGCGCTGCCGGCGTTCGCGCTGGTGCGCGACTGGGTGCTCGGCATCGAGGGCGGGCCGCTGGTGTCGCTGGCGGTCGCGACCAATGTGCTGGCGTCATTGACCGGCTCGGCCTCGGGGGGCCTGACGATCGCGCTCGACGCGCTGGGGGCGACCTATCTCAAGATCGCCCATGAGCAGGGGATCGACCCGGGGCTCCTGCATCGAGTCGCGGTCATCGGCGCCGGCACGCTCGACAGCCTGCCGCACAACGGCGCGGTGGTGACGTTGCTCGCGGTCTGCAACTCGACCCACCGGGAGAGCTATATGGACATCGTGATGGTGTCGATCGTCGGCGGCCTGCTGGCGCTCGCGGTAGTGATCATGCTTGGGAGCGCGGTCGGGTCATTTTGAGCTCCCCCTTCTCCCTCTGGGAGAAGGGGGCGCGAAGCGCCTGATGAGGGAGGGGCGCGCTTCGCCCTCACCGCAACCCTCTCCCAGAGGGAGAGGGAGTTACGCCGGCGCCGCCTCCGGCCGCTTCGCGCGATAGAGCGTGATGTAGAACACCGGCAGCACGAGAAGCGTCAGCATGGTGGCGACGAAGAGGCCGCCCATGATGGCGAAGGCCATCGGGCCCCAGAAGACGGTCGGGGCGATCGGGATCAGCCCAAGCACGGTCGAGATCGCGGTCAGCATGATCGGGCGGAACCGGGAGAGGGTCGCCTCGACCACCGCGTCCCAGATGCCGCGCCCCTCGGCACGCTCGGTCTCGATCTGGTCGATCAGGATGACCGCGTTGCGGGCGATCATGCCGACCAGGGCGAGAATGCCGAGGATGGCGACGAATCCGAGCGGCCGGTTGGAGATGAGCAACGCGAGCACGATGCCGATCAATCCGAGCGGCACCGTCGCCACCACCAGCGCCACCCGCCCGAAACTGTGCAGCTGCATCATCAGGAAGAGCAGCATCAAGAACAAAGCCGCCGGCAGGAGCGCGAACACCGAAGCCTGCGACTGGGCGCTCTCCTCGACCGTGCCGCCGACGGCGATGTGGTAGCCGGTGGGCAGGCTCGCCTCGAGCCTTTCGATCGCCGGCTCGAGCGATCGAACCGCGCCTTCCGGCGTCGCGCCGTTGTTGACGTCGGCCTGCACGGTCAGGGTCGGAACCCGGTCGCGCCGCCAGATCAGCGGAAATTCCTGATCGAAATCGAAGGTCGCGATCTGGCTCAGCGGCACGGTGCGCCCGCCGGGGAGCGGCAGTTGCAGCGACCGCAAGGTGGAGAGTGAAACGCGCTGCTCGTCGTTCGCGCGGGCGACGACATTTACGAGGTAGATGCCGTCGCGAACCTGGGTGATCGGCGCTCCCGACATGACGGCGTTCAGCGTCTCGGCCAGCGTCTGGGAGCTCAAGCCCAAGAGCCGCGCCTGATCCTGGTCGATCCTGATCCTGACCTCGCGCGAGGGCTCCATCCAGTCGAAGTTGACCAGCCTCAGATTGGCGTTCTCGCCCATCGCCTGGCCGAGCTTGAGTGCGGTCGCGCGCACTTCGGCGACGTCCGGTCCACTAACCCGGTACTGCACCGGCCAGCCGACCGGCGGCCCGAGCTCGAGCGGCGAGACGCGAACCACCGCGCTCGGCAATTGCTCGGCGAGCTCCTTCTCGAGCTTCAAGTGCAGCCGCTCGCGCGCCGGCACATCCTTGGCGACCACGACGGCCTGGGAGAAAAAGTCGTTGGCGAGCTTGACGTCGAGCGGCAGGTAGAAACGGATCGCTCCGCGTCCGACATAGGTGCTCCAGCTCGCGACGTCGGGATCGCCCTTGAGCATCGCGTCGAGCTTGGCCGACGCGTCCTGGCTCGCGTAGATCGAGGCGTTTTGCGGCAGGGTCAGATCGACGGTGAGCTCCGGGCGGTCGGAGGCGGGAAAGAACTGCCGCGGCACGTAGGGCAGGGCGAGCAGCGCGGCGGCGAAACAGGCGAGCGTCACCGCGATCGTAATCCAGCGCATCCGCATCGCCCCGACCAGAATCGAACGGAACGTCCGCATGACGAAGTTGGGCTCGGCCGCGGCCGCGGTCTCCGGCTTCTTGAGGAGCCAAACCCCGAGCAGCGGCGCGAACAGCACCGCGACGAACCAGGAGACGATGAGCGCGATCGTCACCACGGCGAAGATCGAGAACGTATATTCGCCGGCGGCGCTGCGGGCGAAGCCGATCGGCACGAAGCCGGCGATGGTGACGAAGGTGCCGGTCAGCATCGGCAGCGACAGGGTCTTATAGGCGAAGGAGGCCGCTTCCTCCTTGCTGTCGCCCTGGGCGAGGCGGGTCGTCATCACGTCGATGGTGGTCATGGCGCTGTCGACGAGCAAGCTCAAGGAAATGATGAGCGCGCCGAGCGAGATGCGCTGAAGGTCGATGCGCATCGCTTCCATGATCGGAAAGACGATCGCGATCGTGAGCGGGATCGTCAGCGCGACCACCGAGCCCGGCCGCAAGCCGAGGCTGATGATGCTCACCGCCATGATGATCGCGATCGCCTGCCACAGCAATTCCATGAACTCGCCGATCGCGGTCTGAACGACGACCGGTTGGTCGGAGACCAGCGCCGCGTCGATGCCGAGCGGCAGGTTGGCGACGCTCTCATCGACGGCGTGTCTGACGTTCCGGCCGAGCGTCAGGATGTCGCCGCCGTCGCGCATGGCGATGGCGAGGCCGATCGCCGGCTTGCCGTCGACGCGAAACATCGGCTGGGGCGGATCGGAATAGGCACGCCTCACGGTTGCGATGTCGCGCAGCCGGATCAGCCGACCGTTGGACAGGAAGTTGACGTCGAGCAGGTCCGCTTCCGACCGGAAGGCGCCCGAAACCCGGAGCGAAATCGTCTCGTCGCCGGTCTGGAGCTCGCCCGAAGGGCTGACCGCGTTCTGCGCTCTGAGCGCCGCGATCAGCGCCGACCGGTCGATGCCGAGGCCGGCCAGCTCCGGAACCGAGAACTCGACGAAGATCTGCTCGTCCTGGGCCCCGATGAGCTCGATCTTCGACACGTCCGGAACTTGCAAGAGGCGCGAGCGGATGTCCTCAACGGTGTCGCGCAGCTCCCGGTGGGTGAAGCCGTCGGCGGTGAAGCCGTAGATCAAACCGAAGGTGTCGCCGAAATCGTCGTTGAAGCCGGGTCCGACGACGCCGGCAGGCAGCGTGCCGCGGATGTCGCCGATGTTCTTGCGCACCTGATACCAGATATCCGGGACTTCCGAGGCTTTTGTCGAGCCTTTGAGATTGACGAAGATCGTGGTGAGGCCGGGGGTGGTGTAGCTGCGCAGGAAGTCGAGCCCTCTGGTCTCCTGAAGCTTGCGCTCGATCCGTTCGGTGACCTGCTGGAGCGTGTCGTCCATCGTCGCGCCGGGCCAGGCGGCCTGGACGATCATGGTGCGGAAGGTGAACGGCGGATCCTCGGCCCTGCCGAGGCCGAAAAAGGAGGCGACGCCGGCAAGCGTCGCCGCGATCATCAAAAAGACGATGAACGAGCGATGCTTCAGCGCCCAATCGGAGAGATTGAGCCCCGTCACGAAGTCACTCCGAGCAGCCGGACCTTCTGGCCCGGATGCAGCGCCTGAACGCCCGCCGTGACCACGACGTCGCCGGGCTCGAGCCCTTGCGAGATCACCGCCGTCGCCGGGTCGAACCGCTGCACTTCAACGTTGCGGAGCGCGACAGTCAGGCTCGCCGGATCGACGATCCACACCGCCGGCTGGCGATCGATCGAGGTCAAGGCGCTCGCCGGAATCGAGATCCCGTTTCCGCCCTCGAGCTGAAGGCGCCCGGTCACCGTCGCGCCGAGACGCATCGCTTCCGGATGATCGATCAGGCTGAGCCTGACCTGAAATGTGCGTGTGACGGGATCGGCCTGCGGAGAGACAGTGCGCACGCGCGCCTTGGCGGTCACCGACGGATCGTCGGCAAGCGCAATCGTGATCGTTGCGTCATCCGGCGCGGCGCGAAGAACGTTGGCGGGGACGTCGAACACGGCGTCGCGCCCGTCCTGCCGCGCGACGGTCAAGATGGGCTGCCCTGCCTGCACCACCTGGCCGGATTCGGCGGAGCGGGCCGTGATTGTCCCCGAGACGTTGGCCTTGAGTTCGGTGAAGCTCACCCGGTCCTGAGCGATGTCGAGTTGCGCGGTCACGTCGTCGACCCGCGCCTGCGCCGTTTGCAACCCCTGGGTCGCCGCATCGAAAATCGCCCGGGTGGTGAAGCCCCGCTCCATCAGGTGATTCTGGCGGTCGAAATTGCCCTGCGCCTCGACCTCCTGGGCGCGCGCGGCGGCGAGCGCCGCCTGCGCCGAGCGGAGCGCATTCAGTTCGTCCTGAGGATCGAGCTTGGCCAGCACCTGGTCAGGCTCCACCTTGTCGCCGACCTCGCCCTTTCGCTCGATGATCCGCCCGCCGACGCGGAAGGCGAGGTTCACTTCATTTTCGGCCCGGATATCCCCGGTGAGACTGACCGAATCGCCAACCTGGCCTTTTTCCACGGTGACGGTGCGGACCGGGCGCGGCTGGGCCGGCTCCGTCTTGGCTTGCTGATTGCAGCCACCCGCAAGCATGGCGAGCGCAAAAACGCCGGCAAGCGCGCGAATGCGTCCGCGCGTTTGCGGATGAGCGGTACGTGGAGCCAAGGCGAGTCCTCTCACAGGCAAGGCGCCCGTGCTTATAGGGCGAGAGCAGAGGGCGCAATGACTAGGGGCGCCGGCCGCTCTGCGCTATCGCCTCGGGTATACTCAGCGGCGGTGGCCGCCGCCGCCCCGATGACCCCCACCACCGCGGTGTCCGCCACCTCCAGCGCGATGGCCGCCGTGGCCGGGGCGGTGACCGCCTCCACCGGGCCGATGGCCGCCGCCATGGCCGGGCCTGTTGCCAGGGCGGTGGGCAGGCGGCCTATGGTGAACAGGCGGCCTGTGGACATGGACGTTCCGGTTAACATGGACGTTCCGGTTAACGTGGACGTTCCGATTGACGTGGACGGTCCTGTGGTTCCAGCCGCGCCAGCCGGCGGCGCCGCCCCAGCCGATTCCGCGCCGCCAGGCATAGCCGCACCAGTACCAGCCCGGGCCTCGCCAAGCGGAATTGTACCAGCAGTAGTTCCTGCCGCCCCAGATGAACTGAGCGTTCTCGACTGGCGAGCTGTCGGCCAGCGAATCGCGGACCGCGAAGCCGCCGACGCCAAGCGTCGCCGAAGCGGGAAGGGCGAACTGGGCGATCAATCCCAGCGCCATGGCTAGTGACAAGGCGAGCCTGCGAAACATGAACGCGTTCCTCCGTAAAGCGCGATTGTCGAAAGCTGCGCTTGAACACGGGATGAAGGGGCTCGCTCCGTCGGCAAATCCCACGCCGTAGCCTTGCTACCGAACCGAAGCGCCGCATGCTATGGCCTGCCGCGGATAGTTCTCCGCCGACGCCAAGCGAGGGCCCGCCCTTGATCCCCCCGAGCGCCGAACTCGAGCCGCAGCGCGTGAAGCAGGCTTCCGTGAGGCCGCTCATCGACCCCCGCCAAGGAGACGCGGAGGACGACGCGTCGAGCCCGAAGCAGAAGTCGCTCTTGGCGATCGCCGGCAGCCTCCTCGCCGAGATCAGCCTGACGAAGCTCCTCATCGCGTGGGCGGCGTCGATCGTCCTGCCGGCGGCGATACTCGGCCTCGCGCCGCTCGTTGCGACGGCATGGGCCGGCGATGTCTTCGCGAGGGTCGTGGAATTGACCGGCATCGGCGCCGGGCTCGTGCTGCTCGCAGTCGCCGGCGCTGGCTGGATCGGCTGGCGCCCCTTGTTTCGCGTGGCGGAAGCGAATTTCTGGGCGCTCAACGCCTTAGGCGTTCAGCCTGGATACGCCTTGTGCCGCGAGGCGATTCGGCATCTCGCCGAACGAGCGTTGACGCCGACGGGCGGCGCCGAGCTCGCGCGCATGCGGGCGGCGAGTTGCGCCGGCGCCGGAATCCTCCTCGCCGCCGTCGCGGCCCTGGTCGCGATCGTCGTTTGGCCGGCGACACGGTGGGTCGGTTCGGCCGCGTATCTCGCCGCGCCGCATCTCCTGATCGTGCCGACGCTCGCGAACGCCGTCGTCATCATGTCGGCCTACCTGGCTGCGGCGTCGCTCGTCTGGGGTTTTGCCGACGCCAGCATGGACCAGCCGCTCGACCTTAAAGCCTTCGACGCCGCGCCGCCGCGCGGGCAGGTCTGGCGGGTGGCGCATTTGTCCGACATCCATATGGTCGGCGAGCGCTACGGGTTCCGCATCGAGAGCGGGCGCGGCGGCCCGCGCGGCAACGAGCGGCTCAAGCGGGTGATGGCCCGCCTTGAGGAATCGCACGCCGCCCAGCCGCTCGACTTCGTTCTCATTACGGGAGACATGACCGACGCCGGGCGTTCGGCCGAATGGGTCGAGTTCTTCGACATGGCCGCGGCGCATCCCGATCTCGCCGACCGGATGCTCGTCCTGCCCGGCAATCACGACGTCAACATCGTTGATCGGGCCAATCCGGCGCGTCTCGATCTGCCGTTCAGCCCGGCAAAGAGCCTGCGCAAGATGCGGGCGCTGTCTGCGATTGCGGCCATCGGCGGCGACCGCCTGCGCCTCTTGGACGAGCGCGCGGAGCCTGGCCTCACCCTGGCGGCGGCGCTCGAACCGCACCGCCGGGCGATCGAGACCTTCGCCGATCAGGGCGGCCTTCGGTTGTCGAGCCGTCTCGCCCGCGTTTGGGACGACATGTTCCCGATGATCGCGCCGCCGCTGGCGGAGGACGGCCTCGGAGTCGCAATTCTCAATTCGAACGCCGACACCAATTTCTCGTTCACCAATGCGCTCGGAATGATCCCGGCCGAGCAGGCGCGCCGGCTCACCGCGGCGTTCGACCACTATCCAAAGGCCCGATGGATCGTGGCGCTGCACCATCATCTGATCGAATATCCGATGCCGGTCGCGGCGTTCTCCGAGCGCATCGGCACCGCGCTCGTCAACGGCAGCTGGTTCCAGCGCGTGCTCAAACCCTATGCCGGCCGCGTCGTCGTCATGCACGGCCACCGGCATGTCGACTGGATCGGCGCCTGCGGCAAGCTTAAGATCGTCTCCGCCCCGTCGCCGGTCATGGCGCCGGATTCCGCGCCGACGCATTTCTACGTCCATGCGCTGGCCCAAGGGCCGGACGGGCGCCTGGCGCTGATGGCGCCGGAACGCATCGACATCACCGCCGCCGAAGAGGACGCCTAGCGGCGCTCCGCCGACTCGCCTTCCACCGGGCCGCCGAGAAGATCGGAGACCCATCGGCTCTTCGGGTGATAGCTGCAGAAGGTGAGGATCGCGATCGCGATCGGAACCCCGATGAAGGCGCCGAACAAACCCCAGAGGAACGTCCAGAAAAACACCGCGAACAGGACCACCGAAGGTGACATGGCGAGCACGGCGCCGGACACCCGCGGCTCGATATAGCTGCCGACCACGAACTGGATGATGTTGAGGCAGACGAAAACACCGATCACTGCCTGCCACGTCGCGAACTGCGCCATCGCGAGCAGGGTCGGAAACAGGGTCGCGATGAACGGGCCGATGAACGGAATATAGTTGAGCGCGAACGCGATGACGCCCCATTCGAGGGCAAATTGCAGCCCGGCGGCCCAAGCGAACGCGCCGACAAGAACGCCGGTCACCAGGCTCATCTGCGTCCTGACTTCCATGTACTTGCGGATTTTCTGAGCCGTCGCCGCGCTCGCCGCCAAGAGGACCTTGGCGGTTTCCTTGCTGGTATGGATTTCAACCCGCCGGCGAAGGTCCTCGACCTCCATCAGACCTAGGATGACGTAGACGAGGGCGATGAGCCAGAAGCTGAGCGTCGTGTTGACGCGGCCGGTCACCTGGCTCGCCCAGCGCAGGAGCCAGCCGACGTTGAAATGCTCGCTCCACAAGCCCGCAACCGAGATTCCCTGGCCCTCGAGCCAGGCGATCGCCCTGTCGTAGAGGGCCTGATAGCGCGCCGAGTCGGCGATCAACGACCGTCCGACCCGGCCAAAGCCCCAGACGACCAGCGAGGCGAAGGCGAGGCAGGCGGCGACGGTCACCGTCATCGTGACCGCGAGCGCGAGTAGCCCCGGCATCCGCGCCTGAAGCCAGCTTTGCATCGGCCAGACGATGGCGATGATGAACAGCGCCAGCGCCAGCGGAGCGAAGACCGCGCTCGCCTGATAGGCGACGGCGGAAACCACGGCCGCCGCGATGATCCCGACCGAGACGTCGAGCGCCAAGCCGCGAGCCATGCAAATTTCCCGGAACGCTGACGCTAAGGATAAGGACCTGGCGGTTGTGCCCGAACGGGGCCGCGGTGTACAGGCGCCGCTTTTGTTACCCTCCGAGCGGACCCGGACCGCGCCCAATTAGATTTGTACCGGCCCTACCCAAGGTTCGGCCTCGGCGTCACACATGAGAATTGACTGCCAAGCCGGCATGGGTAGGGTCTCGGCTCGGGCGCCATTCCGCCCGCGCATCGAGCGCCGCCGATTTCGTCCCGCAACGAGGCCAACGAACGCCATGCCGGTCAAAAACCGAATTGCCGAAATGCACGACGAGATTGCCGCCTGGCGCCGCGATTTCCATGAACATCCCGAACTCTTGTACGACACCCGCCGCACAGCGGCGGTCGTCGCGGCGAAATTGCGCGAATTCGGCTGCGACGAAGTGGCGGAGGGGATCGGACGGACTGGGGTGGTCGGACTGATCCGGGGGCGCAGCGACTCGAACGGCCGCGTCGTCGGCATCCGGGCCGACATGGATGCGCTGCCGATCATGGAGGCGACGGGCCTGCCTTACGCATCGAAGACGCCCGGCCTCATGCACGCCTGCGGCCATGATGGCCACACCGCGATGTTGCTCGGCGCGGCCAAATATCTCGCGGAGACGCGCAACTTCGACGGCGCGGCGGCGGTGATCTTCCAGCCGGCAGAGGAAGGTGGCGCGGGCGGCAAGGCGATGGTCGACGACGGCGTGATCGACCGCTTCCGCATCCGAGAGGTCTACGGCATGCACAATTCGCCGAGCCTGCCTCTAGGCGCTTTCGCTATCAGGCCCGGCGCGTTCTACGCGGCGACCAACTCGTTCACCATCACCGTCATCGGACGCGGCGGTCATGCGGCGCGGCCCCACGCTACGGTCGACCCGACGCTCATCGGGAGCCACCTCGTGCTGGCGCTGCAATCGATCGTGTCGCGCAACACCGACCCGATGCATTCGATCGTGGTGTCAGTCACCAGTTTCCGTACCGCGACCGACGCGTACAATGTCATCCCGGAGACGGTCGAGCTGCGCGGCACCGTTCGCACTTTCGATCCCGAACTGCGCAAGCACGCGGAAGCGCGAGTCAAGGCGATCGCGGCTTGTACGGCTGAAGTCTACGGCGGACGCGCCGAGGTCGCCTGGGAGCAGGGTTATCCCGCGATGGTCAATCACGAGACCGAGACTGGTTTCGCCGTCGAGGCGGCGCGGCGCGTATCGGCGACCGTCGATTCTCACGCGGCTGCGGTCATGGGCGGCGAGGATTTCGCCTACATGCTCGAGGCCTGCCCGGGCGCCTATATCCAGGTCGGCGCCGGCGAGGGCGCGAGCCTTCATCACCCTGCTTACGACTTCAACGACGAGGTGATTCCGTCCGGTGCATCCTACTGGGCCGAACTGATCGAGAGCCGGCTGCCGGTCGGGTAGGGGATCGTTGCGGCCGCGGCGCCGGGCGGCATAATGAATGCGCCATGTGCAATCTTTACAGCCTGACCAAGGGCCAGTCGGCGATCCGCGATCTCTTCGCCGTGAAGTACGATCGCACCGGCAACCTGCCACTGTTTCCGGGGATCTTTCCCGATCAGCTCGCGCCGATCGTCAGGCGCGGGCCGGACGGCGAGCGCGAGCTCGTCACGGCGCGGTGGGGCATGCCCGGGCCGCCGCAGTTCGGCGGCCAGCCGGTGACCAACATTCGCAAGGTGACGAGCCCGCACTGGCGAGGGTGGCTCGGAAACCGCTGCGTGGTCCCGGCGACGTCCTTTTGCGAATATGCCGACACCAAACCGCGCAAGACGCCGATCTGGTTTGCGCTCGGAGAAGATCGGCCGCTGTTTGCTTTCGCCGGCTTATGGGCCCGCTGGCGCGGCGTGCGCGGCCCGAAGAGCGCGCGGGCCGAGGGCGAGCACAAACTCTATGGAATCCTCACTACCGACGCCAACGCCCTCGTCGCGCCGATCCACCCGAAGGCGATGCCGGTCATTCTCACGACGCCGGCGGAAGTCGATCTTTGGCTCGAAGGGCAGACGCTCGACGCGCTCAATCTGCAACGGCCGCTGCCCGATAGCGCGCTCGGCATCGTCGCCAGGGGCGAGAAGGAGGACGGCGTGGCCGCCTGAAAATTAAACCGGCCAGGCGGGCGGGGAACTGGCGGGGGCGGGGAAAGTTTGTCAGTCTCGGTGGAAATAACCTCGACGGGCGAAGGGAGGTTTTGCCGATGGCGCCGCGCCCATTCTGGAAGGGTTACATGAAGCTCTCCCTGGTCACCTGTCCGGTGGCGATGACGCCCGCGACGAGCGAGGAGGACAAGGTTCGCTTCCATGTGCTGAACCGCCGCACGGGCAATCGGATCCTCAGCCAATCGGTCGACGCCGAAACTGGGCGACCGGTCGGCGAGGACGACGAGGTCAGGGGCTACGCCCGCGGCGAACACGAATATGTCCTGCTCGAGGACGAGGAGCTCGAATCGATTGCGCTCGAAAGCGCGCGTACGATCGACATCGAGACTTTCGTCGCCGCCGAGAGCATCGACTGGATCTGGTACGACACTCCCTTTTACGTCACGCCCGACGATCCGGTTGGCGAGGAAGCCTATTGCGTCATCCGCGATGCGATGGGTGAAACAGCGATGGTCGGCGTATCCCGGCTCGTCCTAAATCGCCGTGAACGGGCGGTGATCCTTAAAGCCGCGCGACAATGGAATCGTGCTGTGGACGTTGCGGTTTGGCGATGAAGTGCGCGATCCGCGCGAATATTTCGCTTCCATCGGCGACGTCAAAACTGACCCCGAGCTCATGCGCCTGATCGGCGACCTCATCACGTCGCGCAAGAAAGCCTGGAGCCCGGAGATGGTCGCCGATCCGGTGCAGGCAAAGCTGCTCGACATCATCGAGGCGAAGAAGAAAGGCGCGAAAAAGATCAAGGCGAAACCGAGCGCCGAGCCGGAGCCCCCAAGCAACGTCATCAACATCATGGACGCGTTGCGCCGAAGCGTCGCCGCCGCCAAGAAAGCGAAAGGTCGCTCGTGACCCCGATCACCGCTTGCGGACTGCTTTCCCGACCTTCGCCTCGATCGGCGCCGCGGCGGCGCGGAAATCGGCCCACGGATCGGCGGCAAGCGAGGCGAGGCGCGTTGGCGTATTGCGCACGGTGAAATAGGCGGGCCCGATTTCCGGCGCGAGCTCGTCCCAGCCAAGCGGCATGGAGACCGGCGCGCCCGGTCGGGAGCGGGTTGAGTAGGGGGCGACGGCGGTCATGCCCCGCTGGTTGCGCAGATAGTCGATGAGGATCTTGCCGTGCCGCCGCGCCTTCGGGATCGTCGACACGTAGCGCTCGGGGCTGTCGGCCGCCATCGCGTCGGCGATCGACTTGGTGAAAGCCTTGACAGCCGGCCATTCGGCTTTCGGCTTCACGGGCGAAACGACATGAAGTCCTTTGCCGCCCGAGGTCTTGACGAAGGCTGCGAGGCCGGCGCTCGTCAGCCGGGAGCGCACTTCCTCCGCCGCGGCGATGACCGACGTCCAGGCCACGTCCTCGCCCGGGTCGAGGTCCATCACGATCATGTCCGGCCGCTCCCAGTCGGCGACGGTCGAGCCCCAGGGATGGATTTCGAGCGCTGCGGACTGGACGAGCGCCATCAGCCCGTCGAAGTCGCGAATGCTGATCAGCGCTTCCGGCTCCGCCGGATCTTTGACGAGGACGATATTGCGATTGAGCCCCTTCCAGGCATGTTTCTGGAAGAACGTTTGTCCGCCAATTCCGTCCGGGCAGCGCACCAGCGCCAGCGCTCGGCCGACGATGAAGGGTTCCATTAACGTCCAGGCCTCGGCGTAATAGTCGGCAAGGCCTTCCTTGGTGACGCCGACATCAGGCCAATAGACGCGATCGGGATGGGTCAGCTGGACGCTGGTCTTCGGACGATCTGATGCGACAGGGGAGGCCATGGGCGACTCGCGGACAATCTCGCGCGCCGGCTTATCGTCGCGCAAGCCTTGGAAAGACGCCTGGCGCAAAAGTCCGTCGCCGGTCCAGCCGCGGAAATCGACTTCCGCCGCCAGCTCGGGCCGAACGAAGCGAACGTTGCGGGCCTCGTTGCCGACGAGGCGGACGGCGAACGGACTCGACGGAATGCGCATCGCCTCGAGCCGAGCGTAGAGCGCCTCGGCGACGTCTGAGGAAAAACCGGTCCCCACGCGGCCGACGTAGCGCAGCGCCTCCCCATCGTAGACGCCGAGGACCAGTGAGCCGATGGCCTTGCGCCCGGTCGTCGAGGGGACATAGCCGGCGATGACGAACTCCTGCCGGGCCGAGCATTTGCACTTGACCCAACTTTTGCCGCGGCCCGAGGCGTAGGCGGACCCGCTGAGCTTCGAGACGATGCCTTCAAGACCGAGCGCGCAGGCGCGCTGCAGCACCAGCCGGCCATCCTCCTCGAAGTGGGTGTTGAAGCGGACCGCGCCGCTGCCGGTTCCGATCAGCTGGTTGAGAAGCTCCTTGCGCCGGACCAGCGTCGCTTCGCGCAGGTCGTACCCGTCGAGATAGAGGCAGTCGAAGGCATAATAGACGAACCGGTCGCGACGTCCCTCGCTGAGGTCGGCTTGAAGCCGCGAGAACTCGGAGACGCCGCTTTCGTTCTCGACCACCAGTTCGCCGTCGAGCAGGGCGTGGCGCACGGGCGCGTCAAGAAGCGCCTCCGTAACGGCGCCGACAAATTTTTCCGTCCAATCGAGCCCCCCCCGGGTCCATAACGTCACCCGGTCGTCCGCGATCCGCGCCTGGAGCCGATAGCCGTCGAACTTGATTTCATGCAGCCACCGGTCGCCGCCCGGAGGGGACTTCGCCAGCGCCGCCAGCATTGGCTCGACGAAACCGGGCATCGGAGCCTTGACTACGCCCTCAACTTCGGACGGATCCGCCGCCTTCGGCTTAAGCGCGACGGAATTCGGCTTGCCGGCTGCGCCGTCGCCGTCGGCTCGCTCGATCTTTCCCGTCTTTGACGACCAGCCCGGCGGCTCCCCCGCAACATCATCGATCAACCGCCCCGTTTTGACCGACTCCGGCCGCTCTTCCAGGATATCGGGGTCTTGAGCGGAGCGGGCGTATTCGTCGTCGCCCTTGATCAGGAGCCAATTCTCGCGCTTCTCGCGCGGCTTGGCGCGCATCCTAACCAAATGCCAGCGGCCCTTGAGCTTCTCGCCGTGAAGCTCGAAATCGAGGTGGCCCTTCTTCAGGCCCCGGCGCGGGTCGCCGATCGGCGTCCATTCGCCCCGATCCCAGACGATGACCGAGCCGCCGCCATATTCACCCTCGGCGATTGTGCCTTCGAAGTCGGA
This sequence comes from uncultured Alphaproteobacteria bacterium, assembly GCA_963783175.1. Taxonomy (GTDB): domain Bacteria; phylum Pseudomonadota; class Alphaproteobacteria; order Rhizobiales; family Beijerinckiaceae; genus Roseiarcus. The sequence continues at coordinate 32,692 of CAWANG010000033.1, forward strand.
ATATTCCAGCGGGTGGTCCTCGACCGCGACCGCAAGGCGTTTCTCGCCGGGCGCCAGGCTCGGGCCGCGGGTCACCGCCCAGCTCTTGAGCACGCCGTCTAGCGCCAGCCGGAAATCGTAATGCAGCCGGGTCGCGTCGTGCTTCTGGACGACGAATAGATTGCTACTCTCGAGCGGCACGCGCCCCTTCGGCTCGGCGGTCGCCTTGAAGTTGCGCTTGCGTCGATAGGCCTCGAGCGCCATCCGTCAGCCTGCCTTGCGTCGCGGCGCGGCGGCCTTCGCATTCACTGCGCCCCGCCGGCGCGTCCCCTTCTTGGCGGGCGATTTAGCGCTCGGTCGGCCGCCGGCGCCAGCGCTGTCGCGCAACGCCTGCATGAGATTGACGGTTGCTTCGCTCGGCGGCGCGGTCCGCTTCGGTATCGGCTTGCCCGCGAGCTTCAGCTTGACGAGTTCGGCCAGCGCGCCCTCGTAGCGATCGTGAAAAGCGCGCGGATCGAATGCGCCCTGCTTGGTATTGATGATGTGAATGGCGAGATCGAGCATCTCGCCGGTGATCTTCTTGGCCGGGACCGCCGAAAACACCTGCTCGGCCGACCGCACCTCGTAGTCGAAGTTCAGCGTCGTCGCGGCGAGACCCCTGTCATCCGGGCGAATGAGGAGCGTCCGGGCGCGCCGGAACAGCACCGCCTCGGCGACCGCCGCCGCCTTGGCCGCACGCATGCCCTCGCGCACGAGCGCGAACGTCTCGTCGGCGCTGCGGTCCGCGGGCGCGAGGTAGTAGGGCTTGTCGAAATAGAGGTCGTCGACGGCGTCAAGTTCGACGAACGCCGAAACGGACAGCGTCTTGTCGCCGTGCGGAATAATCGCGGCGATCTCGTCCGGCTCGACGGAGACGTATTCGTCCTTGCCGATTTCGTAGCCCTTGACCTGATCGTCGCGTTCGACCGTCTTGCCGGTCTCGGCGTCGACGAACTGGCGCCGAATCCGATTGCCCGTCGGCCGGTTGATCGTATGCAGGGCGATGCGTTCGGTCGTCGAGGCGGCCGCGTAGAGGCCGACCGGACACGTCACTTCCGCGACTTTCAGGAAGCCCTTCCAGCTTGCTCTCGGCGCCAATTTCGACCTCGCGAGGTTCCAAGAGCGGCTTGAGCCGCCGACGATTAAACCCCTTCAACGCCAAGCGGTCAAACTTTGCTCTGATCCGGCGACGCCGCTGAGGAGCGCGAAGGCGCGTCTCGCGAGGAACTCTCATCGCCCGTGAGCCCAAGTCCGCAGTTTGACGCCGGCTTTGGCAGGCGTCGCCAACTCGACGGGTTTGCAACGCGCGGTTACTATGGATGGCGGAGACGCCTAGGATCGATAGGAACATTTTGCGCTCAAGCTGCGTTGTCCTCTCGGGTTGGCGTCGCGACTGGTGCGGCGGGGGGAGTCATCGGTGCGCGAAGGCCGGCGTCCGCAAGCGATCGCGCGGGTAGAAGAGATACCCGATCTGCGCCCCATGGATCCTCTTCGGCAGATTTCGACGTGGTCGCTGGCGATACTGGCGGGAGTCGCAGTCGGCTTCGTCCTCTACGTCGCGCGCGAGATCATGCTCCCGGTCGTGGCGGCTTTCGTCGTCGGAATCATGTTGGGCCCGGCGGCGCGACGACTCGAGGCGCTGCGCGTTCCGCGCCCGCTCGCCGCCGTTCTGCTGGTGGCCGCCGTTACCCTGATCATTGTTTTTGTGATCCTGTTGATCGTCCCGCGGGTGTCCGAGCTGACGAGCGGGTTGCCGGGCATCGTCGCGTCATTGAAAGAAAAGCTGCATGTATTCGATGGCCTGGTCCAGATATGGCGCCGTGTGACTTCGACAGTGACCGAGACTTCGAGCGGCGACGCCATCGCGCTTCCCTTGCCCGGTATTTCCTGGGTGCCGTCGACGATTTCCATTCTATTGCCGCCGATCACCGGATTTTTGTTTTTTCTGGTGGTGCTCCTTCTTTTCATCGGCGCATGGCCGGACTTGCGCCGCGCCTTGGTCATGACGTTCGCGAGCCGCGATTCACGACTGACGGTGCTCAAGATCCTCAACGAGATCGAGTCGGGGCTGGCGCACTATCTGCTGATCGTTACGCTGATCAACGTGGGCGTCGGTGCGCTGACCGGCGTCATATGCGCCTTGACCGGGACGCCGAATGCGATTGGTTTCGGCGCCTTGGCGGCGGTCCTGAATTTTATCCCGATCATCGGGCCGATCGCGACTTTCGTGGTTCTCCTCCTGGTGGGGGTCGTCACTGCGCCGACCTTCGCTGTTGGCCTGCTCCCGGCGGTCTGCTTCGGCTTGCTGATCGTCGTCGAGGGGCAGTTCGTGACCCCGACGATCATCGGGCGCCAATTGGAGCTCAACGCCCTCGCGGTCCTGCTGTCGCTCGCCTTCTGGACCTGGCTTTGGGGGCCGATGGGAGCATTCCTATCGTCGCCGATCCTGATGGTGGCCCTGATCCTCAAACAGCGCCTGTACGGTGACGAGGATCATTGAAACCGGCGCGCCTCCTCGTGCGGGCGCTCTAACGGCATGAAGGGCATCGAGGCGTCTCCGGCCGGCAACCGCCGTTTCTCTGATTGGCGAATGAATGCGACAGATTGTCGCGGACCTGCATCCGCGGCCATTAGCGTTCCCGATCCTCAGAATCGACGCAGCGCGGCAGAGGGGAAAGCTAAAGCTCGGCGCCAACGCAGCGATGGCGATAGCCGCCAAGCGGCGCGCCCGGAGCGGCCTCAACCGCGCCAACGACCGCCGGCGAGGCATTCGAGCGCGACCAACGTGACCTTTTGCATGAGCGTTGACATCCCGACAGCAACGGACAGAAACCTGGCGAGGCCGCGCGCGTTCCGAACCGCCAGCGATTCGAACGACTTACGGGAACAGCGTAAACATCATTCATATGACAAAATCGAGGATGGCGCCTAAGCGGCGCTGCGGCGCACAATTTAACAGGGCTCGGGCGGCCCACAGGTTCCCTGTGGATGAAGTTTCGGTGACACCCGGAACGCTATATTTTTGTTGCTGTTCGTTAAGAATTATGATTAATCCGTGACGCCGCGACGGGCATGAACCTGGGCCTTCGGGTCGAGAACCCCCTTCGACCTGTTGAGCAACGCGGTGCTGATGGAGGCGACGCGATTAGCACCGGCCGGGAGGGCTTGCAGCAAGTTCATCTGGCAACACTGTCGCTTCCAAAACAACTGGGCGGTCCGAGTGCTGCCGCGTTCGGGCCGCCCAGCCTTTCTCACCATTGCCGCGAACTGACGCCGCCCCGGTCGCGGGCCGGCGCGCGGCCGGGAATTTGACCTCGTTGGACGGTTCGGAGCGCCGGAGCGTTTCTATCGCGGCCGAGAATGGGACGGATTCGGGCGGGTTTCCGCGTCACGGGCTGGCCACGTTCTCGCCGCGATTGGGCGTCACTGCTCGAGGGTGGAACGTGGCGGGACGGCGGGCGTCTGCGAACGGCAAATCATCACCAGCGCCATTTGGCCGCGTTGGCTCGGCCGCCTATTCGGCCCGCTGGGGCCGGAATTCATTAGCGAATTCGAAACGAAGCGGGATCAATAGTGCGAAGCAGGCTTGATGGTTGGGAAAGTTCGTGCCGCCGCGGCGGGTATCGGCGTTCGAAACTCGAAACCTGCTCTCGCACCGCGACCGAGTAAGCGTCATGAGCGTTCCGGGCGTTGAACCGCGCGTCTGTGCGGGCAAACGGAGATGGCGAGGCGCTGCGAGCCTCGGCGTGACCGCTGTCGCGCTCGCCGGTTGCGCCACCCAGACCCCCCAGGTGTCGTATTCTCACGGCCATGAGCATTTCGCTCAAGCCAAATACGGTCACGCGAGCCCGAAGGTGGTGGCCGACGGCCAACCGGTGCCGCGCGGCGGCGGGCAATATCTGGTCGGCCGTCCCTACACCGTCGCCGGCCACCGGTATTATCCCTCGGAAAATCCATCATATTCGGCTGTCGGGATGGCCTCCTGGTATGGGGCGGCGTTCCATGGCCGCCGGACCGCCAATGGCGAAGTCTACGACATGGCCTCACTTTCCGCCGCCCATCCGACCATGCCGCTGCCGAGCTATGCGCGGGTGACCAACCAGAGCAACGGTTACTCGGTCATCGTGCGAGTCAACGATCGCGGCCCCTATCACGGCGGACGGGTGATGGACGTCTCCTCGCGGGTCGCCGATATCCTCGACATGAAGGCCATGGGTACCGCCCGGGTGAAAGTCGAGTACGTCGGGCCCGCGCCGATCGAAGGGTCGGACGATTTGCAATTGCTGGCGAGCCTGCGCACCGACGGATCGCCGGCCAATATGATCGGCTATCCGGCCCCGGTGATGGCGGCGGCGGCCGAGACTGAGACGATCTTCTCGTTCTTTTCCGGCCGCGGCGCGTCGCAGGCGGCCCCTTCGCCGCCGGAGCCAGTCGAGGCGGCGAGCCCGCCTGCGCAGCCGCCCGAGCCTGAGCCCGAACCGGTGCGCGTTGCGTCGGTCGCCGAGGCGCCGGCGCCCGAGACGGCGCCAATTCCTGAGGCCGCCCCGGTCGCGATCAGGCAGCCGCACGGCGCTATTCCGTTGCCGCCGTCGCGCCCGTTCGATCTCGGCTCCAATCGCAGCACTCTGGTCGTCGCGGCCGTCGCGACTTCGCCAGCCGAGCGCGCCGTCATGCCGCCGCGCCGTCCCGATCTCCAAGCCAGCGCGGAAAAAGCGCTCTACTTGTCCGAACCTCTCCGTCTGCGCAAGAAACCGCCGGCTGGCGTGTTCGATCGGCTGAAGACGGCCAAATCCACACTGACCGCGGATTGAGACGCCGGGCCCGTCACGTCGGCCGCCCCGCGGGCGAGCCGCCGTTGCCAATCGAACTCCGAACTATGCACTGGAAACCTCCGGGCTGCTTGGTTCGAGGCGGCGGTTCGAAGGGACATGCAGTGGGCTTCATTCGGCGCATCTTGACCGGCGGCTCTGCGGAAAGGACGCCGCACCCGAAGCCGCGCCAGTGATGACCGGGCGAGCGAAAGGCCGATTCATCACGTTCGAAGGCGGCGAGGGCGTCGGGAAGTCGGTCCAGGCCAAGCGGCTTCAGGAGCGCCTCACGGCGTTTGGCCTCGATGTGGTTCGTACGCGCGAGCCCGGCGGTTCGCCGGGCGCCGAGGCGCTGCGCGAGGCCATCCTCTCGGGATTTGCGGCCGAGTTCGGTCCTGCCGGGCAGGCGCTGCATGTTCGCCGCAGCGCGCGTCGACCATCTCGAAAAGACGATCCTGCCGGCGCTCTCGAGCGGCGCCTGGGTGGTTTCCGACCGGTTCGCCGATTCGACCCGGGCCTATCAAGGCGCGGCTGGGAACCTGGCGCCCGACTTCATTGCCGGCCTCGAACGACTGACCGTCGGCGCGACCAGGCCCGACTTGACGCTGATCATGGACCTGGCGCCGGAAGTCGGCCTCGAGCGGGCGGCAAAGCGAAGGCGGGGCAGGGGAAGCGCTGACCGGTTCGAATCGGAGGGCCTCGCCTTTCATCAAACCCTTCGCCGCGCCTTCCTGGAGATCGCGGCGGCCGAGCCTTGGCGCTGCGCCGTTATCGACGCCACCGGAAGCGAAGGGGACGTCGCTGCTGCGATCTGGTCCACGGTCGAGACGCGGCTCGATCCCGCGGCCGCGCTCGAGGCCAACCGGGCATGAAGAAGACCGAGAGCGAGGATCCTCCCGAAGCCGACGCCTTGCCCGGCGCGCCCCATCCGCGCCATGCGACTTCGCTGATTGGCCACAAGGGCGCCGAACAGGAACTGCTCTCCGCCTATCGCGAGGGTCGACTCGCCCACGCCTGGCTGATCGGCGGGCGCGAAGGAATCGGCAAGGCGACGCTCGCCTGGCGGTTCGCCCGCTTCGTGCTCGCCAACCCCAATCCGGCGGCGCCGGCCGTGCGCGAGGCGCGCGATCTGCGCGTCGAGCCCAGCCATTCGGCCGCGCGTCTGATCGGCCAGCTCGCCCATCCCGATTTTGCTCTCATCCGGCGCGAATGGCAGGCGGCGACAAAGAGGCTCGCGAGCGAGATCTCGGTCGAGGCGGTGCGGCTCGGGTTGCAGGTCTTTCAGCTTTCCGCCGCCTTCGGCGGCTGGCGGATCGTCATCGTCGATTCCGCCGAAGACCTAAATCGAAATAGCGCCAATGCATTACTTAAAATGGTTGAGGAGCCGCCGCAACGCTCGCTGATCCTCATCGTCTCGCATCGGCCGGGTCAGGTCCTCCCCACGATCCGCTCGCGCTGCCGCCGCTTGCGGCTCGATCCGCTCACGGAGGACGAGATCATCGAGGCTACGGTTAGCCTAGGGCCGCCGTGGAGCGAAGCCGCCAGGGATAAGATCGCCGCCGCCGCAAAGCGCGCGAACGGATCGGTTCGCGAGACGCTCGCGCGCCTGGCCCCGGAATCGGATGGCGCGGGCGCCCTGATCAATTCGGTCGTCGCCGGTTTGCCGCGCCCCGATCCCCGCACTGTCGCCCGGCTCGCCGACGCGATCGGCGGGCGCGCGGGCGACGAAGCGTACCGGGCTTTCCATCGCGAGCTCTACGATTGGCTGGCGTCTTACGCCCGCGATCTCCCGCCGCCATCCGGAGCGGTCGAGGAGATCGGCGACCTTTGGGACCGCATCCGCGCCGCCGAGCGCGAGACGGAAGCGCTCAATCTCGACCGCAAGCTGCACATTCTGGCGCTCTTCGCCGAGATCGCCGCGACGGCTCCCCGGCGCTGAAAGCTTCGTTTTCATCGCCGGCAAAATGCTCTAGGACGGCGCGCATGAGCCGTTTCTACATCACCACGGCGATCCCCTACGCCAATGGCGCGCCGCATATCGGCCATGCCTACGAGCGCATCGCGACCGACGCGATCCAGCGCTTCATGCGCCTCGACGGGCGCGAGACCCTGTTCGTCACCGGCATGGACGAGCATGGCCTCAAGGTTCAGCAGGCCGCCCTGCGCGAAGGCGTGTCGCCGCAAGCGTTCGTCGATCGCGTCGCGGCCGAGTTCGAGGCAATGGGCGAGCTGCTCAACGCGCGGGCCGACGACATCGTGCGCACCACCCAGCCGCGCAACGACTTGGCGGCGCAGGCGATCTGGGAGCGCATGAACGCGAACGGCGACATCTATCTGTCGAAATATTCCGGCTGGTATTCGGTGCGCGACGAAGGCTATTTCGACGACAGCGAGCTGACCGACGGTCCAAACGGAACCAAGCTCGCGCCAAGCGGCGCGCCGGTCGAGTGGGTCGAGGAGGAAAGCTATTTTTTCAAGCTCTCTGCCTACGCCGACAGGCTATTGGCCCATTTCGAAGCGCATCCCGAATTTATCACGCCCGAGGCCTATCGCAACGAGATCGTCGCGTTCGTAAAACGAGGGCTTTCCGATCTCTCGATCAGCCGCGCCACCTTCAACTGGGGGACGCCGGTCCCCGGCGATCCCAAGCACGTGATGTATGTCTGGGTCGACGCGCTGACCAACTACATCACCGCGACCGGCTTCCCGGATGCTAAGGCCCCGCGGGCGAAATTCTGGCCGGCCGACGTGCACGTGATCGGCAAGGACATCACTCGCTTCCACGCCATCTATTGGCCGGCCTTCCTGATGTCGGCCGGACTACCCGTGCCGAAACAGGTGGTCGTGCACGGCTTCCTGTTCAACCGCGGGGAGAAGATGTCGAAGTCGGTGGGCAACGTTGTCGGCCCGAAGGAGATGGTCGCGGCCTACGGCCTCGATCCGGTGCGCTATTTCTTCCTGCGCGAAGTGCCGTTCGGACAGGACGGGGCCTACTCGCACGAGGCGATCGTTGCCCGCATGAACGCCGATCTCGCCAACGACATCGGCAATCTGGCGCAGCGCTCGCTAACGATGATCGCCAGGAACTGCGGGGGAGCGGTTCCAGACTGGAACGCGCCCTTAGGACTGGTCGACGAAGAGACAGACGAACTGTTGGCGGCTGCGGACTCCTTGGTTGAAACTGCCCGAAAGCACATGGCCGCTTTTGCGATACACCAGTACGTCGCAAGCGTTTTCGAAATTGTCGCGCGGGCCAATCGTTATTTCGCAACTCGCGAGCCATGGAAAAAGGCTAACAGCGATCCCGGCGAAATGCGCGTTGTTCTCTACATGACGCTGGAAGTCTTACGCATCGTTGCAATCTTGTTGCAGCCTGTCATGCCCGGGTCGATGAACAAGCTGCTTGACCTCCTCGCCGTGTCTCCAGACGAACGCAACTTCCGCGACCTCGAAGTGTGGACCGAAGATGTCGAGGTCGGCGAACCGTTTTGGAGGATCAGGGCGCCACGTCGGCTCCAGCCCGGCACGCTGCTGCCCCCGCCGGCGCCGGTCTTTCCTCGCTATATCGAACCGGAGCCGACGAAGTGAGGGCTTGGGCCGGCGCCGAATGACAATCATCGACAGCCACTGCCATCTCGATTTCCCCGACTTTGCCGGCGACCTCGACGCGGTCGTCGAGCGCGCCCGGGCTGTCGGGGTCGAGCGCATGATCACCATCGGGACCAAGGTGACGAAGGCCGGCCATGTGGTCGAAATCGCCGAGCGGTACGACGACGTCTTTTTCACCGTCGGCACGCATCCTCACGAGGCGGCCACCGAGGGCGCAGGGGACTTCGCCGCCATGCGCAAATTCGCCAGCCATCCCAAATGCGTCGGCATCGGCGAAGCGGGCCTTGACTACCACTATAACTACGGCCTGCCTGAGGTCGCCAAACGGATCTTTCGCGGCCAGATCGGGCTCGCTCGCGAGCTCGGCCTGCCGCTCGTCATCCATGCGCGCGACGCCGACGACGACATTGCCGAGATTCTGACCGACGAAATGGGGCAGGGGCGGTTCACCGCCGTGCTCCATTGCTTCACCTCGTCGCGAGAGCTGGCCGAGACCGCGCTCGGCCTTGGGCTCTCGATCTCCTTTTCGGGCGTCGTGACGTTCAAAAAATCCGGGGGCTTGCGCGCCATCGCCCGCGACGTCCCGCTCGACCGCATTCTCGTCGAGACCGACGCGCCCTATCTGGCGCCGATCCCCCATCGCGGCCACCGCAACGAGCCGGCCTTTGTCGTCAATACGGCGAACGTGGTCGCTGAGGCGCGCGGGCTCAAACCCGAGGCGCTAGCGGCGGCGACGCGCGCCAATACGCTGAAGGTTTTTCCCAAGCTGCAATCGGCCGCCGGACGGTCGCATTGACCCTTCGTCTGACCATCCTCGGCTGCGGCTCATCCGCAGGAGTGCCGCGGGTCGGGCAAGGGTGGGGCGCCTGCGATCCGTCAAACCCGAAGAATCGCCGCCGCCGCTGCTCGGCGCTCGTCGAGCGCTTCGGCAGCGGCGGCGCGACAACGGTCCTCGTCGACACCTCGCCTGACTTGCGCGAGCAACTGATCGACGCCGGCGTCAAGCGAATCGACGGCATTCTGATGACCCATCCCCACGCCGACCACACCCACGGCATCGACGATTTGAGGCCCCTCTATCAGCAAATGGGCCGGCGCATCGACGTGCACATGGACGAGCCGACCTCGCTCATTGTCCGGCGAGCGTTTTCCTATGTTTTTCAGACGCCTGATGGCAGCTCTTACCCCGCAATCGCAACCGAGCTGCAACTCACCGCCGGCAGGCTCGCGCGCGTCGATGGCGCAGGGGGCGCAATCGAAGCCATGCCGTTCGACCTCGACCACGGCGATATCGGCGCGCTCGGCTTTCGCTTCGGGTCGCTCGCCTACACCCCCGACGTCAAGCGCATACCCGCGGCGAGCCGCCCGTTCCTCGAAGGCCTCGACACGTGGATCATTGACGCGTTGCGTTATCGGCCGCACCCTTCCCATTTCAGCCTCGACGACGCCTTGGCGTCGATCGAAATGCTGCGGCCGCGCCGAGCAATCCTCACCAACTTGCATACCGATCTCGACTACGAGACCCTGCGCGCGCGCCTGCCCGCGCACGTGACGCCGGCCTATGACGGGTTCAGCGTCGAGGGGTTCGACGCCTGAGGGTCGATTGAGGGGAAATGCAATGACGCCGGTCGAAAGCGCGATCCATGCCTTCGTGCAGGCGCACGCCGAAGCGGAGACGCGGTTCCTCGCCGAGATCGTCAAGATTCCGTCCGACAATCCGCCGGGGGATTGCGACCCCCCCGCCTCTGCCGTCGCCAAGCTCCTGGAGGGTCTCGGGTTCACGGTCGAACGGCGCAAGGTGCCGGACGACCTCACCAAGGCCAACGGCATGATTTCGGCGACCAATTTGATTGTCCGGCGCCGGTACGGGCAGGGCGGCCCGACAATCGCACTCAACGCCCATGGCGACGTCGTGCCGCCGGGCTCGGGCTGGACCCACGACCCGTACGGGGCCGAGATCGTCGACGGCTGGATGGTCGGCCGCGGGGCGGCGGTTTCGAAATCAGACATCGCCACTTATGCGTTCGCGATGCTGGCGCTGGACCAGAGCGGCGTCGCGCTCAACGGCGCGGTCGAATTGCACGTCACCTATGACGAGGAGGCGGGCGGCGAGATCGGCCCGCGGTATATTCTCGAGCAAGGCCTGTCGCGGCCGGACCTCGCCATCGGAGCGGGCTTCTCCTACGCCGTCGTCAACGCCCACAACGGCTGCTTGCATCTCGAGGTCGAGGTCCTGGGGCGCTCGGCGCATGCCGCCCGGCCCTCGACCGGCGTCGACGCGCTCGAAGCGGCGAACGCGATCCTCGCCGCCCTCTACGGCTGGCGCGGCGGGCTTGAGGCTCGGCGGTCGGCCGTACCCGGCATCGGCTCGCCGCAGATGACGGTTGGCCTCATTACCGGCGGCATCAACACCAATGTCGTGCCGGATCGGGTCGCCTTCCGCCTCGACCGGCGGATGGTCCCGGAAGAAAATCCGGCCGAGGTCGAGGCCGAGCTCAACGCGGTGATCGCCAGGGCGGCGGCGCTCCACCACGACGCCAAGGTCGCGGTCAGGCGCATCCTGCTCGCGGAGCCGCTGACCCCAACGGCCGCCGGGGCGGAGCTGACCGAGACGCTTTGCCGGCATGCGAGCCGCGTCATGGGCGAGCCGGTGGCCGCCTCCGGAGTGCCGCTCTATACCGACGCGCGCCACTACGCGAAGGCCGGGGTTCCGATCGTCCTCTACGGCGCCGGCCCCCATACGATCGAGGAAGCCAACGCCCATCGCGCCGACGAGCGCCTGCCGCTGTCGGATCTGTTCAAAGCGACAGAGGTGATTGCGCTGACGCTGGCGGAGCTTTTGCAAGCCTGACGCGGGCGGCGGAAGCGGGGAAGGAATTCAAAGCCGAGCAGCAGGAAATCAAAGCCGGCGGAAGGAAATCAAAGCGCAGGCGGAAGGAAATCAAAGTCCGCCGGAAGGAAAACCAAATCGCGCTCTGTCGAGAAATATTAAAGCCGCTCAGTACTTTACCGCCGGTTCTTCTATCAGAAACGCGCACTCTTTTCCCGCTTGGCGGCGTCCACTCCCGTAGTTCTGACAATCAGATCATATTGCAATCCCCTTGTCAAGAGAATTCCTCTTTCCAGAAGCCGGCGTCCCGAGATGGTCGCGCGCTCACCTAATGGGTTGCATAAATTGATCTTGTTTATAGACTTAATTGACTTAAGCCTCGAGGCGTGGTCCTTAGCCCAACGCGCTCGGCGAAGCCGGGGCGCATTTCGGCAATGGAGTCGCAGCATGTCCAAAGTCGTCAGTGAGGTGGTCGCCGCCAATCAGGCCTATGCTCAAGCGTTCGGAGCCAAGGGCGAGCTTCCGCTGCCGCCGGCGCGGCAATTCGCGATCCTCACCTGCATGGACGCCCGGCTCGATCCGGCCAAATACGCTGGGCTCGCCGAAGGCGACGCCCACGTCATCCGCAATGCCGGCGGCCGCGCCACCGATGACGCGGTCCGGTCACTGGTGATCTCTCACAAATTGCTCGGCACCCGCGAATGGTTCGTCATTCATCACACGAACTGTGGAATGGAACTTTTTGCCGACGAGGTCATCGCCGATCTCCTCGACGACGATCTCGGCACGGCTTCCTTTGATGGAAAGACCTGGTCAAATCCCCATCACAAAGGCGGTCACGCGGCGGGCCATTTCATCAAGTGGCACACGATTAAGAACCAGGAGTTGAGCGTGGTCCAGGATGTGCGCCGCATTCGTGAGCATCCGCTCGTTCCCGCGAATGTGCCCGTCTACGGTTACGTCTACGACGTGCGAACCGGGCGCCTCAACGAGGTGAAAGCCGCGACCGAAGCGGGCAAGGCGAAAACGGCCTGACGAGGGTCGAGAAACAGGCCCGGGTTTGGGGAACCGAGCAGTTTGAGGGGAAACGCCGCGTCCCCGGGGAGAGCTCGATTCTGGTTCCATAATATATATTATGCGAATCGCACCGCAGGTTCTCCACGTCCCAAGGGTGAAATCGGCGTCCCTTCCCGCGACCGCTCAGTCTCAGCGTTGGCTGGCATTCGTGCATCGCGTCCGTATCCTCGGGCCGGAATTGGCGCAGTCGCAGCCGGGTGGTGATAAGGACCGGGTGCGGTATGAGGCGCTTCGGCATGACCGGGACAATCTATCCCGGTCGCGGCTTGAAGTCCTGAGCGCATGCGCGCGCGGAGTTTGTTGCTTCAATGCACAAGGACCGCATAAAAACAGGATTGCGGAGCTTCGCCGCCAGCACGCGGCCTGGGCTAAGGAGTGAGCATGATCTCCTCTCGGCGATACCTCGCCAGCGTCGGCGCCTTGTGCCTTGCGCTCGCCCCAACCTGGCCGTCACATGCTGAGTTGGGAGGCGCCGCCCCGCAGTCGGGCGTGGCCGTATTCTGGGACGCAGCACGGTGCCTCGGGGGCTACCATACCGCGGTTCTCACCGCTCATTGCGAGCAGGGGCCCACGGCCGTCATCCTCGACTTCAAAACGAAGACACAATTTTTCTGCGTCAACGACGGGGCTGTCGACATTCAATGGGCGATTCCGCCTGACGCGAAGCCGGGATCGCTGGTCCCGCCAACCCAAATCGTTTGGCGTCCGGGATGCTGGAAAGCGCCGTTCGGCTTCGATGTGGACCCCAATGCGATGATTCTCACGCCGCAGTATAGTCAATCGCCCCCGCCGAATTACTACATGACGATGAATGTGGTCGTGCTCTACAACGCGGCGAAGCCGACAATAAAGGTTTGCCTCGTGCCGTTGTTTCCCAAATTCGCCGTCGCGCCGGCGTGCGGCGACGCCGAGATACGATCGTAGGGGCGCTCCTTCGCCGAGAAAGTGGAGGTCCCGCGACGCCTGAATGAATCAGCATGGGAGGGATGCGATGATGATCAAAAGGCGTCTCAAGATATTCATGACCGCCGGGGTCGCGATACTGTGCGGCTTCATCGTCGCAGGAAACATCCAGGACCCAGGGTCGAATCTATTGTTCGTCCAGCACGTCCTCAGCATGGACACGATCATTCCCGTAAGTGGACTCGCGAACCACGCCCTGCCCGTCCCCATTCTTTGGCGGATCACTTTTTGGCTGATTGTTCTGGGCGAAGCGGCCACCGCCGCCTTGTTCGCGCTTGGAGCGGTTGAGCTCGCGCGGGCGCGGAAACGAAAAGCGCAAGACTTCGACGCGGCCAAGCGCTTCGTGTACGCCGGCGCGGGTTGCGGATTTCTGGTCTGGTTCCTCGCCTTTCTCGCCGTCGGCGGCGAATGGTTTGCGATGTGGCAGTCGCAGGTCTGGAACGGTCAGCAAGCGGCGTTTCGCATCGTGGCGACGATTCTTCTGGTTCTCCTCTTCGTCGCCCAACCTGAAGCCGAGCTTTGAGGGCCAGGCGCGCTCGCGGAGCGGACGTTTCGCCCCTGCCCGGTCGTCGGGCGCGCTGCGCCCGGCGCGCGTCTTGCGGCTAGGGCGCGATGAGCGCGCTCAAGGCGCAAGCGCCAGCGGCTTGAGCTCCTTACGGACGGCGCCGAAAGTGCCGAGCTGGTAGACCGCCGCGCCGACGGCTGAAAACGTGAACGCCTCGAAGGGTTCGGCGAACATCTTGTCGAGGTAGGTCTGAGGCGCGACGCCAATCGTGACATGCGGATTGAACTTCTCGCCGGCGGCGACTGTGACGAAATCAGCGACGTAGTCGATAAGTCCGGGCTGGATGTCTCGTCCATCGTCGTCGCTGAAGAACGCCGCGGGGGTTCCGGTCTTCTCGGTGAAGGGCGCGACCGCGGCAAGCAGTTCGCGCTGCAGCCGGAGCAAATCTTGGGTCGGTTCGACCACGATGCCGGCAATGCCGAGCGGCGGCGTCGGGATGTAATAGTACCGGATCGCCTTGAGTTGCCAGCCCGTCACTCCTTCCTTGCCGAGAACCGCGTTGGCGGCGGCGGCGACCTTCTTGAGTTCGGCGGTGCGGACGAACTGCTGGAGCATGGTCATATGCGGGTGATGGGTTGCGTCGAGCGCAAAGAACTCCGGAAACGCCTTAAGGAGGCGCACGTTGTCGGCGCGCGCCCGCCGGACCATCGCCGCCCCGGGCTTGAGCGCAATGTCGATCGCCGTCACCGGGTGGTCGCTCATGGATTTAGGAAGTACTCCTTTCGGCCTGACGTGCGCACAGGATACCGGAAAATGTAAGGAAATTGTGAATGGTCGGAGTTCACGGCTTCGGCATAGTCCTTCGCAACGCCTTCCCCGGGGGCGAACATTCACGAGATCATCGTTTCGGAGCGCTATGGCATTGATTTTCGTGCGGCAGTTTGGATTGGACCAGACGGATGTTGATCGAACGGCTCATAAAAATCCTAGCGAGCGCGATTCGCCAGACGGATATTTTGCGGGGAATTGTGGTCGGAGTGGCGGGATTCGAACCCACGACCCCTAGTCCCCCAGACTAGTGCGCTAACCGGGCTGCGCTACACTCCGACGGCGCCCCTTATAATGAGGGGCGCCGCGCCACGCAATGCAGCCGCGTCACTGACCGGGTGAGCGCGCCCGGGTCAGGATTCGCTCGGCGTCCACGATCTCGGCCAACGCCTCGCGCAGAGCCGCGAGATCGTCGTCCGCAAGCCTCAAGCCGGCGCCGCTGACCTCGGCGCCCTTTAGGGATTCGGCGGCGCCTGCGCGCTCAGCGGACGGCGCGATGTGGGGATGAGCGGAGCCCGTCAAAGCTTGGACGCCCTGCTCCTTGAAGAGCTTCTGGACGCCCTTGATTGTGTAGCCTTCATCGTAGAGCAGGCGGCGGATGAGCCTGAGCCGCTCGATGTCGTCGGGGCGGTAATAACGCCGGCCGCCGGCCCGCTTGAGGGGTCGGATCTGCGGAAAGCGCGTCTCCCAGAAGCGCAGCACATGCTGCGGCAGATCCATCGAATCCGCGACTTCGCGGATCGTTCGATAGGCTTCGGGACCCTTCTCAATCGGCGGGCTTGCGGCCGCCGGGGGCGAGAGAATCATGGCGCCTCCGTTTGCGTCGATCCACTATTGGCCGAACGGAGCGAAAACTCCAGATGCGGCGGGCTTCATCGTCCCCGGCCGCCGTCGCCAACACGGCCGCCACGCTCGGCCGCGGAAGCGCTTATTCCTTTTCGGACTCCGGATCGCGTCCGTTGATCTTGGCCTTCAGCACGTTGGACGGCTTGAACACCATTACCCGGCGGGGAAGGATCGGCACTTCGACGCCGGTCTTTGGATTGCGCCCTACCCGCTCGCCCTTCGAGCGGACGACGAAAGAGCCGAAACCGGAAAGCTTGATCGTCTCGCCGCGCGTGGCCGCATCGGAGATTTCGTCCAGGACCGACTGGACGAGTTCCGCCGATTCCGTGCGCGACAATCCGACCTTCTGATAAACAATTTCGGCCAGATCGGCGCGCGTCACCGTCTTTCCCGATTCGCGCCCAAGTCTTGTTTCGCCGCCAAGCCTAGCGTTCGCCATTTCGAGCCCCAAACAAATCCCGCTTCGCGCGCGAAGCCGGCCCTCGACCCCGCGCAGACCCTCAAGAAGCGCCAGCGACCGTGACGCATCCGGGTCGGACTTTCTTTTCGGTCACCGCAAGTCCATAAGCGCGCAGCCTATAATCGCCGCCAATGAAAATCTACGTTTGCAAGGTCGCGTGTCCTGCGTGATCGACGCCGCCGCGACCCGGCTTCCCGTCGTCTCGCGCCGGCCCGAGATCAAGCCCCGAAGGCGAGCCTAGCAAATGACGCAAGGAGTGTCGATTGAGCGCGTCGAGCCATGATGGATCGCCCCGCATCGCGCTGGTCACCGGGGCCTCCCGCGGCATTGGCCGCGCTACGGCCCTCGCCCTCGCCGCATCGGGCGCGCATGTGGTGGCGCTGGCCCGCACGCAGGGCGGCCTCGAGGAACTCGACGACGAAATTCGCGCGCTCCGGCCGGCCGAACCGGACGCGACGACCCTCGTTCCGATGGATCTGCGCGACTTCGCTGCGATCGATCGCCTGGGAGAAGCGCTCTACCGGCGCTGGGGCCGGCTCGACGCCTTTGTCGGCAATGCCGGGGTCCTGGGCCTGTTGTCCCCCCTTCACCACCTGGACCCGAAGACCTGGGATGACGTCATGGCGGTCAACGTCACCGCCAACTGGCGCCTCATCCGTTCGCTCGACCCGCTGCTGCGCCGCTCCGCCGCCGGCCGTGTAGCGTTCATAACCTCCTGCGTGGCGAGCCGGGCGGAATTCCGGGCGTATTGGGGCCCCTATGCGGCTTCGAAGGCGGCGCTCGACGCCCTCGCCCGCACCTACGCCGCCGAAACGCTCAACACGTCGAACATCCGCGTCATGCTCATCGACCCCGGACCGCTGCGAACCGCGATGCGCGCAACGGCCATGCCCGGCGAAGACCCTGCGACGCTGCGCGCGCCTGAAGAACTGGCGCCCAAGATTGCCGCGATCTGCTCGCCCGACTGGACCGAAACCGGCAAGCTGTACGATTTCCGCTCGGACAAGATCCTCACCTTCCGTTCTCCCGCCTGACTGATTTGAAGCGCAGGCCAGCCGAGCGCCGCCCCGTGATTTTCCTTGCCATGCGCCAGAAGTTTCCATATGAGGGCCGCTTCGTTGCGTCCCGCTGGGGGCTGAACGGAGGGCTGCGGGCTCATTCGACGTGAGCGTGCGGCAGGATTTTCAAGCGTCCGTCCTCCCGTGTTCCCGCCTTCGAACGATCCGGTTCGAGCCTTTCCCGGGCTCGAAGGGCTCTGCGTGGGACGCGGCTTGAAGAGTTGGAAAGGCACCAAATGGCTCTCTACGAGCACATCTTCCTTGCGCGCCAGGACGTCACGTCGCAGCAAGTCGAGACGCTGACCGAGCAGATCAAGTCGAAAATCGCCTCGCTCGGCGGCGCGGTCACCAAGGTCGAGCCTTGGGGGCTGAAATCGCTGGCGTTCCGGATCAAGAAGAACCGCAAGGCGCACTTCACGCTGCTCAACATCGCCGGCCCCTCCGAGGCGGTGGTCGAGGTCGAGCGCTTGCTTACCATCAACGAGGACGTCATCCGCTTCCTCACCATACGCGTCGACGAGCATGAAGCCGGCCCCTCGGCGATGTTGCGCAAGCGCGACGACGGCGACCGCGACGATCGCGGTCCGCGCGGACCGCGCGGCGACCGGCCGGATCGCGGCGACCGTGGAGATCGAGGCGACAGGTCGGATCGGGGCGATCGTCCGCCGCGCCGCCCCCGCGATGACGCGAATCTTGGAGTCAGCTGATGGCCACCGCTCCCCGCCGCCCGTTTTTCCGCCGGCGCAAGTCGTGCCCGTTCACGGGCGCCAATGCGCCGAAGATCGACTACAAGGACACCCGTCTCCTGTCGCGCTACATTTCCGAGCGCGGCAAGATCGTGCCGTCGCGGATCACCGCGGTGAGCGCCGGCAAGCAGCGCGAGCTCGCGCAGGCGATCAAGCGCGCCCGGTTCCTGGGCCTCTTGCCTTACGTGATCCGCTGACGGCGTCCGGGCGGCGCCGCCGCCTCTGAAGTTTTGAACCGCCGCGTTCGGCCGGACCGGTCGCGGCGGCAGTTGGAGGCGGCCAGCTCGCCTTCTAACCGCAAACCAACGCGGGACAGCGCTCGTGATGTTGCACCGATTCATCGTCGCGATAGGAGCGGGATGCGCCGCAGCGCTCTTGTTCGTGGTCAGCGCGCAGTCGAGCGTTCTCGCGATGGCGCTCGCCTATCTCGCGCCGTTGCCGATCATGATCGCGACCCTAGGTTGGGGACTCGACGCCGGGGCGATCGCCGGAGCGATTTCGGTCGCCTCGCTCGCGCTCTTGTCCGAGCCGTTGTCGGCCTTGTTGTTCGCCGCTTCCGTCGCCGGTCCGGCCTGGGCCCTGGCTGCCTTCGCGATCACTCCCATCGAGCGATATTTCCGCTCGCGCGCGCGCGACGCTCCGGTCCACCCCTCGGTCGGCGCCGTCGTCACGCTCGCGGCTTTGTTCGGAATTATCGGCAGCGCCGCGGTGCTCACGACCGTCATCGTCGTCTATGGCGGCTACCGCGAGGGCGCACGCCAGATCGCCTCGGCCGTCGCCGCCCTCGCCGCCGACGCTTTCGACGGCGCGCCGGACAAATTCACGGCGCAGGCATTTGCTGACGCGCTGGTACGTTTTGGCCCGCCGGCGATCGCCGCCTCGACGCTCATGATGCTATGCGTCAACCTCTACGCCGCCGCTCGTTCAACCCAGCTGTCGCGCAATCTTCCGCGGCCTTGGCCCGACCTCCCGACGTCGCTTGCCCTTCCGTGGCCGCTGGGCGTTGCGTTCCTCGCCTGCCTCGCGGCCTCTTTTGCGCTGCCCAGTCCTACCGCCCAATATTTCTCGATCGGCGCGGGAGGGCTCGGCGGCGCGCTCGCGCTGCAGGGACTGGCAGTCGCCCATGCGCTGTCGCGCGGCCTCAAGATGCGGGCGCTGATGCTTGTCGCGCTCTACGCCTGCTGCGTCTTGCGGGCCAAATACACGCTCCCGGTTCTCGCCGGACTTGGCCTTCTCGACGGTTTCCTAAGGCTGCGCTCGCGCGCGGCCCTCATCCCCACCCCCACTCCGACAGGACACAAATAGGAGACGACGATGGACGTTATTTTGCTGGAGCGCGTCGGCAAGCTCGGACACATGGGCGACACCGTGCGCGTGAAGGACGGGTATGCGCGCAACTTCCTGTTGCCGCGCGGCAAAGCCTTGCGGGCGACCGAGGCCAACAAGAAGAAATTCGAAGTCCGGCGCGCCGATCTCGAGGCCCGCAACCACGAGCTCAAGCGCGGCGCAGGCGAGGTCTCGTCAAAGCTCGAGGGGGCGACGGTCGTCATCATTCGCCAGGCCGGCGAGACCGGGCAGCTTTATGGCTCGGTGTCGGCGCGAGACATCGCCGAAGCGCTGGCCGCGGCCGGCCACCCGGTGCAGCGCGGCCACGTCGCGATCCAGCACCCGATCAAGACGCTTGGCCTGCATCCGGTCCCGATCCATCTCCATCCCGAAGTCGAGAGCAAGGTCACCGTCAATGTCGCACGCTCCGCCGAGCAGGCCGAACGCCAGGCGAAGGGCGAGGACCTCACCGTGCGCGAGCAAACCTCGATGGACGACCTCGGGCTCGAAGTCGGAAAGGCGCTGGCGGAAGCCGGCCCCGGCGAGAGCCTTGGGCGCGAGTAGGACGCAAACCCGGATCGGCCGGTCACCGTGCGATCAAGCGGAGAAACGCGGTGGGTGAATATCTGAGACTGTTCACGGGCGTCGGGCTCGGGCTGGGATTGGCGATGGCGCTCGCGCCGGGAGCGGTCGCCCAATCAAACCCGGTGACGGCGATCGATATCGCGCTCGAGCCCGACGCGACGATGATTCAGCACGCGATGGCCGACAACGCCCGGCTGCTCAAATTCTTTCCCAAGGGCTTCACTCTGGATGCGACGCACCACCCGCACGTCTCGATGCTGCAGCAGTTTGTCCGCACGGACGACCTCGACAAGGTGTTTGCGGCGGCGAACGCGGTTCTGAGCAAGGAGAAGCCGACCACGTGGACGCTCAAGGCGTTCAAGTACTACTACATCCCGGCTCCCCCGATCGGCCTTGCGGGCATCGTTGTCGAACCGACCGACGACCTGCATCGGCTGCAAGATGAACTGATCAAAGCGGTCGAGCCTTTCACCGTGAAGACAGGAACCCCGGCCGCGTTCTTTAGCGACGAGGGCGGACGGGACATCCAAGAGTTTCTGATCAGTTACGTGGCCAATTTCGTCAGAGACGCAGCGGGCAAGCAATTCAATCCGCACGTAACCATCGGCGTCGGCACGGAGAAATATCTGAACGAGATGCTGGTTCAGCCATTTCCCTCGTTCACGTTCTCGCCGGCTGGCGCATCCGTCTACCAGCTTGGCGCCTTTGGCACGGCTCGGAAGGAGCTCAAGGCGTTAACCCTCGCGCCTTGAGACCCTAGGCGAAGCGGAATTCGCTGACGTGCTGGTACTCGTCCTCCGGCCGCAGCACGCAATCGGTGAAATGGCGGCGGTTGGGCGAATCAGGGAAAGCCTGCGGCTCAAGCGCGAGGCCGGCATGGGCCCCGTAATGCTGGCCGTCCAATCCGGGCGCGGGACAGTTAAGGGGCGCCGCGCTGTAGAATTGGACGCCCGGCTCAGTCGAGAACAGGCTCATCGTCAGCCCGTTCTTCGGCGAGCGCAGCGCCGCGATTTGCGCGAGACCATCTTCGCCCCATTCAAGCGCCGCGACGAAATTGGTGTCGTAGGGCGTTAGGATTGGGTTGCGAACCGTGCGGGGCCGTCGAAAGTCGTATGGCGTGCCGGAAACAGCGCGGATCTCCCCGGTCGGAATCAACTCGTCGTCCGCGGGCGTGTAAAAGTCGGCGAACAGCGCCAGCTCATGGTCGAGAATGTCCGGCGAGCCGTCGAGGTTGAAGTAGCTGTGCTGGGTAAGGTTGACGATGGTCGGCTGGTCCGAGACCGCCGAGAGCTCGACCCGGAGCGTTGAGGGCTCAAGAAGACGATAGACGCACGTCGCAGTGAGGTTTCCGGGGAAACCGGCGTCGCCATCTGGCAATTCGAGGGTCAGCTCGACTGATGAGTCGTCATAAGCGCCGAGCTTCCAAATCCGGTGGCCAAATCCATGCGGGCCTCCATGCAGCGTATGCTTCTGGCCAGGCCTGCGCTCGAGTTGATAGGTCACTCCGTCGAGCACAAATCGGCCGTTCGCGATCCGATTGGCGAACCGCCCAGGCACAGCGCCGAAAGACGGCGAGTATGCGAGATAATCGTCCAGCGTATTGAGGCCGAGCACGACCCGCTGCAGCCCGTTCGAGGCCGGCACGACGAGATCGCGCACCACGGCGCCCCACGTGAGGATCTTCGCGCTCGCCCCTGCCCTGGACGCGATCGTGACCTCAAACACCGGCGCTTCATCAATCTTGCCAAAAGCACGCGCGCTCATTTCGTTCCCCCGTCGCTGCGCTTCCCTCAGGCCGCGCTTGAACACTCATCCCGCGATTGCCGCCGGCCCGGCCGGACGATCGAGCTCAGCGCGGATCGAGGCGAAGACCTCACGAAACATCGCCTCTGTCAGCACGCCGGTGTTGGTGTTGTAGCGCGAGCAATGATAGCTGTCGAAGAGGCTGAGGCCGGGCAGGCGTCAACGGATGACGCGCGCCATGCGCGAAGGGAAACTTCGCCAGGCTGAGTTTAAGCGCGCGAAGCGTGCTCTCATGCGCGATCCGGCCGAGCGCGAGCATGATCCGCAATCGCGGCAGAGCAGAGATCGCCGGCGTCAGATACCGGCGGCAGGTCGCGATTTCCGCTGGGGTCGGTTTGTTCTGCGGAGGAACGCAGCGCACGGCGTTGACGATAGCGCAGTCGACGAGTTCGAGCCCGTCGTCCGGGCGGCGATCGTAGGTCCCTGCGGCCAAGCCGAACGCGAGCAGGGTGCGATAAAGAAGGTCCCCGGCGTAGTCCCCGGTGAATGGGCGTCCGGTCCGGTTCGCGCCGCGCAATCCCGGCGCAAGGCCGACGATCAAGAGACGCGCGTTCAATTCGCCAAAAGAGGCCACTGGCGCATTCGACCACTCGGGATAGTCGGCCCGGTTCGCGGCGCGGAACGCGGCAAGCCGGGGACAATCCGCGCAATCGGGCGCCGGGCCAACATCGAAGGCCACCGGCGCGGCCTTCCCAAACTTACTCGCGCAATTCTTCGGCCGGTTGCTGGAGCGGCCCGTAGGACTGGCCGCGGCGATGATCGATGGGGCGCGGCGGCCGGTCGCCGGGATCGCGGCCGATCCGTTGGATCAGGTGGGCGAGATCGATGAACTCGTCGGCCTGACGGCGCAATTCGTCGGCCACCATCGGCGGCTGGGTCGAAATCGTCGACACGACCGCCACTCGAACGCCCTTTCGCTGGATCAATTCGACCAGCGATCGGAAGTCGCCATCGCCGGAGAACAGGACCATCAGGTCGAGATGCGGCGCCATGTCCATGGCGTTGACCGCAAGCTCGATATCCATGTTGCCCTTGACCTTACGGCGTCCCGTCGAGTCGACGAACTCCTTCGTCGGCTTGGTCACGACCGAATAGCCATTGTAGTCGAGCCAGTCGACCAACGGCCGAACCGACGAATATTCCTGATCGTCGACCAAGGCGGTGTAATAAAACGCCCGAATCAGGCGACCCTTTGCCTGAAATTCCTTCAGGAGGCGTTTGTAGTCGATATCGAATCCCAGAGCTTTTGCGCTTGCGTAGAGATTTGCCCCATCAATAAACAGGGCGGTCCGTTCCAATGATGACATATTGAGGTTCTTTTCGTTTCGGTGATTAACATATCTCGGCTGTTCATAGGCGTTCGCCAGCCGCAGCAGGTGACATTTTTATGAAGCCACGATCAAGTTTGAAATACGGCAGCACGCAAATTCTTCTACAAATTTTCGTGCTCCGATCGATGATTTTGAGCTACCTCCCCCGAGAGCTGGCAGTCCTTTGCTGTTTCCAGCGCCCAGTGGTCCCAGAGAGCACAACCGGCAACGCGAACTCCTGAAATATAGTACGAACTTGGCCCTAAATCCAAGGCCCGAGCTTCAGATTTCCCATAGGCCCCACTTGGCCCTGTGGTCAACAGTTCGTGGGAAGGCTCGTCGCGAGGATTGACGAGGCGGCGCCGCCAGCGTTTGTTACGACCTGCTCGACCGGCCCGATGGTGCGGCGCGCGCTATTCCGGCTTGGCTCCGGGCGGCTTCAATTGGGGAGGGGTGATGAAACTCGCGCGATATGGCAGGGCGGGCAAGGAGAAGCCGGCGCTCGTCGACCGGGCCGGAAAGCTCAGGGACCTCAGCGAGGTGGTGGCGGACATCGACGCTGACACGCTCGCGCCGCGCGTGCTCGCACGTTTGGCCAAACTCAAGCCCGAATCCCTGCCCGCGGTGCGCGGCGTGCCGAGAATCGGACCGTGCCTGCGGCGGGTCGGCAATTTCATCGCCGTCGGCCTCAATTATGCCGACCACGCCGCCGAATCGGGCATGCCGGTTCCCAAGGAGCCGGTGCTGTTCACCAAGGCCCCTAACTGCGTCGTCGGACCGAACGACGACGTCGTGATCCCGAAAGGCTCGATGAAGACGGATTGGGAGGTTGAACTCGCGATCGTGATCGGCTCCCGCGCAAGTTATGTGAGCGAAGCCCAGGCGCTTTCCCATGTCGCCGGCTATTGCATCTGCAACGACGTGTCGGAGCGCGAATTCCAGCTTGAGCGGTCCGGGCAGTGGGTGAAGGGCAAGAGCGCCCCGACTTTCGGCCCGCTCGGGCCGTGGCTCGTGACGCCGGATGAGATCGAGAACGTTCAGGCGCTCAACATGTGGCTCGACGTTAACGGCGAGCGGATGCAGACCGGTTCGACCGCGACGATGATCTTCGGCGTCAAGACGCTCGTCTCCTATATTTCGCAGTTCATCGCTCTCGAACCCGGCGATGTCATCACCACCGGCACGCCGCCCGGTGTCGGTCAAGGCAAGAAGCCGCCGCGGTTCTTGAAGGCCGGCGATACGATGGCGCTCGGCATCGACGGGCTCGGACGGCAGGCCCAGCGCGTCATAGCGTGGAAGGCCGATTGAGCTAAAGGCCCGATGAAGCGCCTGTGGTCGTGGGCGGGCGTCGTCTTCGCCGCCCTCTATGGACTGGCGTTCCTAGCGCTCTATGTCGACTATGTGAGGCGCTCGGGGACTTGGTTCGCCGATCTCCCGCTGACGCTCGCCGCCCTGCCCTTCACGCTCACCATGCGGGCGCTGAATGGCGGGTCTTACGCATTCGGCGGCGACATGAGCGGGAGGGTCGCCGCCGCGGGCGTCTTTGGCGCCGCGCTTGCCTATCTCGCGGGCCTCATTGTCGAAAGCGTCATTCGCGCGCTCGGACGATTTCTATTAGGAGCGGGCGCCTGAAGCGTTCAGGCCGAAGCGCCGGCCCGGCGACAACGACGAGCGCTGGCGCTACTGAGGCGCCGCGGGGGCGTAGGTCAGATTGAGAAGCTTCCAGTCGTCGCCCACCTTGCCGAGCACCCTCGTCCAGAAACCCTTCGACTCCGTTGCGCCCGAGGCCGGTTTGAAGGTGATGCCGCCCGTGCACAGCGCCACGTTGCCGGTCATGCGTGCGCTGGCGACGGTGAAGACGTCCTTGTCCCCAGGCTTCATGATAGACGCGTAGAACTTGAGCAGCGCGTCGTGTCCGGCGAGGAATCCGTAGGGCGAGACGAGCTCGCCGTCAGGAGCGTAGACCGCCGCCATTTTGGCGGGATCGCCGCTGACGGCGGCGGCCCCGTAGGCGCTGACCGCCGCATTGCAGATAGCCGCCGCATCGTCGGCGGCATGAGCCGGCCCGCAAAGCATGGAGGCGGCGCTGATGAACACAAATAAAAAAAACGATTTCGGTAATGCATTGTTACCTCCAGTCTAAAAGACGCCTGCTTGCGTTGCTTTGGCGGGCGAATTGCCGTCCTGAAAGCCAAATCGACGCCGATCCCGATATCGACTACGAACCGCGATGACAATGGCGTAGCGGTGTAAAGTGGAGATGTTCGGGCTGTAAATAAGTTGTAAACTGAGCGGGGCGCGGCGTAGTTTACTCGCACGTTTTGAAGGACGGGCGGTCATGGTCGACGCTCCGGGATTCGACGGCGTCAAGCCCTTGCGGGAAACCGCGACGCCGTTGCGGTTCGCCGGGCTCGTCCTCGACCTCGACGCCTGCGTGCTCGCCCGCGAATCCGGCGAGGCGGTCCCTCTCACGCGCGGCGAGTTGGCAGTGCTGAGGATGTTCGTCAGCCAAGCCAGGGCGGGTCATCAGCCGGGACACGCTGCTGGACGCCTTCGCCGACCGGCATTTCGAGCCGTTCGACCGCAGCGTCGACGTGCTGATCGGAAAACTACGTCGAAAGATCGAGTCCGATCCGAAAGAGCCTCGACTGATCGTCACCGTGCCCGGCGAGGGCTACCAATTCGACGCGCTTCGCTTCAGGCCGCCGCGGATCGTAGAGCTGGCCGATTTGGACACCACACCGAAGCCGGAAGGCGCCAGTCCCCCGCCCCTCTCCATCGTTGTCCTGCCCTTCGCCAACATCGGCGGCGATCCTGAGCAGGAATATTTCGTCGACGGCGTGACCGACAGCCTCACGACCGATCTTTCACGCATGCGAGGCGCCTTCGTCATCGCGCGCAACACGGCGTTTGCTTACAAGGGGAAGCCGATCGATGCGAAGACGATCGGCCGCGAGTTGAACGTCCGCTATGTCCTGGAGGGCAGCGTCCAGCGCGGCGGGAGCCGCATGCGCGTAAACATGCAGCTCATCGACGCCGAAACGGGCAATCATCTCTGGGCCGAGCGGTTCGACAAGCCGCTCGCCGATCTCTTCGACATGCAAGACGAGATTGCCGCGCGCTTGGCAGGCGCTCTGAACACCAAACTCGTCGCCGCCGAGGCGCGTCGCGCGGAGAAGGTCCCGAACCCCGGCTCGATGGACCTCTATTTTCAGGGGTTGGCTTGGCTCAACAAAGGTCGAAACCCGGACAACGTGGGGCGCGCGCGCGGCTTTTTCGATCGTGCGCTATCCGCCGATCCCGACAATGTCGATGCACTCATTGGCTCGGCGCGCGCCGACCATGTCGGAGCCGCATATCTGTTCGTAACCGATCCCGCCGCCGCCTTCGCGGCGGCAGAAGCGAAGTTGAAAAGAGCGTTGTCTTCGGTGCCGGACCATCCAGGCGCACACATGTATTTGGGCCTTGTCCACACAGTCACCAAGCGCGCCGCGCAGGGCATCGCCGAATGTGAACACGCGTTGGCGCTGGACCGAAATCTCGCCGACGCCCATTCCTATATCGGATTTGGCAAGATTTATATCGGTCGCGCGGAAGAAACCGAGGCTCACATTGACTAGGCCCTCCGCCTCAGTCCGCGAGACACGATGGCGTACAATTGGATGAGCTACGCGGGCATCGCGAAGAACTATCTCGGACTTTACGAGCAAGCAATCCTGTGGTTTCGACGAGCGATCGAGACCAACCGAAATTTTCCGCATCCATATTTTGCGTTGGGGGCCGCGCTCGCGTTGCTTGGTCGACTGGACGAGGCGCGTTCCGCGGTCGGGCCGGACTCGCGCTCAACCCGACTTTCACCGTCTCGCGCGCCCGCGGCGCCTGGTCTGCGATGAGCGACGACCCGACCCATCTGGCCCAGCTGGACCGACTTCTCGAGGGTATGCGCAAGGCCGGGGTCCCAGAGCGATAGGCCTCAGATATGACGGCTGCTATCGCCCCAGCATCAGCATGAGATTCTGCACCGCCGCGCCCGAAGCGCCCTTGCCGAGGTTGTCGAATTTGGCGACGAGCAGCGCCTGGCGGCGCGCCTGGTTGGCGAACACGTGGATCTCGATGTCATTCGTGCCGTTGAGCGATTCCGGCTCGATACGCGCGGCGTCGCCGTCCCCGATGACATGGACATGCTTCTGGCCGTGATAGTGCTTATTGAACACAGCGCGTAGGTCGGCGGCCGTCAGCTTCGCCGCGAGCGCATCAAGGTGGAATGGGATGCTAACCAGCATCCCCTGGCGGAAATTGCCGACTGATGGGGCGAAGATCGGCCGCGCCGTCAGGCCTGAATAGAGCTGGATTTCTGGCATGTGCTTGTGCTCGAGGTTGAGCCCATAGAGCTCGAACGCCGGCGCGTGGCCGCTCTCGTAGGCCTCGATCATCGACTTGCCGCCGCCCGAATAACCGCTGACCGAGGTGACTGACACCGGCGTCTCCTTCGGCAGGACGTGTGCGTCGACGAGCGGGCGCAGAAGCGCAATGGCTCCGGTCGCGTGACAGCCAGGATTGCTGACCTTCCTCGCGCCGGCGACCGCCTCCGACTGTCCGGCCGCGAGCTCGGGAAAGCCATAGGTCCAGCCTGGCGCGACCCGATGGGCGCTTGACGCGTCGATCACCCGCGGCGCGCCGGCCCCCGTCGAATCGATCAGATGCGCCGCCTCTTTCGCCGCCTCGTCGGGCAGGCAAAGGATGACGACATCGACCTCGCCATAGAGCTTCTGCTTGGCGGCCTTATCCTTGCGCGCCTCCGGCGGCAAACTCAGGAGCTCAAGTCCCGACAAGCCCGCGAGCTTGTCCCTGATCTGCAGGCCGGTGGTGCCCGCTTCGCCGTCAATGAAGATTTTCGCCGCCATGATCGCCTCGCCATGTCCGAAACCCGAAAAGATAAAGTCGCGCTCGCGCGCGAACTCGCGCGTTTTCAGCGTCGTCGGAGTCGGATGGGCGAGCGGACGATCATGAGAGGCGTCTTTCGTACAAATGGCCGTCATGGTCAAGGCGGAAAAGGCGCGGGGTCGGCGGCGCCGCTCACGGATCCGCTAGGGGAAGATCGTCGCGCTGAAGGCGACGGAGGGTTCACTCGTGCGGCGGTTCAGCGGGTCGGAGAAGAACGCGTAATAGTCCGGCTTGGCGAAATGAGCGCCGTAGAAAGGATTGGCGTAAGTTCCATTGGCCAGCGCGTAGCCGAAGCCGTCCTTCGAGAGCTGCGGCGCGGCGGTCCTGACGAGGTTATCGACAGGATAGCCCTCGTTGCCCGGGATCGCGGTCCCTGGCGCCTCAAGGCCGGTGATCGCGACGCCATTGGCCTCGCCTTTTATTCCGGTGATCTCGTAAAAGCCGTCTGCGTTGGGCGCGTCCTTCGTCGTAAAGACGCCCGAGGCCGCGACCCCCTCGCCCTGATAGCTCCAGCGCCACTCCAATGCCTCGGCGGGAGGGGCGACAAGCGCTGCGACGATCGGGAGGAAACGGACGACCTTCAAGCGAATCCCGCGCAATGATTGAGCCGGGACATCTAATCCCGCGCTGGGCCGGTCGGCAAATTCCCGATGAACGCCGACAAAAAAGGGCGGCTCGCGCCGCCCCTTCCGATTCCAGTCGGACAAACGCCTCAGCGCTTGGAGAACTGGAAGCTCGCGCGCGCCTTGCGGTGGCCGTACTTCTTGCGCTCGACGACGCGCGAATCGCGGGTGAGGAAGCCTTCCTTCTTGAGCGCGGGCCTGAGGTCCGGCTCGTAATAGGTCAGCGCCTTGGCGAGGCCGTGTCGCACTGCGCCCGCCTGGCCGGAAAGGCCGCCCCCGGTCACGGTCACCGTCAGGTCGTACTGGGTGATGCGGTTCACGACCACCAGCGGCTGGCTCAGGATCATGCGCAAGACGGGCCGGGCGAAATATTGATCGAGCGGCTTGCCGTTGACGGTCGCCAGGCCCCTGCCCGGCTTGATCCAGACGCGCGCCACCGCGTTCTTGCGTTTTCCGGTGGCATAGGCGCGGCCGAGCTTGTCGACCTTCTGGACATGGATCGGGGCCTCGGCGGAGGCGGGCGCCGCGGGTGAGCCTTTGAGGTCGGCGAGCGAAGCAAGAGTCTCAGCCATGGGTTTCAGCGCTCCGGCTGTTCTTGGGGTTGAGTTTGGCGACGTCGAGCACGGTCGGCGACTGCCCGGCGTGTGGGTGGTCCGGACCCTTATAGACGCGCAGGTTGCCGAGCTGCTTCTTGCCCAAAGGCCCGCGCGGAAGCATGCGTTCGACCGCCTTCTCGACGATGCGTTCGGGGAACTTGCCCTCGAGGATCGACTTGGCCGCACGTTCCTTGATGCCGCCGATATAGCCGCTGTAGTGATAATAGACCTTCTGATCGAGCTTGCGGCCGGTGAACACCACCTTGTCCGCGTTGACGACGATCACGTTGTCGCCGTCGTCGACGTGGGGAGTGAAGCTCGGCTTATGCTTGCCGCGCAGCCGCATGGCGACGATCGAAGCGAGGCGCCCGACGACTAGGCCTTTGGCGTCGATGAGAAGCCACTTCTTCTCGACCTCCGCGGTCTTGGTCGAATGGGTCTTGCCGAACATGATTCAAGTCCGCTTTGGTTCAGGTCGCGGGCTTCTAGCCGCGAGAAGCTCGAAATGTCAACGCATGAGCGCTGGAATCGTCAAGAAAAGTACTAATTTCAGCTATGCGGTATCATAATACCGCATACCCATCTTCCCGTCATGCCCGCGAAGGCGGACGTCCAGAAGAAGGCGCCAGCTCCAGGCGAAGGACCTTCTGCCGCGGCGTGCTGGACGCCCGCTTTCGCGGGCATGACATCGCGATTGGGGATCACGAAGTCGCCTCCTCCCCGCGCGCCGGGATCGAATAGGTCCCGGTCGCATGCGCGACCATGTCGCTCTCTCCCTCCGAGTAGAGCGCCACCTCGCCGACCGCGAGCCGCTTGCCGAGCTTCATCAGCCTGGCCTTGCCGATGAGGTCGGCTGGCGCCGGCTTGCGCAGGAAGTTGATCGAGACGTTGGTGGTCACCGCATGGGCGACCCGCCCGACCTCGCCCAGGATCGCGACATAGAGCGCGACGTCGCAGAGCGCGAACATCGCCGGACCCGAGATCGTGCCGCCGGGCCTCAGGTGTCTCGGATGATGGACGAGGCGAAGCGTTGCGGCCATCGGCGCGAGGTCTTCGATCCGAAGGTCGCCGCGCTTCCAGAGCTCGGGGAAGATCTCGAGGAGATAGGCGCGCAGTTCGTCGATCGTGAAAGGGCGCGGCTTGGCTTGGCTCATTGCGGCTCCAACTAGCAAATTCATCCCGGCGCCTCCACTGGCGCGCCCGCAAGCCGCGACAACATTCGCCAAAAATCCAGCCAAGCAAAAGGCTTGTAATCTCCGACGCAGCCAAGACCTGCTCCTGGGAATAGAAAAATCACAGCATGCTTTCTGACTAAATGAACCTCCAATCACAATCCGTGTCGACTCCTGACCGGCAGTTTGCTAGCACTCCACATGAGCAGTTCGCACGAACCGTCAGGAAACAGTGGAATTGTTCCGAGCCGCCACGTCGGCACATCGTCGTCGGAGATGCGATTTCTGCGAAGTCGTTGCTCGTGGGCTGGGGACGCGCCCGGCCGGGCGACCGCCGCGGCCAAAAAAGCCCCGCGTCCGGAGGGCCAGGCGCGGGGCAAGCCGCGTGCGGTTAAGCCTCGACGGTCAAAGAACGAGGCGCGCGACTTCCGTAACGTAGACGCCCCAATTCCCTTTCCGCCAATCGACAAAAATGCGGAGCCAAGCCGTTTCCCTCGCGGGGGCAGGCCCATCCGTTGTCTTTCCAATCCCAATCTGTTTAATTGCCGCGCAACGGATGAGGGAACCAAGGGACCTCTGACCGACTTATCGGCCGCGGTGTTCGGTCGACGGGAAGCACGGTGAGAATATGGCGAGCAGGATCAATCGCATCGATAACGCTCGCGGCTTCACAGGCCCGGACGAGCCCATGTCGGGCGGAGCGTCGGAAGATTTGCCCGAGGCGCCGCATGTCGAACGAACTGGCGCCGACAAGGCGCTGCTCGACCAGGGATTGCGCCTGAATCGAGCCTTTATCAAAATCAAAGATCCTCTTGTCCGTGAGGCGATCGTCAATCTCGCGGTTGAAGCTGTAAAAAATGAAAGCGGCGAAGAATTCTAACCCCCGACCGAACGCGCGGGTAACGGACGACGACGACTAATTCGGCTTCCTCGCTGGCGAGGTCTCCCGCGCTCCGGCGCAGAGGCCGACCTCGCCCCTTGTCTCCCTTATTGAACCTCGGTCACGCTGTACGACTTGAAGACGCGCGGATTCGCAGGGCGCCCCTGGCTGCGGGAAGCGCAAAGATGTATTTACGCGAGCCCTGCGCCCGCCCGCCGCCGCCGGCGCGCTTTCGCGGATGACGAAATCGCGGCGCCCTGACCGATGTTCGCGTTTTCTCCCGGCGACCAAAAATGTTTCCCCCCGATCTTCTCGTCCGCGCCGCCGAGCTAATTCTCCGCTATCGCGGCTTGGGGCTGATGGTCGCGACGGCGGAATCATGCACCGGGGGTCTGATCGCCGGGCTGCTGACGGAGATTCCGGGCTCTTCCAACGTGGTCGAGCGCGGGTTCGTCGTCTATTCCAACGCGGCCAAGGAGGAGCTGCTCGGCGTTCCGGCCTCGACGCTTAAGCGGCACGGCGCGGTCAGCGAAGCGACGGCGCGGGCGATGGCCGAGGGGGCGCTCAAGGGCTCGCGCGCTGACGTTGCCGTCAGCGTCACCGGCATCGCCGGGCCGGACGGCGGGACGGCGGTCAAACCGGTCGGGCTCGTCCAATTCGCCTGCGCGCGGCGCGGCGCGCCCACGGTCGCGCGGGAAGAGCGGTTCGGCGACATCGGCCGCGACGCCGTGCGCCTCGCCTCGGTCAGGGTCGGGCTCGATCTGCTGGGAGCGGCAATCGGCGACCGGTAGCCGCGATAGTTGGTCGCGGCGGCCGGGGTCAGCGACCCCGGCTACAGACCCCCTGAAGGAAAATTCATGTCGCCGGACCGGAACGAACGGAGCGGCCCAAGGTTGCCAAGACGCTGGGCGGCGAACTTGGAGACGAACCCATGAGTGCTCTCGGCAAGACCCTATGTGCGCTTCTTTTGAGTTGCGGTGTCGCCGGTGCGGCGGCCGCCGCAACGACGACCCCAACTCCCGGATCGGCCAGCGACCAGAACGCCGCCCCCAATGCGCAAGCCCCAACTCACATCGTTCAAAGACTGCGCGCCGACCTCGGCAAAGCCGGATTCACCGACATCACCGTCATGCCTTCGTCCTTCCTGGTTCGCGCCAAGGATTCGCAGGGCAATCCGGTGATGATGGTCATCAATCCGGATTCGCTGACCGAAGTGACCGAACAATCCGCGCCAGCGCCAGCCGTCTCGGGCGCGATGAAGGGCGATACGACAGGCTCGCCGTCGAACGGGACGGCCAAGCCCACAACGCCGCCGGCAAAGCAATAACTCGAAGGA
This sequence comes from uncultured Alphaproteobacteria bacterium, assembly GCA_963783175.1. GTDB lineage: Bacteria > Pseudomonadota > Alphaproteobacteria > Rhizobiales > Beijerinckiaceae > Roseiarcus. The sequence continues at coordinate 65,015 of CAWANG010000033.1, forward strand.
AGGCGCGTCGTCCGCCGGCGCGCTTCCGCCTGCAGGCGCGATCGTCGATCGCGCCTGCCGCGCTTGACCCGCCCGACCTGGGCGGCGCCCATTAGTCCCGCCCGTAGACCGCGTCCGCGCGCTGTTCGAACGCGCGGGCGAACTTGCGGAACGCGATGTCGAACATCGAGCCCATCAGCGCGCCGAGGGTGCGGCTCTTGAACTCGTAGTCGATGAAGAACCCGACGCGCGAGGCGTCGCCCTGCGGCTCGTCATTGAACGTCCAGATGTTTTCGAGATGGCTGAACGGCCCGTTGATATAGTCGACCCTGACCTTGAGGCGCGGCTTGTCGAGCATGACGCGGCTCGTGAACCGCTCGTGGATGACCTTGTAGCCAACCGTCATATCGGCGACGAGCGTTTCGCCGCCGTCCCGCTCGGGCCTGCGGCTGCGCACCTTTAGGCCCGTGCAGAGGGGGACGAATTCCGGATAGCGCTCGACGTCGGCGACGAGGTCGAACATCTGCTCGGCCTGGTGGCGAACCCGACGCACTTCGCGGAAGGAGGGCAAGGGTCGCGGTCCTCCGGCGCCCGCGCGGGGTAAGGCTTCAGGGTTTGGGTTGGGGCGCGGAGGGAGCCGGAGCGGCCGGCGCCGGCGCGGGGGCCGATGGCGCGCTTCCCTGGCCTTCCATCTGCTTCAGCTGATCGAGAATATTGCCGGGCGAGATCGGCGTCGGCGCGGTCTGGCCCGCAGGCGCAGGCGCGCCGCCCTTTTCGAGGATCGAGTGCGGCGCGCGGCTCCAGCTCGAGAGGATCGACATCAAAAGCGCGGTGGCGAAGAACATCGCGCCCAGAATCGCGGTCGCCCGCGAGAGCGCGTTCGCCTGGCCGCGGCCGGTCATGAAGCTGCCGGTTCCCCCGCCCGCGCCGAGCGCGCCGCCCTCGGAGCGCTGCAGGAGCACGACGGCGATCAGCGCTATGACGATTAGAATATGAATGACGATCAGAACGGATTGCATGAAGGTCTCGACCGAGCGGAACGCCGGGCCTCAAGGGCCAAGCGTCCTCGAAAGATGGCGCGCTCCTATCACGGCGCAAGGGGGGCGTCTATCGGAACGGTGTCCGAGACAGCGTTCAGCGATAGGCGGCGGCGATGGCGAGGAAATCGGCGGCCTTGAGGCTCGCGCCGCCGACCAGCGCGCCGTCGACATTGTCGAGCCCGAGAAGCTCGTTGCAGTTGCTCGGCTTGACCGAGCCGCCGTAGAGAATGCGCATCTTCGAGCCCCCGGCGCCGTAGATTTCGCCGAGCAGCGCGCGGATCGCGCCGTGCATCTCGGCGACATCCGCCGGCGTCGGGGTGAGGCCGGTGCCGATCGCCCACACCGGCTCGTAGGCGACGACGACGCTCTCCGGTCCGCCGCCGGGCGGCAGCGAGCCTTTCAGTTGCCGAGTCACCACGGCGATGGCGTGCCTCGCCTCGCGCTCGCTCCGTGTCTCGCCGACGCAGACGATTGCCGTCAAGCCCGCTTTCAGCGCCGCCTCCGCCTTGGCGCGCACCAGCGCGTCGGTCTCGTGATGGAGGGTGCGCCGCTCGGAATGGCCCACGATCACGTAAGCTGCGCCCGCGTCCTTGAGCATCGGGGCGGAAATGTCGCCGGTGAAGGCGCCGCCCGGTTCAGGATGGCAGTCCTGGGCCCCGAGCGCGAGCTTGCCGCCCCTCATCTTCCAGGCGGCCTGGGCGGTCAGCGTCGCCGGCGGGCAGACGGCGAGCTCGGCCTCGCCCGCTTCGCCGGCGTCGGCCGCCAGACGCATCGCCTCGATCTCGGCGAGCGAGGCGGAAAGGCCGTTCATCTTCCAGTTTCCGGCGACGAACGGACGCACGCCAGGGGTCATCTCAAGCCCTCCCCGCATCTGGGTTGGCGCGGTTGTTATCATCCGCTTCACGCCTATGCAAAGCGCTCCGCCGTCGCTAGATAGGGCGCGCCTGCGGCCCAAAACGATAAAATTTGCCGGCGCGGCGGACGAGGAAAGGCGAACCAGGCGAATGCTCGAAGCGATCCGCAACGCGGCTCAGGGGGTCGTCGGCAAGGCGATCATGACCGTGGTCATGGGGCTCATCATCGTCAGCTTCGTCATCTGGGGCGTGGGCGACATGCTGCGCGGCTTCACCGCTTCGACCGTGGCCTCGGTCGGGGGCGCGAAGATCTCCGAGCAGGAATACCGCGTCGCGTACGACCGGACGATCCAGCAATACCAGCGCCGGCTGCGCCGCCCGTTTACCAACGAGGAGGCGCGCCAGATCGGCCTCGACCGCAGCGTCCTCCAGCGACTGCTCAGCGAAGCGGCGGTCGATGAGGAGGCGCGCAAGCTCGGCCTCAACATTTCCGACGACGCCTTGCGCGAGATCATCACCTCGAACCCCGATTTCCGCGACAAGTCCGGCGCCTTCGATCCCGCGCGGTTCGCCGGCGCGCTGCGCGACATGGACATGACCGAGCGCGGCTTCGTCTCCGAATTGCGCAAGCAGGTGCTGAGGCAGTTCATCGTCGCAGCGCTGACGACAGGCATTGTCGCGCCCAAGGCCGAGGTTGAGGCGGAGGCCGATTACGAAGGCCAGAGCCGGTCAGTCGACTATTTCCTCATTCCCGCCGCGGCGGCAGGAGAGATTCCCGCGCCCTCCGATGAGGCGCTGAAGACCTTCTTCAACGATCGCAAGTCGAGCTACCGCGCCCCCGAGTTCCGGGCGATGGACATCCTGGCGCTCGAGCCGGACACGATCGCCAATCCGGCCGAGGTGAGCGACGCCGACGCCGAGGCGGCTTACCAGAAGATCGCCGGCAAGGATCCGCGGTTCGGCGCGCCCGAGAAGCGCGACCTGCAGCAGATCCTGTTCCCCAACGAGGCCGACGCCAGCGCGGCCGAGGCGAAGCTCAAGGCCGGTTCGAGCTTTGACGACCTGGTCAAGGAGCGAGGCCTCAAAGCCGAAGACACCGACCTCGGGGAAACGACCAAGGACGCCATGCTCGACAAGGATGAGGCCGACGCGGTGTTCGCCTTGCCGCAGGGGGGCGTGAGCGGGGTGCTGAAGAGCCAGTTCGGGCCGGTGATCGTGCGCGTCAAGGGCATCACGCCCTCGACGGTGAAGCCGTTCGCGGAGGTCGCCGACGAGGTCAAGCGCCAGGTCTCGGCTTCCCGCGCCGGCGATAAGATCCAGGCGCTCCACGACAAGATCGAGGACCTCCGGGTGTCGGGCAAATCGCTCATCGAAGCCGCCAAGGCGGTGGGCTTGACCGGGCAATCGATCGCAGCCGTCGACTCCGAGGGCCGAGACCCCAAGGGCGCGTCGGTCAACCTGCCCGACAAGGCCGAACTCCTGCGCGCCGCCTACGCGTCCGACGTCGGGCTGGACGAAGCGCCGATCAACACCAAGGACGGCGGCTTCGTGTGGTTCGACATCGCCAAGGTCGATCCGGCGCACGATCTCACGTTCGAGGAGGCGAAGCCCGAGGTCGAGAAGCAATGGCGGGCCGAGGAGGTCGACAAGGCGCTGGCCGGCAAGGCGGACGATCTCGTCAAGCAGATCAAGGCCGGCGCGAGCGTCGCCGACGCGGCGAAGAGCGCCGGCGCCGAGATGAAGTCGGCCGCGGACGTCCATCGGGCCGAGCAGACCAGCCTGCCGCAATCCGTCGTCGCGGCGATCTTCCGCGAGCCAGCCGACGGGGCGGGGTCGGCGGCGACGCCGGACGGGCGGATGGTGTTCAAGATCACCGCCGACAAGACGCCGCCGGTCGATTTCGCCGACGCCCGCGTCAAGGCGATGGCCTCGCAGCTCGACCCCGCGACCCGGGAGAGCCTGCTCGACCAGTATGTCGAAGGCTTGCGCCGGACGCTCGGCGTCGTCGTCCACCCTGAGGTCCTGCAATCGGCCGAGGGCGGCTGACCGCCGATGTCCACCCTGCCCGACTACGAGACGTTCGCCCGCGCCTACAGCGCCGGCGAAGCCGAGGTCGCGGTCACGACGCTGGTCGCCGATCTTGAAACCCCGGTCTCGGCCTATCTCAAGCTCGCGCGCGGGCGAGCGGGCAACATGTTCCTGCTCGAATCGGTCGAAGGCGGGGCGCAGCGCGGCCGCTATTCGATGATCGGCCTCGATCCCGACCTCATCTTCCGATCGACGGGGGAACACGCCGAGATCAACGCGCGTGCGCTTTCCGACCCCGACGCGTTCGTCCCCTGCCCCGGCGATCCGCTCGATGTCTTAAGATCGCTGCTCGCCGAATCGCGTATCGCAATGCCGCCCGGCCTGCCGCCGATGTCGGCTGGCGTGTTCGGTTATCTCGGTTACGACATGGTGAGGCGGATCGAGCGCCTGCCCGCAGCCAAGCCCGACCCGATCGGCGTGCCCGAGGCGCTGCTCATCCGCCCGACGGTCATGGTCGTGTTCGACGGCGCGCGCGACGAGATCGCGATCGTGACCCCGGTGCGCCCGGCCAAGGGCGTCTCGGCCCGCGCGGCTTACGAGAGCGCGATGGCGAGGCTGGACGCGGTCGTCGATGCGCTCGAGCGGCCGCTCGACCACGCGGCCGGCATGGCCGTCGATCCGCTGGTCAAGGCGGGCGAAGCGCGGTCGAACACCAGCGAAGCCGAATACAAGGCGATGGTCGTCCGGGCGAAGGAATATATCGCCGCGGGCGATGCGTTCCAGATCGTGCTGTCACAGCGGTTCACGAGCCGCTTCGACCTGCCCGCCTTTGCGCTTTATCGGGCGCTGAGGCGGGTCAATCCCTCGCCTTATCTTTGCTTCCTCGACTTCGGCGGCTTCCAGATCGTCTGCTCGAGCCCGGAAATCCTGGTCAGGGTGCGCGAGGGCAAGGTCGTCATCCGCCCGATCGCCGGCACGCGCCCGCGGGGAAAAAGCCCAACCGAGGACGAGGCGCTGGCCGCCGAGCTTCTGGCCGACCCGAAGGAGCGCGCCGAGCATCTGATGCTGCTCGACCTCGGCCGCAACGATGTCGGCCGCGTCGCCCGGATCGGGACGGTGAAGGTGACCGACAGCTTCTTCATCGAGCGCTATAGCCACGTCATGCACATCGTCTCCAATGTCGAGGGCGAATTGCGCGACGGAGTCGACGCGGTGACCGCGCTCGCCGCCGGCTTTCCCGCCGGCACCGTCTCCGGGGCGCCGAAAGTCAGGGCGATGCAGATCATCGACGAACTCGAGAAGGACAAGCGCGGCATCTACGCCGGCTGCATCGGCTATTTCGGCGCCGGGGGCGAAATGGACACCTGCATCGTGCTGCGCGCCTCGGTGGTGAAGGACGGGTTCATGCACGTCCAGGCCGGCGCCGGCATCGTCTACGATTCCTCCCCCTCGGCCGAGCAGAAGGAATGCGTCGATAAGGCGCGGGCCCTGTTCCGGGCGGCGGAGGAAGCGGTGCGGTTCGCGGTCCGGGGGAAGCGCGGGCAATAGGCGGCGTCTTGCCGTCAAACACTCTGTTCGGCGGCGCTTCTATTGGGTTGTGGCCGCAGCGCCGCGATTACCGCGGCCTCGGGGCCAATTTCGCCGACCTCGACAATCGAATCGGCCGGTATGCCAAGCCGCTGGGCGGCGGCTCGGATCGCCTCGGGACTTACCGCTTCGTAAAGACAAAACGTCTTCCGCTTGTCGGCGCTGAGGAACGAAAAGAGCCACTGCACCCCAATCTCGTCGTTGACCAGTTTGATCGCGGCCATCAATTCATCGTCAGTCGGCACGAGATCGGCGAAGGTTCGTTCGATCAGAAATAGGGGCAAGGCGGCCTCCTCCGTTCCGGCTTGCGCCCTGATATTGTGGCGGTCTGTCGGACCAATAGAGTGTCGAGCGGAATTGGCAATTCGTCAATCGGGACTGCGCTCGAGCCGCGAAACGCCCAAGTCCAGCCTCGACCTTGCGCGCCCGACGCAATCGAGGCAGTTTCGATCCTATTCGCCATCGGGAGGCCGTCATACAGGCGCCTGTCAAAAATCTCGTCGGACGTCGCGAGGAAACCTTCGTCGGCCGACAGAGTGAGTTGGCGGTGCTGCGCGGAGCGCTGGAACAGGCGCTTTCCGGGCGCGGAGGCGGCGTCATGATTGCCGGAGAGCCCGGAATCGGCAAGACGCGGACAGCCCAGGAATTCTCGGAATACGCCGTGGGGCAAGGGGCGAGCGTGCTGTGGGGCCGCTGCCACGAAGAGGCTGGCGCGCCGCCCTATTGGCCGTGGGTGCAGATCATCCGCTCGCTGTTGTTGCAGTCGCGCGCTCCCGAGGCGCCGCTAGGCGATCTCGGCCCGGGCGCCGCCGATATCGCCGACCTGGCGCCGGAAATACGCGACCGTCTGCCGAGGATCGAGCTCGGGCGCCCGGCTGAGGGACACGCCCGAGGCGCGCTTCCGCATGTTCGAAGCGATTCGCCGGCTGCTTGCCGCGGCGTGCGAGCATCAGGCTCTCGTCCTGGTGCTGGACGATCTGCATTGGGCCGATGCGCCCTCGCTGCGACTGCTCGAGTTCCTGGCGCCCGAGATCGCCGATATGCCTCTACTGCTGGTCGGGACCTATCGGGCCACCGAGCTTTCGCGCCAACACCCGCTGTCGAACACGCTTGGCGGTCTGGCGCGGGCGCGCCACATCGCCCGCGTCGATTTGCCCGGCTTGAGCGTGGACGAGGCGCAGGCTTTTATCACCGCCGCTGCTGGAGCCACGCTGCCGACGTGGTTCACCCGGTCGCTGCATCAGCAGACCGAGGGCAACCCACTGTTTCTGCGGGAAATCGTGCGATTTCTGGAGCAGCAGGGCATCCTCAACGCCGAGATCGGAGCGCTGGACGCGGCGCTGCCCCGGGTCATCCGGGTTCCCGAAGGACTGAAGGAGGTGATCGGCCGCCGCCTCAATCTCTTGTCCCCGGCCTGCAATGAGGTACTCGCGCTCGCCTCCGTCATCGGCCGCAATTTTTCACTCGAGGTGCTGATGCGCGCCGCGGCTCCGCTTGGAGCCGATGAGGTGATCGAGGCGTTAGACGAAGCGCTGGCCGCTCGTATCGTTAACGAGGCGGGCGATCGGCGCTATCAGTTCATTCACAACCTCGTTCGGGTGACGTTGTACGATGAATTGAGCGCCACCGTGCGGCGCCGGATGCATCGGACCGTGGGATCCGTCCTCGAGGCGCTCGGCGGCGGCGATCGGCGCGCCCTTCTGCCGGAATTGGCGCACCACTTCAGCGCCAGCGGCGACCTCGATCGAGGAATAGACTATGCGATTCGCGCCGGCCAGAGCGCCGAGGCATTGCTTGCCGTCGAGGACGCCGCGCAGTTCTTCCAGACGGCGCTCGACGCCTTGGCTCTGCGCCCCGCCGCGGACGAGGCCATGCGTTGCAGGCTCTTGTTTCAGCTTGGCGAAGCGCAACGCAAATCGGGTGAATTCACAGGCGCGCAGAGGACGCTCCGGGAGGCCGCGGAGGCAGCGCGCGATTTGGACCTGCCCGAGCTCTTGGCCAACGCCGCCTTGGCCTACGAGCGGATTTCGTGGCGTCTCGGGAGGCCGGCTGATTCTCAGCCGGAAGGCCTGCTTGCGGACGCATTGCGCCTGGTTCCGGAAACCGAAATCAAATTGCGGGTCGAGCTGACCGGCGCCCTGGCGCGATCATTGCTTTACGCAGGCTCGGAGAAGGAAGCGAGAGAGCGCCTGGATTTCGCCATCTCAGTTGCGAGACGTCTGGGAGACCCGGCGCTCCTGGCGAGCACTCTTGAATATCTCTTCGACTTCCCCTGGGGACCCGATGGCACCCGGAATCTGCTCGCGCTCGCCAGCGAATCGCTGGAGGCAGCCATACGCTCCGGCAATACCGAAGTTGCTTTCATGGCGCGCGTCAGAAGAGTGGCTTGCTGTCTCGAACTCGGCGACTTGGAGGCGGTCAACGACGAAATCGTTCAGCTCTCGCGCGACGACGCGAGGCTGCGTCAACGAGACTACGCCATCGGCCTGATCGGCTTGCGCTCGGCAATGGCGCTGATGCGGGGGGAACTCGATGCAGCGGAGCATCTCTTGACCGAGGCGAATTCGCAGGCGTCAGGGACGGACACGACCCAAAGAGCGAACCAGATGGCTTTTGTCGGCGTACAAGTTTTCACCTTGCGCCGCGAGCAGGGCCGGCTCAAAGAGCTGGGGCCGGTGCTGACTCACTTCATGCGCACCGCTTCCGCGACGTCGGTTTGGGGACCGGGACTCGCCGTCCTTTATGTCGAACTCGATCAGCTGGACAAGGCGCGCGCCGAATTCGAGCGTTTGGCGGCGCGAGACTTCGACGATTTGCCGCGCGACGGACGATGGGCGACGTGCCTCGCCTACCTCGCCGAGGTGTGCGCGGCGCTCAACGACGCCGGTCGGGCGGCGATGCTGTATCGGTTGCTCCTGCCCTACGCCGACCGCGCGCTCGTGCTTGGCGGGGGCTTCGTATGCAGCGGCTCGAGCGGACGCCATCTCGGGATGTTGGCCGCCGCCATGTCCGACTGGTCGGCGGCGGAACGCCATTTCGAGGAGGCTCTGGCGATGAACGCGCGGATTGGCGACCTCCTTCCGCTCGCCCATACGCGCCATGACTATGCGGCGATGTTGCTTGCCCGCGGCAAGCCGGGCGATTGCGAGCGCGCCAAGGCCCTGTTGCAATCATGCCTTTCGAGCGCCCGGAAAATGGGTGCGCGCGCGCTGGAGGAACGCGCCGCCGCCCGATTGCACGCGCTCGAAGCGCTTCAACGAACAAGCGCAGGCGAAGACGACTTGAGCCCACGCGAGGTCGAGGTGCTGCGACTGATCGCTATCGGCCGCACCAACGCCGACATCGCGGCCGCCCTCGCGATCAGCCTCAACACCGTCGCGACGCACGTCCGCAGTATCTTGGCGAAAACCGGTTCCTCCAACCGCACCGAAGCGGCGGCGCTCGCGATGCGGCGCGGGTTGGCGTTCAGCCGGAATCACTGACGATCGCGCCGCGCGCTCCCCGATTCGGACGGGGGTCGCGTCTCATCATTTATGATGACATCGCCAACGATCGCACCCTCCACGAGTCTCATTCAATTCAACGATTTACGGGCCTCAGGTTTTCCCCCAATCGTTCCGCCGACGCCAACCGGCGCGTTTCGCCGGAGGCGCCCAAAGGCATTGAGCGGCCGCGACAGGCCCATGAGGGAGTTTTCGATGAACAACGACGCCATTGCCAAATTTGCGCAAAGCCTCCGAGGCGCCCTTGTCGGCCGCGACCATCCCGATTACGGCGAGGCGCGCAAGCTCTATAACGCCATGATCGACAAGCGGCCGCTGATGATCGCGCGCTGCGCCGACGCGGCCGACGTGATCGCCGCAGTAAATTTCGGCCGCGACAACAAACTGCCCATCGCCATTCGCGGCGGCGGCCACAACGGGCCTGGCCTCGGCAGCGTCGACGATGGGCTGGTCATCGATCTGTCGATGATCAAGGGGGTACGGGTCGATCCGGCGACCAAGACGGTGCGGGTCGGCGGCGGCTGCGTCACCGGCGAGGTTGACCACGCGACCCACGCGTTCGGCCTGGCCGTGCCGTTCGGCGTCGTCTCGACCACCGGCGTCGGAGGACTGACGCTTTCCGGCGGCCACGGTTATCTCAGCCGCCAATACGGGCTCGCTGTCGATTGTCTGCTGGAGGCGGATGTCGTGCTCGCCGATGGGCGTTTCGTTACCGCGAGCGAAACTGCGAACCCGGACCTCTTCTGGGCGCTTCGCGGCGGCGGCGGCAATTTCGGCGTGGTGACGAGTTTCCTGTTCCAGGCCCACCCCGCCAGCATGGTCTATGGCGGGCCGATGGTCTGGGAGCTGAAGGACGCGGCCACGATCATGCGCTGGTATCGCGATTTTTCGGCCAGCAAGCCGAACGACGCGTTGTGCGTCTTCCTTGGACTGCAGACGGTGCCCCCCGGTGACCCATTCCCGAAGGAGCATTGGGCCAAGAAGATGCGCGTGCTGGTCGTCTGCCACAACGGCACCACGGCCGAAGGTGAAAAGGCGGTCAATGCGATCCGGGCGGCGCTGCCGCCCCCGATTATCGATTGGGCCGGCCCGATGCCCTATCCAGCCCTGCAGAGCCTGTTCGACGGGCTCCTGCCCAAGGGTTTGCAGTGGTACTGGAAGGGCGACTTCGTCAAGACTTTGCCGGACGCTGCGATCGACGCCCATGTCGCGCACGGCGCCAAGCTGCCGAGCGTGCTCTCGGGCATGCACCTCTATCCAATCGACGGCGCGGTCCACCGCCCGAAGAAGGACGCGACGGCCTGGAACTGCCGCGATGCGGCGTGGTCGATGGTCATCTTCGGAGTCGATCCGGATCCGAAGAACGCGCCAGCGATCAAGAAATGGGCGCGCGACTACTGGGGCGCCGTCCACCCGTTCGATCTCGCCGGCGCCTACCCCAATTTCATGATGGACGACGAGGGCGATGCGCGGCTGACGGCAACCTTCGGCGGAAACTACGAGCGGCTCGCCGGGGTGAAGAAGAAATACGACCCGAGCAATCTGTTCCATGTGAACCTTAACATCCGCCCGGCGCCCTGAGCGCCTTCGTTTGGCCGAGCTCCACGACCGGCGCGAGGTCAAATACATGGGCAATTGACGGTCTCAACTCGGCTCCGTACGCTTGCGCCAACACTCCCGGGGTCGCTCGACGCCGGGAACATAAGGCGGATGACGGGAGAGACGCGTGTGCCAGATTTGTGAGGCCGTCTCCGTCAGGGACGGCGCAGATCGTGTCCCGCAATTTCCGCCCCGCTCCGTAGCGAGTCCCACTCTGCGCCGAGCGGCGCCGACCAATCTTGAAGCCGCTCACGGCGCGACGGCATCCGCCATGCCTGAGGGCGTCGGCGTCGCGGGGCGGCGCCTTCTCATCAGAGGCGGGACGGTATTGTCGATCGACGAGCGGGTCGGCAACTTCGCGGTCGGCGACGTGCTCGTCGATGGATCAAAGATCGTCGAGGTCGCCGCCTCCATTCACGCGCCCGACGCCGCGGTCATCGACGCCTCCGGGCATATCGTCATGCCGGGCTTCATCGACGCGCATAGCCATCAGTTCGAGACGGCGCTGCGCAGCTTTCTCGCCGACGGCATTCTCATCAACGACGGGCGGCCCGAAAGCGCGCACAATTATTATGAATCTGATTCTTCAGAAGCTCTCAATGGGCTATCGCCCACAGGACGTCTATATCAACGAGCTTTTCGCCGGCATCGCGCAGATCGACGCCGGCGTCACCGCGGTCATGGACATCAGCCAGATCCATCATTCGCCGGAGCATTCCGACGCTGCGATCGAGGGCTTGCGAGCCGCTGGCCGGCGCGCGGTGTTCGGCTATTTCGAGGGATGGGGCGAGAAGGCGAAATATCCCGGCGACGCCAAGCGCATCCGCGAGCAGCACTTTTCTTCATCCGACCAGGCGCTCAGCATGTTCATGGGCGGCGAGATCTACTTGCCGGGCTACGAGGCGGCGTGGAAAGCCGGTCGCGATCTGGACCTGCCGATCGCCTTGCATGTCGTCGGCACCTTCGGAATGCAGCCGACCTTCGACGAACTCGCCAAGGCCGGGAAATTCGGCGCGGATTGCTTTTTCATCCACATGACCGGCATGAGCGAGATCGGCTGGAAAGCGGCGGCCGACGCTGGCGCGCATGTCACCCTCGCCGTGCCGATCGAAATGCAGATGCGGCACGGGACGCCGCCGATCCAGAAGGCCCTCGACCTTGGGATGAGCCTGTCGCTATCGACCGATGTCGAGTGCACAATGACCGCCGACATGTTCACCCAGATGCGCGGCGTGATGACGCTTCAGCGCATGTTCGCCAACGAGCTTGCGTTGCAGGGCAAGGAGTATCCGAAGCTCATGTCTGTCTGGGACGCGCTCCGCCTCGCGACGATGGGGGGAGCAAGGGGTCTCAAGATCGAGACCAAGACCGGCTCGCTGACCCCGGGCAAGGACGCCGACATCATCCTGCTCGACGCGACAGCGCTTAACGTCACGCCGCTCAATCACGCGCCGGGCGCGGTCGTCACCCTCATGGAGCGCTCCAACGTGTCGACGGTGCTGTGCGCCGGGCAGATCAAGAAATGGCGCGGCGGGATCGTCGGCTACGACATCCCGAAGCTCAGGGCCGAATTGGATGCGAGTCGCGACTATGTTTTCGCGGCGGCAGGCATCGAGCGCGATCTGTTCCGGGCCTGAGGACGAACAGCAAGAGGCCGGTCCGCCGGGCGATGCAGGTCGTCGACGAATTCGAGAGGGAGAAGCACGGCATCCAAGCGGAACGGTAGCGGCGACCGGATGTGCTTGATCGCCCCTTGACGCCTAGCTCGGCGCACGTTGAATCGAAGCAAGACGCGCCGGCGCTCGAAGGCTGGAAACCATCGCCGCGGTGGGCGATGATATTGCCGCCGAGCGATCCGAACAATTCGGTACAGGCTGGACACCCTGGATCAAACCCTCGGATACGCCTCGCCAGGGCAGAGCCTCGAGACAGACGATGAACCTCCGAGAGCAGGCGCCGCGATCCGTGTTGACAGAGGGCGCGGCGAGCCCCCTCAATCCGCGGTTCTGGCTGATCGGGATCGGGTTTCTCGGCCCCTTTCTTTTCCTGAATCTCATAACAGCGCGGTATCAATTCGGATCACTCGGCATCACGCTGTGGAGCCCGGACGACGGGCTGTCGGTTTTGCTGCTGATGGAGGGAGCGACATTCGTCCCCTTCGTCCTTGCCGGCGAGGTGCTGTCCGACGTCGCGATCTCCCACGTTCAGCATAGTCTCTACGTCACTGTTTTGTCTGAATTTTTCTTGACGCTTGGCTACGCTGGCTTCGCCCTCACATTGCGCCATGTCCTCAAGTTCAGCCTGAAACGGAGCGATCTGCACAACCTCCTCATCATGCTGACGTCGGTGCCGGTTGGCGCCTTCCTTTGCGCGTTAATCTATTGCGGAGTCCTCTATCTCGCTGGTTCGCTGGCCGCGGATCGGTTGGCTGACGCGGTGAGCTATTTCTGGATCGGCGACGCCGTTGGCATCATTGCAATTCTTTCGGCGACGATAGCGGTTTGCACGCTCTGGTCCAAACCCCGTTGGAGTTGGAGCCGGCAAGAATCCCTCGACTGGTCCTTCTTCTTAGTCAGTTCGTGCCTGGTGTTTGCGCTTCTCACGCGCAGCGCGACCAGCGCTCATCCGTACCATTTGTTCTATCTGCTGTTCTTGCCGATCATTTCGATGGCCATGCGAACAGCTTATACTGGGGCGGCGATCGCCCTCCTCGCGACCCAGACCGCATTTTTTATGACGATTGCGCACATCGGATTCCCCGACGCCGATTTTGAGCAGTTCCAGATTCTGATGCTCGTGCTTGCCATAACCGGGCTTGTTCTCGGCGCCGCGGTCAGCGAGCGCGAGCGCGCCAATAAACGGCTCCGCGAGCAGCAGGAGGAACTTGTGCGCGCCTCGGCGCACGCAACCGCCGGCGCGATGGGCATGCTGCTCGCTCACGAACTGAGCCAGCCCTTGTCGACGGTCGCAATGTACGTGCTTGCGGCGCGCCGGATGCTGCAATCCGGCGCAGGCTCAGAGTCAGCGATCGACGCTTTGCGCAAGGCCGAGGCGGAGGCGCAGCGAACGCGCCAGGTGCTTGAGCACATCCGTGACATCGTCTCATTTGGCAGGACGAAGCCGCGTCTGCTGAATCTCTTTGAGACAGCCGTGAAGATTCGGGCGCTGTGTATAGAAGGCGCGAACGCGCGCAACGTCGATATCGCCGTCGAGAGCGTTGATCCGATCCCCCTGGTGAAGGCTGATGCAATCGGGATCGAGCAGGTCCTCAACAACATTGTCGGCAATGCGGTCGATGCCGCCGCTGATCGCGGGGACGCACGCGGACGCGTCGTCATCCGCGTGAGTGGACGCGACGATTGGGCGATCGTCCAGGTCGACGACAACGGCCCCGGAGTGGCGCCGGAGATAGCGGAGAGCCTGTTCGAGCCCTATAAAACATCCAAACCCCGAGGCATGGGGCTTGGACTCACTCTCAGTCGTCAGATCGTGACGCAGCACGGCGGCCGCATTGGCTGGCAAAACCCATCGGATCGGAGGGGACGCGATTCACGGTCGAGCTCAACATCAATGGGCCTGACGGCGATGCCGCCTAGACGGCGACCATCGCCCATGACCCAAGCCAGTTTCCCAGAATTTTGCCCGGACGGCAGAGATCAATATGGAAGAGACATTTGACGTTGGCGACGCCTATTTCGCATTCGTCCCGCTCGACCAGCCCGCCTTGCTCCGCAACTAGGTTTATACACCTAGGTATTTGCCTCCACATTTGTGCTAGTTGCCGCAAAGCAATCAGAGGACGATACGATTTTGATTGTCGCCGGGGGCTGGCGTCGGACATAAACGAGCGAGCAAAAAATATCGCTTATCTCGCTGGTTGCTGCGGCGCCCGGAGCCGGTAGTGGATGCTTCGGGCACGGCCGAGATGGAACCGCAGCGAACGCATTAGGCGCTTCGCGCCGCAGCGGCGGAGGTTTTGTGGTCGCGACCTCAACGTCAACGGACCTGACCGGGATGCCGCGCATACGCCAAGTCGATATCGTCGATGACGAAGCCTGTGTCCGGGAGTCGTTGGCCTTCCTTCTCGCGACCGCCCAGATCGCGTCGAGAAAGTTTGCCTCCGCGGAAGAATATCTGGCGTCCGTGTCGCTCGGCGAGTCCGGTTGTGTCATTCTCGACAAGCAACTTCCCGGCCTGAGCGGCCTGGACTTGCTCAAGCAAATCGCGACTGCGGCCGGCGACGCGGCAGTCATCCTCATAACCGCACAAGCCGACATGCGGACCGCGGTTTCGGCGATGAAATGCGGGGCTTTCCAGTTTGTCGGGAAGCCGCTCGACCCCGAGGCGCTGCTGCTCACGGTTGAAAAGGCGCTGGCGAGACCGGAAAGATCCGTGGTCGCCAGACCCCTGTCCACCGGCTCACGGACGTTGGAAGTTCCTCACCCAACGCGAGCTTGAAATCTTCGCGCTCACGGGTCTGCCAGCAAAGCCTTGGCCGCTAATCGGCGCGCCATGGGGCACCCGTCATGCATAAGATGCAGCCCGCATTTTTCATTTCGTGCGGGCGGCTGCCCCCGCTGTCGGCCAACACCATGATACATAGGTAGTTGCCGCCATTTTCGTGTGTGGCGCGACTCTGTACACGCCAAGGCTGAGCCTACAAAATCCTCGGGAGCGAATCGATGTCCGACGCGGCAACTCTAAGGGTTGCCCTTATCCTCTTTGTATATTAAAGGGGTCCGAAAACTCTGCACCGCCACGCTCGACAAAGGGGCCGCTCGCGATTGCGCGGTGCGCCAATACGGTTGGTGTGGGCCGCGGCCGCGCAAGCGGGCGCAATGGACCGGCATTTCGCCGGGTGGTCTAGATGGCTAAGGGCTGGATTATGCGATGGACCTAGAGGCGACGCCGTATAGAGGCCAGGTCGATATCGTCGAAGACGACGCCGCAGTGCGCGAGTCGCTGACCCTTCTTTTGTCGACCGCCCAGATCGCGTGGCGGACGTTTGCCTCAGCGGAAGACTATCTCACGTCCGTGCCGCTCGACGAGTCCACGTGCGTTATTATCGACTACAAGCTTCCTGGCCTGAGCGGCATGGACCTGCTCAAGCGAATTGCGGCTGCGGCCGGCGACGCTGCGGTCATTGTGATAACCGGACACGCTGACGTGCCGACCGCGGTTTGCGCGATGAAAAGCGGCGCATTTCACTTCGTTGAGAAGCCGCTCGACCCAGAGGCGCTGCTGCTCACGGTCAAGGAGGCGTTGGCCAGAACCGGAGAGGTCCGCGAACGCCAAACCCAAGTCCAGGAGTTCGCGAGCCGGCGCGCGTTGCTCACTGACCGCGAGCAGAAGTTTTCGCTTTGATGGTCGAGGGTCTGCCGACGAAGCTTATTGCGAGCCGATTGGGAATTACCGCGCGAACCACGGAGCACCATCGGGCGGCCGTTATGCACAAATTGCGGGCTCGCACCAGTTCTCATCTTGTGCGGATGGCCCTCGGCGCTAGTGCGGCGGATCCCGGCCAGGGCCCTGAGACCTAGATGGTTTCCTGCATTCTCGCAATCATCACGAATGTTTGACGTCGTGGGCTAGGCCCACCGATCCTCGGAAACGCCGAGCAATCGCAGACGTCTATCAGGCCTAGTCATGCCGAATATGAACCCACGCGCTCGCGATCGCCGGGACGCGGGTTGATCGTTCCCTGACCGAGCGAGCCCCGGGAATGTCTGCTAGACTGCGGCATACGCACAGCAGGTCGAGTCTACGCCGATGCCTCTTCCCCGCGCGTCAGGCCCGTTCCGGATCATTTTCTGGGCCACCGTGGTCGGGGCGGCAGTGGGCGGGGTCTATTCGCAGACGCACGTCATTGAAAGCGGCGCCCCTGCGTTGGCCCTTTATGGCGTTCCCCGGGGCGTCCTTAGCGGCGCGGTCACCGCTGGCGTTTTGAGCACCCTCGAGAGCCTGGTTCTCAGCGGCGAACTCGGGGCGCCGCTTCGTCGCGCCCCGTTTCCGGTCCATGTGGCGGTCAGAGACTCTCATCTATCTCGCGGTCATCCTGTTTGCGCTCAAGCTTGGGGGCGCCTCTTTCCATCGCCGGGCGAGCGCGGCATTGAAAGCAGGGACGTGCTGTTCTCGCTCGCCGCCTCGTTCGTGTTCGTCTTCATTCTCGACGTGAACACCTTGCTCGGGCAGAACGTGCTCATCAACTTCATCATCGGCCGCTATTATGCGCCACGGCTCGAATCGAGGGTGTTCCTCTTCCTCGATATGGAGGGCTCGACGGGATTGGCCGAGCGCCTCGGCCCGCTCGCCTTCCACCGCCTGGTCAACCGCTTCGTCCGCGATCTCACCCAGCCGATCGTCGCCGCACGCGGCGAGATTCACACCTATGTCGGCGATGAATTGATCGCGACCTGGAGGCTGAAAGATGGAATCAGCAAGGCCCGCTGCGTCGTGGCCTGTTTCGCGGCCATCGACCGGCTGGCGCGAGCGGCGCCCGAATACCGCCGCGAATTCGGCGCCGCGATCAATGTCCGCGCCGGGCTTCATTGCGGTCCGGTGGTGACCGGCGAGATGGGGTCGGTGAAGAAGGAGATCGTTTTCCTCGGCGACACCGTCAACACCGCGGCCCGCATCCAGGATCTCTGCCGCCAGACCGGCGATCGCGTTCTCGCCTCGGCCGATCTGATCGATCGCCTCGAGCTACCGCCCGGCGTCGCGAAACGCTCGCTTGGCGACCTCAGGCTGCGCGGCAAGGGCGCGGACCTTTCGCTTTACGCGCTCACCGAGGCGCCCCAGCCCGCTCGCCGGGCCGAGGCCCCCGTCAGCCGCGACGCGGCGTCCGAAGAAACGCACATCGCCCTATCGTGAGCGCGATTCTGCGTGGATGCGCCGATATCTCCATGAAGGAAGAGTGACACGCATTTGTCGCGGCGATCGCTTTCGCGGTATAAGCCTTCGCGAAAGCGAGCGAACATGCTGTCGCGAAGCACGGTGATTTGGGTCGGAGGAGCCGCGGCGTCGACGGTTGTGGCCGCAGGGGCGGTGGCAGGCGCGCTGCTCTGGACCCATCCGAGCTTCCTCTGGCCGAGCCCTGCCGCGACCCAGGTCAGGGCTAACGCCCCCGAGCCGCAACCGCCGAGCGTTCCTCCGGCTGCGCCCGCTGACGAGGCCGCCGCGCCGGCCGCAAAGGCCTCGTCGCCTGCCAGTCAGGCCGCGATCGAGGCAGGCGCCGCGCCGCTCAAGCCGGCCTTCGACGTGGTGAGCGTCGAGCCAACGGGCGAAGCGGTCATCGCCGGCCGCGCCGCGCCGAACGCCAAGGTCGAACTGCGCGACGCCGGCAAGACGGTCGCCGAGTCCACGGCCGACGAACTCGGGCCAATTTGTCATCATCCCGCCCGCCTTCGCCCCAGGCGAACACAGTCTCTCGTTGGCCGCGGGCGAGGGCAAGGCGGAGACGGAAACCTCCAACGTGGTCGCCATCTCGGTTCCCCAACAGGAAGCGAAGGCCGCCACGGCGGCGGCCGCGCCCTCCCCGCCTTCGCCCGCGGCCGCACAGCCCGCGCTGGCGATGCGGACCATCGCGACGCCGACGCCAACGCCAGCCTCGCGCGTCGCCATCCAATCGGTTGAAGCGGACGCTGCGGGCGGTCTCGTCGCCAAAGGCTCGGCCGGGCCAAACGCGACCGTGCGCCTGTACCTCAACGGCGCCGATGTCGCCGACGCGAAGACTGGATCGGACGGCCGCTGGTCGCTGACAATCAAGCACGGCATGGCGCCTGGCGGCTACGTGATGCGCGCCGAAGAGATCAGCCCGGGCGATGCGTCGGTGGCGGCGAGCGCCAATACGCCGTTCGACTATCCTGCGCCGCCAGCCTCCGTCGGGGCGCCCGCGCCGGCGACCGCCGCGCCCGTCGCCGCCGCAAGCGCGGGACAACCGCAGGCGCCGTCCGCCGACGTGGTTATCGACACGGTCCAGACCGCGCGGGTCGTAACCGGCCACACGTTATGGGCGCTCAGCCAAAACTATTACGGCGATCCGACCCGCTACCCGGTGATCTACGAAGCAAACAAGTCGCAAATCCACAACCCCAATCTCATCTATCCCGGCCAGGTCTTCGTCGTGCCGAAGTTCGAGCCAAGGCCCTAAGCGGCACGAACTTGTCGACGTCCAATCCAACGGAATGTCCGGCGGACTCTGGCGGCAGTTATCGGCTTGCGCGCTTAAGCGTCAGGAACGAAAGTCTCCCATGCCCCTCGATGACACCGCCGAAGCGATCGCCCGGCTCCAGATCTCGACGTTCGACGATGCGCTCGGCCATCGCATCATCGGGACCCACATGTGGGCGGTGCGCGAAGGATTGCGCGGCGCCGACGCCCACGATCTGTTCGACGGCTATTGCCAGCGGCTGGTCGTCGACGGAACGCAGTTATGGCGGGCGCACACGGCGATGGAGACACTGCATCCGCAATGGAGCGGCTACGGCTACACATGGCGTCGCGACCTCAACGCCATCGAGCCTGAGAATTATGTCCACGGCAGTCTCGAAGAGGCGGATTTTCTCGGCAGCCCTTTCAATCACCTCATCGTCAGAGCCCAAGGCGGAGAGGGAAATCCGTCCATGCGCCGGCGCCTCGAACAGGACGACCAGCGTGACTTCCCGATTCTGGTAGATTTTTTTTCTGCCGGCGCAACGGACTACGTCGCCTACCTCTTCGCCTTCGGCAAGGACGGTGATCGCTCGCAGGGAACCGGCATCATCTATTCGTTCGTGAGCGACCGGAGAGGCGGCTTCAGCGACGACGATACGACCGTCATGCAGGCGACGCTGCCCGGGCTCTCGCTGGCGATGAAGTCGCACGCGGGCCACGTCATCGCCTCGGGACTTCTCGGGACCTATCTCGGCGAGGACGCCGGGCGGCGCGTCCACGCCGGCTCGATCATGCGCGGTTCGGTCGACAAGCTGCGCGCCGTGATCTGGTATGCCGACATTCGCGGCTTCACCCCGATCAGCGATTCGGCGTCCGGTCCAGTCGTCGTCGAACTGCTCAATGAGGTGTTCGAGGCGCTGACCGCCTCGCTTCGCCCGCGCGGCGGCCAGGTGCTCAAGTTCATCGGCGACGCCATGCTCGCCACCTTCTCCTTCGAAGAAGCGGACCGGGCGGAGACCTGCCGGCGCGCACTCGACGCCGCAATCGAGGCGATGCGCAACATCGACGTTGTCAACAAGGCGCGCGAGGCGGCCGGGCTCCCGGTCGCCTCGGTGGATCTCGCCCTCCATCTCGGCGAGGTGCTGTACGGCAATGTCGGCGCAACCGACCGGCTCGACTTCACCGTCATCGGCCCGGCGGTCAACGAGGTCTCGCGCATCGAGGCATTGTGCGAACCGCTAGGCCGGCCGGTTCTCGTCTCGGCCGAATTCGTCGCCGCAATCACTGGCGCCGACAGCCGCCTCGTCCCGCTCGGCCGCCACGCGTTGCGCGGCGTGAGGGAGGAGAAGGAGATTTTTGGTCTGGAATTGGCCGATGCGGGCTGACGGCAGAGCCGCAGCGCGGTGACTGGGAAACTCGGTCCCGCCCGGCCTCACCTGATCGGCGGGGCGTATTGCAGGCCGCCCTGGTTCCAGAGCGCATTCAAGCCGCGGCGGATCTTGATCGGCGAGCCCTGGCCCACGTTGCGCTCGAACAATTCGCCGTAATTGCCGACGTGCTTGATGATGCGATAGGCCCAATCGTTGGTGAGGCCGAGCCCCTTGCCGAAATCGCCCTCGACGCCGAGCAGGCGGCGGATCGCCGGGTTATCGGATTTGAGCTTCTCGTCGACGTTGGCCTGGGTCACGCCGAGCTCCTCGGCGGTGATGAGCGCGTAATGCGTCCATTGCACGATCTGGAACCACTGGATGTCGTCCTTGCGCACCGAGGGGCCGAGCGGCTCCTTGGAGATGATCTCGGGCAGCACGATATGGTCGTCGGGAATCGACATCTTGAGCCGTTCGGAATAGAGGCCGGAAGCGTCGGTCGTATAGGCGTCGCAGCGGCCGGTATCGTAGGCCTTGGTCGCCTCGTCGTCGGTCGCGAAAACGACCGCTTCCAGTTTCATGTTGTTGGCGCGGAAATAGTCGGCGAGGTTGAGCTCGGTCGTCGTCCCTTGCTGGACGCAGACCGAGGCGCCGTCGAGTTTGAGCGCCGAATCGATCGCCGAGCTTCTTGCGCACCATGAACCCCTGCCCGTCGTAATAGTTGACGCCGGTGAAGAACATGCCGCCGGTCTGGCGCGACAGCGTCCAGGTGGTGTTGCGGATGAGAACGTCGATCTCGCCCGAGGCCAGGATCGTCGGCCTGTCCTTGGCGTTGATCGGCAGGAACTTGACCTTGGTCGGATCGTCGAAGATCGCCGCGGCGATGGCCCGGCACTCGTCGACGTCGAGGCCCTTGTAGACCCCCTGGTCGTCCGGCAAGCCGAAACCGGCGAGGCCCGGATTGGCGCCGCAGATCAATTGGCCGCGGGACTTGACCTGGTCGAGCGTGCCCGCGTTGGCGGAAAGAGCGGCCGCGGCGCCGAGCGCCGCCCCGGCGAGCCAAGCAACAAGCGATCGCATGTGAATCTCCTCATTGACGCGAAACGATCCGGGCTCCCCCGTCCGAGACGGCTGGAGCCGTCCTCATTGTGGGCGCGGCCGATTGAAGTCAATCGGCTGCCATGGGCGGCCGAACCATGCTAGGCAACCGGCGAAAACGACGCCGCTGAGAGCACTTGCCCGCCATGGCCAAGCTTACCGATGAAACGCGCGCATCCTTAAGGCGCCGCTCGCGCCTTGTCGCTCTCGGCCGGGACAGCGAGCTATCGCACGGCTTCGTCAATGTGCCGCCATTCCGCGGCTCGACCGTGCTCTATCCGGACGTCGAAACACTGAAGAAGGGCGCGCAGCGCTTCACCTATGGCCGGCGCGGCTCGCCGACCATGCAGGCTCTCGCGTCGGCCTGGACCGATCTCACCCGCGCTGCGGGAACCATGCTCGTTCCGTCCGGCATCGCCGCGATCACGTCAGCACTGATGGCGACGCTCAGCGCCGGCGATCACCTGCTCATGAGCGACGCCGTTTATGGGCCCTCCCGCTTCCTCGCCAATACGACGCTGAAGCGCCTGGGGATCGAGACCGAGTATTACGACCCTCGTGTCGGCGCGGGGATTGAAGCGCTGATGCGCCCGAACACCACGACGATCTTCGCCGAGTCGCCGGGCTCGGAGACATTCGAGGTCCAGGACATCCCCGCCATCGCCGCAGCGGCGCACGCTCGCGGCGCTTGCCTGATTCTGGACAACACATGGGCGACGCCGCTCTTCTTCTCGCCGCACGAGCATGGGGTCGATATCGCGATCGAGGCGGGGACCAAATATCTCTCCGGGCACTCCGACCTGCTGCTGGGTCTCGTCTCCGCCAACGCGGACTGGTTCGAGCGGCTGCGCCGAAGCACCGAAACGCTGGGCATTCCGGCTGGCCCCGAGGACATGTTCCTCGCGTTGCGCGGCTTGCGCACGATGGATTTGCGACTCCGCGAGGCCGAACGGCAGGGACTGGCGCTGGCCACATGGCTCAGCGCGCGGCCCGAAGTCTTGCGCGTCATCCACCCCGCCCTGCCCGATCATCCGGACCATCGCTTGTGGAAGCGCGACTTCTCCGGCTCTTCGGGCCTCTTTTCGGTCGTGCTGAAGCCTGTCTCGGACGCGGCGGTCGCCGCGTTGCTCGACGGCCTCGAGCTGTTCGGCCTCGGCTATTCATGGGCCGGATTTGAAAGCCTCGCCGTTCCGTTCGACTGCACGTCCCGTCGCACCGCGACCCGCTTTGCGCCCGGCGGGCCAACGGTTCGTTTCAGCGTCGGCCTCGAGGACATCGAGGATTTGAAAGCGGACCTCGACCGGGGCTTTGCGCGGCTGAGGGCGACGGTGTGACTACTATCAAACAAGATTGCGCCTGCCGCTGCGGCGCTTCGCGCTTCACCGTCAACGGCGACCCGATCGGCCGCTTTTTCTGCCACTGCACGATATGCCAGAAGGTCTACCGGAAGCCTTACGCCGACGTCACGTATTTCTGGGCCGAGGCGATTGCTCTGGCGGCCAACCAGCCCATCGAGTTTCGCCGCTATCGTCCGCCGCCTGCGTCGAGGCGCGGGACATGCGCGAAATGCGGCAACCCCGTCATCGGCTTCCTGCGCCTTGCGCCCGGTTTGACCCTGCTTTCGTCCCCTCGCAGAATTTCCGCGTCCGGCCGAGTTGCCCGCTCCTGATCGCCACATCTTCTACGACCGGCGCGTCGCCGACATCGCCGACTCGATTCCGAAGCTCGGCGGCTATTGGGCGAGTGAAGTTCATGTCACCCGGACTGTGTTTGCCAGCCTTCTTGGTTGACGACGCGCCGCCTGATTGAGCGTTCCCGAGAGACTTCCGAAATATGCGCAATTTCCTGATCGACACCGACACCGCCTCCGACGACGCGGTCGCGATCATGATGGCGCTGGCCGACCCGGGCGTGCGAGTGCTGGGGCTGACGACTGTCGCCGGCAACGTCGGGCTCGAACAGGCGACCTCGAACGCGTCTTCTGACCGCCGAGATCTGCAATTCCGACATCCCCGTCTTCGCCGGGGCCGATCGTCCGCTGACCCGCGCGCATGAGCACGCGCATTGGTTTCATGGCAAGGACGGCCTTGGCGATCGCGGCTACCCGGCGCCGAAGCGCAAGCCCGAGCGCGAGCATGGCGTCGATGCGATCCTGCGCCTCGCGCGGGCCGAACCCGGCCTCACCCTGGTGACGCTCGGGCCCTTGACGAATATCGCGCTGGCGCTCGAGCGCGAGCCCGAACTTGCGGGCAGGATCGGCCGCTGCGTGATCATGGGCGGCGCGCCGTGCTGCGAGGGCAATGTCACCCCGGCGGCGGAATACAACATCTGGGTCGATCCGGAGGCGGCGCGCGCCGTCTTCCGCTCGAAGCTCCCGATCGAGATGGTCGGCTGGCACGTCTCGCGCGGCCCATCGGTGCTGAGCGACGACGAAATCGCCTCGATCGAGGCGCTCGGCACGGCGAAGGCGAAATTCGCCATTGAAACAAACAGCCGCGCCCGCGAGGCCTATCGCGTCCAGACCGGCGAGCTTGGCCTCTCGCTCGCCGACCCGACTGCGATGGCGGTGGCGCTCGACCGCACGATTGGCCTCTCATGGTCGCGTCACCGGGTGGCGATCGAAACGATGAGCGAGCTCACTCGTGGGATGACCGTCGTCGACCGGCTCAACGTCAGCGCCGACGCCAACAACGCCGGGGTCTGGCGCGCGGCCGCGGGCGAGCACGAAGGCGCCGACATCCTCTGGACCCTCGACTCGGGCCGGTTCAAGGCTATGCTGAAGGCCGCTCTGGCGGCTTGAGGGGCGAGGCGGAGGGTTTCAAATGGAGGCCGGCCGCAATCTCCTCGCCGGACGAGACGTCGCCCTATCTCCTGCAGCACGCCCATAATCCGGTGCATTGGCGCCCGTGGGGCGCCGCCGCCCTGGCGGAGGCCAAGCGCCGGGACTGTCCAATTCTGCTCTCGATCGGCTACGCCGCCTGCCATTGGTGCCATGTGATGGCGCACGAGTCGTTCGAGAACGCCGAAACATCTCGACTGATGAATGAGTTGTTCGTCAACATTAAAGTCGACCGCGAGGAGCGGCCGGACATCGACCACATCTACATGACCGCTCTCCATGCACTCGGCCAGCAGGGCGGTTGGCCGCTGACCATGTTCTTGTCTCCCGATGGCCAGCCGATGCTGGGCGGCACCTACTGGCCGCCCGAGCCGCGCTGGGGCCGCCCCTCGTTCCGGCAGGTGCTCGAATCGGTCGACGCGGCGTGGCGCACGCGCCGCGACGAGATGGAGCGGCGCGGCCTTACCCTCGCCGACCATCTCACGAAGCTGTCAACTTTAAGCGCCGGTCCGGGAGTGACGCCCCAGGATCTGACCCGCATCGGCGATGCGCTTTTGAGCGCCGTCGACCCCGAGCATGGCGGCCTCCGCGGCGCGCCCAAATTCCCCAACGCGCCAATCTTCCGCTTCTTCTGGAACGAGATGTTCCGCCGCCGCGAGCCGGCCTTCGGCGAGGCCGTTCGCGACATGCTCGAGGCGATGAATGCGGGCGGCATTTACGACCATCTCGGCGGCGGCTACGCCCGCTATTCCACCGACGCAGAATGGCTCGTGCCGCATTTCGAGAAGATGCTCTACGACAACGCGCAAATCCTCGAATTGCTGGCTCTGCGTCCACTCTTTGTGGCCCGACCCGACATTCGCCGAGCGCGCCCATGAGACGGTCGGCTGGCTCATGCGCGAGATGCGGGTCGGCGACGCTTTCGCCGCTTCCCTCGACGCCGACCAGGACGGCGAGGAGGGGCTCTTCTATGTCTGGCGGGAGGACGAGGTCGACGCCGCGCTAGGCGACGCCGCGGTTCGCTTCAAGGCCGCCTACGACGTCACGCGCGGAGGCAATTGGGAGGGCCGGACGGTGCTGCGCCGCGTCGTTCCGCTCGGCTCGCCCGACCAGGAGGCTGAGCTCGCCGCCTCGCGAGCGAAACTGTTCGCCGTCCGCGACGCGCGCCCCAAGCCCGGCCGCGACGACAAGGTGCTGGCGGACTGGAACGGCCTCGCCATCGCCGCGCTGGCGCGCGCGAGCGCAGTCTTCCGCGAGCCGGACTGGCTTGCGACGGCCCGCTGGGCCTTCGATTTCGTCATGACGGTCATGCGCGGCCCCGACGGGCGGCTCCTGCACGCCTGGCGTGAGGGTCATCTCGGCGCCCGCGCGCTTGTCGACGATTATGCGTCGATGGCGCGCGCCGCGCTCGCGCTGTTCGAGGCGAGCGGCGAGCCTCGCGACCTCGACGCCGCCCGAACGCTCGCGGCCGAGGCTTTGGACCTGTTCGGCGACGGCGCAGGCGGGATCTACCTCACCGCCAGGGACGCCGCCGACGTGCCGGGCGCGCGCCCGCGCCAGGCGCATGACGGCGCGACGCCGTCGGGCGTCGGCCTCCTCGCCGAGGTCTTCGTCCAGCCTCTGGCATCTGACCGACGAGCCGCGCTGGCGCGAGGCGGCGGAAAACCTCATTCGCTCGGTTTCCGGCGCGCCCGAGGGGCTCGGCGGCAGCCCGCTCACGCTGATGAGCGCCGATATGCTCGAGCGTGGCGGCTCGATCGTGATTGACGGGCCGCTCGACGATTCGCGCGCCCTGGCGCTCGCGCAGGTCGCGCTCAGCGCGCCCGATCCGTCGCTGGCCGTGCTGCGGCTCGACCGGCGACTTTGGCCGGAAGGCCCGCCGCGCGCCGACCTGCCGCGCGCCGCCGGGCCAATCGCGATGCTCTGTCAGGGCCAGACGTGTAGCCTCCCCGTGGACGCGCCGGAGGCGCTTGAGGCTCTGCTTGCGGCGCGCCATGGGCCGCCCGGCTGACGTCAGGCGTGGGCGGCGTCCTCCGCCGCCGCCCGATCCTCGCGCACCCAGGTAAGCACGCCGATCGCCATCGCGCCGTCGAGGAACTCGACCGGAGCCGCGTCGCTGACGATATCCAGAGCGCCGTCACGAAGCGAGAAGTTGCGGCCCCGAGGCGTTCCGACCCAGCTTGGAAGCCAGGCGATGTCGACGTCGGTGACGAAGCGGTTTGGGGGCTCGAGCCGGTAGCGGCCGGAATAGGCGAGAAGCTTTCGCCGTCGGCGGCGGCGCGTCGCCGGATTGATGCGACGGCGTGATGATTGCCGCCATCCGGCCGCCCTCGTGCAGAATGAGGACGCCGCGCGGATTTTGGCCGTATTGAATGATCTTCTCGCCGGTGTCGACGCGCTGAAGATACGCTGAGCGCAAGAGCCAGACGCCCATCAACCCGGCCGCTTCACCGCCCATTGCGCGAGCCCCGCATGTATTGGCGCTTCGCGTCGATTGTCATCACGCTGTGCGAATGCGCAAGAGCCACGCGCAGCGGGAAACGGCGCAACCCTGATTTGACATTTCTGCAATATGTGTCAACAATGTCAAATGGCATCCAGGGAACGCATCCTCGATTCCGCGGCCAAGGTCTTCGGCCGCTACGGCTTCAGGCTCACCTCGATGGAGCTTGTCGCACAAGAATCCGGGCTGACCCGGCAGGCGCTCTATCATCACTTCGACTCGAAGGAGGCGCTGTTTCGCGCCGTCGTCGAGGCCGTGTACGAAGGCGCATTCGAGGCCGAGCGGGCTGCGGGCGTCGCGGCAGGAAGAGGCCGGCAAGGGGCTGGCCGACATTCTGGCTGCGCAGCTCGAAGCGCGGTTTCGCTATCTCTTCGATCGGATCAAGGGCTCCGCCCAGCTCGAGGAGCTCCTGTCGGAGCAGCAGCGCCAGACTAGAGACCTCCAACAGAGCTTCATCGACCGCAAATTGAGCCTGGTCGCCGACGCGATCGAGCGCGCGCGCGCCGCCGGCAAGGTCGCCTTGCGCGACGGCGTGACGCCGGTCGGATTGGCGCGCTCCGTCGAGCTTGCGGCGCACGGACTCGATCTCAAAAAGGCCGACGCAAGCGCGCTCGACGACCTCGAACGATCCGTTCGCCTGATGGTCGCCGGAGCGATCGCCTCGGCGCCCGAAAATCTCCCAAGGAGACAGCGATGACCAGCGCTCTCATCAACGGCCGCGAAGCGACCCTACCCGACGACCCGGAGGCTCTGCTGGTCGACGTTCTGCGCGATGGCTTGCGCCTGACCGGAACCAAGCTCGTCTGCGGCGCCGGCGTCTGCGGCGCCTGCACGGTCCTCCTCGACGGGGTTCCGGTCGCGAGCTGCCTCCTGCCGGCGAAAGCGGCCGCGGGCAAGAACGTGACCACCGTCGAGGGCGTCGGCGCCGGCAAACTCCACGCGGTGCAGCGCGCCTTCATGGCCCTCGACGCGCTGCAATGCGGGTTCTGCACTCCCGGGTTCATCGTCGAAGCGAGCGCCTTCCACGACGCGTGGCGCGCCGCTCGCGGCGCCGCGACTCCGGCGCGCGAGGACATCGCCCGCGCGCTCTCCGGCCACCTCTGCCGCTGCGGCGCCTATGACAACATCTTTCGCGCCGTCGCCGACGCCTGCAGCGGCAAGTACGACAGCGACGCCGAGCGCTCGCCGCGCGTCGAAGCGCGCCAGAAGGTGACCGGCGCGGCGATCTACACTGTCGATATTCGCCACGAGGGGCAGCTCGAAGGCGTGGTCCTGCGCTCGCCGCACGCCCGCGCCCGAGTCACGGCTATCGATCTCGAGCCGGCGCGTGCTTTGCCTGGAGTAGGCGCGGCTATTTCCCTGCTCGACGACGACCGGATGATCCAGTTCGTCGGCGAACCGGTCGCCGCCGTCGCCGCAGCCGATCGCAGAAGCGCGCTCGCCGCACTGGCCGCGATCGGGGTCGACTACGAGATCCTGCCAAGCGTCATTGGGCCGGAGGCCGCGAGCAAAGCCGAAGCGCCGATCCTCTTTCCCAAGGGCAAGGGGCAGAGGTACAACGCAGGCGAAGGCGGCGCCGCGCCGGCGTCTTGGTCCGGTAATGTCCGCGGGCCGACCGCCGCATTCTCGCTCAAGAAAAAGTCGGCGCGCGGCTCGATCGCGAGCGCCAAGGCGGGAGGCGATCCGCTCCTGTTCGAGGGAACATTCCGGACCGGGATCCAGCAGCACACCTGCCTCGAGCCGCACGCGGCGATTGCGAGGTTCGACGGCGATGAGCTGACCATCCACGCCTCGACCCAGTCCGTCGCCGAGCTCAGAACCAAGATCGCCAAGCGTTTCAAGCTCGATCCGACCAAGGTTCGGGTCGTCGCTGAACACATCGGCGGCGGTTTCGGCTCGAAGAACGGGCTTGGCGTCGAGAGCGTGATCGCGGCCAAGCTCGCGAGAGCCGCCAATGCGCCGGTCAGGGTTGCATTCGACCGGCATGAAGAACTGTCGGTCGCGGGCTATCGGCCCGCGGCCGAGGTCAAGGTTGCGATTCTGCCGGGGCGCGACGGCGCTCTCAAGGCGCTGTCGCTGACCGCCCATTCCGACGCCGGCGTGGCGGTGAATTCGACCATCGCCGGGCTCGCCCGTCTCATCTACCGGGCCGACGCCAAGGAGCTCATCGATTACGATGTCGTCAGCAACCTGCCGCCGGGATGCGCATTCCGCGGCCCGGGCGGCCCGCCCCTCGCCTTCGCGCTCGAGCAGGCGATCGACGAGGCGGCGCTCAGGCTCAAGACCGATCCCATCCAGTTGCGCAAGCGCTGGGACCCCAATCCCGATCGGCAGCGCCTCTACGATTGGGCCGCCGGGCTCGAAACGTGGCGCCGGCGGGCCGGCTCCGAGCCGCAGTCCGGCCGCTATCGCCGCGGCGTCGGCGTGGCGATGGGATACTGGCTCTATCTCTGGCAGCTTGGCACGAAGGTCGAGCTCGCGGTCGAGGCCGGCCGCCTCGTCGCCAGCACCGCGACCCAGGACATCGGCACCGGAACCCGCAGCGTCATCGCCGACACGGTCGCGCGCGAATTCGGCCTCGATCCGCACGAGGTCGAGGTCCGCATCGGCGATTCGAAGCTGCCGGAAGGGCCGACATCCGGCGGCAGCCGCGTCACCGCGTCGATCGTCCCGCCGCTCCTCGTCGCCGCCGGCAAACTCAAGTCCGGCATCGCCGAGAAGACCGGACGGAAGCCGGCGCCGGGATCGAACGCGCCGTGGCGGGAGCTCATCGCCGCCTCGCCCGATCTCAAGGTCGTGGCGCAGCGACCGGAGGACAACGGCCGCACGGCCTACGGCAACAACTCGCTGGTGAAGGACGCCGGGATGATCGGCTGGATCTTCGGCTTCATGATGCGCCGCTCCAACCATATGGCGATCGGCGCCGGGGCGCCGAGCTCGGTCCAGGTCATCGAGGTCGAGGTCGATACGCTGCTTGGCCATGTGCGTGCGCTCAGAGCCCATTCCGGCATCGCCGTCGGCAAGCTCGCCGCGCCGGCGCTGGCGCGGAGCCAGGCCGCCGGCGGGATCGTCCAGGGGTTGGGCTACGCCCTGTACGAGGGGCGCGAGATCGACGCCACGACCGGCGACGTTCTAACCACCAGCCTCGACGACTATCGGATGCCGGGCATCGCCGACATTCCGCCGATCGACATCGCCTTCGACGAGGGCGGGTTCGAGCATGTGCTCGGCGGCAGCGTCGGCATCGGCGAAGTCGCGACCGTCCCAACCGCGGCGGCGATCGCCAACGCGATCCGTAACGCGATCGGCGTCAGGCCCCACGAGATCCCGATCCGGCCCGATCGGTTGATCGGCCTGCTCAATCGGAGGACCGCCGCATGACGGCGATGACCCCAATCGTCCCGGAGCCCGGAGAGGCCGAATTCCGCGCCTCGGGCACCGACCTTTCGGAGCGCCGCCGCAGCGGCGTCTCGCGCGGGCCGCTCGTCGACATCGCGCCGACCTCAGGCATGACCGGGATCGCCTGGAACGCGGCCGGGGCGGCGCGGATCGGCGCGTCGACGTCGATCGCCGCTATCGCGGCCGACGCCCGGCTGGCGGCGGCCTATTCCGGCGTCGCCGCCGCAGCGAGCGGCCTCGCGACGCCGCAGATCCGGCATCTCGCCACCCTCGGCGGCAATCTCGCCCAACGCTCGCGCTGCTGGTACTACCGCAATCCCCATTTCGCTTGCCTCAAGAAGGGCGGCGATCGCTGCCCGGCGCGCGAGGGCAACCACCTCTATGGCGTCGTCTTCGATCTGGGGCCGTGCGTGGCCCCGCATCCCTCGACCATGGCGACGGCGCTCTCGGCCTACGAGGCGAAGATCGCAACCAACCAGCGCAAAGATTTGAGCATCGAGCAATTGCTGGGCGACGGCTCGAACGGCAGCGCGGATCATGCGCTCAAGGCCGGCGAAATGATCGAAGCGGTCGAGCTTGCGCCTCCGCTGCCCGGCGAGCGCGCGGCGTACAAGCGCGCGATCGGTCGCGCCTACGCCGAATGGCCGCTGGTCGAAGTCGTCGCCCGCGTGGCCGTGGAGCGAGGCGCATTTCAGCATGTACGCCTTGCCGCCGGCGGGGTTGCGCCTGTGCCGATCCGCCTGCACGCGGCCGAGGCCGCCGCTCAAGGCTTAGCCGTCGCGCCTGCGACCATCGCCGCGGCGGCTCGCGCCGCGACCCAAGGCGCGAAGCCCTTGCCGATGACGACTTATAAGCTCGACCTGCTCGCGGGTCTGGTCCAGGACCTTTTGGAGCAGTGCTCGAACTGACCGCGATTCCTCGCGTCAAATCTCCGGTCAGCCCCGATAACCGGGCAGGTCTTGCGCCTCGGACAGCCGCGCGAGCTTCGTCGCCAGCTCTACCGCGAGTTCGAATTGCTGCTCGATCAGCCGCCGCGTCATGAAGGTGCGAAAATAATCTCCCCACATGAATTCCTGAAACGGCGTGTCCAGATCATCGAACGCCTTGCCGCGCACGCGTCGCGCGAGCGTCCGCCAGACATTGTCGGTGAGCTCGCCGATCGACGCGGGAATGGCGGCGTAAGGCCGACGATTGCCGTCGGCGTCGATCGGCCAGCAATAGCCTTTCTGCTCCATCATCCGCCAGAACGCCTTCGGCTCGAGGCTGGACCAGTCGGCCACTCGGTCGCCAAGGACCGCCTCGGGGATTTTCAGCGACCACAGCGCTCGCGCGAGATGATGGTGGTCGACAATGTAGATTTTCTTGCCTGGGCCTAGGACATGGGGAATGCCCTTTCGCTCGAGATGGGTCTCGCGCTCGGCAGGCGTCATTGCGGCGATCTTCGCCGCGCGCTCCTCGACCTCGGCCAGGCCCAGGGTCAGTTGGGTCGGCCTCATGTCCGCGATCGAAGCTTTCAATCCCGCCATGTGCGCGTCCAATTTCTCGACACGATGGGGCGAACGCGTGCGTGCCCTCTTTGGCTAGCGGACAAGCCATTCCAATGTCCAGCGTCCGAGCGAAGGGTCAAGGGGGCCTGAACCGGATGGTGATCGCTGCAATGTCGCCACAGGCTCCAAACCGCAGTATTGTCCCCGCGCCTCCAACGCGGCGGCGTTTCGGGCGGTCGCCGGGGCGCGACGATGACTGATGTTGGCGAAACCCAGCGGTTGGCGCCCGGAAGCAAGGACGCTCAACGTGTCGCCTGAAGAGTTCCGCCGCTATGGCCACCGCCTCGTCGACTGGCTGGCCGACTACCACGCGAGCCTGGCGAAGCGGCCGGTGATGGCGAAAACCCGGCCCGGCGAAATCCGCGACGCCCTGCCGGCGGCGCCGCCGAACGATCCCGAGGATTTCGGCGCGATGATCGACGATCTCGATCGGGTCGTCCTGCCGGGCTTATCGTTGTGGCAGCATCCGCGTTTCTTCGGCTATTTCCCCGCCAACGCCCTGCCCGCAGGCATTCTCGCCGATCTCGTCTCGACCGGACTCGGCGTGATCGGGCTCTCGTGGCAGTCGAGCCCGGCGGTGACCGAGGTCGAAGAGGTCGTCACCGATTGGCTGCGCCAGATGCTCGGCCTCTCGCCCGCCTGGAGCGGCGTGATCCAGGACACCGCGTCGACCAGCACGCTGGTGGCGCTGATTTGCGCCCGCGAACGGGCGACGAATTACGCGCTCGCGCGTGGCGGCTTACAAGGAGAAGCGCGCACGCCGCGCGTCTACGTGTCGGCGCATGCGCACAGCTCGGTCGACAAGGGCGCGCTGCTCGCCGGGTTCGGCCGCGACAACCTGCGCCTCATACCTTTCGACGCCAAATATTCCATGCGCGCCGACGCCCTGGCCGAGACGGTCGCCGCCGATCTGGCGAACGGCGACCTCCCCTGCGCCATCGTCGCGACCGTGGGCACGACGGCGACGACGGCGATCGATCCGGTCGCCGACATCGCCGCGGTGGCTAAGCGCCACGGAATCTGGCTGCATGTCGACGCGGCGATGGCGGGAAGCGCGATGATCCTGCCCGAATGCCGGTGGATGTGGGAAGGCGTCGAGGGCGCCGACTCGCTGGTGATCAATGCCCATAAGTGGCTGGGCGCGCCGTTCGACTGCTCGCTCTACTATGTGCGCGACCCCGAGCACCTGATGCGGGTGATGTCGACCAACCCGAGCTTCCTGCAATCCTCGGTCGACGGCGAGGTCAAGAACCTTCGCGATTGGGGCATACCGCTCGGGCGCCGGTTCCGGGCGCTGAAGCTTTGGTTCGTGATCCGCGAGCAGGGCGTGAGCGGGCTGCAGAAACGTTTGCGGCGCGACATGGCCAACGCCCGCCATCTCGCCAAGCTTATCGCGGCGACGCCGGGCTGGCGGATCGTCGCGCCGGTCAACCTGCAGACGGTCTGCGTCCGTCATCACCCGCTCGCGCCCGACGGCTCGGCGCTCGGCGGCGAAGCACTCGATGAGCACACGACCCAATGGGTCGAGACGGTCAACCGCTCGGGCGCGGCGTATCTCACGCCCGCGGTCCTTGACGGTCGCTGGATGGCGCGGGTGTCGATCGGCGCCCTGGCGACGGAAACCGCGGACGTCGAAGCGGTCTGGGCGGCGATGCGGGCGGCGGCGGAGACCGGCGCGGTCACGTCCGGGGCGTAGCGCCGCCCGGAGGGGCGTCGACTTCCCGGGGAGGACCGAGACCGGGTTCCGAACGACGTTTCAGTCTTGTCAAAGTCTTGCTGTGGGCGCAGTCTCAGGCCTTATACGGGGCGGCCAGAACTGGTAGAACGTTTGAAGTGTGCATTTTAGAGTCCTCGACCAATGGCTCGAAACCGCTCTAACCGCTCGCCGCTGTTTCTGCTTTCCGCTTTGACGCTCGCGTCCTGGCTCGTTTTCGCGGCTAGCGCACGATCAAGCGAGGCGGACGACCTGAGCAAGACTGTCGTCGAGCTGTACACGACAGGGAAATATGAAAGCGCGATCCCGCTGGCGCGACAGGCGCTGGAGATGCAGGAGAAAGCGCTGGGTCCCGATCACCCCGATGTCGCGGCGGCGCTGAACAATCTGGCTTCGCTTTATCGCTACAATGGTCAGGCCGCGCTCGCAGAGTCGCTCTACCGGCGGGCGCTTGACATTGATGAAAAGGCGCTCGGCCCCGACCATGCCGAAGTCGCGAGAGATCTAAGCAATCTCGCTTCGCTCTACGACAGCGAGAAACGCTACGCCGACGCCGAACCGCTCTACAAGTGGGCGCTGGCGACCGATGAGAAAGCGCTTGGGCCCGATCACCCCGATGTCGCGACCGACCTGAACAATCTCGCTGGTCTCTACGAGAGTCAGTCCCGCTACGCCGAGGCCCAGCCGCTCCGAGAGCGTCTCCTGGCGATCCGGGAGAAGGCGCTCGGCCCCGATCACCCGGGCGTCGCAACGGACCTCAACAGCCTGGCTTCTGTCTATGTGCGCCAAGGCCGCTACGCCGAAGCGGAATCGAGCTACAAGCGGGCGTTGGCGATCCAGGAAAAAGCGCGCGGGC
Source organism: uncultured Alphaproteobacteria bacterium (assembly GCA_963783175.1). Lineage (GTDB taxonomy): Bacteria > Pseudomonadota > Alphaproteobacteria > Rhizobiales > Beijerinckiaceae > Roseiarcus. The sequence goes on from CAWANG010000033.1 coordinate 99,079, forward strand.
TCGATCCCCCCGAGGTCGCCGCGACGTTGTCCAACCTGGGGGCTCTCTACGAGAGCCAGAGCCGCCACGCAGAAGCTGAATCAAGCTACACGCGGGCGTCGGCGATCAAGGAAGAGCAATCGCAGATCGCGGCCCGAAACGCTGGAACTCCCCCACCCACTCCAGCTTTTCAGGCGCCGGCGGCTCCTGGCGCGCCTCCGGCTCGTCTAGCGCCTTTTGCGACAGGCGCGCCACGGATTCTGGCCAACACACGAGCCGTTCCCGCTTCCTCCGAGCGACCGCCGCTTTCGTGTGAGGCAACTGGATACGAGCCCTCTCGAGCAATTGAAAACTTCCTGCCTTGGCCGCCGCCCAAAGGTTCAGATGGGGAAGATGTTACAGATTTAGTATTGAATGCGCTTCATCGATCGCAAAAGACGAACATTCGACTTGGCGATATCAATAGCTTTCTGAGTCGGAGGCTGACATCCGTAGGGCTCCCGACAACAGCGTATTTCAGTACCCCTGAGCATAATGGCTATGCCGCCGTGACGCGCGTCGAGCAGATTGACGATAACGGACGCCGCCTTGAGGGGCGTTACGGATTTTCCAAAGAGGTGCCCGAAAGCGGCAACTTTTTATGGCGCTTTTTCAGCGGTCTCGTAAGCCTTCCCGAAGGTAAGTTTCGCTTGCTGGTGGCTTTTGTGACCCCTGACCCCATAGACACCTGGTATTCCTCAGAACCGGTGACATCGCAGGTTACCGACAGGTGGATTTCAAAGGGATGCGACGCGTTGCCTGCCGAACTGGCCGGACTGAGTTTGACAAACAAATACAGAATTTTTCTCCGCGTCTACCAGATTGCCAGCAGGGGCTCAGACTCACATTTGGTTAGCAAAGCAGAAGCGATTCCTCTCTCCGACGACCTCTTGGCTTTGGGGTTAAGCTGGGACGAGCAAAAGTGAAAATCAAAACGGCCCGATCGCTATTATCGATCACTGGGTGGTCTGGCAGCGTGCCTCTTAATCATGATCGTCACTCTTCAAAGCTTAAATCAGGTTTACGGCGGCGCCGAGAATTGGGACAAGGGCTGGCTGTGGATCATGCCGCTGCTATTCCCGGTCCTTGGGATAATAATTGGCTCATGGTCAGTCGGGCCGCAGCCGATAGTGATGATTTGCAAATCGTCGTCCAATTCTGTATTTTGGCTGACAATGATATTATCATTTGTGTATTTTGTAATATTATATGGAGGGGTTATCATCGGATCGTTCGTATATAGGCATTCAAATTGGGATTTTATCATGCGTTCAACAGGTTGGTTCCTGGCAATGTTTCAGACGCTAATATCCATCGCCATTACGAAATTTTTCATCGAAAATATTCATCCCGTTTCGCTTCACTAGCCGCCTCTGCATCAAATCCGCCGCTTCCTGGCCTGACCTGCGTCGGGCTTCGCAAAAGGAAACTCAGTCGACGGGACCGAGGCTCAAATTCTACGGCTGGGGCTTCGAGGACACCGGCCTTGACGACGCCGAGCGCGATCAGCTGTTCCGCTTCGTCGCCGAGCGTCTTGGCGTCGAGCCTCGCCTCGGCTCTCCGCCGCAGGAAGGCGATATCGCGCTGCGCGCGCCCCGCGTCTTAGCCCCAACCGCGCTCACCGGCGTCCTGACGCATGAGCCTTACGAGCGGCTTCTCCATACTTACGGCAAGTCCTACCCGGAGACGGTGCGCGCCTTCGCCCGCGACTTCGCCAACGCGCCCGATCTCGTCGCCCTGCCCCGGACCGAAGCCGACGTCGCCGCCGTGCTTGATTGGGCGAGCGGAGCGAAGGTCGCCGTCATTCCGTTCGGCGGCGGCTCCTCGGTCGTCGGCGGCGTCGAGCCGGCGGTCGGCGACGGCTATTCCGGCGCGGTCAGCCTCGACCTGCGCCATTTCGACCGAGTGCTCGAGGTCGACGCGACGAGCCGCGCCGCGCGCATTCAGGGCGGCATTCGCGGGCCGGCGATCGAGGCGGCGCTAAAGCCGCACGGCCTCGCCATCCGCCACTACCCGCAGAGCTTCGAGTTCTCGACCCTCGGCGGTTGGATCGCAACCCGCTCCGGCGGCCACTTCGCCACGCTCTATACCCACATCGACGATTTCGTCGAAAGCATCCGCACCATCACTCCGGCCGGGCCGATGGAGTCGCGCCGCCTGCCGGGCTCCGGCGCAGGCCCGAGCCCCGACCGGATGATGATCGGCTCCGAGGGCGCGCTTGGAATCATCACCGAGGCCTGGATGCGGCTGCAAGGGCGGCCGCGTTTCCGGGCGGGCGCCGTCTTCGGCTTCCCCAATTTCTTCACCGCCGCGCGCGCCGTTCGCGCCGTCGGGCAGGCCGGGCTCTATCCCTCGAACCTGCGCGTGATCGACAACGACGAGGCGGGAACCTATGGCGTCAACGCCTATGAGGAGAGCCTGCTTGTGCTGGCCTTCGAATCCGCCGACCATCCTGTCGACGCCTGGATGGCCCGGGCGGTCGAGCTCCTCGAGGATCACGGCGGCCGCCGGCATGAAGACGAGGGGGCGGCTTCACGCTGGCGCACGGCCTTCATCCGGATGCCCTACGCCCGCGAACTGACCGTCCCGATGGGCCTCATCAACGACACGTTCGAGACCGCGATCACCTGGGACAGGTTCGAGGCATTCCACGACGCCATCCGCGCGGCGACCCTGGAGGCGCTCAAGGAAGCGACCGGCCACAAGGGAACCGTCTCGACCCGGTTCACCCACATCTATCCCGACGGCCCCGCAGTCTATTACACGTTCAACGTCCGCGGCGCGCCCGGCCGGCTCATCGAACAATGGCAGCAGATCAAGACGCGCGCGTCCGACGCGCTGATCGCGGCCGGCGGCACGATCACCCACCATCACGCGGTCGGGCGCGACCACATGCCCTGGTACCGCGCCCAGCGCCCCACCCTCTTCGGCAAGGCGCTGGCGGCCGCGAAAAGCGCGCTCGACCCGACGGGGATCATGAACCCGGGGGTGTTGGCGCCGTGAACGAGACCGAGACATAAGATCTGCGGGGTGCGGGAGCAGCGGATCACGCTGGCATGATCGCAAGCAGCGTTCAGGACGCTCTCCAAAGCGTCAACCTAAAAGCTCTTCATATATTCGATGATCGCCCAGCGCTGCTCTTCGGTGAGGCCGGCGCCGAATTCATGCCCTCCATTGCCGTTGCCGTTCGCGTTCGCCGGATCGGCCGCGAAGGCCCCGGTCTTGAACGGCGACTCGTCGATGTCATAGCCGACGTTTTTCGGATCGAAGATACGGCTGCCAACCATGAAGCTCGACTTGCGCTCCTTAGCGGGCTTCATCAATTCCCACAGGTTCGGCACCGAGCCGTTGTGCAGATAGGGCGCGACCGCCCAGACGCCATTCAATACGCGCGAACTCGTAAGCAGCCCCAGCAATGGCCGGCGGGGGAATGAACATGTTGCTCAGCCTCGCGCCGATGAACGCCTTGAGCTCAACCAATGCGTCGATCTTGGCCCCGGCAAGCAGCCTTGGGTCGAGCAGCGTGTCGAGGTTCTCGCCCGGAAAGTGCTCGGCAAAGTCCTTGCGCAGCGCGCGAAAGACGCCGCTCTGCGCCAGTTTCGTCGGCGACGGGATCGGCGGAACGAAGGCCTCCGCGAGTAGGCTCCCCACCACAGCGGTGGCGAGAAGATCGCCGGTCTTCGCCGGATCGCCGATCCGCGCGGCGGTAGCTGGCGGCGGCATCAGGGCGCCCATTAGCAGCCCGGGCTGGGAGGTGCGTTGCGAATTGACAAGCATCTTAGGGTCGGTGCCAACCGCGAGGACGGGAGTGCGCCAGAGGCCCGGCAGGTCGAGCGATTCCTGCACCGCATGGCAGCTGCCGCAATTGGCGTCAAACAAAGGTTTGCCGGCCGCCGCCAGCTGCTCGTCAAGGCCGAATATCTCTCGTGGCCACGGCGGTGGCCGTAGCACGGCGATTTTTTCCTCCAGCGTCTGCAGTCCGGCAAAGTCGATGGAATTATTCTTGAAATCGATGAGTGCCGGCGTAAGCGGCGTCGGCGGGACAATGCGATGAGGGGCGAAATCGGCGAAAACGCCGAGCACTTCGCCGGTGTTGCGTCCAAGCGCTTGGATGAAGAGACCATTAGGAACGCCGCCGTTCCATTGCGTGCGATCCTGCCGCGACGCGTTCCACAGGAACGGATACCGGACCGGCGCGTCGGCAACTTTGTAATTGTCTCGAATTCCGAGATCGCGCGCGGCGATGCGGTTGAAGATCATCCCAAACGCGTCGAGTCGGCCAGGTCCCCATGGGCTTGCCGCGGGCAAGCTTATGTCCATGAACTCGCCGAACTGGGCCACCCATTTGCCGAACCCGTCTTTGACCTGTGCCGCCTTCGCCGCGGTGTACGCAGGGCCGAGGACCGCCTTAGCGAACGCGGTCGAACCGAGCGGGTTCGCTCAGAGTTGCGCGCGAGGCGGCAAGAAGATCAGTGAGAAATTGTTGGGCGTCTGTCTTGGCGGGCGCTCCATCGATGCGCATCGCGTGCACGACGCCGCCTTGCATATATTCGAGCTGCCCCGTGTGGCACGCGGCGCAAGTCAGCCCTAGCTGTCCCGATGCGACCGGACCGTCAACGACGAAGCCGACCGGCAGGCCCTCAGGGTTTGCTGGAGAGACGTCATGGGTGAGATAGCCGTAGCGCAGCAATTTGTCGGCGGCGAATGGCTCATCGACGTCAGTGCGCCGGAGCGCCTTGAACCAGGAATAGGGCATCAAGTGCGAGCCCTGGCTGGTCGCGTAGAACGTTTCTCGATCCCCGGTCGACCACCCCTGCGCGGCGTAGGTGAGTGTGCCCACGGCGCCGGTTTGTTGCGCCTTTCCCTCGACGGCCCCAAATGCGAAAGTCAGTCCAAGCGCCAAAGCCGAGCGCCGCACAATGCCTTTTCCGCTCATCACCTTGTCCTTCCTGTTAGGCTGCTGTCGGGGTTTGCTAAAAAACTCCTTGGGTTGACGCGGCCTCGCGATCGGAGTTGTTTTGCGTGGCGGAAACCCCGATGGTGGCGTCCGATCATAGGAATGTAAATCGGCGCACGCCGGTCCAAAACTCCGCAGTTATGTTGTTTCTGATGCCGCCGGCTGCTAGCGGCTACGGATCGCTGCGGCCCATTACCTGCACCGATCTTGGACAGCGGCGCGCCTAGGCCGAGGACGGGCGCGGTTTGGCGCTTGCCTTCCGAGTTGTCGCAAAGGCCCTATGAGCATGTGCGCTATCGCGACTTCGGCCGGCGCGCGGGCGCGTCCGCGCGGTCTCTCGTGATCCCGGACCGCCCGCGCGTGCTGGAGGCCGAAAAACCGATCTGCGGTTTTTTTGCTTTCGAAAATCAGAATTCTTGCTACAATTGCGGTATCGCCAGATGGCTTTTGGGGCGTACCTCGCAGCGGAAAAAGAAAGTGAGGCAAAAAAATTTGGTTTTCGCATGCAAGCCTTTGAAAAGTCTCGATTTGTGGATGGAGAAAATTTGGATTTTGTTTCCATTTGCTTTGGATTTTCTTCCTAAGGGCTTTGATCTTGCTTCCAAAAGAATTTTAAAATCGTTCCTTTATTCTTGCCGAGGCCATAGTTTCACGTGAAACAACCCTCCCCTTCTTGGCCTGACGGGGCGCCCTACCCCTTCGGGAACTCGAGCCCCATCGCCCGATAGCGCTCCGGGTCGTCGAGCCAGTTCTCGCGCACCTTGACGAACAGAAAGAGATGCACCTTGGCGCCGTGCGCTTGCGTGATGTCCTTGCGCGCCGCCGTGCCGATCGCCTTGATCGTGCGCCCGCCCTCGCCGAGCACGATCTTGCGATGCCCCTCGCGGGTCACGAAGATCGTCTGCTCGATGCGCGCCGTACCGTCGGGCAGGTCCTTCCAGGAGTCGGTCTCGACGGTCGCCTGATAGGGCAATTCGTCGTGCAGCCGCTCGATCAGCTTCTCGCGGGTGATCTCGGCGGCGAGCGAACGGATCGGCGCCTCCGCGATCTGGTCCTCGGGATAGAGCCAGGGTCCGGGCGGAATGAGCTCAATCAGGCGCTCCGTCAGCCGCTCGAGCCCGTCGCCGGTCGCGGCGCTGATCATGAACGTGTCGTCGAACGCCATCGCCGAATTGAGGCGGGCGGCGAGGTCAAGCAGCTTCGGCCGCTCGACGAGGTCGATCTTGTTGAGGACGGCGAGCTTCGGCTTGCCGCGCTCGCCGAGCCCGCCCAGGATCGCCTGGGTCTCCTTGGTCAAGGTCGCCTGCCCGGCCTCTTTCCTGGCGTCGACCATAAGCGCGAGCACGTCGGCGTCGGCCGCCGCGCCCCATGCCGAGGCGACCATCGCCCGATCGAGGCGGCGCTTGGGCGCGAACAGGCCGGGCGTATCGACGAACACGATCTGCGCCTCGCCCTTTGTCAGAACGCCGCGCACGACCGAGCGGGTAGTCTGCGCCTTCCGGGTGACGATCGAGACCTTTTCGCCGACGAGCGCGTTGATGAGCGTCGATTTTCCCGCGTTGGGTGCGCCGATGATCGCGACGAACCCGCAGCGCGTCGCGCTCAACTTCCGCCCCAGCGGTCGAGAAAGGCCTGCGCAGCCGCCTGTTCCGCGGCCCGCTTCGAGGTCGCGGCGCCGACTTCCGGCTCAAAGCCTTCCAGCACGATCCGCATCACGAAATGGGGCGCGTGCGCCGGGCCGCTGCGCTCGACCTCCTCATAGCGCGGCGCGGCCAGAGCGCGCGACTGGGCCCATTCCTGCACCGCGGTCTTCGCGTCTCGCGCGGCGTCGGCGGCGATCCGGTCGCCCCAGGCGCTGAGCACGAGCGCCTCGGCGGCCTCGAACCCGCCGTCGACGAACACCGCGCCGATCAGCGATTCGCACACGTCGGACAAGATCGCGGCCTTCTTGCGGCCGCCGCCCTTGGCTTCGCCGAGACCCAGCGCGACATGCGGCCCGACGTCCCACTCGGCGGCGATCTCGGCGCAGGTCTCGCGGCGCACGAGCTTGGCGAACCGCATCGACAATTCGCCCTCGCTTGCCTGAGGAAACGCCTGATAGAGCCGGCTCGCGATCGCAACCCCCAGCACCCGATCGCCGAGGAACTCGAGCCGCTGGTAGGATTGCGCCCGCCCCTGCCCGCCCGCGTTCGGCGACGAAAGATGGGTCAATGCGAGCTTGGCGAGCCCCGGGTCGCGGAAGCGGTAGCCGAGCCGGGACTCCAACGCGGACAATTCCGCGCGCGCCTGTTTGTTCATTGACCAACCGATCGGGAAACGGCCGCGACGCCGCGCCGTCTCATAGCAGGCAGGAATCGGGAACGACGGCCCGATCGACTATAGCGCCTTCGGGCGCGTCGCGGGAGGCGGCCGGCCGCTAGCGCACCCGCTGGAAGATGCGGCTCCACCGCACCGCCCAGGGCCAGCGCCACACTTCCCACGCCGGCGTCCCCTCGTCGATCGAGAAGAAGATGACTTCGGCCCTGCCGATCAGGTTCTCGAACGGCACGTAGCCGACGCCGCCCTGATCCGCCGCGAGCCTCGAATCGCTGGAATTGTCCCGGTTGTCGCCCATCATGAAATAGTGTCCGGGCGGCACTTCATAGACCTTGGTGTTGTCGAAGGTTCCCTCGTCGCCGTCGATCTGAATGATACGGTGCTGAACGCCGCCGGGAAGCGTCTCAAGGTACTGGGGGGCCTCCGTCGGCTTGTTGAAATGACTGACCGTCAGGAAAGGCGCGATCGGCTCGCGCGGGGCCATCTCGCCGTTGATGATGAGCCGTCCATGGGTGACCTGGATCTTGTCGCCGGGCAGGCCGATCAGCCGTTTGATGTAGTCGGTCTGGCCGTCGCTCGGCAGCTTGAAGACGATGATGTCGCCGCGTTTCGGCTCGGAGGCGAATATGCGTCCGGGCAACGCCTGGGGGTCCAGATCGAGAAAGCTCGGCAGCGAGAAATGCGAGTAGCCATAGGCGTATTTGGACACGAACAGGTAGTCGCCGACGAGCAGCGTAGGCACCAGCGAGCCGGACGGAATGTTGAACGGCTGGAACAAGACCGTGCGCACCACGAGCGCGATCAGAAGCGCTTCGATGATGACCTTGACGGTTTCCCACCAGCCCTCTTCCTTCTTGGCGGGCGTGATTACGGCCTCGGCGGGCTTCAGGCTCGGTTCGATCATTCGGGTCAATACGCCCTTCCTCGTTTCATCCGGCAAACGGCAGGCCGCGCCTCCTATACAAGGGCGGTCCGCCTGAGCCAAGCACCGGCACGTGCCGCGAAAACTTGGCGCAAGAAAG
>CAWANG010000034.1:0-115954 GCA_963783175.1 uncultured Alphaproteobacteria bacterium
CGAGGACTTGAGCTTGCTCTTGTCTGTCGGTTTGTTGTCGGCTGGGAATCAAGCGGCCAGTCAGGCCGGATTTTGCGGGACTGCGCCGCTTTCGTTTCTCTTTCTGATAAGGATATGGAAGACTTGCTCTCGATCGGCTTTGAAAGCTATGAGCGGTGCGGGATTTCTTCTTTCGACCGGGCTTGTAGCTTAGTTGGTCAGACCGCGCGCTTTTATAGGGGTGAGGTCGAGGTTCAGTCCTCCCAGGCCCCACCACGACTGGCCCTTGGCCGCCGGCGGGTCTTGAAACGGGGCCATAGCTCAGTTGGGAGAGCGCGTGCTTTGCAAGCATGAGGTCGTCGGTTCGATCCCGTCTGGCTCCACCAAGGTCTTCTCCCGTGGAGGCCGGACAGGGGTTCGGGCGACACCTGGGCGACGGCCCTATCCTTCCAATGCCGTTTGAAGGTTTCGTTTTCGAGGCGCTCTGCCATTTGAAAGCGTTGACGGAAAGACGCGCCTTCGAAGCGGCGGGTCTTCCAGTATCTGACATTGTGAAGAGGAAGCGCATTCGGTCGAGGGCCGGATGGGGCGAGGCGTTAAGCCGAAAGGGTTCGTGAGAGCCCGGAGGCGAGCAGCGTCGCGCCGTCATCCTGCCCATCGAGCAACCAGTCGTGGATTTGGAGCCTGACCGCTCATGTCCCCGGATGCGTTTGAAGCAAAACTGGTCTTTTCAAGCCAAGACGTGCGTTGTCGAACGATTGCCGATCGATCGACACACAAAGACGCGCGCTTTGGCGATGAGAGCAATCAAGTGTCTTAAGGGTATCTGGTGGATGCCTTGGCGCTGAGAGGCGATGAAGGACGTGGTACGCTGCGATAAGTCATGGGGAGCCGCGAACAGGCTTTGATCCGTGAATTTCCGAATGGGGAAACCCACCTTCGATCTCTGTTGCTCCGAAGAGACGCGTCAAGACGCGAAGCAATCCCGCACAGGGGCTTAGCTTCGGGTCGAGGCGGGTCGGCTTTGAGTTCTGTCTTCGGACGGAATTTAAGCGATCTTTGGACCAACAGAGATCAACAGAAGGTACTTATTCTCTGAATTCATAGGAGAATAAGAGCGAACCCGGGGAACTGAAACATCTCAGTACCCGGAGGAAAGGACATCAACGAGACTCCGTTAGTAGTGGCGAGCGAACGCGGATCAGGCCAATGCTTCTGTTTGGATCTATCAGAACCGGTTGGAAAGCCGGGCCGTAGCGGGTGACAGCCCCGTATGAATAGGGTTCGAACGGGAGATTCGAGTAGGGCGGGACACGTGCAATCCTGTCTGAACACGGGGGGACCACCCTCCAAGCCTAAGTACTCCTCAGCGACCGATAGCGAACAAGTACCGTGAGGGAAAGGTGAAAAGCACCCCGACGAGGGGAGTGAAACAGTTCCTGAAACCGGATACCTACAAACAGTCGGAGCCCGCAAGGGTGACGGCGTACCTTTTGTATTATGGGTCAGCGACTTAAAGTATCGAGCAAGCTTAAGCCGATAGGCGGAGGCGCAGCGAAAGCGAGTTTGAACAGGGCGTTCAGTTCGATGCTTTAGACCCGAAACCGAGTGATCTAGTCATGAGCAGGTTGAAGGCAGGGTAACACCTGCTGGAGGACCGAACCGGTGTCTGTTGAAAAAGACTCGGATGACTTGTGATTAGGGGTGAAAGGCCAACCAAACTCGGAAATAGCTGGTTCTCCGCGAAATATATTTAGGTATAGCCTCGAGATGAGGCTCCAGGGGGTAGAGCACTGGATGGGCTAGGGGGGCCAAAACCCTACCAAACCTAACCAAACTCCGAATACCTGGAAGTCATTCTCGGGAGCCACACAGTGGGTGCTAACGTCCATTGTGGAGAGGGAAACAACCCAGACCAACAGCTAAGGCCCCCAATTCACGGCTAAGTGGGAAAGGATGTGGAAATCCCAAAACAACCAGGAGGTTGGCTTAGAAGCAGCCATCCTTTAAAGAAAGCGTAACAGCTCACTGGTCTAAATTTAAGGGTTTCTGCGCCGAAGATGTAACGGGGCTCAAGCCGTGAGCCGAAGCTTTGGGCGTCGCAAGACGCGGTAGCGGAGCGTTCCGTTCGCTGATGAAGGGAGAGCCGTGAGGCCTCCTGGAGGCATCGGAAGTGCGAATGCTGACATGAGTAACGACAAACACTGTGAAAGACAGTGTCGCCGAAAGTCCAAGGGTTCCTGCGTAAAGTTAATCTTCGCAGGGTTAGCCGGTCCCTAAGGCGAGGCCGAAAGGCGTAGTCGATGGGAATCACGTTAATATTCGTGAGCCTGCAGGTGGTGACGGATCTCTTATGTCGTTCGATCTTACTGGATTGATCGGGCGTCGACGAGGTTCCAGGAAATAGCCCCTGCATAAGACCGTACCCGAAACCGACACAGGTGGACAGGTAGAGTATACCAAGGCGCTTGAGAGAATGACGTTGAAGGAACTCGGCAATTTACCTCCGTAACTTCGGAATAAGGAGGCCCCTGGCGAGCGCAAGCTTGTTGGGGGGGCACAGTCCAGGGGGTGGCAACTGTTTAACAAAAACACAGGGCTCTGCGAAATCGTAAGATGACGTATAGGGTCTGACGCCTGCCCGGTGCCGGAAGGTTAAAAGGAGAGGTGCAAGCCTTGAATTGAAGCCCCGGTAAACGGCGGCCGTAACTATAACGGTCCTAAGGTAGCGAAATTCCTTGTCGGGTAAGTTCCGACCTGCACGAATGGCGTAATGACTTCCCCGCTGTCTCCAACGTCAGCTCAGTGAAATTGAAGTCCCCGTGAAGATGCGGGGTTCCTGCGGTCAGACGGAAAGACCCCGTGCACCTTTACTATAACTTTGCGTTGGCATTCGTGTGGTCATGTGTAGGATAGGTGGTAGGCTTGGAAGCATGGGCGCCAGCTCGTGTGGAGCCACCCTTGAAATACCACCCTTGACTTCATGGATGTCTAACCGCGCCCCGTCATCCGGGGCCGGGACAACGCATGGCGGGTAGTTTGACTGGGGCGGTCGCCTCCCAAAGAGTAACGGAGGCGCGCAATGGTTGGCTCAGACCGGTCGGAAATCGGTCGTTAGAGTGCAATGGCATAAGCCAGCCTGACTGCGAGACAAACAAGTCGAGCAGAGACGAAAGTCGGTCATAGTGATCCGGTGGTCCCGCGTGGGTGGGCCATCGCTCAACGGATAAAAGGTACGCCGGGGATAACAGGCTGATACTCCCCAAGAGTCCATATCGACGGGAGTGTTTGGCACCTCGATGTCGGCTCATCACATCCTGGGGCTGGAGAAGGTCCCAAGGGTTCGGCTGTTCGCCGATTAAAGTGGTACGTGAGCTGGGTTCAAAACGTCGTGAGACAGTTTGGTCCCTATCTGCCGTGGGTGTTGGAGAATTGAGAGGATTTGCCCCTAGTACGAGAGGACCGGGGTGAACGTATCTCTGGTGGACCTGTTGTGGCGCCAGCCGCAGTGCAGGGTAGCTATATACGGAATGGATAACCGCTGAAGGCATCTAAGCGGGAAACCAGCCTCAAAACAAGTTCTCCCTGAAGAGCCGTGGAAGACCACCACGTCGATAGGCCGGATGTAGAAGCGCGGCGACGCGTGAAGCTGACCGGTACTAATCGCTCGTTCGACTTGATTGCTCTCGTCGCCAAGGCGCGAGATTCATCGGTTCAAGGCGCGAAAGCGCTATGAATACGTCCGCGTCTAAGCGCGGGCGAGCGGCCGCCCTGTCGCCTCCCTTTGGGACGCGACAGCGCAAGCCCCCTGATGAAAAAACGAAAAAACCAGTTTTGCTTCATCCGTTCTTTGCCGGCCTGGTGGCTCTTGCAAGGCGATAAGACCCGATCCCATCCCGAACTCGGCCGTCAAACGCCTTAGCGCCGATGGTACTCTGTCTCAAGACATGGGAGAGTAGGTCGTCGCCAGGCCTGCAAAGAACGGATAACCTTCCTCTTCACAAAAAAAAGGCGTTGGTGGCCCTATCGCCACGCGCCCGAGACTCTCTGACGCGGGGTGGAGCAGCCCGGTAGCTCGTCAGGCTCATAACCTGAAGGCCGCAGGTTCAAATCCTGCCCCCGCAACCACCGACAGTTGACCCTCCGACGGCCCCGCCGCGGAGGGTTTTTTGCTGCCCGACACCTCGGCCGAGATCGAAAGCAGCGTTGCTAAAGCGCCAAACAGGGTCGCGTCGAGCGCGCGTCCGTCCGGCCTCGGCGTCAGGACCACGTGGTCGATCATCGATCGCACGACCTCGCGCGCTTCGTCCTGGTCGGATCCTTCGAGGAGCCGTTCCAACCGATCGATTCGGCGCCGGTACCCTTCCGCGAGCTGCGGATGCATGAGGACGTCGAGAGCCGTCGGGTCAAATGCCCGACTCTCGATCCTCAACTTGTCACGTTGCTCTTTGAGCTCGGCAAGGCGAGTCTTCATGGAGGGCTCATAAAGGCCGTCTTCGATCGCGCGAAAAATCGCGGCGATCTTCCGATCGAGCTCGGCCGCCTTGTGCTCATGCTGGGCCTGTTCGGCGCGGAGCGTTTCACGCTGGCGCTTCGTCTCCTCCCGGAACGCCTTGACGAAGACCGCGACGGGATCTGGAGCGAGCAACCGTTCCTTCAGGCCGTCGAGAACCCGCCCCTCGATCTCCTGGCGCGTGATCGTGAGGCGATTGTAGCAGGTTCCCTTTTGCTTCCGCGTGGAGCAGGCGTAGCGGTCACGACCGATGATCGCATAAGGACCCTGACAGCAGCCGCACCGCAACAGACCCGACAACAGGAAGCGCGGTTGCGATTGCCGCCGCCCTGCGTGTGTCGAGGCAGGGCCTTTCCCATCGCCTGCCGGATCGCCGCCTGACGGGTTTTGACGCAGAGCCAAAGCTCATCATCGACGATACGAAGTCCCGGAACTTCGACCCGCTCCCACTTTTCGGGTGGATTGGGTCGGGCGACGCGCTTTCCAGTCTTCGGGTTCTTCGTGTAGATGCAGCGGTTCCATTCAATGACGCCGCGATAGAGGGCGTTGTTCAAGAGTCCGGTTCCGCGGTCGACCTGGCCGCGGAGCGTGGTGTTCGACCACAGCCGTCCGCCTGGCCCCGCCACGCCTTCGCGATTGAGATCGCACGCGATCGCCTCGGGACTTTTTCCAGAAGCAAACTCCTTGAAGATGCGCCGCACGTTGCCCGCCTCGTCAGGGTCGATCGTGCGCGCGCCGCGCCCGTCGCCGCCTCCATCAGTGGTTTTGTAGCCATAGGCGATTCCGGCGGGGATCCGTCCCTTCAGCACGCGCCCGAGCTGGCCGCGCTTGGTCTTCTCGCCGAGGTCTTTCAGCGCCATCTGGGCCATCATGCCCATGATAGCGACATGAATATGCGTAATTTCGCCGAGCGAGGGCGTGTAGAGGCGGATCCCCTGAAAGGCGAGTTGGTCTTGAAGGTCAGCATTGTCGGCCAGCCGACGACCCAGACGGTCGATTGCTTCGCAGATGACGAGATCGAACCGACGCTCAGCGGCATCGGCGATCAGCTTCTGAAAGCCGGGCCGAAACCGGCTGGCGCCGCTGATCGCCGCGTCCTTGTAAGTCTCAGCAATCGTCCAGCCCTGCGCTTCGGCGTAACGTCGGCAAACCTCGATCTGGTCGTCGATCGACGCCTCGCGCTGTTGGTCGGAGGAATAGCGGGCGTAGATGACGGCGCGCATGGCGAACTCCTTAGCCCTTCCGCTGGGCGGTCAGCGACCTTCGCAACTGCGTCAGGGTCGCCGCATGCTTGCGGGACGCCTCGAGGCTCCGGGCGTGATTATAGTGCTTTTCGGTCATACTATGGTCCGCGTGGCCGAGAACAAGAGAAGCATCGCCGATGTGCTTTGGATTCTCGATCGCTATCGAAGTCGCAGCGGCGTCGCGAAACAAATGCGGCGAGATGCTCTGGCCGAAAGCCGCCTTAGTGCGAGCGGCGATTCTTTTAGCGAGAACATGGGAGTTGAGCTGGGTTCTTCGCTGGGAGACCCATAGCGCGCCGTATTCTGGACCCGTTGGCAGCGCGCTTTCCTGATGGTCCGCCTGCTTTCTGCGCATCAGGACTGGTCGATGCACCTCGAGATAGCGTTCAAGTCTCGGAGTCAGCGCCAATGGGAGAACCGCTTCGTAGGGGACGTGGGATTTGGTCTCATCGGCCGCGAAGAGGATCTGCCATGAGCCGCTCACCTTTACCAGATGCCGGCCGAGACGCATCATCGCGAGGTTCTTGCGCCGGACCGGCCGGTAGGCGAGCAGCGCAATCATGAGGCCGTCGCGGTAGGCCACCGCCCGGCGTATTGCCGACCTTTCAGAGGTGGTTTCAGCCTCCTCCATCAGGCGTTCGCCCAAGGCCGTGAGTTCGCCGATCGGCCTCAGACGCGAGAACTTGTCGCGCGCCGGGCAGACCTGCGCTCTCAACGACCGGCAGAGCTCCGACAGCCAATCCCTGTTCCACTCTGGCGCAATTACGCGCAGGGCGTCGTAAAGCTCCTGGACGCGAAAAAGGACTGTATATGGCGCGAGCGCGGCCCTGATTTCGGAGACGTATTCAGCCACGCGCTCACGCGTCACGCGATCAGCTGGGCTCATGTTTGGGTCGCACAGGCCCTTTGCCGAAAGCCACGACAACCAAGAGTTATAACCACGCGCAGTTTTTAATCGATATGCGGCCGACCATCGGGCGCCCGCGCCACCGCTCTCAAACAGGTCCCCCGGCTCGACACCCCTTTCCCACAAGAGGCGGTCGCGATCTGGCCAGTCCTTGATAGGAGGGAAGCGGTTCGCGAGACAGTCTCCGGCTTCTTGCGGTGACGGTCGATGAGAGCGTCGAAACGGCGGAGCGCGTCGGCTTGCTCGAGGCCACAATAGGACCGAACGGTCGTGGTGAGGCTCTTGTGGCCGAGGATGAGCCGCGTCGTCTCGTACTCGCCGGGGTGCTCTCTTAGGAATAGCATCGCCGCGAGATGGCGGAACGCGTGAACGTTGAGATCGACGCCGGTTTCCTGCTTGATCGTGCGCTTGATCTGCGCGGCGAGCCACGCCGGCGCCTTCGCGCCGCCGTTTCGTTTGGGGAACAGAAATCCATCGGGATCGCTCGCCAGGACCGGCCGGCCGCGAGCGAGATAGGCATCGGTGAGCTCGCCGAGGACATCGGAAACCTCAAAGGCGAGCGCCGTCCGATTCTTTACCCCTTCAGCCGGGATGACGATATGGCGCACTCCGCCCGGGCGGGTGGGGATGACATGACGGGCGAGATGGAGCGCAGCGAGGTTGCGCGCCCTGATTGGCGCCGCAAGCAGGATTCCGATCGCCAGCCCCGACTGGAGCCTGATTGCTCCGGCATAGCTGAGCGGCCCTGTTGGCGGCAGCGCGCGCAGAATCGCCTCGGGCAAATCAATCAGGCGACGAAGATTCTCGGGGTCGTCAAACTGGCGCAGCCGGGCGCGGTTGCGCTGGGTCATGCCCTCGCTCTTGGGTTCGACCTGACGTCGGATCGCCTGCAGCGCTGCGATCTTATCGGGCGGCAGCTTAACCCAGTATTTGGCGATCTTGATCGCGCCCAGTGCGAAGTTGCGGAGGTGGCCGGTCTTGCGTTTGCCGTTGCGCGACCAGAAGAAAGTCAGGGCGGTCTTCAGCGCCTCGGGCTCGGCCAGGTCGGCAAGCGACCGGATCGTCTCAGGGGCCCGGCCCGAATGGACGAGCGCAGCCGCCAGCTCAAAAATTTGAAGGCGCACGCCCCGCAGCGTGATCCGACTCGCGGGACCGCGCCCAGTCCTAGCAAAGAGGTCATCGCCTGCGAGATGGGCGAGATAGCCGTCGACGTCGGCGAGGAATGAGTCGGGGTAGGCGGCCGGCGGAAGCGCGTAATCCCGGCGGCGATTTTGAACGGTCAGCCGCGTGGCCGGCCAGCCTTCAACGCTGTCCGCACACCGGTTCCAAGCGATGCAGAGATCGCGGACGATCTGCGTCTGGCGCTCGAGCAGCGAATTGCGCTTCAGGCTGTCGGCAAAATCCGCGACGGTCAGATCGTTGACCTGGTTCGGCTCGATTCCATTCCCCGACCCGTAGGAGAAGAATCGGGACAGCCGCACGCGCTCGTAAGGGTCCGGAACGCGCTTGATGAGAGCAAGCCAGGACGGCGCCAAGTCGGTTAGTCGCCTGCCACGCACGACCTTTGCGTTGGTGAGCTCGAGGGCAGCAGTCAGCAGCGCGCGAACGTTTCTCCACCCGCTCTTGCTCATGCCTGCCGCCGCGGGGGTCATGAGATTAAGCCGGCGCTTCAGCGCCTCTGGATTGGCCGGAACGTCTGCGGGCAGGCCGCCAAGTAGCCGCGCGACCTGGCGGACCGCGGATAGGAGATCATGCCGCCTCTGCCGCGGCAAGGCGTCCATCGCCGCGATGCGGTCCAGCACTTCCGCGAGCGTCGCTGGCGGCGCTAGTGCAACGGCATTGGCGGACATAAGTGGACTCCAGTTACCTCTAGTGGACATTACGGTAACCGGGACCAGTTGGTCGACATTCCCCGGCGTGATCTGGTCGAGCGGCGCGAAGCGGCTGCCGCCCTGATCGTAGCCGTAATATTCGGCAGCGCCGGCTCGGGCGGCCAACAAGAGGAGGGCCAGCAGCAAGCCGACGAGCCGGCTATAGCCGGCCCACGTCGGTGACCAGGATCGCCGCAATTTTCCGGGTCTCGCTCACTGCTCCGGCATTCCGGCCTTGCGCAGGCCGTCGTACGACCGTTCGCTCATGTCGACGAAGCGTGGATCGACGCCCTGTTCGGGGGCCAGGGACGTCAGGTGCGCCTTCCATGACACCACCGTCTTGAACGACGCGGTGGAGGGCGCGAGGTAACGCTGCAACGCCTCGCGCGCTTCGGCGTCATGACCGGTCAAGGCGAGCCCTGAGTTCTGACGCGAAGTGCAACACCCCCCGCCGATTTGGTATCGGCAAGGTTGTTCAGGACCTTAAGGAGTGTTGCCATGCGATCCTATTCGCATCTGTCAGAGGACGAAAGAGACCAGATCGGCGTTTTGCGGGCCGCGGGGCGGTCGATGGGGGCCATTGCCCGGGCGCTCGGTCGGGCGAAAGCCACCATCTCCAGGGAGCTCCAGCGGAACGCACTCCCCTCGGGCGGATATTCGCCGCTTCACGCCGCCGGAGCCTATCAATTGCGCAGGGCGCGTGAAGCGATCCTCGAACGAGAGGCCGCTTTACGTCTGTTCGTGGGGGATCGGCTCGCTGAGGGATGGACGCCCGAGCAGATCTCCGGCTGGTTGAAATCCGGGAACGAACCGCGGCTGCGGGCCATCGGCTGCGAGACAATCTACGCCTTCATCTATCGGACCGCACAGAAGGCCGAGGCCTTGTGGCGTTATCTGACGCGTCGCCATAAACGCCGTCGCCCGCGGCGCGCCAGACCCTCGCGCGACACCATCAAGGATCGAGCGTCGATCCATGATCGTCCAAAGACCATTGAAAGCCGCGGCGAGGCCGGTCATTGGGAGGGCGACCTCATCATCTGCAAATGCACCCGGCCTGTGCTCGTCTTGCACGAGCGTAAGTCACGGGTGACGCTCGCCGCGCGGCTCACAGGGAAAACCGCCGCAGAAACCATCTCAGCGATGCTCGCGGTCTTCGGCCGCATCGATCCTAATCTGCGAAGATCCATCACTTTCGACAACGACACCGCCTTCGCCCAGCACGGCCTGCTCCGGACCATGCGCGACATGACGACCTGGTTCTGCGACGCTTATGCCTCATGGCAAAAAGGCGGCATCGAAAACGCCAATGGACGTTTACGTCGATGGCTGCCGCGCCACCTGGATATCGACCGGACATCCGACCAGGAAATCCAGGAGATCGTCCTCACGACGAACCTCACCCCCCGTAAATGCCTCGGCTTCAAGACGCCCTTCCAAGTCTTGATTGCCGAGCTTGGAAAAGACGTTCAAATCCGCTTCTCTTAAGCGCGTTGCGCTTCGCTCCGGAATCCAGGAGCGCCGCCACAAGGACCACATTCGCATACGGGTTGTAAGGATTGATCGCGATCGCCCGGCGAGCCAGTTCGATCGTCTCATCGTAACGCTTCAGCCCGAAATTGGCCCACGCCTTGTTGCCGTAATAATAGGTGAGCGACGGATCGGACGGGCTCGCCCAAATCGCCTTGTCGAGAGCTTCAATGCTTTGGTCGAATCGCCCGAGCGCCAAGTAGTCGACGCCCAGGCCGCTGTAGGCGTCGGCGCCGGACGGGTCCAGGGCGAGCGCGCGCTCGAATTCGGGGACGGATTCCTCGGGGCGTCGCTGGTTCTGAAGGATCCAGCCCTTCGTGCCGTGAGCCCAGGCGAAACCTGGATCAAGGGCGAGCGCCTTGGTGTCAAACTGGTCGGCCCGCTCGAGATCGCCTTTAGGGTCGCTGGAAAGGCCAAGCGCCGCGGGCAGCCAGAGCTTGAACGCCAATCCCAACAGGGCGCGGACATTGTCGGGATCGATGGCGAGCGCCTGCTCGCAGAGCGAGAAGGCGGCATCCGCCTCTTTGCCGATGGCTCCAGCCTTCCAATAGCCCGCTTCGCATTGGAGAGCGAGGTCCTCGGCGTTGCGATTGGCCGCGGGCGTCCGTTTGAGACGGGCGGCCTCGGCCTGGGTGAGCTGAAAATCGATGGCGCGCGCCAGATGCGCGACAATCGCGTCCTGCGTCTGCAGGAGATCGGCGCGCGGCGTGTCGAATTGTTCGGCCCACAGGTGAGCGCCGTTATCGGCGTCGATGAGCTGGGCGTTGACCCTCGTCCGATCGCCGCTCGGCTGCACCGAGCCTTCGAGAACATAGCGCACGCCCAGATCCTTGCCGATCGCCTTGGCGTCGACCGGCTTGCCCTTGAAGGTCATGGACGTGTTGCGAGCGATGACGAAGCTGCCGCGGATGCGCGCCAGACTGGTGGTCAGTTCGTCGGTCAGGGCGTCGACAAGGTAGTCCTGCGCCGGATCGCCAGAGAGGTTGGCGAAGGGCAGCACGACGATCGAAAGACGCGCGGCCTCGGCGGGCGTCGTTGTCGCGACCGGCGAGGGCCGGTTCGCATCGAGGAACCACCACGCGCCGCCCGCGATCACAACCAGCAGCGCCGCGAGCGCGGCCGCGAGCGGCGCCAACCCGAAACGCCTGTTCTCCGGCGTGGGCGCCGCAGGCGTCACGGACGTCGCTGGTTCCGGCGGCTTCGCCTGTGCGGGAACGCCGACCTCGAGCGAATAGACTCGGATCGGTTCGGCGATGTTCCTGAGTTGCGTCGGGCCGAGGTCAGCGACCGAAAGTTCGAGCCGCCCTTTCACCTGTCGATAGGCGTCCTCGGAGAGACAGATTGCGCCCGGCTTGCAGATGCTCTCCAATCGTGCGGCGATATTGACGCCGTCGCCCATCAGGTCGCCGTCGCTCTCCTCGACCACGTCGCCCAGATGAATGCCGACGCGGAACTCGATGCGGCGCTCGGGCGGCAATCCCGCATTGCGCTCGATCAGGCCGTTCTGCACTTCGATCGCGCACCGCACCGCGTCGACAACGCTGCGAAACTCGATGAGGATTCCGTCGCCGGTGCGCTTGACCACGCGCCCATGATGCGCGGCGATGGCGGGATCGATCAGGTCGCTGCGCAGCCCCCGAAGGCGCGAGAGCGTGCGATCCTCGTCCGCTCCCGCAAGTCGGCTATAGCCGACCACATCGGCGACCAGGATCGCCGCAATTTTCCGGGTCTCGTTCATTCTTCCGGCATCCCGGCCTTGCGCAGGGCGTCGAAGGTCCGTTCGTTGAGCTCGAGGAAGCGTGGGTCGCGGTCGGAGACCGGGGACAAGTAGGCCTTAAATGCCGCGATCGTCCTGAGCGGCCCGGTGGAGGGCAGCGCGAGGTAGCGCTGCAGCGCCTCGCGCGCTTCCGCATCACGACCGCTCATGGCGAGCGCCGCCACCAGGATCGCATGCGCAAGCTGGGCGTAATTCGGATTGATCGCGATCGCTTTGCGCGCCGGTTCAATCGCCTGTTCATAACGCTTCAGCCCGAAATCGGCCCTCGTCTTGCCTTCGTACCAACCGAAGAGCCCCCGATCGTACGGGCTCGCCAGAAGCGCCTTGTCGAAATATTCAACGCTTTTGTCGAATTGTCCGAGGTCTACGTAGTCGAAGCCCAGGTTGGCGGCGGCGTCCACGTTGGACGGGTCCAGGGCGAGGGCGCGCTCGTGTTCGACGACGGCTTCCTCGGGGCGCCCCTGGAGCCGAAGGATGTCGCCCTTCAGGTCGCGAGCCCAAGCGTAATCTGGATCGAGGGCGAGCGCCTTGGACTCCAATTCGTCGGCCCGCTCGAGATCGCCTTTGGGGTCGCCGGAAACGCCAATCAGCGCCGGCATAAAGAACTTGATCCCCAATGCCATCAGGGCGCGGACATTGTTGGGGTCGATGGCGAGCGCCTGTTCGCAGAGCGCGAATGCCGCATCCGCTTCCTTGCCGATAAATCCGGCCTTCCATTGGCCCGCGTCGCATTGGAGAGCTAGGTCCTCGGCGTCGCGATTGGCCGCGGGCGTCCGTTCGACGCGCGTGCGCCCTCGGCCTTGGTGAGTTCAAAGTCCATTGCGGGCGCCAGATGGGCGACGATCGCGTCCTGGGTCTGCAACAGATCGGCGCGGGGCGTGTCGAATTGCTCGGCCCAGAGGTGAGCGCCGCTGCCGGCGTCGATGAGCTGGGCGTTGACCCTCATCCGATCGCCGCTCGGCTGCACCGAGCCTTCGAGAACATAACGCACCCCCAGATCCTTGCCGATCGCCTTGGCGTCGATCGGCTTGCCCTTGAAGGTCATGGACGTGTTGCGAGCGATCACGAAGCTGTCGCGGATGCGCGCCAGACTGGTTGTCAGTTCGTCGGTCAGGGCGTCGACGAGGTAGTCCTGCCCCGGATCGCCTGACAGATTGGCGAAGGGCAGCACGACGATCGAAAGCCGCGCGGCCTCGGCGGGCGTCGTTGTCGCGACCGGCGAGGGCCGGTTCGCATTGAGGAACCACCATGCGCCGCCCGCGATTACGATGAGCAGCGCCGCGAGCGCGGCGGCGAGCGGGGCGAGCCGGAAACGCCTCTTCTGTGGCGTGGGCGATGCGGGCGTTGCGGGTTCGGCCGGCTTCGCCTGCGCGGGGACACCGACCTGAAGCGAGTAAACCCGGATCGGCTCGGCGATGTTCTTGAGTTGGGTCGGACCGAGATCGCGGACCGCAAGTTCGAGCCGCCCCTTGACCTGCCGGTAGGCGTCCTCGGAGAGACAGATCGCTCCCGGCTCACAGATGCCTTCGAGGCGGGCGGCGATATTGATCCCGTCGCCCATGAGATCGCCGTCGCTCTCCTCGACCACGTCGCCGAGGTGAATGCCGATCCGGAACTCGATGCGGCGCTCGGGCGGCAAGCCGGCGTTGCGCTCAACCATGCCGTTCTGGACTTCGATAGCGCAGCGCACCGCGTCGACCACGCTGCGGAACTCGATCAGGCTTCCGTCGCCGGTGCGCTTGACGATGCGCCCGCGATGCGCGGCGATGGCGGGATCGATCAGATCGCTTCGCAGCCCCCGAAGGCGCGAGAGCGTGCGATCCTCGTCCGCTCCCGCGAGCCGGCTATAGCCGACCACATCGGCGACCAGGATCGCCGCAATTTTCCGGGTCTCGCTCATGGGCAGCGCCCCTCGGCCGCCGGCGAGACTAGCACAGAAGCCCGTCCCGAAACGCTCCTAATCCATGCAGAGCGAGGCGCGGGTACGAGCGCTGCTGCTGACGCAGGTCTCCTCTAGGGTCGGAAGTCGAAATTCAAACTGAGACACCTCCCCTCGCGGCGCCGTTGTTGAGCCACGGTCGCGCCGGCGCCGAGGCTTCGGACTTCGCGAGCCGATAGAAAATCACGACGTGGATAACGATCAGGCTTGGCACGATGAAGCCGGGAACGACGAGCCACGGTAAGCTGGTCATGATGGCGCTGGTCGGCGGTCCGGCGAAGACCTGAAGCGGACCTGGCGCCGATAGAGCGCCGAGCCCGATCGCCGTGACGAGGTCCGCAATCCCGATCGCGTTCCACAAGAACGCCGGCGCTCGGACGCCCGATCCGAATCGGAGAATCGCCCAGGCGAGCGGTAGCGCCGCGACCCCGGCGAAAATGTCGCCCCAGCCGGCGCTCGGGGCAAACGGCGCCGGGAGTCTGCTCGCAGCGTAAAGAAGAATGAACATTGCCCCGGGGAGGGTTCGGATTGCGTTGACCGCGACCAGCGCGGGCAATGGCGTCGCCAGCATCGCGTCCCGGACCACGCGGACGGCGAAGAAGGCGGCGATGAGCGCGGCGACCGGCAGCGCGACGGTCAGGCCCAGTCCTGGAACGCCAATCCCGCGCACCGGATCGAGCGCGCCGCCGGCCCCGAGGGCCAAAACGATCAGGAACCACAGAGCGAGAAGGCCTGCGGCCGTCACGCGGCCGGCCCAGGTCCGGGCCATCGCATGGGCCAAAAACGCCGCGACGATCGAGGCGCTGAGGGTCAATCCGATTGCACACAGAGTATCGAACATGGCGGCTTCTCCTTTCTTTAAGTGTATATACACGCATTGAGCCAAAATTTTTATGCCCCCGCCGCCCTCGCCAGCGCCGCGTCTTGCGCCTTTCGCCAGGAGGGAAATGCGTTGCGCGCGGCCTCTTGGCCTTTGGCCGTAATCGCGGCGTTGTGAACCCTTCGATCCGCGCCGTCCTCGATAACGACGAGGCCGTCGCGAACGAGCGGGCGAAGGTTGCGGGTGAGCGTCGTCCGGTCGAGCCCGAGGAAATCCGCGAGCCGCGTCGCCGCCATCGGGCCGGTCTGGATCAGCGTCGCCAGCAGGTTGAATTGCGAGGTCCGGAGGCCCGAACCGCGCATCGCGCGATCGTAGAACCGCGTCAGCTCGCGGCTCTGGCGGCGCGCCGCCGAGCAGGCGCACTGCCGGCAGGCGGTGAAGTCGATTTCGTTCGAATCCATTATCGGTGCATATACACTCTTTTCGCTGCCGTCAAGGCGCAGCTGACACGTCTGCTCAGAAGACGCAGGGTTCCGGTTGACGGTAGTATTGATCCTGGCGCCGCATGGAGCGAAAAATCGCCTTTCGAACGCCGGCGCGCGGCTCGCAGCCTTCTCTGCATGACCGGAGCGCATGGAGATCCCGATGACCGTATTTCGCCGCACCGATCGCCTTTTCACCCCGCCCCCGGTCGGGCCCGGATTCGCCGGGCCGCGCCATAAAGCGCGGCTGATGATTCCGCCGGGCGATTTCGCTCAGACGAACCCGTTCTTCCTGATGGCCGACGACTATACGGACGTCGGCGGCGGCTTCGGCGAGGCCCATCCCCACGCCGGCCTCGAGACCGTCACCTTCATGCTGAGCGGCAGCTTCGAGGACTTGGAGGGCCAACTCGATCCCGGCGACGTCGAGTGGATGACGTCGGGGCGGGGAATAGTCCACGGTCAGGACACGGTCACTTCGAACGGCATGCGGCTATTGCAGCTCTGGATCGTCTTGCCCGAAGACCAGCGCCGATCCGCCCCCCGCGTGCAGCGCTTGCGCGGTCGGAACATGGCCGTCCGAAAGGAGCCTGGGGCGGAAGCCAGAGTCTACAGCGGCACATCCGGCGCCGCCGCCGCCCGGACGGTGAACGCCGCGCCGGTGACGCTGATCGATCTTCGGCTCCAGCCGAACGCGGGCTTCGAGCAGGATCTGCCGTCTTCGTACAATGGGTTCATCATCGTGATTGACGGCGCCGTCATCGTTGGGGACCCCGGTAAGGCCGTCGCGAAGGATCAGGTCGGCTGGCTGGACCGGCCGGAGGGCGCGGGCGCTAGCGTCCTCCGCTTGCGCGCAGCCGAGACGCCGGCGCGCGTCCTGATCTTCGCTGGCGAGCCGCAGGAGATGACACTGGCCGCAAGAGGCCCCTTCATCGCCGGATCGGACGCCGAGCTTGCGGATCTTTTCGCCGCCTACCGCCGCGGCGAGTTCCCCTATGCCAGCAGCCTGCGGCAGGAGGTCGGATAAGGCTTTGCTTGCCGCGATCTCCAGCCGATGGACACGAGCAGAGCGACAATTGTTTGCGATAATCAGAACAGCGTGCTATCATGGCTGCTGTCGTCGGAGCGTTGCCCAGGCCGACGGAGGAGCCAGCGGCCCGCTATGCGGTTGACCTCGATGTTGTTCAATGGCCGGGCGGAGGTCGAGAGGGTTGCGTCCGATCGGATTTTTGGCCTTAAGCCGTTGAAAAGGCTCGATCGGCGGACGGAAGACGGACTTGGATTTCCTTCCGCCTGATTTGGAGTTTCTTCCCTCCGCTTTGGATTTCCTTCCGCGTGGATTTGGATTTCCTTCCCCCGGATTTGGAAATCCTTCCGCCGCGCAAAGATGAGGCGCGCGCCCCAGTTGCACCATGAGAGAATGGGTAATACTTACCGCGCCCGCTCCCAGCCGCCCTCGTCGCTCTCGCGCCAATAGCTGATCGCGCGGCCCGCGTCCTTGAGCCGCCGCCATTCGGCGCGGGCTTGGGCGAGCGACAACTCGTCGCGTCCCTCGAACAACAGAACGACGAGTTCGAACGCCTCGTCGCCCTCGGCGGCTTCGGCCCCCGAGAGTCTCATGAGCATCGTGGCGGCGTTGGGATTCTCGACCTCGCTGGTCAGGAAGATCGGCTGGGTCGTCGGATCGCCGTCTCCGGCCGCGCCATGCGGCAGGAAGCTCGCGTCGTCATAGGTCCACAATCGGTCATTGAGCGATGCGACCATGTCCTCGGACGCAGCGCGCACGAGGACGCGCCGGCCCTCCTCGAGCGCGCGCTCGAGGAGGTGGGGCAGCGCCTCGTCGACGCGCCGCCGCTCGAGATGATGAAAGCGGACTTCGCTCACTCGCCCGCCGGGCCGACGATGACGAACGTGCGGTCCGTACTGGTCGCCATCAGCCCGAGGCTGACGCGGCCAGGCTCGTGCTCCTCGGTCTTGCCGGCGACATAGACGTCGCCGCGCTCCCGCGAGGCGGTCAGATATTCCTGAGCGTCCGTCGTCAGGCCGCGCAGGACCCCGCGGCTCTTGCCCGCGTCCCAGCCCAGCGCCGCCTTCAGCGCTGCGGTCTGAAAGCGCTCGAAATTCGTGTTCGTGCGGGCGTTCGCCGGCTCGCCGATCCGCGCCTCAAAGCGGACGAATTCGTCGCCGCGGCAACTCAGGGTCGCGTCGACGTCTACCTTTGTTGTCACATCGAACACGTTCGAATCGGACCGCGTGCGGGAGACGACGATTGCGCGTCCGAACTCGACCTGCATGTCGCTCGCCTCGGCCCGCAGGGTGGCGGAAAAAGCGTCGCACCCGGCGATCGCCCACGCGCGCTCGGCCGACCCGCTCAAGACGGCGGCGGCAAGCGCGAAGATCGTGGACCGAAACGGCATCGTGACGCCTCCGCGCCGACTCTCCAATGAAATCATCAACGAGAGCCTAATCTTCGTAGGAGTCGGCCATAAGACGGTTCAGAAGCCGCACTCCCCAGCCCGAACCCCAGGAGTGATTGATGTCCGAAGGCGGCGAAGCCATGGCCGTGCCCGCGACATCGATATGCGCCCACGGCGTCTCCTTGACGAAGCGCTGCAGGAATTGCGCGGCGGTGATCGAGCCGCCGCTGCGGCCGCCGGTATTCTTCATGTCGGCGAATTTCGAATCGATCAGCTTGTCGTAGGCAGCCCCGAGCGGCATGCGCCAGACCTTTTCGCCCGACGCCTCGCCTGCCGCCGCAAGCCGCTGGGCCAGCTCGTCGTTGTTGGCGAACAGCCCAGCCATTTCATGCCCGAGCGCGACCATGATGGCGCCGGTCAGCGTGGCGAGGTCGATGATCGCCCGCGGGGAATATGTCTCCTGCGCATACCAAAGCGCATCGGCCAGCACGAGCCGTCCCTCCGCGTCGGTATTGACGATCTCGATCGTTTGCCCGGACATCGAGGTGATGATGTCGCCGGGCCGCATCGCCTCGCCGTCGGGCATGTTCTCGACCAGGCCGATGACGCCGACCACGTTGACTTTCGCTTTGCGCGCGGAGAGCGCGTGCAAGAGTCCGACGACGCAAGCCGCGCCGCCCATGTCGCCCTTCATGTCCTCCATGCCGGCGGAGGCCTTGATCGAGATCCCGCCGGAATCGAAACACACTCCTTTGCCGACGACAGCGATCGGTTTGATCCGTTTTGACCGCGCCCCGTTCCACCGCATCGCGACGAGACGGCTCTCGCGCTCCGATCCTCGGCCCACGGCCAGAAGAGCGTTCATCCCCAGCTTGCCCATCGCCTTCTCGTCGAGCGTCTCCACCTCGACGCCGAGCTTCTCCAATGATTTGACCCGGTCGGCGAATTCGGCCGGAAAGAGGACGTTCGGCGGCTCGTTGACCAGATTGCGCGCCAATTCGACGCCTTCGGCGACGGCGAAGCGGTCCTGCGCGGCCGCGCGCGCAGCGACCGCATGGCTCGAGCCGATCACGAAATCGGGCGCATCGGCGCCGTCGTCGTCCGATTCCTTCTTGCGCGTCTTGTACTTATCGAACCGGTAGCCGCGCAGCCGAAGGCCAAGGGCGAAATCGGCGGCCGCCGGGCCATCCCAGGTGCCGGCCGGGGCCTCAAACGCGACCTCGACCCGCTTCGCGCCGGTCACCTTGCCGAAGGTGAAGCCACCGAGCGTGACGAAGTCGACCGGGGCGTTGTCCTTGCCAGGAGCGACGCCGACAACCACGAGGCGAGAGGCGTCGAGACCCGCCGGCGCAAGGATGTCGAGCGCGGTGCGCTGGGCGCCGCGAAAGTTGGACGCCTTGGCCGCGGCGCGAATCAACGGCTCGAGATCGCCGAACTGGGCCGTCACCATCGGGGCGGGCTTCATATCGGCTCCGACGAACACGACGAGGGCGCTGCCTTTGGGGGCGGAAAGAGACCCAAAGGCGACCTTGACGACTCCGCTCATGACGAACGCACTTCCCTGGTCCGGATTTCATGACTTAGGGCCGACCGACCAGGCAACGCCGGCGGCGGGCGCCGACATATCAGGGGGTTTGCCGCCCTCGTCAATAAGCCGCCGCGATTGAGCGGCACATTTCAGCCGGTTAGGGTCTCACGACGAGCGAGAGGAGGGGTCTCCTTGCCAGGACGGAGCGCACCCGCTAGGCGGTCCGGGCGGGCGAGCCCGCGTTGGGGCGCTGGGCAACTCGCCCGCGAGTCTATGCGACGGCGATGATCCAAATCGAACGCTACCTTTTCAGGACGGCGATCACGGCGTTCCTCTCCGGACTGGTGGTCCTGACGGGCGTCGTCTGGGTAACCCAAGCCCTGCGGCAGATCGACCTTATCACCAGCAAAGGCCAGACCATTCTGATCTTCCTGATGATGACGGGGCTGACGCTGCCGGCCCTTGTGGCCATCATCGGCCCGGTCGCCCTGTTCGCCGGGATCCTCTACACCCTGAACAAGCTCAACGGCGACAGCGAGCTCGTCGTCATGGCCGCATCCGGCGTGTCGCCCCTCCGGCTGTTGCGACCGATGGCGCTTTTGTCAGGGCTCGTGTTTGCGATCGTGGCGGCGCTCTATATCCAGGTCCTTCCCTGGAGTTTTGGCGCGATCGAGACCCTAACGACGTTCGTTCACGCGGATTTTATCGCCAATTTCGCCCGTCCGGGCGCTTTTTCCCAGCTTGAGAACGGGTTCGTGTTCCATTTTCGCGACCGCACGCCCGACGGTGCGCTTCACGGCGTGTTCATGCAAGACATGCGCGATCCGGCCAAGGTCACGACCTATATCGCCGAGGCGGGGAAAACGATCGATCGCGACGGGACGAGCTATCTCCAGCTGTCGAAGGGCGTCCTCTTGCGGCCACAATCGGCTGGCAATTCGGCGATGGTGACCTTTGACGACTACACGATCGATCTATCGCAGTTCATTCACGCCGTGGGCGCGATCAAGCGGCCGCGCGAACGTTCGACGACGCAACTGATGGCGCCCGACGCGCACGACCGCGCGGATCCGGCCCTCCTCGGCCACATCCGCAGCGAACTGCTCGATCGTCTCGCCAGCCCGCTCTATGCTTTGGTCGCCGGACTCATCGCCTTCGCGGCGCTCGGGGAAGCGCGCACCACCCGACAAGGGCGCGGCCTCGCGATCGCCGGCGCGGTCCTCGCGTTTTTTGGCCTTCGAATGTTCGGGATCGCGGCGACGACCCTCTCCGTCGCCAATCCTTCAGCCGCCATATTCGTCTGGTTGGTCCCGCTCGCCGCATGCCTGGGAGCGCTGGCGCTGATCTTCCGGCGCTTGCTGGCGGCGTGGGCGCCGCGAGCCGTAAGGAGCCCGGCGTGATCGGCCGGACGCTCTCTATCTATCTCGCAGAACGCTTCGCGCGCGCGGTCATTGCCGCGTTCTTGCTGGTTTTCGTCCTTATCTACGCAGTTGATCTCGTCGAATTGATGCGCCGTTCCGGCAACTCGCAGAGGGCGACGGGCATTCTCATGGCCCTTCTGTCGTTCTTGCGGACCCCTTCATTCGCCGAACAGGCCCTGCCGTTCGCGGTCCTGTTCGGCTCGATGATCGCATTTCTCAACCTGTCGAGGAAGATGGAGCTGGTGGTGGCGCGGGCGGCGGGCGTCTCCGTCTGGCAAATTTTGGCCCCCCCAATTGTCGTGATTGTCCTCATAGGGATCCTGTCGATCGTCGCTTACAATCCGGCGTCGGCATGGATGAAAGAACGGGCGGATGAAATTGAATCGAGCGTCTTCGGCGGCCCGGCCCTCGGCTCGATCGGAATGTGGATTCGGCAGAAAAGCATCGACGGTCAATCTGTCATCCGCGCTGACGCTAGGAGCGGGGACGGCACGGAGTTTAAGGGGCTCCAGGTTTTCAGCTTTGACGACAAGGACAATTTCGTGGAGCGCCTGGAGGCGGCCTCGGGCGAGTTGCATGAGGGCTACTGGGTGTTGCACAACGCCGTGGTGGTGGCTCCGGGCTTCGAATCCATGCCGGTCTCCACCTACCTACTCGCGACGAACCTCGATCGAACGGAGGTCGCTCAGGCGTTCGTCGCCCCCGAGACCGTTTCGTTTTGGCGTCTGCCCGGGCTCGCCAATCAGACCGCGCGCGCCGGACTCGATCCGACGGCTTACCAGCTGAAATATCAGGAACTTCTGGCGCGCCCGCTCACGCTGGCGTCGATGGTGTTGGTCGCCGCATGTTTTTCGTTAAGATTCTTCCGAATGGGCGGGATCGAATATATGGTTTCCGGTGGCGTCGTGGCGGGGTTCGTGCTTTATGTGGCGACCAAAGTGGTTAGCGATCTTGGTGGAGCGGGCTTCCTCAGCACGTCGGTTGCGGGGTGGGCGCCTGGCGTTGTTGGTTGCCTGTTTGGCGTATATGTGCTGCTGCAACGAGAGGATGGTTGATGGTTTTCGCCGTCAGCTCTTCCTTTAGGCCAATTCCCCGCCGGGCGCGGGGAGCGCGGGTCGGACGCGCGGGACTGCTGGCGCTCGCAGTCGCGGGGCTTGCGGCGTGGGCCTGTTTGATCGCCAGCCCGGTGGCGGCGCAGACCCAGCCCCCCACGACCGCGAAGTCGACCGAAGCCAAACCACAGGACAAGCTCGTCATCGATGCCGACGAGCTCGTCTACGACAAGGACAAGAACACGGTCACGGCCCAGGGCTCTGTTCAGCTCTTCTACCAGGGCCGCGTGCTTCAGGCCGACAAGGTCATTTATGAGCGGGCCGCCAAGCGCGTCTACGCCGAGGGTCATGCAAAGATGACCGATGAGCACGGCGATGTCGTCTACGGAAGCCGGTTCGAGCTCAGCGACGATTTTCGCGACGGATTCATCGACAGCGTCCAGGCTCTGACAGCCGACAAGACGCGCTTCAGTTCGCCGCGCGTCGAGCGTCAGAACGGCGACATTACGGTGCTGCAGAACGGCGCCTATACCGCTTGCGAACCGTGCAAGGACCATCCGGAGCGGCCGCCGTTCTGGCAGGTGCGGGCGACCAAGATCATCGAAAACCAAACGACCCACACGATCTATTACGAGAATGCCCAGCTTATGTTCTGGGGCTTTCCCGTCTTCTGGTTTCCCTATTTTTCGTCGCCCGACGCGACCGTCAACAAGCAGACCGGCCTCTTGGCGCCCTCGATCGTTTCAGGGAGCAGTCTCGGCTACGGCTTCAGCATGCCGTACTTCATTAACTTGGCGCCGAACTACGACCTGACGCTCGTTCCAACCTACCTGTCAAGACAGGGCCTGCTCGGCGAAATTGACTGGCGTCAGCGCACCGATAATGGAATCTACAATATCCGTGCGACCGGGATCGACCAGCAGCAGCCAGACGCATTCTCCGGCTATCCTTACGGAGCGGGCGGTTTTCGCGAGCGCGGATCGATCGAATCCAGCGGCAACTTTCTTCTCAATGACATGTGGCAGTTCGGCTGGAACGGCACATGGATGAGCGACAAATTCTTTCTCAACGATTACCGCCTTCAGGGCATCAACTTCGACAATTTCTATTTCCAGGACGTGATCTCGTCGGTCTATCTGCGCGGCCAGTCGGCCCAAAGCTTCTTCGACCTCAGCGCCTACCATTTCGAGGGCACGACCGCGAGCGACGACAATCGCACGCTGCCGGTCGCCGCCGCGCCGGTGTTCGACTTCAATCGTGTCATCAACGTTCCCGCCGACCGCGCCTACGGGATTGGCGGCGAGCTTACGATCGACAGCAACGTCGCCAGCATCGACCAGACCAACGCGGCGTTCCAATCGACCGGCCTGCAGACCTTCGACAACGCCTATCACCTCTACAACGTCTGCGAGACGCAAGTCGGCTCCACCTTCGTGAACACCTATTTTCCGGGCAAATGCATGTTGCGCGGCATTGCCGGCGATTACACGCGGGCGACCGGACAACTCTCCTGGCAGCGCTCCTACATCGACCCCATCGGCGAGGTGTGGAAGCCGTTCCTGTTCGGTCGCCTCGACGGCGAGGCGACCGAGCTCAACGAAACCGGATCCATCACCTACGCCAGCTCCGCCGGCGTGAGCACCGTCGCCAATTCGAGCCAGGCCGCGTTCTTCGCCGGGTCGGACCAGGGCGCTTTCGCGCGCGGCATGGCGGGGGCCGGTCTCGAATACCGGTACCCCTTCGTTTCCAGTTCGTCGTGGGGCACCCAGACGATCACGCCGATCGCCCAGTTCATCGTCCGGCCTAACGAGGTCATCCCCAGGATCCAGCCCGATGAGGATTCCCAGAGCCTCGTTTTCGACGAAACGAACCTGTTCGCCTGGAACAAGTTCTCCGGTTACGACCGGGTCGAAGGCGGCACGCGGCTCAATTATGGAGTTCAGTACACCGCCGACTTCGCCAACGGAGGGCACGCGAATTTCATTGGCGGTGAATCGATCCAGGTCGCCGGGCAGAATTCCTACACCCTCTATGATCCTGCCAACACCGGCCTCGATTCCGGACTGGACAAGACGTTCTCCAACTTTGTGTTCGGCGAGACGCTGCAGCCCACCTCGAACCCGATTACGCTGATGAGCAAGCAGCAATTCGACAGCTCGACGCTGCAACTCGCACGGTTCGACGGGATCGCCAAGGCGGACTTTGCCGGCGTCAGCGCCAGCGCCGACTATGCGCTCTACGCCGCCCAGCCGGCGCTTGGATTGGAGTACCCCCGTGAGGGCTTGACCGGGAATCTCGGATACAAGTTCCTTGAGCGTTGGTCGGTCGACGGTTCGCTCGTGCTCGACATGTCGCGCCATTATTACGACACGTTGGGCCAGACGACCTCGGTCCTCTATCCCGTCGGCTATTCCCTCGGGGTCGGCTACAAGGACGAGTGCACGACCTTGACCATCAGATATTCGTCCAATGTAAGCCAGCCCGGCGTCTACAGCGAATTTCCCGGCGGCCCCGTGATCTATAACCCGGCGACGCGCAACCAGACATTGATGTTCCAGATCGTGTTGCGCACGCTCGGCGACGTTAAGTCGAACGTCGGCCTCTGATCGCCTCGTCGTCTGGCCGACGAAGCCGCCCCTGGAGCCCGATCATGACCGGCGACAAGCCGCCGCTGGCGATGACGATGGGCGACCCGGCGGGAATCGGCCCGGAGCTGGCGCTCGCTGCGTGGCGCGACCGGACAAGCAGCCCGCCTTTCTTCGTTTTCGCCGCGCCCGGCGTCCTCGCCGCCGCCGCCCGGCGCGCCGGTCTCGCGGCGCCGGTGATCGAGACCGATCCCGCGGGGGCCGCGGCGGCGTTCTCGAAAGGCCTACCGGTCGTCCCGCTCAAGAACGCGGTCGAAGAGGCGCCCGGCCGCCCAAGCGCGGCCAACGCCGCAGCGACGATCGAATCGATTGCCCGCGCCGTCGAAGCGGTCCGTGAGGGCGCGGCGCGCGCCGTCGTGACCAACCCGATCGCCAAGGCCGTACTCTATGAAGCCGGGTTCCGATTCCCCGGGCACACTGAATATCTGGGCGACCTCGCCAAGGCCTGGGGCGGCCCGGCCTTTCCGGTAATGATGATCTGGTCGGAGGCGCTCAAGGTCGTGCCGGTGACTATTCACATCCCGCTCGCCGAGGCGCCTCAGGCGCTGACCGCCGAGCTCATTGTCAAGACCGCGCGCGTGGTCGATCGTGACCTGCGCGCCCGCTTCGGGTTGAAGCGGCCGCGTCTGGCCGTCGCCGGCCTCAATCCGCATGCGGGCGAGGGCGGAACGATGGGGCGCGAAGAGATCGCGATCATCCTTCCGGCGATCGAGGCCCTGAGGGCCGAGGGCATCGACGCCTTGGGCCCCCTGCCGGCCGACACCATGTTCCATCCCAAAGCGCGGGCGCGCTACGACGTTGCGCTGACCATGTATCACGACCAGGGCCTCATCCCGGCCAAGACGCTGGCGTTCGACGACGGCGTCAATGTCACCCTCGGCCTGCCGTTCGTGCGCACCTCTCCCGATCACGGCACCGCGTTCGACATTGCGGGAAAGGGTGTGGCCAACCCGGCGAGCCTCATCGCCGCGCTCAAGCTCGCGGATTGGTTGACGCGATGAGCCTCGCCGCGGACGGACTGCCGCCGCTGCGCGAGGTGGTGGCCGCGCACCGACTCGAAGCCCGCAAAGCGCTCGGCCAGAACTTCCTGTTCGATCTGAACCTGACCCGAAGAATCGCCCGCGCCGCCGGGCCGCTCGAAGGAGTTGTTGTGGTCGAGGTCGGGCCCGGTCCCGGCGGGCTGACGCGCGCGCTCTTGTCGGAGGGAGCAAGGAAGGTGATCGCGATCGAGCGCGATGCGCGCGCGCTCGGCGCGCTGGCCGAAATCGCCGCGCATTGGCCTGGGCGGCTCGAGGTCATCGAAGGCGACGCGCTTAGCGTCGCGCCGGCGACGCTGACCGCCAAGGCCGGCGGCGCGCCGCTGAGGATCGCGGCCAACCTGCCCTATAACATCGCGACCGCGCTCATCGCTGGCTGGCTCGAGGCCGAGCCGTGGCCGCCGTTCTACGACCGGCTGACGCTCATGTTCCAGCGCGAGGTCGCCCGCCGCATCGTCGCGACTCCGGACGAGCGCGCCGACTACGGCCGCCTCGCGGTGCTCGCGGGATGGCGGACGGAGGCTCGGATCCTGTTCGACGTCGCGCCCGCCGCCTTCACGCCGCCGCCGAAAGTCACCTCGAGCCTCATCGAGCTGATCCCGCGCCAACATCCAAGGTCATGCGACGCGCCGACGCTCTCAGCGCTGACCCAGGCCGCGTTCGGCCAGCGGCGCAAGATGCTGCGCCAGTCGCTGAAAGCCTTTGCCGCGGCCCGCGGGCTCGACGTTGCCGCGCTCCTCGCCGCCGCCGGGATCGAGCCGAAGATGCGGGCCGAGGAGGTCGGCGTCGCAGGGTTCGTCGCGCTGGCTCAGGCGACCGCCGGATTATACTGACCTAAGCAGCTCTTTGAGGCCACGGTACGGAATCCAAAGCCGTCGCAACGAAAACCAAGCCGGGCGCAACAATATCCAAACCGGGCGCAACGATATCCAAACCGGGCGCAACGATATCCAAACCGATTCTTTACCCGGAATCACAATATTTCAACAGGTTAAGCCGGACTTCCGGCGAAAACTCTCGCCGCTTCCGTCTCCGCCGCCGCGCGCCCTTAGATAGCGTTTAATTCTGATCACCAGAAAGATATAGCACAAAGTTCTGATATTGGCAAGCCAGCGTCGCCAGGATCGCGACCCGACGAAAGAGCCGGCAGGCGAAGAGATGTGCGCTGGGTTCGAGGTCATTTTTGGGAAAGCGCCGGACCGGGCGGCGGCGCAAAATTGGTCTCGCTCTCGAACGTCGTCGATCGGTTCGCGTTCGCACGGAAGGTTGATGAAGGCTGCGGCGGCGCGCGTGGACTGTGCGCGAGATCACATCGATTCTTCGCGCTTCATGATAGCGAATTTTGGAGATAGTCATCGAACGGGAGATTCTGCTCCGGTATGACCTGCAGCGTACTGTGCGGGCGCCTTACATAGATATTGAGCGCCGACGCTGCTTCCCCTGACCGCGGGAGGTTCGAGTGAATGTTCCGCTCAAGGCCCAGCCGATATCGGGTGAGCCGCACGCCGGCGAGCCCGCCCGCCGCGGTCACGCGCGCTCACACTTCTGGCTGGAATGGGCGGCAGGTTTGGGCGCTTTCGCGCTGGCACTCTCCGCCATGCTGTTGTTTATGATGAACACGATCGCCGATCGGGTCGATGGGTTGATTGATGAACAGAACGCCGCGGCGCTGAGACTTTCCGGCAATCTGCAGTATTTCGCCGCCTTTCACGCGCCGAACGACCCGCCGCTTCCGCCAGACCTGTTCTCGGATCTCGTCGGGTTCTCCCGCAACACGGCGATCGTCCTGCAGGAGGTGCACCGGCTTCTTGGTCTCGAATATGTCAGCACGTTCGGCATGGAAGGGGAGAAGCCTGGCGAGCGATTGCCGGAAAAGCTGTCCCAGACGCTGAAGCTGAAGGATGGAGCGACCGCGACATTCGATCATACCGGCGTCGATCCCGGCGCCAATTCGCAGGCCGTTGTCGACGTGGGCAAGCCGGACGAGCAGCGGTCGGAAAAGTTGCTGCAGATGCTGGCGCCGAAGGACGGAGCGACGGCGATATTTGGCCATAGCGGCGCCGATCCTGGCGCCGACTCGCAGACCCTTGTCGGCGCGAGCAAACTAGGAGAACAGTGGTCGGAAAGATTGCTGCGGACGCTGAAGCCGAAGGATGGATCGACGACGATATTCGATCACACCGGCCTCAATCCCGGCGTGACCTCGAAGACGATCGTCGACGAGGGCGACTATCAGATCGAACTCTATCAGTCGCTCCGCGACTTCTGGCAGGAGAGGTGTACGTCGTACAAGGACGTCGGCGGCGCCATTTCGACCTATCTGTTCCCGCTGCTCTACGCCCTGCTCGGAGCAGGCCTTTGCGACCTGCGTTGCCGGACGAAGCGAGCGCCCGGCGAGCCGCGCAGACCCTCCTCGCTCGGCAGCGCGCGCTACACCGCCGCGATCATCGCCGGCGCGGTGATTGGCGTCTTCACCTCGCTGATCCCGACGAGCCTGTCCCTGCCGCCGCTCCTGATCGCCTTTCTGCTCGGCTACTCCGTCGATACTTTCACCACCCGGCTCGATGCGCTCGTCGACACGCTACGGGCGCCCACCGGCGCGACATGAGGAAGTCATCGATGCGCGCGAGTATCGTTGAATTCCGTATCTGAATCCGAATTCCTCGACCGGATTCTCGTAGTTCTTCCAAGGCATGCGGCTAAAGCGTCATCTGGGTCTGCACCGTCATTGCAACCAGTTTGCCGTCTTCGGTTGCGACCAGCGTCTGCCAGACCTGGGTTCGCTTGCCGCGGTGGACGAGGGACGTCCGGCCAATGACGGGCGCGCCGGCCGGCGCGGCGGCGACGAAATTGGTCTTGCTCTCGAGCGTCGTCGTTCCCTTCGCGTCCGGCGGAAGATTGACGAAGGCCGCGGCGGCGCCGAGCGTATCGGCGAAGCTCATGATCGCCCCGCCATGGCCGACGTCGCCGAGCGTGCAAAGCTCCGGCCGAATCATCATCCGCGCGGAAAGCGCGTCCTCCTCGGCGCTGATGAACTCGATTCCGAGCAGTTTGGCGAAGGGCAATGGGTTCGCGTTGATTTTGTCAAGAAGCGACATGAGCCCCCCATCGGGCCGCGCGCCCAGGCGCTGGCGGTTGGTTATTTTTCGGCATACCATCGCCGCGTCGGCGGCGCCACGAAGAGGGTGAAGATGAGGAACATGTCCGGCTTTGGCAAACGTAACGAACGGCGCGCCTGCGCGTTGACGTTCACCAAGACGTAAGACGTGTTCGGCCGTTCGGCGGGAACGCTCGACCGGGAGGGCCGACCGGTCTAAGGTCAATGACGGGCGGGTCGAGTCGCGAGCGCGAGGCAAAGGACAGGGACATGGTTCGCAGTCGGGTTCTTCTTAGCGCGGTCGTCGCCGGGCTCGCCGTCTCGCTCTCAGGCTGTTACGAGACGGCAGGCTATCCCACCGGCGGTTACGTGGCGCCGTTTTATGCCGGCGGCTATTACGGCGCGCCGTACTACGGCGGCGGCTATTATGGCGGCGGCTATGGCTATGGCAGCGGCTACTACGGCGGATACCGCACCGGCTATTACGGCGGCGGGGTTTATCACGGCGGGATTTACCGCGGCGGCGTTTATCGGCGCGCCGGCTATTATCGCGGCGGATACGGCCACGGCTACCGCGGCGGCGCTTATCACGGCGGCTTTAGGCGGTCTTAGGCCGATCGCCGAACCTTCCCCGGCCACGCTGGCGAAGCGCGCCGTTTCGAAACAAACCGAAGACTGCGAGGCGGGGCGCCGCTTCGCGCTTCATCATCGAGATAAGCAAGCTCTCATCGCGTCATGCCGTATCCGATCGTTCTGCATCATTTCGACGAATCGTCGTTCTCCGAGAAGATCCGGGTGATCTTTGGCTTCAAGGGGCTTTCGTGGGCGTCGGTGCGCGTTCCGCGCATCATGCCCAAGCCGGATTTGATGCCGCTGACCGGAGGCTACCGCCGCACGCCGGTGATGCAGATCGGCGCGGACGTGTTCTGCGACACCCAGATCATCATCCGCGAGATCGAGCGCCGGTTTCCGTCCCCGACCCTGTTTCCGTCCGGCCGAGGCGTTCCGTGGGCGCTCGGCATCTGGACAGATCGCCCGTTCTTCCAAAGCGCGGTCAATCTCGCCTTTGGCGCCCTCGGTCACAAGGTTCCGCAGGAATTCATCGACGATCGCAGCATCCTGCGTGGCGGCAGGTTCGACGTCGAGAAGATGCGGGCGGCCATCCCGCAAATGCGCGATCAGATTCGCGCCTATCTCGGCTGGATCGAGGCGCAATTGGCCGACGGGCGCAAGTGGCTGCTCGGGGATTTCAGCCTTGCCGACGTCAGCGCCTACATGAATGTCTGGTACGTGCGGTCAAGCCTCGTCACGACGGAGGATCAAGCCGTTGCCGGACTCGACATTATCTTCGCCGGTCTCACGCGCACCCCGGCGTGGGGGAGCCGGATGCAAGCGGTCGGGCACGGCTCACGGCAGGAAATGTCCGCCGGAGAGGCGCTTGCCATCGCGGCGAAGGCAAGCCCGGAGACGGTCGCCGTGGAGGATCCCGACGACCCGAACGGCCGGAAGGTCGGCGACAGGGTGATTGTCGTGCCTGACGATTACGGGAAAGTCGAGGTCTTGGGCGAGATCGTGTCCCTCTCGGCGCAACACATCGCGATCCGGCGCGCCGACGAGCGGGTCGGCGAGGTCGTGGTCCATTTCCCGCGCGCGGGATTCCTCGTCATTCCGGCTTGAAGGCGCGCACACGCCGCTCGTGGACCGATCGACGCCCCTATTGGCGCTTGCCGCGCTGGACAGTCGGGGCTAGAGGGCGCCGTGCGTCCGTCCCTGCTCGATCCCATATTCGCTCCCGCCGGCTCCCTGCCGGGGATCGGGCCGAAGAACGCCAAATTGTTCGATCGCCTGCTCGACAAGCCCCAAGGCGCGCGGGTCGTCGACGTCCTGTTCCACCTGCCCCAGGCGACGGTCGACCGGCGCGCGCGGCCGAAGATCCGCGATGCAATTCCCGACACGATCGTGACCATCGAGGCCAGGGTGACCGAGCATCGCGAGCCGGGAAGCGCGCGCTCGCGGGCGCCGTTCAAGGTGCTGGTCGAGGACGACACCGGCGACGTCGAGCTCGTCTTCTTCCTCGCCAACCATGAATGGGTGCGCTCGCGGCTGCCGATCGGCGCGACCCGCTGGATCTCGGGCAAGCTCGAGCTCTGGGACGGCCGGCGGCAGATCGTCCACCCCGACCGGGTGATGGACGAAGAGGAGCTCGCCCGCCTGCCTGCGGTCGAGCCGGTCTACGGCTTGACCGAGGGTCTCTATCCGCGCACCGTCGCCCGCGCCGCCGAGGCTGCGCTCAAACGCCTGCCGCGGCTGCCGGAATGGATCGGCGAGGAGACGCTGAGCCGGCTCGGTTTGCCGAGCTTCGCCCAGGCGCTCGGGGCGATGCACCGCCCGACGAGGCCCGAGGACATCGACCCCGCCGGTCCCGCGGCGACTCGCCTCGCCTATGACGAACTGCTCGCCAACCAGCTCGCGCTCCTGCTCATGCGCGCCCGCATGCGGGCCATTCCCGGCCGCGCCCACCGCGCCGAGGGAGCTTTGGGGCGCCGCCTCGAGGCTGCCCTGCCGTTCTCGCTGACAGGGGCGCAAAAGCAGGCGATCGACGCCATCCGCGCTGATCTTAAGGCCGAGAAGCGCATGCTCAGGCTGCTGCAGGGCGACGTCGGATCGGGCAAGACCGTGGTCGCGCTGATGGCGATGGCCGACGTGGTCGAAGCGGGACGGCAGGCGGCGATGATGGCGCCGACCGAAATCCTCGCCCGCCAGCACTACGAGCGCATAGCCCCGCTCGCCGAACGGATCGGCTTGCGCATCAAGCTCGTCACCGGCCGCGACAAGTCCTCGACGCGCCGCGCCACGCTCACCGCGCTGGCGGAGGGCGGAATCGACATCGCCGTCGGCACCCATGCGCTGATCCAGGAGAGCGTCGCGTTCGCCGATCTCGGGCTTGCGGTGGTCGACGAGCAGCATCGTTTCGGCGTCCGACAGCGGCTGGCGCTCGCCTCTAAGGGCGCGGCCGTCGACCTTCTGGTGATGACCGCAACCCCGATCCCGCGTTCGCTGGTGCTCGCCTATTTCGGCGACATGGATGTCTCTACGCTACGCGAGAAGCCGCCCGGGCGCCAGCCGATCGACACCCGGGTGCTGCCGATCGAACGGCTCGGCGAGGTGGTTGCCCGCCTTGGGCAGGCGACCGCGGCAGGCGCGCGGGCCTATTGGATTTGTCCGCTGGTGGAGGAGAGCGAGACCCTCGACGTGGCGGCGGCCGAAGAGCGCGCGGGGGCGCTCACCGCCATCTTCGGCCGAGCCGTCGGGCTGATGCATGGCAAGATGGCCGGTCCGGAGCGGGACGCGGCGATGGAGCGGTTTGAGCGCGGGCAGACGACAATCCTGGTCGCGACCACAGTGGTCGAGGTTGGCGTCGACGTGCCCGAAGCGACGATCATGATCGTCGAGCACGCCGAACGGTTCGGGCTCGCGCAATTGCACCAGCTGCGCGGCCGGGTCGGGCGGGGCGCGGGCCACTCGTCGTGCCTGCTCGTCTACAAAGGCCCGCTCGGCGAAGCGGCGCGGACGCGGCTCGAGACCTTGCGCGAGACTGAGGACGGGTTCCGCATCGCCGAGGAGGACCTGAGGCTTCGCGGCGAAGGCGACGTGCTCGGCGCCCGGCAGGCCGGCTTGCCGGGCTTTCGGTTCGCCCGGCTCGACATCCACGGCGGCCTTCTGGCCCGGGCGCGCGATGAGGCTGAAGCGGCGCTCAGGCGCAACGCGCGCCTGAGCGGCGAAGAGAACCGCGGCTTGAGGCTGCTGCTCTACTTATTCGAGCGCGACGAAGCCGCCCGCCTGATCGAAGCCGGTTGAGCCGCGGCCGCGACTCCGCGCCGCGAGGCAGTGGCGACATGGCGATCAAATCGCGGTGAGCAACGCTCTGATTTCGCGAACGTGATTGGCGGCGGCGGAGCGCGCTCACTACATCGCGGAGCAGGCGGGACAA
Organism: uncultured Alphaproteobacteria bacterium; assembly: GCA_963783175.1. Classification (GTDB taxonomy): domain Bacteria; phylum Pseudomonadota; class Alphaproteobacteria; order Rhizobiales; family Beijerinckiaceae; genus Roseiarcus. Next base: position 32,248 of record CAWANG010000034.1, read on the forward strand.
CGGCGGATGAAGCGCCTTGTCCCGGCGAGACTTTCCCCTGATCGGCCCGGAGCCCGCCAGGAAATGGCGCGCTTCTTGCGCTGAGGCGCTGATGATGAACGCAAACCGCATCCGCGACATCGATTTTTGGCGCGGCGCCGTGCTGATCGTGATCCTGATCGATCACATTCCCGGCAACCCGCTCGAAAATTTGACTCCGAGGAACTTCGGGCTCTCGGACAGCGCCGAGGCGTTCATCTTCCTGTCCGGCCTGTCGATCGGCCTGATCTATATGCCGAGGGCGCGAAAATACGGCCTCGAGCCGGTCGCCGGTGGCCTCTTCAGGCGCGCGCTCAAGCTCTATGGCGTCCATATCGCGCTGACCCTCTCGGCGCTCGCCGTGTTCGGCGCGGCCTATTGGGTGAGCGGCGTCGCCGACCTGATCGAAGCCCACGGACGTTCGTTCGTCTTCAGCTCGCCCTCAAGCGGGCTCTTGGGCCTTGCGCTCATGAGCCACCAACTCGGCTATTTCAATATCTTGCCGCTCTATGTGGTTCTCATGCTGTGGGCGCCGGTGGCCCTCGCGCTGGCGCGGCGCGACCCGCTGCTGGCCCTCGTCGTTTCGGCGGGCCTCTACGTCGCGGCGCGCGTTTTCGGCCTCAACCTGCCGAACTGGCCGGAGGCCGGCGGCTGGTTCTTCAATCCGATCGCCTGGCAGCTCGTGTTCACGCTCGGGCTCGTCGCCGCGGTGCTGTGGCGCGATGGTCCGCCGCGGCCTGCCCCATGGCTATTGACGCTCAGCGCCGCGACGGTGGCGGGCGCCGCGCTGATCGTGACCGACGACGCCGGCCTTTCGCCAGGACTGCGCGAGGCGGCGACCGCGCATCTTGACGTCGCCAAGCAGGATCTTGGGCTGGCGCGCCTCATCCATTTCATCGCGTTGGTCTATCTGGTCGCGACAGCGCCAAGCTTCGCGCGATTCATCGCGCCGGTGGTCCGCGGCGCCTTTGGCGGCGCCGTCCAGAGCCTCGGCCGCAACAGTCTTGCCATTTTCGCCGCCGGCTCGCTGATGAGCGCCTGCGGCCAGGCCGCGTTGGCGGCCGCCTCTCCTCACACGTCCAGAGGGATTGAACAGTTCGCCGGACTCGCGTACACGGTCGCAGCCGTTGCCGCCCTGTTCGCCGTCGCCCACTGGATCGAGTGCAGAAACGCCCCCGCCCCCGCCGCCGGCTCACCCGCCGCCCAGCCGCTTTCGCGCGTTTGGCGGGCGCTTCGCTCATCCTATTCGCACTGACCTCGGCCCACGCCGATGAGGCCGCCTGCCCCGGCGAGGTCGCGGCGTTCGACGACAACGGCGCTGCGCTCGCCTTTCCAAAGGGAGGCGCCGCCGCTCCCTTCGACATTCTGGCGATCGGCTCCTCCTCGACCGAGGGAATCGGCGCCAGCTCGCCCGCCAACGCTTATCCCGCGCGACTCAAGGACGAACTCAGCAAAGAGCTAGGCCTCGACGCCGAAGTGAGGAATGCAGGCGTCGGCGGGGAGCTCGCGGCAGGCACCTTGCAGCGCCTCAAAAGCGCGCTGAAGTCGGGCTGGGCGAAGCTCGTGATTTGGCAAGTCGGCACCAATGACGCAATAACCGGCGTCGACGAAACTCTGTTCCGCGCGACTGTGGAGAGCGGCATCGCAGCCGCCCGCGCCGCACGCGTCCCCCTGGTTCTCATCGACCCGCAATTCACGCTCGCGAGCTCCGACGCGGCGCGCTACGAGCGCTATGTCGCGATCGTCGATGGAGTGGGCGCCGAAGACCACGTCCCAGTGCTGAGCCGCTACGCGATGATGAAGGGCTGGCGGGCGAAGTACGCCAAGGCGCTCGGATCGCTGCTGTCGCGCGACGGGCTGCATATGAACGACCTCGGCTATCGATGCCTTGCGCATGCGCTCGCCGAGGCGATCGAGGGCGCGGCCGGAGCGAAGCTTTAGCCTGGTTTTCGCGGTTCCGGGATAAACTTCAGAGTTGGCGGCTTCGAGGGGGTCTCAGCGATGCGACGGCGCGTTTGGCGGCATGGAACGGTCTCAGCCGTCGGCTTCGGCGCCATGAGCTTCGGCGGCTTCTACGGGCCGACCGACGAAGCCCACTCGATGCGGGCGCTGGCGCGCGCGCTCGACCTCGGTGTCGATTTCTGGGACACCGCCAACGTCTATGGCGACGGGCTTTGCGAGCGGGTGATCGGCAAGTTCCTGGCCGAGGACCCTGCGCGCCGAAGCAAGGTGGCGCTGGCGACCAAGTTCGCGATCCGACGCCGGGATGACGGCGCGCGCTTCTTCGACAACAGCGCCGCCCACATCCGCGAGGCCCTGGAAGGGTCGATGAAGCGGCTCGGGGTCGACCACATCCATCTCTACTATGTGCATCGGATCGACAAGGCGATTCCGATCGAGGACACGGTCGGCGAACTTAGCCGGTTCGTCAAAGCGGGCGCGATCGGCGCGATCGGCCTTTCGGAAGTCGCGCCCGACACGCTCAGGCGTGCTCACGCGGCGCATCCGATCGCTGCGGTTCAGTCGGAATATTCGCTCTGGACGCGCAATCCCGAGCTCGGCCTCGTCCAGGCCTGCGCGGAAGCCGGCGCGATTCTGGTCGCCTTCTCGCCGCTCGGACGCGGGTATCTGAGCGGCCTGCTGCAGGACGTCGAGACATTCGCCGATCAGGATTTCCGTCATGCCAATCCGCGCTTCCAGGGCGTAAACTGGCGGCGCAACCGAGACCGGCTCCACGCCTATCTCAAGCTCGCCAAGACATGGCGGGTGAAGCCGGCGGCGCTGGCGATCGCCTGGACGCTCGCCAGAGCGCCCCATATCGTGCCGATTCCGGGCACCCGGACCGCCGCCCACCTCGAGGAATGCGCCGCGGCGGCCGACATTGATCTGACCGAAGCGCAGATTGCTGATCTCGAGCGGGCGCTGCCGGTCGGCTTCGCCGCCGGCGAGCGCTATTCCGACCAGCAGTGGGTCGGAATCCAAAAGTACTGAGGATCGGAATGCGCCTCGCGGCTCACCGCAGCGCGAGCGGCGCCTGGTCCGACGATGGCCCGCCGAACAGCGCGCGTATGCCAGCAAGCAGACTGCGCGACGGCTGACCGCCGACCAGGGTCGCCAGATAGTCCTCCGCCCACTTCTTGATGTCGTTTTCCAGGAGATGCTCGAGCATCGGCGCGTGGCGTTCGCGGCGCTCCTCGAGTGGCATCTCCAGGGCGCGCTTCAGCGCCGCGGCGACCGCGTCCGTTTCATGCGGGTTTACGATCATCGCCCCGTCGAGCTCCTTCGCCGCGCCGGCGAATTGCGACAGCACGAGCACCCCGGGATCGTCCGGGTTCTGGGCGGCGATATATTCCTTGGCGACGAGATTCATGCCGTCGCGCAGCGGCGTCACCATGCCGACGTCGGCGGCGCGATAGAGGCCGGCCAGAACGGTTCGCGAATAGGACCTGTTGACGTAGCGGATCGGCGTCCAGGCCGCGTCGCCGAAACGGCCGTTGACCTTGCCGATGAGGCCGGTGACCTCGGTTTCGATCTCGCCATATTGCCTGACCTCCGAGCGGCTCTTCGGCGTGACCTGCAACAGCGTTACTCTGCCGCGCCATTCGGGATTGTTCTCGAGCAGCCGCTCGAACGCCTTGATCCGGTCGGGTATGCCTTTCGAATAGTCGAGCCGATCGACGCCGAGGACGAGGCGGTTGCCGCTGAGGCTTTCACGCACCAGCGCCACCATCGCCGAGCGCCCTGCGTTGCGCGCGAGGCGCATGTAGGCCTTGGTCTCGACGCTGACCGGGAAGGCGCCGAGACGCACCTTCTGGCCTTCGAATTCGTAGCCCGTCCGGGTCTGCGTCGCGCCTTGCGAGGCGAGGTAATGGGCGAAATTGTCGCGGTCGTTGTCCGTCTGGAAGCCGACGAGATCGTAATAGGCGAGGCCGCCGAGAATCGCCCTGTGGTGGGGCAGCGCCTGAAGGATGTCGGGGGGCGCGCACGGGGTATGGAGGAAGAACCCGATCGTGTTGCGGTGGCCGCGCGATCTGAGCTCGCGTCCGAGCAGCATCAAATGATAGTCGTGCACCCAGACGACGTCGTCGTCCCTAAGCAGCGGACTCAATCGGTCGGCGAACAGGCGATTGACCCGCATGTAGCCGCTGGCGTCGGCGCGGGAATATTCCTGCAGGTCGACGCGGTAATGCAGGATCGGCCACAGCACGCTGTTGGCCAGGCCGTTGTAATATTCCTGGATGTCGTTTTTCGACAGGTCGATGAGCACATAGCTGATCTTGTTGACCTCGACCGCCTGCGGCTCGCCGACCGGCTCTTCGGTCACTTTGCCGCTCCAGCCGAACCACATCCCGCGGCGATTCTTGAGCGCGGCCTTGACGGCGACCGCCATCCCGCCAGCCAGCGGCGCGCGCGGAGCGTCAGGTACGGCGACGCGGTTCGAAACGATTATGAGTCGCGGGCCCATGCTTCCTCCCAACTCGACGACAGTCTCGTCGCAGTGTTGATGATGCCGGCCATGGAGTAGGTCTGGGGCAGGTTCCCCCACAGCTCTCCGGTATCGGGATTGATGTCCTCGGAGAGCAAGCCGTACGCGTTGCGGTTCTCGAGGATCGAGACGAACATTTCACGCGCTTCCTCGGCGCGGCCGATCTGGTAGAGCGCGTCCATGTACCAGAAGTTGCACGCCAGAAAGGCTGTCTCGGGCATGCCGAAGTCGTCCGGCGCGGTGTAGCGCATGATCCGTCCGTTGCGCGCGAGCTCGCGGCCGATGGTGTCGCAGGTCTTGATGAAGCGAGGATCGCTCGGCGACAGAAGGCCGAGCTCGGCGAACAGGAGGGCGCTCGCGTCAAGTTCGGGAGCGCCGAACGCCCCAGTCAGCGCGCCGCGTTTTTCGTCCCAGGCTTCGGTCAGGATCCGTTCGCGGAGCGAGCGCGCATTGGTCGCCCAATATTTGGCCCGGTCGGCGATGTTGAGTCGCCGGGCGATCCCCGCCAACCGGTCGCAGGCTGCCCAGCACAGCGTCGCGGAATAGGTGTGAGCGCGCGAGCGTGTGCGATATTCCCATAAGCCCGCGTCGGGCTCGAACGCGCGCGCGAGCGCGCTTTCGCCCAATGACTCGAGACGGCGAAAAAGCGACTCGTCGCCCATTCTCGGCAGGCGCTCGTCGACGAACATCTGCGTCGCCGCGAGCACGACGCTGCCATAGACGTCGTTTTGAGTCTGGCTCGCGGCCTGATTGCCGACCCGGACCGGCCCGTGACCGAGAAAGCCATTGAGATCGGATGCGATCGTTTCGTCGAGCGAGGAAAACGGCACGATGCTGTGGACCGGCCGCATGTCCTTGCCGTCGGCGGCGATCGTGGTGATGTAATTGATGTAGGATTCCATCGTCTGCGTGGCGCCGAGCCGGTTGAGCGCGTCGACAACGAAATAGGCGTCGCGCAGCCAGCAATATCGGTAGTCCCAGGTTCGCGTCGAGGACGGCGCTTCCGGAATCGACGTGGTGTGCGCGGCGATGATCGCGCCCGTCTCCATGAAACTGCACATTTTAAGCGTGATCGCCGCGCGCACTACCGCCGATTGCCATTCGAATGGAACTGCAAGATTGCGGACCCAGACGAGCCAGTGGTCGCGCGTCAGGTCGAGAAATTCCCGGCTTGTCGCGTCGATGGCGCTGAGGAACGGATCGTCCTGCCCGAAGATGAGATTCACCGGACGGGTGAGCGGGAATGCGATCTCGTTGACGATATACGACAGCGGCGCGTCCGACGTCAGGCGCAGGACCTGCGCTCCGCCGATGTAGCGAATATGGTTGGAGCCGACGACGAAGTTCTTTGTCAGACGTCCATAATTGTGCGTCGGCCGCACGCGAATGACAATGCGCGGCAGACCCTCGACCGGTTCGATGCGGCGGACGATTTGCGGCGGCCGGTACTCGCGCTCGAATCGCTGGAAGCGCGGCGCGAAATCGGAAACCCGCACTTTGGCGCCATGGGCGTCGGTGAGGATCGTCTCGACAATCGCGGTGTTGCGCACATAGCGCGATTCGGTTTCCGCCAGGTCCGCGAGCGCGACTTCGCAGAAACCTTTCTCCTCGTCGTCGGCCAGAAGCCGTGAGAACACCGGATCGGAATCGAAATAGGGGAAGCACCACCACACGATGCGGGCGTTGCGATCGACAAGGGCGGCGGAGCACGAGTTGCCGATCAACGCCAGATCGAGGTTCTGGCTCTTGGTTTGCAGACGTCTGGTCAAGCGCCGTTCCCGCGATGAGCGAATTCGGCGAGCCAGTCGCGGACCGCGAGTGGCCCCGCGAAGAGGCCGATCGCGCCCGGCCGCCGCTTGCCGACGGAATAGGCCTGGCCGCCGCGGGCGGCGACGAGGGCGAACCCGCTTTCGTCGGTCGCATCGTCGCCGACAAAGACCGGCATCCGGCCGCGAAACCCAGGCTGCGACAGAAACGCCGCAATGGCGCGGCCTTTGTCGTGGCCGGGAGCCTTGAGTTCGATCGCGCAACGCGCATCCATGACCTCGACCGCAATGGGCGAAGAACCTATGAGCCGCGCGACGGCCTGGCGCAGAGGCCGTTCCGCCGCCGGCGCGAGGCGATAATGAACGACGAAACTGAAGCGCTTATTTTCGACGAATGCGCCAGGGAACGCCGCGACCTCGCGCGTCAGCGCCGTCCACAGCGATGCCGGCAACTCGGTCGCCGCCGGCGTCAGCGTCACCGGCCCGTCCGGCTCGTAGCGGATCTCGGCGCCGTGTATTCCGCTCGCGCGCAGGCGCAGGGGCTCGAACAGGAGATCGAGGTCCGCGATCGCCCGGCCGCTGATGAGCGCGAGCGCGCCAGCGAGCTTGCGTTCCGCGCCGCAAAGCGTCGCAACGAGACCCGCAGGCGTCACGACTTCGCTCGGACGCTCCGCCAAATCGAGCAGCGTGCCGTCGACGTCGAGAAAAAGCGCGAGCGGCTGGTCGCTCAGGGGCGCCACATTCTCCATCGTCGCGCCCGTAAGGGGCGGCGCGCTCAATTGACCCACCCTCTACTCCTGACGCCCCTCGCCGCACCTAAGCACAATTCTAGGCGATACCGTGGTCGCCATGTGGCCGGTCGCCGGCTCATTGTCGCGTGACGACTGTGCATCAGCTCAGCGCGAAGCGCGGCGCAAGCGAAACGCCCGGCCCGGCAACGCGAATACCGGGAAATGCTTGCGAGTAGCGGTCCATCATAGCCCATATGCCAAATGTAGTGACCAGGAAGCATCCAATGAGGCAAAACGCGGACTCCAACACGCCGCCGCAAATGTCGCGCAAGGTAATATAAGGCACAATTGCGATTCCCTACCTGAGCCCGTCCAGGCATTGCGGAAACAAGGAAACCGGGAGATTTGTTCCCGCGCCGATTGGCGATGCGCGAGAGCGGCCTGGCGTAGGCGCTCGAACAGCTTCGGCGGATCGAGAAATTCCGCCAAAGATGTGGACGGATGGAATCGCAGGCGGGCCGCAGTTATTGAGCGGCCTCGCGCACGATCTGCTCCACCACGCCGATCGTGCGTGTTCCGCGTCGAGAGGCTTTTTCCGGGAACCGAAGCGATGAGCGACATCGCAATCTCTGTCAGCGCCGTTGGCGCCGATGCACTGACATTCGATGTCGCGGTCCGCGACACGCTGGGCGCGACCCGGCACCGGGTGACGCTGTCGGCCGGCGAGGCCGCGAGATGGGCCAAGCTCGGCGCCGCGCCGTCGCAATGCGTCGAAGCGGCAATGCGGTTTCTCCTCGACCGCGAGCCAAAGGACTCGATCCTCGGCGCGTTCGACATGCGCGTCATTAGGGGTTATTTTCCCGACTTCGACGATGCGTTTCCCGGCTATCTCGCCCGCCTTAGCGGCGCGCCGGGCAGAGGCGCATGAGCGTCCCTCAAGCCACGGAGGAATGGATTCATGAATGTCGCCCTCGCCCGGCCGGAGGCGACTCTCGACTTTCGCTATGAGGCTCCCGAGGGCTGGCTCTACATGACCGGCATGCAGGCGCTTGTCCGCCTGCCGATCCAGCAGCGCCTGCGCGACGCCGCCCAAGGCCTCAACACCGGCGGGTATATTTCCGGCTATCGCGGCTCGCCGCTCGGGCGCTACGACATCGAGCTTTGGCGAGCAGCGCCGTTGCTCAAGCAGCACAACATCGTCTTCCGCCCGGGCCTGAACGAGGACCTCGCCGCGACCGCGATCTGGGGCGCGCAATATCTCAACAGCTTTCCCGGCGCGACCGTCGATGGCGTCTTCGGCATCTGGTATGGCAAGGGGCCGGGCGTCGACCGCTCGGGCGACGCGCTGCGCCACGCCAATTTCACCGGCGCTTCGCCCAAGGGCGGCGCGATCGCGCTCGCTGGCGACGACCATGGCGCCAAGTCCTCGACCGCGGTCAATTTTTCCGACACCACGTTCATCGCCGTCGGCATGCCGGTGATCTATCCGTCGAACACCCAGGAGCTGATCGATTACGGCCTGCACGGCATCGCCATGTCGCGGTTTTCCGGCTGTTGGGTCGGCATGAAGATTGTCACCGACGTCGCCGAAGGCGGGGGAACGGTCTATGTCGGACCCGAGTCGCCCACAATCATCTTTCCCGATCGCCCGAGCAGCCCGCCGGGGGGGTTGGGCGCCCGGACGATTGATGCGCCGGTCGCCCAGGAGGAGCGGCTCTACAATCATAAGCTGCCGGCGGCGCTCGCCTATGCGCGCGTCAATGGCTTGAACCGCATCATCGGCGACGGCGCGGAGGCCCGGGTCGGCGTGGTCGCGGCGGGCAAGGCCTGGCAGGATCTGTTGCAGGCGCTTGGCAATCTCGGCCTCGCCGACAACGGCGCTTCGCTCGGCCTCCGCCTGCTCAAAGTGGGCATGGTCTGGCCGCTCGATCCGGTGATCGTGCGCGATTTCGCCCACGGCCTCGACCTCATTGTCGTCGTCGAGGAAAAGCGGCCGCTCATCGAGGACCAGATGCGCGCGATCCTCTATGGCGAACCGGGCGCGCCGCGCATCATCGGCAAATATTTCGACGGGCCGGCCTTCGACCCGTCGCAAGGCGCGCCAGCCATTCCCAATTACGGCGAAATTTCGCCCGAGCTCGTGGCCGCGGTGCTGGTCAAGGCGCTTTCCCGCCACGATCCGAACTGCGCGCTGAGCGCGCCCGAGACGCCAGGCGGCGCGCTCAGCAATCGTCCGGCGCCGATGCGCAGTCCCGGCTTCTGCGCCGGATGCCCGCACAACCGCTCGACCCCCGTCCCCGAGGGCAGCCGGGCGCTGGCCGGCATCGGCTGCCACTGGATGGCGACGCTGGTCAACCCGCAACAGACCGCGACCGCCTCGCATATGGGCGGCGAAGGAACGATGTGGCTAGGCCAACAGCCGTTCACCCGTCAGGACCACGTGTTCGCCAACATCGGCGACGGCACCTACGCCCATTCCGGGTCGCTAGCGATCCGTCAGGCGATCGCGGCCGACGTGCCGATCACCTACAAGATCCTCTTCAACGGCTTCGTCTCGATGACCGGCGGACAGCCGATCGAGGGCGGCATGACGCCGGTCCAGATCCTTGGCGAGCTCGCCGCCGAAGGGGTGAAGAAAATGGCGCTGGTCGCCGACGACCCCGAGCGCTACGCCGGCGTGGCGCTGCCTCAGGGCGTCAGCCTTCGCCATCGCGACGCCATGGACGAAACGCAGCGCGAGTTCCGCGAATTCAAAGGCGTCTCGGTCATTCTCTACGATCAGCCATGCGCGACCGAGCGGCGGCGCCTGCGCAAGCGCGGCAAATGGGCCGACCCGGCCATCCGCACCTTCATCCATCCGGAGGTGTGCGAGGGCTGCGGCGATTGCGGACGGGTCTCCAACTGCATGGCGATCGACCCGCTCGAGACGGAGTTCGGGCGCAAGCGGCGCATCAATCAATCGAGCTGCAACAAGGATTTCTCCTGCGTCGAAGGCTTCTGCCCGAGCTTTGTGACCGTGCATGGCGGACGCCCGCGCAAGCCGGAGGCGACGGCGCCGTTGAGCCGCTACTTGCCGCCGATCCCCGAGCCGGTCCTGCCGGAGATCGGAGAGCGCTTCAGCATCCTGGTCGCCGGGATCGGCGGCTCCGGCGTCGTCACCGTAAGCCAGACGATCGCCATCGCCGCCTATCTCGATGGGCTCTTCAGCACCAATCTCGATCTCACCGGCCTGAGCCAGAAATATGGCGCCGTGACCGCGCACGTGCGGGTCGCGCGCGACGGAGGCGCGCTGCATGCGACCCGGATCGCCGCCGGAGAGGCCGATGCGCTGATCGGCTGCGACCTCATTGTCGCCGCTGGAGACGAAGTGATCTCGAAGCTCAGGCGCGGCAAGACGGGCGCTGTCATCTCCGCCGACCTGACGCCGACCGCCGACTTCGCCCGCAATCCGAACTGGAGCGTCGACAAGGGCTATCTGGTCGAGCGGCTGAAGAACGCGCTGGGCGACAGGACGTTCGTTCTCGACGCCCAGCGCCTCGCCGCTTCCCTGCTCGGCGACGCGATCGCGTCGAACATGTTCATGCTCGGCGCCGCGTGGCAGAGGGGGCTCGTTCCGATCCGCCGCGAGGCGATCGAGCGCGCGATCGAACTCAATGGCGTCGCCATAGAAGCCAACAAGCAGGCGTTCGACTGGGGCCGGCGCGCAGCGCACGATCCGGTGAGCGTCGAAACGCTCGTCGGCTTCGACGAGCCGGCGGACGAACCGCCGCCGCTCAATGCGCTCATCGCCCGTCGCGTCGCCCATCTGACCGACTATCGCAATGCGGCTTACGCCGAGCGCTATTCGGGGCTGGTCGAACGCGTGCGCGCAGCCGAATCGAGAGCGGGACTCGGCGAAGCGCTCACAGCCGCTGTCGCGCGCGCCTATCACAAGCTGCTCGCGGTCAAGGACGAGTGGGAGGTGGCGCGCCTATTCGCGGCGCCGGAGTTTCAGCAGGCGCTCGCGCGCGAGTTCGAAGGCGACTATCGGCTGCATTTCCATATCGGCGCATGGCCGTTCGCGCGGCCCGATCCGGCGACCGGGCGGATGAAAAAGGGCGAGGCAGGCCCCTGGGCGATGACGGCGTTCCGGGTCATGGCGCGGCTCAAGGGGTTGCGCGGCACATGGCTCGATCCGTTCCGTAACAGCGACGAGCGCAAGCTCGAAAGGCGCCTCCTGGCCGAATTCGAAGCCGACGTCGCCGATCTTACCCAGCGTCTGACGCCATCGTCCCACTCAGCCGCCGTGCGCGTGGTCGGGACCTACGAGACGATCCGCGGCTACGGACACGTGAAAGAGGCGAACGCCGTGGAAGCGGCGAAAGCACGCATGAGCGCGCTGAGCGAGATCAAGGACGCAAGGGCGCCGGCGGACAAGGCGGCGTAAAGGTCGAGAGGGGATCGGAATGCGCGGCAAGACCATCGTCGTCACCGGCGGGTTCGGCGCATTGGGACGCGTGGTCGCCGAGGTCGCAGCTGCGCGCGGCGCATCCATCGCCGTGCTCGATTACGCCCCCGCTCCGCCGGAGGGACTGGCCGAGCGCCTCGGCCCGAAAGCGCTCATGATCGGCGGACTCGACCTCTCTTCAGCCGTTGTCGCGACGAAAGCCATGGCCGATGTGAAGGCAAAATTTGGCCGGCTCGACGCGCTGCTCAACATCGCCGGCGGCTTCCAGTGGGAAACGGTCGAGGGCGGCAAGGACGACGCTTGGGAGCGCATGTATGCGCTGAACCTGACGACGACGCTCAACGCCTCGAGAGCCGCGCTGCCTTATCTCATCGAGAGCGGGGCCGGCCGCATCGTCAACGTCGGGGCGCAATCCGCACTCCACGCTGCGTCGGGCATGGGTCCTTACGCGGCCAGCAAGTCGGCGGTCCACCGGCTGACCGAAGCCCTTGCGAACGAACTGAAGGAGAAGGGCGTGACGGTCAACGCGGTGCTGCCGTCGACCATCGACACGCCGATGAACCGCCGCGATATGCCGAAAGCGGACTTCGACCGCTGGGTCGCGCCCGCCGATCTCGCCGCGGTGATGCTGTTCCTGGCGTCCGACGAAGCGAAGGCCGTCACCGGCGCGCTAATTCCGGTTAGCGGCCGGGTGTAGGCGGCGGTTCGGCGCGAAGGAGCCTCCCGTGCTATAGGCGCTTTCGCGCGCGCGGGATCGGCAATTCGAACAGGAAGAAGAGGACGGAGTGACCAGGACTGCTCTCATCACCGGCGCGACCTCCGGCATCGGCGAAGGCGCCGCGCGCGCGTTCGTGGCGGCCGGCTGGCGCGTCATCGCAACCGGTCGCCGGGCCGATCGGCTCGACGCGCTGGTCGCCTCACTCGGGGCCGAAAAGCTCCATCCCGCGGCCTTCGACGTGCGCGACGAGGCGGCGCGCGACAAGGCGCTGGCGGCGCTTCCGCCCGGATTTCGCGACATCGATCTTTTGATCAACAACGCCGGCCTGGCGCTCGGCAGAAATCCCGCCCAGGAGGCCGACCTTGGCCAGTGGAAGACGATGATCGACACCAACGTCACCGCGCTTGCTTCCCTGACCCACAAATTGCTGCCTGGGCTGATCGCCCGGCGCGGCGCGATCATCAACCTGTCATCGGTCGCGGCGACCTACCCCTATCCCGGCGGCAACGCCTATGGCGGGACCAAGGCTTTCGTGAAGCAGTTCTCGCTCGCGCTGCGCAGCGATCTCAACGGGACCGGCGTGCGGGTCACTTCGATCGAGCCGGGCATGGTCGAGACCGAGTTCACTCTGGTCCGCACCGGAGGCGACAAGACCGCGTCGGACGCGCTCTATCGCGGCGCGAAACCGATGACCGGCGACGACATAGCGGCGACGATGCTGTGGGTGGCCGAACTGCCGCCGCACCTCAACATCAACCGGATCGAGATGATGCCGGTCAGCCAGTCCTTCGCCGGCTTCCAGGTGGCCCGTACAAGCTAGGCCGCAGGCAGCGAATAAACATATACTGATCACCGACTTTGATTGTCATTGCGAGCGAAGCGAAGCAATCCAGGCCACCGCCGCAGTTCTGCGAATGCTGGATTGCTTCGTCGCCATAGCCCGTCGGGTGACGGGCTCCCGGATGCCCTATGGCTCCTCGCAATGACGGCGCAGGCGAGGACGAGACATGGGCGAATTCATGAAGGGAACATGGCGCGCGGAGAGCGACTTTCCGCACGACAGGACGGGCCATTTCGTCCGGCCCGATGCGCCGTTCCGCAACTGGGTGACGGCGAGCGGCGAAGCGGGACCAAGCGGCGTCGGCGGCTTCAAGGCTGAGCCGGGCCGCTACCACCTCATCGTCTCGCTCGCCTGCCCGTGGGCGCACCGCACCCTCATCTTCCGCCGGCTCAAGGGGCTCGAGGGGATGATATCGCTCTCGGTCGTCCATTGGCTGCTCGGCGCCCGCGGCTGGACCTTCGACGAGGGCCGGGGCGTCATCCCCGATCCGATCTTCGGCGCGAGCGTCTTGAGCGAATTCTACCTCAAGGCGCGGCCCGACTTCAGCGGCCGCGTCACCGTGCCGGTGCTGTGGGACAAGCAGACGGGCACGATCGTCAACAACGAATCATCCGAGATCATCCGCATGTTCAACAGCGCCTTCGACGCAGTCGGCGCGGCGGAAGGCGACTATTACCCGACCGAGCTTCGGAGCGAGATCGACGCGCTGAACGCGCGCATCTACGCGACCGTCAACAACGGCGTCTATCGCGCCGGCTTCGCGACAACCCAAGAGGCCTACGAGGAGGCGTTCCGGGCGCTGTTCGAAACGCTCGACATCCTCGAGGCGCGGCTCGCGGACCAGCGCTTCCTCGTCGGCGAGCGGCTGACCGAGGCCGACTGGCGCCTGTTCACCACCCTCATCCGCTTCGATCCAGTCTACTTCGGCCACTTCAAGTGCAACCTAAGGGAGATCAGGGACTATCCGGCGCTGAGCCGCTATCTCAGCGAACTCTATCACTGGCCGGGCGTCGCCGAGACGGTCGATTTCTTCCACATCAAGCATCACTATTACGCGAGCCATTTGCGCATCAATCCGACCGGGATCGTGCCGCTGGGGCCGGAACTGAAGTTTTGACCGCACCCAGCCCCTCTCCCGTGACCGGGAGAAGGTGGACGCGCTGCAAGCGCGGCCGGATGAGGCTTGCGGCCGAGCCTTCACCCCAACCCTCTCTCGCGAGCGGAAGAGGGGGATTGCCGCAGCTGCGCCGCCGTGGCAATCGACGGGCGTGACCGAAACCTCCGAGCGCCGCCCCGCGCCGCGCATTTCCTTCGTCTCGCTCGGCTGCCCGAAGGCGCTCGTCGACAGCGAGCGGATCCTCACCCGGCTGCGCGCCGAAGGCTACGAGCTCGCGCGCACTCACGCCGGCGCCGACGCGGTGATCGTCAACACCTGCGGCTTTCTCGACAGCGCGAAGGCGGAATCCCTGGCCGCGATCGGCGAGGCGATGAACGAGAACGGACGGGTGATCGTCACTGGCTGCATGGGAGCCGAGCCCGAAGCGATCCGCGACGCGTTCCCCAATGTCTTAGGCGTCACCGGCCCGCAGGCGTTCGAAAGCGTGATGGCGGCAGTGCGCCAGGCCGCGCCCGCGCCGCACGATCCGTTCGTCGATCTCATCCCCGGCGAGGGCGTGCGGCTCACCCCGCGCCACTACGCCTATCTCAAGATTGCGGAAGGCTGCGACAACCGCTGCACGTTCTGCATCATTCCGTCCTTGCGCGGGAACCTCGTTTCGCGCCAGGCGCGGCGACGTGCTGCGCGAGGCCGAGCGGCTGGTGAAGGCGGGCGTCAAGGAGCTCATCGTCATCGCCCAGGACACCAGCGCCTACGGCCGCGACCTCAAATACGCTTCGAGCGAATGGCGCGGGCGCGAGACGCCGGCGCGCTTTCTCGACATCACGCGCGAATTGGGAACGCTCGGCGTCTGGGTGCAGGCTGCAATATGTCTACCCTTATCCGCATGTCGACGATGCGATCGAGCTCATGAACGGCGGCAACGTGCTGCCCTATATCGATGTGCCGTTCCAGCACGCTTCGCCCAAAGTCTTGAAGGCGATGCGGCGGCCGGCGAGCCAGGAAAAGACGCTCGAGCGCATCCGCGCCTGGCGCGCGATCTGCCCGGAGCTCACCATACGCTCGACCTTCATCGTCGGCTTTCCCGGCGAGACTGAGGAGGATTTCAAGTTCCTGCATGGACTGGCTCGACGAAGCGAAACTCGACCGCGTCGGCGCCTTCCCATACGAGCCGGTCAAGGGCGCTGTCGCCAACGATCTCGGCCTCGACGCCCGTGCCCGACGACTATCAAGGCGAGCCGGCACAAGCGCTTCATGCAGCGCGCCCAGGCGATCAGCGCGAAGAAACTCGCCGCCAAGGTCGGCAAGCGCCTCGAAGTCATCGTCGACGAAGGCGGCGCGACGCAGCGCAAAGGGCCGCACCAAGGGCGATGCGCCGCAGATCGACGGCGCCGTCCACATCGCGACCCGCCGGCCGTTGCGCGCCGGCGACATCGTGACGGTGAGGATCGACCGCTCCGACGCCTACGATTTGTGGGGGACGGCGGCTTGATGGCGGCGCTCGGCAAGACGCGGAGAGGTCTGTCCGCCTTGAACCGCCCAGAGCCGATGTCCGCGCCGGCCGCTGCCCAAGTCCACGACGGCCTCGACAATCCGCAACGCCTCCTTGCGTTCTCGACTCTCGGCATGGCGATCACCATGGCGGTGCTCGACGGCAACATCGTCACCGTGGCGCTGCCGACGATGGCGCGCCAGTTCGCCGTCGCGCCGGAAAGCGCCACATGGATCATCAACGCCTTCCAGCTCGCCGTCACCGTTTCGCTGCTGCCGCTGGCTGCGCTCGGCGACATGTTCGGCTACCGGCGCGTCTATTGGTGGGGACTCGCCGTCTTCACCGTCGCCTCGCTCGCCTGCGCGCTCGCGCCGAGTTTCGCCGTGCTGACGTTCGCGCGCCTCATTCAGGGCCTCGGCGCCGCCGGGATCATGAGCGTCAACATCGCGCTCATCCGGTTCATCTATCCGCACGCGCGGCTCGGCCAGGGCGTCGGCAATATGGCGGTGGTGGTCGCCGTGGCCAGCGCCGCAAGCCCGAGCGTCGCGGCGGCGATCCTTTCCGTCGCCTCCTGGCATTGGCTGTTTCTTATCAATGTCCCGATCGGCGCGCTGGCGTTGGCGATGGCGGCGCGGACGCTTCCCGCCTCGCCGCGCTCCGCCGGACGACTCGACCTGATCAGCGTCGTTCTCAATGCGCTCGCCTTCGGGCTCTTCATCGCCGGTGTCAATCGGATCGGCCAAGGGGGAAATCCATCGCTGGCGCTGGTCGAAATCGGCTTGGGCGCGGCGATCGGCGTGGTCCTTGTCAGGCGGCAGCTCAAGCTCCCTGCCCCGCTGCTGCCGGTCGATCTTTTGCGCCGGCCGGTGTTCGCGCTGTCGCTGACGACGTCGATCACGTCGTTCGGAGCGCAGAGCCTGGCCATGGTGGCGCTGCCGTTCTACTTCGAGGACACGCTCGGCCGTTCCGCCGCCGCCACCGGCCTTCTCCTGACGCCGTGGCCAGTCGGAACCGCGCTGATCGCGCCGATCGCCGGGCGCCTGGCGGATCGTTTCATCCCCGGTATTCTCGGCAGCATCGGTCTGTTGGTGATGGGAGCCGGCCTCGTCCTGGTCGCGCTTCATGTCGGCGATCCGGACCCCGGCTCGCTTGTCTGGCGGCTTGCTATTTGCGGTCTCGGCTTCGGCTTTTTCCAGTCGCCCAACAACCGGCTCATCATCGGCAGCGCCCCGCGCGAGCGCAGCGGCGGAGCCGCCGGCCTCCAATCCACCGGACGGTTGATCGGCCAATCGCTGGGAACCGCGCTGATGGCGGTCGCCTTCGGGCGCGCGCCCCAGCATGCGACGTCGATTGCGCTCTGGGGCGCGGCGGTCCTCACGCTTGCCGGCGCATGCGCGAGCGGCCTGCGGCGGGCGGACTAAGGGCGAAAGCGTCCATTGCCGCCACGGGCGCCTTCATTCGATCTCGGCGGCGGCTGACGAGCTATCCGAGTCGGTCAGCGCTCGAAACTCCGGAGCGGCACCGCCGCCGCTCGCAGGTCACGGCTCGCGAAAGTCCTCGAGCCGGCCGATCGCTGGCGGCCTGGTCTTACGCAGCGACTTCCCGACCGTCTCGACCCGGCGCAGCACACGCAGCATGTTTCGCGACGACATTTTCTCGAGGTCGCGCTCGGAGAAACCGCGCCGCACCAGTTCCGCGAACAGGTGCGGAAAACGGCTTACGTCCTCGAGTCCGACCGGCGAAGCGCCGCCGAAATAGTCGGACCCGACACCGACATGATCGAGGCCAGCGGTCTCGACCAGGCGCACGATGTGGTCGGCGACTTGCTCCAGCCTCGCCTTCGGCGCTGGGCCTTGCTTGGCCTCGAGACTGGCGAGCTGGGCCTTAGGGTCGGCGGCGAGCGGCGCCTTCCCGTAAGGGTCGCGCGAACGGCGGAGCCAGTCGCGCAGCGGCTGCGAGACGAAGCCGGGCACGAAGGTCGCCATGACCAGTCCGCCGTTGGCCTTCAGCCGCTTGAGAACGTCGTCGGGCGCGTTGCGTGGATGGTCGCATAGCGAATAGGCGTTGGAATGCGAGAAAGCCACCGGCGCTTCGGTCACGTCGAGCACGCGGCGCATCGCCTCATGCGACGCATGAGCGAGGTCAATGACGATGCCGAGCCGGTTGAGCTCGCCGACGACCGCGCGCCCGAAGGCGTTGAGGCCGCCGTTGCGCGGCGCGTCGGTTGCGGAATCCACCCAGTCCAGGCTTTCATTGTGGCACAGCGTCATCAGCCGCACGCCGGCCGCGTGCCAAATGCGCAGCGGGCTGATCGAATTCTCGAGCCCTACGCCGCCTTCGACCGCGATGAAGGAGGCGATCTTGCCCAGAGATTTCGCCCTGCCGTAGTCCGCGGCCTGCCGCGCCGGAAGGAACACATCCGGATGAGCCTCCTCGATGCGGCGGATGAGGTCGATCTGCTCGAGCGCCGTGCGGGCCGGATGGGGCGCGTCAGTCGGCTGGAAGGCGGCCCAGAACTGGGCCCCGACCATGCCCTCACGCAGGCGCGGAATGTCGGTGTCGGCGCGCTCATGGAGGCGATTCAAATCATAGGCGATGACGTCGCCTCGCGCCGCGCGGTCGACGCGGATCACCCAGGCGAGATCATTGTGCCCGTCGATCAGCGGCGCGCGCTTGAGAACATCCCGCGCTACCGCGAGCGCATTGTCCGCCGTCGCGGATCCGTCGGCCATTGCGCTGCTCCTAACGTTCAATTGACCGGGACAGCAACGAAGCGCACCTCGCCCTCGCCGTTCGACACCAGCAGCAGCGCCGGCTTCTTCGAATCCGACTTGGCGTCGTCGATCGCCTTCGCGATGTCACCCGGGTGTTCGACCTCCTGATGATTGACCTCCTCGATCACATCACCCGCCCGCAAGCCCCTTTCCGCGGCGGCGGAACCGGGATCGACCGACGTCACGACCACGCCCTTGATGCTCTCCTTGATCTTGAACGTTTTCCGCGCCTCGTTGCTGAGGGCGGAAAATTCCATGCCGAGCGCCTTGGCGACTGCATCCGGCTGCAGCGCGTCCTTGTCCTCGGTTGCGAGCGCGGTCTTCTTTTCTCCGTCCTCGAGGCGACCGAGCGTCACCGTCTTGGTGATTTCCTTGCCGTTACGAACCACCACGACCTCGACTTCCCTGCCGACCGGCATCGACGCCACAAGGCGCGGAAGGTCGCGCGATTCCTTGACCTCCTTGCCGTCGAACTTGACGATCACGTCGCCCGCCATCAGCCCGGCCGGTTTTGCCGGGCCCTTCGCGTCCACGCCGGCGATGAGAGCGCCGCGCGCCGAGACCAGATTCAGGCTGTCAGCGATGGTGTCGTCGACCGGCTGGATGCGAACGCCGAGCCAACCCCGCCGGGTCTCATGGAATTCCTGCAGCTGCGCGATCACCGGCACGACGGTCGCCGACGGCGTCGCGAAGCCGATGCCGATCGACCCCCCCGAAGGCGAAAGAATGGCGGTGTTGATGCCGATCACCTCGCCCTCAAGATTGAACAGCGGGCCGCCCGAATTGCCCTTGTTGATCGAGGCGTCGGTCTGCAGAAAGTCGTCGTAGGGACCGCTGTCGATATTACGGTTCCGGGCCGAAATGATGCCGGCCGTCACCGTTTCGCCGAGGCCGAATGGATTGCCGACCGCCATGACGCCGTCGCCTACACGCATCTTGTCGCTGTCGCCGAACTTGACGGTTTTCAGCGGCCTGTCGCTCTCCACCTTCAACACCGCGACGTCCACCTTGGGATCCTTGCCGACGACGGTGGCCTTGAGTTTGCGGCCGTCGGTAAAGATGACGACGATATCGTTGGCGTCCCCGATCACGTGATTGTTGGTGATGACGACGCCGCTCGGATCGACGACGAAGCCGGAACCCAAGGACTGCGCCCTGTGGGCGCGCGGTTGCGGATTGATGCCGTGATTCTTGAAGAACTCCTCGAACATCTCGTCGAACGGCGTGCCCTTAGGCAAATCCGGCGCAGCGCTGTCCTTGTCGTCGACCGTCTGAGTGGCCGAGATGTTGACCACGGCTTCGGCGACCTGGTCGACAAGATCGGCGAGATTGGTCGGCCTCGCCTGGGCGAAGGCGGGACTGGACGGCGCCAGCGCCAGCGGAGCGCCGAGAAGCGTCGAAGCGACCGCGAGCGCGACCGCCGACCGGGCGCGGCGGCGATGCGTCGCCGAATTTCGCAGCGCGTCGTACAGCATGAGCCTCTCCTCGCATTCGTCCATCGGTCCGGCGCGATCTCGCTTCGCCGGAGAAGCGGTTAGAGCAAGGAGCGCGGCGCTCAGACGATCGCCACGCCAAAAAACGCAGCGCTGAGGCGTATCTCGCGCAGCTCCCCCGGATCCTCGCGGACAGCGATCGCCATGCGCGCCGCATCGAATTGGTGAAGCCGACCGTCAGCAGCCCTTCGATCGCCGACACGAGCCCGATGACGACCCTGAAATCGCGCATCTCAGTCCGCCCTCGCTGACGGCGCGGGCGGAGGAGTAGGCGCTGTCGTGACCTCGGGGGCTGGTGTTGGCGTCGAGAAGTAGCGGAAGAAGTCCGACTTCGGACTGATGAGCGCGCGCGTCTGCCCGTTTGCGAAACTGCTCTGATAGGCCTGCATCGACCGGTAGAAAGCGAAAAATTCCGGGTCCGCGCCATAGGCCTCAGCGAAGATGCGGTTGCGCTCGCCATCGCCCTCGCCCCGGATCTGCTCCGACTGCTGCTGGGCCTGGGCGGTGATGACGGTGACCTTGCGATCGGCTTCAGCCTTGATCTGCTGACTCTGTTGCGACCCTTGCGCGCGATAGGAAGCGGCGCGCTGCTGCCGCTCGGTCTGCATGCGCCGGAAAACTGCCTCCGAGTTCTCCGCCGGCAGATCGGCGCGCTTTATGCGCACGTCGACGACCTGGAGGCCGAAGCGCTTGGCCCCGGCGATCATCTGGTCGCGGATATCGGCCATCAGAGCGTCGCGCTTGTCGCGCACGATGTCGGTGATCGAGGCCTCCGACAACGTGCGGCGAAGCGCCGAGTTCAGCATGCCGCCGAGCTGCGCGTCGGCGCCGCGGGTGTTGGTGACGGACTGATAGAACAGCAGCGGATCGGCGATCTTGTAGCGCACGAAGGCGTCGACCTCCAGGCGCTGATTGTCGGACACCAGCACTTCCTGACGCTCGTCTTCGAGAGCGAGAATGCGCTTGTCGATATACACCACGGTATCGACGAACGGCCATTTGAAATAGAGGCCCGGGGCGTCGATGAGGTCGCGCACCGGCTGGCCGAAGCGCAGAATCAGGGCCTGCTCGGTGGGATCGACCACGAACGTCGCCATCGACGCGATAATGATGGCGACAACTGCGATCGCCGCAAGCACGACGCCGTTCAGGGACCGCCTCATTTGCCGCTTGCTCCGGTCTTCGACTGCAGCGGTTCGAGCGCGATATAGGGCACCGGCGGGCTTGCGGAGTTTGAGTCGACGATCGTCTTGTCCATCGGCCCCAGCACGTGCTCCATCGTCTCGAGGTACATGCGCTCGCGGGTCACGCCGGGCGCCTTCTTGTACTGCTCGTAGATCTGGTTGTAGCGGGAGGTCTGGCCCTTCGCTTCGAGGATCGTCTGTTCCCGATAAGCGTTGGCCTCGGCGACGATCCGGGCGGCGCCGCCTTCGGCCTCGGGCACGACCTTGTTGGCGTAGGTCTCGGCCTCGTTGACGGCGCGCTGCTGGTCTTGTTGCGCCGCGGTTACGTCACGATAGGCGGAGATGACCTGACTCGGCGCGTCGACCGACTGCAACTGAACCTGCTTGACGAGAACTCCGGCGTGATACGCGTCGAGCAGGTCCTGCATCCGCTTTTGGACGTCCGCCTCGACGGACGCCCGGTCGGTGGTGAGAATGCCGTCGATGGTCTTCAGGCCGACGACCTCGCGCATGATGCTCTCGGCGACCGCCTTGACCGACTCGCGCGGGTTCAGAATGTTGAAGACGTAGTTTTCGGGCTTGGCGGGGTCGATCTGCCAGTTCACCCGAAAGTGGACGTCGACGATGTTCTTGTCCCCGGTCAGCATCTGGCTCTCTTCGGGGATGTCGCCGCTGGCCCCGAGACTACGATAGCCGACTTCGGTGATCTGCTGATCCCAGACCGGGACCTTGATCACAGAGCCGATCGGCCAGGGCCAGTTAGTGTTGAGGCCGGCGGCGGTCTTGCCGGTGTAGCGGCCGAATACGAGATTGATCCCGACTTCGTTCGGCTGGACCGTATAAAAAGTCCCCCAAGCGAACCAGAGCAGGAGCGCGGCCAGCACCAGGAGCAATGCTCCGCGGCCGCCGAACCCTTTCCCTCCGCCGCCTCCCGATCCCCCGGGCGTCAATTTGCCGAGGGCGTCCTGCACGCGGCGAATGATCTCCTCGAGGTCGCCCGTAGGGGGCAGGCCAGACGGCCCCTGGCCCCACGGCCCGCGCCCCTGCGGCCGCCACGGTCCGCCGCCTTGATTATTCCAGGACATCCAAGCCTCTTCTCGGCCGCTGGCCGATGCGCTGGGGGCTTATATAGGCATGTCCGGGGAGCCGGCAACGGACGCCCGCGGCGGCCGCCATCCGAAGGCGCCCCGGGTCATCGGACATAGTCTCAGTCATGGGGGGCGGTTTCGCCTTCCTGGCCGACCGACCGGGGCTTCGGCGCGCGTGGGGCGAGCGGGGTGATCCGCAGGGCGGCGATCCGATTGCGCTGCTTGCGCAGCACCTCGAAGCGGAAGCCATGAAAGCTGAAGGTCTGGCGCGGTTCGGGAATCGAGCGCGCCTCGTGAATGACGAGGCCGGCCACCGTAGCGGCTTCGTCGTCGGGCAGATTCCAGCCCATCGCTCGATTGAGCTCGCGGATGGTCGCCGAGCCGTCGACCACGACTGACCCGTCCCGCTGCTTGCGCACGCCCTGCACGGCCACGTCATGCTCGTCGCGAATGTCGCCGACAATCTCCTCGATGATGTCCTCAAGCGTTATCAGCCCCTGCACGACGCCGTACTCGTCGACGACCAGCGCCGAATGCATCTTGCGGCGCAGGAACGCCTGTAGCTGGTCGCGAAGCGTCGTCGAACTCGGGAATGAACCAGGGCTCGAGGGTCAGATCTACGATATTTAGCTTGCCGGCGTCTCCGCCGGCCGCGACATAAGCTCTGAGCAAATCCTTGGCGTGGAGGACGCCGATGATGTTGTCTGGCTCGCCGCGCCAGAGCGGCATCCGGGTGTAGGGCGAAGCGATGACTTCGCGCACGAGTTCGTCAGGTGGCAAGTCGGCGTCGATCAGCCGCATCTTGGTGCGGTAAATCATCACGTCCGAAACCGGGATCTCCGACAATTCCAGGAGGCCGCCGAACATGTCGCGTTCGTCCCGTTCGACCTCGCCTTCGCGGTGCAGGATGTCGACCGCCCCCATCAATTCCTCATGGCCGGAAACGCCCGCGTCCTGGTCGACTAGCGAGACGCCGAACAACCGCAGGACTCCCCGGACCAGCGCCCCGACCGCGGTGACGATCGGACCGAAAATGCGCACGAAGAACAGGACCAGCGGCGCGATCAGGAGCGACACGCGGTCGGGATAGGCGATGGCGATCGTCTTCGGCAGCACCTCTCCGAAAACGACGATCAGCGCGGTCATGATGATGGTCGCGGCCAATACGCCGCGATCGCCATAGAGGCTAAGCAGGACGCTGGTGGCGATGGCCGACGCGCCGATGGTGACGAACTGGCCGCCGAGGAGCATGGCGCTGATGAGGCGCCCGCGCATGCCAATCAGACGGGTAACGAGTTTCGCCCGGCTGTCGCCGGCCATCTCCAGCGCATGCATGCGCGCCCGGGACGCCGCGGTGAGCGCGGTCTCGGCACCGGCGAAAAACGCGGCGGCGACGATGCTCAAGGCGATGACGACAATGTCGAGGCTATACGCCATGGATCGGTTTTAGCACGGGAGGACGCGCGAGTAATGCAGGACCGGCCGGCTTTCAGACTGAAACGGCCATCTCGCGGGCCAGGAAAGCCGAGACGCTCGCTTCGTCGAGGTCGCGGGCGACGAAACTCTCGCCAATGCCCCTGGCGAGTATGAACGTCAGCCTGCCGCGCTCGACTTTCTTGTCCTGGCGCATGGCGGCCAGGACGTCCTGTGCGGTGGCGTCGAAGCCGGGAACGTCGCGGATGCGGGTCGGAAGGCCGACCGCCTTCAAATGCGCCTCGACCCGCGTCACATCCTGCCCCGTGCATAAGCCGAGGTCGCGGGAAAAGCGGAACGCCGAGATCATGCCGATGGCCACGCCCTCGCCGTGCACGAGCCGCGCCGAATCATAGCCGGTCAGGCTCTCGAGCGCATGCCCGAAGGTATGGCCGAGATTGAGCAGCGCCCGCTCGCCCTGCTCCGTCTCGTCGGCGGCGACGACACGCGCCTTGGCGGCGCAGCTCACCGCGATCGCTTGGGCGCGCGCCGGACCGCCGGCGAAAGCGTCGCGCCAGTTCGATTCCAGAAACTCGAAAAAGCCGCGATCGCCGATGAGCCCATATTTGACGACTTCGGCATAGCCGGCGCGAAAATCGCGCTCGCTCAGCGTGTCGAGGCACAGAGTGTCGGCCAGCACCAGCGAGGGCTGATGAAAGGCGCCGACGAGGTTCTTGCCGTGGCGCGAATTGATTCCCGTCTTCCCGCCGACGCTGGAATCGACCTGGGCGAGAAGCGTGGTCGGGACCTGGACCAGGCGCACGCCCCGGCGCACGCTCGCGGCGCAGAATCCAGCGAGGTCGCCGATCACGCCACCGCCGAGCGCAATGACGACGTCCCGCCGCTCGATGCGCGCCTCGACCAGCGCATCGCAAACCCGGGTGAATTCGGCGTAGCACTTCGTGGCTTCGCCGGGCGGGCAGACGATCGGCGTCGAGCGCAATCCGGCTTGACGCAGGCTCGTGCTGAGCCGCTCGAGATAGAGCGGCGCGACGCGGGCGTCGGTTACGACCGCGCAATGGACGCCGGGCGCGATCCTTGCGATCTCGGACCCCGCCTCGTCGAGGACGCCCGGCCCGATCAGGATCGGGTAGGCGCGCGCGCCGAGCGGCACTTCCACTCTGCGCCTCGCGACCTGGACTGGCTCGACATCCTCGCCCAGCGCCGCGTCGAGACGCCGCAGGATGGCGTCGACCACCGTGTCGTGCGAGCCGTCGAGCAATTCGATGGTAAAATCGGCGAGGGCGTAAGTCGGCGTCCGCTCCTCGAGCAGCCGGCGCAGGGTGCGCTCCGGATCAGCCGTCTTCAAGAGCGGGCGGTTGGACTTCTTGCGGACCCGGGCGAGCAGAATGTCGAAACTCGGCCTCAGCCAGATGGAGATTCCCCATTTGGCGATATTGTCGCGGGTGGTCGCATTCATGAAGGCGCCGCCGCCGGTCGCCAGGACCAGCGGTCCGCCATTGAGCAGCCGGGCGATCACCTTGCGCTCGCCCTCGCGGAAATAGGCCTCGCCGAACCGCTCGAAGATCTCGGAAATGGTCAGTTGCGCGCCGGCTTCAATCTCGGCGTCGGCGTCGACGAACGGCAGTCCGAGCTTGGCCCCGAGCCGCCTCCCGACCGAGGTTTTTCCGGCCCCCATCATACCGACGAGAACCACCGAGCGGCCGCCGAGCGCGGCCGCCACCCGCCCTGCGTCGACCGGCTGGCCGTGACCCATGAACTCTTCAACCTCGCACAAAGCCATGTTCGCGCCGTCCCATACAGGACGCGCGCGGCGAATGCGAGACTGGCCGGCGCCGCCGCTTCGCCACATCATCGTCAACCGTCTTGCGCGCCGCCCGCGTTCTTGCAACCATGTCGATTGCGCGACAGCCCGCCTACAGCGGCCGATAACGCCGGAGCCGAGTCATAAGGCTCGGTCATGATTGACAAAACCGCGTCCTCAGGGACGCGTTCCGGTCGAGGGAGTGGATCGCCCTGCAATGGGACGCGCGCGGCGCCTGGCGGCGCGGCGTAACGCTTGAGGGAGGCCGATATTGAACGCAGTCAATCACGAAAACCGCGTCGCCGGTCCCCGTCTGGTCGCGATCGTCGGGCCGTTTCAGAGCGGTAAAACCAGCCTTCTCGAGGGAATCCTGGCGCGCGGCGGCGGCGTGGCGCGGCAGGGATCGGTACGCGAAGGCACCAGCGTCGGCGATTCGAGTCCGGAGGCGCGCAGCCACGCGATGAGCGTCGAGCCCAACGTCGCCAGCATCGATTATCTCGGCGACCGATTCACCTTCTTCGACGCCCCCGGCTCGATCGAATTCATTCACGACATGCGCTACGCTTTGCCCATCTGCGACGCCGCCGTCGTCGTTTGCGAGGCCGATCCCCGCAAGGTCCCGGCGCTGCAGGTCATCCTTCGCGAGCTCGAAGAGCTCGGGTTGCCTCGCATCCTGTTCCTCAACAAGATCGATCAGGCGAGCGGAAGCTTGCGCGAGACGCTGGAGATGCTCCAGCCGGCCTCGCGCACTCCGCTGCTGTTGCGCCAGATTCCGGTGTGGGAGAACGGCGTCGCCACAGGATTCATCGATCTCGCGCTCGAGCGCGCCTTCGTCTATCGCGAGGCCGCGCCGTCCAGCGTCATCGAGATGCCGGCAGGCGTCATCCCCGAGGAAAAGCAGGCGCGCTATCTCATGCTCGAGAAGCTTGCCGATTACGATGATGCGCTGATGGAGCAATTGATCAGCGACATCGACCCGCCGAAGGACCTCGTCTTCGACGATCTGGCGCGCGAATTGCGCGAGGGGCGCGTAGCGCCGGTGCTCATGGGCTCGGCGACCGGCGGCCATGGGGTCACCAGGCTTCTCAAGGCACTCCGGCATGAATCGCCGGGCGTCGTCCATACCCGAAAGCGGCTTCAGATCGACGACAAAGGCCCGGCCTTGGCGCAGGTGATCCGCACGATCCACACCGCCCACGGGGGCAAACTGTCGCTGGCCAGGGTGCTGCGCGGCGCCTTCGCCGACGGGGCGACCGTCGTCAACTCGCGCGGGATCGAGGAGCGCATCGGCGGCCTGGCCCGGCTCATGGGCGCCATTTCGTCGAAACTGACGCGCGCCGAGGAGGGCGACACCGTCGCTTTCGCCCGTCTGGAGAACCTCGCCACCGCAGACCGCATCGCCGACGGCCGAACTCAGCCGGCGGCCGCCGCGATTCCTGGCGCTCCGCCCCCCACTCAGGGCGTCGCCATTCGCGTCAAAGACCGAAAGGACGAGGTCAGGCTCGCGAGCGCCCTGGCCAAGCTGTGCGAGGAGGATCGCGCGCTTTCCTATGTTCAGGACGCTGAGATGTCTGAACTCAAGCTGTTCGGGCAGGGCGAGATGCATTTGCGCGTCACCACCGAGCGGCTCGCCGATCGGTTCGGGGTGACGATCCAGGCGCATAAGCCTTCCGTCGCCTATCGCGAGTCCATTCGCGACGCGGTGACCGTGCGCGGGCGTCACAAGAAGCAGTCGGGCGGACACGGTCAGTTCGGCGACGTTCTGGTCGAGGTCGGTCCGCGCGGCCGCGGCGAAGGTTTCGCCTTCGCCGAGCGCGTCCACGGCGGATCGGTGCCGAGGCAATATTTTTCGTCTGTGGAGGCAGGCGCGCGCGACGCGATGACCCGCGGGCCGCTCGGCTTTCCGGTCGTCGACGTCTCGGTGACCCTGATCGACGGCTCCTATCATACGGTGGACTCGTCCGACATGGCCTTCCGCGCCGCGGGTAAGCAGGCCCTCGACGAGGCTCTCGTCAAGGCGCGGCCGGTGCTGCTTGAGCCGATCCTGTCGGTCACGATCTACGTGCCGACCGACGCGCTGGCGCGGGCGAGCGCCCTGGTCAGCGCACGGCGCGGCCAGATCCTCGGATTCGAAGCCCGCGAGGGCTGGGCAGGCTGGGAGGCGCTGCGGGCGCTGATCCCGGAGGCGGAGATCGGCGATCTCATCGTCGAATTGCGCTCCGCGACTTCGGGCGTCGGCGCGTTCGAAACCAAATTCGATCACTTGGCCGAACTTTCGGGACGCGCGGCGGATCTGGTGGTCGCCGCGCGTCAGAAGGCGAACGCCTGAACTTCGGCGGGCGTCGAGCGCGCTCGCCGGCTGTACAGGCGCGCGGCCTTCGCATAAGGGAGCAGCGCCCCGCCCGTCATGGAGACGACGTCGATGACTGAAGCCACAAGCGAAGCCAATCGGCTGGCGACGGTTTTCGGCGGGTCGGGATTCCTCGGCCGTCATATCGTCAGGGCGCTGGCGCGCAAGGGATGGCGAATCCGGGTAGCCGTGCGGCGCCCCGATCTCGCTGCTTTCCTAACGCCGCTTGGGGGAGTGGGGCAGATCCAGCCGGTTCAGGCCAACGTTCGATTCCCGGGTTCGATCGCCGCCGCGCTCGAGGGTGCAAGCGCAGCCGTCAATGCCACCGGGGTCAAGGCCGAAAGCGGGGCGCAGACCTATGCGGCCGTGCATGTCGAAGGCGCGCTGGCGCTCGCGCGAGCCGCGCTAAGCGCCGGCGTCGCGACCTATGTCCACGTCTCGGGGATCGGCGCGGACGCGAAATCCTCGTCGCCCTATATCGCCAGCAAGGGGTTGGGCGAGCAGGCGACGCGCGATACGCTGCCCGACACCATCGTCATGCGTCCGTCGGTCGTGTTCGGCCCGGAGGACGATTTCTTCAACCGTTTCGGCGCGCTGGCCTGCCATTTGCCGGTTTTGCCCCTGTTGGCGGGCGGCAAGACTCGCTTGCAGCCGGTCTACGTCGGCGACGTCGCAAAGGCGGTCGCCGCAGCGCTCTCCGGCTTGGCGAAAGCGGGCTCGATTTACGAGCTGGGCGGTCCGAAGACGATGACGCTGCGCGAAGCCGCCGAGCTCGCCTTGCGCACGATCGATCGCCGTCGGCTCCTGATCGGGGCGCCGCCCGGTCCGTCACGTTGGATCGCAGCCTCGAGTCAGTTCGCATCGAGGATGACATTCGGCCTTTTTCCGAAATTGCTCACGACGACTCGCGATCAGGTCGATCTGCTGGCGTCGGACAACATCGTCTCCGCAGAGGCGGAAGCCGAAGGACGCGTCCTGAGGGGCCTCGGGATTGCGCCGCAGGCCGCCGAGGCGATCATCCCGTCCTATCTAGTGCGATTTCGCCGGACGGGACAGTATGAGGTTCAACGTTCGGCGTGAAAGCCTATTGCGCCGCTGTCTTGGCCGCGCGGGCCGTCACGCGTTGGGTGTCGCATTGGCGCTTCGGCGGAGATGGATTGCTATTGATGTGGACCGCAATTTCGGGGCATGAAGGCCCGGCGAAACTTCGGGGTCGTTTCGAGTTGGGGACGTTCGGTGATCAAGTCTGAGCTCGTGCAGCGCATGGCGGCCCGCAATCCGCATCTCTATCAACGCGACATCGAGAACATCATCGACGCCATACTCGGCGAGATCGCCAACGCCCTCGCCCGCGGCGAGCGGGTCGAACTGCGCGGCTTCGGCGCGTTCTCGACCAAGCAGCGCCAGGCTCGAACCGGCCGCAATCCGCGCACCGGCGACAAGGTGCCGGTTACCGAGAAGCTCGCGCCGTTCTTCAAGACCGGCAAGGAAATGCGTGAGCGCCTCAATCGAGCCGCGGTCGAGCGGGTCTAAATCGTTCGAAAGCCGCTCGGACACCATCCGGCTCGGCGGATTGGACGCATGAGGCTTCAATGGTTCGGTTGCTCAAAATCGCCTTCGTCGCCCTCGCTGCTGTCGTCCTCCTTGGTTTCGCGTTCGCCAACCGCCACTTCGTGACAGTTTCGTTCGATCCTTTCGCTTCCAGCGACAACGCGGCGTTGTCGATCGCCGCGCCGCTGTTTGGGGTGGCGATCGTCGCGGCCATGCTCGGAATCGTTGCGGGCGCGTTTGCGACCTGGCTGTCGCAAGGGCGCCACAGGCGGGCCTCGCGCCAGAGCCAGCTCGAGGCGGACAAATGGCGAGCCCAAGCCGAGGCGCTCAAGGCCGCCCGGCCGCAAGAGACCCCGCGTCCCGCTCTGCCGCGCGACCGCTAAGCGTCGAGCGCGGCGAGCGCTTTGCCGCTACGGCCCGGATCGTCGGCCGCGGTCCAGGATCCCGCGGCGGCGATCCTGGCCTGGCGCGAGTCCGGCGGCTCGGCTCCTTAAGCGTGAGCACGTTCGACGCGACCGCGGTGGGGCTGGCTCAACCGGTGAGGGCGTCGAGCCAGCGGGTCAGAGACTCGCCCGGCCGGGCTGGCACAACGTACTCGGGCCTGGCGACGGTCTGCCGTGCGCTCGCGCGGGCTTCGCCCGGCGTGACCCCGTAAACTTCGTGAAACAACCGGCTGAAGGCGCTCACATTTTTGAACCCGAACTGATAGGCGATAAATCCGATCCGGCGATTGGAGAATTCGGCTGCGGTAATCTCCTGATACGCCCGGCTCAGCCGCACCTTGCGGATGTATTTGGCGATGCCGCCGGCCGGTTCGAACAGCCGATAGAGCGAGGCCCGGGACAGGCCAAACTCCGCAGCGATTGAATTCGCGCTCAAGTCAGGCGACGCCAATTTGCGATCGATGTAGCGGCGGATGGTCACGAACGACGCCAGCGGCTGCCGGATCACGCTGTGGCCGGATCGCGCGAGCGCGGGCGCGACCGATTTGGCCGCCAAGGCGACCAAGCCTTCGGCGACCGCATCGAAATCGGTCAGCCGCATCGTTGGCGCCGTCCCGGCGAAGGCGCGCATGGTCGCGCCGATGACCACCCCGGCCGGCGACTCGGCCTTGACGGTCAAGCCATGCAGCGCGCTTTCATCCGAGACGAGCGGTAGAATCCGGTCGCGAACCGTCCACAGCGTCAGCCCGTCAAACAATCCATCCGGCGCACACTGACGCATCGTCAGCGACTGGGACAGGTCGACGAACAACACATCTCCGGGATCGGCGCGCATGGGCCCATCGCCCGCAAGCCCCGTGGCGGAGCCATTGATCTGAAGGCAGATCGCAAACCGTTCCTGGGCGGCGCTTGCCGAGCGCCGAACGAGCGAAACGGGCGAATGCCGGCTTGCGCTCAGCACGTGGTGGGCCGAGGCGTAAACATCAATCTCGCCCCGGAAAGTGGCGATCTCCGATGGAGTCGCGCGAACTTCGAACACCTCGCCCATCGCGCAGCGCCACTGGTCGAACAATTCCGCTGGCGCACAGTCTCCGGGCTTGAGGCGCAGTCGACGCAGACACGGCGGCGAAATACTCCCCATCCGTTCATCCTGCGATCTTTTCAATCACGCCGCAAGCGGCGCAGACAGGCCGCCCGGACGCGCCCGGGCGGTCGATCCACTTCGGCCGCCGGCCAGCATCGATTGGCCTTACGGATTGACGTCCGATCGAGTTGACGGCGCGGCCTATTCGCGATAGCTAATCAAATGCTTACTAAGGGGTAAAGGATTCCCGACCTATTTGACAGGCGAACCCGCGAAGATTATTGGCGGCGCTCCTTCGGGTCATGAAAGTTTCGCCTTTTTGTGCACGATATGATTTTGTCGAACGGCGAAATACAACATTAACGCAAACGTCGGGAGGTCATGCCCAAGCACGATGATGATGGACGCGTAAATTTTCTACTGCGGTCGAGTGTATAGAATATTCGAATAGGCTCGAGCGTGGCGAAATCGGGCGGGGCGCGTGCGTCCGGCTCGGCAAACCCGAGGATGGTATGAAGGCCGTTCTGCTTGGAATCAATTCGGGCCTCGAACTCGCGCTCACGCGTCTCCGGAGCGCTCTCCTCGGTTCGGCGTGGGGCATGGACATCGGCTCGGGATCTCGCATTTCGTTGACCGCCACGCTTGACAAGGCCAACCCGCGCGGCGTCCACATCGGCCCCGACACCTATGTATCGTCGCGCGCCGACATCATGGCCCATGATTCCTCGCACCTTCAGCACGTCGACACCAGGATCGGTGGGCGCTGCCACATCGGCGTCTGCGCGGTCATCTATCCCGGCGTAAAGGTGGGCGACGGTTGCATCGTCGCGCCCGGCGCTGTTGTCATGCGCGATGTCCCCGACGGCTGCGTCGTCGTCGGCAATCCGGCCAGGGTGGTCGAAAAAGACATCCGGACCGGAAAGTACGGGGTGAGGCTCGACGCGCCAGCCCGGGAAGGCCCCGATCGACAGTCGCCCGTCCGGGAGACGCGCGACGACGAAGCGCACGACAAGGTCGGGGCCCTTTCATAGGCGCGGGCCGCCGGCGCGATCTCTCGCGCGAGAGCGGATCCGTCGAAGCGAAACGCTCATTTGATCGTTGAATACATCGCTTGCCGCTGCCTCCACGTCGGCTTCCCGTCCGGGATCGCCAGCGGCGAGGCTTCGTAGACTCCCCGCGCGACAGCCCGGGCGACGCATTCGGCGGCGAGCATGCCGATCTCGGTCAAGTCGCGAAGGTCGGGGACGACGCTTGCCCGCGCCGTCGCCGCGGCGAAGACGACGTCGTTGTCCATCGGCGCATGGGCGGGACGAAGCGCCAGCGCGTATCCGTCCTGGGCCATGATCGCGACCCGCTTGAGCTGGGCCGGGGTCAACGCCGCGTCGGTGACGACGACTGCAAGATCGGTGCTCGACGGCGTGTCGGACTTGAGGCGGAGCGCCAGATGGTCGTCGATCTCTTTCGGGCCGAAACCGAGGCCGCCAAACTCGGCTGCGCGCTCGTAAGGGGCGGCCCAGAAATGCAGGCTTTCGCCGCGCGTCGCCCGACCGACCGAATTGACGGCTACGAGCGCGCCGACGCGAAAGCCGCTCGAGGTCACGGCGCTCGCCGAGCCGAGGCCGCCTTTGAGATTATAGGTGGTCGCACCATATCCGGCGCCGGCTGCGCCAAGCGCGAAGGAGACGGCCGCAGTCGACGCGGCCTTGAACCCCAAGTCCCAGTAGGGCGGCTTGCGGCCCCAGGCCTTGTCGCCGCCGTTGAGGAGATCAAACAGACTCGCGCACGGCACGATCGGAACGCGCGCTCCGCGATGCTCAAAGCCGCGTCCAATCTCGGCGAGATAGGCCATAGCGCCGCCCGCCGAGTTGAGTCCGAAGGCCGAACCGCCGGAGAGAACGAAGGCGTCGACGCGCTCGACCGTCATTTCAGGCTCCAGTAGCGCTGTGTCGCGCAGCGCGGGCGCGCCGCCGTTGATCGCGATCGAGGCGACCGCGGGTTCGTCGAACAGGACCACGGTGACGCCTGAGGCCAGCCGGGCATCGTCGGCCGAACCAACCCGCACGCCGTCAATGTCGGTGATGAGATTGGCCGCCATCAAATATCCTTCATCAGCCGGATCGCGTCATAGACCGCGGCATGGATGTTGCGGCTCGCCACTGCGTCGCCGATCCGGAACAGGCGATAGCGGCCGGCGGGATTGCTGTTCACGGTCTGCGGGCGCCCGGCGATGAGCGCGCCGTAGTCGACTTCGCCGCCGTTGACCGACCCCGCCTTGAGCTCGAAATAGAGGTCGTCCACAGGAACCGAGCCGTGTTCGACGACGATCATGTCCGCTTCCTTCTCCACCCGCCGCCGGCCGTACTCGTCATGGAAGGCGCCGACGACCCGATTGCCGCGCCGCGCAATCGATTCGAGCCTCAGGTTCAGCGTGACCTTGGCGTCGGCGCGGCTGAAGGCGCGGAAGTAGGGGGGATAAGAGGTGCCGCCGACATCGGGCGCGAGCATGCGCTCAGGCGTGACGAACTCGAGCCTAGCCCCGGATTCGGCGACGAATTCGGCGGCCGTGAGACCCGGGTGAGCGCCATTGTCGTCGTAGACAATCACTTCGCCGCTCGGCCGCGCGGCGCCCGAGAGGAGGTCCCAGCTCGTCACTGCGAATTCGCCGCCGGAGTCGAGAAACTCGACGTTCGGCGCGCCACCGGTGGCGATGACGACGACGTCCGGGTCGAGGCCGAGCACGTCGTCCGCGCCGGCGAGAACATTGAAGCGAAAGCTGACCCCGAGCCGTTCGCACTCGCGCACCCGCCAGTCGACGATGCCGATGATTTCTCGACGGCGCTTGAGCGCGGCGGCGAGAACGATCTGGCCGCCCGGCCTCGCCGCGGCCTCGAGGACGACGACCTCGTGCCCGCGCTCGCCGGCGACGCGCGCCGCCTCGAGGCCGCCCGGTCCCGCACCGACCACGATGACTGTCCTTTTCGGCCCATTGGAGGGCGGCGCGACATGGGGGATCGTCGCCTCACGCCCGGTCGCCGCATTGTGGATGCAAACGGCTTGACCCGCGTAGATCGAATCGATGCAATAGCCCATGCCGACGCAGGGGCGGATCTCGGCTTCGCGCCCCTCGGCGATCTTCCGCCCGATGTGCGGATCGGCCATGTGCGGGCGCGTCATGCCGACCATGTCGAGCTTGCCGCTTTCGATTGCGTGGCGTGCGGTCGCGACGTCCTGGACGCGCGCGGCGTGAAAAGTCGGCAAGCGGGTCTCGGCGCGCACTTCGCCGGCGAAGTCGAGGTGCGGGGCCGAGCGCTCGCCCATGCCGGGAATAACGCGGCTCAGCGCCTCGTCGCTGTCGATATGGCCGCGGATGACGTTGAGGAAGTCGATCAGTCCGGAGCGGGTCAGGCGGCGCGCGATCGCCATGCCCTCGTCCCGGCTCAGGCCCCGCTTCCAATCCTCGTCGCACACGAGCCGCGCGCCAATGAGGAAATCGGGACCGACGCGGCGTCTGACCGCCTCGAACACCGCCATGCCGAAACGCAGGCGGTTGTCGATCGACCCGCCATATTCGTCGACGCGCCTGTTGGTGGCCGGCGACCAGAACTGGTCGACCAGATGGCCGTAGCACTCGAATTCGAGGCCATCGAGCCCGCCGGCCTTAGCCCGCTCGGCTGCGTCGGCGTAAGCTGCGATCACCCGGACGATGTCCCAGTCTTCCATCGCCTTAGGAAAGGCGCGATGGGCGGGCTCGCGCACGTGGGAGGGCGCGATCACCGGCAGCCAATCGTCTTTGCTCCAGCTGGTGCGGCGGCCGAGATGGGTGATCTGTATCATCACGGCGGCGCCCTTTTCGTGCACGTCGTCGGCAAGCTCCTTCAGCCACGGCACGCATTCGTCCTTGTAGAGGAGGATGTTGCCGAACGCCTGCGGGCTGTCGGGCGCGACCACCGACGAGCCGCCAATCATGGTGAGCGCTATGCCGCCCTTGGCCTTTTCGGCGTGATAAAGCCGGTAGCGGGTCTTCGGCATGCCGTCGTCGGTGTAGGCCGGCTCATGCGCGGTCGACATCAACCGGTTGCGTAACGTGAGCCCGCGCAGCTGGAAAGGTTGCAACAACGGATCGACGGACATGCGGAGGCCTCGACGCTTCGGCGGACTATCGGAAGCGCAGGCCGCGGGGTCAATCCGGGCACACGCCGAGGCGCTAGCCCGGCGCAGGCCCGGGCGAAGGAGTATAGTTCTCGGCGAGGCTGATTCGCCGGGCTTCCAAACGGGCAAACGAAGGGCGTCGGCGGCAGTGTACGACGATTTGAACGAACCGCTGGGGCTCGTGTCCAGCGCGGCGGCTTCGCCGGCAGCGGGCCGATGGCGCGCGGGCGCGCAAGGGGTTCTCGGCGCCGCGGCTCTTGCGGCGGCGATCGGCCTCGCCATGCTGGCGCGGCGCGAATCGCCGCTGGGGGGCGAGCCCTACGCAGTCGCGAAGATCGAAGTCGCGCCGCCGCCCGCGACTTTGGCGCCTGACCCAACCGCGAACGTCCAGGAGGCTGCGGCGCCACCGGCCGCCTCCGCGGCCCAGGTGGAGGCGGCGAGCGGGGTCATAGTCACCCGCGCGGGCGGCGCCGGCCCGCCCAATGCGCGCATCATCGACGTCGAGCGGGCGCTGGCCGTCAGACTCGACTCCGCGCCCGACCCGCGCCTCATCGAGACCTCGCGCAGGGGTCCGTTGCCCCGCATCGGCGCCGACGGCGCGCGGGCGTTCGAGGTCTACGCCCGGCCGGTGCTGCTCGATCCGAAATTGAAACCCGGCGCGCCGCGGATCGCGCTGATGGTCGGCGGCCTCGGCCTCAACGCCGAGGGCACGGAGGCCGCGATCGCCAAACTGCCCGGCGCGGTGACGCTCGGGTTTGCGCCCTATGGCGCCGGAATCGAAGAGCGCGCGACGGAAGCGCGAGAGGCAGGGCACGAGACCG
Source organism: uncultured Alphaproteobacteria bacterium (assembly GCA_963783175.1). Classification (GTDB taxonomy): domain Bacteria; phylum Pseudomonadota; class Alphaproteobacteria; order Rhizobiales; family Beijerinckiaceae; genus Roseiarcus. Next base: position 68,039 of record CAWANG010000034.1, read on the forward strand.
CCCTCCAGGCGCCCATGGAGGACTTTTCCGATGGGACGGGCGATCCGGGACCCCATACGCTGAAGACGTCAGCCTCCGGCGCCGACAACCTCGATTCGCTGCGCTGGCTCATGAGCCGCTTCACCGGCTATGTTGCTGTGGTCAACCACCTCGGCGGCAAATTCACCGCCGATCCGAAGGAGATATCGCCAGTTCTGACAGAGATCGCAGCGCGAGGCCTCGGTTATCTGGACGACGGAGCTTCGCCGCGCAGCGTCGCGCCGGAAGTCACCGCGACGCTCGCCATGCCGTCGGCGCGCGCCGACCTCATCATCGACGCCAACCCTTCGCCCGAAGCGATCGAAGCGGCGCTGGCGCGGCTCCTCGACCGCGCCCGCGAGCGCGGCGCGGCGATCGGGATCGCGTCCGCGTCGCCGAGGAGCGTCGACCGCCTGGCTCGCTGGGCGAACGGGCTCGAATCGAAGGGGGTCGCTCTGGTCCCGCTCTCTGCCTTAATGTCGGCTGCGCCAAGCCCATCCGCGCAATCCAGGCCCTAAGCCGATGAACGCATGAGTAAGGAACAGCCCTATCGGCCCTGCGTCGGCGTCGCGCTGGTCAACTCCGCCGGCGAGGCGTTCGTTGGCCATCGCCGGCGCAAGCGCGGCGCGGAAATCCTGGACGCCCGGTCCTGGCAGATGCCTCAGGGCGGAATCGACGCCGGCGAACAGCCGCTCGCCGCGGCCAGGCGCGAGCTGTGGGAGGAGACCAACGTGCGCTCGATCGAACTGATCGCCGAGCTGCCGCGCTGGCTCAAATACGATCTGCCCGAAGGGGCCCGCGGACGCTGGAGCGGGCGCTATCGCGGACAGACCCAGAAATGGTTTCTGTTCCGGTTCGTCGGCCCGGAAAAGGAAATCGACGTCCGTCGCCCGGCTGACGGGGTGCACGACGCGGAGTTCGACGATTGGCGCTGGGAGCGTTTCGAGCGGCTGCCAGAGCTTGTCGTGCCGTTCAAGCGCGCGGTCTACGAAATCGTCGCGGCGACGTTCGCGCCGCTCGCGCGTCCCGCGGAGCGGTAGGGCTATTTGCCGGCTTTGACCGACGCGGAAGCTTCGGCCATCTCCTCGTCCATCTTCTTTCGCAGACGGTGATCGGAGAGGTCGATATCGCCGCGGTCATAGTCCGCTTTCAGCGCGGCGGCGACGTCGGCGTCGCTCTTGCCGACCTGCGCGGCGACGAAGGCGACGGCGTATTTTTCCGCGTCCGCCTGAGAGAGCTTCTTCATCCCGGCGACCCAGAGCGCCAGCGCTTTGTTGCGCCGGGCGACCGCCTTGAAGTGCAGATCCCCGTCGTGGGCGAACTGCTTTTCGAACGTGTTCTCACGGTCCTGGAATGCGTCGGACATGACGGCCTCCGTCACTTTAGCGAAGTCGAACCCTGGCGAAGCCTCGCGGCGGCGACAGCGCGCTCCTTGGGCCATTGTTGGCCAGATGATGAGGAGAGCTTATGACGGTTTCCGCTGGCCCGCGCAATGCGACCTATTCGCCCAGGCGCAGCGCGTCTGGCGTCCGTCCGACTTTCCGCATCGCGCGCGAGCCTTTCGTCGAGCGCAAAGCTCATGCGGCCCAGGCCGCGCCATGCAGCCCTTTCGGCAGGCCAATCTTGGCTGCGATCGTTTCGGCGACGTCGGCGAGGCTCGACCGCGCGCCGATCGGGCCCGGCGGAGCGCCGGCGCCGAAGGCGAGGATCGGCGCGTGCTCGCGCGTGTGGTCGAAGCCCCGGAAGGTCGGATCGTTGCCGTGGTCGGCAGTGATGACGCAAAAGTCTTGTGGCCGCAGCGCCGCTTCGATGGCCTCGAGGCGCTTGTCGAACGCCTCGAGGCAGGCCGCATAGCCGGGAACGTCGCGCCGGTGGCCCCATTCAGTGTCGAAATCGACCAGATTGACTAGGATGAGGCCGCCCTCGTCGGTCGTCGCCAACGCCTCGAGCAGCAGATCGATGTTGCCGTCGTTGCTCTTGCCCTTGCGCTCAAGCCCGGTGTCGCGATGGGCGAAAATGTCGCCGACCTTGCCGATCGAGACGATCGGGCGGCCCGCGCGCGCGGCCCGCTGTAAGAGATTGCCGTCGGGGGGCGAAACCGCGAAATCCTTGCGATTGGCGGTGCGGACGAAATTCGCGACTGTCTCGCCGACAAACGGCCGGGCGATGACTCGGCCGATGTTGAGAGGATCGCAGAGCTTTCGCGCGATGCGGCAGAGCGCGTAGAGCCGCTCGAGGCCGAAAGCCTGCTCATGCGCGGCGATCTGGATGACCGAGTTGGCGGAGGTGTAGCAGATCGGTTTCAGCGTTCGCAGGTGCTCCTCGCCGTAGTCTGCGATCACCGCCGTGCCCGAGGCGTGGCGGTTGGCGAGAATCCCGGCAAGCTTGCCTTCGGCTATGAGCGCGGCGGTCAGGTCGCCGGGAAAAGCGGGGATCGTCTCCGGGAAATAGCCCCAATCGAAGTCGACCGGCGTTCCCGCAAGCTCCCAATGGCCGGACGGCGTGTCCTTGCCGCGAGAGGTCTCGACGCCGTAGCCCCACTGGCCGCGCGGCTCAGGGAGCGACAAGCCCGGCGGCGCGCGGCCGGTCGAAGCCTTCATCGCCTGGCCGAGCCCGAGCGCCTCCAGGCGGGGCAGCGTTAAAGGCCCGCGCCTCAAGCCCTCGCGGTCGCCCCGTCCGTCGGCGCAGGCTTCGGCGATATGTCCGAGCGTGTCGGCGCCCTCATCGCCATAAGCCTTGGCGTCCTCGGCGCCCCCGCAGCCGACCGAATCGAGGACGATCAGAATCGCGCGGGTCATGAAGGCGCCTCACTGGCTGACGACGGCGCCGAGCGTCGCCTCGTTGGCGAAGGCGGCGGCGAACAAGGCCCGCGTATAGTCGTTCTGGGGCCCGCGGAATACGTCCCGCGCTTCGCCGCTCTCGACCACCTTGCCGCGCCGCATGACGATGATGTCGCTCGCGAGCGCCCGCACGACCCTCAAGTCATGCGAAATGAAGAGATAGGCGAGGTTGCGGCGCCGCTGCAAATCACGCAGGAGATCGACGATCTGCGCCTGGATCGACATGTCGAGGGCGGAGGTCGGTTCATCGAGGACAACGAACCGCGGATCGAGCGCCATCGCCCGGGCGATGGCGATGCGCTGGCGCTGGCCGCCGGAGAACTCGTGCGGATAGCGGTCGAGCGTCGACGGATCGAGCCCGGTGTCGGCGAGCGCGCGCTCGGCGACGTGGCGGCGCTCGGCGGCGCTCATCTTCGCCCCCTGGGCGATGAGCCCCTCCTCGACGATCTCGACGACCGACATGCGCGGTGAGAGCGACCCGTACGGGTCCTGGAAGACGATCTGCATCTCGCGCCTCAGCGGCCGCATGGCCTTCGAGTTCAGGCCGTCGATCGCACGCCCGCAATAGACGATCGGTCCCTCAGACCGGATGAGCCTCAGGATCGCCAGGCCCAGCGTCGTCTTGCCTGAGCCGGATTCGCCCACGACGCCGACCGTCTGGCCCTCGCGCACGGCGAGCGAAACGCCATCGACCGCTTTGACGTGAGCGACGGTGCGGCGCAGGAACCCTTTCCGGATCGGAAACCAGACCCGCAGGCCCTCCGTGCTCGCCACCATCGGCGCCGAACGGTCGGCGGCCGGCGGATCGCCCTTGGGCTCGGCGGACATGAGCGCTCGCGTGTAGGGATGACGCGGATCGGCGAACACGCGCGCCGTCTCGCCGGCCTCGACGATTTTTCCCTGCCGCATCACGATCAGGTCGTCGGCAATGCGCCGCACGACATTGAGATCATGGGTGATGAACAGCATCGCCATGCCGAGCTTGGTCTGCAGATCCTTGAGCAGCTTGAGGATCTGCGCCTGCACGGTGACGTCGAGCGCCGTCGTCGGCTCGTCGGCGATCAGGAGATCGGGACGATTGGCGAGCGCCATCGCGATCATCACCCGCTGGCGCTGCCCGCCGGAGAGCTGGTGGGGATAGGCGCCGAGCCTCTGGGCTGGGTCGACGATGCCGACCTCGGTCAGAAGCTCGACGATTTTCTCTTTCGTCGCCGCGGCGCGGCCGTGATGGAGGGCGATGATCTCGCCGATCTGCCGCTCGATCGGATGCAGCGGATTGAGCGAGGTCATCGGCTCCTGAAACACCATTGTCACGGCGGCGCCGCGCATTGCGCGCAATTGGTCGTCGGACATCTTGAGCACGTCGCGACCACGAAACAGGATCTCGCCGGTCGGATAGCTGGCGGCGGGTTGCGGCAGCAGGCGCACGATCGCCTGGGCGGTGACGGTCTTGCCCGAGCCGGATTCGCCGACCAGCGCCAGCGCGCGGCCCTTCTCCAGCCGGAAGGAGACCCGATCGACCACGGTCCTGCGTTCGCTCCCTTGCGCGAAGGCGATCGAGAGATCGCGCACGTCGAGGAGCCGCTCGGCCTCGCTCACGAGAACGTCTTTCTGGGGTCGAAGGCGTCGCGCACCGCTTCGCCGATGAAGATGAGGAGCGACAGCATCAGCGCCGTCACGACGAAGGCGGAGAGTCCGATCCACGGCGCCGAGAGGTTGGACTTGCCCTGCAGCAGGAGCTCGCCGAGCGACGGCGAGCCGGGCGGCATGCCGAGACCGAGGAAATCGAGCGAGGTCAGCGTGCTGATCGAGGAATTCACAATGAAGGGCAGGAAGGTCAGCGTCGCGACCATCGCGTTCGGCAGCACGTGCTTGACGATGATTTTGGCGTTGGAGAGCCCGAGCGCGCGGGCGGCGTTGACATATTCGAAGTTGCGCGCCCTGAAAAACTCGGCCCGGACCAGATGGACGAGGCTCACCCAGGAGAACAGGAGCAGGATCGTCAGCAGGACGAAAAAGCTTGGCGCGAGGATCGCCGACAGGATGATGAGGATATAAAGGTGCGGCAACGACGACCAGATCTCGATCACCCGCTGCATCGCAAGATCGAGCCAGCCGCCGAAATAGCCCTGCACCGCCCCGGCGAAGACACCGATGACCGACGAGACGCCGGCCAGCGTCAGGCCAAACAGCACCGAGATGCGAAAGCCGTAGATGAGGCGAGCGACAATGTCGTGCCCGTCCTGATCGGAGCCGAGCCATAGCGGCTCGAGATGGCCGCATGGGCGGGCGATCGCAGCGGCGTCGTTCAGGCCCTGCTTCTCCAGCGCCGCGCGGCACTCAGCGTCGCTCAGCATCCAGGTCGGCGGAGTCGGCAGAGGGGTCGGCGGGTTGAGGATGGTGGTCGAGTTGGCGAAGCGGATCGGCGGCCAGATCATCCAGCCATGCGCCTTGACCTCGTCGGCGACGAACGAGCCGCGAAAATCAGCCCGCGCCTCGAAGCCGCCGAACTTATCCTCTGGATAATCGAAAAACACCGGGAACAGAATCTCGCCCTTGTAGGACGCGATCAGCGGCCGGTCGTTGGCGATGAACTCGCCGAAGAGCGAGGCGACAAACAGGGCCAGGAATATCCACAACGACCAGGCGCCGCGCTTGTTGCGGCGGAAATTATCGAGCCGCCGCTGGTTCATCGGCGACAACCACGGGCGGCGCTCCACGTCCGCGCGGGCTTTCGCGCGCTCCCATGCGTCCGACTCTGCGTTTAACGGAATGTCGCGATCCGCCGCTTCTCCGGCTTGCGGCAGGTCGGAGGGGGGAGCGAAGCGGTCGGTGTCGACCAAGCTCAGACCTCTCGAGTTTCGAAATCGATCCGCGGATCGATCCATGTGTAGGTGAGGTCGGAAACGAGATTCACCACCAGCCCGATCAGGGCGAAGATGTAGAGGTTGGCGAGGACCACCGGATAATCGCGCTGGATGAGCGAATCGTAGGAGAGATATCCAAGGCCGTCGAGCGAGAACACCTGCTCGATCAGGAGCGAGCCGGTGAAGAACGCGCCGATGAATGCGCCGGGGAATCCGGCGATGACGATCAGCATCGCGTTGCGGAAGACGTGGCCGTAGAGCACCCGCCGCTCGGTCAGACCCTTCATGCGGGCGGTTTGGACGTAGGACTTCTTGATCTCGTCGAGAAAGGAATTCTTGGTCAATAGCGTCGAGGTGGCGAAGGAACCAAGCACCAGCGCCGTCACCGGCAACGTGATGTGCCAGAGGTAGTCCAGGATCTTGTGCGGCCAAGTGAGGTCGGCGAAATTGTCGGATGTGAGCCCGCGTAGCGGGAAAATCTGCCAGAACGAGCCGCCACAGAACAGCACGACGAGCAAGACCGCGAACAGGAAGCTCGGAATCGCATAGCCGAAGATGACCAGCGCCGAGGTCAGGGTGTCGAAGCGCGAGCCGTCCCTAACCGCCTTGCTCACGCCGAGCGGAATCGAGATCGCGTAGGAGATGAACGTCATCCACATGCCGAGCGAGATCGACACCGGCAGCTTCTCCTTGATCAACTCCAGCACCGGCACGTCGCGATAGTAGCTCTTGCCGAAGTTGAAGGTCGAATAGTCGCGCACCAGAATCCAGAACCGCTCCAGCGCCGGCTTGTCGAAGCCGTACTGCTTCTCCAGTTCCTTGATGAATTTCGGGTCCAGGCCCTGCGAGCCGCGATAGCGCGAAGAGATGTCGCCGCCGGCCTGCGCCACGCCCGAGCCGATCTGGCCGCCGCCGCCGCCGAATTGCGCGGTCGAGCCCTGGTCCGTGCCCTGCAGTTGCGCGATCGCCCGCTCGACGGGGCCGCCCGGAACGAACTGCACGATCGCGAACGACACAGCCATGATACCGAGGATCGTCGGAATCATCAGCAGCAGACGGCGCAGGATGTAGGCGAGCATGCCTCGTCAGCCGGTCTGCGCCGGACGAGGCGTCCGGCGCTTCTCAGAGTCCAATCGTCTTCGCCTTCGCTTCGTCCCACCACCACGTGCCCGGCGCGCCGGTGCTAAGCTTAGGCTGACGCTCGGGACCGGAAAAGACGTCCCAATGAGCGATCCAGGCGGTGTCGCGATACCAATTCGGGACCCAATAATGACCCGCGCGCAGGACGCGGTCGAGCGCGCGACAGGCGGTGTTGAGTTCGTCCCGCGACTGCGCCGTCGCGATTTTCTCGATCAGCGCGTCGACCACGGGATCGGCGACGCCGGCAAGATTGCGCGAACCGTTCTGGGACGCGGCGGCCGACGAGTAGACGACCCGCAAGTCGACGCCCGGCGTCGTCGATCCGGGTAGAGCCTCGGTGACGACGTCGAAATCGAACGCTTCGGTGCGGCTCTTGAGCTGCGCCGCGTCGACGACGCGCAAATTGGCTCGAATGCCGAGACGGCCGAGATTCTGCATGAACGGCGTCAGATGCGGCTGCATGAAGTTGGAGCTGTCGAGAAACTCGATCGTCAGCGGTTTGCCGTTCGGCAAGGTCAGCGTCTCGCCCACGCGCTTGCACCCCGCCGACAGCAGGAGGTCATAGGCTTGCTTGAGCAGCCTACGGTCGCTGCCCGATCCGTCGCTGACCGGCGGCGTGTATGGTTCATCGAAGACCGATGGGTTGAGCTTGTCGCGGAAGGGCTCGAGCAGCTTGAGCTCGTCCGGCCCCGGCTTGCCCTTCGCCTCCATGTCGGTGTTGGGAAAGTAAGAGATGATCCGCTTGTAGGACGAATACATCACGTTCTTGTTGGTCCACTCGAAATCGAAGGCGAGACCTATCGCCTCGCGGACGCGCGGATCGCCGAACTGCTCGCGACGGGTGTTGAGATACCAGCCCTGGATGGAGGATGGCGCCCCGTTGTGAAGTTCCTCCTTCTTGATCCGGCCCTCCTTGACCGCGGGAAAGTCGTAGGAGTTCGCCCAGAAGCGCGAAGTAAATTCTTCGTGGTAGTTGATCGCCCCCGCCTTGAACGCCTCGAAGGCGACCTGGCGCTCGCGATAATATTCGAAGCGCAGGCGGTCGAAATTGTTTTGGCCGAGGTTGACCGGCAATTTCGCCCCCCAATAGTTGGGGTCGCGCGCGAACTCGATGAACCGGCCCTGCTCGAAGGTCTTGACCTTGTAGGCGCCCGAGCCCAGCGGCGGATCGAGCGTCGCGGCGGTGAAATCGCGGCCGCTCCACCACGCCGCCGAGAATACCGGCATGCCGACGACGATGAGATGGGCGTCCCGGCTGCGCCCCTCGACGAAGCGCACATGGACAACGTCGTCGCCTTCCGGATTCGCGGACTCAACCTCCTTCAGGAGTTGGGCATAGATCGGATGGCCCTTCTCCTTGAGCACATTGAGCGAGAAGGCGACGTCAGCCGCCGTCACCCTCGAGCCGTCGAAGAAGCGCGCCTCGGGTCTCAGCCGGAAGCGATAGTCGAGCTTGTCGGCCGAGACCCTGACCGATTGCGCGAGCAGGCCGTAGACCGAATCCGGCTCGTCGCCGTTGGCGGTCATCAGCGTATCGAAGGTGGCCGACATGCCGGCCGCCCCGTTGCCCTTCCAGGTGTAGATATTGAGGGTGTCGAAGGTGTCGAAGTTCTGGTTGCCGCTTGTCCCGGTGATCTGGAGCGACAGCAGGCCGCCGGTCGGCGCCTCGGGATTGACGTAGCCGAAATGCGGGAAGTCGGGCGGCAGCGCGAGATCGCCGAACGACGACAGGCCATGGGTCTCGGTCGCGTCGGCGGCCAACGCGGCGAGCGGACGGCAGACGAGCGCCGCCAGCGCTCCGCCCGCGCCGGCCTTCAACGCTGCTCTGCGCGTCAATGCTATCGCCATCGAATCGTCAACCTCGCAGATCGCCGTCATGCGCGATGTACCGCGCCTCAGCGCTCATTGCTAGCGAGAGCGGCGAAAACGAGGCGGCGAGCGGGGAAGCGGCATCAAAGCGGGGTTAAAGTTCGTTCATGAAGCTCTGGGCATGGTTCAGGCCCGGAGGGGCTCGCCTTTCGCGGTCACGGCCGCATTTGACTGACACCGGCATGGACGTTCGAGACGCGCGATTCGAAGATGCAGACGAGGCCTGCCTCGTTATGAGGCGGTCGATTGTGGAGCTGTGTGGGGCCGACCATCACGGCGACCCGGCGCTGCTCGGGGCCTGGCTCGACAACAAGAGGCCGGAAGTCTTCGCCGCATGGATGCGGCGGACCGACGCGTCCTATCTCGTCGCGACCGAGCGCGGCGCGATCGCGGCGGTCGGCGCTGTGTCCGACGGCGGCGAAATCCTGCTGAACTATGTGTCTCCGGATGCGAGGTTTCGCGGCGCGAGCAGCGCCTTGCTCGCCGCCCTCGAAGCCCGCGCCGTCGGCCGCGGCGCTCAGCGATGTACTCTGATCAGCACCGAGACAGCGCGCCGCTTCTATCTTGCCCGCGGATATGAGGCCATTGGCGCGCCAATCAGAAAATTCGGAATGGACTCTGGCTTTCCCATGGCCAAGGCCCTGCCGCGGCCGGCGGCCTTGCCGGTCCGGGCCGCGGACGTGTAAGGGCGTGCCGACGCGGCTCGAACTGCTGAAGGCGGGCGTCGAATTGAGCATATCGTTCGCCGCCAAGGGCGGTGATGGAGAAGATCCTGGCGTGATTAACGTCGCCGCGCCTCCCAGCGCGCCGGGGCGGCTCACTATCGACCTTGGCGCGCTGACCGAGAACTGGCGCAGGCTTGCAGCCCGCGCCGCGCCCGGGCGGTGCGCCGCCGTCGTCAAGGCCAACGCCTATGGGATCGGCCTCGCCGAGGCCGCGCCGGCGCTCTGGGAGGCCGGCGCGCGCGTCTTTTTCGTCGCCCATTTGAGTGAGGGGGTCGCGGCGCGTCGGCTCCTGCCGGAGGCCACGATTTATGTGCTGAACGGCCTCGAAACCAAGGCGGACCCGGCAGATTATGCGCACCATAGCCTGGCTCCGGTCATCGGCGGCGAAACGGACCTGGCGCGCTGGTCCGCCTTCGCCGCGCGGCGTGGCATGACGTCGCCTTGCGCTTTGCATCTCGACACCGGCATGAACCGGCTCGGCTTCGATTCGCTCCCCCGGCTGCGGGCGGCGATGGAAACGCATGGCTTAGCCAGCGGGGCCGATCTCTTGATGAGCCATTTCGTCTCGTCCGAGTTCCCAGGCGATCCAATCAATGCGGCGCAGATCGAGCGGTTCGAGGCCGCCCGCGCCGCCTTCCCGAGCCTCCCCGCTTCGCTCGCCAATTCCTCGGGAATGTTCCTTGGTCCGCCGCCGATTCATGACCTGGCCCGGCCGGGCTACGCGCTCTATGGCGGCAATCCGACGCCGGGCGCCATGAACCCGATGCGCCCTGTGGTGACGCTCACCGTCGCCATCCAGCAGACCCGCTGGATTGAGGCCGGCATGACCTGCGGCTATAACGCCCAATGGACGGCCAAGCGCCGCACGCGGCTTGCGACCCTGCTCGCCGGCTACGCCGACGGCCTGCCGCGCGGCGCCGGCGCGACGGATTTGAAGGCGGGCGCCGAAGTCGCGGTCGCCGGGCGCCGCTGCCCGCTCGTCGGGCGCGTGTCGATGGACCTGACCATCGCCGACGTGACGGATTTACCCGAAGACGCTGCACGGCCGGGCGACCGGGTCGAGTTTTTCGGGTCGTCCGTGGACCTCGACGACTTCGCGGCCCGGAGCGGAACGATCGGCTATCACGTGCTGACCAGCCTCGGACCGCGCTACCGGCGGGAATATATCCGCTAGCTACCGCCGCAACGCGAAAAACCCCCGCCCCTAGTGCGCGCGGCTGATGGCGAATTCGACCGCGTCGCGCAGCGCGTGCTTCCAGGGCGAAGCGGCGAACAGCTCGAGCGCGTCGCGAGCCATCGCGCCATAATGGCGGGCCCGTTCGATCGTGTCTTCGAGCGCGCGGTGCTTTTTCATCGTCATCAGCGCAATCTCGAGATCGCCGTCGACGACTTCGCCCTTCTCCAGCGTCCGGCGCCAGAATTCGCGTTCGCTCGTACCCCCGCGCCGGAACGACAGCACCACCGGCAGCGTGATCTTGCCCTCGCGAAAGTCGTCGCCGACGTTCTTGCCGAGCTTGGCCGACGAGCCGCCGTAATCGAGCGCATCATCGATGAGCTGAAAGGCGATGCCGAGATTGGCGCCGTAGCCCCGGCAGGCGGCGATTTCGGCTTTTGCGCGTCCAGCGAGAGTAGGCCCGACCTCGCAGGCGGCGGCGAAGAGCGCCGCGGTCTTGGCGCGAATGACGGCGAGGTAGGCGTCCTCGGTCGTTTCGGTGTCCTTGGCCGCGGAAAGCTGCATCACTTCGCCCTCAGCGATCACCACGGCGGCGCTGGACAGCACGTCGAGGCAGGGCAGCGAGCCGACTTCAACCATCATCCTGAACGCCTGGCCCAAGAGGAAATCACCAACGAGCACGCTCGCCTCGTTGCCCCACAGCACCCGCGCGGCCGCTTTGCCGCGCCGCAGGTCGCTCTCATCGACGACGTCGTCGTGCAGAAGCGTCGCGGTATGCATGAATTCGACCGCGGCGGCGAGCTTAATGTGGCCGTCGCCGGAATAGCCGCAGAGCCCTGCGGTCGCGAGCGTCAGGATCGGCCTCAGCCGCTTGCCGCCCGAGGAAATGAGATGGTTGGCGACTTCGGGGATCATCGTCACCTCAGATCCCGTGCGCGACAGGATGGTCTGGTTGACCCTCGCCATGTCGCCCGCGACGAGCGTCGTCAGCGGCTCGATCAGGCGATCGGCCGATTTTTCTTCGAGCGGAATGACGACTCCCACGAGACGCTTTCCCTTGCCAGACGACGCGGCCCGACCATAAAGACGGCGAAACGACGCGGCAAGAGAGCCAAACGGGGACCTTCCTTGGTCGAAATCCTGCGCACCAACGATCTGGTCCTCATCAGTGTCATCGAATCGCTCCTGACGGCGGAGCGGGTCGCCTATTTCGTCGCCGACCAGAACATGGCCGCTGTCGAGGGATCGCTAGGTTTCCTGCCAAGACGGATCATGGTCGACGCGCGCGACGCAGGACGGGCGCGGCGGGTGATCGCCGAGGCGGGCCTCGCGGGGGAATTGCGCGATGCCTGACCCGCCGCCCGGACTTGAGAGCGATCCGATCGCCGGCGGGCTGACCGAAGACCGCTGGCTCGGCGGCCGCCTCGCCCTCGTGCAGCCGAAGGGCGGCCATCGCGTCGGCACGGACGCCGCCCTGCTGGCCGCGGCGTCGGGGACGCCGGAGGGGCGGATCGCCGACGTCGGCGCGGGCGTCGGCGCGGTCGGGCTGGCTCTCGCGCAACGGTCGGAGCGGGCGTTCGCCGATCTGATCGAGTTCGATCCCGATCTGGCGCGGCTCGCCGAGATCAACGCTGCGCGCAACGGACTTGAGGCGCGGGCGCGCGTTCTCAGGCTCGACGTCCTCAAGTCCGGCGAGCGCCGCGCGGCCGGGCTCGGCGACGAAATGTCAGGTTGCGTCGTCACCAACCCGCCGTTCTTCGAACCTGGGACCGTCCGCGTCTCGCCGAACCGAGGCCGAGCGCGGGCCCATGTCCTCTCGCCGGCGGAGGGCGGCGCGGCGCTCGAAGCCTGGATTCGGTCCTCGCTCGCTCTGCTCGCGCCAGGCGGCCGGTTCGTGATGATCCACCGCCCCGATGCGCTCGGCGCGATCCTCGCCGCAATCGAGAACCGGTTGGGCGCGCTCGCGCTTCTGGCGGTCCATCCGGCGGCCGGCGCCGGCGCCCATCGCCTGCTGATCTCGGGCGTCAAAGGCTCGAAAGCGCCGCTGCGCATCGCGCCGGCGCTGATCCTGCACGAGACCGACGGCCGCCTGACCGCGGAGGCGGACGCGATCCATCGCGGCGAGGCGCTGGTCGACTGGGGCGCCTAGAGGCGGCGGGAAGCGTTTTCCAAACCGCTGGAAGGAAAATCCAAATCGGGAGGAAGGATATTCAAAGCCGAAGGAAGCGAAATCCAAATTTTTTGCTTCCACGAATCTCGCTTTATCAAAAGCTTAAGGCATGAATCCAAAAAAGCTTCTAAGTTTAGCGGCGTGTCACTGTTCCTTTGCCAGACCCAAGCGCCTACAGGCTCGCGGGGACCGAATCGCGGACCCGACGATACTGGTACCATAGCACGATCTTCTGATTTTCGCAAATGATCGCCGCGTCTTTGTCGTTTTCTCGCGCTCGTCCTCGACGCGCGCGGAAAGAGGGCAAGCGCGACGCTGACAACCCGCGGCCGGAACCGCTACACTCTCCCGCGCCGGACAGCTCTAGCTCGGCTCATTCAGGCGGGAAGATGATGCGTTCCGACCCCAGACTCATCTGTTCGCCAGCGTTCGCGGCGGCGATCGCTTTCTTGAGTCTGCTGCCGCTCGCCGGCTGCGAGATTCCGCCTTCGGGCGTCCCGACCGCGGCGGAAATCCGCGGGGTCAGGCCGTCGGGGACGGTGACGATGACGCAATTCTTCGTCTCGGGAACCGGGGTCGGAAGTGGAACCCTGACCTTCAGGGGCAGGACCTATCCGTTCACGCTCATCGGCTCGCTCAACGGTGTGGGCGCCCTGGCCACGACGCAAGCGTCGGGCGAAGTCTATAAGCTCAGCGACCCCTCGCAATTCTCGGGCGCCTGGATTCAGGGCAACGGCAATCTCGCGGTCTCGACGCTCGCGACCGGCGAGCTCTGGCTCGAAAACCGAAATGGCGTCATCATGCGCCTCAACGCCGAGCAAGCCGGGATCACGCTCAGCAACGGGCGGTACGAGATTTTCATCCAACTGACGCAATAGAGCGCGGGCGCGCGTGCGCCGGCGGATAAATCGCCCGCTGACTTGAGCGCGACCCTTGCGCTGCTATGCTTCCGCTCGTCCAACCCAGGCGAAGCGCCCATGTCCGAAGCCTTCCTCGACCACCTCCGCGTAACCCTCGCCGACATCGAAGCGGCGGGTCTCTTCAAGCGCGAGCGCCTCTTGACCGGACCGCAGGGCGGGCGGATCCGCGTCGCTTCGCCCAAAGGCGCGCGCGAAGCGGTCAATCTCTGCGCCAACAATTATCTCGGCCTCGCCAATCATCCCGACGTCGTCGCCGCGGCGCGGCAGGCGATGGACGAATTCGGCTTCGGCATGGCCTCAGTGCGCTTCATCTGCGGCGCGCAGACGTTGCATCGCGAGCTCGAGCAGGCCATCGCCCGCCATTTGGGCAAGGATGACGCGATCGTGTTCGCCGCCTGTTTCGACGCCAACGGCGGCGTATTCGAGCCGCTGCTCGACGAAGCCGACGCGATCGTCTCCGACAGCCTCAACCACGCCTCGATCATCGACGGCGTCCGCCTCAGCAAAGCCAAGCGCTACCGCTTCGCCAACTCGAACATGAACGAGCTCGAGGACCGGCTCAAGGAGGCGGATTCGGTCGGCGCGCGGTTCAAGCTCATCGCGACCGACGGCGTGTTCTCGATGGACGGCTATGTCGCCAAGCTGAAAGAGGTTTGCGCCCTCGCCGACCGTTACGGCGCGCTGGTGCTGGTCGACGACTGCCATGCGACCGGTCATCTCGGCGAGAAGGGCCGCGGCACCCCGGCGCTGACCGGCGCGGGCCAACGCGTCGATATCGTCACGGGAACGTTCGGCAAGACGCTCGGCGGCGGCATGGGCGGCTTCGTCGCCGCCGCCCAGCCGATCGTCGATCTGCTCAGGCAACGGGCGCGGCCCTATCTCTTTTCAAACTCGCTCGCCCCCCCGATCGCCGCCGGGGCCTTGAAGGCGCTCGAAATTGCCATCCAAGCCGACGACCGGCGCGCGTCGTTGCAGGCGCATGCGCGGCGGTTTCGCGAAGGCGTCGAGAAGGCTGGCTTCTCCGTCCTCAAAGGCGAGACGCCGATCATCCCGGTGATGCTGGGCGAGGCGCGGCTGGCGCAGGACCTCGCAAAGGTGCTGGACGAGCGCGGCCTGTTCGTCGCCGGGTTCTTCTTTCCGGTGGTGCCGAAGGGCGCGGCGCGCATCCGCACGCAAATGTCGGCGGCGCTGACCGAAGCCGACATCGACTTTGCGGTGCGTGCGTTTGAGGAAGCGGGGCGGGAATTGGGGATTGTTTGAAGTGACGCGCCACCGCAGCGTTTTGCTGAGGGCCGAAAGCTGGCCAGTTTGACGCGCACCGCGTCGGCTGCCCCGACGTGCTTTTTGATGATTGATCGGCGTGCTGCCCTTCGAGCCCAATCATCGCGTTCTACAGCTGCAGTATGCGAACAGTTCTATCAAGCCTGAGACAAAAACTTTCCGGCAATGGCAATAGCGAATAGGATATTCCGGTCCATTTCGTGGGGGCCCGGGAGCGACATTCATGACCACCGTTGACCGTGCCCCTCTTTGCAGATTGATTTGCCGGACTCTGACTGTCGTGACGCTCGCGTGGCTGTCGATCGCTCAAGCCTCGGCCATTACGGTCACGACCAATGCCGACAATGTGGCGACGCCGCCGGCCGGTTCGCTGCGCGCCGCAATTCTTGCGGCCAATCTCACTTCGGGCGACACCATCAACTTCGCCTGCGGCAACCCCTGCACGATTACTCTTGCCGGCGCGCTGCCCCCGATCTCAGGGAATGTCACAGGGAATATGACCATCGATGGCGGCGCCTTCGGCACGATGTTTATCGACGGCGACAACAAGTTTCCCGGGTTCTTTGTCGATTGGGGCACAGTGCGCATCGCCAATCTGCAGATTCAGAACACCCTGGCCCAGGGCGGCGCCGGCGTCAACGGCGGCGGCGGCGGCCTCGGGGCCGGCGCTTGTATCTTCATCAATCAGCAGACCGCATTGGTCACCGTCGAAAATGTCTTCTTCCTGAACTGCAGCGCGAAGGGTGGCAGCGGCGTCATCGTCAACGGGCCCAACGCCGGTCCCGGCAGCGGCGGCGGCGGGCTGTTCTTTTCCGGGGGCACCGGTGGGTCGATACTTGCTGGTCCCAGCAGCTGTTCCCCGTTCTGCCCTCAGGGCGGCGGGGGCGGCGGTGGAGTTCTTGCTGCCGGCAGTGATGGCAGCCTCACGAGCGGCGGGAATGGCGGAAACGGGGGCGGCGGTGGCGGCGGCGGACCCACCGGCGTCAACAGTGGCGGCTTCGCCGGCATGGCCTTCACCACGAATGGCGGCGGCGCCGACGGCGGGGGTAGCGGAACTCAATTCGGGGGAAGCGGCGGTATCGGCGGTTTCGGCGGTGGCGGCGGTGGTGGCGCTTCCAGCAGTAGTGGGGCCGGCGGCAATGGCGGCGAGGGCGGCTTTGGCGGCGGGGGCGGCGGCGGCGCCGCCAGCTTGGTCAGTGGCGGCAACGGCGGAGCAGGGGGTCCGGGCGGCGGCGGCGGCGCTGGCGGTCCCGGCGGCGAGGAGAGCCAATCCCCCCAGGCGCCGGCGGGAGCGGCGGCGCATTGTGCTCGATAAGAGGCGGCCGCGGCGCCACCGGCGTTGGTAACGGCGGGTTCGGTGCGATCGTGAGTGGCGGTGGCGGTGCGGCCGTCGGGCCAGTGATCTTCGTGAACCAAGGCAGCCTGACCACAATCAACGTGGGCGCGAGCGGACAATCCGCGAAAGGCGGCGCCGGTAGCGCCGGCGGCGCTAGTGGGGAAGCGGATGCGACCCCCATCTTCAATTTCCAGGGCACGATTGATGGAGATAGTCGCTGCAAATGCACATCCATTGCGCTGCCTGACACGCCGCCTGCGGCGCCGCCGACGATCGAGAAGCGATTCGGCGCCCTTACGGTCGCGTTGGGCGGGAGCACGGAACTATCCTTCCGCCTCGCCAACCCGAATGCCGGGTCGTCTGTGACCGGGGTCGGGTTCGTTGACACGCTGCCCGCCGGGCTCGCCGTGGCGAGCCCAAACGGCCTCGTCGGCAACTGTGTCGGCGGCACGATCACGGCAACCACGGGGGCTGATTCGGTGAGCCTCGCTGGCGCGATCATCGCGGCCAACGCATCGTGCACTTTCAGGGTAAATGTGACCGGCGCGATAATGGGGAGGCAGAACAACAACGTTAGCGTAACTTCCAACCAAGGGACTGGAAACACCGCGAACGCATCGCTGACGGTCGTCGCGCCGCCGACGATCGCGAAAGGCTTCGGGGCCGGCGCGGTCGCGCTGGGCGGTAGCGTGAATTTGTACTTCGTCCTCGCCAACCCGAATGCCGGGGCGCCCCTGACTGGGGTCGGGTTTACCGACACGCTGCCCAGCGGGCTAGCCGTAGCGAGCCCGAACGGCCTCGTCGGCAGCTGTGGCGGCGGCGCAATCACGGCTGTCGAAGGGGCCGGTTCGGTGAGCCTTGCCGGCGCCACACTCGCGGGCAACGCATCATGTACTTTCAGCCTGAATGTGACCGGCGCGAGGACGGGACCGCAGAATAACAACGTCACTGTCACTTCCAACCAGGGCGCCGGAAACACCGCGAACGCATCGCTGACGGTCCAATAACAACGTCACGGAGTGGCCGGTCCGGATTCTCCTTCTCCCACCTGCGGGGCGAAGGGTTTGCCCCGCCTGCCGACACTGGAGCCACGCTAATGAAAGCTCTCGTCAAGCAAAGGCCGGAGCCGGGCCTCTGGCTCGAAGATGAGCCGATCCCCGAGATCGGTCCCGACGACGTGCTGGTGAAGGTGCACAAGACCGGCATCTGCGGCACCGACGTGCACATCTTCAATTGGGACGAGTGGGCGCGGAAGACGATCCCGACGCCGATGACGATCGGGCATGAATATGCGGGCGAGATCGCTGCGCTCGGCGCCAACGTGCGGCGCTTGAAAGTGGGGCAGCGCGTCTCGGGCGAGGGCCATGTGATCGGGATGAGGAGCAGGGCGGCGCGCGGCGGCCGCTACCATCTCGATCCCGAGACGCGCGGAATCGGCGTCAACATCCCCGGCGCGTTCGCCGAATATGTTCGGGTGCCGGCGTTCAACATCGTGCCGCTGCCCGACGACGTCGACGACGAGCTCGGCGCGATCCTTGATCCGCTCGGCAACGCGGTCCATACCGCGCTCGCTTTCGACCTCGTCGGCGAGGACGTTCTGATCACCGGGGCCGGGCCGATCGGCATCATGGCCGGGGCGGTCGCGCGCCACGTCGGCGCGCGACATGTCGTCATCACCGACATCAATCCGCGGCGCCTCAAGCTCGCCGAGGAGGTCGCCGACGTGGTCGCGGTCGACGTGTCGAAGACCGACCTCAAGGAGACGATGAGCCGGCTCAAGATGACGGAAGGCTTCGACGTCGCGCTCGAGATGAGCGGCGCGCCGGCGGCGTTCGATCAGCTGTTCGACGCAATCCTCACCGGCGGCCGCGTCGCCCTGCTCGGCCTGCCGGCGAAGCCCGCGCTGGTCGACTGGAACAAGGTCATCTTCAAGCAGCTCACCATCAAGGGAATCTATGGGCGCGAGATGTTCGAGACCTGGCACAAGATGATCGCGATGCTGGAAAGCGGCCTCGACGTGCGCAAGGTCATCACCCACCGGCTGCCTGCGAGCCAATTCCTCGACGGCTTCGAGATCATGCGCCGCGGCGAGAGCGGCAAGATCGTGCTGGATTGGGAAGCGGCCTAGCCGCGCTCGCCGAGCACGGCCCCGTCAAGAGACGGAGTTCTTTCCCCACGGCCTATGGGCCGGGCGGCCGATCATCGCTCACGTCGGCAAATCGCGGCCCGGGAGAACCTGGCATCGCCCTTAGCGCCTTTGACGGCTTCGCGCGACAGACGATAGGATAGCGCCGAGATTGCCCGCCGAGGCGGCTGCGCATGAATCTGAAGCCTCTTAGGTGTCTTGTCTTCGCCGCCGGCGGCGCAGCCCTCTCGGCTACCCCGGCCCCCGCGGCCGTCACCGTGGCAAGCATCCTTGGCGGCGTGCTCACCGGCGCGGCCGGCAATGTGTTTCATGAACTTTCCGCAGACGCCGAAGAGCGCGCGATTTCGGCGATCTTTCGTCGCGATCCCGGGATCGATGAGAACCATCACATCCTGTTTGCGCTGAGGCAGGCGCACCTTCGGGCTCTGGAGCAGGTGTTGAAGGCGTTCGACACCGCCTGGCCGACGGATCCCGACCGCATCCGTAAAGAACAAGCCGAACGTTTCTCGAACGAGACGCGGCGCTTCCTGACCGACGCCAAGCTCGGCAAGAAGCAAGGCGCGGGCGCGGCGAGCGAGCTTGAGCGCGCGGTTTTTGCAAACCTGCCCGAAGCCTTCAGCGCAGCGCTCGCCGCACGAGGGCCGCGGCCGCCCGAGGCGACAGTCAAGGAGATGGAGGCCGCCCGGCGTGAGGCCGAGGCGACGGCGATGGCCGAACTGATCGCCGAGACCGGCTCGACGGACGCTGAGGTTCCGCACGCGTTCCGGAGCGCGTTCGCCCGCCGGCGGGACGGCTGGTTCGACCTTTTCGTTCGCGACGGCGTCGCAGGACTGAAGGCGAACCCGAATTTCAGTTCGATCTGGACGGCGGAACAGATCGCCCGGATCGGGAGCGAAACCAACTCGATCCTGACGGGCGTGGAGCGGATTGAGGCGGCCCTCGACGACCTTCGCAAACTTCAAGAGCAGCGGGATCGCGAACTGTCGGAGAAACAGGACGAGATCCTGCGCACTCTCAAGCGCGAATGGGATTTGTCGCGCGAGCCGCCGTTCATTCTCCCGCAACAAGACGTCGGGTTGACGTTTGCGGGGCGTGCTCAGGATCTCGACTGGCTCAGGCAAACCGTTATCGAGGCCAAACAGCCGGTGGCGGGGCTCACCGGCACGCCAGGGATCGGAAAGAGCGCTCTGGCCGTCCATTTCGCGTCGCTATACCGCGATTGCTTCCCCGATGGCGTGATCGGCATCAGGGTAAGCGGGAAAACTGCTGAAACGATCGCCCGGGAGTTCGCCAAGACGGTTGGAATAACGATCGATGCGGAAGACGACCGCGACCCCGGCGCCATCATGCAGTCGATATTCGGCCAGAAGCGGTTTTTACTCATCTTCGACAACGCAGACGCCATCCACCTCCGCAACGTTCTGCCGGGAGGATCAACCGGCGTGATCGTCACCACTCGCGATCGCGGTCTGCTCGTTTCGCTCGAGGTCCCGATCGCGGCGTGCAAGGATCTCAATCGGCTATCCGCTGCTGACGGCGCGGAGCTGCTCGGGAAGCGGCTGGGCAAACCGATCGGGCCGGAGAGCGAGGTCGCCCGTCGCGTCGTGGACCTCGTGGGCGGATTGCCTCTGGCGCTCCAAATCGTCGCGGCGTCGGTGCGAATGAAGCCATGGCTCACGCTCGGCCAGATTGAAGAAGCGCTAAAGGCCGAACGAACGCGCCTGTCCCGCCTTGCGATCCGAGGGGACCCGGAACGGGACGTACGAATATCTTTCAATGTAAGCGCAGACTTGCTCGAGCCGAGCGAGCTTGAATTCTTTGTCAGCTTGAGCGCGTGCAATCCTGACGGATTTTCAGTCAACACGGCCGCCGCGGCGGCGGGTTGTTCGCCGGAGGCGGCAGTCGACCATCTTGAGATTCTCTATCGATATTCATTGCTCAATCATCTCGAAGGCGGCGAGCTCTTCGTCCTTCACGCGCTGCTTGCGACATTCGCGAGAGAAAAAGCCGAGGCGCAGGGTCTAGCCGAGAAAGCGGCCGAAAATCACGCGCGTCACTTCATTGATCTCCTGAAGCGCAGCGCCAACTCCGACGATGCTTCGCACCTCGCTGACGACGACGTCGGCGACGCCCTGCTTGCGGCGCGCTGGCTCGTCGAGCATGGAAGGCCCGCATACGACTACATATTGTCGCTTCGACCCGTATTGGAGATCAGGGGCCACTGGCGCGACGCGCTTCACCTGATCAGCAGTTTTCGGATCCTGGCTGAAAGCCGGCATGAGGACGGCTTCGCGTTCAAACTGCGCATCCAGGAGGCAAAATTTCTGCAGATGTGCGGCGAAACGCGAGCCGCGCTGCAAATCCTCGAACCACTACTCCCGCTCCTCGACAATGCGGCGACGGACGACCAGAACAAGGTCATCTATCTCAATACCTATGCTTTGATATTGCAAAGATTAAACCGGCTGGCGGACGCCATAGATTGTCTGGAGCGCGCGAAGGTCCTCGCCGAGAATCTTGGAACCGACATAAGCCTGATGCGGGTTCTCAACAGCTTGGCCGGCGTCCTGCGGCGCACCGGTCAGAGCGAGCGGGCGCTCCCGTTGCTGGGCAAGGCCTATGAGATCGCCGACCGCCAGGGCGAGAACCGTCAACGTGTGATCGTGCTCAACTCCCTGGGCGGCGTCCTACAGGAACTGGACCGCCTGCCGGAAGCCGCCGACAAGCTGAAACGCGCGGTCCAGATTGCGGCGGCCGATGGCGACGAGTACGAGCTCGCGGTCGTATTGAATACGCACGCCGGCATGCTGAGGGACCTGAACCGCTTCGACGAAGCCGTGATAGCGCTCGAGTCGGCGGTCGAAGTCATCGCGCACCTCGGAACGACCCACCAGCTGGTGATCGTGCTCAATACTTTTGGCAGCGTATTGCAGCGGCAGCGCAAATTTGGCGAGGCGATCGCCAAACTCGAGTCCGCCGTGACGCTCGCCGAGCAGCGAAGCGACATGCGCCAGCTCGTGATCGTGCTCAACACGCTCGGCAACGTATTGCAGCAATATGGAGAGCCGGGCCGGTCGATCGCCGCGCTCGAGCGCGCCTGCGCGATCGCCGAAAAGCAGGACGATGAGGCCCAGCTCGTGATTGTGCTCAATACCCTTGGCAGGGTGTTGCAGCAGGAGCGGCGGCCGGATGAGGCGATCGCCAGGCTGAGACGCGCCGTCAAGATTTCTCGAGGAGCGCGACGACAAGCAGCAGCAGGTAGTGGTGCTCAACACTCTTGTCAGGGTGCTGCGCGAGCAACGCCGCCTGTCCGAAGCGGTCGAGGCGCTCCACCGCGCGTGCGCGATCGCCGAAGAGCGCTTCGACTGGCGCCAGCTTGTGATCCTGCTCAACACTCTCGGCAGCGTGCTGGACGACGACCGGCGGCCCGAGGTTGCGATCGCCACGCTGCGCCGCGCCGCCGGGATCGCCGAAGAGCGGGAAGACAAGCATCAGCTCGTGGTGGTGCTCAACACGCTCGGAAACGTGTTGCATCGACGCGGCGAGCCGGGCGAGGCGATTGCCACGCTCGAGCGCGCGTGCGTGATCGCAGAGAGGGAAAACGATCAGCCCCAGCTTGCGATCGTGCTCAACACCCTTGGCAGGGTGTTGCAGCACGAGCGGCGGCCGAACGAGGCGATCGCCAAGCTGAGACACGCCGCCAAGATCGTCGAGGAGCGCGACGACACGCAGCAGCAGCTGGTGGTGTTCAGGACCCTTGTCGGCGTTTTGCGCGAACAGCGCCTCCTACCAGAAGCGATCGAGGCGCTCGAACGCGGGTGCGCCGTCGCCGAAAAACGAGACGACCAGCGCCAGCTTGTGATCCTGCTCAACACGCTTGGCAGCGTGTTGCACGATGAAGGGCGGTCCGAAGAGGCGATCCCCACGCTGGAGCGCGCCGCCAGGATCTCGGAAGAGCGGGATGATAGGCATCAGCTTGTGATCGTGCTCAACACGCTCGGCAGCGTGTTGGATCAATATGGCGAGCCCGGCCAGGCGATCGCCACCCTCGAGCGCGCGAGCGCGATCGCCGAGCAGGAAGGCGATGAGGCCCAGCTTGTGATCGTGCTCAACACCCTGGGCAACGTCTTGCGCCATGGGCAGCCCCACGCGGCGATCGCGACGCTCGAGCGCGCGAGCGCGATCGCCGAGAAGCAGAGCGACAAGCAGCAGCTGGCGATGGTGCTCAACACCCTTGTCGGCGTTCTGCGCGAACAGCGGCTCCTTCCCGAAGCGACCGAGGCGCTCAAGCGCGCGTGCGCGGTAGCCGAGGAGCGACGTGATAAGCAGCAGCTCGTAACGCAGCTCAACAACCTTGCCGGGGTGCTGCGTGATCAGAACCGCTTGCCTGAAGCGGCCGAGGCGCTCGAACGGCTGTGCGCGGCCTACGAGGAGCTCGAGGATCTGAACCAGCTTACGATCAAACTGAACGTGTTGGGCGGGGTGCTGCGGGAGCTCGGCCGCCCGGAGGAAGCCGTCGAAGCTCTAAGCAGGGCGTGCGACATCGCGGAGCGTCTCGACAATCGGGAAAGCCTTGTCATCTCGCTCACCGCCCTAGGCATGGCGTTCAAAGAATCGAGGCTTCTCGAGGATTCTGCGCGGGCGTTGCGGCGCGCTTGCGACATCGCCGACGAGCCAGGCGAGGAACGGAGCCTTCTCTTCGCGTTGACCACGCTCGTCTCGGTGCTCGTGGAGCTCAACGATTTGCCCGCGCTGGTCGAGGCTGAGTGGCGCATCTGCGGCGTCAACGAGCGACTGGAGGACACATATAGCCTCGTCATTTCGCTCAATGTGCTCGCCCAGACCCTCAAGGAGCTGAACCGGCTGAGCGAAGCGGCGACCGCGCTCGATCGCGCTCGCAAAATCGCCGAAGACAGGCGTGACTGGCGTCAGCTTGTCATCGTGCTCAATTCGCTCAGCGGCGTGCTGGTGGAACAGAACCGGCTCGCCGAAGCCGCCGACGTGCTCAAGCACGCGCTCCAGATCGCCGAAGGCCAGCATGACCTGCATCAGGCTGTGATCGTGCTCAACGCATTGAGCGGGGTGCGGGTCAAACAGCACCTGCGCGCTGAGGCCGCCGAACTGCTCGAGCGCGCGCGCCAGATCGCCGAAGACGAGCGCGACGACGCCCAACTCGTCATCGTGCTCAATGCCCTCGGCGGCGTATTGAGGGACCTCGAGCGCCTGGATGACGCTTTCACGACGCTCAAACGCGCCGAGCAGATCGCGGAACGGTCGAAGGACGAGCGCAGCCTGGGCAAGATATTGAACACGCTTGGCAGCGTGCTCAATCGGCAGGGGCTTCCCGCCGAAGCGGTTGCGCCGCTCGAACGAGCCCGCGAAATTGCCGAGGGGTCGAAAGACGAGGAGAGCCTCGTGATGGTCCTCAACACCCTTGGGAGCGCGTTCAGGCAACAGGGATTGCTGGACGAGGCCTCCGCCCGGCTGAACCGCGCCAGCGAGATCGCCGAGCGCCGCGGCTATTATCGCAGCCTCATTATCACCCTGAACAACCTGAGCGGCGTGCTGCGCGAGCAGCTGCGGTTGACCGAGGCGATCGACGCGACCGCGCGCGCACGCCAGATCGCCGATCGCATCAATGACCGGCAGAGCCTGGTTTTCGTGCTCAACACGCTGGGTTCGCTGTTGCTGGACGCCAATCGCTTCGCTGAGGCGATCGCCGAGCTCGAAAAAGCCCGCGAGATCGCGACCCATCGGAATTATCGCAAGAACCTTACAGCCATCTCGAATACGCTTTCCAAAGCGCGAACCCGTTTTGGCGAAAGATTGGCCTCGCTCGGCGAAACGGCGGCGGCGCTCGAGCAGCTGAGAGAGGCGTTTCTGCTCAACGAGGGCGCAAGAAATGCGCGCGGTCTCGAGATCGTCACGCCGCTCTTGGGAGGGCTCCTGCATCGAATCGGAAGGAACGCGGAGGCCGAGGACATCATCGCCAGGGCGAAGGCCGTGTCGCCGCAAGCGGGCGCGGCGGTTCGCCTTACCGGGTCGATCAAATCCAAGGTGGACCGAGAAGAGCGCGGCTATGGTTTCATCATTTGCGATGACGGCAGCCCTGACATTTATTTCGCCGAGACCCAGATTGGCCACGCCCCGTACGGAACTCTTTACAAGGGCGCTCGCGTCGCCTTCGATATTCGCAAGGTCTCTGGCGGCAAGCGCGTGGCCCGAAATATCGAATTGCTGTGAACCTCGCTGTAGCGCGTGAATCGCTTTTTCTACTTCGGCAGCCCCTTTATGAACGCTTCGAACTCGGCGTCGGCGATCGGGACGACATGTTTCTCTTCCGGATAGGCGCCGGTCTCGACGTCGGCGCGGAATTCCTTGAACGCGTCGACGCGCTCTTTCTGCAGCCGGTCGAGTTCGGTCCGGAAGTCGCGGTAGACCTTGGCGTGGCGGGGCTTATGGCCGCGGGTGTATCCGAGCACGTCTTCCGCGAACAGATATTGCGCGTCGCAGCCTGAGCCCGCGCCCATAGACATCAGGAACAGCGAAGTGCGCTTCGAGATCTCTGCCGCAATGCGCGCCGGCACGACCTCGATCTCGGCTCCGACGGCCCCTGCCGCTTCCAGCGCCTTCACGTGGTCGAAGACGCGTATCGCTTCGGCGGCGGTGCGGCCGACCGCTTTGAAGCCGCCGGTCCAGGTCGCCCGCGCCGGAATGAGGCCGACATGGCCGACGACGGGGATGCCTTCGGCCGCGAGTTTCCCGATCGTCTCGAGACTCGCGGCGCAATAGAATGCGTCGCCGCCGGTCATGATTCCGGCATGGGCGGCCCGCAGATAGTCCTCGTAGGTGCAGCGCTGGCCATAGATGAGGCCGACCTGGACGAAACAGTCGCCTGCCGCCTCGCGCATCGCCGGTGACCACAAGGGCTCGACGATCGAGAGAATGTCGATGCCCGCCGCCGCGGCGGCCCCGGCCTCGTCGAGCGTCTCGACGAACAGCATCGTCAGTTGCCGCTTGCCCTTGAGCGCGCGCAGGTCGCCGACCGTCATCCGCCTGTGCTTGCTTACGGCCATCGTGAACCCCTCCGCGCCCTGCGCAGCGGTATCGCTTGGCGGCAAGCCGACGACAAGGCTGCCGCGAGCAACGCGGTAGGTTGACAACGGCAGAATACTCCGTATTATGGAGTACTCTGGACGGAGGTCAGTATGTCTTTATCGACCCTCACCCATGTCGCGCTCGGGTTCCTCGCTCTGGCCGGCGCGGCGGCGATCGCGGCAACGTTGATGCTGGCCTCGCCGGTGCGCTCCCCGCCGCCGCTCGCCTCGATCCATGAAGGCGCCCTACAGATCGACGAATCGGACGCGCCCGACCTCAGCCGCTTCCAGGCCCGCGACGGAACCTGGCTTGCCTACCGGCTCTATCGGGCGGCGAGCGGCGCGCGCGACCGGCTCGCCATCCTGACCCACGGCTCGTCCGCCAGTTCGATCGAGATGCACCAGGTCGCCAGGTCGCTCGCCCAAGCCGGCGTGACCGCCGTCGCCGTCGATATCCGCGGCCATGGCGCCTCGGGAACGCGCGGCGACATCGCCTATCGCGGCCAGCTCGACGACGACCTCGCCGATCTCGTCGGCGAACTGCGCAAGGCGTATCCGACCGCGCGACTCTCGCTCATTGGCCACTCCTCGGGCGGCGGCTTCGCGCTGCGCATCGCTGGGAGCGCGCTCGGCGACTCGTTCGACCGATTCGTGCTGCTCGCGCCCTACCTCGGTTATTCCGCGCCCACGAACCGGCCGGCGGAAGGACCGGGCCTCTGGGCCGCGCCGGACTCGCTGCGCATCGTCGCGACCTTGATACTAGAAAGGATCGGGATCGACTGGCCGCAGTCGTTGCCGGCGATCGGCTTCGCCAACGCCCCAGAGGCGAAAATGGCCGTAACCAGCCAATATTCCTTCCGCCTGCTGCAGAACTATACCGCTCCGCCCGACTGGAAGGGCGCGTTCCTGCGCGCCAAAGGCCGCATCGCGGTCGTCGCCGGCGCCGACGATCAGCTGATGGACGCCGAGGCGTATCGCCGGGTACTGCCGCCGCTCGGCGTGAGCGTGACGATCCTGCCCGGCGTCGACCACATGGGCGTCGTCTACCGCCCGGAGGCGATCAAGGCGATCCTCGCGGCGATGGCCGAACCCGGCGCCTGAGCCAGGAGCGCTCCCATGTCCCGACTTTTGGCGGTCGCACGGTTCGCGCTGGCTGAATTCGGGCCGCTGATCGTGTTCTGGACGCTTGCCGCGACGCTCGGGGTGAAACCCGCGATATTGGGCTCCATCTTGTTCATCGTCGCCGACGCCGCGTGGCGCTGGCGAAAGCGCCTCAAGTTCACTCGGCTCTATCTCCTGACCAGCGCTCTCACCCTTGTCTTCGGTCTTGTCGATTTCGCTTCGACCTCGCCCTTCATGCTCAAATACGAAGCGGTGATCACCAATGTGGCGACCGCGCTCGCGTTCGTCGCCGGGGCGATGGGGGAGAAGCCGATCGTGCAGGAGGCCGCCGAGCAGCGCGGCGAGACCTTTGTCGCCACCAACGAGATTCGCGCCTTCTTCCGCCTGTTCACGCTTGTGTGGGCGGCCTATTTCTTCCTGAAGGCGGCCCTTTTCGCGTGGATGGCGTGGACGATGCCGATGCTGGAGGCGATGGCGCTGAGATCCGTCGCCGGCGGCGTCAGTCTCGGCCTGATGATCGCGGTCAGCGTGACCCAGGGCCGGCGCCTCTTCTTTCTCTGCCGCCGCCTCGGTCTGTTGCCCAAACCCGAAGAACCGACCGGAGGCGCCGGCGCACTGCCCGCGAGACATATATGACCATCCGCTCCGATGAAGCAGCCGCGATGCTCGCCGACGTCGAGAGCGTCGTCGCCAAGGTCAAGCAATCGCGCATCTATCGCAGCGCGGCGCTGATCTTCATCCTATGGGGCGTCGTTGATCTGGTTCGCGACTTGCTCATTTGGGCGAGGCCCGCATGGTTCGGATCGCAGTGGTTTTGGGTCGATCTCGCCGGGGTCGTCGGGACGCTGGCGATATTGCGCTTGGGCGACATGGCGGTTTCCCACTTCCCAATCAGAACTCTGGCCGCTTTCGCGCTCTTCTACGCCTTCGGCTGGATCTGGTCGAACCTGCTCGGACAATTCGGGCCGCGCGAGTCGATGGCCTTCTGGCCGACGCTGTTCATGTTCGGCTATGCGATCGTCGGATTGTGGTTCGGATGGGCGTTCACCGCGATTGGCCTCGGCCTTACCGCGCTCGTCCTCGCAGGCTACTTCTGGTCGGGCGATGGCTTCATTCTTTGGCAGGCCATCGTCACCGGCTTCGGTTTCATGCTCTGCGGCCTCTGGATGCGGCGAGAGTGAACGATGGAGGGGCCTGACGACGTCATCCATCAGCCGATCCGACTGCGCGTCATGGCGGCGCTGACTGCCTGCGACCCGAGCGACGAGGGCCTCGACTTTACCCGGCTCAAGGGCCTGACTGGCGCGACTGACGGCAATCTCGGCGCGCATCTGGATCATCTGGCCCGCGCGGGCTATGTCGAAGTGAGCAAAGCGTTCGTCGCCCGGCGCCCGAGAACCACCGTCAAGGCGAGTTCGCAAGGCCGGGCGGCCTTCGCCCGCCACGTCGCTTTTCTGAAGGCGATCATCGCCGGGGCGTGAGCCGCACATTGACCGCCCTGCGTCCTTGCGGCGACAACGGGGAGTGATCCGCGGTTTCTTCATCTTGCTAGCCTTCCAGCTCGTCGGCGAGGTCGCGGCGCGCGGGCTCGCTCTTCCCGCCCCCGGTCCGGTGATCGGGCTTGCGCTGCTCGTCGTCACGCTTGTCGTCTATCGGCGCTCAAGGCCGTTCGACGAGGAGGCGCTCGCGGCGAGCGATCTCGGGCAGGCGGCGCGCGGACTGCTCGCCGCGCTGCCGCTGCTCTTCGTGCCGGCGGGCGTCGGCGTGGTCCAGTATCTCGGCCTCCTTCGCGACCAGGGCCTGGCGCTGGCGGCCGCGCTCGTCGTCTCGACCGTCGCCACACTCATCGCGACCGTCGGCGTTTTTCTCCTCGTCAAGCGCCTCGCCGGAGCGAAGGGCGAGACATGACCCCGTTCCGCCTCTGGGTCTATCTGCAGACGACGCCGCTCTTCTGGCTGACGGCGACGCTCGCCGCCTTCCTTGTCGCCGACGCTCTCGCCAGGGCTGCGCATCGCCATCCGCTCGTCAATCCGGTGGCGATCGCGATTGCGCTTCTCGGCGCGCTGCTCAAGCTTGCCGGCGCGGACTATCAGACCTATTTCAACGGCGCCCAATTCGTGCACTTCCTGTTGGGGCCGGCGACGGTCGCGCTCGGCGTGCCGATCTACACCAACCTCGCCCTCGTCAGGCGGAACTTCTGGCCGCTTGCGGCGTCGCTCCTCGTCGGCGCCGTCGTCGCGATCATGTCGGCCGTCCTGGTCGCCAAAGGGCTCGGGGCGCCGCGCCCGGTCCTGATCGCGCTCGCGCCGAAGTCGATGACGGCGGGCGTCGCGATGGCGGTCACCGAGGGGCTCGGCGGCGCGCCGCCGCTGACCGGCGTTCTCGTCATCGCGACCGGCATCCTCGGCGCGGTCATCGTGACTCCGCTGATGAACGCGCTCGGCGTCACCGACTACGCCGCTCGCGGCTTCGCCGTCGGCCTCGCTTCGCACGGCATCGGGACAGCGAGGGCATTCGCAGTCGATCCGGTCGCCGGCGTCTTCGCCGGCCTCGCCATGGGCCTCAACGCCGTCGTCACCCCGGCCGTGATCCCGGCGCTGCTGCCGTGGCTCGTGGGGTGAAGAAGGCGCCGACCATCTCGCTATGCCCAGGAACACCGCGAGCCTTCTCTCGACCTCGGTTGCAATGCGGTACTCGGGGCAGGCCCGTATCGGACTCGACCATGCCGTTCCATGTGGCGCGGAAAATTGACCGCCCGGCGGCCCGATTGCGCTCTGTCGACCACACGATCTTTTCCGTTGCAATCCGCGCGCCACCGCCGCAGAGGAACTCACCTGGGGTCTCATCCGACCAGTGAGCACTCTGTAGGCCTCCACCCTCTTGCTCACGGGAAAAAAGCGATGAGCGACGATATAAGTGACGGCACCAACGGGGGCTCGGCCGATGCGACCAATCCGCAGATCAAGCTCCCCCGCCCCAAGCAAAAGGGTACCGCCGCCCTCCTGATCTCGCTTCTGTCAATGTTTGTTTCGCTCATATCACTTGGCTTTACCGGATTAACTTATTGGAATCAATGGGTAGGCCATCCAAGTCTTATCGTAGATCCATCAGTCTCTACCAATATTGATTCGGCGTTTCATTTTGTTACCACCGTCGACGCCTCGAATATCGGAAACCAGACGATCGAAGTAGGGGATTTCGACCTCCTTGGACTCATTGGCACGCTCTCGCAGCGGCCAAAGTGTAGTGATCAGACTGTCTTGAGACAAGTCGAAGACCAAGCGAGAAACCCAAGCAGCAAGCCACGAGAGAATAGCTACCTAGTACCGATCGGGATTAAAAACGAGGCGGGCGTTGCACATACTCACGCTTTTGCTGTTCCTTCTAATCAAGTTTTAACACTATCTTTCGAATTTGACGCGTCCCACCTTCCGTGGGAGGGAGGTGACAAAATAATAGCTTTGTGTCCAATTTTTACTTATATTGATCCGTCAGGAACAACCTCATATGCCATCTGCGATGGTTGGGAAATTTCAGTGGTCTTTACGAACGGTCATCTTATACCGCGCGTTATTAGTGGAAAAATTAAAGCGGAGACCTTGCTCCCCCAAGTCGATAAAGCGTGCGCGTACGTCAAAACTTGACACACGCGCAGATCACTTCAGAGGCCCGAAGTGGCACTAGGGTCCTATCCTCGTCGGCGCGGGCGAGCCGGCTGTATCCGGCGACGTCCGCGACCAGCATCGCCGCGCGCTTTTAGGTCTTGCTCATTGCCCCGCCCGAAGACAAATAAGCATGAACGACAGCGCCTGTCGGCCCAGGCGATTGGCTGAGCCTCACCGCCTCGGATAGCGCTCGGTCAAAAGTTCGAACAGCCCCCGCACCGCCTGGATCTCGCCGCCTGCGGGCCCATGGGCGCGCGGCTTCGGGTTCCAGGCGTAGACGTCGAAATGCGCCCATGACTTCGCCTTGTCGACGAACCGGCGAAGGAACAGCGCGGCGGTGATCGAGCCCGCCATGCCGCCGCCCGACCCGGAATTCGAGATGTCGCCGACCGTCCCATCGATCATCGCGTCGTAGGGGCGCCAGAGCGGCATCCGCCATACCGGATCGCGGACGCGCGCCGCGTGAGCGAGAATCGAGCCGGCGAGCGCCTCGTCGTCGGTATAGAAGGGCGGCAGGTCGGGGCCGAGCGCGACCCGCGCCGCGCCGGTGAGAGTGGCGAAATCGAGCATCAGGTCGGGCGCGTCCTCGTCGGCGAGCGCAAGCGCATCGGCAAGGATGAGCCGACCCTCGGCATCGGTATTGCCGACCTCGACCGAGAGCCCCTTCGGCTCATGAGGACGTCGCCCGGCCGCATCGCCGGAGCCGAGATCGCGTTCTCGACAATCGGGATCACCGCTCTCAGGCGAAGATCGAGCCCTGCCTCCATGACAAGCCGCGCCAGCGCCAGCGCCGTCGCCGCCCCGCCCATGTCCTTTTTCATCAGCTCCATGCCGGACGCCGGCTTGATGTCGAGGCCGCCGGTGTCGAAGGTGACGCCCTTGCCGATCAGCGCAACCTTCGGCGCGTCCTTACGTCCCCAGGAAAAGTCGACGATCCGCGGCTCTTCCGCGGCCGCGCGCCCGACCGCGTGGATGAGAGGAAAATTGGCGGCGAGAAGCTCGTCGCCGCGAACCATGCTGACGCTGGCGTCGAACTCTTCGGCGAGCTTGACGGCCTCTTGCTCGAGAGCCTGCGGCCCGAGCGTGTTGGCGGGCGCATTGACAAGTCGCGTCCGAAGGCGATCGCCTCCGCGATGCGCTCGAGGCGCCATGCGTCGACGCCATCGGGTGCGACGAGCCGGGGCTTCGGCGCCGAATTGGCCTTGAACCGGTCGTAAGCGTAGAGCCCGAGCAGAAAGCCGAGCGCGGCGAGATCGGCATCGTTAGGCGGGTTGGCGAAGCGGTAGACGCCATCGGGCAGCGACGTCGCGAGCTTGCCCGCGGCGAGCGGATCGCGCGCGGGCGCGCGCTCCCCGTCGACCCCGAACAGGACGCCGGCGAGGGCGCCGCCCTCGCCAGGAAGGAACTGCATTCGTCCGGCCTTCGGCTTGAACCCGCAGCGCTCGGCGAACGCGGTCGCGCGGGCGCCGATCGACGATTTGACGCCCTCCCAATTGTCGGCGTCGACCAACCAGACCGGCGTCGCGTCGGGCGTCGGAGAAGCGAATGCGTGCAACGGCTTGAGCCTCCACCCGGCGGTCAGGGTCCAAGGCGACTTAACCTCATTTGGCGGGTTCGGGATAGGTTGCGGCTGCTCGCGCCGGAGGCGGCCAGAGGTCGAGGCCGCGCCTCGCAGGGGCACGAGGCGCGGCCCTTGGGCGCCGCTCGCCGTGGTCGCTTTTGGAGACCCCGGGAGGGCGCCGGTCCCGATCGCAAGGAGGCTTAAGCGACCGGGCGCCCGCTGGCGGCGTACAGCGAGCAATTGTCCTGAGCGAGCTGTTGGATCGATTCGGTGAAGGTCATCGCCAGCGGCCCGCTATAGGCGGAACCCCAGGGATTCTGGATCGTGAGCGTATCGGTCGCGGCATTGACGCCGGTGATCATGTACATGTGGTCGCCGACGAGATTGCCGTTCGAGGTTGCGGGCGTCGACATCAGAACTTCTTCGCCCGCGCTCCAGCTCGAGGCGACGGTCGACATGATCGAGGCGAGCGCGCTCGCTGAATCCTGCGGGTTAAGTGCGTAACCTGTCTCCGATTGGCCGGTCAGGAGGGTAAGGGCCGAAGCGGAGCCCGCCGCGATGCCCTCGTAGGAATCGGAGGCGCTGTTAAGCTCCATGCCGTGCGGCGCGTTGGTCTGGGCGTTGAGCTGAGCGTAAGCTTTCTCGATCAGCGGAACCCAGTCGTCGGCGGCGCCATTGGCGAATTCCTGCGTCGACCCGTTGGCCCATTGATACCCGCTCATGACCGGAAGCTCGGAATTGACCGTCACGTAGTCGGGTTGGCCGTCGACCATGAAGCGGACGGCGTAAGTTCCGTTGCCGTTGCTCGAGATCATGCTCTCGATCGCGGAGGGGTCCTTGAGCGCGATCTCGCCCAGCGACGACAGAAAGTAGCAGTCGCCGAGATAGCCCTGGTTGACGTCCTGGTAGGTCGGGGCGCCGCTGGGGCCGTAGAGCGGCAAAGTCGAGTTCTGATAGGTTGGATTGAGGTTCGCCTGCCCGACCGCGGTGAGACTGAGGCTCGGCAGATTGGCGCCAAGGAACCATTCGCCGATCAGGTCGTCCGCCTGCGTCTGGCTCGACGCAGCGGTCAGGTCGCCGAGCCTGGTCGCCGTCGACGCCCCGCCGTTCCAGGTCGCGTTGGCGGAATTGCCGTCAATCACGTCGTCGGTGATCTGCTGAACGTAGGCCGAGACGCTAATGCCGCTGGGCGCGTTGAGCTCGGCGGCGAAGCTCTGGAGGGCCGCGAACTTCGACGCCGTCATGCCGCCCGCCGCGGCGGCGTCGAGAATGGTCAGAACGGCGCTATAGCTGAGCGAACCGTTTTGCTCCTGGCTTGCTATTTCGGCTGCGATGGCCGGATTCGGCGAGGTGGCGCCCGAGGCGCCGGAGGTCGAGCCGCCCGATGCGCTGGAAGAAGGGGAAACAAGCGGCGCGGGGCGGGATGCAGCCAGGCTCTGGACGCGCTCGACCCCGTCCCGTCCGGACCAGGCCGCGTCGGCCGCCCGTTGGGGGATGCCGTCGAAGCTCAGCGCCTCGCTCGGGTCGAACCAGCCCGATGACGGTCCGATCGACCCATCCTTCGTCGACAACCCGCCGTCGTTGGCGGCGTCGGCGTCAGGGTTGAAGCCGCGGAAGAAGATGGCCATGTCGCAACTCCTCCCGGACAAGAATGTCCCGCTTCGGTCCGCGCCTGCGCCGGACGGAGCGACGCCAACATTGGCGGCTCTCGCCGACGCGCAATCCTTGGCCGTAGCCGGTTAAAGTCGCGTAATCGAATCGGGGAAAATTGTGTCGGCTTGGCGATTTTTCCGCACCAGATCGCCTGCGCGGGTCCGCGCCAAATCGGCCTGAGCCGCCTTCGGCGCCACGTTCCGGCTTGACTTGCGGGCGCCCTTGCGTTCGTTAGTGCCGCGCACTGAAATTACGGCGCTTCCGGCGGGATCCCGCGAGCGCGCGCCGAGGAGGATTGATTGTCCGAGCCCAGCGTGAATTCGAAGATTCGCCTGCTTGGCGGCATCGGGGCGACTGACAAGTCGTCTTACCCATTGCCCGCCCGGGCTCCCGCGCAAGCCGCCGCGCCGCCCGTATCGATCACGCCGTCGCCTGCACCGGTCCAGACCGAGCCGATCTTCCTCGGCGATTCCGCCGACGGGGCTGACGTCCTGAACGTCGCCCAACTGGTGGAGCCGCTGGCTCAACTTTGCGTGACTCCTCAGGTCCAGACGCCGTTTCTGGCAGCGGTCGCCGGGGCGTCGGGCGCCGGCAAGACGTTCGCGCTAAGGCGCCTCGCGCAGGCGATCCTTGACCTCAGCGCTTCGTCGGCGGCCTCAGACGGCGGCGCGCTGGCGCGGGTGGCGCTGGCGCATGTCGACGCCGGGAACGGCGTCGAGGCGCAGGTGGCGATCGCCAGCGCCGCCTACGCCGCCCTCGATCGCGAGCCCGGCGGCGTCGACTATTCGGCGCTGCTCGACGAAACCGGCCATGCGGGCGGCGATCCGCAGCGCGCCGCTAGGGCGGCGTCCGATCGCCATGACGACGTGGTGAGGAAGCTTGAGGCCGAGCGCTCGCAACGCGATGACGTCGAGGCCAAGCGCGCCCGGCTCGCCGACAATCTGCTGTTCGAGACCCCAGGGTCGCGCATCGACGTTTTCGCCCGCGCCCGCCGGGGAACGATCGAGGCGCGGTTGCGCCGGTTCGGCCTCGCCGGATCGGACGCCGACGCCAGCTTTCGCAATCTGGCGCGCGACATGTCGACGCTCGGCGCGGGCGCACGCATGGGAGTCGTGATTCGCGCGATATGGGCCTACGGCAGCCAGGCCCGGCTGCTCATGTGGGCGATCGTCGCCTTCGCGCTCGCCTTCGGCTTGGGCTTTTTGCACGGGCCGGCGGCGCTCGCCGCGATCGAGCGGCTGGGCGATGCGCTCAAGCCGGTCGCCGACTGGATCGCGGCCCACGCCGAATGGTTCGACCGGGCGTCGCAAGTTCTGTACGTCCTTGGCGCATTGGCGATCGCGCTCAACCTCTGGCGCGCGCTCGGGTTCTCGAACCTGCTCTTGCGCGGCGCGCGGCTGCTGAGCCTCGAGTTCCGCGAACGCCGACGCGACCTCGATGAGCGGGCGACGCGGCTCAATCAGCGCGTCGCCGCGCTGACAGCCGAGGCGGAAACGGCCGCCAAGCGGGCCGAAGCGGCGAGCCAGCGCGCAGGGGGCAAGACCTCCATCCGCGCCCCGGGGCCGGAATTTCTCGAATCGGGCCATGCCCCTGCGACGGCGGCGCGCGCGTTTCTCGCCGCCCTCAGCGCCAGGATCGGACATCCGAACCTGGCCGCGCCGGCGCCTGACCGCCTCATTCTTGCGATCGACAATCTCGACGCCCTGTCGCCGGGCGCAGCAATCGCCTGGATCGACGCGGCGCAGAGCGCGATCGGTCCCGGCTGCGTAGGTTTGCTGGCTTTCGATCCCGCCCGCCTCGCGGTCACGCTCGGCGGCCCGCGCAAGGCGCGCCGCCGGCTGGGAAAATGGCTGCAGCTTTCGCTCAACTTGCCGGGTCGGGACGAAGCCGACGGGGAACTGGTCGTCGCGCGGCTTCTGTCGACCGCAGGGCAGCCGGCGGCGGCGCCGGACGCCAAGCTGCCCGCGGCGCTCGTCGAGCCGCTTTCAAACACGGAAACGACGCTGCTTGCGGCGCTTGCCCCGCTCGCCGCCGATTCGCCGCGCGACGCCAAGCGGTTCCTCAACGCCTATCGGCTGGCGCGCTGCTCGGGTTCGCCGCGGCCGGTGATGGCGCTCATGCAGGCTGTCGCCTTCGCCGACGAGGACGCGCAGGCGGCGATGCGCGACCGTCTCGCCAAAGGATCGGGCGATCTCAGCGATGTCAGCGGCCCAGCGGAGCTGGTCGAGGCCGTCAAGGCGGCCCGCGCCGCCAACAACGGCCCGATATCGATCGACGACGCGCGCGCCGCGGCGGAGATCGCCCGCCGCTACGCCCTGCCGCTCTGAACGCCGGCAAAGTTCAGCTCGCGCCGGCCATCGGCGCGGGGCCGACGCGCAGGTAGTAGCGGCGCCAGAGGCCCGCGAGCCATTTGCCGAAATTGTCCAGATAGATGAAAACCACCGGGGTCGTGTAGAGCGTCAGCGCCTGACTGACGATGAGTCCGCCGACGATGGTGATCCCAAGCGGATGCCTGAGCTCCGAGCCTTCGCCGGTTCCGAACGCCAGCGGCAGCGCGCCGAAGAGCGCGGCGAAGGTCGTCATCATGATCGGGCGAAAGCGCAGGAGGCAGGCCTCCTCGATGGCGTCGCGCGTGTCGCGCCCGGCCCGCTCCGCCTCGAGCGCGAAGTCGACCATCATGATCGCGTTTTTCTTGACGATGCCGATCAGCAACAAAACGCCGATCGCGGCGATGATGGTGAATTGGACGTCGAACAGCCACAGCGCCAGCGCCGCGCCGACGCTCGCCGAGAACAGCGTCGAGAGGATAGTGATCGGATGGATCAGGCTCTCGTAGAGAATCCCGAGCACGATATAGATGGTCACGATCGCGGCGCCAAACAGAAGCGGCATGCTCGACTGCGATTGCTGGTAGGTCGCGGCGGTGCCGGCAAACGCGCCGCGGACGGTCGACGGCATGCCAATGCGCTGGATGGCGTTCTCAATCTCCGTCTTCGCCTCGCTGAGCGACCGGCCCTCGGCAAGGTTGAACGAGATCGTCGTCGCCGCGAACGGTCCCTGGTGATTGACGCTGAGCGGGGTGTGGCCCGGCGCGAAATGCGCAAAGGCCGACAGCGGAACCATCGTCTCGAGCGAGGTCGAGACCGCCGCGCCCGACGAAGCGACCGAATGACCGCTCGCCGCCAGGGCGTTGGTGGCGGCGTTGCGCTCCGAATCCGCAGCGATCGAAGCCGCAGTGCTCTGCGTCCCGGTCGAGGAGACATAGTCCCCGGCGGCAATGCCCGTCTGCTGGACGCCGGTCGGAACAGCGCCCGACGTCGATACGTAAAGCTGGTCGAGCGTGCGCGGGTCCTGCCAATAGCGCGGCGCGACCTCCATCACGACATGATACTGGTTGAGGGGGTTGTAGATCGTCGACACTTGGCGCTGGCCGAAGGCGTCATAGAGCGTATTGTCGATTGAGCTCAGCGTCAGGCCGAGGCGCATCGCGGTGTCGCGATCGATGGTAACGTTGGTCTGCAGGCCACCCATCTGCTGATCGGAATTGACGTCCTTGACGATTTCGCTGGCCATCAGCGCCTGGGTCAGCTTGGGAGCCCACGCATAGAGGTCCGCCGTATCGTCGGAGAGAAGCGTATACTGATAGGTCGCATTGCTCTGCCGCCCGCCGGTTCTAAGGTCGGAGACAGCGACCATGTAGAGCCGCGCGCCCGCGACTTGCGCCAGCTTGGGGCGCAGTCGGGTCACGACCTCATCTGCAGTGACTTTGCGTTGCGCGAACGGCTTCAGCGACGAGTAAAGGAAGCCGGCGTTGGTCGACCGTCCGCCGGTGAACCCGACGACGCTTTCGACCGCAGGGTCCGCCTGGACGATGTCCTGCAATTGGGTGAACTTGGTCTTCATCGCCTGGAAGGAGATGCTTTGATCGGCCTGGATCGAGCCGATGATGAGGCCCGTGTCCTGCACTGGAAACAAGCCATAGTTAATGTGGTAGCGAAACATGTAATAGTTGAGCCCGACCGTGGCCAACAACGACAGGGCGACCGCCCCGGGATGACGAAGCGCGATGCGCAGCGTCGTTCGATAGAACGCAAGCATTGCCTCGAAGATGCGCTCCGTCGCCCGATAGAGACGTCCGTGCCCAGCTTGCGAGCCCTGCGGAAGGATGAGCGCGCACATCATCGGCGTTGTCGTCAGCGAGACGACCATCGAGATCATGACCGCAACTGAGAGCGTGAGCGCGAATTCAGTGAACAGGCGCCCGACGATGCCGCCGAAGAACAAGAGCGGCGCGAACACCGCGATCAGAGACAGGCTGATCGAGATGACAGTGAAGCCGACTTCGCCCGCGCCTCGGATCGCCGCCTCGAAGCGAGGCATGCCCTGTTCGAGATAGCGTGAGATGTTCTCGAGCACGACGATGGCGTCGTCGACGACGAAGCCGGTCGAAATCGTCAGCGCCATCAGGGACAGGTTGTTGAGGCTGAAGCCGAGCAGGTACATCGCGCCGAACGAGCCGATGATCGAGGTCGGCACCGCGACGCTCGGGATCGCCGCGGCCCGCACGCTGCGCAGGAAGGCGAACACGACAAGGATCACCAGCGCGACGGCGATCACCAGCGTCTTCTCGGTGTCGTGCAGCGACTGCCTGATTGTCTTCGAGCGGTCAACGGCCACTGACAGGTCGATATCGCCTGGCAGCGACGCGATCAGGCGCGGCAGCTCGGCCCGGACGCCGTCCACGGCCTGGATGATATTGGCGCCCGGCTGACGCGACAGAATCACCGCGACGCCCGGCTTGCCGTTGACCAGGCCGGCGTTTCGCAGGTCCTCGACCGAATCGAGGATCTCGGCGACGTCGGAGAGCCGGATTGGCGCGCCGTTGCGGTAGGCGATCACCAGATCGCGATATTGGGCCGCATGCGACGCCTGATCGTTGGCGTAGATCTGATAATGGTAGTCGTCGTCTTCGATCGCGCCTTTCGGGCTATTGGCGTTGGCGGACGCCAGCGCCGCGCGGATGTCCTCAAGGCCGATGCCATAATGGAAGATCGCGCCCGGGTTGATCTCGACCCGCACCGCCGGCAGGGCGGCGCCGGAAATGTCGACCTCTCCAATGCCCGGAAGCTGCGACAGTCGCTGCTGGAGGACGTTGGAGGCGAGATCATAGAGCTGCCCGTCCGTGTGAGTCGTCGACGACATGGCGATGACCATGATCGGCGCGTCGGCAGGATTGACCTTATGGTAGGTCGGATTCTGGCGCAGGCTTGTCGGCAGGTCGACGCGCGCGGCGACGATCGCCGCCTGGACGTCCCGCGCAGCGCCGTCGATGTCGCGGTCGAGACCGAACTGGAGCGTGATGCGGGTCGAGCCGAGCGTGCTCTGCGACGACATTTCATTGACGTCGGCGATCTGGCCCAAATGCCGCTCGAGGGGGGCGGCGACCGAGGTCGCCATGGTGTCTGGGCTGGCGCCGGGCATGTTGGCCTGGACCGAGATGACCGGGAAGTCGACCTGCGGCAGCGGCGAAACCGGGAGTTGCGAATAGCCGAGCAGTCCGGCGAAGACGACGCCGATCGTGAGCAGGATGGTCGCAACCGGGCGGCGAATGAAGATCTCGGAAAAGCGGTTGTTCACGGCGCTTCCGTCGCCAGCGCCGAATGGGCGGCGCCCATGCCGAAGCGCTCGCCAAGCCGCTCGAAGAAGAGATAGATGACCGGGGTCGTATAAAGCGTCAGCACTTGGCTGAACGCGAGGCCGCCAACGATCGCCAAACCGAGCGGGCGGCGAAGCTCCGAGCCGACGCCGGTCCCCAGCATGAGCGGCAGGGCGCCGAAAATCGCCGCGACAGTCGTCATCAGGATCGGCCTGAGCCGCAATAGGCAGGCCTGATAGATTGCCTCGCGCGGCGGGAGTCCTTGGTGGCGCTGCGCGTCGAGCGCGAAATCGATCATCATGATCGCGTTCTTCTTGACGATGCCGATCAGGAGCACGATGCCGATGACGCCGATGATGTCGAGCCCGGCCCCGGCGGCGTTCAGCGTCAATAGCGCGCCGATGCCGGCCGACGGCAGCGTGGTCAGGATCGTGATCGGGTGGATGAAGCTCTCGTAGAGCACGCCGAGCACGATATACATGGCCGCGACCGCTGCGGCGAGCAGGAACACCTCGTTCGACAGCGCCGACTGGAAGGCCTGCGCCGCGCCCTGGAAGCTGACGGCGAAGCTCGGCGGCAAACCGATGTCGGCGAGCGCTCCGCCGATCGCGTCGACCGCCTCGCCGAGCGAAGCGCCGGGCGCGAGATTGAACGAAATCGTCGTCACCGGGAACTGCTTCAGATGCGAGATCTGCAGCGGCGCGGTCTTGACGGTGAAGTTTGCGACCGAGTCGAGCGGCGTCTGGCCGGTGGTCGACGCCGCGGAAGGCAGGTAGAGCGAATCGAGCGACTTCGTCGAGCGCGCCATGTTCGGATCAACGTCGAGGATCACCCGGTACTGGTTGCTCTGGGTGAAGATGGTCGAGATGATGCGCTGGCCGTAGGCGTCGTAGAGCGCGTTGTCGACGATGGCCGGCGTGATGCCGAAGCGCGCGGCGTTGGCGCGGTCGAGATCGACCATCACCGAGCGGCCATCCGGCTGCAGGTCGCTCGCGACATCGACGATCGAACTGATCTGACCGAGACGCTGCAGCACCTTGGGCGTCCAGGTCTGCAGCGTCGCCAGATCCTGGTTCTCGAGGGTGAACTGATACTGGGTCGCGCTGACCGCGGTGTCGATCGAGAGATCCTGAACCGGCTGCATGAACAGCGATATGCCGGGCACGCTCGCGGTCTCCTGCCGCAGCCGGCGAATGATCTCGCTCGCCGTCGCCTTGCGCTTGTTGTGCGGCTTCAGGTTGATGAGGAAGCGGCCGGAGTTGAGGGTGACGTTCGCGCCGTCGACGCCGATGAAGGAGGACAGGCTCTCGACGTCCGGATCGGCGAGGATTGCTTTCGCCAGCGCCTGCTGATGGTCCGCCATCTGGTCGAACGAAATCGCCTCCGCCGCCTGGGTCACGCCCTGGATCACCCCGGTGTCCTGGATCGGAAAGAACCCCTTCGGGATCGTCACGTAGAGGTAGCCGGTGAGCAGGAACGTGCCGAGCGCGACCAGAAGCATGACGCCCTGATGATTGAGCACGACGCGGAGCGTCGAAGCGTAGAAGCGGGTAAGCGCCCGGAAGAACCGCCCGCCGCTCGCTTCATCGCCGTGGCCGCGCGGACGCAGGAGCTTCGCGCACAGCATCGGCACCAGGGTCAGCGACACGATCGCCGAGATGATGATGGTGGCGGCGAGCGTGATCGCAAACTCGTGAAACAGGCGCCCGACGACATCGCCCATGAACAGGAGCGGGATCAGAACCGCGATCAGCGACACGGTGAGCGAAATGATGGTGAAGCCGATCTGAGCCGACCCCTTCATCGCCGCGTCGTAGGGGCTGTCGCCGGCCTCGAGGAAGCGGGCGATGTTCTCGATCACCACGATCGCGTCGTCGACCACGAACCCGGTCGCGATGGTCAGCGCCATCAGCGACAGATTGTCGAGGCTGAACCCGGCCTGATACATGATCGCCAGCGCCCCGATCAGCGACAGCGGCACCGACAGGCTCGGAATGATGGTCGCAGGGATGTTTCGCAGGAACAAGAAAATGACCATCACCACGAGGCCGACGGCGAGCGAAAGCTCGAATTCGACGTCCTCGACCGATGCCCGGATGGTGATCGTGCGGTCGGTCAGCGGCTTGACCGTGATCGCAGCCGGCAGCGACTGGCTGAGCGACGGCAATAGCTTCTTGATGCTGTCGACGACCTGGATGACGTTCGCGCCGGGCTGACGCTGAATGTTGACGATGAGCGCCGGCGTGGTGTTCATCCACGCTCTAAGTCGCGTGTTCTCCGGCGCGATCTCGACCCTCGCGACGTCAGACAAGCGGATCGGCGCGTTATTGCGGTACGCGATGACCGCGTTCGCATAATCTTTCGGATCGCGGATTTGATCGTTGGCGTTGATCGCCGACGATTGCGCCGGCCCGTCGAAATTTCCCTTGGGCTCATTGACATTGAGGTTGGCGATCGTCGTACGCAAATCGTCGAGGTTGATGCCGACGCCGGAGAGGGCGAGTGGATTGACGTGGATGCGGACGGCCGGGCGCTGGCCGCCGGAAATCGAGACCAGACCGACGCCGGGCAATTGCGACAGTTTCGGCACCAGGCGGGTTTCGAGGATGTCCTCGACCTCGGTCAGCTTCATCGAGTCCGAAGCGACGCCGAGCGTCAGGATCGGCGCGTCGGCCGGATTGACCTTGGCGTAGATCGGCGGGGCCGGCAGGTCGGCTGGCAAAAGATTGCCGGCGGCGTTGATCGCCGCCTGCACTTCCTGCTCGGCGATGTCGAGGCCGATGTCGAGCCCGAACCGCAAAGTGATGACCGAGGCGCCGGCCGAGCTTTGCGACATCATCTGGCTCAGGCTCGGCATCTGGCCGAACTGCCGCTCAAGCGGCGCCGTCACCGACGACGTCATCACCTCCGGGCTCGCGCCGGGATAGAAGGTCTGGACCTGGATCGTCGGATAATCGACCTCGGGCAGGGCCGAGAGCGGCAGGAAGCGGAAGGCAACGATGCCGACGAGCAGGATCGCGATCATCAAAAGACTGGTCGCGACCGGACGATCGATGAAGATGCGGGACGGATTCACCGCCCCGCCCCGAAGGGCCAGAGCGTCATTGCGCCGGGCCTTGCGTCGCCGCTCCGCCCGTCGTCGGACGCTGCGTCGCTGCGGCGGCCGGCGCCGCGCCCTCGCTCGATGCCCCGCCGGTCGGCGCGCCGGTCGTGGCCTCGGCGGCCGGCGGCGTCTGGCCGGCCGGAGCGGCCGCGCCGTTCGCGGGCGAAGCGTCTCCAGCGCCCGCGCCGTCGTGGCGATGGCGGCGATGCTGGCCGTTTCCGTTGGCCGGTCCGGCGGCGCCCTGTTCGAGCCCCTGGCCGGTCGCGGCCTGCGCCCCGGGGCCAGCCGGACTATCGACGACTGCGACCTTCGCGCCGTCGCGCAGACGGTCGACTCCGTCGATCACCACCTTGTCGCCCGCCTTCAGGCCCGAGGCGATCACGGTCTGCTTGCCGTTGCCCGGCCCGGTGACGATGTCGCGTTTGGAGACCGTCGAATCATCGTTGAGGAGGTAAACGAAGTTTCCGGATGCGCCGAGCTGGATCGCCGCGTTGGGGGCGAGCGTCGCCCCGGTCATGGTGTCGACGAGAAGGCGAACGTTGACGAACTGCTGCGGGAACAGAACGGCTTTGGGATTGGCGAACGTCGCCCTCATCCTGATCGTCCCGGTGGTCACGTCGATCTGGCTGTCGTAGGTGGTCAGCGTCCCGGTCGCCAACGCGCTGACATTGTCGCGGTCGAGCACCGTAACCTTGAGCTCGGCGCCGGAATTAAGCCGTGCGGAGATGCGCGGGAGATTGTCCTCCGGCGTCGTGAACACGACGCTGATCGGATCAATCTGGGTGATGACGACGATGCCGGTGGCGTCCGAGGGTTGCAGATAGTTGCCGGGGTCGACCAGCCTCAGGCCTACCCGTCCGGTGATCGGCGAGACGATATGGGTGTAGGCGACGTTGAGCTGGGCCGTCTTGACCATCGCCTGATCGGTGGCGATCGCGGCCCTGTCCTGCGCGACCAGCGCCTCCTGGTCGGCGACCTGCTGCATGGCGATCGAATCCTGCTTGGCGAGCTGTTGGAAGCGGGTGAGGTCGCCCTGGGCCTGACCGAGCAGCGCCGTGTCCTTGGCCAACTGCCCCTGCGCCTGGGCGAGCGCCGCCTCGTAGGGGCGCGGATCGATCTGGGCGAGGAAGTCGCCCTTGTTGACGATTTGCCCCTCGGTGAAACCGACTTCCTGTAAGTTGCCGGCGATTTGGGTCCTGACGGTTACGGTTTCGAACGGCGTCACCGTGCCGAGGGCGTCGATGGTCAGCGGCATGTCGCCAAGCGTCACCGGCGCGATGCGCACGGTCTGCGGCGGCTGCGCCGGACGGCCGGCGTTCTGCCCTTCGTTCGTCGAGGGCTCGCCGTGCTCGAATTTCTGCCATACGAACACCGCCGCCGCGGCCAGCGCCGCGACGATCGCGATCCTCACGAGCAAGCTCCGCCGGCGCGGCGGCGCCGTTTCCACGGTCGCAGGGGCCGAGCGTTGCGTGACGTCGTCCGGTTTAAGGGCCTCGTTCATCCCTAAAGCTCACTTTATCATCACGCCTTGCACGGTTAAACCGCCGATTTCAAATCACGCCCGCGTGCGCGGCGCGGCCCGACTTGGACAATTTTGTGTCCGGGTCTAAACTGGAGGGAGTTGCATTCTCGTTATCGTTGCGCCATAAGCGCGGGCCGGCGGCGGCGCCGTCGGACGGATGCGGGTGTAGCTCAGGGGTAGAGCACAACCTTGCCAAGGTTGGGGTCGAGGGTTCGAATCCCTTCGCCCGCTCCAAATTTTCTCAAGGAAATCAATGACTTCGACGGTCCTGCGGGGCCGTTTTTGCTTCCCCGCCCGGCTCGTCGGAGCCGGGGAAGCATGGGGGAAGCGACGGAGAGAAGATCGTAGCGGGCGCACGGCCACTCTCGGCATATGTATGGCCTCCAATGCCCCGACCCGTGCCACTCCAAGCAACGGCGCAAGACCGCCGGACAGCTTGCCGTAGTGCCCGCTGCGCACCCTTGCCGAGATGACTATGGCGTCCTCCATTCGCTACTTCTCAGCTTCCTCGCCCAGAGACAGACCATTCAGCTCCTGCACCAGGGTAGGCCCATCAGCATAACCAGACGCCAATGAGTTCGCGACCCAGACCGTGCGCACTCCACGCGCGATCCTAGTGCCGCATCATCAATGAACCCTCCCCCGAAAAAATCTCGAGGAGGGACTACCGCGTCAGCTCGTCCTGACGACCTTACAGC
Organism: uncultured Alphaproteobacteria bacterium; assembly: GCA_963783175.1. GTDB lineage: Bacteria > Pseudomonadota > Alphaproteobacteria > Rhizobiales > Beijerinckiaceae > Roseiarcus. Next base: position 112,602 of record CAWANG010000034.1, read on the forward strand.
TTTATGCCCGGTGCTCGACTATCATTTCTCCATCAACACTGACGGAGGCGATGATGCGCAAGCCTAGGGATTTTGATGCTGAACTGAAGGCACTGGGGGACAAGGCGCGTGACCTCAGGAACCGCAAGGTACAGCAGCTTGGCGAACTGGTCATCGCAACGGGGGCTGACGCGCTCAGCGCTGACGAACTGGTGGGTGCGCTGATCGTACTGGCCGAGACGAGTGATACTGGAAAGAGGGAGGCATGGGGACGGGGCGCGTCGTCAAAGTCGGAAGCGGCGAACTGCACCGCCAACTGAGCGCCACACTGGCGGCGCTCGGGCGCAACCGGGCGGCGCGCAACCGTCAACAGGCGGCAAGGGCGCGGCATGATATGCGCGCGTGGCAGGTCGAGCGCCGCAAGCGCACGCGGCACCTGATCGAACTGGGCGGCCTCGTCGTCAAAGCTCGTGTCGTGGACCTGACCGGCGATGATCGCGCCATCATCCTCGGCGCGCTGCTTTGGATGGCGACAAGCTCAAAAGCAATCAAGGCGAACAGGCGCGAGCGCTCTGGGCCGCGAAGGGAATGCAGGCATTAGCTGTGGAACGGGCCACGGATGCGCTACCATCTCGCAGGAAGCGCCACAGGACGGGGCGTGACCGATGGCGGGCGGCGCGGAACTCCAAATATCGCAGCGCTGGCCGCCATCGCGCAGCTTGGGCCTGTAAATCGGCGTGGGGCCCGATGCCGGTCGGCACGTGAAGCGATTGATCCAATTTGCCGTGAAGGGATTACTTTCTCGGGCGCTTATTCACACCACAGACCGCATCCTAAGATTGCGCATCATAGAGACGCCCGTGGCCAATCGCCCGCGAGAGCGCATCGTGCGCGCGCTTAAAGAAGGCTACATCCAGCTGCTGCTTCATGTGCTGCCAATGATGCGTCGTTCCTGGCCGAGCGGAATAATCCAGCCGCCGGCACGGTCGGGCCGGGCGAACTCATCCGGGCTCACCGTATCGGCGATGCGGGTGCGCACGGCTTGCGGCTCGGCGTCGATCGCTGCGCGAACGAGATCACGCTCGATCCCGACGAAGACTGGCCGCAGGTGGAGGCGAGCAAGCGTCTCCTGGTCGGACGGGCGCGGCACGTCAGCGCCGGTGACCGGGGCCGGCGCGGGTGACGATCCGCCCGAGCCAGCCCGCCCATGGAGCTCGCTTTCTCCAGCTCTCCGACCGGGGCTGCATCCAGAAGCGTCCGGGCAAGATCGGTCGTCTGGAGCCTTCGCGCAAATGGCTGATGAGTGAGGCGCTGGAGCGCGCCTGCCAATTCAGCGTGGCCAGGTGGCTGATGAGGTTGGCGATATGCAGACGAAGGAGACTGATGAAGAGCGTATCCTTGTAGCGAGTCGAGGTCGATCGGATCGCCTTCATCCACAGGATCGCGGGCCGAGAGATAGGCGTCGCCGGTCCAGGCCGCGGCCATCCCCAGCGCGTCGCGACCGCGATGCGTTTCACGGTGACTTTGCGGTCTTGGGCGGTCACGTCTATTCGTCCAGCTTGCGTCCAGGCGCGGGCGAGCGCTTTCTCCGGGCCTCCAACATCATGACAGCCTTTCGCCTCGGCGACTGTAGGGAGGACAGGTCGGACGCGCAAGCTATCCATCGGGAGGTCGCCGCGGGAAAGGCGCTTGACCTTGATCTTTCTGCGGCGATCAGGTCGATGATCCGACTGCCGAGATGGGCGAAGATCGAGAGCTTGAAGTAGCGCTCCAGGTAAGCGCGTGCGACGAAGCGTCCAAACAGACCGGAGAGGGCGACCTTGACCTCTCGTGCTTGTCCGAGCGGCTCTTTGAAGATGAACGGCGTTCCTGTGCCGGTTGGCGTCAGCAGCGCATCAAGGATGGACCACGCACCATAAGCGGTGCCCGGCGTCTGCAACACCTCACGAATACCAGCATCCTCGATCTCAGAGACCTCGAGGCCGACGGTCGGGCCGGCGACAGGGCTTTCCGCTGGTGGATCGAAGCTATGAAGGAGCGTCCTGGTCACAGCGCGAGGGCTCGCCGAAGATCGTCGTGCTCAAAGGCGCTGACCATGCGGTTGATATCGGCCGACCGCGCGCCGACCGCCTTCGCGATATCGCGCCAAGTCGCGGTGACCGTCGCGACCTCCTTGATGATCGGCGGGCCTGCGCGAGCGTAAGCCCGAAGTACTCCGACGCGGCCTCAGCAGGTCGAGGGAGCAGGTGCCTTCGTCGAGATCGATGTTCGTGGTCAACACTCGCGCCTTCATATCAGTCGGCACGGGATTGAGGTCATAAGCGGGGGAGAGCGACCATCCCGCCTTTCCCAGCCATAGGAAGCCGTGGTTGCGCAGGTGGTCGTCGACATTGGAAATCAGCACGTTGAAAACAACGCGCCGATAAAGGGCATGAGCGTCGGTTTTCCCTGCGCACCATGTTGCGCAAGGGCGTCGACAATCTCCGGGTAGCTGCCGCGCTCGCCGTCCTTGGCGCCCAGCATCGCCATTGCTGACAGAAAGGGGATCCGGGTCGCGCCGGCGCGGTCGAAGCGCCGCGACAGCATGACTGTCTTGCCCGCCGACTTCGATCAGCTCGTGTTGCGGGAGTAGCGATGCCGGCTTGGCCGGCCAGCCGCAAGCGCGATCTCCTCCCAAGTCTCCATGCTGTAGTCGTCGGTCTCCTTCGGAAACTTGGCGATGGAGAGGTGGCCATGCTGGTCGATGACCGACGCCTTCGGTCGCGCGCCACCGAGCGAGGAGCCGGGCGCAAAGATGAGCTGGAGGTCTTCGTCCGTTTCCTCGTCCCGAAGAATTCGTCGGTAATCTGCGAGGAGCCGGCCGAGTTCGATCAGGGCCGGCACGCCGGCGCGGATCGGCGCCTGGAAAAGCTTCTTCGCCGACCCAGCGGAAGCGGAGCGCGCCAAGCCGGGTCTCATCGGCGACGCCGAGCAGATAGTCGCTTTCCGCAAGCGTGCGAACGGCGCGACCTTCTCGGTCGGCGAGGCGGCGTTCGGCGCGCTGCATGAGGCGGCGGCCCCAGGTATCGGGCACGAAGTCGCCGATGGAGCCGAAAGTCACGAGGCCGGCAGGGGAGCGAAGGCGCCGCGCGTCAGGGCGAGAGCAGGCTCCAGTGAGAACCGGTCTGGGTCACCAAGCCACGTGCTATCGTACTGGAAGAGAATGGTCTCCGAGCCTCGAATTCATTGCTTCTGGCCAATCCGATGCGGCGCGTGCGGCCGCCAAGATCGATATGGACCTCGAAATGGACCATGACGAGTGAGGCTCCGGCCTTGCGTTTGGATGGATATGCTTGGGCAGTTCGGCGCTGGCCAGCGCCTGTCCGACGCGATCG